>NZ_JBVIXA010000010.1:207703-350022 GCF_055594065.1 Streptomyces sp. NPDC040610 | reverse complement strand
CTACGAGCGCAAAGCCGAGCACTTCCTGGCCTTCACCAGCATCGCCTGCACCCTCATCTGCTACCGCAGACTCACCAAATGAGATGACGTCTAAGGAGCCACCAGGCCCTCTCCGACGCGGAGATCACCCGGCGGGCCGCCGTCAACCCGCAGTACCTCCAACGCCACCGCGACCTCAAAGCTGAAGCCGAGACCGTCCGCGCCCACCTCGCCCAAGACGGTCCGCGGGCGGCGGCAGCAGCGACCGCCCGCAAGGAGGCGGCCCTCGAAGCCGAAAACCGCATGCTCCTGGAACAGCCTCCTACGCGGGAACCGGATCAGCCCTCCGCCTGCGTGGCCATTCTGCACGCACCACACCGTCGGCCGCGTTTGTTCGACAAAGTGCCGCCGCAGTGTCCCCCTGGGTGCCACGCTGGTCGGCGAAGCAACCCGCGGCGACGCCGTCGGGCGTGGGGAGGGGGACTGTGGCGCGGCGACTTGTCATCTTCGTACCGGCCATCACGGGCAGGACAGCGCCATGGGACACGCTGAGGCGGCGGCTCGCGGAGCTCGACGGCTACGGAGGGCCGGACTGCGACTGGGTCGTCGTGCCGCACGACGGTCTCGGCTACAAGAACGGCTCCGTCGCGAAGCTGGCAGCGACCGCCGGCGCCCGGATCCACGAGCACTGGGTCGCTGCCGGCGGCTACGACGAGGTGGTCCTGGTTGCCCACAGCCTCGGTGGTCTTGTCCTACGGCAGGCGTACCTCAACGCCCTGGGGGTGAACGGAGCGCACGAGCGTCGCCCGTGGGCAGGGAAAGTCGATCGCATCGTGCTGTTCGCGATCCTCAACCGGGGTGTCGACGTGTCCTGGAACAGGACGTGGTGGCTGCCCCCGATGGCCTGGTGCGCGCGGGTCCTGCCCGTACTCAGACGGTGGCTGGTGCACGATCTGCTGCGCGGGTCGGACTTCATCACCAACCTGCGGATCACCTGGATCCGCGAGATCAACACGCAGGACCACCCGCCGCTCGTCGTGCAGTACATCGGGACCAGAGACAACCTCGTCACCAGCGACGACAGCAGCGACATTCATCTGTTCCCCACAGGCTGGCAGGAGTTCCTCGCCGACGCCGATCACAACAACCTCCTGCGGCTGGACATCGCGCAGGACCCGGACGCCCGCTTCAAGCTCATCGCGAACGCGTTCATCACCCCCCGCAGCCCGGCGGTCGTCCCGGAGATCGGCACGCCGGAGAAACAGATCGTGATCCTCCTGCATGGCATCCGCGCAGGCAACACGACCTGGGTGAACGACCTGAAGGAGCTACTCAAGGCGGAACACCCCGGCACCGAGGTGGTGGGCGCCACATACGGCCGGTTCTCGGCACGCAAGTTCATCCTCCCGGTGACCCGCCGCAAGTACGTCGGCTGGCTGGGGGACGTGTACGCCGAACACCTCGCCAAGAACCCCAAGGCGACGTTCCATTTCGTCGGCCACAGCAACGGTACGTACCTCCTCGGCCATAGCCTCAGCCGTATCCCGGGCATGAGGTTCCACCGTGTGCTGCTGGCCGGGAGTGTCCTGCCGCCGTCCTACGACTGGGCCAAGCGCGTCGACCAGGCCCAAGTGGCCCAGATCAGAAATGAGCGCGCCGTACGCGACATCCCCGTCGCAATCCTCTGCGCCGGGCTGCGGGGATTTGGCATGCGCGACATCGGCACCGGCGGGGTGGTCGGCTTCGACGACGACCTCACGGTCAAGACCGAGGTCTACTACCACCCCGGAGGCCACGGCGCGGCCCTTGAAGCGCCCAACCTGCGCCGGATCGCCCAGTACGTACTGCACGGCACCTCTGAGCGGCCATCGAGGCTGCGCCGCGCACCCGCACGGAGCTTCTCCCTGCTATCCAGGCTGGCGGCGCCGCTGTTCATCCTCCTCGGACTTGGCGCCCTTGCCGGGATCTTCTGCTTCGGGCTGTACGGCCCCTGGACGCCGGTGATCAACTCGATTGCCGCGATCTGTGCGCTGCTCGCAGTGTTCATCGCCCTCGACGTGGCGTGAGCCACTCGCGGCCTTGACGGCCTGCGAGTCGATCCCTGCTGCCAACGGGTGCGGGGAGGTTCCCATGGTCCCGCGGTTGAAGAAGCCGAAGACTGTCCGGAAGGGCGGATAGTCGCTCGGCAGGACGGACCCTTCACAGCCGTGTCGACGAGACAGCGCAGGCATCGACGATCTCGCGCCGCAGATAGGCCTCGGCCTGCCGCCGCGCGGGGTCTGGCAGGCCGCCACCGGCAGCAAGGGATTGGCAGCCATTCCAGGTCGGTGGTGTCGGGCTGCTCCGCCGCCCTCAGTGGGTCACCCCGTAGACCTACAGGCAAACCAAGCCGTGTACTGCGGTGATGGACTCGTCCGGTGCACAGAAGGAGCCGTACACCGAGTCGTTGGTGTGCTCGCGGTTCGTGTTCAGGGGGAAAAGACGCCTGGCGAGGTGGTGACACTGCAGCGGGTTGAACGCAGGGTGTCGGTGAAGGACAGCCGGTCGGGATCCAGGCCCTGGGGTGGCGGCGGTTCTGCACATCAGGGACCGCAGTGCGTGGTGCACCAGCAGATGAGCCCAGATCTGTTGGTGCACGCCGTCCGGGGTCTTGCTGGACAGAACCACGGCGGACTCGTTGCGGGTCACGCTTCTTGCCGTCGGTGCCGGCAGGCGGGCGGACAGGGCAAGTTCTCCGACCCGGCAGCCACCGAGTTCCGCCTCCAGCACCACGTGGGTGCCGCACTCGACCAGAGCAGCCATCCTCACCTGCGGAAACGCGACTTGTCCGTGCCGCGGGTGTTGCCCGGGCGACCGAACACCTGCTCGTTCGCCACCGTATCGGCCACGTCCCAGCACGTGCTGTCCACGGCCATCAGACGAAAGCCCCGCCAGAACGCCCCTGGTGGCCTCCCATTGGCCGGAGGCTGGGCAGTGGCGGCGAACCGCACCCGCAGCGGCTCGGATCCCAGCCGGTCACGGGCCCTGAACAGGGAGGACTTCGTGGGTGTCTGCCACGAACCCCACAAGCCCACCCCGCGTAGACCCTCGGCCAGATGCCGCAGCACCTCGAGATGCGGAGCGGGCGAGAACAGAGCCAGCCCGAGAACGAAGTAGACCACCAGCCGGGCCGGAAGCAGCCGTCTGTGCTACTCGGTCCGGCCCCACGCGGCCACCACCCGATCGACCAGACCCGGCGGATACACCCAGGTCAACACGCCAAGACCCGATAACTCAGAATTTTGCGCATATCGGTATGGGCGTGTGCCCCACGGGGAGGGGAAACCCGTGGGGCACACGGGGGGCTTAAAGTCAGCGCCCCAGGAAATGCGGCATCAGGAGGTTCGGCGCATCACGGAATGATGCCCATGAGCCATTCAACGGACACCTCGGTGGATATCACCCCCCTACGGTCAGGGATTTCTTCACCCAGCCTGGAAACGTTTTCCGCCGGGACACCGCGGAATCTATCCTTCGTTTCGACTTTCGGCAAATCCTTTGAGTTTCTGCCCACTCCCACTTCGTGATTGCCACCGCATGGTGGACGCCGAGCGAAAGATTTTCCGGCGGCAGCCTTTCGGGCGGCCACTCCAATGCTGTCGGCGGGCCGCATTCATTGCACCCTACGCCGACTCTACTTGCTGTCCCGTTCTGGCCCTACGGGGAATTTCCGGCATGGCGGTTGGGAAAACCTTTCACCCCGTCTTCGCCCGGTAAATTAGCCGGTTTATGATGTAGCCGGAGGTTCTAGCCATGCGTGTGGAGCAGTTGGAGTACCTGGCGGCAGTCACGCGACTGGGGTCGTTGCGCCGCGCTGCAGAGGAAGTGCATCTGTCACAGCCAGCGCTGAGCGAGACACTCCGCAACCTGGAGCGAGAACTGGGAGTGGAGCTCCTGGAACGCAAGCGTTCCGGGGCAAGGATCAGTGACACAGGCCGTGAACTGCTGCCGCACATCAACGAAGTGCTCAACGCGGTCGACCGGCTGCGGCAGGCAGCCGACATGCAGCACCGAGTCAGCCGCAGACTACGGCTGGGCACGGTCAACGCGGCCACAGTCACACTCCTGACGCCGGCTATCCGGGAATTCCGCACCGCCCATCCATCGACCCCGGTGGAAGTGGTCGCAGACCAGCAGGACGGTATCCAGCAACAACTCGCTGAGGGCGGATTCGACCTCGGGCTGGTCAGCTACCTCCGAGACGATGACCCGCCGCCCGGCCTGCACTCCACGGAACTGCTGCGCGGACACCCGGTCGTGTGCGTCCGCCGGGACAGCCCACTGGCCACGCTCAACGCGGTCACCGTCACCGACCTCCTGGCCCAGCCATTGATCGTGATGCGATCCGGCTATGCCATGCACCGCTGCATCCACCGGCTTCTCAGAGGCAGGACCCCCTCCTTGTCGTACTCCACCGACGGCGCAGAAATGTGCAAGCTCATGGTGGCCGAGGGCCTCGGAGTAACCGTGCTGCCCGACTACAGCGTGCTCGACGACCCCCTGGAACGCAGCGGCACGATCATCTGCCGTCCGCTGGCGGAGGACACCACCGAACTCCGCGTCATGATCCACCGGCGTCACACATCCACGGCGCCCGCGGAAGAACGAGACCTGCACGCCATACTCGTCCGCCGGGCCGCAGAACGGCGCACCAGCTCGGTGAAGGGCTGCGCTCACTAGGCCGGGGCGAAGCCCGAGTCACGGTCGAAGACGCGACGTGCCCGTGACGGCCGACGTGGCTGCGAGGGAAAGTACTGGTGGAGAGCTCCGTGAGATCGCCGCCGGAACCCACCGCCGCTCGCACTGCCGCCAGATGGTGCGCGCCCAGGACCAAGTGGCGTGTCCGTCAGTTGCTGCGGCCCGAGGACCAGCCGGTGGCTACGGCCAACCGGCGCACGCCTCGCCGAACTGAAGGCACGGACAGGACGACCAGGTCCGCCGGCGCGGCCGGAGCTCGTCCTCGTAACGCGCGCCGATCCGGTTTCGGCACGGCCCTGAACTGCGGCGAAGCGCGGCCGGGTCCCGGCCCGCAGCACGGGGCGGGCCCTGGCAGATCCGTGACGTCTCAGGGCCCGCCCCCAACCTCAGTGGTTCAGAGCCAGACCACAGGACGCTTTCCGCAACCCCATGTGCCGACGTATCCGAGCATGTGGGCGTGGCGGTTGATGGTCAGCCCGTGGGAAAAGCGTGTGTCCGACAGATGCTTGTAGCCCCCACCTCTTGGCGCCACAGCGCAACGGCACCATCACCGGCCTGTTGTCATGCTTCCGAAAGACGGTCTCTTTCGGCTTGCCCACGCAAGAAGCGGCGACCTTCGAGGGACGACTACTGCCTTCACGACGTTGGTGATGCGGTTGGTACTGCAGCGGAGTTTCTGCAGGAGCCGCCAGCCCTTGAGGGTGGCCATGGCCTGCTCGCCAAGGCAACGGATCTTGGCGTGGGTGGTGTTGTGGCGGCGTTTCCACTGCTTGAGGCGACAGTCCCGAAACGGGACCCGGACGTGCCCACCGGTTCCTTGGTACGCCTTGTCCGCCCACGACTTGAGGCCCGCTGCGGCGAGGGCGTCGATGATTCCGTGCTGCCGGGCGGCGGTCAGATCGTGGGTCGAGCCAGGCAGAGCCGGCGAGGCTCAGAGCAGCCGTCCGAACGGATCGGTGAGGACCTGGACGTTCATGCCGTGGCGTTAGTGTTTCCCGGAGTAGTACAGGGTGTCGGTGGCGATGCGGTCGATGGGCAGCAGGTGCCGTCGAGGATGGCGCACCCCTTTCCTTTTCAGTCAAAATGACGGATGGCCGCTTCGACTTGCAAGCACTGCCACCCACCCCATTCCTCCTGCTGCGATAAAACTTTAGCCAGAGACTCGACTTAGGTCGATTAGAAATTTCCGAGATGGCAATAGGGTTACCCTTCCGCCGTCCCGCCTTCCGATGAATACGTCTTCGCCGACTGGCGCCAGCTCCCCGCCACCACTGACGCCCGCAGACAGCCGGCTACACCTGGCGCGGCATCGCCGTCTGACACAGGACCGACAAGACGCGCCCCGCTCCGGCCCCTGCATGACACAGGGCAGCTGACGGCCTGCCGCACTGACCTCTGCACGCCGGGTGCCGGCCGGCGCCGGTCCCGCCGTGTCCCCCATCGCGGCTATGCCGGTCAATGAGCTGTTTCAGAGTGGCCACTGATCGGGTGACGGTCCATGAGGCGCAATGAGCGAGGCCCCCGAGCTGTTGATCGAGATATCTGACGTCTCAACCACGCTGCTCGGGGGCCTCGTTGGGCATCTATCCTGCCGCACTCGACCTGCCCCATGCGCTCGTGGAGTGGGTGACCATGCTCGTCGTCACCTCACCGCGGCCCGCACTCACCGGATCATCCGCAGATCCCGATTGGGAAGCGCGGTCCGACCACGGGTAGACCATGAGGACCTGGGAGGGCTCGGCGGTCCTCTGGTAGAAGCGGGCGTGGTGGGCGTTGTTCTCCACGACGACGACCGCCGGTCTCGAACGGGAGACCAGGATCTGGTCCTTGTCGTAGTGGTCGCGCAGTTTCTCCAGGTTCATGGGGCGGGCCCGTTCGGGGTCACCACCGAAGAGTCGGATCATGGCGTCCTCGTCGCCGCCGCGCACGGCCGTGAACGTGGCCGCCTCCTCAGGCCCCAGTTCGGTGAGGAAGCCGTCGAGGCGTTCGGGTGAAGTCACGCCTGGATTGCCGCCGCCACCACTGACAGCGCAGCGACAGGCCAGTGCCTGCCCGCAGGGCCGCCGAGCCGATCGCTACTCGACCGGGCATCCTCCTCTCCGCGCAGGACGACCGCCTCGACTCCGTACCGGACGGCCGCCTTCACCGCCCTCTCCAGCCCACACCGCGACAAGGTCACGCGGCGCAGACAGTAATCACCGCCACCGCTACGCCACACCCGACTCCCGTCAGATGGGTGAGATTCGGCGGAGATGGCTGCGCTCATAGCCCGTCGAACACGGCGCTTGTTTCGTCAGAGGAAAGCTCTTCTCGTCCCCAGGGAGCGGCGGTCGTTCCCCCGGGCTCCAGTCCGAACCTGCGTACACGGTCGAACTCCTCGGCTGGTCCGGTTCTGCGTAGTCGGTGAAGGAGTCGCTGCATCGACCATCGCGTTCCGGTGGCGCAGGCCCGTCTGAGTTCGGCCTCGTCGTCCAGGCCGGTGTTGCGGGCCTCTTCGGCGGCGATCGTCGCCGCGGTGTCGGTCAGGTAGGGGTGCACTTCCTTCGGTAGGTCCCGTAGAGCCTGCTCTTGGACTTCGGCCATCTCTTGAGTGCGGCCTTGGGCGGCGAGCGCGCTCAGGAGTGAAATGGTGCAGTTGGCGCGGAACTCGGGCATGTCCTGTGTGAGGGCAGGGAAGTTTGCCTCCAGTGCCGCGCGCAGGAGGCATTCGGCTTCGTCATGCTTGCCGGCGAGGCCCAGGAGTTCAGCGAAGCGTGGGTACCAGTCGCTGTTCGGGGCGAAGTCGTCCGGCCGGTCGCGAAAGTCGCAGACTTCCAGGCGGCGCAGGCAGGCTATCGCGGCTCCGTAGTCGGCCCTGTCTGTGTGGTGTGAGGCCAGTGCGAGGGTCGCTTCGACATCTCCGTTACGCATCTTCGCGGCGGCCGTCGTGAGGAATCGGCGCTCCCTGCTGCGCGCGTCCGCCCGCCGTCTGCGGGCGTTCGTGTGCCGCCGGTACTGCAGTTCGCCGAGTACGACGACGAGGGCGGCCGTGAGGGCGGCCAGTTGCCCGGCGGTGAGGTTGCTCTGGCTGGCGTACGCGGCGAAGCCGGCCGTGTACAGCAGCGAGGGCGCGGCCCGTATGAGGCGCAGCAGCCACTTCTGGCGGGTGGTGGCCCGCTCTAGTTGTTCTTCGCCGATGTGGCTCAGCAGGGTGAGCGCCTGTACTTGGGCGAGGGCGTCCCCACGCGTCGCGGCTGCGCCGCACAGGCGCAGGGCGTACCGGTACAGGCCGCGTTGCATGGCGCTCGTGGCCAGTTGGTGCAGTGAGGTGGCATCGGCGGAGTGGGCGTGGGTCAGGGTGCTGTCCCATAGTTCTTTGGGTCCCCGGCAGTTCGGCTTGGCGAGCACGATCTCTTGCGCGAGGTAGTCGGCCACGGCGTAGGCGTCTTTGGGTGGGCTGCCGGTGAGTTGCTTGCGGGTGAGCGGGGCTGCCGCGTCGAGTACCGGTTCGGTGGCGTAGGCGATGGCCTGGTCGAACCAGTCGTCGGGCAGTGCCGTGTCGGCCGGGAGGTAACCCGTGGCCGCGGCGCGGAGCATCTCGTGCGGGAGGTGGGTGGTCCAGCCCAGTCGCCAGGCTTCCAGTGCGGCGGTCATCACCGCGCGCGTGGTGTCGTCGGCGCTGTGGTAGCGGGTGACGAGTTCAGGGCCTGCGGCGAGGACTTGGGTGAGGCGTCTGGTGCCGGAGTGCGCGCTCAGGGCCGCTGCCAGAGGAACGGAGGAGACTGCCAGGCTCTCGGCTTGGGTGAGTTCGGTCGGTGTGAAGGTGTCCGGCACGTCGATGGCCGGGGCTGCGAGGCGGAGCAGTGCTCGTGCTTGTGCGTGTCTGTGCTGGCCGTCGGCGCCAGAGCGGATGGTGTGCCAGAAGGCGGGCCAGATGGTGCCGATGACGGCCACGGGTCCGGGCTCGCTCAGCAGGTGGCGCAGGCGCTCGGCGGCCTGTTCGCCGGTCTCGCCCAGGAGGTGGAGGTTCAGGTTGTCCAGCCACAGGATGGTGTGGGGCGTGATCGCGTCGCTGTCCAGCAGTGCTACGAGGCTCTCGGCGCTGGTCGGGGCGGCCAGTTGCCACGTGGGGTAGCAGGTGCGCACGGCTTCGTAGGCTGCCCGGGACTTGCCTGTGCAGGACTTGCCGACCAGTACGGCCACTGAATGGTCCGAGGTGGTCAGCCGGGTGGCCAGTTCGCGGTCGTGTGCCCGGATCACGTAGGCGGGCAGTCCTCCTTCGGCTGCCTTGATCGGGCGGTGCACGCCCAGCAGGTAGGGGTGGAGCAGGGCCTGTGCGACGGGTACGACTGCGGGCCTGGCGGCCCGGAGCCGGGCCGGGTCGGTGTCTCGGCCGAGATGGAGTGACCCGTTCAGTGTCCCGATCTGGACGTTGGTGCCGATGATGCTGTCGCGGGTTTCGTTGTGTACGTGAGGCCGGTCGGTCTCTGCCCTGCGGGCTTCCGTTCCGTCACCGCGGTCTTGTGCCTTGCCGTCGTACGCCATCGGCCACTCCCCCGGACGACAGCGTAGCGACGCAGGGACGACGACGCCGTGAGGTTCGGGCGCCTCCTTCACCCCGGGCTCCGGAGGTGGCCCCGCCCCTCCCCGCCCACCAGGATCCTGCCGATCGATGCCACGGCCCGTGCATGCGGCGAGGCTCTGGCGGACTCATCCGGTTCGTCGCGCGCGGGTCGCAGGGCGGCCTGGGCGGTCATGCCGTGGGCGCGGTAGCCCGGGGGTTTTCCTGCGGCACCTCGGTGGCCGAGGCGAGCCGCTGCTGCATGCGCAGATGACGGAACTCGTAGTGAGCGCCGGACTGCCGTAGCACTCCCCTGCGGTGCGCTTCATCGAGGAACGTCATGATGCGCCAGGGCAGCCGTCCCGTCAGGGCCAGCCAGACACGGGCAACGGCCAGTTGGCCCCACGCGGTGAGCGCGAGTGCGGCGGTGCCCATCGGCACCCACATCTGCGCGGCGACATGGTCGAGCCCGCCCCGCGCCGCGAACGCCCAGGCCAGGAGGACACACACCCCGCCCGTCATGACCGCCACGACTCCGGACCGGGACAGCGACGCCATGCGGTCGGTGCGCAGGATGACATGCGGGCTTGCCGCCCGGATGAGGTCGGAGGGAGTACTGAGCGCACGGTAGAGGCCCGAAGCGGGCCCGCCGATCAGCGCGATCAGGACTCCGCCCATGGCGCCGGGGAGCAGGAACCGGTCGAACGGGTGCCGGGCGGCGCTCTGGGCGAGCCAGGTCCGGGACTGCTCGGGCAGCTCCGGCAGCATGTTCACCGCATCGGCCGCGGAATGGCCGTCGACGAGGATGCGCAGGTCGCCCTGGGCAACGCGGAAGGTCACCTGTGAGTCGAACGGCTCGCAGTTCCGTTCGCAGCTCGGCGGATGGCTGCCGTGGGGATACGCCGTGGGCCGGGCGCCTGCGTGTGGGTACACCAGGATGACGGGGATCTCCGTCGAGGACCCGACGGTGCGGACGCCGTCAGGTGTTTCCTGGTGCGACCACTTCCCGAGCCGCCTGCCGTCCAGGTCGGGCGCCCTGGAGGTCTCCACCGCGGAGAACGCACAGGCGACGGCGCCCACCGTCCCGCCCGCCGCCACTCCGACGAGCAGGCACACAGCCCAGCCGTGCAGCAGCCCGGTCACGAAACGCCGGGCGATACGGCCCTCACCGGCAGGGGAAACGGTCGTCCGCACCCCCTGTCGCCCCGCTGCCGCCCACAGGCACAGGGCCGCGGCGAAGCACAGGGCGCCGGCCACCATCGGCCACGTGCCGAGGCCGTGCCCGACCAGCCATGGCCTGACGATGACAAGCCCCGCCAGGGCGAGAAGGCCGCTCCCGGCCTTTGCCGCGAGCCGACCGGAAGGGCTGCCCGCCCACGGCAGCCCGAGCGGCACCGCATGGCGGGCCAGCCCCGCGACCCCGAAGTACAGGGCGATCAGCACGCCGAAGACCGCGCCCCCGAACAGCTCGGCCGCCCAGCCGTCCGTGACCGTGCCGAACTGCAGCCCGAACTGCACGGAGCCTCCGGTGAAGCCGTACCCGAGGGTGGCCGCGGCGGCCGTCGCCATGCAGACCGTGAGCTGCCGGGGCAGGGCCGTGCGCCCTTCGCTTCGCGCCGCCGACACGGGCAGGAGCAGCGCCAGCCCGCCGGCGAATCCGACCAGGTTGCCGACCAGATTGGCGGCCAGCGACGGCCTGTCGTCGAAGACGAAGACGTCGCCGCCGACGCTGGAGAGCAGGATGGGGACGGCCAGGACGAACGTGAGCGCCTGCGCAAGCAGCGCGGGCGCCGCCAGCCGCAGCGCCCGCGGCAGGCAGAGATACAGCTCCCACCAGGCGAGCCGCTTGGTCTCTCGCCGCTCCAACTCGCGGGCGAGCCAGGCCAGCCAGCGCCTGGCGTCCGCGGCGCGCCACCGTGAGTCGGCGTCTCCGTCGCCGAACGCGGCCGGTACGAACGCGTCGAGGAGGTGTTCTTCGATTCCGGCCGTCGTCCCGAAACGAGGATCGTCGAGGAGCTCTCGGGGGTCGCGGGACTCGTCGCCATAGACCGTGCGGGCCAGGGCCACCATGAGGGGGTTGGTCAGGATCTGCAGGAGCGCGCGGGCTGCCGGGGTGCGCGAGTCCTCCTGCAGGGAGTCCAGGACCGGGGTCCACACCGTCGTGCGGCGATCGCGGGGTCCGCGTAACGGACGCGCGGTGCGCTTCAGATATGACTTCGCCTCGGCGAACTCCAGCGGCAGCAGCTCGAGGACCTCCGCACCCGTGAGTACGTCGCTGCACGCGACCGTGCTGCGCCACGCCGTGGTCCGTGAGGTGACGAGCACCGGCATGCCGTCGTCCAGCTCGGCGTTGAGCCTGCGCATCGCGGTGCCGTACAGCGCCGGGGGCAGTTCGTCGAAACCGTCGAGGACAGGCGCGATCAGCCCTGCGTCGAGCAGCGCCCCGGCGAGGACGGTGCCGTCGGTGGTGGCCGCCAGCGGCCGGTACTCCGCCGCGAGCCACTCGACGAGCCAGGCGCGCAGGGCGGTGGTGCCCGGGTCCCAGGCCGCCAGGGGGAAGATCACGGGCACCGCCGTGCCGGGTGTGCGCTTCCTCAGAAGGTCGAGCGTGCAGCACACGGCGAGCACGCTCTTGCCCGAGCCAGGGCTTCCGAGCACGACCATGCGCCTGGACGGCACCTCCTCGAAGGCCGTGGCGATCGACGCCAGACAGGTGTCTCCGGGCCGGGGCTCCGGCATCGGACGCCCGTGCCGGATGTTCCGTGTGTCGTCCGTGAGCAGTCTGTCGGCCCACCTCCAGCGGACGTTCAGCGGCTTCGGGTCCTGCAGCCGCCGCAGTCGCGCCTCCTGTGCCCATTGGACCCGTACCGCCTCGGCGAGCGCATCAGCGGTCTGGCGCAACACGATGCCGGGTTCCGGGGGCGCTTCCGCGCGGCGCAGGACGTCCACGAGCAGGGCTGCGACGGACACCACGACGCCGACCACGGACACGACGAACGCGGGGCCGTCGTACTGCACTTGCTCACCGTGCCCACCGCCGACCCGGCGCAGCGTGACGGCCAGCACGACCAGCGCCGCACAGCCGACCCCGACCCACAGCCTGCGTCGTGTCCAGACTTCCCGCCCACGCATGCCGTCCCCTCCGTACCCCTCGCCTCTTGGGGAACTGAGCGTTTCAAGGAGGAAGTGCCGGGCGGCGGGTCGGTGCACTTCTCCAGCGGGGCGCTTAGCGGTGAACCGGGGGGCGTGTGTGCCCCGTGCGCGCTCCGGACGGGGTGCGTGGCTCAGGGCCCCGCCCCTGCGACGACGTTGTGCCCAGCGGCGGCCGCCTGGGCGCGTCGGTGCCCGGTCCTGGCCGGGCACCGCTTCGGTGGGCCAAGCCGCGGCACCCGTGCGCACGACCGCGAGTGGCGCGCCCCGGCATCACCGGATCAGATTCGCATCCCAGGATGGAACAACGGGAGAGGACGATCTCTCAGCCTTCCCCAGGGTCGCGCTACCGTCCCTACTGGCGCGTTGAGGCACGCGGGTGGCCACTGCTGCGGGACAGTGCGGTCCAGGCTGCAGAGAGGCGGTCGACCAGTGCTGTCGCGGTCTCCGGGGCAAAGGAGTAGGGGATGCGGATGTGGTCGTCATGGGCACCGGTCACGTCCATCGTGGCGCCTGGGATGACCTCCGCGCCGTGGCGCAGCGCCACCTGTGCGTAGAGCCGGGCGTCCGTGCCCGCGGGCAACTGGACCCACAGCACGGAGCCGCCGTGCGGTGCTTGCCAGCGCCAGTCCGGAAGCTCCTCGGCGAGCAGCCGGGTGATGGTGGTCAGCCGCTCGCGGAGGATGCGGGCCCGTTCGGGCGCGAGGGCCGGGAGCTCGGGGAGGAGCCGGACGGCGAGGGCCTGGTCGAGGAGCGGGCTGCCGAGGTCATTGAGTGCTTTGAGCCGGGCCAGGCGCGCCACCGTGTCCTGCGGCGCGCGGATCCAGCCGATCCGGAGACCGCCCCATACGGCCTTTGCCAGCGAACCCACCGTCAGCACGGTTCCCCCGGCGGGGGTCGCGGCGATCGGCGGCGGAGCCTGACCGGGGGCGAGCCCCGCCGCGTGGGCGCTGTCCTCCAGGACGGTGACGCCGTGTTCGGCGGCGAGTTCGGCCACCCGGCGACGACGTCCGGCGGACATCAGTGTGCCGGTGGGGTTGTGGTAGGTCGGCATGACGTAGAGCAGCGCGGGCCGGTGTTCGGCGAGCGCCGTGGCCAGCCGGTCGATCCGGACCCCGTCGGAGTCGAGCGGGACGCCGACGAGCCGGGAGCCGGCCGCCCTGAGGACGTCCAGGCAGCCGGGCCACCCGGGGGATTCCACGAGGGCGGTGGACCCGCGCCCGAGGTACAGCTGGGCGCTCAGGGCGACGGCCTGCGTGGCACCCGTGGTCACCACGACCTGGTCGGGCACGGTCGGCAGGCCGTGAGCGGTGTGGTGGGCGGCGATCGCCTCTCGCAGCGCGGGGAGCCCGGCCGGGTGGTAGCCCGCCTCACCGATCAGCCCGGGCAGGTCCTCGCGGACCAGCTGGAGCAGTGCTCGGGCCAGGTCCGGACCGCCGGCCTCGGCCGCCTGCCCGAGCGAGATGAGGTTCGGCGGCTGTGTGATCAGCCTTTGGACCACTGCGTTGGCCTGACCGCCGCGGACCCGCCCGTCCACGGGATCCCGGTGTGCCACGGCTCCTCCCGACACCTGCGTGCCGCTGCCCCGGCGTGTCTCGATCAGGCCCGACCCGCGCAGTGCGTCGAACGCGGCGACAACCGTTGCCCGGCTGACCGAGAGGGCGTCGGCGAGCCGCCGCTCGGACGGGAGGCGGTCGCCGGTGCGCAGGTCCCCGGCCCGTACAGCCCGGCCGAGCGCGTCGGTGAGCCGCCGGTACAGCGGCCCCTCGCCCGAGCTCCAGTCGCCGAGCAGGTCGATCAGCTCGTCCAGTTCGGGCGCTTGACGGTTCCGGTCCACTTTCCCCTCCATTGGCACGGGAGCACGAGCCGCCGCGACGAAAGGCTAGCGGCATGACACCCACCTCACCCGTTTCACCCCTCTCGCCCCCGCCGCCCCTCGACCCGCGTCTGGCAGCCGTCTGCGACCTTTCCGTCCTCGCGGCGCGGGACGGCGCCGGACGGCACGAGTACGACGGAACCGTCCAGGACCTGTCTCCGGACGCGGTACGACGCGGCCTCGCCGCACTCGGCGGCCCCGCCGGTACCCAGCCCTATGCGGATCCGCACGACGAGGCGCACGCGGCGGCCGCGGAGGAAGCCCTCCGGGTCCGGTTCGGCGAGCTCGAACTGCATCGGAGCAACCCCCTGTGGCACATCGAGAACCTGGACCTGACCGGCTACGACCGCCCCTACGCGCCCAAGGCCGAGCGGGACGCCGCCCGATCGGCCCAGCTGCGACAGTGGCCTGACGCCGTCGACGCGGCGATCGAGGCACTGGACCGCGTCCCCGCGGCACTGGCCGACGCCACGCTGCCGCTCGCCCGTGGTCTGGCCGCCCTTCTCGACCCCCGGGGCGGCCCCGTCCATGCCGCCGCGGGGCGGGCGCACGCGCGGTTCACGGCCCACCTGGAGCGGGCCGCCGCCGAAGGCACGCCGTCAGCGGCACTCGGCGGCCCCGCTCTCGCCCGGCTCCTCGGCGCGGCCGAAGCCTGCACGATCGACCTCACCGCGATGTCCGCCCGCGTGGATGCGGAACGGGACCGACTGCGTGCCTTGCTCGACGAGTCACTCCGCCGCATCGACCCCGCGTCCACGCCCGCCGACACCGTACGGGCACTCCAGGCCGACCACCCCGACGCCGACAGCCTGCTGGAGGAGTTCGGGGCACTCGTCGACGAGACCGTCGCCTGGACCGCCCGGCACGATCTGGTGCCGGACCACGATGTCGAGGTGCTCGTCCAGCCGATGCCCGACTCCCAGCGTCGGGCGCTGGCCGGCCTCTTCGCGTCCGCGCCCCACGAGGCCGACGCACCCGGCAGTTTCCGCGTCACCCTCCCGGACACCGGCTGGACGAGGGCGCAGCGCGAGCAGTGGCTGTCGACCGGCTTCAACCGGACCCTGATGCCCAACATGGCCGTCCACGAGGTGGCACCCGGGCACGCCAGCCACTTCAGGGCGCTGCGGCGGGCGGCGACCGACGTCCGCCGCACGCTCCACTCCGATGCCTTCATCGAGGGCTGGGCCCACTACTGCGAGGAACTGGCCCTGGAGCAGGGCTTCCGCGACGGCGACCCGCGCGTCGCCGTCGCGGTCGCCCAGGACGGTCTGCGCAGAGTCACCCGCTTCGCCTGCGCCATCGGACTCCACACCGGCGCCATGACCCTGGCGGACGCGGCGGCCCGGTTCGCCGAGGACGTCTCACTGGCCGGACCGGCAGCTCTGCACGAGGCCGAGCGCGGGCTGTTCGACCCCAGCTACGGCCGGTACACCTGGGGCAAGTTCGCCGTTCTCGACCTGCGTGAGCAGGCCAGGGCACGCTGGGGCGGCGGCTTCTCGCTCCGTCGTTTCCACAGCGCCCTGTTCGACCTCGGTGCCCCGCCCCTGGGGCTGCTGCACACGGCACTGGAACGCGGATGACCTCACCCGCCGCCTTCGTCCTCGCCTCCCTGGTCCTGGTGGCCGTGCCCGGACCCAACCTGATCTACATCGTCACCCGCAGCGTGCGGGACGGACGGCGGGCCGGCATCGTCTCGGCCCTCGGTGTGGAGACCGGCACGCTCCTTCACGTCATCGCCGCCGTCTGCGGACTGGCGACGCTCATCACGGGCCACCCGCTCGCCTTCGCCGTCCTGCGCTACGCGGGCGCCGGCTATCTCGCCTACCTGGGCGTACGTGCGCTGTGCTGCCGCCCGCCCGCTGCTGCCGCCTCCGCCGAAGCCGTCGGCCGTTCCGCTCGCCGCCGACTGCTCCGGCTCTATGTCGACGGCGTCCTCGTCAACCTGCTCAACCCCAAGGTCGTCCTCTTCTTCCTGGCTTTCCTGCCGCAGTTCCTGCCCACCGGCCTGACCCCGGCGGAAACCCGGACCCGCATGCTCCTCCTCGGCGTGGTCTTCCTGACCGTCGCCCTTGCCCTCGACCTCTGCTACGCACTCGTCGGCGCCACACTCGCCCGCCGACTCCGCGGAACCCCGCGCCGCGACCGCGGTCTGTCCCACCTGACCGGTGGCATCTACCTCGGCCTGGCCGCCCTGGTGTTCGTCTGACGAGGAGATCCGGGTCCGAACGCAGGCCCAAGGCCCGCCTTGCGGTCCTTTGTGAGTGTTGGTGAAGGGGACTCCGCCGCCCGGCCCGCCCATGCTTGTCCGGCGCGAAAGTCGGTGTGTTCCGCACCGCCCCCCAGCTACGCGGCACTGGGTATTGTTCCGCCGGGGTTCGACCGGGCGGCGGGTCCGGTCAGGAGGGGGAATCGTGGCCACAAGTGGTGAGCGTGCGCGGATCGTTCCGACGGAGGACGGGCATCGCGTCACACCCGCCGAGTTGTTCTTCGACCTGGTCTTCGTGTACGCCATCACACAGGTCACCGCGCTCATGGCAGCCGACCCGACCCCGCTGCGGCTGCTCGGCGCGGGCGTCGTGCTCGCGCTGCTGTGGTGGTGCTGGTGCTGTTTCGCCTGGCTGGGGAATGTGGTGCGAGCCGACTCCGGGGCGGTGTTCGGGGTGCTCGTCGGGGTGATGGCCGTGGTCATGGTCGTTTCGCTGGCCGTGCCCGACGTCTATGCGGACGCCGCCGGCGGACTGCCGGTGCCGCTCGTCTTCGTCCTGTGCTACGGGGCTGTGCGGGTGCTGCATCTCGTCACGTACTGGATGTCTGCCCCGGATGACTCGGTGCTCCGGGCCACCTTGCGGCGGACCGCGCTGCTCTCCGTGGCGCCGCCGTTCGCCCTGCTCCTGGTCGGCAGTGCCTTCAGCGGCCTCGCGCAGGTACTGCTCTGGCTCGGCGCCGTGGTGGTCGACTACTTCGGGATCTACCTCGTCGGTGGTGGCTCCGGCTGGCGCGTGGCCTCACCGGGGCATTTCTCCGAACGGCACGGGCTGATCGTCATCATCGCCCTCGGCGAGTCGATAGTCGCCATCGGAGTGGGCGTGTCCGGGTTCACTCTGACCTGGCCCGTATTGGGCGCGGCTGCGGTGGGGCTGCTCGTGGTGGCGGGGCTGTGGCGGGTGTACTTCGGGCGGGTGAGCGCTGCGGCCGAGCATCGGCTCGCGGCATTGGGCGGTGACGACCAGATCCGCTTCGCACGTGACGTCTACACCTTCCTGCATCTGCCGCTCGTCGGTGGGGTGGTGCTGACCGCGTTGGGGATGAAGAAGGTTCTCAAGCAGGTCGCCGACACCGGGCACTACGACCTGTCCGAGCCGTTGCACGGGGTGGTGGCCTGGGCGCTTCCCGGTGGTGTGGGGGTGTTCCTGGCCGCCGCCGCGGCGATCTTGTTGCGAACTTCCGGGCAACGGTCCGTGCCGCTGATCGCCGGCGGCGCGCTGTGTCTCTGCGCGGGGGTGGTGGTCGCGGTGGTACCGGCGCTGGTGGCGCTTGTGGTGTTGGCAGGGGTGGTGGCGGGGGTGGCGGCTCTGGAGGGGCAGCGGACCGTGAGCGCGAAATCTGCCCCGCCTCAGGTGAGTTGACCTCTGACGGGCATGAGGCGGCACCTTCCGGTTTGCGGGCCGGTGGGGAGGCACGGTGGCCTCGCCTCGCCCTCGTCGGGCTCGCGCACGGCACGGGTGGATGCCTCGAGCGGCGGCGGCCTCCTGGTCGTCGACGCTCGCCGTCGGCGTGGACACCTCGGTCTCCCGGCCAGGTCACGCACGCGGCGCCGCACCGCACCGCCTGCCCCGTCGCCGTCGCCCCCCCAGGGGACGTGACGGTGCGGGCCCGCTCAGAGCCGGGACGCATGATCGGGTACGTACGTCTGCAGCTCACGAGGGGGACGTACGTAGCCGGTCGACGGCGGACGAGGGGGCAACTCCAGGACCGGGGGCGGGACTTCGCGATAGGGCACGGATTCCAGCAGGTGGGCGATCATGTTGAGCCGGGCGCGGCGTTTGTCGTCGCTCTCCACCACGTACCACGGCGCCTCGGCGGTGTCGGTGTGCACCAGCATGTCGTCCTTCGCCCGTGAGTAGGCCTCCCACCTCGTGATGGACTCCAGGTCCATCGGCGAGAGCTTCCAGCGCCGCACGGGATCCTCCAGGCGCCGCCGGAACCGCTCCTCCTGGACCGCGTCACTCACGGAGAACCAGTACTTGCGCAGCAGGATCCCCTCCTCCACCAGCATCCGCTCGAAGATCGGGCACTGCCGGAGGAACAGCTGGTACTCCTCCTTCGAGCAGAAACCCATGACGTGCTCGACGCCGGCGCGGTTGTACCAGCTCCGGTCGAACAGCACGATCTCCCCCGCCGCGGGCAAGTGCGCGATGTAACGCTGGAAGTACCACAGGGTGCGTTCGCGCTCTGTGGGCTTGGGGAGGGCCACGGTCCGCGCCACCCGGGGGTTGAGGTGCTCCGCGACCCGCTTGACCGCGCCGCCCTTGCCCGCCGCGTCCCGCCCCTCGAACACCACGACGAGCCGGGCGCCCTCGGCACGCACCCACTCCTGCAGCTTCACCAGCTCCGTCTGCAGCCGCAGCAGTTCGCTCGCGTACGCGCCACGCGGCAGCGACCCGGGGCGCTTCCTCTTTCCTGCCATGCCGCCTCCATTGCTCCTCGGCCGTCTCTCTGCTGCTCCTCAACCACTACTCGACCCATCCAACGACATTCACGAGGTACGTACCCCGATGTGAGCCGGGACGCCGCGGGCGGGAGCGGCCGTTTCGGGATGCCGAGCCGCGTCGCCCAGGAACCAGGGGCCTGGCGCCCGCTGCGCGACACCCCCATGTGAGGTCGGGGTCGCTGCCCGCCATCCCTGTGGCGGATCCCGTAACCGGCCAGAAAGTCCAGTGAATCCAGTACGGACACACGACGGGAGGACACGTTGAACCTCATACTATTTGAGGCATCACACCAACGGACCATCGCTCCTGGGCCCGTCGGCTCCCCCGCGTCCGCGGGCACTCCTGCGTGTCTTGTTCCACGTGCTCTCCCACGGTCGCCCCAGACCTCGGTGACCCCGCTCTGTGTTTCCACCCCCCGCCGACCACGAGGCGGCGGACCGCACCGAGGCGGCACCCCATGTTTCAGGGCACTCACCCCTCCCGTCGGCACCTGTCCACGTACCGCGTCCAAGGGCGCACCATCCTTGAACTCCACGGTGAAATCGACATCGCCGCGACCATCGCGATCACCCCACCGCTGGACGCGGCGACCGGCCGACCCGAACCGCTGGTCGTTCTCGACCTCACGCGGGTCACCTTCCTCGACTGCTCCGGTCTGAGCCTGCTCTGCCGCGTTCACCGCCGCGTCACCAGCCGTCACGGGGGCCTGAAGCTGGTCTGCCCCCACCCCCAGGCCCTGCGCCTGCTGCGTCTGGCTCGGCTCACCGGCATCTTCCGCCCTGTTCACACGATCGGCGAGGCGCTGGGCCGACACGTCACCTGCTGCCGGGGCAGGTACGGAGACATGGAGCAGCAGCCGGTGAGTCCAGCGGTGTCGTCGTCGGCCCAGCAGCCCGAGTGTCCGGGTGACAGGGCCGAAGGACCCTTGGAGTGCGGGACGGCCCGGGAACATCATGGAAGTGGCGAGTGCTCACACCCTCCTGGAGGCGCGCCATGACCCTCTCCCCCATGCCGAGCACGCTCACATCGCTGCCCGAGGTGGACCAGCGCCGGCTGATGGACATCGCCCGCGAGGTGTCGTTCCCCCAGGGCGCGCGGCTCTTCGAGGAGGGCGGGCACGCCGACCGGTTCTGGATCGTCCGTACCGGTACGGTCGCGCTGGACCTGCACGTCCCGGGTCGCCGGGCCGCCGTCATCGAAACCCTCGGACACAGCCAACTCATCGGCTGGTCCTGGCTCTTCACCCCGCACGTCTGGCATCTGGGCGGCGAGGCGACAGCTCCCGTTCGGGCCTACGAGTTCGACGCCTCCGCGGTGCGGGCGATGTGCCAGGAGGATCCTCTCTTCGGTCGGCATGTCACCGAGTGGGTGGGCGGTATCGTCGCCCACCGGCTGCACTCGACCCGCACACGGCTCCTCGACCTGTACGCCCCGTACGGCAGTGGCAGCACCGCGTGATCGCTGCCGTCTCCCGCTTCACCGAGAGGTGACCGTCGTGCATGGCAGCCCTCGCATCGTGGGCGACGTCATGACGCGATCCGTGGGCGCCGTCCGCCGCGCGAGGCCCTTCAGGTAAAGGGCACCAAAGGCGTCACCGTCGAGTGATGCGGGCCGCTCCACGCCGTGTCCCCGGGCATCCGGCTTCGTACGCCCACTGAGGTCATCACTCGCCTCGGAACATGGAGACCGGAATTCCGAATCATCCCGAAATCCAGCCGCTTTCCGGCTTGTTCCGGCCAGGCCGGTATCGCGCGTTCTCCCGGATCCGACGCGGTGGCAGGATCGGGCTCCTTCGCCTTGAAGGAGAATGACCAGCGGGAGCGATCATGGTTGATGAATTCACCACCCCCGCCGAACTGCTGGTCTTTCCGCACCTCGATCTGCACGTCGTGCTCAACGACACCCCCCAGCTCAAGATCGAGGTCTTCCGCCGCACCTTCACCAATATCAAACCCAGCCCCTTCACGCTGATTCCGGAAATGCAGAACAGCAGCGTCGACTTCTTCGCCCCGCATCAGCCGACCGGGCAACGGCTCAGCAACCGCCCCACGGTGAACCCCGCCACCGGCATCGTCACGGCGACGACACCCGGGGTCTACCTGTTCCAGATCACCGTCGGGGTCAACGGCGGCGCGGGCTCCGTGGTGGGCAGACTGCAGGTGCACGAGCGGATGCTCGACTGGTGGTTCGGGAACAACTCGCTCACGACGGCGCGCGATCTCACGTACGCGCACGCGCAGCCGACGATCTACGCCAGGTTCAGTGAGCACCCGGCAGCCGGCACGGATGCCGTGGGAGACATCACCGGGCACGGATATGTTCCCCTGCGCTCGGCGAATTCCACGAAGGTCGACATCGATCAGCGGGGCAGACTGCGGGGAAAGGAGGAGTCGGACGTACCGGTCGAGATCAGCGGTACGTTACTCGGCAAGACCAACATCCTTCCGGTGCGGGTGGTCAACTTCGCCCGGCCCCGGTTCACGGTCCGCACCGTACGCCGCCAGGATCTTTCCCGTCCGGAGGAGAAGTCGAACCTCATCTTCCTTTCGGAGGGATTCGGAGAGCAGGACAGGCAGCAGTTCGACGAGATTGTCGAGCGGACCGTGAAAGCGATGTTCGAGGCGCCCCGGCACGAGCCGTTCGGGCTGCTGCGCGACAATTTCAATGTCTTCCAGTGCTTCGAACCGTCCCAGGAACGGCTCCACCTCACCATCGGCAACCGCGTCGTGGACAAGCCGGGCACCGGGGTCGACCTCACCCAGTGCCGCATTCCGCATCCGCAGCGCCTGCCGGGGGCACCGGCGAACAGCTACACCCTCCAGGAACTGGTCGAGCGCGTGGGCCTGCCGATGCGCAACGAAAGCCGGCCCTTCGACGGGTTCAAGACCCTGTGGAGCGGCCAGGGCCTGCCCGGCTTCGACCCGTCCAGGGTGAACGACCTGCTGATCAAGACGTGGATGGCGCACCAGTCCGAGGGGTTCCTGCAGACCGCGGACACACTGCACGGCTTTTATCTCGGCAGCCGGTGGGCGGACGGCAACAGGATCGGCACCGTCGGCAACACGGCGGCAC
This sequence comes from Streptomyces sp. NPDC040610, assembly GCF_055594065.1. NCBI lineage: Bacteria > Bacillati > Actinomycetota > Actinomycetes > Kitasatosporales > Streptomycetaceae > Streptomyces > Streptomyces sp. NPDC040610. The sequence continues at coordinate 327,956 of NZ_JBVIXA010000010.1, read as the reverse complement.
CGCCACCTGCGGCGGACAATTCCGCCGACCTCAACCTCAAGCCGTTCATCGCTCGGCTCTACGACTTCTACAAAGCCCCGCCCCTCCAGTCGTTGAGGCTCGACCCGCGCAGGCACGCGCCCGAGCTGTACGCGGCGTCGGGCTCCACGAACGCCGGGAACTCGGTCCTGGCGTATCTCGACGGTCTGTTCACCGAGGAGCTGCCGTCGCCCAACATCGGAGCGGTCTGGACCCCGGACGACACGAAGTTCAAGCGGAGCCGCGGCCTGGTCGGGGTTCTCGTCCACGACGCCCTGCTGGGCGGTCAGGCGCTCAACAACGGGACGTTGATGGCCACGACCCTGGGTATGCGGAACCGGGTCGAGTTCACCACGGCGCCGAAGCCCGGGGACCCCCCGCCGCCCGCGGGCCGGCCGATCATGCGGCGCGTTCCACCCCGGCCCGTTCCGCCCGGCAATCGCCACGGCGTCGTCGAGTTCGGCCACCTCATCAACACGGTGGTGCACGAGTTCGGTCACAACTTCGCTCTCGGGGACGAGTACGAGGACGTCGGGGGCGACGACGCGAACGCCACCGGATTCCCGCAGGACGTGAGGCTCGACAATCTGGCGAGCATCGGATTCCTGCGGATCCCCGCCACCCCGCCGGGCCGGCGGCTCGACGGCGCCAAGGTCAAGTGGTTCGTGCTGCCGCGGATGCGGGTGTCCGGCAGGCTCCTTGAGGCATCGAAGGCGATCCCCGCCGGTATCGAGATCACCGTGGGGACGACCGGATTCGACAAGTGGGTCAAGGCATGGGCCGACAACGCCACCGTCAGCCTGCAGAACTTCGCCGCGAACGAGTTCAACCTGCAGCTCCCGCTCCAGACCGGTCCCGCGCAGGCGCTCAAGGGCCTGCCGTTCGCCGACAGGCCGGACGAGAGCCGCGGCACCTTCGTGCTGCGCACGCCGGGCAGCGTCGGAGTGTTCGCCAAGAACTCACGGGTGTTCGTACCGCTGAAGGACAAGGCGGGCAACGACGAGGCCATCGTCCCCAAGCCGGTCCTCGACTTCTTCAACAGCGCCGCCAATCCGCGCAACCACCTGCCGCTGAACCGTGACCGCGACATCACGCGGCCGAGCGGACAGACGGAGGCCGACACCGAACTGCCCGTCGCCATTCCGGGGTTCGTGCTGCCGCGCTACCCGTACCAGCTCGTCGGCATCTTCGAAGGCGGAAACCACTTCGCCGGCGGCTACTACCGGGCCTCCGGCGAATGCAAGATGCGCGGCCAGGACAAGGAGCAGAACGTCCACGACCACCGGGGCGAGTTCTGCTTCCTGTGCAAGTGGCTGATCGTCAACCTCGTCGACCCGGCCCAGCACGCCCTGCTCGACACCCGGCACTACCCGAGGGCGTGACATGGCTGAACAGGGCACCTTCGACAAGCTCGCCACCGAGGTCGGGCAGGCACTCCTTCCGCTGCGCGACGCGATCGCCTCCCCCCAGGCCTTCGTCGGCCTCCTGCGGGAGCTCGGCTGGGCCGTCGACGAACCCCCGGCCCCGCTGCGCGCGCTCGGCACCAGCGTGGACACGCTGTACGACAGCCTGCGGCGGCTGCTGGGCGACGGCGGGCTCAACGAGGGCGCGCCCGGCGTCCGCGAGGCGGTGCCCGCCAAGCCCGGGGCCACGGCCGCCGACGATGTCTCCGCCGACGATGCGGCCCGGGTGTTCGCCGCCGTCCGGGGCCTCGTGACCGCGATTCGTGACATCGCCGACGCGCCCGATTCGGCCATCCCGCCCGCCCTGCGCGCCGACGGGTTCCGCGAGCAGTTCCCCCGTCAGCTCCTCGACCACCTGGTCATCGGCTACCTCCGGCGCTTCCACCCGTCCGTGGGCTTCGGACTGCGCGCACTCGGGATCGTCAAGGCGGTCTACGTGCCGCCCACGGGCGGCCGTCCCGCGCACACCCGCACGACGCTCGACGTGACCGACCTCCCCAAGGTCCTCGACGACCCGTCGCTCGTGCTGAAGAACGCCTACGGCTGGGGCGAGCCCGGCTTCGACTTCGATGCGCTGGCCGAGCAGTTCGACAACCTCTTCATGGCCCTGGGCTTCGACGTGCGGATCGACAGGCTCTCGGACGGCGCGGAGGCAGCCGTCCAGGGACCGCGCCCCCACCCCCTGGACCCGGCGGCCGAGGCCGTCAGTGTGATCGCCGTCGACCAGGCAGCGGGAGAGGAGGGCGACGCACGGGTACGGGGTTCCGTTCGGCTCGTACGGGTGCCGCCCGCGACGGCCGAGGGAGCGCCCGGGGTGGCGCTGCTGCCGTCGTTCACCGGGGCGTTGGGGCTGCGGTTCGAGGTCGCGCCCGGCCTCACCGTCACCATACGCAGCAGTCTTGACCTCCAGGGTGGCGTGGCGTTGCTGGCCCGTCCCGGGCAGCCCCTCGACATGGTCTTCGGGTTCGAGTCGGACGACGCGCCGGTGCACGCGGCGGGCGCGATCGAGGTGTCCGCCGAGGCGTCGGACGCGGACAGGGAACCGGTCGTGCTCCTGGGCGAGCCGGGCCGCACCCGGCTGACGCTCCGTACGGTCGGTGGCACGGGCGGCGTCCGGATCGACGGCGACGACGTGGACTTCTTCGCCGAACTCGACGTCAAGGGACTGGAGTTCGTCTTCCGGCCCGGCGAGGACACCGACGGTTTCCTCGCCGCCGTCCTGCCGGACGACGGGTTCGGCATCGGCGCCGACCTCGCGCTCGGCATCTCGCACCGCGACGGCTTCTTCTTCCGCGGCACCTCCAACCTGGACCTGCGGATCCCCGTCGGCCGACGGATCGGCCCCGTCGACATCCAGAGCCTCACCGTCTCCGCGGTGCCCTCCGGCTCAGCCCTGCCCATCAGCATCGGGGCGACGTTCAAGGCCGAACTCGGCCCCGTCACCGCCGTGGTGGACCAGGTCGGCCTCACCGCGCTGTTCGAGGGGCGCCCAGGGCAGGACGGCAACCTCGGCCCCCTCGACGTCACGCTGGGCTTCAAGCCGCCTCGCGGCGCGGGCCTGTCCATCGACGCGGGCCTCGTGCGCGGGGGCGGGTTCCTCGCCTTCGACCCCGCACGTGGCGAGTACGCGGGCGCGATGGAGCTGGAGTTCGCCGACTTCTTGGCGCTCAAGGCCATCGGCCTGCTCAGCACCCGGATGCCGGACGGCTCGAAGGGCTTCTCGCTGCTGATCGTCCTCACCGCAGACTTCGGCGAGGGCATCCAGCTCGGCTACGGATTCACCCTGCTCGCCGTCGGCGGCCTCATCGGCCTCGACCGCGGCATGAACCTCCAAGCGCTCGCGGAAGGCATCCGGACGGGCTCCATCGAATCCGTGATGTTCCCGCGCGACGTGATCGCCAACGCGCCGCGCGTCCTCTCCGACCTGAACGCGTTCTTCCCGCCCGAGCGGGGCACGTTCCTCATCGGCCCCATGGCCAAGATCGGCTGGGCCACACCGACGCTGGTGAGCATCTCGCTCGGGCTGATCATCGAGATCCCGGGCAACATCGCGGTCCTCGGCACCCTCCGCGCCACCCTGCCGAACGCGAAGCTGCCCCTCCTCGACCTCCGGGTGGACTTCTTCGGCGCGCTGGAACCGGGCAAGAACCGGCTGTGGTTCGAGGCCCGCCTAGTGGACTCGCGCGTCCTGACGATGACCCTCGACGGCGGCATGGGCATCCTGGTGGCCTGGGGCGACAACCCCGACCTGGTGCTGACGGTCGGCGGCTTCCACCCCTCGTACCAAGCCCCGGCACTGCCCTTCGCCATCCCCGACCGGGTGTCCCTGGACATCCTGCACCGCGACAAGCAGCTGATCCGGATTTCCGGGTACTTCGCCATCACCAGCAACACCGTGCAGTTCGGTGCGCACGCCGAACTCCGTCTCGGCTTCGGCGGGTTCGGCATCGAGGGACACCTCAGTTTCGACGCGCTGTTCCAGTTCAACCCGTTCCGGTTCGCCATCGCCATCAGCGCGGAGGTCTCGCTCAAGGCGTTCGGCGTCGGCGTGTTCAGCATCGACCTGCGCTTCCAACTGGAGGGTCCGGCCCCTTGGCGGGCGCATGGGAAGGGCTCCATCGGGTTCCTGTTCTTCTCCGTCTCCGCCAACTTCGACATCACCTGGGGCGAGAGCCTCATCACGACACTGCCGCCCCTCTTGGTGCTGCCGCTGCTCGCATCCGAACTCGGCAAGGCCGAGGGCTGGCAGACCCGGCTGCCCACCGGCAGCGGCAAGCCGCTGGTCAGCCTGCGCCAACTCCCCCCGTCCGACGACCTGGTGCTGCACCCGCTGGGTACCCTGTCCGTGCAGCAGCGGGCGCTGCCGCTCAACGTGCGTCTCGACAAGGTCGGCGCGCGGCGGGCGAGCGACGGCAGGCGGTTCACCGTCGCCCCCGCGCCGGGCAGCGGTCTCACGGGTCTCCGACACCGGCGACAAGTTCGCCATGGCCCAGTACCAGGACATGAGCGACGCGGCGAAGCTGTCGAGCCCCGCGTACGAGACCCAGGACACCGGTCTCGAACTCACCGCCGCCACGGGCACCCTGGCCACCGCTCGGGTCGTCCGCCGCAGTGCCCGCTACGAGCTGCACATCCTCGACAGCGCGCCCTCCGCGAACCGGGCCCGCGGCGCGGCCTCGGTGAACGGTCCGGGAACGGCGCCGCCCGCGCGGTTCTCCGCCGGGCGCTCCAAGAGGTTCCACAGCGTCAGCCCCGCCGTCTTCGACGGCCTCCTCCCCGGCAGCAGCACCAGCCGGTCCCCCCTTTCCCGGCACGAGGCGCTGCTGCGCCAGCCGTTCGCGACGGCCGAGACCGTGCGCGTCGCCGACCAGCGCTTCGTCGTCGCGTACGTACGCAGCAACCTCCCGGCGCTGCCGCCGGGCTCACCCGGCCGCCGGGCATCGGGAGGGCCCGCGACGTTCCGCAGCCCGACCACGGCGGCCGACGCGCTCGCCGACTTCGTCGCCGCCGACCCGGCCCTCGACGGACTGCTGCACGTCATCCCCGCCTCGGAGGCAGCCGCCTCGCCCGCCGTCCCCGGCACCTGGACCGACGCGGGAACCCTGCCCGTTCCGGCAGCCCAGGTGGACGCGGTACCGCTGGCCACCGGCAAGGTGCTGGTCGCCGGAGGCACCGGCACGACGGGCTCGGCGCTCGCCGCGACCGCGCTGTTCGACCCGACCGCCGACGCCTGGTCGCCGACGGCCCCACTGGCGGCAGCCCGGCGCCTGCACACCCTCACCCGGCTCTCCGACGGCCGGGCGCTCGCGGCCGGTGGGCGGGGCGCGGACGGGGCGCCCCTGGCCTCGGCCGAGGTGTACGACCCGGCCGCCGGAACCTGGTCGGCGTCGGGGCCGTTGGGCACGGCCAGGTTCGCGCACTCCGCGACCCTGCTGCCCGGTGGCCGGGTGCTGGCCGCCGGAGGCAGCGGAACCCGGGGCGGGCAGGGCTTCGGTGCGCTCCGCTCGGCCGAGCTGTACGACCCGGTGACCCGCGTCTGGACCGGCACCGCGCCCATGAGCGACGCCCGTACGGGCCACCAGGCGGTGCTCCTGCGCGACGGCCGGGTCCTCGTCACGGGCGGAGCGCTGCCCACCGGCTCCACCGGCGACGCAGCACTCGCGTACTGCGAGCTGTACGACGTGGCCAGCGGCACCTGGACCCCGACCGGAAGCCTGCACACGGCCCGCAAGGGCCATCAGGCGACGCTGCTGCCCGACGGCCGGGTCCTCGTCACGGGCGGCGAGGCGGTCGTCGCGCCGGACGGCACGTTCAGCCCGCGCGCCCTCGACTGCGCCGAGCTGTACGACCCGGCCACCGGCACCTGGGCGTCCGCCGCCGCCATGCCGGGCGGCCGTGCCCGGCACCGCGCGCTCCTCACCCGCGCCGGAGACGTCCTGATCGTCGGCGGCACTGCGGGCCCGGGGTTCACTGCCGGATTCCGGAGCGTGACCGCGTACGACCCTGCGGCGGGCACCTGGACGACGCTCGCCGGGCCCACCCAGGGCAGGTGGTCCTTCGTCGTGGCCGAACTCGGCGACAGCCGCGTCCTCGTGGCCGGGGGCATCGCCGCCGCCGGTGCCGCTACTCCCGGTCCCGATCCACTGCAACTCGCCCTCACGGGCGAGACCTTGATCCCTTGACCTGCCCCCTGACCGCATTCGTGCCGGGTCCGCCCGGCGAGGGAGTTCACGCCATGACCAGCATCACCGCCCAGGCCACCGGGTCATGGACGTCCGCGCCCGACCTGCCCGCAGCCGCCACCTGGTACGGCCAGCACGACGGCGCCGTACTCCTCGCCGCCAGGAACGCCGTGCTCGTCGCGGGAGGAGCCGACAGCACGTCCGCCGCCGTCGACCGCAGCGCCGTCTACGACGCCGTCGCCGGAACCTGGCTCGCCGTCGGCGCCCTGAACACCCCCCGGCGGCTGCACACCTTGACCCTTCTCGCCGACGGCAAGGTCCTCGCCACCGGCGGCACCAGCGGATCGGCGCCGGGCGCTCCCGCGCTCGCGACGACCGAGCTGTACGACCCGGTGACCCGCGCCTGGACCGCCAGTGGCGCCATGGCGGGTCCCCGGGCCGGTCACAGCGCGGCCCTGCTCACCGACGGCAAGGTGCTCGTCGCCGGGGGCACCACCCTCCGCTCCGCGCAGACCACCAAAGCCCTGCGCACGACCGAGGTGTACGACCCCGCGACCGGAACCTGGTCCGCGGCGGGCGACATGACCGAGGCCCGCACCGGACACACCGCCGTCCCGCTGAGCGGCGGAGCCGTGCTGGTCTGCGGCGGTACGGCGCCGGTCGGCACCGCGGAGGACCCCGCGCTCGCCTTCTGCGAGCTGTACGACACCGCCGCGAGGAAGTGGGCGCCGACCGGGAGTCTGCGCGCGGCCCGCAGCCACCACCAGGCCACGCCGCTCTCCGCGACGAAGGTCCTGGTCACCGGCGGCACGGCGCCCGGAGCGCCGGGCGGTGGCCCGTTCGACCCGTTCAGTCAGCGCACCGCCGAGGTGTACGACCTGGCCTCGGGGACGTGGCAGGCGGTCGCGGACATGCCGTCCGGGCGGGCGTTGCACCGCGCGCTGCCGTTCGGCCAGGGCGCGGTCCTTGTCGTCGGCGGCGCCGCCGACGACAAGGACGAGGCCGGATACCGCAGCGCCGTCCTCTACGACTCCGCCACCGACACCTGGACCCCGGCCGCCGGACTGGCCACGGGGCGCTGGGCCTTCGCCGCCGCTCCGCTGCCCGGCGGGAAGGTCCTCGTGACCGGGGGCACCAGCCGCTCCGGCACGGCCGCCGCCGATCCCACGGTGCCCGAACTGACCCTGCGTACCGAGATCTTCGCGGCCGGAGGCGTCTCGTGAGCCCGAACGCCTACTCCTTCCTGCCGTGGCTGCGTGCGGGGATCGCGACACGGATCACCGGCGACCCGGGCACCGCGACCCGCGCCGCCCTCCCGGTCCGGCTGCGGATCTCCGGCGAGCCGCTCGCGGGCGGCCCGCTGGCCCAGGACATCGAGCGCACGGTCCAGCTGTACGGTCCCGGTGATGTGACGGGCGTCGACGCCCGCGCGATCACGCGCAGGGAACCGAGGCCCGGCACCACCAACTACGAGCCGAACCACCTCGCCCACATCGAGTTCTGCGACGAGGACTTCCCCTGGCGCTACAGTCCGGCCCCGCCCGACGACGCCACCAAGCGCCTTGCCCCCTGGCTCGCCCTCGTCGTCCTCGACGCCGGGCCCGGACCGGACGGCGCGGCACCGGAGTTCACCGAACGCCCGCAGGGAAGCGGGCCGCTGCCCGTGATCGCCGTGCGCTCCCCCGAGGCCACCTTGCCCAGGCCCGACCAGCTCGGCGCCTGGGCGCACGTGCACGTCAACGGTTCACTGGTGGGGCCGGTCGCCTCGGACAGCACGGGACCCGCGCTCGCCGCGCTCGGCGAGGTGCTGCGCACCAATGCCGACAACGCCTGCTCGCGGCTGCTGTGCCCGCGCCGCCTGCGCCCGGACACGGCATACGAGGCGTTCCTGGTACCGGCGTTCGAGACCGGGCGCCTTGCCGGACTCGGCCTCGAACCGGCGGGCTCGCCCGGCGCCCTGTACCTGAGCTGGGGCCCGCCGTATGCGGGCCGTCCCGCCCCGGGGCAGCTGCCGTACTACCACCGTTGGTCGTTCACCACGGGCAGCACCGGTGACTTCGAGTCCCTCGTGCGGCTGCTGCGCCCGCAGCAGCCCGACCCCCGCGTCGGGCGCAGAGACATCGACGTGCACCGCTCGCCGGGGCTCGGCCTGCCCGGCATCGACACTCCGGCCGGCCTCGGCGGCGTGCTGCCGCTCGGTGGCGCCCTCAAGGTGCCGCAGCCGCCGGGCACCGCGCCGGACGCGGCGGAGAACTGGGACAACTTCCACGACCGGCCGCCGCCCGCGGCGCCCTATCCGCACCCCTTCCAGCGGGCCCTGGCCGCGCTGGTCAACCTGTCCGACGACTACCAGCGCCAGGCTCCCGCGCAGGCGCACGCCGCGCTCCAGGCGCCGCCGCCGCTCGCGACGGCGTCCGACCCCGTCCTCACCCCGGAGCTGTACGGCCGGTGGCATGCCCTCACGCCCCGGCTGCTGACCCGTCAGGACGGCACCCCCGTCCCCGCGCCCGAGAACCGCAACTGGGTGCACCGGCTCAACCTCGACCCGCGCTTCCGGGTGGCCGCGCACCTCGGTGCGCAGGTCGTCCAGACCCGCCAGGAAGAGCTGATGGCCGCCGCCTGGGCCCAGGTGGGAGACGTACTGGCCGCCAACGCCAGGATCCGTGCGGCACAACTGGCCCGCGAGGTGGGGCACGTGCTCCAGACCAAGCACCTCGACCCGCCGGAGGGCACCACGGCGGCAGCGCTGACCGCTGTCTCGTCGGGACGTTCGCTCCGTCTGACCGCGCCCGCGCACTCGCGGGTGACGGCCGTCGTGGCGGAGGCCGCGGCGCTCGACGGGCAGGCGGTGAAGGTCGCGGTCGGGTTCCATGTGGCGGCCAGCCAGGTCGCGGGCGCGCCGCTCTCCGCGCCGATGCGCAGGATCACCCGGCCGGGATCCCGGCTGATGCGGACGCTGCCCTTCACCGCGGAGCGGCCGCCCGACGCGCTCGTTCCGCGGATGGACGCCCCCTCCGGTGCGGTCACCGCCGCGGCGCCGAAGGCCACCCCGGCCGGGCTCGTCACGGCCGAGCGGGTCGCCCGCGAGCTGCACCCCGGCCCGCCGGGGGACCCGGTCGACAGCCTGCCGCGCAGCCCCGACTTCACCCTGCGCGAGCTGGGCGATCCGGTGGCGCCACGGCCCGGTGCCACCGACAGCCCGGAGGCGCTGCGCTTCAAGGGCGCGCTGCGTGAGCTGTATCAGGGCCTGGCCGTCGCCACGTCGGTGGGCAGGGCCGGCCGACGCGGACGGCTCGACGTGGCCGTCACGATCAGCTCGGTCCTGACCGGTCTGCGCGCGGACACCACGGTGCCCAAGACCCTCCTCGGCTCGGTCGGCCTGCCCGAGCGGCTGCGGCCGTTCGCCGACGACTTCATCGAGGCCATGGCCTACCCGGTCTTCGACCTGCCCACCTACCAGGCGCTCCTCGACCAGTCCGTCGACACCTTCCTGCCCAACGTCGGCCTGGTCCCGCAGAACTCCCTCACCCTGCTCGCCAACAACCGCGAGTTCATCGAGTCCTACCTGGCGGGCCTCAACCACGAGATGGCCCGCGAGCTGCTCTGGCGGGAGTACCCCACCGACCAGCGCGGCACCTCGTTCCGGCAGTTCTGGGACCCGCGCGCCGCGCAGCTCCGCCCGGGCGAGACCCCCGAGCAGCGACGCGAACGCTGCTACGACATCCCGCCGGTCCACACCTGGCCCACCACCGCGCGACTCGGCCAGAACACCAACCCGCGCCCCGGCGGCGGCCCCCGCAAGGAGGACCTGGTCCTCGTCGTCCGGGGCGAACTGCTCAAGCGGTACCCGACAGCCGCCGTCTACGCGCAGCGGGCCCAGTGGCCCCCCGGCGAGGACGGCCTGCCCGACCTCACCCAGGAACGGGTGCCCGTGGACCCGCTGGAGAACGGCCTACCGCCCGCTTCCGTCCTCCGGCTGCCGCTGTACGAGGCGAGGATCGAGCCGGACATCACGCTCCTCGGATTCGACCTGGACGCCGACGAGGCGCGCGGCGCCCCACCCGCCGACGCGGGCTGGTTCTTCGTCCTCAAGGAGCGCCCGGGCGACCCGCGCTTCGGGGTCGACGACGCGGCGCCCACCCCGGTCGAGGTGTGGAACGACCTGTCGTGGACGGACGTGGACCCGAGCGGGCGCGGCTTCCTCGAACTCGATCCCCACGTGTCCGTACCCCTGGTCGGCTTCGACGGTTCCGAGGACGACCAGGAGAAGCGCGACCAGCGCGCCGAGGACGAGAACCTGCCGCTCTGGCACGCGGGGCTCAGCTCCGCCGACCTCGCCTACATCCTCTTCCAGGTCCCGGTCCTGGTCGCCGTCCACGCTCAGGAAATGCTGACATGAACACTCAGCTCAGTGATGACTTCCCCGTGCTCCTCGGCCCGGTCCGGATCGAGACGCGCTTCACCGAGGACGAGCTCCTGATCCGGGTGTTCCCCGACGAGTGGGCCGTAGACAAGTTCGAGCCCCGGCCCACCCCGGCCGAGATCGACGCGCTCGACGCGTACTGGACCGCGCGCTGGGCCGCCGCGCGCGACCCGGCGGCGCTGCGGGCCGCCGGTCTTGAGCTGTCCGCGCGCATCGCCCCCGGACGCGCCGCCTGGCTCCTCGGCCGGCGGATCCCGGCCAACCTCGCCCAGGAACCGGCCGCCGTACCCGCCGGCACGACGGTGCTCGTGGTCCGCAGCGCCCAGCCGGTGCCCGCCGCCGACGTGCAGCCGACGGTGACCTACTGGAGCGCCGTCTGGCGTGCGCACGGCGACCGGATCGCGCTGCGCCAGGCCGACGCCGCGCTGAACGCCGCCGTCGGTGCCACCCGTGCCGCAGCCGTCCGGGCTCGTCGCCCCTCCGGCGTCGAGGCGGCGCCCGTCAGCACGGGCGACGCCGTGCGGGTGGCGTTCCTGGTGCTGCCGCCGCCCGCCGCCGGGACCACGGCGGCCGAGTCCTGGACCCGATCGGCCCGGGCCCGCCTGCTGCCCGACCGCTTTCAGGTCCTCGGCTACGTCGGCGGGGCGCAGGTGCTGTCCGCGACCGGGGCACCCGTGCCGGACACGCTCCCCGTGAGCCCGGACCCGGCCGCCGCCGACCAGATCTCCGTGGACCCGGTCACCGGAGCCCTGCACGTCCCCGACGAGCTGCGCTGGCTGACCGACTTCGACCGTGCCGTCCAGTCCGGCATGGGGCTGCGGGTTCCCCTGGACGACCGTACGCGCGCCGGGCTCGACCGTCTGCTCGTGTTCGGCCTGCGCGGGCAGCCCGACCCGGTCACGTCCGCGCAGCAGCTCTCCGACCTGATCACGCAGCAGGTGCGGGGCCCCGACGGCTACGCCCTGCTGCCGCAGGGCACCCCGACGAACAACACCGAGCGGCTGCCCGCGGGGCAGAGCGAGGACGACGAGGCGGAGTCGGCGCTGCGCCCCGCGACCGCACCGGCCGCCGCGGCCACCGACTGGACCACCAAGACCGATGGCCGGCGCTTCGCCGAACTCCTCGGGCTCCCGCTCTCCGTGCTCGACGGCATGCCGCAAGCCGACGGCACGGACCAGCGCGACGCCCGCGCCGCCAACACCGCACTGTGGCCTGCCACGTGGGGCTCGTACCTCCAGACGGCGCTCCACCCCCTGCTGGACCGCGAGGCCGTCCGCCGGACGAGAGACTTCTTCCTCCGCTACGTCTCGGGGCGCGGTCCCGTCCCGGCCGTGCGGATCGGCGGCCAGCCGTACGGCATCCTCGTCACCACCGCGTTCTCCCGCCTCACGTGGCCCGACTCGGCCGTCCATCTGCGGGGGCTCGACCGCCTGCTCACCGCGGCCGCGCAGGACTGGCAGAACGCCGCCGCCGACGTCCCCCGTCTCGGCGCCGACACCGACGACCCGCACCAGCGCCTCCTGGACGTCCTCGCGCTGCACCCCACCTCGGCCGAGTACCACCAGCGGTACGCGCAGAGCGTCGAAGACGTGTTCAACCGGGAAAACCTCGGTGGCCAGGGTGCGGCCGTCCTGCCCGCGCTCGACCGGCTGAACATGCCGGGACCGCTGCGCGCGCTGCTGACCAGGCTCGGGCATCACAACGGCAGCCCCGCGCACGACCCGGACCTGCTGCGCAGGCTGTTCGTGGACTTCCAGCAGCCGCTGCTCGCACCGCTGGTCGACGACCGACCGCTGTCGGAGACCGAGCCGGTGCGCGCCTGCACCACCGACGACCGCAACTACCTGCGCTGGCTCGCGGACAAGGCGGCCCACGACCTCGACGCGGTCCGCCTGGAGATCGGCTTCGCCGACGACAAGCCGCCTGCCGCCCTGCTGTACCTGCTGCTGCGGCACGCGGTGCTGCTCGGCTGGGCCGACACGGCCCGCGATCTCGCCGTCGCCGCCGGTGTGGCCGCGCCCGACGAACTCGTCGCCGACCCGCCCTTCGTGCACATACGGATACCGGGGCCCGGGCAGTCGCTGCCGAGCGAGAGCCGGTTCCGGCGGCTGTACTCGCCGGAGCGCGCCGTGACCGGCAACGCGGACCAGCTCCTGGTCGATTTCATTCCCGGGGTGATCGGCGAGGCACCCGCCACCGTCGAACTCGCCGAGCAGACCAAGGCCCTCGGCATCCTCGCGGACCTGCCCACCGCGCGCCTGGAGCGGCTCCTCGCCGAACACCTCGACCTGGCCACCTACCGGCTCGACGCCTGGCGCATCGGCCTGGCCACGGCGCGCCTGGAGGAACTGCGGTTCGGCGTGAACGGCGACAGCGAGGCACGGCCCGGCCTGCACCTCGGTGCGTACGGCTGGCTGGAGGACCTCCGCCCCCGGGCCGCCCACCTCGCACCGGTCGAGTTGACCGGCAAGCTCGGGCAGATCTTCGCGGGGCCCGCGCCCCTGCTGCACGACCCCGAGAACGCGGGCTTCGTACACGCGCCCTCCCCCGGCCATGCCAGGACCGCCGCCGTCCTGCGCGCCGGGTACACCGCCAACTCCAGTCCCGCCAACCCCGGCGCCTTCGCCGTCGACCTGGGTTCCGCACGGGTACGGACCGCGCTCGGCCTCCTCGACGGGCTGCGCCAGGGCCAGCCGCTGGGCGCGCTGCTGGGCTACCGCCTCGAGCGCGGCCTGCACGACCGGCACGAGGAGGCGGAGGTGGACCGCTTCGTCTCCGCGCTGCGCGAGCGGTTCCCGCTGCGCGCCGGAAGGATCCCGCAGACCGCGACCGACCCGTCCCAGCAGGTTCCCATCGAGCAGGTCGAGGCCCGCAACGTCGTGGACGGCCTCTCGCTCGTACGGCACGTGACCCGCACCGATGTCCCGGACAGCTACCCGTTCGGGCTCGACGGCGTGCTGCCGCCCGCCACCGCGGGCCAGGCCGCGGCCCTCACCAGCGAGGTGCACGCACTCCTCGACGTGCACGACGCGCTCGCCGACCTCGCCGTCGCCGAGAGCGCCCACCAGGCCCTGGCAGGGAACACCGAGCGCGCCTCTGCGACCCTCGACGCCTACGCCAAGGCGGGCTTCCCGCCAGAGCCCACGGTGGTCGAGACCCCGCGCGGCGGCACCACTCTCACCCACCGTCTCGGCCTCCGGCTGCGCCCGGGGCTGCGTCCGGACAGCCGCACGGCGCCCCGGGCGCAGGCCGAACCGGCCGTCGACGACTGGCTGGAGGGGCTGCTGCCCGACGCCGACGACGTCGTCGCGCATGTCGCCTGGACCGATCCCGACGACGGCCGACCGCGAAGCCACGACGTCGCGCTGGACGACCTCGGCCTGGCCCCGATCGACCTGCTGTGGACCGTCCGTTCGGCGGGGGCGGCGGCGATGACCGACCTGGAGGACCGGATCGTCGGCGCGGTGATCGACCGGGCGGGCCCGCGGCCGGACGCCGTGTTGACCATCCGCCACACCGAACGGGTCCACGACAAGATCACCTTCTTTGAACTCTCCCCGCTCATCGACGCGTTGCGCACGCTGCTCACCACGTCGCGACCACTGCGCGCGAGCGACCTGGTGCCCGCGGCGGGCGGCGCGCCCGTCGACCGCGCCGCCGACGACGCGGTGTCCTTGCCCCGAGCCCGCCCGGCCGCCGTCCGCGCCTCCCTCGCCGCACTCGACGAGGAGGTCGCCGACTACGTCCACGACCTCTCGCCCCTCTACCCCGACCCGCCCGCGCCACCGTCCCGGGCCTCTGTGCTCCGCACCCTCGACGCGTTCCTCCACCGGTACGCCGAACTCGCCACCGCGGCGGCCGGGTTCGGGATGGTGCGCAGCGGCTGGGGCGAACTCGCCCAGTGGCGCAGGGGCGCCTACGCCGAGGTGCTGGCCGCCGTCGCCACCACGGCGGCCCGGATGACGCGGGCGCTGGCCGACGCCGACACGCTCCTCGCGCAGTACGACGTGCTGCCGCCCGCCACGCCGGACGGCGAACGCTTCCGCATCCTCCAGCAGGCCGAACGCCTCCTCACCACGGCCCCGACCGTCCCCCGACCGGATCGGCCCTCGCGGCTGCGCACGCTCGTCGGCAACAGCCGCCGCGCCTTCCAGCGCCGCCTCCGGGATCTGGACGAGCAGGCACACACCGACCGGGACACTCTCAGCGGACTGCTCGCCCAGGTCTCCGACCTGCTCCCGCTCACCGACATCGACCCGGCGGGGCTCGACCTCACGGCCGTCGAGGACCGGGCCGTCGCCTTCGGCCACGACCTGCTCGACCGGGCCCGCGCGCTGCGCACCGACATCGCGGCACGGCTCGCCGCGGCCGACGCCGCTCTCGCCGCGTACGACCAGGCAGTGACCGGGCCCGACCGGGTCGGCGCGGGCATCGAGGCGCTCCAGGCGCTGCTCGGGCCCGAGGTCCTGGCCGTGCCCGAGTTCACGCCGCCCGCCGCGCTCGTCACCGAGCTGCGCAAGGCCCGGGACGACAGCGAGCGGCTCGTCCGCCACCTCACCCGGCCGCCGTTCAGCCGGGACTTCCCGCTCGACGACTGGATCCACGGACTCGCCCGGGTCCGCGACATGCCGCGGCTCTGGGAGCGGGTCGTGCTGCTCAGCGGGGCGCTGCGGGACGAGGACGCCGACGACGAGGAACCGGGGCTCGCTCCGGTCCAGCTCCCCTACCGTACGGACGACCACTGGCTGGGCATGGAGTTCGCCCCCGGCGCCCCACTCGCCGAGGACCGTCTGCTGTTCACGGCGCACTACGCGCGCGGCGCCGACGACGACGCGCCGCACTGCGGCCTCCTGCTCGACGAGTGGACCGAGGTCGTCCCCGCCGAGCGGGAGACCACCGGGATCGCCGCCGACGTGGACCGGCCCGACTCCGAGCCGCCCCAGGCGATGCTCCTTGTCAGCCCACCGGCGCGGAAGGGGACGTGGGACACCGCCGACCTGGTGGCGGCGCTCCACGAGACGCTCGACCTGGCCCGGAGCCGCGCCGTGGAGCCCTCGCACCTCGAAGACGGCCCGTACGCGCACCTCCTGCCCGCCACGCTCATGTCGGCGACCACGCAGCCCATCACCATCAGCACCGATCTCGCGACCGCCAACGTGCGCTGGAAGGCCGACCATGACTGAGCCACGCATCGCCGACCTCGCCGGCGCGCTGCGGGACCGCACGCACCCGGCCGTGGGCGTCTGGAACCGGCTGGAAGGGCGGCCGCGCACCACAGACTTCGCTCGTGCGCTGCGCGCCGAAGTACGCGACGCGCTGTGGATGCTGACCCGGCAGTGGCAGCTCGGCGAGTTCCGCGGTGACGACGCGGGCTCGCCCGTGACCGCCACGTACGCCGTGACCACCAGCACCCCCAGCCGGTTCCGCCCGGAGGGCAGGGTGCCCGGGCCGCTGCCCGCCGACCGGCCGCTGGAGGCGGTCGCCGAACGTCGGCCCCTGCCCTTCGCGTTCGGCGCCGAGCGCGTCTCCTACGACCTCCGGCTCGCGCTCGGCCGCCGGTGGCTGAAGCTGGTCGCGGGCATCTCCGTCTTCCGCGCCCACCAGGTCCCCCGGCAGTACATCGACCGCTACCCCGTCCCACTCCCCGACCCGGCCGACGAGGCCGACACCGGGTCAGTCGCCCATCCCGAGGTGTGGGCCACCCTGCAGGCCCTGGCCGGGCGCCGCATGGACGGTCATCTCCTCTACCGGCACCTCAAGGACGGCGGGCGCGCCTCCGAAGGCATCGACCTCCCCCGCCCGCACCGCGCGGCCCTCGACGCGCTCGGCCCTCGCCTCACCGACTGGTTCGACGCGCTGATCGACCAGCCCGACGAGGCACGGACCACCTGGCAGCCGCGCGCTCTGGAACACTCCTTCGCCATCTCCGCCGCCGCGCCGGAAGGCGGCGAACGGGTCCTCACGGCGGCCGAGTACCCCGGCGGCACGCTCGACTGGTACGCCTTCTCCGCCGAGCCCGGCGGCTCACTCGGCGGCACGGATCCGCAGCCCGCACCCACCCCGCGCACCGTCTTCCCCACGCCGGTCCGATTCGCCGGGATGCCGCTGCCGCGCTGGTGGGCGCTGGAGGACGGACGGACCAACTTCGCCGCCGTCAACCCGGACAGCACCGACCTCGCCCGGCTGATCTTCCTTGAGTTCGCTCTGGTCTTCAGCAACGACTGGTACCAGCTCCCCTGCGACGTGCCCGCCGGGACACTGGCCACGGTCCAGGGTCTGGCGGTGACCGACGTCTTCGGACAGCGCCGGTGGATCACCCCGGCCGGCACCGGGGATCGCCAGGGCTGGCAGCGGTGGTCGATGTTCACCCTCGGCGCCCACGGCGAGACGGGCCTGCTCCTGCCGCCCGGCACGCCCAAGACCGCCACCGGACCCGCCCTTGAGGACGTGGCGCTCGTACGCGACGAGAACGCCAACCTCGTCTGGGGCATCGAGCAGACCGTCCAACTGGCCGGAGGCGCGGGCCGCAACGGCGACGAGGCTGCCGCCGAGACGCTCGCCCAGCGCCTGCGGCTGCACCCTCCCGAGCCGCCGGACGACCCGCGCGCGCCCCTCGCGTACCGGATCGCCGGTTCGGTCCCGGAGAACTGGATTCCCTTCATCCCGGTCCACGTGCCGGGCGACAGCCGCAGCGTCCAGCTCCAGCGCGCCGCCATGCCCAGCGCCGCCGACGGCACTCCGGTCCGGCCCCGTACCGCCCTGCTGCGCGAGGGACTCGACGCGGGGCGGCCCTACTTCGTGAACGAGGAGGAGGTCCCGCGCACCGGCACCCGCGTCACCGTCTCCTTCCATCGCGCCCGGTGGCGGGACGGCCGGGTCGTGGTCTGGCTCGCCGCGCGGCGCGCCTCCGGCCACGGCGAGCGCTCCAGCGGTCTCGGCTTCGACCTGTTGACCGACACCCCGGCCGCGCAGGACCGGTCGGCCGGGCAGTGATGCCGTCAGCGGGAGGGGCGGGGGAAGCGTGCGGGGGTGAACCGGGTGAAGGCGGGCGGCACGGTCTTCTTCTCGAACGTCGCCAAGTCAAGGACCTGCTGGAGCTCCGGCTGATGGCGGCCGACGGACCGGTTCAGTGTCCGCGGGTCGGTGCTGGGCCAGCGGCCGGTGTCGGCCTTGGCCAGCAGGGTCTCCAGTGCGGTGATCTCGTCGGCCGCGCTGAACGCGCAGTGCGAGCCGCGGTTCACGTACATCTGGCGCAGGCTGCCCGGCTCGCCGTTGCGGCGGACCTGGTCGGCGTACCAGCCGGTCTGGTCGGAGACCGCGCCGCCGTCCTGGGTGTTGTGGAGCGTCACCACGGGCTGCGGAGTCGTCCCCCGCGCGATGGTGTACCGCTTCATGTAGTCGACGGCCCTGGCGTCCGCCGTGATCCGGGTGCCGGCGTTCAGCTTGGCCACATCGGCGGCCAGGGCGGCGCCGGGCGCCCCGGCGGCACGGTACGCCTTGCGGACCAGGTCCTTCTGCGCCGAACCGGCGAGCTGCCGCCGGTAGTCGACGCCT
This sequence comes from Streptomyces sp. NPDC040610, assembly GCF_055594065.1. NCBI lineage: Bacteria > Bacillati > Actinomycetota > Actinomycetes > Kitasatosporales > Streptomycetaceae > Streptomyces > Streptomyces sp. NPDC040610. The sequence goes on along the minus strand of NZ_JBVIXA010000010.1, from coordinate 309,816 downwards.
GTGTTGGAGGACGGGTTGCCGCCTGCCCGGCGTTCCAGGTCGACCCGGCTGAGCGGGCCGGTGCCCGCGACGTACGCGTTGCGCAGCCACTGCGCCTGCGCCCGCACGCGGTCCGCGGTCTTCGTCGGCCGCGCCTCGTGCGCGGAGTTCCACCCGGGGATGTTGCCCAGGGCGCCGACGAGGGCGAGGCGCGCCCTGCCGTGCTCGGTCTCCAGGGCGCGGTCGACCGCCGCCACGAGGACCTTGACGCTGCGCTCTGGATCGCGTGGCCGCACCAGATCGATGTCCTGGTCCGCTTCGGGCACCAGGAGCGTCTTGAGCGCGTGCGTCATGTCCAGCGTGGTGTTCCAGGTCCCGTTGCCGTCGTACTCCGCGCACATCGCAAGGACGCCGTCGAACCGGCCCGGGTGCCGCTCCCCCAACAAGGTGGCGACGGTCCCGCCCATCGACTGGCCGGTGCTGATGGTGCGCCTGGGCCGACCGACGTTCTGGTCGAACCAGTCCCGCAGCGCGATCTGGTCGGTCAGAGCGTCCGCCACCGCGTACCCGTGCGTGCCCTTGTAGTCGGACGCCGCCAGGGCGAACCCCTTTGACAGCAGGGCCTCTTCGGCCTCTTCGCTGTTGGTCAGGGCGATCTTCTCCGGCTTCCAGTCCGCGGGATAGTAGCCGTGGCTGTACAGCAGCAGCGTCCCGTTCCACCGCTTCGGGACCTCCACGCGGTACTTCGCCCCGTCGATCTCCCCGGTGTACGAACGACGCTCGCCGACCGTGTCGGCCGACTCGGCGGCCCCCGCGGTGCCGGTCCCGAACATCGAGCCTGCCACCAGCACGGCAGTCACGACGACGCCTCCCCCTCGTCTCCTCATCAGGATCATCAGGAGCGTTCCTTTCCTCATCCAACGTCTGACGTATACAGGGACAGACCCTCGGCACACGGTGAACTCATCGGGGTCCGAGGTGTTTTCACGTTCTCGGCGAACCTCGAGGCCACCAAGGCCGGGGCACTCGGCCTGTGTGCGGCGGTCGGCGCACGGGCGCCGACCGCCGCACGGGAAGAGCCCCGACGGTGCCGTGGTGGGTGCCGCGCGGCGGTTACGCGGCGGCGGCCGCCGGGGCCTTGGGCCGGTACGTGCACACGTGCACGCCGGTACCGCTGGTGACCGTTGAGGCCAGCTCGAAGGAGCGCAGGACGCCGTCCACCGGGTAGATCGACTTCCCGCCGCCGAGGACCACCGGCATGATCATGAGTCGGAGCTCGTCGACCAGGCCCTCGGCCAGCAAGGTCCGGCACAGCGACGCGCTGCCCAGCACGGCCAGGTCACCGCCTTCGGTCTCGCGCAGCTTCTTGATCCGGTCGACGGCCTGGTCGCCCGGGATGAGCGAGGAGTTGTTCCAGGCCGTCACGTCGTTCTCCCCGAGGGTGCTGGACACGACGTACTTGGCGACGCTGTTCATGTGGTCGGCGAACGGGTCGCCTGCCCGGCCGGGCCAGGCCGCGGCCATGACCTGCCAGGTGCGGCGCCCGTACAGCATGGCCTCGGTGCTCTTGGACCAGTCGGCCAGGGCGGAGCCCATGACCTCCGGGTCGAAGAACGGGTGGGTCCAGCCGCCGTGGGCGAAGCCGCCGTCGCCGTCCTCGTCCGGGTGGCCCGGGGCCTGCACGACGCCGTCGAGGCTGATGAACTCGCCGATGGTGATACGCATGAGTGACTCGCTTTCCTGTGGGTCGGATTCGTACGGAATGCCGCGCGGCGGAATGCCGCGAAGCGGGGTGCTGGGAGCCGCGGGTGTCGCGGGTGCCGGGAAGCCGCACCGGCTCCGGCTGGCCCGCGTCGATCACCGAGGGGCTGACGAACAGGTGGACCTCGGCGACCGGTTCGCGGTCGAGGGGGGTGGCCGTCGACGGTCGTTCGGATCTGAAGCCGCAACTTGCGCATGGCGAAGCCCCTTTCGTGTTGCGTGGGTGTGATGACCTAGTGGTGAGAGGTGGGGCCCGGCGCGGTGGGCAGCGGCGCGAGCCCCGCTGCGGCGCGGGGGCGGTCAGGCCCGTGCCGGTACCCGGTACTCCAGGGCCACAGCGCCGGAGGGGAACAGCGACGTGCCGGTGAGGGCCCACGTGCTCGGGGCACCGCCCTGCGGGAACAGGCGCCGCCCGGTGCCCGCGGTCTCCGGATGGACGCACAGCTTGAGCACGTCGACCAGACCGAGCCGGACCAACTGCCCCACGAGTTCGGCCCCGCCCAGCACCAGCAGGTCCTGGCCCGGTTCGCGCCGCAGCTTCGCGACGTGCTCGGCGAGCCGACCGGGGATCAGCACGCCGTTCCACGGCACGTGGTCAAGGGTCGTGGACGCCACGTACTTCGGCGCTGCGTCCACCAGCCTGGTGTATTCCTCCGCCGCGTCCCGTAAGGGCCAGGCCTCGGCCATCTCCTGGAACGTCACCCGCCCCAGCAGCAGCGCCCGGCTCGCGGCGATCTGGCCGAGCTGGTACTTCTCGTGCTCGTCGTACCGCGACGGCCGGGCCCAGGACGGGTTCGCGACCACGCCGTCGAGAAGGACGTGCATCAGGACGACGACTTCACTCATGTGCGGGGCTCCGATCGATACGACGGGACACCGGCGTCCGGCACAGCCCTGGCCAGGAGGAAGGCCTGTCGAACGCCGCACCGCCAGAGTGCGTGATCCATGGTTGAGCCAACAAGATCGGAGAGTGGCATGCTCCGTTGAGCGGTGCTAAACGCTGGGGGGCGGCACCACGCACAGGGGGTGGCGATGCTGGAGCGACTGGAGCTGGAAGCGTTCCTGACACTGGCCGAGGAGCTGCACTTCGGGCGTACGGCCGAGCGTCTGCATGTGACGACGGGCCGGGTCAGCCAGACCATCCAGAAGCTGGAACGCCGCGTCGGTGCCCCGCTCTTCGAACGCAACAGCCGCAAAGTGACCCTCACCGAGGTCGGACGCCAGCTGCGTGACGACCTGTTGCCCGCCTACGAGCAGATCAGCGCGGGGCTCGCGCAGGCCATCGCGGTGAGCCGCGGGGCGCTCGTCAGGGGGATGGTGCGGGTCGGCTGGTCCGGGGCGTGGTGCGGGAACCTCATGGTCCAGGCGGCGGACCGGTTCCGCGTGCGCCACCCGCACTGCGACGTCGAGATCGTGGAAGTGCAGTTGTGCGACCCGCTCGGAGGGATGCGGGCGGGCACCATCGACCTCCAGCTCACCGAATTCCCCATCCGCGAACCGGACATCACGATAGGACCGCTGCTCTTCACGGAGCCGCGGGCGCTCATGGTTCCGGCGGACCACCCCTTCGCACGACGGGAATCGGTGTCGCTCGAGGACCTTGCCGACGCGACCCTGGTCACCCTCAACGACGCGCACATACCGCGCTACTGGATGGACCGCTACTTCCCCCGCAAGACCCCGTCCGGCCGCAGGATCCCGCAGGGCCCGGCGACCAACTTCTGGCCCGAGGTCCTCGTGCACATCGCCAACGGCGTCGGAGTCAGCACGGTCTCGCTGCGGGCGGAGAACTTCCACCAGCGGCCCGGCATGGTCTTCGTACCGTTCCACGACGCCCCGCCCATCGAGTACGGACTCATGTGGCCCACCGCTGGAACGAACCCCCTGACCGGCCCGTTCCTGGACATCGTGAACGAGATCGCCCGCCCGGTGCGCGGCGCGCCCCACACCCCCGAGGAGCTGCCGCAGCCGGACACGTCCGGCAGGCCGCTGGGCTGACGTGAAGGATGTTCACAACCATTGGTTGTGTCTGGCGTGGTGCAGGGTTGTTTGATCGAGTGCTCTGCGCGGTGGTGGGATCAGCGCATGTCTACACGCACAGAGCAGGTCATGTATGTCCGGACGCCTGAGTTCGCGCGTCATGCGGAGCGGATCGCAGAAGTGACCGATGCGACGTCTCGGCTGAACGTGCTTCCGTTCAGCGACGGAGAAGGTCGCGCGGAACTCCTTTCTGTTGTGTTCGGTGGTCCGCTGCCGGAGTCGGTGACGATCTACCCGCCGTTCTTCACCGAGTACGGGCTGAACACGACGTTCGGGGAGAACGTCTTCGTCAACCAGGGGTGCACCTTCATGGACAAGGGAGGCATCCGCATCGGGAACGGGGTCATGATCGCCCCGAAGGTCAGCCTCATCACCGGAGGCCATCCACTGCCCCTGGCCGAGCGCCGCGCGTTCCTCTCCTTCGCCCCGATCGTCATCGAGGACGACGTCTGGATCGGGACGGCTGCCGTGGTCACGCAGGGGGTGACGATCGGTGCCGGGGCGGTGGTCGCCGCCGGTGCGGTGGTCACGCGTGATGTTCCTGCCGGCACCATGGTCGCGGGAGTGCCCGCCCGGGTGATCAAGACGATCGACTGAGCCACGCCGTGGACGGTCAGGGCCGTCTCGCGGGACTCGGAACTCGGCTGCGGGGCCCTGCGTTGTGCTTTCAACAACAGAACGGGGGCGGCCGATGCGGGTCACCATCGTGGGAGGGGGCATCGCCGGGCTGACCTGCGCTCTCAGCCTGCACGCCACGGGGTTCCGTCCGCGGGTGCGGGAGGCGGCGCGGGCCATCGAGGCAGTCGGCGTGGGGATCAACCTGCTGCCGCATGCCGTACGGGAACTCGCGGAGCTCGGCCTGGCCGACGGACTCGCCGCCATCGCGCTTCCCCCGTACCTGCTGAGCTACCGCGACCGGTCGGGCGAACCGGTGTGGGAGGAGGCACTCGGTCTCGCGGCCGGTTACCACTGGCCGCAGTACTCCGTACACCGCGGCCGTCTGCATCTGATGCTCCTGACGGCGGTGCGCGAGCGCCTGGGGGCGGACTGCGTCCGCACCGGCCTGCTGTTCCGGCACTGCGAGCAGACAGCCGGCGGAGTCCGGGCCCACTTCGTGGACCGGACCAGCGGTATGCCGATGACCGAGGACGCCGACGTGCTCATCGGCTCCGACGGCATCGACTCCGCGGTACGCGCCCAGCTCCACCCGTCCGAGAGCCCCGCGCACTTCAACCGCGTCCACATGTGGCGCGGGGTCGCCCCGTACCCGCACATCCTCGACGGCCGGACGGTCCTGGTGGCGGGCGGCACCCCCGGCGCGAAGTTCGTCGCCTACCCGATCGAGGACCCGGTGGCCGAGGGCGGCGAAGCCCTGATGAACTGGGTGCTCGAAGTACGTTCCGGGAACGGGAAGCGCGCCGCATCACCGGACCGCGCGAGCCGCCGCGTCACGACGGCTGAGGTCCTCACGGGCGTGGCGGACTGGAGCCTTCCGTGGGTCGACCTGGCGAAGCTGGTCGAGCGCTCATCGGCGATCTTCGAGTACCCCATGCTCGACCGTGCCCCCCTGCCCCGTTGGAGCTTCGGCCGGGTCACGCTGCTCGGTGACGCCGCACACCCGATGTTCCCGATGGGCATGAACGGCGGATCGCAGTCCATCGTCGACGCTCGGGTGCTGGCCTGGTGCCTGGCCCGCGAGCGCGACCCCGTGACCGCGCTCCGCCGCTACGACACGATGCGCCGGGCAGCGGTCAACGCGATCGTCCTGGCCAACCGCGAGTTGGGGCCGGAAGCAGTCATCGCCCGGGCCGAAGAGCGCGGCGCCGCGTTGCCCGTCGACGAGGCCAGCGCGGTGGCGAACGGTTACAAGGAGTTGACCCAGGCGACAGTGGAGCAGGTCAACTCCCACGCGTCGTGGACCATCCCGGACCAGGCCACCGACCTCGCCCCCTGAGGACGCACCGACGGTCACCTTCCCTCGTCGAAGGCCATGCCCAGGAGTTGGGCTCGGGAGCCCACGCCGAGCTTGGGGAAGGCCTTGTAGAGGTGGTAGCCGACGGTGCGGGGGCTGAGGAAGAGACGGGCGCCGATCTCTCCGTTGCTCAGGCCCTGGGCGGCCAGGCGTACGACCTGATGTTCGCGCGCGGTCAGGGCGGTGTGGTCGGAGGCCTTGGCGGGGGCGGCGGCCTGGGCGGAGCGGTCGCCCGCCGCGGCGAGTTCCATGCGGGCGTGCTGGGCCCAGGGCCGGGCGCCGATCCGGCGCAACTGGATCTCGGCGAGGTGCAGTTGCTCGCGGGCGAGCTTGATGCGGCGGTCGCGGCGCAGGCGCTCCCCGTACAGGAGGCGGGTGCGGCCCGTCTCGAAAGGTGAGGTGTCGGCCTTGTCGAGGGCGGCGGTGAACAGCTCCTCGGCCCGGTCCCCCTGGGCGAGCAGGGCCTGGCAGCGCAGCCGGGCCGCGAGCAGGTGCGGTCCGTCGTGCGCCTGTGGACCCCCGAGGCGGCGCATCGCCTTCTCCGCGCGCTGGTGCTGCCCCGCCCGGGTGGCGGCCTCCACGTAGTCGGGCAGGACCAGGCGGCGCAGCATGAAGTGTTCGGCCGAGCCGCCGGGTGTGCAGACTTCGCCGAGGACTTGCGCCGCGTGTACGGGGCGGCGCTCGGCCAGGCCGTTCAGGCCGAGGGCCCAGTGGGCGAGGGTGACGGCGCTGGCGATGCGGCGCGGCACGGCGACGTCGAGGGACTCCCTGGCCAGGAGCAGGCAGCGGGCGCTGTCGCCCTGGGCGGCGGCCATCCAGGCGAGCATGGCGCGCAGATGGCTCGCGGCGCCGAGCTGTCCGGTCTCCCGGGCGAGGGTGAGCGCTTCGCTGCCGTGGGCGGTGGCGTCGGGCCAGGGTCCGGTCACCAGTTGGAGGGCGACGAGCGGGGCCAGGGACATGGGCAGGGCGCCGATCGCGCCGTGGCGGCGCAGGGTGTCCACGGCGCGCTCCAGGTCGTCGCGCCAGGGCAGCGTGGCGTTCAGGAGGTGGGGCAGGAACGTCGGGGGCCATACCCAGGGGTGGGGGTCGTCGGGGTCTAGCCAGGTCTCCGGGATGCGGGCACCGCGCACGTCGGCGCCGCCCTCCGCACTCGTGTGCGGGGGTGCGGTGGTGGAGTCGGCGGCGAGGCCGCTGAGGTAGCGCAGGTGGCAGCCGAAGGCGTCATGGGGGCCGCTCGGTGCGGTGGCGTCCGGAGCGGTGGCGTCGGCTGCGGCGGTGTCTGTCGCGGTGGCGTCCGCACGGGCGGCGCCCGTCACGGCGGCGCCCGCCTCGGCGCCGTCCGTCACGGTGGTGCCCGTCCCGGTGGCACCCGCCGTGGTGGCACCCGCCGTGGTGGCACCCGCTCCGGCGCCGTCCCTCCCAGCAGCATCCGACGCGGCGGCGCCCGCCCCTGCGCCGCCCCTCCCGGTGGCGCCCGCCGCTGCGCAGTCCCTCACAGCGGCACCCCCTCCGGCAGTGTCAGCGGCAGCCAGCTCATCCAGAACGCCCGCGATGTGCGCCAACCGCCCGGGATCACCGGCGACCCACGCCGAGCGGGCCGCCATGGCCAGGGACTCACGGGCGAGGTGCGGATCGCTCTCCCGGACCAGCGCGGCGCCTTCGAGGAGGGTCGCGCAGGCCCTGGACGGGTCGCTCGAGGCGTGCGCGATGGCGCCGCGCACCTGCATGAGGCGGGCGCGCAGGACGGGCTGGTCGGCCAGCGGCTCGGCCTCGGTGAGCATGGCGTGGGCCTGGCCGGTCTCGGCGGCGGTCCAGGCGCAGTCGGCGGCGTCGATCAGCAGGTGGGCGCGCAGACCGTTGGAGGGCGCCAGGTCGGCGGCGCGGCGCAGCGCCTTGGTGGCGGTGGCGACGCCGCCGCTGCCCCGTACCCGGTCGGCGAGTTCCGCGAGGAGGTGGCAGACCTGGGCGTCGGGGCCCATCGCGGCGGCGGCCCGGTGCCAGACGTGGCGGTCGTCGCCGGGGTCGAGGGCCTCGGCCAGGGCGATGTGGGCGGCGCGGCGGCGGCTGAGGGGGGTGCCCTGGTAGAAGGCGGAGCGGACCAGGGGGTGGCGGAAGCGCAGGCGCCGCTGGTCGAGGTCGAGCAGTCCGGCGCTCTCCGCGGCGCCCAGCTCGTCCATGGCCCGGTTGGTGTCGTCGGCGGCGCGCAGGATGACGCCCAGGTCGCCGTCGCCCTCGGTCGCGGCGAGGACGAGGGCGTTGCCGGGGCGGGCGAGGAGCTTGGTGACGCGGTGCCGGTAGAGGCGCTGCAGGCGTTCGGTGAGCGGCAGTTCCTCCGGCAGGACCGCGGCGCCGTCGAGCTGGGGGCGGCTGAGGGCGCGCGGGAGTTCGGCCAGGGCGAGGGGGTTGCCGTCGGCCTCCCGCAGCAGCCGGTCGCGGGTGGTGGGGGCGGCTTCCGGCAGGTGGTGGGTGAGGAGGGTGCGGGCGGCGGACGCGTCCAGCGGGCCGACGCGCAGTTCGGGCAGGCCCGGTGCGGCGAAGGGGCGGGCGCCGTCGCGTACGGCGAAGACGATCCCGACGGCTTCCGCGCCCAGGCGGCGGGCGACGAACAGCAGGGCGTCCGCGGAGGGGGTGTCGAGCCATTGGGCGTCGTCGATCAGGAGGAGGAGCGGGTCGCTGTGGGAGGCCTCGGACAGGAGGGTGAGCGCGGCGAGGGCGACCAGGAACCGGTCGGCGGGGGCGCTCTGGAGGCCGAAGGCCGAACGCAGGGCGGCGCTCTGGGGCGGCGGAAGCCCGTCCGCGTCGGGGAGCAGGGGCAGCAGGAGCTGGTGCAGGGCGGCGAAGGACAGCTCGGTCTCGCTCTCGACGCCGACCGCGGTCAGTACCGTCACCTCTGGTTTCAGGGTGTGCCGCAGGTGCTGCAGCAGTGTGCTCTTGCCGATCCCCGCCGACCCTCGCAGGACGAGGGTCCCGCTCTGCCCCTCGTTCAACGCGGCGGCGACGCGTGCGAGTTCGCGCTGTTCCTGTTCCCGACCGACGAACATGCCAGATTGCCCTCCGCTGTGACCGCTCCTTTCGACTGATGCATTGACTGATGGTCCGCGGTCTATCCCGCCCCGTATGACGGATGGCCGAAGATCTATGCCGCCATGTCGGGGAATTCCTGGCTCTTTTGCCGCTCGGAGAGGCTCGTCGTCCGACAGATGCCCCGGCACGCGCTCCCGGCGGAGAGTGGCTCCCGAGGCCGTCCGTCGGCGCTGTGCACAGAGCGCCGACGGGGCGACACGGGGCTGTTCTCACGAGGAATGCACGCCTGGCTGGGGTGGATATATGTCGGTATCTGAAGTGGGTTCGCAGCACGTTCAGTACGAGGAGGAGGTGTCGCGGTCCGGGCCGTCGGGCCCGTTCGAAGTGGTGGACGGCTGTCTTGATCCCGCCGCCGTCCTGGCGGCGGTGCGCACGGTCATCGCCGGGCAGACCTGGCCCAGGGAACCGGCCCGTCTGCAGGAGGAGGGGCCCGGCGGGTGCGCGGTGCGCGTCGAGGGCACCGTCCTGTCGGTGCGCAGCGCTCCCCTGCCCGCCGGGCCACCGGGAACGCTCGACGCCGTGGCGTCCGCGGCGGGCGGGCACCGGGTGCTGGTGTCGGCGTCCGGGCCGCTGCCGCCGCGCGCGCAGTCGGTGTTCGCCGCGCTGGTGGAGGAGCTGGGGCGGCGCGCGCGGTGCTACACGCAGGCCGAGGCCGACTCGATCGTGGCGGCGATGCCGCTGCTCGGCCGCTACGACGCTCCCGAACCCGCCTTCGCCGAGTGGGCGTTGATCTTCCGCGACCACTACGTGGAGAACAGCGTGGGCCTGCTGCTCGCCATGGAGCGGGCCGGGATCGCCCCCGAGTGGATCTACGCCCTGTCCAAGGGCGACCGCACACTGCACCGCGACCGGGTGCACGCGTGGTTCCTGCACCGCGGCTACGCCAGCGACGTCCTGGACAACTCCGTGATCAACGGGACGGCGGACGAGGCCGCCCGGGCCGAGGCGCTGGCCGTCGACGCCCGCGTGGAGGACTTCATCCGCCGGGCGCACGCCGTCGGTCGCAAAGTCCTCGTCATCGACGACGGCGGGCTGCTCGCCCAGGGCCGGGGCAGCGACAGCGGACTTGTCGAGCCGGTGGACGCGGCCATCGAGCTGACCGTGAGCGGTCTCAAGCGCATCAACGACGCGCCGGGCCGCCTTGCCGTGCCCGTCCTGAACATGGCCCGCTCGCAGCTCAAGTCCCGTCTCGGCTACAACGAGATCGCCGACTCCTGCGTGCGCCGGCTGCGCGCCATCGTGCCCGGTGAGAAGTTCATCGGCCGCCATGTGCTCGTCCTCGGCCACGGCACGCTCGGCAACCGCGTGGCGCACGCCCTGCGCGCGCTCGGCTGTCGCGTCCATGTCGTGGACACCGACATCCTGGCGCTCATCACGGCCGCCGAGGACGGTTTCGAGACGCACCGCACCATCGCCGAGGCGCTCACCGACCACCGGCCCTTCCTCATCGTCGGAAGCAGCGGCGGCACGGCCGTCACCGAGCAGGACGTCCCCCTGCTCGCCGACGGCACGCTCCTCGCCGGTTTCGCGACCAAGGACTTCAGCGTGCTGAGCGAGGGTCGCTGCGGCGCGACGTCGACGCCCGTCCCCTACGTGGGAGTACGCCACCACCTGCCGCACGGCGCGACGGTCACGCTCCTCGGCGACGGCCGCTCGCTCAACCTGTACGAGTACGAGGGCATCGCCAACCGCGGGTACGACGCCTACCGGGCCGGAACCCTGCTCGCGGCCAAGCGCCTGTGCCGGGACGTGGACTCCCTCACCCCCGGGGTTCACCTCGACGTCGTCGACGAACTCATCGACGAGGCCGGCCTCTTCCCCGCGTACTACGACTGCTACCTGCGGGAAGGACGGCCTGCGGGCACCGGGCCGTACGACACCGCGACGCCCGGGGGAGACGCCCATGTCCGGTAGGACACATGTGTGCGTCGTCGGCTATGGAGTCGCGGGACAGCTGCACCACCGGCTGCTCAGCGGGCTCGGCGTGCGCGTCTCGGTCGTCGACCCGGCCGCCGCGCGCCTCGCGCCCTCCCTGCCCGCGTTCACGCGGATCGAGGACGTGCCGCGCCACCCGCCGGTCGACGTCTGGTCGGTGTGCACGCCCACCGCCACGCACGTGGAGACGGCCGCCGCCGTCCTGGACCGGGACCCACGCGCCCGCCTCCTCGTCGAGAAGCCGGTGTGCCGCTCCTGGGAGGCCCCCGACCTGTCCGCGCTGCTCGCCAAGTACGACGAGAGCCACCTGGTGGTCATGGACCAGTACGCGCACGCCGCGGCGCCCGGCATCCTCAGGGCCGCGCGCAAGGAGTGGGCGCCGGGCCACCCGGTCGACGCGGTACGGGTCGCCTTCGGCAAGGACCGGCGCGCGGACATCTCCTCGGGCCGCTTCGTCGACCGCGACTACGGCGTGTTCGGCTACGAGTGGCTGCACATGCTCGCGCTGCTCGGCACGGTCCTGCCGCCCGGTGTGCACGACCGCTACCTGGCCACCGAGCCCGGCCCCCACGACCTCAGGGTCGCCCATGACCCGGGGCTGACGAGCGTCGCGGCCCACGACCTGACGTGCCCGCAGGACGGGCCCGCCGTGGAGCTGTACTCGACGATCGTCGGCCCCCAAGCGGGGCCAGGCTGCCCCGTCCCCGCCTGGTGCCCGCGGACACCCACCGGCGCCCAGACCAGACAGCGCCTCGTCCAGGTCGACACCGGCCCGGTGTCGTTCAGCCTCGAACTGGACCCGGTGGGGCTGCCCGGCGGCACTCCCCTGCCGCGCAACATGCACCGCCTGACCATGCGCCGGGCCGAGGGCGCCCGCGAGTGGCTCATCCACGACTCGCCGATGGAGAACGCCCTGCGCTGGGCCCTGTCCACGCTCTTCGCCCCGGGCGCGCGCCCCGCACCGGACCTGCGCGGCATCACCCGCATCAGCGGGCTCGCCGCCCGGGCCCGCGCCCAAGAACAGCTGCCCGTCGGCGCGCCGTCACCGGCGCGCCGGACCCCGACCGTGGAAGTGAAGTCGTCATGAGCAGCGTCTGCCTCGTCATCCCCAGCAATCCCTTCGACCGGTACTTCATCCAACTGCCCCTGGACGCGGTGACCGCCGCCGGTCAGCTGCGGGCCGCGGGCCACTCCGTGACCATCTGGGACCAGCGTCTGCAGGACGCTCCGGCCGACGCGGGACCGTTCGACGTGCTGGTCGTCTACAGCGCCATCGCGGACCGGGCCCAGTGCTACCCCCTGGACCTCGCCCCGGTACGTGCTGCCGTGGAACGAGCCGTCGCCCGCTTCCCCACGGCCCGTACGGTCGCGGTCGGCCCGCACGGCACCCAGCTGCCCGAGTCCACCCGCGCCGACCTGGCCGTGGACCACGTGGCCGTCGGCGAGACCGACTCGGCGACCGTCGGCGCTGTCGCCGATCTCCTCGCGGGCGTCGAGGACCGGGTCCTGTGCGACCGGAGCACTCCGCACAACTTGCTCGACTCCCCGTCCCCGCGCCCGAAGCCCTACCCCGCCATCCCCCTGGACTCCTTCGCCTTCCCCGCCTTCGACCTGGTGCCCACCGCCGACTACACCGCCGAGGTCATCTCCGGCGGCCTGCCGCTCCCGGGCCCGTGCGGAATGGTCCTGGCCGCCCGCGGCTGCACGTACGGCTGCACCTACTGCCATCTGCCGTTCGGCACCCGCATGCGCACCCAGCCCCTGGACCGGGTGGTCGCGGAGGTCGAAGCCCAGCAGGAGGCGGGCCTTGAGTTCGTGTTCTTCCTGGACTACGTCTTCGGCATCAACCGCACCTTCTACGGCGAGCTGTGCGAGCGTCTCCAGGGCCGCGGTCTGGGCTGGGTGGGGCAGACCCGGGCGGAGATGGTGCTCAAGAGCGATGTGACGCAGTGGGCACGGGCGGGCTGCCAGGGCATGTGGCTGGGCGCCGAGTCGCCCGCGGTCGCCGACACCGGCGTGCACAAACGGGTCACCGAGGAGCAGATCAAGCAGGCCGTCCTGAAGCTGCGCGACGCGGGCATCGTGCCGTTCGCGTTCGTCCTGATGGGCCTGCCGGGCGACGAGGCCTGCATCTCGGGCCGACTCGTCGACTGGGCCGCCGAGATGCCCGCCTGGTTCGGCATCAACCAGCTCTATCTACGTCCGGGCACCACGCTGTACGACCAGCTCGCGCCCGAGCACAACGGCGGCCGGATGCCGACCACGTGGCGCGAGGTGGAAGAGGTCACCCGGCACTACCGCGCCACGTACCCGATCGACCTGGACGCCCAGCAGCAGCGCCTGACCGAGCTGCCGAACTTCCTGGGCAACTCCATCGTCCCGACGGCGGGGTGAGGCACGTGCTCCGCTTCGGCGTCATCGGCTGCGGGGTGCTCGGCTCGTTCCTGGGGCGTCTGCTCACCCACGAGCAGGAGGGCCTGCCCGATGCGGCCCGCCTGGTGGCGGTGGCCGGCCGTGATCCGCGGCGCACGAAGGCCGCGGCCGAGGCCCTGGGCTGCGATCCGCTGACCGTCACCGACCTCCTCGCCCGGCCCGACGTCGACGCAGTGGTGGTCTGCACACCGAGCGGCACGCACGCCGACGTGGGTGTGCGGGCGTTGCGGGCGGGCAAGCACGTGCTGGTCGAGAAGCCGGTCGACGTCAGGCTCGACGCCGCCGACCGGCTGCTCGACGCCGCGCAAGGCAGCGGCCTGGCCCTGGGGGTCGTCTCCCAGCACCGCTTCGACCCGGCCGTGCGCCTCGTCAAGTCGGCCGTGGACGGGGGCCGGTTCGGGAAGCTGACCTCCCTGGTCGTCGAGCTTCCGTGGTGGCGCGAGCAGTCGTACTACGCCTCCGGCTCCTGGCGCGGCACTCCGGACCTCGACGGTGGCGGCGCGCTGATCAACCAGGCGGTGCATCTGGTGGACCTGGCCCAGTACCTGGCCGGTCCGGTCGCGGAGGTCGCGGCGCACACCGGTCTGCTCGCCCACCACGACATCGATGTCGAGGACGTGGCGAGCGCGAGTCTGCGCTTCGCCGAGGGCGCCTTGGGGGTGCTCCTCGCCACCACGGCCGCCTATCCGGGGCGCACCGCCCGCCTCGCGGTGCACGGGGACCGCGGCAGCGCGGTGATCGACAACGACGAGCTCATCTACTTCCACGCGGCGCGCGAGGGCGAACGGGCCGCCGCCTACGGCGCGTTCGGGACGGGCAACCAGGCCGCCGACGTGCTGCCGCCACAGCGGGCCGAGCCAGTGCGCGACCGGGGCGGACTGCTCTACGGGCCGCATCGCGACCAGCTCGCCGACTTCTGCGCCGCCGTGCGCGAGGGCCGCCCGCCGCTGGCCGACGGGGACGGCGCCCGCCGCGCCCTGGAGGTGGTGACCGCCGTCTACGCCTCGGCCCGCTCCGGCGCACCCGTGCGCATCGGGCACCCCGCTCCGCCCAGCTGTTCACCCGCACTCGAAGGGACCTCGCCATGACCGAGACCGCCGCGTCTCCCCCGCCCGCCTCCCGCCGCTCCACCCAGCCGGTCTCCCGCTCCACCCGGACCGTCGAGCGGCCCGCCACCGCCGACAAGCGCAAGGCCGCGCTCGCCGGGCTCTTCGACCGCAGCGCCCCCACCTATGAGCGGGTCGGCGTCAACCACTTCGCCGAGCTCGGCCGACGGCTCGTCGCCCGGGCCGACGTGCTGCCCGGTGACCGGCTCCTCGACATCGGGTGCGGCACCGGCGCCGTGCTCGTCCCCGCGGCCGAGGCCACCGGCGCCACGGGCAGCGCGGTCGGCGTCGACCTGTCGGCCGGGATGGTCGCGCGCTCCCGTGCGGCGCTGCGCGAGGCGGGTCTGGCGCACGCCCACGCCGTGGTCGCGGACGCCGAGACGGTCGACTGGAGCGCCCAGGACGGTGTGGTTCCGCCCGCGGACGGCACGCTGGACGTCGTTTTCGCCGGTATCTCGCTGTTCTTCCTGCCCCACCCGCGCCAAGCCGTCGCCCGCTACCGGGAGTTGCTAGGACCCGGCGGCCGCCTGGCCGTGTCCTGGTGGGGGCGGCCCGACCCCCGCTGGGACCCGGTGTTCGCGGCCAGCGCCCCCTACGGGCGCGGTGGTTCCTCGCACGCGCTGCCCGACGACAGCCCCTTCCGTTCTGTGGAGGCGCTGCACGCGATGCTGGAGGAGGCCGGTTATGCCTCGGCGGAGACCGTCGAGCAGCCGTGCGTGACCCGCTTCCGGGGGCCGCACCAGTGGTGGGACTGGGTCTGGTCCACCGCGGGGCGAATGTTCTGGGAGGGCGTGCCCGCCGCGTCGCGCGAGCGGGCCGAGGCGGCGGTCAACGCCGAGCTCGACCGGCTGCGGGCGCCCGATGGAAGCCTCTCGACCACATCGGCGGTGCGCTTCACGGTCGCGCGGGCGCACGGGTCGCCGGGCGGCGCGGGGGCGGTGCGGTGACCGGGGTCGGTGACGTGATGCGGGCCGACGCTGCGCCGCGGGTTGGCGGGGCGCCGGGGGCGGGCGGAACTCCGGACGCGGGCCGGGCGCAGAGGGCTGACGGGGCGCCGGGGGCTGGCGGAACACCGGACACAGGCGGAACGCTGCACGCGAGCGCGCCCGCGCCGAGCCCGCTCTTCTCCGCCCGGTGGCTGCGGTGCGCCGCCGACCTGACGGCCGCCGAGCCACTGGACGAGGGCTCGGCGGTGCGCCTCGGCCTCTGTCTGACCGACGCTCCCGCCGGAACCGCGGAGCGCGTCCTCGTCCAGGCCGACCTGTCCACCGGGCACCTGCGCCTCAGCGACGGGGACTGGGGCGAGCGGCCCGCCCTGGTGCTCACGCTGAGCGTCGCCGACGCCGCCATGTTCCTCTTCGGCGACGCGGTGGGCCGGGTGCGGCTCTTCGAACGTGACGGGGTGCGCCTGGAGGGCGTGTTCCTGTTCGTCTTCTTCCTGGACCGGATGCTCCAGCAGGACCGGGCGGGTGTCCTGGCGCGGCTGCGCGCGGTGACCACGGACCTGCCCCCGGCCCGGGACACCGCGCCCCGCGCCCGCCACTCGCACCCGGCGCCGGGCCGGGCCGACGCCGTGGAGGAGCAGCACGAGGACGAAGCCCGCCGCCAGGCCGAGGAGATCCTGCCGGGCACCCTGGCCGTCCTGCGCGGGGAGCTCGGCCGCAGCACACCGGGCGCCCAGCTCGCCGTCGTCCACCGCGCGTCGGGCACCCGCCTCTCCGTGGCCCTCGGCGACTGCCGCCCCGGTGTCCCCTTCACCCGCGCCGCCCTGCCCATCTGGTACTGCTGCTCCAAATCGGTGGGCGCCGCCGCCGTGGGCCAGCTGTGGGAGCGGGGCCTGCTCGATCCGCTCGCGCCCGTCTCCGCGTACCTGCCGTGGTTCACCGGCGACGGCCGGGAGACCGTCACGCTGTACCAGCTCCTCACCCACACCTCGGCCGTGCCCATGGGCCTCGATCCGCTGCACGGCACCATGGCCGCTCCCCTCGCACTGCGCCGGGAGCGGCTGCGCACGATGACGGTGCCGCCCGACGCCCGGCCGGGCACCCGGATCGCGTACGCGCCGTGGTGGGCGTGGTTCCTGATCGCCGAGGTGGTCCGGGCCCTCGACGGGCGCGACTACGAGCGCTACCTCACCGAGGAGGTCCTCGCGCCCTGCGGCATGGACGCCACCCGGGTCGTCCTCAGCCCACGGGAGTACCGCGACGCCGCCGACCGGCTGCCGCTCATCCACCTCGCCGGGGGCGGCGCCCCCCTCCAGGCCACGCACTGGTACGCCACCGAGGCGTCCTGCACCCGCCCCATCCCGGGGCTCAACATCCGCGGCCCGATGTCCGATCTGGCGCTGTTCTTCGAGGCCTTGATGGACGGTGGACAGGGCCGGACCGGCCGCGTGCTCGGACCCCAGACGGTGATGGCGCTGACCGCGCGCCACCGGGTGGGTCTGGTCGACGCCTTCGGCAACGCGGACTGGGGCCTCGGCTTCCGCAACGAGTCCCACCATCTGGGCGAGATCTGCACGGCCTTCAGCCGCCACGCCTCGCTGCGCGCCTTCGGCCACTACGGCCTGTGGACGTCGTCGGCCTTCGCGGACCCGGACGCCGGGCTCGTCGTGGCGCTGCACCTCAACGGCAAGACATGGCAGGAGGAGCACCAGACACGCATGATCGCGATCGGCGACGCCCTCTACAAGGACCTGGGCCTGATGTAGACCGTCAGCCCCTCCCCCAACCCCGCATCCCATGAACGGAGTTCGGTATGACCAACCCCACCCCGCCCGGGCCCGCCACGCCCGATTCGCCGCACGCCATCATTGATCTCGCCGTCGCCTTCTGGAAGTCCAAGGTCCTGCTCAGCGCCGTGGAACTGAAGGTCTTCGCCGCCTTGGCCGAACAGCCCGCGACGGGCGAGGAGTTGCGTGGCCGCCTCGGCATCACCGGGCGCGGCGCCGCCGACTTCCTGGACGCCCTGGTCTCGATGGGCCTTCTGGAGCGACGGGGCGGCGTGTACCACAACTCCCCGCTCGCCGACCGGCACCTGGACCCGGCCAAGCCCGCGACCGACATCTCGGGCTACCTGGAGTTCCTCAACGCGGGCTTCCCCTGCTGGGCCGGTCTCACGGAGGGGCTGCGCACCGGCGGACGGCTCGACTTCACCCGCGCCCTGGCCGCGTCCGGCAACTCCGACGGTTCGGGTGAGGCGGCGCCGACCGAACCCTCCCTGGTCGAGGCCGACGCCGACAGCGACACCTTCGGTGAGGCCTTCGCCGCGCCGGACCAGGTCACCGGATTCCTGCGGGCGATGACCGGCTACAGCATGGGCGCCAACCACGCGCTCGCGGAGACCCACGACTGGCGGCACGTGCGCACGGTGGCGGACGTGGGCTGCGCCGAGGGTTCCCTCCTGGCCCAGATCCTCACCCGCCACGAGCACGTGGAGGGCATCGGCTTCGACCTGCCCGTGGTCGAGGAGGGGTTCACGGCGCACACCAAGCAGCTCGGCATCGCCGACCGGGTGCGCTTCGAGGGCGGTGACTTCTTCACCGGCCCGCTGCCCACGGCCGACGTCCTCGTGATGGGGCACGTCCTGCACGACTGGGACCTGGACATCAAGAAGATGCTGATCCGCAAGGCGTACGAGGCGCTGCCCGAGGGCGGTGCGCTGCTCATCTACGAGTCCCTGATCGACGACGACCGCAGGGACCGCACCACCGGCCTGCTGATCAGTCTGAACGTGTCGCTGGTCTCCGCCGGGGGCCTCGGCTACACGGGCGCCGACTGCCGCTCCTGGCTGGAGGAGGCCGGTTTCGCCGCGACGTCCGTACGCCATCTGGACGGCCCGGAGTACCTCGTCGTCGGCACCAAGAAGGCCAAGTAGCACGGAGCGCGTGGCGAGCTGACCGAAGCCCGGAGGGGCGGCGGGGGTGGTCTCCGTACGAACAGCCGGTACCGCGCCCGCCGCTCTCCCTTGAGCAGGAGCACACGTATACCGATGAATCCTCTGAACCTGCCGAGCCGTACGGCCGGCCAGCTCGGGCCGCTTCCCGACTTCCTGCCCGCCGAGGACGGCGTGGCGGAGGTCGTGCCCGTCGTCGCGCCCACGGGCGACCGCGTCTGGCTGGTCACGGCCTTCGACCTGGGCCGCGCGGTCCTCACCGACGAGCGGTTCAGCCGCGCCGCGGCCGTCGCCCCCGAAGCGCCCGCCATCCACCCGATGCGCCCTGACCCGGCGGCCCTGACCAGCCTCGACCCACCGCAGCACACCCGACTGCGGCGCCTGGTGAACCGTCCGTTCATGCCCCGGGCCGTGGCCGGTCTGGAGGAGGGCATCCGGTGGCAGGCCCGCCGTCTCCTGGCCGGGCGGGACCGGATCGACCTCGTCGCGCAGTACGCGATGCCGCTGTCGGCCACCACCATCTGCCGCGTCCTCGGCGTGCCCGAGGCCGAACACACCGAGTTCGCCGGTCTCGCGGACCGCGCGCTGGGCGTCACCACCGGGACCTTCGAGGAGCAGGGCCCGGCCCGCGACGCGCTGCGCGCCTACATCGGCGAGCTCGTCGACCGGGCCCGCCGCGCCCCCGGCGAGCACGTCCTGGGCACCCTGGCCACGGCGTACGACGAAGGCGGCGCGCTGAGCCACGACGAGCTGACGGCGCTGGTCGAGCTGCTCCTCAACGCGGGCTATGAGACGTCGATCGGCCAGCTGGGCCTGGCCGTCGTCTCGTTGCTCGAACACCCCGAGCAGTGGCACCGCCTGGCGACAGCGCCGCGCCGCGAGGCGGCCGCGGCGGTGGAGGAGCTGCTGCGCCACGCGCCAGTCGTGCCGATGGGCTTCACACGCGTCGCACGGCAGGACGTGCGACTCGGCACGGTCGTGGTGCGGGCCGGGGAGGCGCTCGTGGTGTCGCTGCTGCACGCGAACTTCGACGCACGCGCCCACCACGACCCCACCCGCCTGGACCTCACTCGCCGCCCCGCCCGCCACCTGACCTTCGGCCACGGCGCGCACACCTGCCTGGGCGCCCAACTGGCGCGTACGCAACTCCGCATGGCCCTGGAGGAGCTGGCCACGGCCGCCCCCGACCTCACTCCCCGCATCCCCCTGTCCGCCCTGAGCTGGCGCCGCCCCGAGGCGGTCGTCCGCGGCCCGCTCACCCTGCCCGTGAACCTGACCCCACCCCGAACAGGAGCCGCCACCGGGCGACACCGCCCATGACCGGACGCCACGCACCAACTGCGAGCGGACGGCCCCTGCACGCCGAACCCGTTCCCGCCTTGGACGAGGCAACGAACGCGCCCCACAACGCTGTTCGATCCGGCCTCGTTCAGTACTGTGCCAAGTACCCCGATTCGGCGAGCGATCAGGGAAAGGGATGAGGACGATGAAGGTGCGCACCCGGGCCCGACCGGCCGTCGCAGGAGCTGTCCTGTCCGTCCTCGTGATCGGCTCCCCACTGGCCATGGCCGACTCAGGCGCCCCCGCCAAGCTGTTCACGGGCGGCGGTCGCGGGACGACTGCCGCGGTGGCGATCCAGAGCGCCATCTGGGACGCGGAGGCATCGGCCGGCGCCGAGCAGCTCTACACCTGCACCCTCGCAGGCGAGCCCCTCGTGTTCGAGACCATCAACGATCCGAACTTCGGCCACGTGTTCCGCGCCGAGGCGACCGTCAACTGCACGCCCTGAACCTCCAGGATCCTTCACGTGCCGTCGGTGGCCCGCGCGAGAAACCGTTTGGCGGGCCCTAGCGGCCCCTGCTACTTTCACGGTGGCCGTGCGAGAGAACAAGGAGGTGGTACCCGTGAACGAATCGACATGGGTGCTCTCCTCCGGGGTCACGGTTGGGCGATAGGTCGTCCGGGAGCGCCGTTCAGCAGCACTCCGAAAGGCACGACCATGGCCCTTCACTTCACGTCCGAACAGCGCCTCGACGACGGCGTCCTCGAACGCGAATTCCTCCTCGGCGAGATCCCCGGCATTCTGTGGACGCCGGAATCCGTATCCGTACCAGCGCCGCTGATCCTGCTCGGCCACCCTCCTCTCGGGCTGCGCAAGATGTACCCCCGACTGGTGGACCGGGCCCGGCACTCCGCGGCTGAGGGCTTCGCCGCCGCCACCATCGAGCTCCCCGGGGGCGGTGACCGGTCCGGTTGGGCCGGCGCCGATCAGGCCCGGGCCGACCTGCGCCGGGCTCTGGAGGCCGGCGAGCCGGTCAGCGACGAGATCATCGACGCTCTCATCCTCCCGCTCGTCGACAGGGCGGTCCCGGAATGGCAGGCCGCTCTGGACGCCCTCCTGTCATTGCCCGAGATCGGCGGCCCGGTCGGGTACTCGGGGGGAGTGATCTCCATCGGTGTCCGCCTTGCGGCGGTCGAGCCGCGCATCGTGGCCGCCGGTCTCTTCGCCGGGAGTTTCGTGCCTCGCGCCATGTTCGAGGAGGCCCGCCGAGTCACCATTCCGCTGCACGTCCTGCTGCAGTGGGACGACGCGGGGAACGACCGACAGGCGGCCCTGGACCTGTTCGACGCCTTCGGCTCCAAGGAGAAGACCCTGCACGCCAACATGGGCGGGCACACCGGCGTCCCGCAGTTCGCGGGAGATGCCGCGGCCCAGTTCTTCGCCCGGCACCTGAAGTGAGGCCGGGCCGTCAGGCCATGAGCAGACGGTAAGCCAGGTCGGCCGGGATGCTGCTCGTCGAGGGCAGCTCCCGGGGCTCCGCTGCTGTTGAAGCTGTGGGCCCCTGCCGACTCGGCAGGGGCCCACGCTGGTACTCGCCCGGCCGCCGGTCAGGCAAGGAGCTCGTCGGCGTCACCTCGTGAACGTGTAGCAGGGCGTCGGCCCGGGGGGGGCTCCCCTTCTGTTGTCCTGATGTCACAGGAGCTTGTGCGGAACGGTTTTGCTCAGCTGTGGAACGGTTTTGATCGGCAGGGCCTCTCCTTATCCGTACAGCTGTACCCCTAAGAGGAGTTGTTCCGTATGGTGCGTCGCTTTCGTGTCCTGCTGCTGACCGCCCTGGCGCTGGTCGCAGGCTCGGTGATGTCGTCCCCACCGGCCTTCGCTGTCATCGGCGGGTCGAAGAGCACCTACGGCCCGTGGGCGGTACGCATGCTCGTCGACGGCAAACCGGCGTGCACCGGGACAGCGGTCAGCCGCCAGTGGATCCTCACCGCCTCTCACTGTTTCTACGAGCAGGCACGGCCGGTCGCCGACAAGCGGATCTCCTTCCGGGTGGGCCACCTCGACATGCGCAAGGGCACCACGGTCCGCCCCCTGCCCCACAAGCGTGTGGGCAGCGCGCACGCCGACATGATGCTCATCAAGGTCGCGCCGATGAACGTCCGCCCGGCGCGCCTGTCCACCGTCGGCGTCCACCGCGGCCAGGCCGTGCGGCAGTACGGATGGGGCGCCACCTGCACCACGGACGAGAGCGCCTGCCAGTCTCGCGTCCTCAAGCAGGCGGACCTGAAGGTCGTCCGGCCCAACGACCCCGTGTGCGCGCCGCACATCACTCCGAGCGGCCCCGACTTCTGCATGAAGAAGGTGTCCGGGATTCCCGCCGGGGGCGACTCCGGAGGCCCCGTGATGACCGTCGGCCCGCGTGGCACCGAAACCCTCGTCGGCGTCTTCAACGGCTCCGACCGGGACAAGGGCGCCGAGGCCGGAAAGGTCTCCCAGCAGCTCTCCTGGATTCGCTCGGTCATCCGGCGCTAGCGCCTGCACCGCGGGCGGCCACCGCCTCGCGCCCGGCGCGCCGCACTGCCGCCCCCTGCCCCCTCTGCTGGCCCTTCTCCCTGTGGTGAGAAGGGCCAGCAGCTTTTTGAACGGCGCCGGGTAGATGGTGTTGCGTCGCGGGCGGGCGGATTGTCGCCTATCGGCTCAGTGCGCTGTGCTCGTGGCGTGGGGCGCTGTGGGGTCGCGGTGCTCGGGGCTGTTCGACGTCGGCTCCGTGTGAACGGGTGTGCCGGGCGACGGACAGCTCGCAGCGACCGTCCGTACACGAGCGCCGCAGTCGGCCGTTCGAGATGGTCTGGAGCAGCCCGATCGTCCAGCACAGGGGGCACCCGCGCAGTGCGAGCAGCCCCAGGGGTGCCAGCAAGAGACTGGTCAGCCCGACTACCGGGATGAGCAGGACCGAACCGGCCAAGGCGCCGAATCCCAGGGTGCCGCGCGCCAAATGCCTGGGCAGCGACGTGCTGGCGAAGTTCTGCCGGTCAGTCATGGCGGGCTCCCGGAAGAGGATCGGGTGTTCCCTGCAGTGCCTGGCGAACCGCCGCGCGGGCGCGATGCAGCCTCGATTTCATCGCGGCGGTACTGAGTCCGAGCGCATCGGCGACCATCCGTCCGCTGTAGCCCTGGATGTCTCGCAGGATCAGCACACGTCGTTGATCGGCGGGCAGGTCGGCGATCGCCTTCGCCACCCGACTTGCCTCCAGGCGTTGCAGCACATCGTCCTCGAACGACGGCATGACGGTGTCCGGGACCGGCCCGTGGCTGCGCAGCGTCAGTCGCGCCCGCCGCAGACACTCGTTACGGACGATGCGGAACATCCACGACGCCAGCGCACCGGAGGCCCGCAGCATTCCGATCTTGCGATACAGGATGATCAGCGCTTCCTGCGCCGCGTCCTCGGCGTCCTGGGGAGTGGCGCACAGCGAATACGCGAACCGCTGGACATGCGGGTGCGAGCCGGTCACCAGAGCGGCGGTGGCTTCGACGTCGCCCTCCTGTGCCGCGGCGATCAGCTGATCGCCGGGCCATGTGTAGTCAGCCACGCGAGCGCCCCCGCTGACGCCGCACGATGAACGTGCACACACAGATGAGCACAGCCGCGACGATGACGGCACCAATGATCACGACAAACCTCCGGTTCCTGTGCCGACGCTGCTGTCCGCACATGCTAGAGAGGCACGAGCGCCGCCAAAGGATTCACCTCAACCCGACGGAGCGGTGCGTGCTCACTGCGTGACCGGGCTGCGCGGTGGTGGCCGCCGCATGCTGTAACCGCCACAGGGGCCTGTGAACGTGCGCGTACGACCCTGCTGGGGTGGAATGGAAGAGTCCGTGTGGAGCAGGGCCGGCCCCGACTCTGCTCCGTAAGAGCAGCAGCCGCTCAGTGCTCCACGGCCCCAGGTCATGCCGCGCAGTGACTGCCGCATTCCAGGAGGCCACGATGACCACACATCGCACTCCCGTGATGTTTATCCACGGTTTGTGGCTCCACTCGACGAGCTGGCAGGGGTGGGCGGACACGTTCCGCGACGCCGGATACGAGCCGATCATGCCTGAGTGGCCCGGCGTCCCCGCGACCGTCGCCGAGGCGCGACGCCGCCCCGAGGACCAGGCCGGTGTCGGGCTCGCGGAGATCTCCGAAGCGCACGCCCAAGTCATCCGGACCCTCGACACCCCGCCCGTACTCGTCGGGCACTCGGTCGGCGGCTTCATCGCCCAGCACCTGCTCGGCCAGGGCCTCGGCGCCGCGGCCGTCGCGATCTGCCCCGGCCAGATCAAGGGCGTCAAAGCCATCGGCCCGGCCCAGGCGAAGTCGGCGTTCGCGTTCCTGCGCAACCCCGCCAACACCAAGCGCGCCGTCTCCCTGAACCAGGCGCAGTTCCGGTACGCCTTCGCCAACGCCGTACCCGAGGAGGAGTCCGACGAACTCTTCGAGCGGTGGACCATGCCCAGCCCGGCCCGCCCACTGTTCCAGCTGGCTCTGGGCAACTTCACCCCGAACTCCGCGGCGAAGGTCAACACCGAGAACGAATCCCGGGGGCCGCTGCTCCTGCTGTCCGGCAAGCTCGACCACACCGTCCCCGATGTGCTGACCCGCTCCACTTTCAAGCAGTACCGGAACTCCAGCGCCGTCACCGAGTACCAGTGCTTCGAAGACCGGGGCCACTCCCTGATCGTCGACCACGGCTGGCCCGAGCTCGCCCGGACCTCCCTCACCTGGCTCCGCAATGCGGCACCCATGGCCGCGGCAGGCTGACCGCTGCTGAGGGTCCCGCATCGGGGCGACGTTTCGCCTGGCCGGGGGCGGCTGGCGCCGTAGCGGCGCCGGGGCGGGGGCCAGGGGACCGTAGGGGCGAGGCCGTTCGGTGTCTTCGGGCCTGCGCGGCGTCCTAGTGGTGAGCTTCAGTTCGGTCCTTCAGTTCGGTCTTGGCGCAATTCGTCGCGTGACATGAGCAAGCACCGCACGTCAGCCACCCGAGGTGGTCCATACCTGCCGGGCCGCCTTGCCGTGCCTCATTGTTCGACGCCGAGCCCGATGCCACGATCGTCGTCCAACGCCATGCGCCCCTGCGGGTCTCCTCCCCCAAGGACCGAACGCCTGAGGCCGGGACCATCGGCCTCTTCAGCCGCAGGCGGAGCGTCACGAGGCTCGGAGCACGGCCCGCACACCTCAAGACCACGGAGGTCTCCATCATGCGACCCGTCACCGCCGGTCTGGACGGCTCCCGCGAAAGCCTGGCTGCCGCCGAGTGGGCAGCTCGCGAGGCCCAGCGTCGCGGCCTGCCCCTGCGCCTGGTGCAGGCCTGGATCTGGCGTCAGCAGGACGTGCCCGTCGCGGAGGAGCTGGACACCCAGAAGCGCTGGGCCCTGAGCGTCCTGGACGAGGCAAAGGACCTGGTGTGCGACCGGCATCCGGGCCTGGCCGTCAGCACGGAGCTCATCTCCGACACGGCCCCCGCCGTGCTGTTGGCCGAGTCGGAGGCGGCCGAGATGCTCGTGCTGGGTTCCAGCGGCCACGGGGCCGTCGCGGGATTCCTGCTGGGCTCCGTCGGGCAGCAGGTCCTGGCCCGGGCGAAGCGCCCAGTGATCATGGTGCGACCCGGCCATCGCCCGCCCCAAGAGCTCGGCGGCGAAGCGGAACACGACAGCGGCAAGGTGGTCGTCGGTCTGCAGGAGCCCGGTGAGGTTCCCGCGCCGCTCCTCGAATTCGCTTTCGGCGCGGCCGCCGCCCGTGGGGCCACCTTGCATGTGGTCCACGCGCCCGACCTGCCGCCGCTGTACGGATACGGGCCTGCCGTCGGGCGGCTGGCCGGGCAGGAGGGCGGGATCACCGGGCAGGCCGAGAAGGCGCTCACGGACGTCTTGAAGCCGTGGCGCGAGACGTTCCCGAAGGTGCCTGTGACGCACACCGTCGAGCTGTCCCACGCCTCCGGCGTCGTCCTCGCAGCCGCCGCCCGGGCCGCCCTGGTGGTGGTCGGCCGCAAGGTCCACCGCCGCACGCTCGGCATGCGCATCGGACCGGTCGCGCATGCCGTGCTGCACCACGCGAACGCCCCCGTGGCCGTCGTACCGCACGACTGACGGCCGTGTGCTCGGCGACTTCCCCACCGGCCTGGAAGCCCCCAGGGCCGGTGGCGGTCGCAACTAGGTGCTGAACACGGCGTTGCGGCGCAGCTGTTCCGCGCACCACCGGAAGTGCCCGTCGCTGTCGTCCAGACCGAAGAGGTCGTAGGTGGTGAGGGCGTATGCGGCCTGGTAGGCGGTGAGGGTCGCGGGCGCGTACCCGAGCTCGTGGGCGAAGAGCATGGTGAGTTCCGTGGTGTGCTCCTCGGCGTGGGGGCCGTACATGTCCCAGACGGCAGCGGTGACGGCGGCCTCGAAGGCCGGGTCGCCCGCGGTCGTCCAGAAGCCGAAGTCGAGCACCGCGACGGGCTTGCCGACCGCGTCGATGTGGATGTTGGGCGCGACGAGGTCGCCGTGGATCGCTGTCACCGGGGCGTCGGGGAGCGAGCGCAGTGCCTTGCGTGTGCGGGCGACTCCCGCGTCGAAGTCCGGCACGTGGACGGCCAGGGCGTCACCGTGCCGGGCCGCGGCCCGGGTGACCAGGGCCGCAAGGGCGTCGCGGAAGCTGTCGTGATCCCGCCACAGCGGGCGGTCGTCGCCCTGGACGGTCAGCCGGCGCATGGAGTCGGTGCCGGGCACGGAGGCCAGGCCGCGCAGAACGGCGAGCAGCGCGTCGCTCTCCTGGGTGGGCAGTTCGCGCTCGTAGTCCGCGTGGGCGGAGTCGACCCGCATCGAGGCTCCGGGCAGTTCGCGCTCGTACGTCACCAGGACGTCCTCGTGGTCCTCGACATCGAGGATCTCCGGGGTGGAGAACGGCAGCGGATGCCGCGCGATGTCCGCGTACACCTGGCGGGTGAGGTCGAAGTCGGCCGGCGGCCGACCGCTCCAGACCTTGGCGGCCAGGCCCTCGCTCAGCCTGTAGACGACCCCTTCGACACCGGCGCCGATGCGGCGGACCTCCGTGTGCCCGCGGTCGGCGAAATACGCGAGCCATGGGTCGGAGAGCGGGGCTTCCACGCTCGGGGTGTTCTCCATCCTCGTATTAGAGCAGCAGCCGTACCGACCTCTCCGGGGGTTTTCGTGCTGCGTCTCGCCCGCAC
The DNA here is from genome assembly GCF_055594065.1 of Streptomyces sp. NPDC040610. Classification (NCBI taxonomy): domain Bacteria; kingdom Bacillati; phylum Actinomycetota; class Actinomycetes; order Kitasatosporales; family Streptomycetaceae; genus Streptomyces; species Streptomyces sp. NPDC040610. The sequence continues at coordinate 283,116 of NZ_JBVIXA010000010.1, read as the reverse complement.
CCCGAGGAAGCGTCAGCAGGGCAGGCGCGCTTTCGGAGCAAGCCCTGGGGAAATGGTCGTGCCGAACATTGGGTGCCTTCGGCGACATCGATTGTGCGACAGTGACCCGATGTTGCGTTTCGCTGCCTCGCCGGAACCGGTATCAGCTGATCCGGTACGCGCTGTGCCGAGTACTCTGCTGACCCAGTCCTGGCTCGACTTGTCGTTCCTGCATTGGGCCGTCGACCCTGCGGACGTGGCACCGCTGCTGCCGATCGGGACCGTACCGGACACCTACGAAGGGCTGACCTACGTCGGCCTTGTGGCGTTCCGGATGCACCGGGTGGGCTGGTTCAGGGCGCCGGGGATCCCGTACTTCGGCACCTTCCCAGAAGTCAACGTGCGGCTCTACTCGGTGGACCGGCAGGGTCGGCGTGGCGTGGTCTTCCGTTCGTTGGAGGCGGCCCGGCTGCTTCCGGTGGCCATTGCCCGCGCCGCCTTTCAGCTCCCCTACACCTGGGCGAGGATGGCGATTCACCGCGACGACGACACCATCACGTACTCGAGCAGCCGCCGCTGGCCGGGACCGCGCGGATTGCGCTGTCGGCTCAAGGTCCGGATCGGCGAGCGGGTGGAAGAACCGACTTCCCTGGAACACTTCCTCACCGCCCGTTGGGGGATCCACAATTCGCTCTCCGGCCGATCGGTCTACCTGCCCAACAGTCATCCTCGTTGGCCACTGCACCGAGCTGAACTTCTGCATTGTGAGGACCATTTGGTGTCCGCCGCGGGGCTGCCGACGCGTGCCGGGCCTCCCGTGAGCGTGCTGTACTCCCCCGGTGTGCCGGTCCGCATGGGCTACCCGGCCGGGCCGGGCTCGGTGCGGCCGACGCCGGACCTGTTGGGATCATGAACCTGTGAAGCTCATTCTGCGCCGCGTCTGCGCGGTCATTGTTCTGCTCTCGGGTGCGTCCCTGGGCCTTTGGACCGTTGCCGGATCTCCTCAGGACTGGACGGGCGGGATGTGGTGGGTCCGTCTCGTGCTGGGCATGAGCGGGCTGGGACTGGTCGTCGCCAGCGCGCGGTTGATGTTCCCGGATGACCGCGGAAAGGACCGGGACGACGACCGCGACCCGACAGCGGCGTCGTCCACAATGGCCGGGCCGGTGGACGACCTCTTCCAATGACGCGGGCGGATCTTCGATGACGACCGGCTCCTGGCCCGTCCAGGCGGCGTGTTCGTGGAGCCTATGTCGGCGGTCGGCGGTCGGCGGTCGGCGGTCGGCGGCATGCTTCTGGGTACGGGGCGGCGAGAAGATGAGTGCGCCTACTCACGCCCGGGCAGCCACCGGCGGCCGACGATGAAGATCCACCTTGTCGAGCCCGGGAGACCGAACATGCTCAGCCGCCTCGCCGACGTCCTGGCGCCCGCCGTCGGCCGCCTCACGATCACCGCCGACGCGGGCGCCGAACTCGCCCCCGGCAGTATCGTCGCCGCCAATCACACGTCACTGGCCGACCCTCTCCTCGTACTCGCCGCACTCCACCGCCTCGGGGCCCGGCCGGTCGTCATGGCGGCCGCCGGGCTGTGGCGCGTCCCCGTGCTCGGCCGCGCGCTCGCCCACGGCGGCCACATCCCCGTCCACCGCCGGGACCGACGCGCGGCGAACGCCCTGGACGACGCCGCCGAGGCCCTTCAGCGCGGCCACCTCGTGTTGATCTACGCCGAGGGCGGTCTCCCCCATCGCCTGGACGCGGCGGAAGCCTCGCCCGGCACCTTCCGCAGCGGCTTGGCCCGGCTCGTCCAGCGCACGGGCGCTCCGGTGGTGCCCGTGGGGCAGGCCGGCGCCCGCCGGATCACATCGGGCAGCGTGCCCAAGCAGCTCACCGGCCTGCTCACGGCGCCGTTGCGCCGACCCGGGCTCCACGTACACGTCGGGCGTCCGCTCGAGCTGAGCGGGCACGGCACCGCGCCGACGGAACAGGCTCACGCGGCGGTGACAGCGGCCTGGCACACGGCGGCCGCACAGCTGGGGGAACGAGCCGCGCTCGCCGCGTAGCCCACTACGCGTCGCGTGACGCGCGGGAGGCCGAGCGCGTACGGCGCGCCGATCCACGCGAAACGCTCGGCTGCGGCGGGATCCCGGCGCCGGGCGGCAGATCCTTGCCCGTCGAGCGAATGTCCCCTCTACGATGGGTGATTGAGCTGTTGCCCAGCGTCCGGGAGGCCGCCATGGATCCGCGTACGGACCCTGAGGCCGTCAAGCCGCGCCCGGACTGGCCGCCCAGGACGCCCCCGCCGCCGAAGAAGCCGCTGTCCCCGCCTCCCCCGCAGGCCTGCCCGGAGTGGGGCTCGCCGGTGAAGCTCGACGCGCTGCGCGGCCGCACGGTGATGGCGGACCGGAAGGGCGCTGCCTGGACTCTGGAGGCTGAGCCCTGGGCCGCGAAGAGGGCGGTCGCCGAGGTTGCCGCGAAGCTCACTCAGTGGGGGCTGCGCGGCCCGGTCCGTCTGGACGACGTGGTGCGGTTCCTGATCATGGCTGTCGTGAGCGACGGGGGGCGCCACGTCAGCCTTCATCTCGGTGAGCAGGACGACCAGGCACTCATCCTCGCCTTCAGCCACCGACCGGGGCCCGCCGACCTCGGCCATCCCGTACTGCCCCGCCTGCGGGAGCTGGGGGCCGTGAGCTGCGGCATGGAGGTCACGGCGGAGGGGCGGCAGGTCTGGGCTGTCCTCGACCTGGCCTCCTGACCTGGCTGCTGGAGAAGCACGGCCCGCCTGTCGGAGCGCCCTACGGTGTGCGGTGCTGCTCGATCAGGGTGCGGGCCATCGCCTGGGCCCGGCGGGCCGCCTCGGCGTCGCCCTCCGCCGCTGAGATGATCGAGCCTTTCATCAGGATGTGCCACGAGCGGGCGAAGGAGTCCGTGTCGCGCAGTCCCGCCTCCTCGGCCATGGAACGCACGATGGCGCGGATGTTCTCCAGGTGCTGGATGCTCGCCCGCCCCAGCGGGTGGCTCCAACGCATTTCCAGGAGAACGTTGATGAACGAGCAGGCGTCGAAGTCGTCCCGGCGGAACCACTCGTCGAACACGTCGAAGACGGCGAGCAGCCGCTCCTCCGGGGTGCGGCCACGCTCACGGGCCCCGGCCTCGACGGTCCCGAGGGTCCATCGCTGCTCCCGGCAGGCGAGGAAGGCCAGCACCAGGGCGTCCTTCGACGGAAAGTGCCGGTAGAGCGTGGCCTTGGCCACCCCGGAGCGAGCCACGACCTCTTCCACTCCGACATCACGGATACCGCGCTGCGAGAAGAGCTCATAGGCCGCGTTCAAGATCCGCTCACGAGGAGGGAGTTCTGCCTGCATCGTCTGTCCAGAATAGGGCTGTACGGCGACACTCGCCGCTGCCAACGTGAGGCATGCGGTAAGAGACAGACCGGTCTTACTCCCTTCAGTCCACTCTCTCGCTCATGCGTGCACACTGCCGAGAACTGTCGACTCCGACAAGGACGTTGCCACAAAGTCGCCAGCGGTGGGTCCGCCGCATGGTCTGCACTTGCTGCCGGGAGATCTCCCGGCAGCAATCGTGAGCGTCAGGAGCAGTACGTGGTTCCTGATGCGGGAGGCCCTCCCTGTGCGGAATGCGCGGGATCACAGCCCGCACAGGGAGGACAAGGTCTTGCGGTACGTTGCGGGTTGCGGGCCGTGCACACCCTCAGCCAGACCGTAGGTCGGCCCGGTGCCCCGGACAAGGCGTGGCTTGGACAGAGTGGGGCTCACTCGGGTGTGCCGAGGGTAACGGTCACTTCGCTGAGCTTGAATTCTTGCGCTGATTGGCGTTGAAGCGCGCTTTCTTCTGACGATTCCCGCACGTGTTCATGTCGCACCATTTGCGGGTGCGACTCTGACTGGTGTCGAAGAAGGCGGCCAGGCAGGTCGGTGAGGCGCACAGGGCCAGTTTTCCGTCGCGCTCGCCCGCGATGATGCTGATCGCGTCGGCGGCGATCACGCCGAGGGCGTCTTCCACGCGGGAAGCTGAGCCGAGCCGCCACCGCCGCGCTCCCTCGGGCGTCAGGACCGCCGCGGCCCGACCCTGAGCACTGCGGTCATTGATGACTTGGACGGCAGGCGCGGGGAGAGCGTCCTGGAGCGCGGCCGCTGTCGCGGCGGCGTGGATCGACTCCCGCAGTTCCCGGGCGAGGTCGAGCTGGGCAGTGGTGCAGGAGTCCACGGCGAGGCCGTTTGCCGCCAGCCAGTCGACGAGTCGGTGTGGTGCGGGAATGCGCTCCACGGGGTTGCCATGACGCTCCGACAGGGTCCCCGTGAAGCTGGTCGCCAGCACGGTGCCGAGGCGGAAGTCAGGGAAGCCAGCGCTCATGGAACCACCTTAGCCGGTTGCCGCGTGACGCGGAGGACTGCTAGAACCGTCTTAGCCGGTTCACGCCAGGACGTAGCCGGTTCCTCGATGGTCAGGAGGTCTCATGCCCCGTCTCACCAGCGACGTACAGCCATATGAAGCCCGTGCGACTGACACTGAACTCGACGACCTGCGTGCGCGGCTGGCCGCGGCGCGGCTGCCGGAGACCGAGACGGTCCGCCGCGCCGCGCCCGACCCGCGCCGCTGGGAGCAGGGTGTTCCGCTCGCCGACCTCGTCGATGTCGTGGACTACTGGCGCACCGGGTACGACTGGCGGTCGTTCGAAGAGCGCCTCGACCGGATCGGCCAGTTCCGCACGACCATCGATGATCTGGGAATCCACTTCCTGCACCGCCGGTCCGCGCGCGCGGATGCCACTCCCCTGGTCTTGACTCATGGGTGGCCGGGCAGTGTCGCCGAGTTCATCGATGTAGTGGACGAGCTGGCAGATCCGAAGGATGCGGGCGCGCCGGCGTTCCATGTCGTGGTCCCGTCGCTTCCAGGGTTTGGTTACAGCGACAAGCCGGCCGTCACCGGGTGGGGAACGGAAAAGATCGCGGCCGCCTGGGTGGAGCTGATGGGAAGGCTCGACTACAGCAAGTTCGTGGCCCACGGCGGCGACTGGGGAGGCAATATCACCACAGTGCTCGGCGGCAGGTTCCCGGAGCACGTTCTCGGCATTCACACGACGTTCGCGGAGGGGCCGCCCGGGTTGACGACGAACGGGCTGACGGCGGTCGAGCGCAAGTGGACCGAGGAGACCCGCCATTTCTGGCGCCATCGTGCGGCGTACGCCAAGCAGCAGGCGACCCGACCGCAGACCATCGGCTATTCGCTCGTCGATTCACCGGTCGGGCTTCTTGCCTGGATCCTCGACAAGTTCGCCGAGTGGTCGGACACCGAGGACAGCCCGTTCGAGAGGATTTCCATGGACAGGGTCCTTGACGACGTCACCCTGTACTGGCTGACGCGGACCGGCGCATCGGCGGCCCGCATCTATTACGAAAGCCACAACTCGCTCGATCCCGAACTTCGGGTCGATGTCCCGTCGGCGATCACTATGTATCCCCGTGACATCGAGAAGTGCCCGCGCCCCTGGGCGCAGGAGCGGTACCGGCAGATCGTCCGATGGGGATCGCCCGAAATCGGGGGGCATTTTCCGTCGCTGGAGGTTCCCGAGTATTTCGTCAAGGATCTCCAAGAGGGCCTCGCGGCGGTGCTGGCCGCTCGGCGGTGAACGCGGCGGGGCGCCTCGGTGAACGCGGCGGAGTGCCAGCGGTCGGTCACCGCTTGATCCGGCTCAAGCTGTTGCCCGGCGGATTCCGGCCGGGCTCATCGAGACGGCAGGGTGGCCTCAGGCGGCGAATCCCACATTGGTCACGTACTCGTACTGACCCCACTGGCTTCCCAAGTCCACGATCTTCTCCACCCAGGCGTCATCCAGCGCCGCGTCGTCCGCATCGGTCCAGGCCCGTACCAGCGCGTCCCACTGACGGACATTCAGGCTCCGGAATTCCACGACCCGCTGGCGCGGCCTGGGCACCTGGGACTGATTCAGCGGGTGAATCTCGACGCGCGTGCCGCGGCCTCCCGCGTTCAGGCGCCGCAGGAGATACCGGGCGACGTTCTGTCGCCGCACCGCACGGTAGGACGTCTCGATGCGGTCCAGGTTCCTCTTCGAAGGCCTGCGCCTGCCCTCGAGCCAGGCCTTGAGCGTGCGGTCGGTCACCGTCAGACCAGCAGTCCGTGCGGCCTGGCGTGCATGGTCGCTGCGCGTCAGGTAGTGCAGCCTCGCCAGGAGGCCCCTGCGAGACGTCACGGACGTAGTGAAATAACCGGCGAGAGCATCGAGCTGACGTGCGACAGCCTCATGACCCTTGACGCCACGAGCACCGTACTTCCCGAAATCACGAACCCTCTCCGACACCTAAACCCTCCGATGCAGCAAGCTATTCACCAGCAGCCAGAATACCCCAACTCCGGCCACTGCGCACGCAATTACACACCCATCCGGGTGTCTCAATACAACACCATGACTCGGAATTGATGTGCGACTTCACTGCAACAAGGGCTGTAAATTCCAGGAGACTGGGCAAGGGTTGCCTGCTGTGGATTTTCCCTTATGCGAAACGGACCTGGTGAGTTTCTCCCGTTCACCGTGGCGCCGGAGGGCGACGGGCCGAGAGAGCCTGGGCGATGCAAGCTGTCACCGCGGGGATGACGGCGGTCATCTCCGGGCGCCAGCCCGGGACGGCATTCACTTCGCAGATGGTGAAGGTGTCCTCGGTGGCGAACAACAGGTCCACCCCGGCGATGTCCAGGCCCAGGGCGCGGGCCGCGCGCGCCGCCAGCTCTTCCGCCTGCGGGTAGCGGCCGGTGCAGCGCGTGGCGGCGCCGCCCTTGGCGATGTTGGCGGCGAGGCCGCCGTTGCCGGAGGTGTGCAGGACAGCGTCCACCGGCTCGCCGTCGACCACGATCACGCGCAGGGTGCGGCCGTGCGAAGGGGACACGTACTCCTGGAAGAGAAACGGCGCCTCCCGTGTGAGGCTGCCGGCCACCGTGCTGAGCAGGTGCGCGTCAGGGGCGAGGAAGACCTGTTCGCCCTTGGCGCCGCTGACGGACTTCACCACGCACGGCGTGCTCAGGTGGGGGCTGCGCACAACGCCTTCCAGAGGAGCGGTGGCATAGGAGAGGGTGTCGGGAACCGGCAGCCCGTCCAGGGCGAGTGCTTGCAGTTGCCGGACCTTGTTACGGGACTTGAGCTGGGCGTCGGCTGTGTTGATGAGGGTGCTGCCCATGTGTTCAAGGTGCCGCAGCAGGGTCACCTCGCGGTCGTCGTGCATGGTGCCGGCCACCTGGCGCACGCACACCACCTCGGGCGCGGGCACGTCCGCGCCTCCCAGAGTGCGCAGCACCAACTGGCCGTCCTGGACGCCGAAGAGCAGTTCGTCGGTGTGCCAGACCGCGAAGCGTGGGCCGTACACATCGGCCAGGGCTGCTGCCAGATCGCGAGTGGACCGGCGCAGCACTGCTGGTCGCTGCCGCACCAGCATCCACACATCGGCAGGTTCCGAAATCGCCGACAGGGCATGGGGCGGTGCGACCACTCTGGCTCCTCACAACTTTGCCGCCCACTGCGTGCGGGCCGTCGAGGGAGCAAGTCTCTCAGTTCCGTGATCGTGACGTCACGACGGGTAGAGGTCGGCTAGAGGTCGGCGCCCCTCCGCGTCGCTCTCCGGCCGTGCGCCCTCGGCGGTGCGGGCCACCCCGCTCCGGACCGCATCACCGCAGGTGATGGCACGTCAAAGGGCGTTGTCAGTGCCTCCCCATACAGTGAAAACATCACTCGGGGAGCCTCGGAGGGGGAGGACAAACATGTCCGCACACAGGATCCAGCACAAGGTGAATCACGTCGCGCTGGTAGTGGACTGCTCGGGTTCCATGCGACCGCACGAGAGTCAGCTCATTCGCGTGGTGGACGAATTCGTGGCCGGTTTGAAGGCCGAGTCGGACAGTCTTGGGCATGAGACCCGGATCAGCCTCTACTCCTTCGACCACAGGGTGGAGAATCTGGTCTGGGACATGGACGTGAAGCATTTGCCGTCCATGCGGGGCCTGTATCAGGTCAACAATGGTGCTACGGCCCTCATTGAGGCTTCTTTGAAGTCTCTGGATGATCTGGGTCACATCTGGGAGGAGTACGGCGAGCACAGTTTCCTCCAGATCGTGGTGACGGACGGCGAGGAGAACGCCTCCGGCGGTGACCGGCGGCACGACGGGGACCCGGCCATCCTCGGGCCCTGGCTCGACAGGATCACAGCGACGATGGGCGGGCTCCCCGGGCACTGGACTTCCGCGATCCTCGTGCCCAACTCCCTGGCCAAGCGCACCGCACAGAACTACGGGTTCCCGGCGGGGAACATCGCCATCTGGGACGCCGACTCCCAGAAGGGGGTCGAGGAGGCGATCGGCACCGTGCGCGCCGCCGCCACCAGCTTCCTCCGGGGCCGCGAGCAGGGTGTCCGGGGAACGAAGAACCTGTTCGCCGTCGGGCAGGACATATCGGTTGACGAGGTGCGGGCGAACCTCGAGCCGATCCCTGCTGACAAGTACCGGCTTCTGAAGGTGGACAAGGAAGCCGAGATTCGGTCCTTCGTCGACTCGCATCCCGGCGTGACCTATGAACGGGGGGCTTGTTACTACCAGTTGGGGGCTCGGGCTCAGGTTCAGCAGAACAAGGAAGTCATCGTCGTGGAGAAGGACACCGACCGCGCCTACACGGGGGATGCGGCACGCAGTCTGCTGTTCGGTACAGGTATCCAAGGGACCGTTTCCGTGAAGGCGGGGAACAATCCCCAGTTGGAGGTGTACGTGCAGAGTCGTTCCGTGAACAGGAAACTCAAGCCGAAGACGCGTCTGCTCATCATGCTCTGAGGTACGGCAGCAACTGCGCAGCCCTCTCTTCTCCCCTGGCCTTCCCTCGGGGGCCTTCTCCAGCCCGTCCGCCCATGTAGACGATGAGACATCTTCGGGAGACTGGGGGATATTCATCGGCTCGTTCGATCTTCCTAGAGTGATGCGCATCAGCCAGTCGGGGCGGCTGGGCGCGGGTCGCGCTCAGCCGCTCTGGGACATGTGAGGGAGATCGGTCATGCGTGCTGTCAGGCAGGAGAACTTCGGTGGGCCCGAGGTGCTGCGGGTGGTCGAGGTGGACCGTCCTGTCGCGCTCGGCGGGGAGGTGTTGGTGCGGGTGCGGGCGGCCGGGGTGAACCCTGTCGACGTGGCGGTGCGTTCGGGTGCCTATCCGTTGTTGGGTGAGCCGCCGTTCGGAGTCGGCTGGGACATCTCCGGGGTCGTGGAGGAGGCGGGGCCGGGGGCCCGCTTCGCCGTGGGGGACGAGGTGTTCGGGATGCCGTTCTTCCCACGTGCCGCGAACGGGTACGCCGAGTATGTGGCGGTGCCCTCGCGTCAGGTGGCCCGCAAGCCCGCGGCGGTCGATCACGCGCAGGCCGCCGCCATACCGCTTGCCGCGCTCACCGCGTGGCAGGGGCTGGTCGACGCCGCCGGGGTCGACGAGGGGCAGCGGGTGCTGATCCACCGGGCGGCCGGGGGTGTCGGGCACTTCGCCGTACAGATCGCCAAGGCCCGCGGCGCTCACGTCATCGCGATGGCCAGCGCGCCCAAGCACGACTTCGTGCGCGGCCTGGGGGCCGACGAGGTCATCGACTACCGCACCACCGACTTCACCGAGGCGGCCGGTGACGTGGATGTCGTGTTCGACTCCAGCTCCGAAGGGGAGCGTTCGCTGTCCGTCCTGCGGCCCGGCGGCACGCTCGTCAGCATCATGGAGCACGGGGACCGGGAGTTGGCCGCACGGGTGGAGGCCGCGGGGCGCCGCTTCGCCGGGATCTCCGTCGAGCCCGACTACGCCTCCCTGGAAGCGATCGCGCGGCTCGTCGACACCGGCGTCATCCGCCCCCACGTCGCCGAGACCTTCCCGCTCGCCGAGGCCGCCAAGGCACACGAGCTCGTCGCATCGGGTCGGGTCCGGGGCAAGGTCGTGCTGAGTGTCGACTGACGGCGGGACCGGACCGGGGGCGGCGGGAACGTAAGGTGGGGAGCCGGTTCGTCCGAGCTGGTGCGTCAGGGTCGACGCCACAACGGCCCGTGCGTCGATGCCTGGGCCGGGGCACAAGCCGGGGCAGAGCGAGGTCGCCGCGGAGCGGAAGTCGGGGGCTGGGGGAAGTGGTGGATGTCCTGACGGAGGCGCTGTCCTCGATGCGCACCGGGCGGCCCGCGTCCGTGCGTACCCTCGGCCGTGCCCCCTGGGGGCTGCGTCTGCCGCCGGTCGCCGGGGCCGGATTCCACGTGGTGCTGTCCGGGGCGTGCTGGCTGGTCCCGCTGGAGGACGCGCCCCATCTGGCGCCGGTGGCTCTCGCCGCGGGGGACGTGGTCTTCCTGCGCGACGGCCGGGGTCACATCCTCGCCGACGACCCCGCCACTCCGGCGGTGGAGGAGCGGCCCGAGCAGTTCAGCGCGGGGCCCGTCCTCGGCACCCTCACCATCGGCGGCGACGGGCCCCGGACGAGTCTGCTCTGCGGCAACTACCACCTGGACCAGGGGCGTCCGCATCCGCTGGTGGGCCAGCTTCCCGAGATCATCCATCTGCCCACCGGGCACGGCCGCCACAGCGAGCTGAGTGCGGCCGTGCAGCTGCTCAAGGCCGAGCTGGAGTCTCCTCGTATCGGATCCGCCGGGATCGTGCCCGCGCTGATCGACTCCCTGCTGCTGTACATCCTGCGGGCCTGGCTGGAGGACCAGGCGCCCGCCACCGCCCGGGGCTGGGCCGCGGCCCTCGGTGACCGGGCCGTCGCTCCGGCCCTGTCCGCCATACACCAGTCACCGGCGGCTCCCTGGACCGTCCAGTCGCTGGCCCAGCGGGTCGGGCTGTCCCGCGCCGCGTTCGCCCGGCGCTTCACGCACCTCGTCGGCGAACCCCCCATGGCGTACCTGACGCGGTGGCGCATGACGACCGCCGCGACGCTGCTGCGGGAGACGCAGGCGCCGCTGAACACCATCGCGACCCGCACCGGATACAGCTCCGAGTACGCGTTCGCCAAGGCCTTCAAGCGCGAACACGGGCAGGCTCCCGGGCACTATCGTCGGCAGACCCATGCCGCCTCACGGCACTGAGCGGCGACTGCGGAGCGGCGGCTGAGCGGTGGAGCCGACCGGGCGTCGGCGGGCGGCGTTGAGTGGGCATTCATGGGTCGTTTATCGGGATGCCGTGGGCTTGCTGTGTTGCCGCGCAGAGCGCTCCGGTCCCCGGGCCGGTGCTCGGCCGTCCTGGAGGGGCGGCTCGCGCGCGGCGTGACGCGGCCGGTGCACGGGAGAGCACCGGACATACGACCCGCCCCTGGGCCCCATCGCGCGGCTCGTCCGGGCCGCTCAGGCCCGTTCTGTCAGGCAGGTCACCCGAGTTCGCTCATGAAAGGGAGGCCGCCCGTGCCCGCGGGGGCCTCCTGAAACGGTGCGGCGGAGCCCGGCCAGGACGTCAGGTGTCAGCGGGCCGCGCCGCGCGTGGGGGAGAAAACCGATGCGAGACAACCAGGGCATGGGTGCGTTCGTCGCCAGGGACGAAGAGCTCCGCACCACATTGGCGGCCGTCGTGGCCAGGCGGGGTACGGCGATCGTCGGTCCGCCGGGGGTCGGCAGGACGGCGTTGCTCTCCGCCGTCGCGCGGCGGCTGGCTACGTCGCGGTTCGAGGTGGTGTGGACGGCCGCGACGAGGGCGAGCCGACAGGTTCCCTTCGGGGCGTTCCGCTCCGTCCTCGGTGCCTGCGACCGGCTCGACGACCATCAGGCGTACGGTGCGCTCCACACCGAACTCTTCCGGCGTGCCGGGGCGCGGATACCGGTGCTCGTCATCGACGACGCACACCGTCTGGACGACCGGGGCGCGGCGCTGGCGCTGGGACTGGCCGCCGAGGGGGTGGTGCGATTGATGGTCGCCGCGCGTTCCCAGCCGGCCTGTGCGGCGGACCCGCCGGTGTCGGACGCCGTGGTGGCGCTGTGGAAGGACGGCTATCTGGAGCGCTTGGACCTGGCGGCTTTCGGCCGCGTCGGAACACAGCAGCTCATCCGCACTCTGGTGGGCGGCCCTGTCGCACAGGCCACCGTGGACTGTCTGCACCAGTGGACCGGCGGGAACCCGCTGCTCCTGACCGAACTCGTCCGCCACGCCCGTGTCTCGCGCCATCTCGTGGCCGAGGGCGGGCTGTGGCGCTGGCGCGGGCCGCTGACCGTACCGCCGCGCCTGGCCGAGCTGTTCGACCACGAGTTGAACGGCCTCTCCCCCGCCGACCACGACACGCTGGCCGCCGTCGCGCTCGGCGAACCGCTGCCCCTGCCCGTCCTGGAAACGGTCGCCCCCGGCCTCGCCGGGCGCCTGGAAGACCTGGAGGGCCAAGGGCTGCTGCACACCGTCGACGGGCCGGGGCGCCAGCTCCTGGTGCGCCTGGGTCAGCCGATGCTGGGGGCTGCCGTACGGCAGCGCCTGCCCCGGCTGCGGCGGCGCCGACTTGCCGCCGCGCTGCTCGACGCGTGCGCGAGCCCGCCCGATCCGGTGACCCTGGCCCGCTGGCAGTTGGATGCCCACGGGCCCGTCGACGCCGGGCTGTTGATCCGCGCGGCCGAGACGGTCCGCGGGCACGACCCGCAGCTCGCCTGCCGCTTCGCCCGGCGTGCGCACGAGCAGTCCGGCGCGGCCGCCGTGCCGCTGGCCCACGCCCTGGTCGAACTCGGCGACACCGCGCAGGCCCGTGCCGTACTGGAACAAGCACACGCTCAGGCCGGTACGCCCGGGGGCAGGCTGGGCGCGGCCATCGCGCTCGGCGCTCACCGCTGCTGGGCGGAACGGGATCCAGCGGGCGCCGACCTCCACCTCGCACAGCTCCGCCCGGCCTCGCCCTCGGCCACGGCCGCGGTCGAGGGCATGCGCGCCCTGGTCCTGCTCTGCGCGGGGCGCACCGACCTCGCTCTCGACCTCGCCGAGCGGGTGCTGCGCCACGACACACGCGGGCCGGGTTCCGGCTACGCCCGGCTGGCCCTGACCGTGTCCCTCGCCCTGACCGGACGGACGCTCGACGCGGTCACGCTCGCCGAGACCACGGCCTCCAACCCGGCCAGCGCCCCCTGGGAACGTGAATGGGCGGCCGCTGTCTGCGCCTTCACCGAGATCTGGCGGACCACCGATACGCAGGCCCTCGTCGACGACCCCGTCCTCGGGGGTGTGCCGGAGGGCCTGCGGGAGACGGGGCGGACAGGTCGGGAGACGGGACGGACAGCTGGGGGGGCCGGGGTCCGAGGGCCGGAGAAGTCAGGTCCCGCGCGCCCGGCAGGCTCAGTGCATGCGGAGGGCTCGGCGCACGCGGCAGGCTCGGCGCACGCGGCAGGCCAGGGCCACCCGACAGACCCGGCACGCCCGACAGGCCGTCCAGGCCCAGCGGTTCGTCCGGGCCAGGCTGCTCCCTCCGGGCACATGAGCGGAGCCGTCGCGACGCTGCTCGGGGGCTGTCTCGAGTGGGCCCTCGGCAACCGGCCCGACGCGATCACCCGGCTGCGCGAGGCGATGGTGCACCAGCTGAGCGGCAGGCGGCTGTTGCGGACCGAAGCGGTCTGCTGGCTCGTCGTGTGCCTGGCCGAGGAGCAGCGGCCGGACGACGCCGAACGCGCGCTCGCGGCCTGCCCGCCGGACGCGGTCTCGATCATGCCCGGGCGGTGGCAGTGGGCCCACGCCGCCGTGGCCGTCGCGCGCGGCGACACGACGGCCGCGACCGGTCACATGCGCGGTGCCGTCGAGGCCGCGCGGGCCGCCGGATGCTGGACCGTGGAGGTGGAGTACTTGGTCTACACGGCCTGGTTGACGCCCGCCCGGCCGCCCGCCGATGTCATCGACCGGCTCACCACCGCCGTCCGGCACGTCGACGCGCCCCGGCTGATCGCCGCGGCCGAGGCCGTCCTCGCGCTGTCCCGCGGCATCGGCACCGAGCTCCTCGACCACGCGACCCGCCTGGACACCCTCGGCATGAACGCACCGGCATGGCGGCTCGCCGAGCACGCCGCGACGACCCTGCCCGCGCAGGGCCGTCACCACAGCGACGCGGTCGTCCTGGCCAGCCGTTTGCGCCACCGCCTCGGCCTCACCCCGCCCCGGCCGCTGCCCGACGCGCTCACCCTGCGCGAGGTGGAGATCGCCACGCTGGCCGCCGCGGGACTGCCCGACCGCATGATCTCCCATCGCCTGGGCGTGTCCGTCCGCACCATCGAGAGCCACCTCACCCGCATCTACCGCAAGCTCGGCGTCCACTCCCGCAAGGAGCTACCGCCTGCCCTCCACCGCACCTGAGCCCGCGCGCGCCGCCGAGGCAGCAACGGGGGCGGGAGCGGGACCGGGCTCAGGAGTGGGAATGGCGGCGGGCGCCGGGCGGCCGACCGTCTCAGGTGCCGGGACCGTCTCGGCCGGGGCCACGTCGGTCGGCTCCGCCCCGGCCGGAACCGTCTCGGAAACCGCCCCAGCCAGGACCGTCTCGGCCGGGACCCTCTCGGCCGGGGCGGTCTCGGCCGGGCCGCTCCCGGCGTACGCGGCAGCATGCAACGCGTACATGCTCGCGTACCGCCCCTGCCGTGCGAGCAGTTCGGTGTGCGTGCCCAGCTCCGTGATCCGGCCGCCGTCCAGGACGACGATGAGGTCGGCCTGGCGGACGGTGCTGAAGCGGTGCGACACGATGACGGTGATGGTGTCCGCGTGGGCACGGTCGGCGCGCAGGTAGTGGCGCAGGAGTTCGGCCTCGCTGTCCGGGTCCAGGCTGGCGGTCGGCTCGTCGAGGAGGACGAGGAGGGGGTGGGTGCGCATCCGGGCGCGGGCCAGGGCGAGTTTTTGCCACTGGCCTGCCGAGAGGTCGGTGCCGCCCGGGTACGTGCGGCCCAGTTGGGTGTCCAGGTCCGCGTCGAGCCCGGCCACGACGTCGGCCGCGCCGGCCTTGGCGAGCGCTGCCCGTACCGCGTCGCGGTCCTCCAGCGCGTTGAGGTCGCCGAGGCCGACGGATTCGGCGACGGGCAGCTCGAAGCGGCAGAAGTCCTGGAAGCAGGCCGTCACTCCGGCCCGCCACACCTGCGGCGACACCTCGCCGAGGTCGCGGCCGCCGAAGGTGATGCGCCCCTCCCCCAGGGGCTGCAGCCCGGCGAGGAGGGCGACGAGGGTGGACTTGCCCGCGCCGTTGTCGCCCACCACGGCCACGGTGGCGCCCGACGGCAGGCGCAGGTCGAGGGGTCCCAGGGCCGGTTGGGTACGGCCCGGATAGGTGAACGACACGCCGTCGAGGACGAGATCGCCCCGGGGCGGCAGGGTGCGGCTCTCGCCGGTGAGTACGTGGCCCTGCGGGTAGTCGACCAGGCTCAGGTAGTGCGCGACGGTGTCCAGGGCGCGGCGCAGCCAGCCCAGGAGCCAGCCCAGCCCTGTGGTCGCGCCGACGAGCCGGGTGCTGAGCAGCAGGACAAGGACCGCCTGGCCCGCGGAGCCGCTGCCGTCGATCACGGCCCGGGAGATCAGGTACAGGCCGCCGATGAGCGCGGCGCTGAAGAACAGCCAGCCGCCCGCCACGGCCCACGCGCCCTTGGCCCGTGCCGCCTCGCGCGGGGTGCTCGCCTCGAGGAAGGCCGCCCGGTGTCGCGCCGATAGCTCACCGCCCAGCCGGTAGAGGCGTACCTCGCGGGCCGGGACCGGGTCGGTGGCCAGGGAGAACAGGCCCATGCGGTGGCGGTCGGCCGCCGCGCCCGCCCGTTCCGCCTCCGCGACGAGGCGGGCCTGCCAGCGGTTGGCGGACGCCAACGGCACGATGGTGAGCGGAAGCAGGGCGAGCAGCGGGTTGGCGAACGCCAGCAGGACCAGGGCGCCGATGCACCGGGCCACCAGGTTGGCGTTCTCCACCAGGGCCGCGAAGCCGGTGCCGAATTCGCCGCGCCGTTGGCGTACGACCTCGGCGGTGTCCAGGAAGTCCGGGTCCTGGTAGTGGCCGATGTGCGCGGGCGACGAGCACAGGTTCATCAGGCGGCGGTCGAACTCGAGCCCGATGCGGTGCTGCAGCACGAGGCGTACGTCCGTGGCGATGGCGGCCGCCTGGTGCACGAACACCGTGACCACGAGCAGGAGCAGTCCGCCTCGCACCGTCTGCGCGCGGTCGTGGCCGGTGCTTCCGTCGACCATCCACTGCAGGCCGAGGGCCTGGAGTGCCGCGACGACGTTGAGGAGCGGGGAGAGGATCAGGACCAGCAGGGCGCGGCGGGGGTCGACGTGGATCGCCGTGCCGACGAGCAGGCGGATCCCGGCGAGACCCCTGCGGACCCGGGTCCGGTGCCCCTTCCCTGCCTCCCCCGACTTCCCAGCCTTCCCAGCCTTCCCGGCTTTCCCGGCTTTCCCGGCCGTCCCTCGCTTCCCGGACTGCTCTGGCTTCCCGGTCATCCCTGACTTGCGTCGGCTGTCAGCCACTGTGGCTCCCCTGGCGTACATCGAAGGGTTCGGACTGCACGCGGAACATCCGCGCGTACCGCCCCTGGGAGGCGAGCAGTTCGTCGTGGGTGCCGTACTCGCTGATCCGGCCGCCGTCCACGACGGCGATCCGGTCGGCGAGACGCACGGTGGCGAAGCGGTGCGAGACCAGGATCGTGGTGAGTCCGGCGGTGATCTCCAGGAAGCGGGCGTACAGCTCGTGCTCCGCCTCGATGTCGAGATGGGCGGTGGGCTCGTCCAGGACGAGCACGCGGGCGCCGTGCCGAACGGCGTACAGGGCGCGGCTCAGCGCCAGTCGCTGCCACTGTCCGCCCGACAGTTCCGTGCCGTCGGTGTAGGCGCCGCTCAGGAGGGTGTTCCAGCCGCCCGACAGTTCCTCTTCGATACCGAGGAAACCGCCGAGGCGTGCGGCTTCCACGAGGTGGTCGTCGGCGGTGGCGGCCGCCTCGACGTGGCCGAAGATCACGTTGTCGCGTACGGAGAAGGGGTAGCGGACGAAGTCCTGGAAGACGACGGCTACTTGGCGCCGCCAGGCCGCGGGGTCGAAGCCGGTCAGGTCCTGGCCGTCGACAGTGATGCGGCCCTCTTCGGGGAGGTAGAGGCCGGCGAGGAGTTTGGTGAGGGTGCTCTTGCCCGCGCCGTTGTCGCCGAGGATCGCCAGCGAGGAGCCCGCCGGGATGGTCAGGTCCAGGCCGTCGAGTACGCGGGCTCCGGCGCCGGGGTAGGTGAAGGACACCTGGTGGAAGCGGATCTCCCGGTCGGGCAGTGCCGCTGTCGCGGTACGGGTTCCGGGCGCGGCCCTGGTGTCCAGTTCGCCGACCGCGAGTGCCGCTGGCACTGCGGCGCTGGCCGTGTGCAGGGTCCATTGGAGGTCGCCGCTGAATCCGAGGGCGAAGAGGCCGAGCAGCGCCTGCAGGGCGACCGTCAGCTCCCGTACCGAGAGGGAACCACGGGCCGCCGAGAACGCCAGCGTGAGGACGACGGCGAGGTGCGCGGCGAGGAGGAACACGATCGCCAGGGCGTGCCGTCGCGGGCTCACGCGCGCCCGGCGCATGTGGACCATGCCGTCCCACCAGGCCGTGCTGAAGCGTTCGACGAGCCAGGAGCGCATCCCGAAGAGCCGTACTTCCTTCGCCGCGGGCGCGGTGGTCGCGAGTTCCCGCAGGTAGGCGGCGCGCCGCAGTTGCACGGTGTTGCCTGCGTGTGCGGACACCGACCGGCCGATCTCCTTCTCCTGCCAGCGTCCGGTGATCACCCAGGCCGCCCCGAGGACCAGCGGCATCCACCACTGCCCGAACCAGCCCAGGAGGACGGCGGAGACCAGTCCGGTCAGGCGCAGCGGGACGAGCCCGGCCAGCGCGGTGACGGCCTGGCCGGGCGGGTGCGCGCCGAGTCCGACGGCGCGGGCCCGCTCGATGCGGTCGGCGACCTCGGTGTCGTCCAAGTGGTCGATCTGGGCGGGGCGCAGCGCGCCGTCGACGGTCTGCTGGGCCGTCGCGCCGTCGAGGGCGGTGCCGAGGCGGGAGGCCACCATGGTGCGGATCGGGTCCAGGACCACGTCCAGGATCAGGACGAGGCCGAGCAGCGCGAGCCCCACCGTCATGCTGTTCAGGGACTTCGGGGTGCTGGTGAGCGCGGCCACGAGGTGTCCGGTGGCGAGGGGCAGCAGCGCGCTGCCCGCGACCTGCGCGAGGATCAGCAGGGCGAGGGCGACGGTCAGGCCGCGGGCGACGCGCGGCAGTTGGCGGATCAGGGCCCACACGGCGCTCCCCGCCTGGTCCGCGCCGGCCGCGCCGCCCTTCTTTGCCGCCTTGGCCGCCCTGGCGTCACTCGTGGCTGTCATGAGTCTGTTCCCCTCCGCCGGTTCGGACCCGTCGGCTGTCGTGGCCAAAAGGGTGCGGTGGCCGCTCCGGCTCGGAAGCGGCCACCGCCTGCATGCGTCACCGTCAGTCGCCGACGGTCGGGGGCGGATACATCATGGTGATTCACCTCCTCTCCGTCTCGGGTGCACTGCGTTGCCGGAAAGGAACGCTAATCGGCGGGGTGGCCACGCAGATCCGTACTCGGGTACGCAAAGGCGGAAGGCGACTACGGAAGAGCGTCGGGCCGTATCACCTACGTACGGAACGTCTGCGTAGTGGAGTCCCGCGATTGCGTACCGCGTTACGGACGACGGGTTTCGGCGGGGGTTCCTAGGGTGCGAAGCCGGAATGCACGCCCGCCCTCTGCCTGGAGAAACATCCATGGATAAGTCGCTCAAGAACCCCAACGCCGTGATCTGGGACGTCACTTTCGCGTGTCCCCTGCGCTGCGTTCACTGCTATACGGAATCGGGGCGACGGCCCGCGAAGAACCTCACGTACGAGGAAATGATCCGGGTCGCGGACGCGATCATTTCGATGCGGCCGAAGATGATTACGCTGTGCGGCGGCGAACCGCTGACCATCAAGCGCATCGTCGATCTGGCGCGGCATTTCGACGACGCGGGGGTGCGGGTCTTCCTCTACACGAGCGGGTGGTCGCTGCCCGCCTCGACGGTCGAGGCGCTCTCCGATGTGGTGACGAAGATCGTGGTGAGTCTGGACGGCGCCAGCGCGGCGTCGCACGACCGGATCCGTGGCCGCGCCGGGTCGTTCGCGCGGGCGACGGACGGTCTCGCCCGGCTCGACGCGGAGGTCGCCCGGCGTCAGGCGGCGGGGCTGCGGGCGCCGCGGTTCGGTATCGACTACGTCGTGATCAGGAGCAACTTCGACGAGCTGGAGGAGATGTGCGCGCGGGTGGCGCCCCGCTTCCCGCACCTGGAGACGCTGTACTTCGGAGCGGTGGTGCCCACCGGTCTGGCGAGCCGCCCGTCGTTCGTCGAGCACGAACTGCTCAGTGACGAGCAGGTCGCCGAGCTGATCGCGCCGGACACCCTGAAGCGGTTGAGCGCGGCCGCGCCGCCGTCCGTGACGGTGGAGACCACCGAGAACTTCGAGGTCCAGATGAACCCGGCGTTCCTGGCGCGCACCCCGAGCTTCCGCCCGATGGAGATCGAGCCGGACGGCGAGGTGCGCGCGATGCCCATCTACGAGGGCACCGTGGGCAGTCTGCTCACCGAGGACCCGCAGGTGCTGTGGCGGCGGTCGTACGAGCGCTGGGACGATCCGTTCGTCGTGGAGACCCTCAAC
The DNA here is from genome assembly GCF_055594065.1 of Streptomyces sp. NPDC040610. Taxonomy (NCBI): domain Bacteria; kingdom Bacillati; phylum Actinomycetota; class Actinomycetes; order Kitasatosporales; family Streptomycetaceae; genus Streptomyces; species Streptomyces sp. NPDC040610. Next base: position 263,487 of record NZ_JBVIXA010000010.1, on the reverse strand, counting down.
AGCATCCACAGCCGCGCGGACTGGGCGGAGGCGGTGCGGCGCATCGACCAGCGGTTCGCGTCGGACGAGGACCGGGCACGGATCGCGGCGCGGCCGGTGCACGTACCGCTCGGCCTGGCGCGCTGACGTCCCCGGCGGCAACCGCGGTTGCCGCCGGGGGTCAGTGGGAGGCGAGCCCCCTGCCGCACGGAAGCCCGGAAGGAGGCAGTGCTTGCCTTCGTACGGCGGAGGTCAGTACACGCTGACGCCGTACGCGGACAGGGCTTCCCGCACCGGCTGGTGGATGGCGGAGCCGTTGGTGCCGGTGCAGCCGGAGCTGCCGGAGTGGATGCCGAGGGCGACCGTGCCCGCGAAGTGGGCGCCGCCGCTGTCGCCGCCCGCGGAGCAGGCGGTGGTGCGGACCATGCCGTGGACGGGTCCGTCGCCGTAGTTGACGGTGACGTTGACGGCGGTCACGGAGCCGCTGGTGACCTTGGTGGTGGAGCCGCTCTTCTTGATGGCCTGGCCCACGACCGCGTCGGCGGCGGAGGAGATCTCCTGGTAGCTGCCGTTGTAGAGGTTGACGTTGCCCGCGGGCGAGGAGCCGTTGGTGTAGCGGACGATGCCGTAGTCGTTGGTCGGGAAGCTGGTTCCCTCGCGCACGCCGACGGCCGCGCCGCCGGACGTGGCGGACCAGTTGGCGCTGAGGTTGGTGCAGTGCCCGGCCGTGACGAAGTACTTGGTGGTGCCCTTGGACACGTTGAAGGCGGCCGAGCAGCGGGAGCCGCCGCCGTAGATGGCGTCGCCGCCCGCGACCTCGCGCTTGAAGGTGCCGGGCACGCGGCTGACGCGGACAGCTCCGTCGAGCGAGTCGGCGACGCGGTGGAGGCGGGCCAGGTCGCGGGCGGAGACCGAGCGGTCGGCCTCGACGGCTATCTGGTTGCTGCGGGGGTCGATGCCCCAGGACGTTCCGGTGATCTTGGCGCGGGACTCCAACGTGTCCATGGCGGCGTCGAGTTGGGCCGCGCTGCGCTGGACACGCTGGGGGGTGGCGCCGGTCGCGCGGACGCGTTCGGCGGCGGCGTCGCTGGTGACGGTGACGACGAGGTTTCCGGTTTTCCGGTCCAGGTAGGTGCCGGCGCTTTCGGCGCCGAGCTGCCGTTCGACCTGGGCGTTCAGAGCGTTGAGACGGGTCGCGGAGGGCGCCGGTTCGCTCTGGGCTCCTGCGGGGGTGACGCCCAGGGCGAGCGATCCGGTGACGAGCAGGGCGGACAGGCCCAGACGCGCACAGGTGGTGCGTCTCATGTGGGGGGCTCCTTTGACGGTGACGTGTGACGTACCGCGATACGTGTGGGACGTACCGAGCAAGGAAAGTGGCATGTATGCGTCAGTCGCGCAAGGGTCTGGACCTGCCCCGTCCGGGATGTGCCGCGCGGGCGGGCGCCGACTAGGAGAGCTGCTCGGCGAGGTGATCGGGTGTCAGGCGGGCGTGTTCGCGGGTGACGGTGACCAGCTCGGCGATGAGGGGGTGCGGGCCGGGGCGGGTGAAGACGGACAGGGCGCGGCGCCTTCGCGGGGTGAGGCGCAGCGCGGTGCCGGGGAAGTCGGGGGTGAGGACGTTGGCGGGCACGAGGCCGACGCCGAGTCCGGCGGCGACGAGGCGGGGCACGGCGGCGGTCTGGGTGGAGCGGATCGCGGCGTGCGGGGCGAATCCGGCCTCGGCGCAGAGGTTCTCGACGGTGGCGGCCAGGGCGTGGGCGCGGCCGTACTGGACCCAGGGGCGGTCGGCGAGCTGTTCCAGGCGCACGGTCCTGCGTCCGGCGAGGGGGTCGCCGGGCGGGACGAGGACGACGAACTCCTCGGCGCCCAAGGGGTGGTGGGGGCCGTCCCAGCCGTCCGGGAGCGGGCCGATGGCCACGTCGGCGGTGGCGTCCGTCAGGGCGCGGGCGAAGGAGGCGAGGTCGGCGTACTCGTGCAGGACCACGTCGACTCGCGGGTGCCGCTGGTGCCAGACGGCGAGGACGCCGGGGACGACGCCCAGGGCGACGCTGAGGACGGCGGCGAGGTGCAGTTCGCCGTGGACCATGTCGGCGACGGCGCGGGCGGCGCCGGTGGCGCGCTCGGCGCCGGACAGGGCGTGGCGGGCGCCGGGCAGGAAGGCGCGGCCTGCCGGGGTGAGGTGGGCGCCGCGCGGGGTGCGTTCGAGGAGCGGGGTGCCGACCGTGCGTTCCAGGCTCTTGAGCTGCTGGGAGAGGGTGGGCTGGGAGACGTGCAGGAGGGCTGCGGCGTCCGTGATGGAGCCGGTCTCCACGACGGCCAGGAGGTATTCGAGCTGCCGGAGGGTCGGTGGGGCTGCCATAGCCCCACTCTATGCGTCCCCGTGTAAATGCGTCTTTGATCTATGCCTGCGGGCTTCCTAGCATCGCCAGGGTCGACGGCGCGGCACCGAGCCCTCCCCCGCGCGGCTCGGCGCCGCCCGCCTCTCACACCCTCCCCTGCCGTGCTCGACGACTTGGAGTCGTATGCCTATGAACGCGCTCACCCCCACCGCCGCCGAGGAGACGACCCGGGAGACACCCGGGGAGACCCGGCAGCAGGCCTCCCAGGGCGTCTCCCCCGCACCGGCGAAGGGCCCGCTCAACGGCCTGGCCACGCTCGCGCTCGCCTACGGGACCCTCTCCGTCATCGGCGCCCTGATCCCGCCGTTCCGCACGGTCACCGGCACCATCCCCGTGCCCGCCCTCGTCCTGGGCATGACCGGGTGGGCCAACGCCCACCGCATGCACGGGGCGGGACGCAAGCAGGCGATGGGGGGCCTGGCGACCGGGCTGACCGGCCTGGTCCTGACCCTGTGCACGGTCTGATCAGGAGGCGGCGCCCGGTCCGTGTGCGGCACCTGGCCCGATCCGAGTGCGGCGCCCCCTCAGGTGGCGGTGGCGACCTTCCACAGGTGGCCGTCGGGGTCGCTGAAGCAGCCGAAGTACCCGCCCCAGTCGGCGGCGGCCGCCTCCTTCACCACGGTGCCGCCCGCGGCCTCGGCGGCGCTCATGACCTCGTCCACCGCTTCCCTGGAGTCGGTGAGGAAGTGGTACGACGCCCCTCGGAACCCTGACCCCTCCGCGGGGACACCGGCGTCCGCCGCCACCTCGTCCCAGGCGTAGAGCGCGAGCTGCGAGGAGCCCTCGCCGAGGTCGCACTTGACGAAACCGGGGAATTCCTGGTCGATCGCGCACCCCAGGCCTTCCACATAGAACTTCTTGGCGCGCTCCACGTCCTTGACGCCGAGCATGATGGCACTGACCTTCAATGTGGTGTTCATGCAGGCCACACTAGGTGCGGCCGATCGCCGTCGCTTCTCCGTTCCTGACCGTTCGGCGCAGGCGGCGCGGCCTCACGCGACCGTGAGCACGATCTTGCCTCGGATGTGCCCTCGGGCGGCCCGTTCGTGGGCGCCGCGCGCCTCCGCGAGCGGATACGTGCTGTCGATGCCGACGCGCAGCGCGCCCGCGTCGAGCAGGCGTCCGAGTTCCGCGAGCTGCGGGCCGTTGGAGCGCACCTGGGTGGCCGAGATGGTGGCGTCGAGCTTCGCGGCCTCGTCGGCGTCGTAGTCGCCGGGGAACACCGGGTACACCGCGCCGCCGTGCTTGAGCGTGCGCAGGAGACGGCCGCTGTCACGGCCGCCGACGGCGTCGAGCACGAGATCGACGTCGTGCGCGACGTCCTCGGGACGGCTCTTCGTGTAGTCGATGAACTCGTCGGCGCCCAGCTCGCGCAGGAACGACTCGTGCCCGCCCGAGGCGACCGCGATGACGCGCGCGCCTTTCCCCTTGGCGAGTTGCAGCGCGAAGTGGCCCACGCCGCCCGCCGCGCCATTGATCAGCACCGTCGTCCCGGCGTCCAGCGCCATCGGGCGATGGCGTGCCTCCTGGAACGGCGAGGGGTGGTCGTGGCCGAGCTCGACCAGGAACTGCCACGCGGTGAGCCCCGCCATCGGTACGCCCGCGGCGTGCACGTGATCGACACCGGCGGGCTTGTGGGCGAGGTGCGCGGCGGGCGCGGCGACGTATTCGGCGTACGCGCTCCCCTCAAGGCTGGGAAAGCGCAGAAGGCCGAAGACCTCGTCGCCGACGGCGAAGCCGTGCACGTCCGGGGCGAGGGCCTCGACGACACCCGACACGTCCGTGCCCAGGATGGCGGGCAGGGTCAGCGGCGGCCTCTTGTCCGGCGGGATGTTCCGCATGCCTTCGCGCACGTACCAGTCAGGCGGATTGACGCCCACCGCGCGCACGCGCACGAGCACCTCGCCGGGGCCCGGTTCGGGTATCGGCACCTCGTCGTGGCGCAGCACCTCGGGGCCGCCGAACTCGTGCACCCGGATCGCCTTCATCGTGCCTGCAGGCATGGCTCTCACCCTTCCCTGTGGGATTCCCCGCGAAGGAACTATCCTTAGCGGAGCGGTGCTCCGAATATATGGAGCACTGCTCCGCTTGGCAAGGGCCGACCAGGAAGGCTGGGCGAGGAAGACACATGCGAGCCGACGCGAAGAAGAACTACGACCACCTGCTCGTCGTGGCGCGCGACGTCGTGGCCGAGCAGGGCGCCGACGCGTCGCTGCGCGATGTCGCCCGCAGGGCGGGCGTCGGGCTCGGCACGCTGTACCGCCACTTCCCGACGCGGGAGGCGCTGCTCGAGGTCCTGCTCCGCGCGCGGTTCGACGAATTGGCGGCGCGGGCGGCGGCGCTGGAGACGCCGGGTCCGCCCGAGGACGCCCTCGTCTCGTGGCTGCGCGACTGCGTCGCGTGCGCCCATGAGTACCGGGGCGTCGTGGCGCTGATGGTGGCCGCCATCGAGGATCCCGAGTCCGCGCTGCACGCTTCGTGCGTCTCGATGCGCGCGGCGGGTACGCGGCTCCTCACCCGCGCCCAGGCCGCGGGCGCCGCACGGGCGGACATCGACGGCACCGATCTGTTCGCGCTGGTCGGGGCGCTCGCGTGGCTCAACGACCAGCCCTCGCTCGCGCCCCGCGCCGATCATCTCTTCGACGTCGTCGCGAGCGCGGTGCTGACCCGGGGCCCGTCGGGCCGATAGGCCGCCCCGCAAGCGCCAGCCCCCTCACGCTCCAGCGCGGGGGGGGCGCCAACTCACCTGCGCACGGGCGGGTTTCCCGTCACCTGGCCAGGTCCAACCACTCGCCGACGGCCAGCACGTGCGCGCGCCGCCCGGCGTGCGTGCGGAACTCGCCCTCCGGGTCGCCGACCTCGACGTAGCCCGGGATCTTGTCGGGCTGCTCCGTCTCGTAGTGCATCGGCACCGCGTAGCGGGCGTTGAGGATGTCCGCGGCCGCGGCGGACTGCCTCGGGTCCATCGCGGCGGGCAGCGGGCTCGGCGGCTGCAGGTGCGGCGCGTCGACCACCGCGCCGTTGGCGGGCAGGAACACGGCGTCGAACGGGCTGAACCGGCGCGCGACGAGCCACCACCAGCCGTGGAACATCGTGTCGCCGCCGTGGAAGACCCGCTGCCCGTCGGCCTCCACCACCCAGTTCAATTGGGGGTCTCCGAGGCCGTCGACGGCGGGGACCGCGGTCACGCGGAACGGCCCGAGGTCGCGGGCGGACCAGGCCTCCACGATCTCGGCAGCCAGCCCGTGCAGGGCCAGCTCGCGCTCGGCCGACAGCGTCGTCACGTTGTCCACGTCGTCGCCGTGGCCGGGCGCCGGTCGCAGCACCGGCGCCCCCGGGGTCAGCGCGTCCGCGAGCGCGGACGCGTCGGTGTGGTCCCGGTGCAGGTGGGTGACCAGCGCGGCGGCGGCATGTCCGCTGGGCGCCGCAAGACCCACGCCGGGCTTCCACCCCGTGAACAGCGGTGACAGGTCCCGCACATAGTCGATCACCAGCCGCTCGCCGCCCGCCTCGATCTCCAGTCCGGCCCAGCCCAGTCGTCGTACCCGCATCTCGCACTCCTTCGTCCCGGTGGTCGTCGCGGACGTTAGCGTACGGTCGTTCGCCAAATCAATAGCGAACGGCCGTACGCTATCCTCGTCGCATGTCACCACGACGCTCAGCGGCCGAAGCGCAGGCCACCAGGGGCCGGATCCTCGGCCGCGCCGCCGAGATCGCCTCCGAGGAAGGGCTCGACGGCATCACCATCGGCCGTCTCGCCGAGGAGCTGGAGATGAGCAAGTCCGGGGTGCACAAGCACTTCGGCACCAAGGAGACGCTCCAGATCTCCACGCTGGACAAGGCGTTCGTGGACTTCTGGCACCGGGTGGTCGAGCCCGCGCTGGCCGAGCCGCCGGGGCTGCGGCGGCTGCGCGTGGTGTGCGACAACTCCGTGGGCTACCTGGAAGCGCCCCTGCTGCCCGGCGGCTGTCTGATGACCGCGGCGCTCACCGAGTACGACGGCCGACCCGGCCGGGTCCGCGACGCGGTGGCCGAGGTGTGGTCGCGCTGGCGGGAACAGCTGCGGGCGGACCTGAGCGCGGCGGTGGAGAACGGCGAGCTGCCCGCCGGATTCGACGTCGACCAGGCGCTGTTCGAGATCGTCGCCGCCGGCCTCGCACTGAACGCGGCGATGCAGCTCCAGCACGACCGGGCGGCCGCGGGCCGGGCCCGCCGCGCGATCGAGCGGGCCCTGGACCAGTCCTGACCGCGGGCCGTACGCACGTCTGTCAGCGGGCGGCCTGAGCCTCCGCGATCGCCTGCTCCAGGATCGTCAGGCCGAGCGAGAGCTCGTCCTCGGTGGCGGTCAGCGGCGGTGCCATCCGCAGGACTCCGCCCATGCCGGGGAGCTGGACGATGTTCATGTGCAGGCCCAGTTCGAGACAGCGGCGGGTGACGCGCGCGCCCAGTTCGCTGGAGCTCGCCTTCGTCTCACGGTCGACGACGAGTTCGAGTCCGGCCAGCAGACCACGGCCCCGGATGTCACCGACGACCTCGTGGCGGGCGGCGATGTCCGTCAGGCCGTCGCGGAGGAACGCGCCGAGGGAGCGGGCGCGTTCGTCGAGCTTGTCGGCGGTCAGGACGTCGAGGACGGTGTTGCCGACGGCGGCCACCAGCGGGTCGGCGACGTGCGTGGTGAAGAACAGGAACCCGCGCTCGTGCGCCCGCTGCTCGATCTCGGCGCTCGTGATCACGGCCGCGAGGGGAAGTCCGGCGCCGAGCGTCTTGGACAGCGTGAGGATGTCGGGGACGACTCCGTCGCGTTCGAAGGCGTACCAGGTCCCGGTGCGGCACAGGCCGGTCTGGGCCTCGTCGAGGATCAGCAGCATGCCGCGTTCCCTGCACTTGTCCCGCAGCGCCGCCATGTACCCGACCGGCGGCTCGATGATGCCGCCCGAGCTGAGGATCGGCTCCACCAGGCAGGCGGCGAGGCTGCCCGTCGACTGGGCGTCGATCAGGTCGAAGGCGAAGTCCAGCTGGCGCCGCCAGTCCAGGGAGCCGTCGGCCGTGGTGAAGTCGGGCCGGTAGGCGTTCGGCACGGGGATGGCGAAGTTGCCGGGCGCGGACGGGCCGTAGCCCTTGCGGCCCGCGCTGTACGTGGCGGACGCGGCCGCCTGCGTCATGCCGTGCCAGGACCGGGCGAACGAGACGACCTCGTGCTTGCCGGTGACGAGCTTCGCCATCCGGATCGCGGCCTCGTTCGACTCGGCGCCGGTCGTCAGGAGCAGCGCCTTCTCCAGCGGCGCGGGCAGCGTGTCGGAAAGGCGGCGGGCGAGGTCGACCACGGGGCGGCTGAGCATGCCGCTGAAGAGGTGGTCGAGGGTCGCGATCTGGCGCTGGACGGTCGCGACGATCTGCGGGTGCGAGTGGCCGAGGATCGCGCTCATCTGGCCGGAGGTGAAGTCGAGGATCTTCCGGCCGTCGGCGGTGTACACGAAGCTCCCGGCAGCGCGGTCGATGACTTCGCGGGTGAACTCGCCGCCGTAGCGGACGAGGTGCTTCTCGGCGTCGGCCCAGAAGGACTCCGTGGCGGGCACGACGGCGGGGGCGGGGGTCGGCAGGCCGGTGGGGGCGGGGGTCGAAGCAGGCATGTCCTCGACGGTAGGGCGCACGCGAGCGACACGTCCATCTCACAATTCCGGCTGTCCTGTTCGGAGAATCCGCACAACAATGAGGGGGTGATGAACCCCTGGAGGCTGCGCCTGCTGAGCCAGCTGGACACCCTCGGCACCGTGCGGGCGGTCGCCCAGGCCGCGAACCTGAGCCCGTCGAGCGTGTCGCAGCAGCTCGCCGTCCTCGAGTCCGAGACCCGCACCCAGCTGCTCGAACGCACGGGGCGCCGGGTGCGGCTCACCCCGGCCGGGCTGATCCTCGCGCGCCGGGCGCGGGCGATCCTCGACCACATGGACGGCGTCGAGGCGGAGCTGCGCGGCTTCGGCGAGGAACCGGCGGGCCTGGTGCGGCTCGGGGCGTTCCAGAGCGCGATCCACACCATGGCCGTCCCCGCGGTGACCCGGCTGAAGCAGGCGCATCCGCACCTCGACGTGGAGGTGCTGCAGCTGGAGCCGCACGAGAGCATGCCCGCGCTGCGGGTCGGCGACGCGGACGTCATCATCACGACCACCGACTTCGACGAGCTCCCGCTGGGCCCGGACCTCGACCTGGTCCCGCTGGCCAGGGACCCGATCCTGCTGGTCGTCCCGCCCGGGCACCCCGCGGCCGGGCGCGGCACCGTCGACCTCGCCGCGTACGCGGACGAGCCCTGGTCGTTCGACATGCCGCAGTCGTACATGGCGAACCTCGCGCTGCGGCTGTGCCGCCAGTCGCGGTTCGAGCCGCGCGTGGTGTGCCGTTTCAGCAACTACATGATGGCGTTGCAGCACGTCGAGGCCGGGCTCTCGATCGCGCTGCTGCCCGGCCTGACGGTGGACCGCAGCCGCTTTCGCGTCGCCACCGCGGAACTCGCGGCTCCCGTGACGCGCACGATCACGGCGGCGGTCCGCCGCGGCTCACCGCCGCGCGCGGCGGTGCGGGCCGTGCTGGAGGCGCTGCGCGATCCCTCGGAGGAGCTGCCGCTCCTGAGTCGGGAGTAGGAGCGGTCCCCCTGCCTGGGCAGCTCGGCGCACGCCCGGCGAACGCACCCGGCACGGCCGGTCACAAACGCGGGTCGCGGTGGGTCGGGTCGCCGTCGAGGACGGTCAGGAGCACCGGCAGGTCCGGGAGTTCGGTGGCCGCGGTGGTGAGGGGGTTCTCGGCGAACACCGTCAGGTCGGCGCGGTGGCCGACCGTGATGCGTCCGGCTTCGTGCTCGTCGCCCGCCGCGTAGGCGGCGTTGACGGTCATGCCCTGGAGGGCCTCCAGGGCCGTGAGTGCCTGCTGCGGGCCGTGCGGGGGCCGGGTGAGGTCGCGGCTGGGGCGGCGGTGACGGGCTCCGGCCATGACGGCCGACGGGGGGTAGGGGGCGATGGGCCAATCGGAGCCGAGGACGACGACGGCGCCGGAGTCGTGCAGGTCGCGGCAGCGCCAGGCGCGTGCGGCGCGCTCCTCTCCGAGGCGGCGCGACCAGTTGTCGGTGTGGTCGGCGCGGGTGAAGTCGCAGCAGTGCGTCGGCTGCATGGAGGCGACGACGCCGAGGTCGGCGAAGCGGCGCAGGGTGTCGTCGGGGACGGTCTCGATGTGCTCGATCCGGTGCCGCACCGGTCGGCTGTCCTCGGCCTGGGCCTTCTCGACGGCGTCGAGGACATGGCGTACGGCGGCGTCGCCGATGGCGTGGGTGGCGATGGGCACGCCCGCCCGGTGGAGTTCGCCGACGACGCGGGTGTACTCCGCGGGGTCGGGCCAGAAGGCGTGCCGGGACTCGCCGTGGCAGTCGGGGTGCTCCAGCCAGGCGGTGCCGTTGTCGATGGTGCCGTCCATGAAGATCTTGACGCCGTCGGTGCGCCACAGCCGTCCGCCCGTGCCCTGCTGGGCGATGAGTGCGCGCAGACCTTCGGCGTCGGTGCCGGGCTGGCACCAGGGTGCGACGCGCAGGCGCAGCGGCAGGTCGCCGGCGGCGTCGAGGTCGGCGTAGAAGGCGAGGCTGTCGCCGTTCGCGTCCATGGCGTGGCCGCCGGTGAGGCCCGTGGCGGCCATGGCGCGCAGCACGGCGGCGAGCCGGTCGCGGCGCTCCTCGCGGGTGGGCTGCGGGGCGACCCGTTCCACGAGTGCGCACGCGGCCTCTTCGAGGAGCAGGCCGGTGGGTCGGCCGTCGGCGTCGCAGACCACTTCGGCGGTGGCCTGGTCGAAGGTGCGGGGCCCTTCGACTCCGGCGAGTTCCAGGGCGCGACGGCTGGCCAGCATCGAGTGCGCGTCGAAGAGCAACAGCAGGGCGGGGACACCGTCGAGTACGGCGTCGAAGGGGGCGGTGTCGACGGGGGCCCCGGCGAAGACATTGGGGTCGAGGCCCCATCCGTGCAGCCAGGCGCCGGGGGCGAGGTCCCGCACCTCGCGGGCGAGGGCCGCGCGTACCTGCTCCACGTCCTCGCAGCCCGACAGGTCGAGGCCGTGGGTCAGTTCGGCGCCCGTGACGGGGTGGATGTGTCCGTCGACGAGGCCGGGGGTGACGACGGCGCCCTTGAGGTCGATCACCGTGGTCGAGGCGTCGGCGAGCGCGCGGATGTCCGGGGCGTCCCCGAGGGCGGTGATGCGTCCGTCGGACGCGGCGAGCGCGGTCTGCGGCAGCAGCTCGCCGGTGACGGGGTCGAGCAGACGGGCCGAGAGCAGGATGAGGGAGGCGCGCACGGGGGCTCCTTGGGACACGAAGGCTCCTTGGACACGGGGGCTGCTGGGGGACGCGGGGACTGCTGAGAGCCACGGGGGCTATTGAGGGGCGCGGTGACTGCTGGGGACATGGAGGCCTCTGGGAGACGCGGGCGTGCAGACGAGGCACGGAAGCGCCTTGAGGCACGAAGGCCCTGCGGACGGGTCAGTCCGGTTCGGCGGACAACGTGCCGAAGGGCAGGCCGAGTTCGCGCTCCGCCGTGGTGACGGGCAGGCGCCGGACCGCGGGTGGGCCGCTGTCGGCGCTCGGGCTGTTGACGACCATGCCGAGGCCGTCGAGGACGACCAGGATCTGAATGGCCGTCACCAGCGGGTCGTCGGTGTGGAATTCGCCCTCCTCGACGCCGTCGCGGATGACTCCTTCGAGGCGGTCGCGCCAGGCGTCCTCCTGGACAGCGACGCGGTCGCGCAGGGCGGGCCGGTAGCGGCTGAGGTGGCGGGCGTTGAGCCACAGCCTGCTGATGTCGTCGTACGCCTTCCCTGACGTACGGGCGAAGAACCGCGCCAGATGCCGGGTGGGGGTGGCGTCGGCCCGGTCGGCCGGGAGGAGTTCGTCGAGTTCGGAGCCGACGGCGTTTCCGTAGGCCTCGGCCACGAGATCGTCCACCGCGGGGAAGTAGTGGCTGATGAGCCCAGGGCGGACGTCCAGCTCCTCCGCGACCCGCCGCAGGGTGATGCACTCCAGCCCCTCCGCCAGTGCCACACCGGCGGCGGCCGCAACGATTTCCGCACGTCTGGCCGCTGGAGATTTGCGGATTCGCTTGTTCGGAACGCTTGACGACATGGATTCCATGCTATTGAGTGTGCGACCAATAAGCAAGCAGGTGGGCAACCAGCATCCGGAGGGGCCGCATGGCGTCCACGATTCCCGACCCGCCCGAGAGCACCTGCGCCGCGCGACAGGGAGCGGGGCTTCCCCCCGGCGGGCAAGCGGCACGGCCCGTTGACAGCGCGCAAGCCGCACCGCCCCCCGCCGACGGACAGGCGGCACAACCCACCTCCGACGCCGCAAGCCGCGTCGAGGCGCACGGCATCGACTACATCCCCGAGCGGGAACGCCACGGCCATCCCCGGCAGTTGTTCTCGGTCTGGGCGGCGGCGAACGTCAACTACCTGAGCCTGGTGGTCGGCGGGACCCTGATCCTCATGGGCCTGACGCTGGGCCAGGCCCTCGTGGTGATCGTGGTGGGCAATCTGTTCTGGCTTCTCACCGGGCTGCTCGCCATATCCGGCCCGGCCGCGGGCACGCCGAGCGAAGTGATCACGCGGGCGATCTACGGAATCCGCGGCAACCGCGTGAACAACGCCGTCGTCGGCTGGATGATCTCCGTCTGCTACTTCGCCCTGAATCTGGCCGCCGCCGCGACCGCCGCGTTCTCCCTGGTCGAGAAGGCCGGTGTCAGCGCGAGCACGGGCGTCAAGATCGCCGTGGTCCTGGTCATCGCCGCCGTCACCCTCACCATCGGTGTCTACGGCCACGGCCTGATCATGAAGCTGTATCTGCCGATCACCCTCGCCCTGACCGCGGTCTTCGCCGTCGTCGCGATCGGCGTGCTCCGCCACACCGACTTCTCGTACGCCCCGCCCGCGCCGCCGCACGGAGCCGACCTGTGGACCGTCCTCGTCGCCGGGGTCACCCTCATCGCCTCCGCGCCGCTGTCGTACACCACCAGCGCCGACTTCGCCCGCTACCTGCCACCTGCGACCTCCGCGAAGGCGGTGCTCGGCTGGACCGCGCTCGGCGGGTTCGTGCCCGGCGTCGTCGTCTGCTCGCTCGGGGCCTGCGCCGCGACCGCGGTCGACATGGCGGACCCGCAGTCCGGGCTCCAGACGATCCTGCCGGGCTGGTTCGATCCGCTGTTCCTGCTCGCCCTGATCCTCGGCACGGTCGCCCTCAACGCCCTGACCGCCTACAGCGCGGGGCTCGCCCTCCAGGCCGTCGGCATCCGCATCCGCCGCTCCCTCAGCGTGCTCGCCGACGGCACCGCGGCCGTCTCCCTCACCCTGTACGCGCTCCTCATCTCCGACTTCCTCGACACCGTCAGCAACGTCCTCCAGCTCACCGTCGTCCTGCTCGGCCCCGCGATGACCGTCTACGCCATGGACATCTGGCTGCGCCGGAACCGCTACGACGGCCCCACCCTCATGGACGAGACCCCCGAAAGCCCCTATTGGTACGCCGCCGGCGTCAACCCGGCGGGCGCCCTGGCCCTCACGGGAGGCGTCACCGCGTCGGCCCTGTGCGCCAACACCCTCTACACCGGACCGATCGCACGGGCCCTGGACGGCCTGGACCTCGCGCTCCCCGCCGGGATCGCCGTCTCCGCGTCGCTCTACATACTCCTCAGCCGCGGCCGCCTCCGCTCGCCGTGAAGGACGGGCACGGCGATCCACGCGTTCGCGGGCAGGGAATCCGAGGCGCCACGTCCTGTTCTCGCCGCGTCGGCGTCCTGGCGGCCGGGCTCCCCCGGCCCGGCCGCCAGGAACGATCAAGAAATCGCGCACGCACGCGATCAGGCATTCGAATGCGGAGGCCTGTCGGCTCAATGGGCCATTCCGTTTCGTCCTGCTTTTGACTTTCCCTGTATCAACCACCGCAAAGAGCACGGAAAATAAGGTCTAGGTACATCCAACTGGCCAAAAACAGGTCTACACCACGGACCGGAAGAGAGGATTCTGGCCCCCGTTCGTCGAGACGCGCGCGCCGGTGCCGACCACTCCGGCGCGCCGATCTCCGAGGGGAGTCTGGGGCGTGGGACGTGGCAGGGCGAAGGCGGAGCGGATCGCCTCGGATGCGGCCGAACGATTGTTCGCGGCCGGGCAGTTGTTGCGGCGGGCGCCCACGACGCCCGAGGGACGGGCGGTCTTCCGTACGGATCAGCAGGTCAACGACCAGCCGTACCGGGAGCGTTGGGCGCACGACAAGGTGGTGCGCTCCACCCACGGCGTGAATTGCACGGGGTCGTGCTCGTGGCAGGTGTACGTGAAGGACGGTCTGATCACCTGGGAGACGCAGGCGACCGACTATCCCTCGACCGGCCCCGACCGCCCGGACTACGAGCCGCGGGGCTGCCCGCGCGGGGCGTCGTTCTCCTGGTACACGTACTCGCCGACCCGGGTGCGCCACCCGCTCGCGCGCGGGGTCCTGGTGGAGATGTTCCGGGACGCAAAGGCCCGGCACGACGGTGATCCGGTGGCCGCGTGGGCGGAGGTCACCGGCGATCCGGACCAACGCCGCCGCTACCAGTCGGCCCGCGGCAAGGGCGGCCTGGTGCGCGTCGACTGGGCCGAGGCGCTGGAGATCGCGGCGGCCGCGCATGTGCACACGCTCCAGGAGCACGGGCCCGACCGGATCGCGGGCTTCTCCCCGATCCCGGCGATGTCGATGGCCTCCCACGCGGTCGGCGCCCGGTTCCACGCGCTGATCGGCGCGCCGATGCTGTCGTTCTACGACTGGTACGCGGACCTGCCGATCGCCTCGCCGCAGGTCTTCGGCGACCAGACCGACGTCCCGGAGTCCGGGGACTGGTGGGACGCCGCGTACCTGATGCTGTGGGGCTCCAACGTCCCGGTGACGCGGACCCCGGACGCGCACTGGATGGCCGAGGCGCGCTATCGCGGCCAGAAGGTGGTCGTGGTCTCGCCCGACTACGCCGACGCGACGAAGTTCGCCGACGAGTGGCTGCATCCCCACCCGGGGACCGACGGCGCGCTGGCGATGGCGATGGGCCACGTGATCCTGCGCGAGTGCTTCGTCGACCGGCAGGTGCCGTACTTCACCGACTACGTCAAACACTTCACCGACCTGCCCTTCCTCGTGTCCCTGGACGAGCGGGCGGAGCACACCCACACGCCCGGTGCGTTCGTCACCGCCGAGGACCTGGACCTGGCCGGGGACGCCGAGGCCGGGGCGCGGCGCTGGATGCCGGTGCTGTTCGACCGGATCGGCGGGCGGCCGACGGTGCCCAACGGCACCTTGGGAGACCGCTGGGGCAAGGCGAGCGAGGGCCGCTGGAACCTCGACCTCGGCGACATCGATCCGCTGCTCAGCCTGTACGGCCGCCCGGGCGCGACGCGGGCCGCGGTGACGCTGCCCCGCTTCGACGAGGACGGCGAGACGGTCCGGTGCGCGGTGCCGGTGCTGCGGGTCGGCGGGCGCCTGGTGACGACGGTGTTCGACCTGATGCTCGCCCAGTACGGGGTGCGGCGCGAGGGCCTCGACGAGCGGGGGCCGACGGCGTACGACGACGCGTCCACGCCGTGCACCCCGGCCTGGCAGGAGGCGCTCACGTCGGTGCCCGCGCGGGCGGTGGTGCGGGCGGCGCGGGAGTTCGCGCGCACCGCGGAGCAGACCCGGGGCCGCTGCATGATCGTGATGGGGGCCGGGACGAACCACTGGTTCCACTCCGACACGATCTACCGCTCGTTCCTGTCGCTGCTGCTGCTCACCGGCTGCCAGGGCGTCAACGGCGGCGGCTGGGCGCACTATGTGGGGCAGGAGAAGGTGCGTCCGTACGCCGGGTGGCAGCAGGTGGCCACCGCGTCCGACTGGGTGCGCCCCTCACGGCAGATGGCGGGGACGCCGTACTGGTACCTGCACACCGGGCAGTGGCGGTACGAGAAGTTCACGGCGGACGCCCTGGTCTCCCCCACCGCGCCGGGCGCCCTCGCGGGACTGCACACCGCGGATCTCCTGGCCCGCTCCGCCCGGCAGGGCTGGATGCCGTCGTATCCGACGTTCTCCGCCAACCCGCTGGACCTGGGGCGGCGCCTGCACGAGACCGACGCGGACCCGGCGGCCTGGCTCGCCGCCGAGTGCGCGGCGGGGCGGCTGTCGTACGCCTGCGAGGATCCGGACGATCCGGCCAACTGGCCCCGGGTGCTGACCGTGTGGCGGGCCAACCTGATCGGCTCGTCGGCCAAGGGCAACGAGTTCTTCCTGCGGCACCTGCTGGGCGCCTCCGACAACGCGAGTGCCCAGGAGGCCCCGCCGGGGAGCAGGCCGCGGGACGTGACCTGGCGGGAGGAGGAGCCGCGCGGCAAGCTCGACCTGCTGCTCGCGCTCGACTTCCGCATGACGTCGACCACGCTGCACGCCGATCTGGTGCTGCCCGCGGCTACCTGGTACGAGAAGCACGACCTGTCCAGCACGGACATGCATCCCTATGTGCACGCCTTCTCCCCCGCGATCAGCCCGCCGTGGCAGGCCCGCACGGACTTCGAGATCTTCCACGGGCTCGCCGCCGAGGTGAGCCGCCTCGCGAAGGGCCGCCTCGACGTCGCGCACGACCTGGTGGCGACGGCGCTGCAGCACGACACTCCGGGCGAGGCGCCGCCCGCGGGCCCGACGCGGCCCCGGTTCACCGTCGTGGAGCGGGACTACACCGCCATCGGCGAGAAGATCGCCGCGCTCGGGCCGCTGGCCGGGGAGCAGGGCATGACGGTCAAGGGCGTGACGGTGCATCCGCTGCCGGAGACCGCCTGGCTGGGCGCCCGGTGCGGCACGGCCGGGGCCGGACCGGCGGTGGGCCGGCCGCTGCTCGACACGGACGTCAAGCTGTGCGAGGCGATCCTCGCACTGTCGGGCACCACCAACGGCCGGCTGGCCGCCGAGGGGTTCGAGCGGCTCGCCGAGCGCTGCGGCGCCGAGACGGGGCTCGCGGAGCTTGGCGCCTCGGTGGCCGAGCGGCGGGTGGAGTTCTCCGACACGCAGGCCCGTCCGGTGCAGGTCGGGGCGAGCTTCGAGTGGTCGGGCAAGGAGGGCACGGACCGCCGCTACGCCCCGTTCACGATCAACACCGAGCACCTGAAGCCCTGGCACACCCTGACCGGCCGCCAGCACTTCTACCTCGACCACCCGTGGATCGCCGAGTACGGGGAGCAACTGCCCGTCTACCGACCGCCGTTGGACCTGTCCGCGCTCGGGGAGCAGCCAGTGGCCGACGGCGACGGCGGGCGTTCGCTGACGGTGCGCTATCTGACGCCGCACTCGAAATGGTCCATCCACTCCGAGTACCAGGAGAACCTCCTGATGCAGACGCTGGCCCGGGGCGGCCCGGTCATCTGGATCAGTGTCGCCGACGCGGAGGCGATCGGTGTGGCGGACAACGACTGGATCGAGGCGCACAACGCCAACGGTGTCGTCGTGGCGCGCGCGGTGGTCTCGCACCGGATGCCCGCGGGCACGGTGTTCATGTACCACGTGCAGGAACGCCTGGTGAACGTGCCGAAGTCGGAGGCGACCGGGCGGCGCGGAGGAGTCCACAACGCACTCACCCGGCTGCTGATCAAGCCGACGCACCTGATCGGCGGGTACGCCCAGCTGTCCTTCGCGCCCAACTACTACGGGCCCACCGGCAATCAGCGCGACGCGGTCACCGTGATCCGGCGGCGCGCCCAGGCCGTGTCCTATTAGAAGCGTGGAGTGTGGAGTACTGACATGTCCCGTGCCAAAGCCACCATCGGGCGCCCCATGGCGCAGGTCGCGATGGTCATGAACCTCGACAAGTGCATCGGCTGCCACACCTGTTCCGTCACCTGCAAGCAGACCTGGACCAACAGGCCGGGCACCGAGTACGTGTGGTTCAACAACGTGGAGACCCGCCCCGGCCAGGGCTATCCGCGCACCTACGAGGACCAGGAGAAGTGGAAGGGCGGCTGGCACCTCAAGCACGGCCGTCTCGTGCCGCGCAGCGGTGGCCGGGCCCGCCGTCTGGCCCGTCTCTTCGCCAACCCCGAACTGCCCTCGCTCGACGACTACTACGAGCCGTGGACGTACGACTACGAGAACCTGATCAGCGCGCCCCTCGGCGACGAAGTCCCCACCGCGCCGCCGCGCTCCCTGGTCGACGGAAGCCCGACGGCGGTCACCTGGGGGCCGAACTGGGACGACGACCTGGGTGGCGGACCCGAGCACCTCGCGGGCGACCCGGTGCTGCGGAAGATGAACGAGCAGGTGCGTCTGGAGTACGAGCAGGCCTTCATGTTCTATCTGCCGCGGATCTGCGAGCACTGCCTCAATCCGTCGTGCGTGGCGGTGTGTCCGTCCGGCGCCCTGTACAAGCGGGTGGAGGACGGCATCGTCCTGGTCGATCAGGACCGCTGCCGCGGCTGGCGGATGTGCGTGACCGGCTGCCCGTACAAGAAGGTCTACTTCAATCATCAGACGGGCAAGGCGGAGAAGTGCACGTTCTGCTATCCGCGGATCGAGGGGGGCCAGCCGACGGTCTGTTCCGAGACGTGCGTGGGGCGGCTTCGCTACCTCGGTGTCGTCCTGTACGACGCGGACCGGGTCGGCGACGCGGCCGCCACCGAGAACGAACAGGATCTGTACGAGGCCCAGTTGGACTGCTTCCTCGATCCCGAGGACCCGGAGGTGGCGGCGGCCGCGGAGGAGGCGGGCATCCCGCACGACTGGATCACCGCCGCCCGCCGCTCCCCCGTGCACGCCCTGATCAGCCGCTACAAGGTCGCGCTGCCGCTGCATCCCGAGTACCGCACCATGCCCATGGTCTGGTACATCCCGCCGCTCTCGCCCGTCGTCGACTCCCTCACCGCCACCGGGCACGACGGCGAGGACCCGGCGAAGCTGTTCGCCGCCATCGACTCCCTGCGCATCCCGCTGGCGTATCTGGCGGAGCTGTTCACCGCGGGCGACCCGGCCCCGGTGGAGGCGGCGCTGTGCCGTCTGGCGGCGATGCGGTCCCACATGCGCCGCGTCAACCTCGGTGAGGAGCAGGACCCGGCGATCGCCCGCGCCGTCGGCATGGACAGCGCGGGCATCGAGGGCATGTACCGACTCCTCGCCCTGGCCAAGTACGACGAGCGCTATGTCATCCCCACCAGCTACACCGCCGCCACCCCCGCCGACGATCTCGACGCCGGGTGCAGCCTGGACGTCCACGGCGGCCCCGGGATGTACGCCCCGGACACCTTCCACGCCCCGCCCGCCGACGAGCGGGAACCGGAGCACTCCGGGGCGTCGTTGCGCGGCCGGGTCAACCTCCTGAACTGGAACGGCAAGGGGCGGCCCGACGGGCTCTTCCCCGGCGGTGACGGCGGCGCGAGGTGAGTGGCCCCGTCGTCCACCAGGCCGCCTCGCTGCTGCTGCGCTACCCCGATCACGGCTGGCCCGAGCGGCTGCGCGTGGTGCGTGCGGCGCTGGAGCCGGTGCCCGGCGCGGAGGTGGGCCTGCTGCTGGGGTTCTGCGACGAGGTCGACGGGACGGCGCCGCTGGACCTGGCCGCCCGGTACGTCGTCACGTTCGACCGCAGCCGCCGCCGATGTCTGTATCTGACGTACTACACCGACGGGGACACCCGCAGGCGTGGCGCGTCATTGGCGCGGCTCAAGGCGCTCTATCGCGCGCACGGCTGGCATCCGCCCGAGGACGAGCTGCCCGACTTCCTGCCGCTGATGCTGGAGTTCGCCGCCCGCACGCCGGACCTCAAGGCGTCGCTGCTCGTCGAGCACCGGCCCGCCCTGGAACTGCTGCGCCTCGCCCTGACCTCGTACCGCAGCCCGTACGCCGCTGTCGTCGACGCGGTCTGCCGCACCCTGCCCGGCCCTTCCCCCGCGACCCGCGAGGCGGCCCTGCGCCTGGCCCGCACCGGCCCGCCCGCCGAGACCGTCGGCCTCCTGCCGTATCCCGCACGCGCCCCCGACGCCCCGCACGCGGAGGAGACTTCCCGGTGAACCACCTGCGCATCGCCCTGTGGGGCGTGCTGCCCTATCTCGTTCTCGCCGTCCTCGTCACCGGTACCGCCTGGCGCTACCGCTACGACCGCTTCGGCTTCACGACCCGTTCCAGTCAGCTGCACGAGAGCCGACTGCTGCGCGTCGGCGGCCCGTTGTTCCACTTCGGGCTCCTGTTCGTGGTCGCCGGGCACGTCATCGGGCTGCTGGTGCCGGAGTCGTTCACCGAGCGCGCGCATGTCCACGAGTGGCTGTACCACGCGAACGCGCTGCTCGTCGGCGGCACGGCGGGGCTCGCGACGCTCGCCGGTCTGGTGATCCTGCTGTACCGGAGGCTGCGGGTGCCCGCCGTCCGGGCGGCGACGAGCCGCAGCGACCGTGCCGTCTACCCCGTCCTGCTGTGCGTGCTCCTCGCGGGCCTCACCGCCACGGCCACCACGATGAAGCCCCATCCTTACGACTACCGGCGTGGTGTGTCGGTGTGGTTCCGCTCGCTGTTCACGCTCGATCCGGACGTGTCGGCGATGGCGCACGCGCCGCTCGCCTACCGGGTGCACGCGCTGCTCGCGATGGCCCTGTTCGCCGCGTGGCCGTTCAGCCGTCTCGTCCACGCCTTCACCGCGCCGGTCGGCTACCTCGTCCGCCCCTATGTCGTGTACCGGTCGCGCGGCGGGCGACGCGTGCCCTCGCCCGGTCGTTCCGGTGCGGGCAGGGCCGCCGCCGCTCGTTCCGGACCGCGGGGCAAGCGGCCCCGGTCGGCGCGGGACATCCTTGCCCGGCGCTGATGCGGCGCGGACTCGCCGACCGGTGCAGGGGACTGGCGCCCGCGTGTTTCGCGCCGGTCATGGCCACCGGCATCGTCTCCCGGGCGCTGGCGCAGGCGGGCGCCCGGGCCTTGTCCCTCGTCCTGTTCGGCGTCGCGGCGGCCCTGTATGTCGTGCTGCTGTGCGCCACCGCGCTCAAGGCCCGATGTCACCTCGGTGCCGTCCGAGCCGAACTCCGCGACCCCGCCCGGTTGTTCGGGCACTTCACCCTGGTCGCGGCGAGCGGTGTCCTGGCCGCGCGCCTCGGCTCGGGGCCCGCCCGGGTCGCGGGGTGCGCGCTGCTGGCCGTCGCGGCACTGGCGTGGGCGGTGCTCGCCCGCGCGGTCATGGGGCTCCGCGGCCTCGGCCCGCGCGCGGCGCTCCGGCAGGCCGACGGCACCTGGTTCCTGGCCACGGTCGGCCTGCAGGCGCTCGTCCTGACACTCGTCGCCCTTCGCCCCGGCCGTCCCGTCGTCACGCTCGCGCTCGTGCTGTGGGTCTGCGGGGTCCTGCTGTACGCGGCCACGCTGGCGGTCGTCGTCCGGCGTCTGCGGTACGACCCGCCGCGGCCCGCCCGGCTTGCGCCCAGCTACTGGGTGACCATGGGCGCCGCCGCGATCAGCACGCTCGCCGGTGCCCGACTCCTCGCCCACGACGGGCTCCTGCCCGCTCCGGTCCGCACCCCGCTCGGCGGCACGGTCGTCGGCCTGTGGACCTGGGCCACCTTCCTGATCCCGCTCCTGCTGGCCACGGGCGTCTGGCGGCATCTGCACCACCGCGTCCCGCTGGCCTACGAGCCCATGCTGTGGTGCATCGTCTTCCCGCTCGGGATGTACGCCACCGCGACCGCCCAGCTCGTGGCCGTGCAGCGCATCGGTGCGCTGACGCTCCCTCAGCGGCCGCTGGCGTGGGCGGCCTTGGCGGCGTGGGTCGCGGTCGTGGCGCGGTGGCTCGCGGCGCGGTGGCTCATGACGCGGTGGGCCACGGGGCGGCCTTCGGCCAGGGCCTGAGCGGTGCCCAGGCCCTCGGACCGCCTCCCGTCGCGGCGGGAGCGCTACTTGCCCATCGGCGAGACGGCGATGCAGCCCGCCACGACGTTCTCGCCGGAGGCCTCCTTGATGACCTTGCCCTTGTAGATCACCTTGCAGGTGAGGTCGGAGCCGGTCGGGTCCGCCGAGATCGGGACGACGGTGGGCGGCATGATGCCGCGCAGCGTCACCGTCTTCTTCCACGGCAGCTGCGCCTTGCCGGCCTTCTCCAGCTTCGGATTGGACGCGGACCCCTCACCGGCGGCGAACTCGATCTCGTCGACGCTCTTGCCGGAGACCTCGTAGGTCACCTCGTACTTCTCGTTGACGGCCTTGTCCACGGCGTCGACGGCCTTCTTCTCGGCCTCCGAGCAGGCCCCGAGCGTGAGCGCGAGACCGGCGGCGGCGAGGGTGCACACGGCGGTGCGAATGCGTCTGTTCATGGCGGCAGACAACAGTAAAGACCACGCAAAGTCAATCTGCGACCACGCCATAACCCCAGTTCAGAGGGGGACGGAGGACTTCCGTTCCGGCACGGCCCGGAGGACTCGCACCCCGGCACGGCCTTATATAGGACTGAAACTGGCCGCTTTGGCTCCTACGGTGGCGGGCATGGACATCGACAACGGCATCGACACCGCCGAGGGCCCGCGGCTGTCGTGGCGGCAGGTCCGGGACCGGCGCATGGCGCGGCACGGGCTGTCCGGCACGTCCCCCTCCGCCCCGACACCCCCGACGCCTTCCCGGGTCGCGGACGTCGTGTCCGCCATGTGCGGCGCGCACGCCCAGGTGATGTCCGCCGCCGAACTGTCGATCGGCGCGCGCCTCGACGGTGGCACCCGCGCGGAGGTCCGGGCGGCGCTCGGCGGGGCGGACGGCCTGGTCAAGACGTACGGGCCGCGTGGCACCGTGCATCTGCTCGCGGCGCGCGACCTGCCGATGTGGACCGGGGCGCTGTCCGCCCTGCCGTCCGGCCCGAACGGGCTGCCGCAGGCGTCGCGCCTCACGGACCAGCAGACCGATCAGGTCGTCGAGGCCATCGGCGTCGCGCTGGCGGACGCCGACGACGAGGGGCTGACCGTCGAGGAGCTGGGCGACGCGGTCGTCGCGGCCACCGGGCCGTGGGCGGGCGACCTGGTGATGCCCGCGTTCCAGGGGATGTGGCCCCGCTGGCGCCAGGCGCTGGCCCTGGCGGCCCACCGGGGCGCACTCTGCTTCGGCCCGGACCGGGGCCGCAAAGCCACCTACGTCTCCCCGGGGCGGCGGCTGCCCGGATTTCGTCCCGCGCCCGCCGACGAGGCCCTGAACGCACTGGTCGCACGCTACTTGTACGCCTACGGCCCGGCGACGCCACGCCAGTTCGCCCAGTGGCTGGCGGCACCTCCCGCGTGGGCGGCCGCCCTGTTCGACTCCCTGGCCGCCGCGGGGAGCCTGCACCCGGCCGACGTCGAGGGCAGCACCGGCTGGCTGAACGCCTCCGACGACGGGGACCCGGGCCAGGAGGCCTCCGCCGCCGCGGGGACGCTGCGGCTCCTGCCCTACTTCGACGCGTACGTGGTGGGCTGTCACCCGCGCGACCGGCTCTTCCCCGGCCCGGCGGCCGCACGTGCCCTGTCCCGCACCGGCCAGGCGGGCAACTACCCGGTCCTGCTCATCGACGGGACGGTCGCCGGGGTCTGGCACCTGCGGCGCTCCGGACGCAGGGCGGACCTGACCGTCGAGCCCCTCGCCCCGCTCAGCGCGGCGCGGCGGCGCGCGCTGGACGGGGAGGCGGCGCGGATCGGCGCGTTCCTGGACACCACGGCCCTGCGGCTGACGGTCGGGACGGTGACGGTGGGCCCGCACGCCTAGACGGCGTCCGGGCCACGGGGCGTCACGTCGACTGGGGATAGGGCAGAACCGGGAGTTGTCCCTCGGTACGGGCGAGCACGATCTGGTCGAACAGAGCGCCGTCGCCGTTGCTGCGCAGGGCGAGCTGGTCGACGACCTTGACCGCTCCTGCGGTGAACTTCCACAGGTCGACGCGTACGACCTCCCAGTCGGCGGGGACCTGGCCGCCGAACCGCTTCTCGACCATGGACGTGGCCGGTGGCCAGTGCGAGTCGCCGATGGACGCCGAGAAGATGGGGGCGGACTTCGCGGGCCCGACCCTGAGGCTGATCCCCGAGGTCCGGGAGCTGAGCCTCTTCCAGGCGAACTGGAGGTAGCGGTACTCGCCCCGGGCGCTCGGGTTCTCCACGATCCTGAAGTCCCAGTCGTGCATGGCGTGCCCGAAGGGGGCCCGCGACGTGGGGTAGCGCTCGACCGCCTTCTTCAGCCGCAGGCATCTGGTCCCCACGGCCGCGCCGCCGATCTGGATGTCGGCGGCCGAGGTGTCCTCGACGATGTCGCGCACGTCGTCCTCGCGGTCGTCGAAGAGGACGGCGACGGCGTGGTCCTCGAGGACGTCCCGGTGGGAGTTGCCCACCACGGTGCCGTGGAAGACGAGTTCGCCGAGCCGGATGTTCCCCACGGGCCAGCTGCCGCCGCCGGTGGTGCGCAGCCGGAAACGGGAGGAGGACAGGGCCCCGAAGGTGTGGCTGTGCACGGCGCCCGCGTCGGAGAGGAGCTTCGGGCCGTCCTTCCAGAGCCCGGCCCTGGTGTCCCACCACTGCAGTTGGACGTCGCGCAGCCATGACTCGGGGTGGGCGGGGTCCTCGGCGAACGTCACTCCGGTCAGCTCGACCTGTGTGCGGAAGGTGTCGACGGTGAACAGGAGCTCCTGCCCGTCCAGGATGCGGGTGGCGCCGATGGCGGACGGGGGCACCCACGGGTTGGCCGGTGGGTCGGCGCGACCGTCGGTGAGCAGGGCGACCGCGTTCTGCTTGCCGAGGTCGATGTACCGGGTCGGGTTGACGAGGCGTACGTCCAGGAGGGCGGTGGTGGTCTTGATGAGGTTGGGTGTCAGGTCCTGGGTCGCGGTGGTGTTGCCCCAGCCCGCGCGGCGGACCACCGGGACGGGGTCGGGGGTGAGGAGCTTGGGGCGGATGTCGGTCTCGGACGGCGTCAGCCGGGTCCGCCAGCGTTCTTCGAGGGCGGCGGTGCAGCGGATCACGGTGCCCGTCCACGTGGCGACGAGGAGCCCGCCGTCGGGCAGCCAGGCCGACACCGGCAGCGCCTTGAGGTCCTTGGTGACCGGCTGCGTGCCGTCGCGCCGCAGTACGGCGAGGGTGCCCAGTTCGCTGCCGACGGCGACGCGGGTGCCGTCCGGGGAGACGCGGGGGCGGCGCAGTTGGTCGTCCCCGGTGTACGTCCACAGCAGTCCGCGCGCGGAGTCGAACGCCTTGAGCTGATTGCGGAAGGTGACCGCGAGGAACGAGCCGTCCGCGCTGATCGAGACCTCGCTGGCGGCGGTGGGGAGGGAGTTGACGAGGGCGCCGCCGCGGATCACGTACACGCGGCCGCCGTCGGCCTCCGACCAGATCGCGGCGGTGCGCCGGTCGCCGCTGACGACCCCGCCGCCGAAGCTGCCCTCGCCGACGCCGATCGACCACAGTGTGGAGCCGTCCGCTGCGGCGAGTCCGGTGATCGTGTTCGCGGCGAAGGTGATGAGGGTGTCGTCGTCGAGGGCGAGCAGCCGCAGCGGGGTCCGCTCGCCGGTCTTCCACCACTCGTGCGCCCACTTCTCGCGCGCCTCGCCGGACCCGCCGGCCTGGACGTCCCACAGCGCGAGGCCCAGGTCGCCGGAGGTGGCGACCCAGGAACCGTCGGGCGCGGCCGCGAAGTTGTTCAGGCCGTAGTCGTGGCCCCACCCGCCCTTCATCCAGTCGGTGGCCTTCTTGGGCAGGCCGAACAGGGCGAAGCGGCGCCTGGGCGAGCCGTCGGCATTCAGGAGGTACAGGTGGTAGCCCTCGGGGCTGTGCAGGTCGAAGCCCTGTGCGGCGAAGCCGGTGCCGGGGGCGGAGGGGGTGTAGGCGAAGTGGTGGCCGAGGCGGCGGCGCCAGCGGGTGGTGCCGGTGGCGAGGTCGAGGCCGTAGAGGTTGTGGTCCCAGTTGAAGGCGGTGAGGGCGGCGGTGCGGCCGTCGGCGGCGACCGCGATGTCGCGCACGTGCGGGCCGAAGGCGTAGTCGGCCGGGGGCGGCAGCGGGTCGTGCGTCAGCGGGACGACGGCGTAGAGCCGGGCGGGCGCGGTGCGCAGATCCGCGGTGAACTCCCCGCCGAGCAGGCTGACCCGCTCCCCCGTGAGCACGTCGACGACCTGGTGCAGCGCGGGCAGGGCCACCTTCAGCTTCGCCATCACGGGCACGCGGTGGCCGCACCGCAGGCCCACGCGCCACACGAGGCTCGGCTCCCAGTCGAGCAGCGTGTTGTTGACCGCCCAGATGTACGTGGTGCTCCCGGCCTTCCACTCGCTGAGCCACACCTCGGGGTTGTCGCACTGGGCGACGGGGGCGACGACGTCCTTCAGGGCGGCGGTGACCTTGGCGGCCTGGTCGAGGAAGACGCGGCGGAGGCGGTAGTAGGACGCGTCGTCGCTCTGGGGCGTCTCGTCGCTCTCGACGTGGGTGAAGGCGGTGCCGAGGGGACGGTAGACGTCCCGGTGGCGCTGGACGCAGCTGTCGTCGGCGTAGACGGGCACCGCGTCCGGTCCTTGGCTCACCTCGGAAAGCGCCGTGGAGAGGCGCGGGTCGAGGTCGGTGCGCTGGCCGATCAGCAGGATCGCGTCGTAGCGGCGCAGGACGTCGGCGCTGACGTCCTCGGTGAAGACGAAGCCGGCCGGGCGGTGGGCGTACAGGCAGGCGGTGTACGCCTCGAAGAGGCGGAGGAAGTACTTGCTGCTGAGGCCCTGCCAGGTCTCCAGGCGCTGCATGCGCGTGGAGACGACGATCGCGACGCGGTCGGCGCTGCGGGCGCCCGCGGTCACGGGCCCGAGCCGGGCGCTCAGGTCGAACGCGGCGCGCAGCATCGAGGTGCGGCCCGCACTGGCGGAGCGGGGGTCGCCGGGCCTGCCGCCGCTGCCCGGGCCGCGTTCGTCGAGGGCGGTGATGCCCTCCAGGTGGTAGTTGCCCTGGTCGCCGGTCATGCCGGTGCCGTTCGCGCCCCGCATCACCTGTTGCAGGAGCGTCGGCAGGATCATGCCGCCGGTGCCGTCGTCGTTGAACAGCTCCGGGTGGCCCCAGGCCGGTTTGCCGGGGCGCCGGTAGTAGTCGACCATGTGGGCGGTGGCTCCGAGGAGTTGGAGCTGCTCGCCCTGGTAGTGCAGGTCGACCTCGTCGGCGGACGCGAACTGGACCGGGGGCAGGGTCTGCGGGGCCCGGTAGGGGCCGGTCATCGCGCTGACCTTGCCGGGGAAGTGCTCGTTCAGGACGCCGCGGAAGTGGGCTCCGTCAGCGGCTCTGAGGGCGATCGAGTGGTCGGTGACGGTGTCGAGGATCGGCGCCCATCCTCCGGGCTCCTCCACCAGCTTCAGCGCGTCGTTGTACTTCTTGCGCTCGTCCTCGTTCTGCGCGGCGGCCGCGCCGAGGTCGGGCACCCACCAGTTCGCGCCCCAGGTCCAGCCTCGGAAGGCCGCGTAGGTGTGCAGGCTGTCGGTGACCTTCCGCAGGTCGCAGTCCAGCTTCGGCCGGTCGCGGCGCTCGTGGTTGACCGGCCGGCTGAGCGGCAGGTAGGCGTCGTTGACGTACAGGACCGCCTGTTCCTCCATGCCGCGGGCGCCGTACCCGGCGATGGTGCGGCGGCCGGGGTCCTCGAACATCGCCTTGTCCCAGTGGACGGCCGTCTTCGACAGCTTCAGCCGGTCCACGACGGTCGCGTCGGCGGCGCCGTCCTTGAACGACAGGGGCCACGAGACGCCGAGGCGGTCGACGAAGAGGTTGAGCCCGAGCTTCTTGGTTCTGGCGACGTGGTCCTCGACGGTGTCCGGGAGGTCCGCGAAGACCGGCAGGCGCTGCGTCGACGGGTTCCTGACGACGTCCCGGGGGTCGGAGGGGATGCTCGCGTGGTTGTTGGCGTAGATGTCGCTGTACCAGGTGATGTGGAAGTCCGGCCGTCGCACCAGACCGGGCCCGAGGTCGAGGTGCTGCGGGGCGACGGTGAAGCCGGGGAGCCGGTCGGCGTCGATGACGTACCGTCCGGGTTCCAGCGTCCCGGTGTACGCCGCGGTGAGTTCGAGGCGGCCCTTGCCGTCCGTCAGGGTGACGTTCTCGGCGTGGACCTCCACGCCGTCCCGCAGCACCCGCACGCGTGCGCTGTCCGGCAGGGGCGTGCCGTCGGCGACGCGGGCCACGACCCGCACGGTGATGGGTTCGCCGCGGCCGTAGGAGAAGCGGTTCAGTGCGGTGAACGTCTCGGCGCCGTCCTTGCCGGTGACGACGCGGCAGGTCATCAGGGACAGCGAGCCCTTGGTGCTGTCGGGCGTCCGGACCTCGACGATGCCGTCCACGACGTACTCGCTGAGCCGTCCGGCGACGTCGGGCGACACCCGCAGGTGGTAGAGGCCCCGGGCGTCGGCGGGCGGGGTGACCGCCCCGCCGGTGAGCGGGAGTTCGGTGAACTCCGGTACGCCGAGGGGCCGCAGCCACACCCGGAAGCGCGGGTCGTCGGACCACCGGCCCCGGTCGTGGGTCACGGTCAGCGGCATCTTCCGGCCCGCCGTCCACTCGTCCGCCTCGTACGACACGGAGAGCCGCTCGACGTCGGCGTCGACGCGGCGCACGAGCTTCCCGGCGAGGTTGTACACCTCGAACAGGTACTTGGGGTCGTTGCGCTTCACGTAGTAGAGCTTGTTGCGCACTCTGAGGCCCTGGACCGTGTACGGGTCGTCGGGCAGCTCCAGGGTGACCGGCTCCGGCTCCGGCTCGCCCTGCGCGTTGTAGACCTGCACCTGCCGCCGCTTCGGCTCCTGCGGCAGCCCGGTGGAGACGTGCAGCCTGCCGTCGTCGTCCACGTCGTAGCCGCCGAAGGCGAAGCCCGCGGGCCGCACCGGGATGCTCCGCACGTGCGCCCCGGCGAGCGTCGAGACACAGAGGAGACCGGCCCCGGCAGTCGTCGGCCAGGCGGTGTAGAGCAGCCCGAGCCCCTCGGCCACCCGCAACCCCACCGGGCCCCTCTTGGAGGTGGCGTTCGAGTCGAGCCCGGTGAGGGTGATGCGCTTGTCCAGGGTGCCGGGTTTCAGCCGGACCACCTCTCGGCGGTGCTGGTCGATGGCGTAGAACCAGCCGGACGGGGTCGCCTCGACGGCCGACGGCGCGTAGTAGCCGTACGCCTCGTTGCCGGTGAAGTCGTCGATGCTGCCGAGCAGGTTGAACTCGGGGTCCCAGAAGTCGATCCGGTGCGGGTAGTGGGTCTCGGCGGTGGCGATCACGCCGTCCGCGGTGGCCGTGATCGCCAACGCCGCGTACCCGACCCGCCCGAACCGCTGCGCCGAGCCGTCCGACGCGAGCCGCAGCGCCTGTCCGTCCGGGTGGGCGGGAAGCACCAGATAGACCTTGTCGTCCCGGCCGAGCCCCAGATACATGGACGGGACGACGAACGCGGGATGGTGCCTGGACACGACGTGCTCGATGGTCCTCACGGTGACTCTCCCTCAGGAAGCCGTGCGCCGACCAGGCGCCGTTGGCGATGCCACCGATCAGCTTCTCGCCATGAACACGAAGAGGGAAATCGCCACGACGAGCGAATGGGCAAACTCTTGTGCGGCTGCGTGTCCGAACCGGATGGTTCGTGGTGGGCCGGGAGGGACGCGCGCAGGGATCAGCGGACGGCGTTGAACTCGCGTACCACCTCCGGCAGCGCCTTGACGACCGTCGTGCTGTGGCTGTCGGCCTCGTCGACCTTGCTGAGCTTGTGCGCGGCGCCGTTGGCGGCCAGTTGGCGCGCGCAGTGCTCGGAGTTCTTGAAGGGCACGTCCTCGTCGGCCTCGGAGTGGAAGAGGTGGACGGGGACTTGGGGACGCCAGTCGCACGTGGTGTCCAGGACCCTCAGGTTGCGCCGGAGTTCACCCGTGGGATTGCGGATCTTGTCGAGGAAGTCCGCGGTGAACAGTTCCTTCGACGTCTTCGGCAGCACGGCCGCGATCTCCGCCCCGCTGTGGTTGCCGTCGAAGAGCGACTCGATCGTCTTGTCGTACGGGGCGCGGAAGGCGTCCTTCGGCGTGGCGTACAGGCCGTACATGCGGTTCCACGCGGTCGCGAAGTACGCGAGGTAGAGCGAGGAACGGGCGATCCCGTCGTCCGCCGCCGCGGCCTCGAAACCGGTCAGGTCGAACGGGCCCGCGATCGGCGCGAGGGCGCCGAGGCGGAAGTACGGGTCGATGCCCTGTTGAAGGGCCCGCCCCAGCATCATCGTGGCGGGCCCGCCCTGGGAGAAGCCGCTGATGAGGACGCGCCGGTCGAGGTCGCGGCCGTCGCGTCGGACGAAGGCGCGCGCCGCCCGCAGCCCGTCGAGCGGCGCGGTGACGGTCGCCCTCGGGTGGCCGTAGGGGTGGGATCCGGGGCCCTCCCCCAGGCCGAGGTAGTCCGGGGCGGACACCGCGAGGCCGGTCGAGGCGAACAGCAGCGCCGTGTCCCGGTCCGT
Organism: Streptomyces sp. NPDC040610; assembly: GCF_055594065.1. Lineage (NCBI taxonomy): Bacteria > Bacillati > Actinomycetota > Actinomycetes > Kitasatosporales > Streptomycetaceae > Streptomyces > Streptomyces sp. NPDC040610. The sequence continues at coordinate 233,673 of NZ_JBVIXA010000010.1, read as the reverse complement.
CGACTCGTCGTTGACCGAGGCCACCTCGCCCCGGAACACCTCGGTGCCGTGCAGCCAGGACACGACCCGCAGGGAGCGGTCGCCGTTCCTGGGCACCGCGACCAGTTCGCTGGCCGTGGTGGGACGGCCCTGGGTGTCGACCGTGCGGTACACGATCCGGTACGCCCGCACCCCGTGGCGCACCTGTTCCCCGTCGATTCCGGCCTTCTGGAGACGGGCCGCGACCTGCTCGGCGTTCAGATCCAGCACGGGAGTCACGGAGACCACCGAGCCGCGCGCGGCGGCCTGCTGCGGGTGGGTGGCCCGGGTGGTGGGTGCGGGGGCATCGCGGCTGTCCGCGTGCCCGGTGCCCGCCAGTACGGTCGCGGCGCACACCAGGGCGAGCGCGCCGGACGTCGAGAGTCTTCCGCTTAAGCGTGTGAAGGTCATGACTGGACTCTGCCGCTCCCGGCACCCCGGCCGCACTGGGGTGATCCACCGCATTGCCGAGGGGGTTTGCCACTGCAAGGTAAGGGGGGTATGCCCGTACGGAGTACGGGGGTTGGCCCCACGGTGCCCGCGGCTCCTGGCGTGGTCGTGCCGCTGAGCTGCTGGGTCACCTCCAGGTTCCCCAGTCACCGAAAAGTGCGTTCTTCCAGGTCGGCGCGGGCTCTCCTAGCGTTCCCGAGTAACCACAGGAAACCGAGAGTGCTCTGGTCCGGGCGGCAGCGCGCGGCCTCACGGGTGCTCATCGCAAGGAGGCGGACAGCATGGCCATCACCCTGGTCAACCCCGGCGGATTGCCCGAGATCGACGCGTACCGGCACGTGTCGATCGCGACCGGGTCGAAGCTCGTGTTCCTCGCCGGGCAGGTCTCCTGGGACGCCGACGGAGTCACCGTCGGCGCGGACGACCTCGCCGCCCAGGTCGAGCAGTGCTACCTCAACGTCGCCACCGCGCTCGCCGAAGTCGGCGCTTCCTTCGCCGATGTGGCGAAGCTGACCGTGTACGTCGTCGCCTGGAGTCCCGACAAGATGCCGCAGCTCCTGGAGGGGATCTCCCGGGCGGCCGCGAAGCTGGGGAGCACGCCCGTGCCTCCGGCCACGCTGCTCGGCGTCGCGGCACTGGACGTACCCGATCATCTGGTCGAGCTGGAAGCCACCGCGGTCGTCGACTGAGCCGCCTCGGGCGTCGAGGCGTTCCGTGTCCGCCTCAGGCCTCGAAGCGTTCCCTGTCCGCCTCAGGCTTCGAAGCGTTCCGTGTAGGCCTCGGTCGGCGGGGCCGGGACGGGCCTCGTCATCCCCGCCGACCAGTAGCCCGTGGTGCCGGGGATGGGGACGATGTCGTTGAGGTAGGGCGCCGGGGCCGGTCCGGCGGGGCCGCGCACCACGGTCCAGGTGTCGCCGTCCCGGCGCAGGTAGGTGGTGCGGCTCTGGTCCTGGTAGTTCCAGCCCGAAATCCATGCGGCGCGGCCCTCGCCGTCGGCGGCGATGCCGGACAGCGCGCCGACGGTGAAGCCCGGTGGTACGCGCGTCCATGCCGTGCCGTCCCAGTGGCTCAGGGCCGGGTTGCCCGGGCGGCCGGGCGGGCCGCCGACGCCCGCGTCGGTGCCGACCGCCCAGACGTCGTCCGGGGCGGTGGGGTGCAGGTCGCTGACGCTGAGCCGGGCGCCCGTGACCGGAGGCAGGACCGTCCACGCCCCGTTCCAGCGGGCGACGAGCCCCGCCCAGCCGCCACCGGACGCCTGGTCACCGCTCACCCACACCTCGCCCGACGCGGCGACGACGACCCGGTACAGATTCGCGCTCGCGACCGGCAGCGGGTCCAGCCACCGCCACTGCCGCCCGTCCCCGTGCAGCAGCCGGGCCGCGCCGCCCCGGGCGCCGCAGATCCACACCTGCCGGTCGGCGCCGACCGCGACCCCCTCCAGACGGACGCCCGGCTCGCCCTGCCCCGGGAACGCGGCCGTACGCCAGGTGGTCCCGTCCCACCGCAGCAGCGGACTCGCCGTCCCGGTGGGCATGCCGACACTCCACGCCGCGGTCGCGGACGTACCGGAGACGTCGCTCAGCCGGCTGTGCGCCAGGTGCGCCAGGTCGGTCTTCGCCCAGGCGCTCCCGTTCCACACCATGGCGAGGGCACGGCCGCGCGAGGGTCCGGCCAGGTTCTCCTCGCCCACGGCCCAGGCCAGCCGGGCGTCGGCGGCGGCGATGCGGCGCAGTTGGGCGGCCGGGGTGCTGCCGGGGGCCGGTACGGGTTGCCAGCCCGGCGCGCGCGAGGCCGACGTGGCGGCCCGCACCGGGTCCGTGCCGAGTGCGATCCCCGACAGCGCCCCGGTCATCCCTGCCACAAAACGCCTACGTCTCACGGTTGAACCCCTCTCACGGCCGAGTCCTTCCACGCGCACAGGAGGGACCACCGTCGACGAGGGGAACGCGCAGGGCTAGCCACGCGTGTGACAAATCCGGCGCGGGAGCACCGAATTGGTGGCTCGTCGGCCCGGGGGCCTACGACGACTCCGCCACCTTCTCCTCCTCCCTGCGCCCTTCCTCCCGTCCCCCGCGCGTCGCGAGACGCAGCAGCACCGTCCCCGCACCGGTCCCCACGAGCAGGCAGGGGCCGACCGCCCACCAGCCGTCCGCCACGGTGACGGCGAGGCCGACCAGGGGCGGGGCGGCGAGCGCGCCGATGCTGCCGAGCTGGGCGACCAGGCCGTTCGCGGCGTCCATGTCGGAGGTGGCGCGCACGGCGAGGGGGATGGCCGCGAAGACCGACGCCACGACCAGTTCGTTGCTGAGCGCGACCACCAGGGCGCTGCTCACGGAACCCCAGGTGCCGCCCACCCCGCCGAAGGCGACGAGCGCCCCGACCGGCATCAGCAGGGCGACGAGGAACAGGTGCTTCACGTCCTTGCCCCGGCGCAGCAGGGCGCTGGCCAGGAAGCCACCGGCGACGCCGACGAAGGAGACGATGCCGGTGAGCGTTCCGGCGGTCTCGGTGGGGACGTCGAACTCCTCGTGCAGATACGTGGGGTAGAGGGTGACGCAGGTGACGATCGCGCCGCTGATCGTGGCGAAGCCCGCGCCCAGCGCGATGGGGCGCGCCAGCCTGCGCGCCCGACGGCGCAGGTCCCGGGGGTGCCCCGCCGCACCTCCCCCGCGCCCGAGGCGTGCGGCGCGCGCGGGCGCCGGGCGGTGGTGGGCGATGTCCACGGGCAGCCGCGTCGTCGCGACCGCGACCACGAGCGTCACGGCCCCCGCGATCGTCAGCCAGCCCTGCCAGTCGAACCACGTGGACAGGACACCGCCCGCGAACGAGCCGACCGCGAGGCCCACCGGCATGAACGTGCCCCAGATGGCGAGCGCGGACGTCAGCCGACTGCCGCTGCCCAGGCCGAAGAGCAGGACCGGCGCGACGATCACCACGATCACGTAGCCGACGCTCTCCAGCAGCCGACCGCCGAACAGCGCGCCGAAGCTCGCGGTGTGGGCACAGAAGAGGCCCGCGACGCCCATGACGACCAGGCCGCCCACGAGCATCCGGCGCGGGTCGTAGGGACGCAGCAGATAGCTGACGAGCAGACCCAGTACGGCGGCGACGGCCGTCACCAGGGAGGCGATGAGCGCCACTTGGCTGAGAGAGAGCGACAACTCCTCTCGCATTTCCACAAAAACCGGCGTAATCTTTCCCATACTGGTGGCCGCGGTGACGCCCGCGAGATAGATCAGCCAGAACTTCCACCAAAAACCGGATGCCTCGGCGGCGTCCGAAGGCGCGTCAACTCCGTGGCTCCGTGCGGCTTTCTCAGCCTTCTCTTCCACGACGTGGGGTTTCCTCTGGGTCCGGGGACACGAATGACCTGGGCGGCACGACTTCTTTCGGGGGGCACGATCCAGTGCGTATTCGGGGGCACGATCCAGTGGGTGATCGACGCGACGACCTCAGCGACATCGTCGTCATGGGCTCGCTCGTGATGGACCGCAAGTACTTCAGCGCCGGAACCCACACCTCGGCTGCGGGCGGCAGGACGCAGGCGGTCTGGAGCGTGGAGCGCCACCACGGCGGGGTCGGCCGCAATGTCGCGGTCAATCTGGCCAGGCTGGGGGCGCGGCCGGCCTTTGTGGGCCTGTCCGGATTCGGCCCGGACGCCGAGGCGTTGGAGGACGAGCTGACACAACTCGGAGTCCGGCTCCAGGTGCTGCGCACCACCGGCGGCGTCGGACGGTTCGACGTCACCCTGGACGGCCTGCGCCGCCAGATCACCTCGCGCATCGCCCTGCCCGACCCCGCGGCGGCCACCGCCCTGCGCGGCACCGCCCTCGACGCCCGCATCGCCCGCGCCCGGGCGGTCGTCGCCGAGGGCGGCCTCGACGAGGAGCTGCTGGCCTGGACGTCCCGGCAGGCCCGACGGCACGGCACCCTCATGTGCTGCATGCCCACGCGCCAGGCCGACTTCGGCCCGCGCGCCCACCTGCTCCCGCTGTACGACGTCCTGCTCCTGAACGCGCGCGAGGCCCTGCACCTCCTGTGCCGGGCCGGGACGCCCGCCGAACAGGCCGCGCGGCTGCGTCATCTGGGCCCCCGCGTGGTCGTCGTCACCTCGGGCGCCGCCGGGGCCGCCGTGGCGTGCGAGGAGTACGACGAGGTCCTGTTCCTGCCCGCCGAGCAGGGCGCCTGCGCGGACGACACGGGCGCGGGGGACGCGCTCGCGTCCGCCTTCGTGCTCGGCCTCAGCACCGGCGCGAGCCCCCGGGCCGCCCTCGCCCAGGGGCTGCGGGCGGCCCGGGTGACCATCGGGTGCCGGCAGAGCACCTGCCGTGCCGTGTCGGCCGCCGCGGTTCTCAAGGCGCGATGAACCGCTTGGTGGAGCCCACCCGGTGGGCGCGCATCGTGATGCCGTCCGCGGCGAGCCCCCGCGCGATGGTCTCGTCGTCGTACGCGGCGAGACCGGCGTCGGTGAGGATCTGGTAGTCCGTGGAGTGCATCGCGATGTCCCCGAGCCGCGCCTGCCTGGTCTCCCCCACGTTGTGGCCCTCGTAGCCCGCGGGCAGCTCGTACGCCCGGTCGGCGAGGCAGGCGAACATCAGCAGGTGGTAGTCGCCCTCCGCCCACTTGCCGGTGAACTCGTAGACGGCGAAGAGGGAGCAGGACTCCACCGCGATGCCGGTCTCCTCACGGGCCTCCCGCAGCGCGGCGGCCTCCGCGGCCTCCCCGCGCTCGATGCCACCACCGGGCAGCAGCCAGCTGCCGGCGTACGGGCCCTTCAGCTGGTGGATGAACGTCACGGTCCCACCGGGGCCGGGAACCACGAGCAGCGCGGCGGGCAGCGCCTCTGCGAATCGACTCATCGTGCTCTGCGTCCTCGTTCCGTCGTCGTCGAACGTTCGGTCAGTACCGGCCCGGTCGGCACTCGGTAGGTCAGTACTCGGTCGGTCGGCCCTCGGGCGGGATGACCAGGGCCAGACCTATACGTTGCCCCTCCACCCTGCCCTTGCGGTAGTAGGGCTCGGTGCGTGTGGTGAAACCATAGGTCGCAAGCGCCTGGCCGGGGTTGGAAAGGTCCGGGCCGCAGATGACCACCTTCGAGCGGACGTCGAAGGCCATCGCCTCCCGCACCAGTTCCGCGCTCGGTTCGTCGCACTCGATGTACGCGACGAACTCGCCCCGGGCCCTGAGGCTGTAGCGGACGGACCTGATCGGGTGGCCCGCCCCGCGCAGGTGCGCGTACATCAGGTACTCGTTCTGGAAGCTCATCAGGGTGAGCCCCGACTCGGCGCCCGCCACGATCGTCGGCATCGGCGCCCCCGGTGTGGCCGAGACACCGGTCACGGTGAGGACGTTGCTGCGGCGGGCCTCCGCGTAGTACCCCTTGAACTCCCCGAAGGGGCCCTCGACTTCGTCCTCCTCGTGGACGAGGCCGGTGATGACGTGGGTCGCGTCGTCCGGCACCGGCGGGCTGCCCGAGGTGGCGATGCGGTGGCCGAGCAGCCGCGAGGCGATTTCGTAGTCGTCGCCCTCGGCGGGGAGGCGGGACGCCGCGACGACGGTGACCGCCGGGTCCGCGCCGAGGAAGATCGAGATCGGCATGGGGCGGCCGGCCGCCAGCCACTCCCGCAGGTTGCGGTGTCCGTCGGTGCGCGGGTCGAGGAAGATCCGTGCCCGGTCGGGGCCCACCACCTGGGCGCGGTAGAACCCCATGTTGACGCCGCTGCCGTCCGGACGGGTCGTCACGCCGACCCCCGCGGTGAGGTAGGGACCGGCGTCACCGGGGCGGTGCTGGAGCAGCGGCAGTTCGGCCATCAGGCCCGGCACGTCCCGCCGGACCACGACGCCCTGGCCGGGCACGGGCGCGGTGGGCACCGGCCGCGCCAGCCGGTCGGCCATCTCCGGCAGATGCTTCTCCTCGGAGGTGGTGAGCGCCGCGAGCAGGACGTCCCGTGGATAGGGGTGGCACAGCACGCGCGCCCCCGGCCGCTCGGTGAGGTCGGTGAACACCACCGTGGGCCGGGAGCCGTGCGTCCGCTCGATGTCGGCGACGGTGCGGGCCGCTTCGACGCGGGTGCTGACCGGAGCGTCGTACGTGTACAGATCGACGGCGTCGTAGCAGCCGGGCAGGCCGACCTCGGCGGCGCAGACGACGCGCGTGAGGCCGCTGCCCGGGTATCTGCCCTCGGCATGCGGGCTCCGACTCTGTCCGGTCGTGTCCGCGCTCATGCGCGCACCCGCAGTTCGGCCGGGAACGGGCGGCAGTCGGCGACGGACTCGCGGGCCGTCTCCCAGGGGAAGACGATCCAGTCGTCGATGACGGCGGCGCAGTACTCGGGCACGTAGGCGCTGCGGTGGTTGCGGACGACCGCGGCGAACCTGACGTCGTCCGCCGCGATGCCCGCGGCCGCCAGATGGTCGAGGATCACCGTGGCCGTCTCGCCGGTGCCGACGATGTCGTCGACGACCAGGACCCGTTGGCCCGGGCCGAGCGGCAGCGGGGCCGCGCTGTCGATGACGGGCGGGTTCTTCGTGGCGTACCGGCTGTCGTCGGCCGTGCGCCGGACGCGCACGACGTGTGTCACGGGCACGTCGAGGGCGCACGTGAGGTGCCCGGCGGGGGTGAGGCCGCCGCGGGCGAGCGCGAGCACCGCGTCGGGCACGAAGCCGTCGGCGCGCACCTGGTCGACGAGGTCGTCGACCAGGGTGCCGAAGGAGGCCCAGTCCAGGAGGTAGGGGCCCTGCCGCGACCACATGGCGGGCGCCGCGGCCGGTTCTCGTGACTCTTGTGCGAGGGGGATGTCCGTCATGTCCGTACGGCCTCCGCTACGTGGTCGACATCGATCTGCACCGAGCGCTCCCGGGCGTGCGGCCCATTCTCCGCGCGGCCCGCGCCGGTGACGCGGATGAACTCGGCCTTCTCGCGGAAGGTTTCCAGGTCGGGCGCCCCGGAGTAGCTCATCGCCGACTGCACGCCGCCGACGAGCTGACGCAGCGTCGTGGCCAGCGGGCCGGAGGCGGGGAAGGTGGCCTCCACGCCCTCGGGGACGTAGTCGTCGATCTCCTCCTGGGTGACCTTGCCGCCGTTCGCCCGGCGCAGCGTCAGCTCCATGCCGAGCGAGACGAAGCCGTTGCTGACGCGGTACGCCCGGCCGTCCCGCTCCACAGGCGTGGCGGCGCTCTCGTCGGCGCCCGCGAGCGCGGAGCCCAGCATGACGGCGTGCGCGCCCGCGGCCAGGGCCTTGGCCAGGTCACCGGCCTGCCGGATGCCGCCGTCGGCGATGATCCGCACGCCCGCCCCGGCCGCCGCCTCGGCGCAGTCGAGCACCGCCGTCAGCTGCGGCACGCCGGTCCCGGCGACGAGCCGCGTCGTACAGACGCCCCCGGGACCGATGCCGACCTTCACCGCCTGGGCGCCCGCCGCCGCGAGGTCGCGCACACCCGCGGCGGTGGCCACGTTGCCCGCGATGAGCGGGATCCGGGGGTAGGCCGCGGCCAGTTCCCGCACGGTGTCGATGACCTGGTCGCTGTGGCCGTGCGCCACGTCGACCAGGAGGATGTCGACGCCGAGCGCGGCCAGGGCGCGGGCGCGTTCCCGCCAGTCCCCCGTGACGCCGACCGCGGCGCCGACGACCAGGCGCCCGTCGGCGTCCAGGGTCGCCCGGTCCCGGTCCTCGGCGGTCTCGGCGTTCTCGGTGCTCCCGTTGCTCCCGGTGTTTCCGGCGCCGAACTGCGTGGACTTGACCGCGTCGAGCTGCTGGGCCTGCTGCGCCACGGTCTGCATGCGGTGCAGGATGCCGACGCCGCCCCGCAGGGCCATGGCGCGCGCCATCCGGTCGCCCGTGCACCACTGGGTGTTGGCGGAGATCACGGGCAGGCGCAGGCGCAGGCCCGGGAGGAGTTCCGTCGTCGGGTCGGCCTGGCGTCTGCTAGTCAGCGCGGTGCGCTGGGGCACCAACAGGACGTCGTCGAAGCTCAGGCCGGTCCGCGGCGGGTCGGTGATGCGCATGGATGCGGTCCCCTCTCTTCGGTCTCGCTGGGTTCGTCGGACTCGTCGGACTCGTCGGACTCGCTGGTCTCGTTGCTCTTGCTGTGCTCGCTGGTCTCCGGACTCGCCGGACTCTCCGGTCTCGTCCGACTCGCCGGTTCCGGCAGGGCTGACGGGCCTGGCGGGCCGGTCGATCCCGCCAGGCCCGCCAGGCCCGCCAGGCCCGTGTGTCCCGTGCGTCCCGTCGCCCCGGTCAGTGCCGGTGGTCGACGGTGAGGGCCGTCAGCTCCTGGCGCAGGGCGCTGTCCTTCAGGGCGCCGCGCCACACCGCCGTGGTCATCGTGGCGGGGGTGCGGACGCCGCGCATGGCCATGCACAGGTGCTCGCCGCGGCCGATGACCGCGACGTCGGGCGAGCCCGTGAGCTTCTCGATGTCGTCGGCGATGTCCTGCGTCAGCTGCTCCTGGGACTGGAGCCGGTGCGCGTGCTGGTGCGCGACACGGGCGAACTTGCTCAGCCCGAGGATGTGTTCGCGCGGCAGATAGCCGATGGTGACACGGCAGGAGAACGGCAGCAGGTGGTGCTCGCAGAGCGACCACACGTCGATCCCGGACACGGCGACCAGGCTGCCGCTCGCCGTGGTCTCGAAGACCGTGTCGACGGAGCCCGGGTCGTGCTGGGTGAACTCGCGCCACCAGCGCGCGAACCGCCCGGGGGTGTCGCGCAGTCCGTCGCGCTGCGGGTCCTCCCCGATCTCCACGAGCAGTCGGCGGGCGACGTCCTCCAACGGATCCGTACCGGACGCCTCGCCGCTCAGCGCCACTTCCTCGGCCAGGACCTCTTCTTCGGCCAGTACCTCGATGCTGCTGGTCATCAGACCCCCCGTTTGTTTCCCCAGATGTTCACGTGCAGTCTTCCGGACAGGTTCCATTTCCGTGCGATCACTGCGTCCGCCAAGGTGCGGATACCGAGGTCGATTTCCTCGGGTGTCTGCCCCATCGGCATGATCCAGACATTACGAAGACCGAATTCCTTCACGAACGTGTCGACTTCTTCGAGATCGCCCGGGTCACCGCAGACGAACTTGAAGGCCGCATTCGGGAGGTCCGCGAAGCACTTGAGTGCCTCGGGGACCTTGCGGCGGTGTTCGGCCACTCCGGAGTGGGCGAGCTTCGGCGACACGTTGAAGCCCGCTCCGGTCGCCACCAAGGCGGTGGTGGGAATGACGGTGCCGTTGGTCTCGAATTCCACGGCGATGCCGCGCGCCCGCAGCGCGCGGACCGTCGGAAGGACCCGGTCCTGCTGGCTGAGCGGCTCACCGCCGGAGATGACGATCAACTCGACGCCGAACCCCAGCAGTCGCTCCGTCACGTCGTCCGCGCCGAGCGTATGCAGCTCCTCGGCCGCCCGGTAGGCGATCCCGGTGTCCGACTCGCCCTTCCAGTCCCAGGTGTACGGCGTGTCGCACCACCGGCACGTCAGATTGCAGCCGCCGAGCCTGAGGAACGCGCACGACCTTCCCGTGGAAGGCCCTTCGCCCTGGACGGCGCTAGGTGGGTCCGAAGATCTCGTTGACCACGAGGTTCGGAACCGACATTGGCATCACCCCCTTCACGCCCGCGCGGGGCGCATCGGATCGAGTGCCGGACTTCCCCGCCGCACCCGGCGTGTCCGGGGTGTCCGGGGTGTCCGGTGTCCGGCGGTCAGCCGCCCGCATGGCCCGTGCGCGCGCCGACGGCCGTCGCGGGCCGGTAGGTCGCCCATGTCTTCGGTGTCTCGGAGACCCGCACGGCGGTGAGTTCCGGAAAGTCGTCGATCCAGGTCTGGTAGATCCACAGGGCGATGTTCTCCGCCGATGGATTCCGGTCGCCGACGGCGTCGTTGAGGTGCCGGTGGTCCAGCGTCTCGTCGAGCCATTTCTTGAACTGCCCGAGTTCTCCGTAATCGCGTACGAAGCCGGGCTCGGTCAGCTCGTCCGCTCCGGCGGAGAGTTCGAGCACCACGATGTAGTTGTGTCCGTGCATCCTCCCGCAGGGATGGTCCGGAGGCAGGTGGGCCAATTGGTGACTGGCCGAGAAATGGAATTCCTTCGTGATGGAGAACAAGCCCTCACTCCTTCTCTCGTCCGGGCGCACCGCACCGCGGTACGCCCGATGGACTTTTCATCACTGCTGCGCTGCGCGTCCCGCGGCGGCGTCCGACTGCCGCGTCGGAAAAAAGGGGAGCGGAGACGACAGCGCGCTTCGCCTCCGCGAGGAAAGGCCGGACGGCGGCTCACTGCCGGATGCGGGGCGATGCGGATATTGGCTGGTGCTGACCCTCCCCCTTGGGTTTCACCACCGCGGAAAGGCACCGACGTGGTCGGCGCCCCGAGCCACGGGGCCGCCCCTGGCCCCGTACTGGCACAACTGGCGCGAGGCGTGCCCCTCCCGAGTCCGCGAGGGAACGCGCGCCGCCTCAGACACAGTCCGGCACCGGCCGGTGTGCGCACACCATCGTCGTACAACCTGCGCGGTCGCACAGGAGGGCATTGGGCGCGCGGACGGCGCGCACCGACGGATGCCGCACGGCGCTCAACGGCGCAGAGCGCTACTCGGGGGCGCTCCTGCGCACGCCCCGCTGTGCGGCCGAAGTGCGCCAGGTGTTCGCGGCCGGGCTCACGGCGGGCCCGGCGGCGCGTGCCGCAGATAGGCGAGGACGGCGCTGACCCTGCGGTGCAGTTGCGGTATTTCGGCGAGACCGAGCTTGGCGAAGGTGGAGTTCACGTGCTTCTCGATGGTCGACTCGGACAGGCGCAGGGAGTCGGCGATGGCACGGTTGGTCTTGCCCTCCGCCATGTGCCGCAGGACGTCCAGCTCCCTGGGGGTGAGGCGGGACAGGGGCGCGTCGGCGCCGCGGGCGTGGCTGCCCATGAGGACCTCCACGATGCGCGGGTCGACGACGGAGCGCCCGGCGGCGACCTCGTGCAGGGCGCGCAGGAGCTCGTCGACCTCGCCGATGCGCTCCTTGAGGAGGTAGGCGAGGCCGTCGGTGCCGCGCCGGAACAGGTCGAAGGCGTAGTTCTCGTTGGCGTGCTGGGAGAGCACGACGACTCCGATGCCGGGGTGGGCCTCGCGGATGGCGTGGGCGGCGGTGATGCCCTCGGTGTGGTGGCCGGGCGGCATCCGGATGTCGGCGACGACGACGTCGGGGCGCAGCCGCGCGACGGCGTCGAGGAGCTCGGCGGCCGTGCCGACGGCGGCGAGGACGTCGGCCTCGCCGGTGTCCTCCAGGAGGCGGCGGGTGCCCTCGCGCACCAGGTAGTGGTCCTCGGCGATGACGACGCGCAGCGGTGCGTGGCCCTGGGGGCCGGGCGCGGGCCTGGGTTCAGGCACGGGTGTCCTCCCTGATGTGTTCCGGGAGCCGGGCGCGGATGACGGTGCCGGTGCCCGCGCGGCTGGTGATGGTGAGTTCGCCGCCCACGGCCTCGGTGCGGTCCCGCATGCCGGTGAGGCCGGAGCCGTGGGTGGTGGCGGCGGAGAAGCCCGTGCCGTCGTCGGTCACCTCGACCTGGAGGCGGCCGTCGGCGCGGGTGATGCACACGGTGACGTGTCCGGCGCAGGCGTGCTTGAGGACGTTGGTGAGGGCTTCGGAGACCAGGTAGAAGGCGGACTCCTCGATGTCGAGGGCGAAGCGCACCCCGGCCAGGGACTGCCCGCTCTGGACGGTGACGGGGATGGGCATACGGCGGGCGCAGGAGGTGACGGCGGCGACGAGGCCCTGGTCGGTGAGGATCGGCGGGTGGATGCCGTGGGCGAGTTCGCGGAGTTCGTCGATGACGCGGTAGGCGTCGTCCTGCATCTCGTTGAGGGCGCTGTCGATGCCGCCGCCGCGGTGCAGTCGGTTGCGGGCGAGGGCGAGTTTGGCGACGAGGGCGACGAGGTCCTGCTGGATGCCGTCGTGGAGGCGGCGCTCGATGCGGCGGCGCTCGGTGTCCTGGGCGTGCACGATGCGGGCGCGGGACGCGGCGAGTTCGGCGGCCTGGCGCTGCATCTCGTCGGCGTGGGCGCACAGTTCGGCAGCGAGGCGGACGTTGTGCACGGCGAGGGCGGCGGAGCGGGCGAGGGTGCCGCCGATGGCGTGGTCCTCGGGGGTGGAGCGGCCCTCGGTCCTTGGGCCGTACTCGATGAGGCCGAGGGTGTCGTCGCCGTAGAAGAGCGGGAACTGTTTGACGGGCCGGGCCGCGGCGGGCCGTTCGCCGGACTCGGCGGTGGACAGGGGCAGGCCGTGCCCGCCGAGGCGGACCCGCACCCACCGCAGGCCGAGGCCCTCGCGCAGGCCGGTGGCGAGCTGGGGGGCGAGCCGGTCGAGGTCGTAGGCGTGCTCCAGGGTGGTGCTGAACTGGACGAGGAGTTCGAACCTGCTCAGGCGCTTGCCGAAGACGCGCCGCTCGACGAGGGCGTCGAGCCGGTCGCGCAGGGGCCGGAACAGGGCGGTGGCGACGACGGCGACCAGCAGGGCCAGGCCGACGGGGAAGAACAGTCCGGCGGTGAGCCCGAGGGTGAGGGCCATGCCGAGGTACCAGCTGTTGATGATGAACCACAGGGAGCCGTAGACCGCGGAGGGCCGCAGCACGATGTCGACGCCGAGCAGCCGGTGCCGGAAGGCGGCGTAGACGAGGGTCACGGAGATGGAGATGTAGGGCAGGGCGCCGAGGAGCGCGCCGATGAAGAAGAAGATGCCCTGCTCGCCCTGCCAGGAGCGGAACAGCCGGGTGGCGGCCCGGGACAGCAGGACGAAGGCGCCGAGCGCGGCCCAGGGCAGCAGGGCGGCGATGTCGGCGCGTCCCGCGGCCCGGGCACGCAGACAGCGCACGGTGAGCAGGGCGGCGCCGATGCCGGGCAGCCAGGCCTCGGGGTAGTAGAAGACGATGTAGTAGACGATGTGCTGCGGGACTCCGGCCAGGGGCAGCAGGATCGGCAGGGCGAGCAGGGCCCACAGGGCGCGCAGGACGTGGCGTTCGTAGCGGAAGGCGTAGCGGCCGTCGGGCAGCAGGGCGAGCAGGCGGACGATGAGGATGCTCACCGCGAGGTTGCACATCTCGTGGGCGGTCTGGAGGCCGAGGTCGAGCGGCAGCACCGGGCCGACGACCTTCGGGCGGAGGTGCCAGCCGAGCTCACGGATCATCAGGTTCGTGGTGTGGCGCACGGCGATGGCGACGGACAGCCAGGTACCGAGCAGCAGGAGGCGGCGGGCCACGGGGCTCGACGGGGCGTGCCACCAGGTGAAAAGACCGGCGAAATAGCACGGGAGTACGGATCCGAGGACCCAGGGCAGAACATACCGGTTCTCCAACTGCGTTGTCCCGATAAGCGTTGCCCAGAGCATGAACACTCCGCCACTTACCGCGACAAGGCACATCCCCCTGCTTCTGCCTGCCACGGACGCCATTATCGGCCGTCGTCACGACGGGCGTCCACGGAAATAATCCACCGCGTATGGAGGAAAACCGCCATACGGTTTGGGGGGTGCCCAGGTGCCGCGGAATGGCGCCGGCGAGAAGACTCGGAACTCAATCGCCGACGCGGATTCCTCGAGAGCGGGTGGCTGTCATGAGTCGTTGTTCCGGTCCGGAAGTGGTCGTGTGGGACACCACGTACGCCTGCCCACTGCGGTGCTCGCACTGCTATTCGGAATCGGGGCGGCGGCCGTCGCGGCAGCTCGGACTTGAGGACATGCTGCGGGTCGCGGACGCGCTCGTCTCGCTCGGGCCTCGGGTCGTGGCCCTGTCCGGAGGCGAACCGCTCGTCGTCCGGGGCCTGTTCGACGTCGCGGAGCGGCTGCGGGCCGGCGGAGTGAAGCTGTCGATCAACACCAGCGGCTGGGTGATGAGCCGGGCGCTCGCCGAACGGCTCGCGGACCGGTTCGACGAGGTGATCGTCAGCCTCGACGGGGCGACGCCCGAGGTGCACGACCGCATCCGGGGCCGCAAGGGTTCCTTCGACCGGGTCCTTGCGACGTTGGCACTCCTCGACGAGGTGGCGGGGGAACGGAGCGCGGCCGCACGGGGGCGGCTGCGCTTCGGCATCGACTGTGTGGTGATCCGCAGCAACTTCCCGCAGCTGGAGGCCTTCGCCGCCGACATCGCCCACCGGTTCCCGCACCTGGCGACCCTGGGGTTCAACGCGGCCGTGCCCGAAGGGCTCGCCAGCCGCCCGGAGTTCTGCGCGCACGAGCTCCTCGACGACGACCAGGTCGCCCATCTGACGAGTCGGACACTCCGCTCCCGGCTGCGCGACCTGGCACCGCCGTCGGTGTCCGTCCACACCACGGACAACATGAACCTGGCGATGAACCCCGAGCGCGTCGCCCGGCGCGTCGACACCCTCGTGATGCAGGTGGAACCGGACGGCCTGGTCCGCGGGATCCCCGTGTACGAGGGAACCGTCGGCAGCCTCCTGGAGGAGCCGGCGTCGGTGCTCTGGGAGCGCACGCTCGCGCGGCTCAAGGACCCGTTCGTCGTGGAGACCCTGTCCACCGTGCACTCCATGGAGTCCTGGGCCAAGGCCGTCCGGCACATGGACCGCCGCTTCGGGACCGCCGAGGACATCGCCCGCTTCGACCGGCGTTCGGTCCGTACGAATCCGCCGGAATTCATCGACCCGACGGCGGTCACCGCCCAGGGGGCATCGGGGCGGCACTCCGTCTGACGCCGCGGGTATTCCACCGTCATATCGCCCTCGCATACCGGCATTCCGCGACGGACACCGGTCGGCCATTGCCCCGCCGTCACCCCTCCGCTTCCCGTCCACCACCCTTCCGCCCGCTGTCCAGAACGCAGCTGATCTCTGTCCGGAACTCGCCCGTATTCCGTCCGGATTCTCCCCCGGATTCCCCGTACCGCCCCGTCCACGAGCCACCGCCCGACAGCGGGTTCGGCTCCTCATTCCGGCTGAAAGGACCGCGCCATGATGAAACTTCAGGACTACGACCGCTTCTACCGCGCGGACCCGGACTTCTTCGAATTCCCGGAACGGCTGGCCGAGGACGCCACGGACCGGCTCTCCGCCGTGCTGCGCCAGCCGCCGCGCGGATGGGAGCGCACAGAGGCCGGATGGTGGGTGCGGCTGCGGCCGCCCGCCGTGCGGACGCCCGGTCAGGGCTGGCGGATCCACGTCTCGGTGACGCTGCCGGAGCTGGAGCGGACGGCGGAGATCGTCCGGGAGTACTGCGTGCACCGGGGCCTCGCCTGCGACCTGGTCCGTGGCGTGACCGCGGCCCGCGCGCTCGCCGACATCCGCGCCGACCGCCTCACCAGCGCCGACCTGATGGTCCTGCACCCGGCCGACGAGACCGGACTCGCCGCCGCCCTCGGGGACCTGACCGCGCTCCTCGCCCCGCTGCCCGGCCCCTACGTCCCGGGCGCGCTGCGGCACGGCCCGGGCCCGCTGTACGTACGCTACGCCGCCGCCGAGAACCGGCGATGTCCCGCCGACGGCCACCCGCGTGCCCCCGGCGACGAGCACGACCTGGTGCCCGCCCTGGAGCGGCCCGACGGCACGCTCGTGCCCGAGGACCGGCGCCCCGTCTTCCGCCTCCCGGACTGGGTCGCCCTGCCCGAGGTCCTGCACGCCGACCTGGAGGGCCTCCTCGCCCCGCCCCGGTCCCCGTTCCCCTACCGCGGAGTCCGCGCCGTGTCCCTCACCACCGGCGAGGGCACGTACCGCGCCACGGAGACGACCACGGACCGGCCCGTCCTCCTGCACGAGGCGCGCCCGCACGCCGGTCTGGACGTGCGCGGCGACGACGCCGTCACCCGCCTCACCCGGGAACGCGCGCTCCTGGAACGCCTCGCGGACCTGGACTGCGTGCCCGACATCGTCGGCCGGCACGTCCGGGCGGGGCACCACTTCCTCGCCGTCGAGGCCCCCGAGGGGCGCACCCTCGCCGAGGCCGCGGCCGCCGCCTTCCCGCTGACCACCGAGGACCGCGCGCGCAGCGAGGCCGCGGACTACGCGAAGTGGGCCCTCGACGTCGCCGACCGCGTCGCCGACGCCCTGGGCGCCCTCCAGCGGCACGGCGTACGCCTCGGCGAACTCGACCCGGACCACATCGTCCTGCGCCCCGACGGGCGCGTCGTCCTCACCCGCCTGCGCACGGCCACCGACCTCACGGACGACCGGCCCCCGAGTGTCGGCGAGGAGGGCTTCACCGCCCCGGTCGGCCTGCGCGGCGCCGCCGCCCACGCCCATCTGCTGGACAGCCTGAGGCTGTGGCTGCTGCTGCCCGTGCCCCACCGCGCCCCCGCGACGCTGCGCGTCCTCACGGAGGCGGTCGACGAGCTCTACCCGCTGCCCCCGGGCTTCGGCGCCACGCTCCTGGCACGCCTGCGCCGGGGTGCAGGACCGGGCGACGCCGACGGCCCCGACGACGCGCGGGCGCTCGCCGCGGAGCGCCCCGACTGGCCCGCCCTGCGCGAACGGCTGGTGGCCGGGCTGCACGCCATGGCCACGCCCGAGCGCGCCGACCGGCTGTTCCCCGGCACCCCGTTCGGCCCGGTGTCGCTCGGCGGCACGTCGTTCGGCCACGGCGCGGCCGGTGTCCTGTACGCGCTGCACCGGGTGGGCGCGCCCGTCCCCGGCGCATACGCCGACTGGCTCGCGGACGCGGCGACCCGCGACCCCGACCCCCGGCCAGGGCTCTACGACGGCCTGCACGGCGTGGCCCTCACCCTGGACCTGCTCGGCCACCGGGACCGGGCCCTCGAAGTCCTCGAACGCTCCCGTCCCCTCGACGCCCGCACGGTCCGCCCGGACCTCGCGGGCGGCCAGGCCGGAATCGCCCTGAACCTGCTGCGCTTCGCCCGCGTCACCCACGACACCGCGCTGCACGACGCGGCCCTGCGCATCGCCGACGACCTCGCCGCCCTCGTCCTGGACGGCCCGCCCGTCCCCCGGCCCGGCACTCCCCCGCCCTACGGCCTGTTGCACGGCCCGGCCGGGATCGCCCTGCTCTTCCTGCACCTGTACGAGGACGGCGGCCCGGCCCGGTTCCTGGAACTCGCCGACCGCGCGCTCCGGTTCGACACCGCCCGGTGCGCGACCGGCCCCGACGGCGCCCTCACGCTCTTCGACGGCACCCACCACCTGCCGTACCTGCACGGTGGCAGCGGCGGGCTCGCGTTCCCGCTGCGGGCGCTGCTGCGGCGGCGCCCCGACCCGGCCCGTTCGGCCACGCTCGCCGCCGTGCGGCACACCTGCCGCGCCCTGTACGTGCGCAACGCCGGGCTGCTGCGCGGCCGGGCGGGCGCCATCGCCGTGCTCGCCGCGATGGACGGGCCCGGCGACGGCGAGGCCGCGCGCGCCCAGGTGCGCCGCATGGCCTGGTACGCGCACTCCTACCGCGGGCAGCTCGCCTTCCCGGGTTTCCGGATGCTGCGCCTGTCCGCGGACCTCGCGACCGGCGCGGCGGGCGTGCTGCTCGCCCTGGACTCCGCGTTCGAGGGAGGCGGGCCCGCCCTGCCCTACCTCGACCCGCGGTCGACGTTCCCACCAGCCGACGGAAGGAGGTGATTTCGGATGTCGGAGATCTTGGACCTGCAGGAGCTCGAGGAGGAGACCCCCTCCCTGTGGCCGTGTGCCAACAGCTCGCACAGCAGCATCGGCATGGGCTGACGCACGCCGCACCGTGCGTCCCGCCCGCCACCACAGCGACCGTACCGAGGGGGTGACACACATGGCGGAGATCCTGGAACTGCAGGAGCTCGAGGAGGAGACAACCTCCCTGTGGCCCTGCGCCAACAGCTTCGAGAGCGCCCGCGGCGTCGCCTGACGCACAGCCAGCTCGCCACCCCGACCGCCTTCCGGCCGTGGCCCCTCACGGCCGAGGGGGGCGATCGGCGCCACTGGTGGCAGCCGGGGCTCCTGGTCCTCTCCCGGTCCAGGAGCCCCGTGCGCCGCAACTTCCACCGCTCCTAATTCCGAACCCCTTCCCTCCCGACGACTCCGCAAAGGAGCACGCGCCATGCTCGCCCAGGGCCACCTCATCGCCGACGACTGCTTCGTGGACGCGCTCGACCGCATCGACGATACCGGGGAGCGCTTCGCCCGCACCGGCGGTCCGACGCCCTCGGGGTGGGTGCGCACCGAGCGCGGCGGCTGGATCAACCTGCACCCCGACGGCGTCCCCCTGCCCCACCAGGGCTGGAAGATCCACGCCTCGGCCACGGCGGACCGCGCCGAGCACGTCGTCGACACCGTCTGGGACTACTGCGTCCGACGCTCCGTCAGCTTCAAGTTCCTGCGCAGCTCCGTGCTCTTCCACCACATGAACAGCAAGCAGGCACCCCGCTCGGCCAGCGGCAAGCTCGTCACCGTCTACCCGGCCGACGACCAGGAACTCGAACGGACACTCACCGAGCTGTCGGAACTCCTCGGCGGCGTCGAGGGTGCGTACGTCCTCAGCGACCTGCGCTGGCAGGACGGCCCGCTGTACATGCGCCACGGCGGGTTCCAGCTGGCCTACTGCTTCGCGCCGGACGGCGAGTACGTCCCGGCGGTGGAGGGCCCCGACGGCGCTCTGCTGCCCGATCTGCGGGGCACGTCCTTCCGAGTGCCCCCGTGGGTGGAGCCGCCCGGCTTCCTCGCGGCGCACATCGAGGCGTCCCGCGCGGCCGCGCCCGGCGGCTTCCCGTACCGGGTCGAGAAGGCGCTGCACTTCTCCAACGGGGGCGGGGTCTACCGCGCCGTCGAGAAGAGCACCGGCCGCCGCGTGGTGCTCCGTGAGGCGCGGCCGCACGCCGGTCTCGACGACCGGGGCGCGGACGCCGTGGCCCGGCTCGCGCACGAGCAGGGGATGCTGGAGCGCCTCGCCGGGCTCGGCTGCGTCCCCGCGCTGTACGGCCGCGTACGCCACTGGGAGCACCACTTCCTCGTCGAGGAGCTGATCGAGGGCGAGACGCTGCAAGAGGCCGTCGGCCGTCGGCACCCGCTGTTCCGGGACGGCGCGGACGAGTCGGACCTCGCCGCGTACACGCTCTGGGCCCAGGGCGTCATCGGCCGCGTCGAGGAGGCGGTGGCCGCCCTGCACGCGCGGGGCGTCGTCTTCGGGGACCTCCAGCCCGGCAACATCATGGTGCGCCCGGACGACAGCGTGTGCCTGGTCGACTTCGAGACGGCGTTCGAGGACGCCGAGGACCGCCGGCCCGCGCTCGGCACGCCCGGGTTCACCGCCCGCTGGGCGCGATCGGGCCGCTCCGTGGACACGTACGGGCTCGCGGCGGTGAGCCTCGCGCTCTTCTGCCCACTGACACCGCTGCTGCGCTTCGACCGGGACAAGTACGTCCAACTGACGGACTGGACGCGGGGACGCTTCCCCGTGCGGCCCGAGTTCACCACGCGGCTGCGCGAGCGGCTGGCCCCGCCGCCGCACTGGCCGCGGGCCGACGACGACATCCCGCCGGACGGCTCGCGCTGGCCGGAGGAGCCCGGCGCCGACGGGCGCGCCGCGCTCGACTCGCTGGCCGAGGCGATCCGGCTCAGCGCCACGCCGGAGCGCGAGGACCGCCTCTTCCCGGGCGACGTGCGGCAGTTCGACAACCAGGGCGCCTCGCTCGCGTTCGGCGCGGCGGGCGTCCTGCACGCGCTGCTCGTCTCCGGGTACGGCGACGACCCCGGCTTCGAGGGGTACGCCGACTGGCTGGCGCGGGCGGCCGAGCGCACCCGCTGGCCGCGGCCGGGGCTGTACGACGGGCTCGCGGGCGTCGCGTACGTCCTGGACGAGCTGGGCCGCACCGACGAGGCGCGCGCGGCCCTCGACCGGATCGACGACATCGGGCTCGACCGGTGCGGCGCGGGCCTGTTCGGCGGCCTCGCGGGCATCGGTCTGGCGCGGCTGCGCTTCGGTGACGTGGACGCCGCGCGAGCTCCGGGGGAGCGCCTCGCGCGGATCGTCACCGGCGGGGGGCGGCTGCCGGGCCCGGCGGACGCCGTGGGGCTCACCCACGGCTGGTCGGGCCCGGCCCTGCTCTTCGTCCACCTGCACGCGGCGACGGACGACGACCGGTGGCTGCGCCTCGCGGAGACCGCGCTGGCCCGCGACCTCGGCCGCTGCGGGGCGCCGCGCGAAGGCCGGGTCCAGGTCAGGGACGGGCAGCGGTGGCTGTCGACCCTCGACCGCGGCAGCGCCGGGATCGGCCTGGTCCTCGACGCGTACGTCCAGCGCGCCGACGACCCCTACTTCGCACGCGTACGCGACCGCATCCGCGACGGCCTGGGGACGGAACTCCTGCTCTCCCCCGGCCTCCTGGGCGGTCAGGCGGGGCTGCTGCACGCCACCGCCCACCTAGCCGGCCCAGGCTCCGCACTGGCTCCGCACCTGCGCGGCCTGGGCCTCCACTGCGTGCGCTTCCGGGGACGGCGGGCCTTCGCGCTCGACGGACTGCTCCGGCTGTCGATGGACCTGGCCACCGGTACGGCCGGGGTGCTGCTCGCCGTGCACACCGCGCTGCGGGGCGGTCCGACGGACGCGCGGCACGCGGCGCTGCCGTTCCTGGAGGCCCGGACGCCGGTCGGGGTGCCGAGGTGACGCACCGGGGTGTCACCTCGCGGCGCGGGGCCCGCGCACCCGACAGCCTCCGCCGCAACCGGGACTTCCAACTCCTGTGCGCCGGACAGGGGTTGTCCCTGCTCGGCTCGGGCGCGGCCGCCATCGCGCTGCCGCTGCTCGTCCTGCGCTCCACCGGTTCGCCGCTGCACGTCGGCCTGGTGGAGGCGGTGTGGACGGGGTCGCTGGCGCTCGCGTGCCTGCCCGCGGGGCCGATCGCCGACCGGTTCGACCGGCGCACGGTGCTGCTGACGTGCGAGGCGGGCCGGGCGGTGGCGAGCGCGGCCCTCGCGGCGGCGGTCCTCGCCGGGCTGGCGTCCCTTCCGGTGCTCCTCGTCGCGGGGGCGGTCCTCGGGTTCCTCACGGCGCCGTTCAACGCGGCGCTGCTGCCGCTGGTGCGGCAAGTGGTGCCCGAGTCCAGGCTGCCCACGGCCCTCGCCGTCAACCAGGTGCGCGGGCAGGCCGCCTACCTCCTGGGTCCTGTGGTCGGCGGCGCCCTGTTCGGCGTGGGGGCGAGCTGGCCGTTCTGGCTGGACTGCGCCTCGTACACGATCTCGGTGTGCTGTGTCCTGGCGCTCCGGGTGCGGCCGGGACTTCCGCCGGGGGCGCGCGAGGGCTGGTGGCCGTCGTTCACCACGGGGCTGCGGTTCCTGTGGCGCCAACGCCTGCTGCGGCGCCTCACGTTGGTGGCGTCGGCGCAGAACTTCGTCTTCGACGGGGTGTACCTGGCGATCGTGGTGACCACCGCACGGCAGGGTGTGTCCGCGCTGTCCGTCGGGATGATCACGGCGACATCGGCGGTCGGGGCGATGGCCGGGGTGATGCTCGCGCCGCTCGCGGGCAGGCGCCTGCGTTCCTCCACGCTGCTGCTCGCCACCGGGGTCGTGTGCACGGTCCTGGTGGGCGCGATGGCCCTGACCTCGACGGCGGCGGGCCTCGCCGCCCTCCTCGCGGGGTGCGCCCTCGCGGTGGCCGTCTCGGGTTCGGTCATGACCCTCGCCCGCCTGCGCCACACTCCGGACCATCTCCAGGGCCGCACGAACAGCACGATCGGGCTGCTGTTCATGGCCACCCCTCCGCTGGGGGCGACGCTGGCCGGGGTGTTGCTGGAAGGGATGCCGACCGCCGCGGTGTTCCTCGTCTTCGGGGGGCTGCTCGCGGTGCTCGCCGCGGTGTCGCCGGGCGAGGGGACGTTCCGGTCGCCCGCCGAGAAGGACGCGACCCCGGAGCCCGCGGCCGACGGAAACCGACCCCCACCTGCGACGCCCCAGGTCCCCCGGCCGCACGAGGCCGGTGACGCGCACATAGGATGATCTTCCACTTCCCGGAAGAAAGGCCTTGGCGCCCCAGGTGTCCCCGCTCCGCCCACACACCCTGTTCTCCTTCGGCACGCTGCTGGACGAGCGGGTCCAGACCTCCCTGTTCGGCCAGGCCGTGCCCAGCACGCCGGCGTCCCTCGCGGGCCACACCACCAGGCCCCTGCCGATCACCGACCCGGCCGTGATCGCCACCAGCGGCCTCGACGTCCACCTCACCCTGGCGCGGAAGCACGGCGCCGCGGTCGAGGGCGCCGTCCTGCACCTCACAGACGACGACCTCGCCGCGGCCGACGCCTACGAGGTGGACGACTATGTACGCCGCCGGGTCCTGCTGTCCTCCGGGGAGACCGCCTGGGCCTACCTCGACGCGAAGCCGCTGCGCCCGGCCGCCCGCGTCGTGATCGTGGGGGACAGCATCGCGTACGGCCGCTGCGATCCGGACGGCGGCTGGGCAGCCCGGTTCGCGGCCGCCCACATCGCCGCCGACGAGACCGCGCACCGGGTGTTCAACCTCGCCGTCCCCGGCAGCACCCTGCGCGACGTCAGCGCGCAGACGCCCGCGCTCCTGGCCCCCCGCCTGCCCGACACGCTCCTCGTCGCCGCCGGGATCAACGACTCCGCGCTCCCCCTCACCGGTCCTGCGGCCACCGACGACTGGCTGACGGACATCGCCGCCGGCCTCCGCTCGCTGGCCGCCACGGCCCTCGGCCACAACGCGCGCCTCGTCGTCGCGGGACCGACGTGGGTCGACGAGGCCCGGACCCGCGACTACGAAGGCCTGCGCTTCACCCAGGCCCGAGCCCTGGCCCTGCGCGCGTTCCTGCGGAAGTGGTGCGAGGAGAACCACGTCGACCACCTCGACGTGTGGGAGCCCCTGCGCGACAACGCGGCACTCCTCGTGGACGGCCTGCACCCCACCGCCGAGGGCCATCAGGCACTGCACCGGCACCTCCAGGCCCTCAGCAGCTGACCTTCGGGACACCGCCGTCCCCTCCCCCGGCCCGCGCTCCGCGCACAAGGTGCGGTCGTGCCTCTAGGAAGTGCGAGGCCCTGTCGTTACCCTCCGCCGCATGATTTCCACGGTGGTCTGGGGCACAGGCAATGTGGGACGGGCGGCCGTCCGCGCCGTCGACGCCCATCCGGCGCTGGAGTTGGCGGCCGTGGTGGTGCACGACCCCGCCAAGGTCGGCCGGGACGCCGGGGAACTCGCCGGGCTCGGTCGCGGGCTCGGGGTCGCGGCCACCGACGACGTCGACGCGGTGCTCGCCGCCCGGCCGCGCGCCGTGGTGTACGCGGCGTCCGGTGACATCCGCCCGGACGACGCGATGGCCGACGTCATCCGGGCGATCGGCGTCGGAGCCGTGGTCGTGACGCCGTCGCTGTACGCGTTCTACGACAAGGTGGGCGCCCCGCCCGAACTGCGCGACCCGGTCCTCGCCGCGATCGCGGCCGGTGGCGGCTCGCTGTTCGTCTCCGGCGTCGACCCGGGCTGGGCCAACGATGTGCTGCCGCTCCTGGTCAGCGGGCTCGGCACCACCCTGGACGTGATCCGCTGCCAGGAGATCTTCGACTACTCGACGTACGACCAGGAGACCTCGGTCCGCGATCTGATCGGCATGGGACACCCGATGGCGTACGAGCCGCTGATGCTCGCGGAGTCGGTGCCGACCATGGTGTGGGGCGGGCAGATACGCCTGATGTGCCGCGCCCTCGGTGTCGAACTCGACGAGATCCGCGAGACGGTGGAGCGCCGCCCGCTCGACACGACGGTGACCACCCGGACCATGGGGCGGTTCGAGGCGGGCACGCAGGGCGCCGTGCGGTTCGAGGTGCAGGGCATCGTCGCGGGCGAGCCCCGCATCGTCATCGAGCACATCACGCGCATCCACCCCTCCTGCGCCCCGGACTGGCCCGCTCCCCCGGACGGCGACGGCGCGCACCGGGTGCTGATCGAGGGCCGCCCGCGCATCGCGGTCACCGTCGAGGCCACCGACGAGGGCGAGAACCGGTCGGCGGGCGGCAACGCCACCGCGGTCGGCCGTCTGGTGGGCGCCATCGACTGGCTCGCGGCGGCGGAGCCCGGTCTCTACGACGCCCTCGACGTCCCGCTGCGGCCCGCGGTGGGCAGCCTGGGAAGGAAGTTGCCATGATCATCGACATTCCCGAGGGCCAGGAGCCGATCGGGTACGTGTGGGGCGAAATGGTCCCGGGCATCGGCGCGGCCGCCGCGAACTTCTCCCTCGCGGTGTACGAGCACAGCACGCTCGGGCTGCGCGAGTTCGAGGCGGCGCGGCTGCGGACCGCGCAGATCAACGGGTGCGTCTTCTGCCTGGACTGGCGCACCGAACGCGACGGGAAGAAGGTCGAGGACGGCTTCGCGGACGCGGTCACCGCGTGGCGCACGACCGACGCCTTCGACGACCGCACCCGCCTCGCCGCCGAGTACGCCGAGCGGTACGCCCTGGACCACCACGGACTCGACGAGGCGTTCTGGGCGCGGATGCGGGCGCACTACAGCCAGGTGGAGATCGTGGAGCTGAGCATGAGCATCGGCTCGTGGCTCGCATTCGGCAGGCTCAACCACGTGCTCGGCATCGACAGCGTCTGCGCCCTGCCCACGCACTGACTCCCCTGCCTCTCGGGTGCGTTGACCCTCGCCCGCGCCGACTTCCTTGCTCCGTACGGCTGTTGCCGTTCGGTGACATGACGGACAGATCCGTGACATGCGCGGGGGCAACGGGTGCGGGGTGCCGCGGGTCGTATGAGGCGTAATGGGTCGCCGTGCACGGGGGCGGTCAGATCGGCCCGGAACGACGGGCCGACGCATCCGACTTGGGGAGATGTCGATGATGAGTGTGCGTGTGAATGTGAAGCTGCTGGCGACGGCCGCCGTGGTGGCCGCGTCGGGCGTGGCGGTGGGGACCGTTCCGGCCTCGGCCGCCGAGGGCACGCCTCGCTTCCTGTCCGCGTCCGAGCTGCCGCCGCACGCGTCGTCGGCCTGGCACGCGGGCCCGATCACCTCCGGCCAGCCGGACCCGCTGCCGATGTGCGGCGGCGAGGCGCTGCCGTCGACGTCCGTGCACCGCGCCTACCGCACGGACTTGGACACGGGCGCCCTGCAGGTGACGGTGGTCGAGCGCGACGTGCAGCGGGCCAAGGCCTTCGCCGAGCTGCTCCGCAAGGACCTCGCGGGCTGCGCGAAGAAGGTGATGGCGCAGTACCCCGACGTCACCGCGGCGCAGAAGTACTACGGCAAGGTGAACGTCGAGGAGGGCGCGCACGTCTACGGCGTCCACACCGAGGCGAGTTGGGGCGCCTCCGACATCAACATGTACGCGGTCGGCCGGGACGGCAGGACGGTGACGCTCGTGCACTGGGGGCAGATGGGCGACTTCTCCGACGCCCCGGTCTCCGCCTTCAAGACCACGACGGCCACGGCGGTGAAGAAGCTCTACTGACGCGGCTGTGCACCGTGCCCTGGGGCGGGCCCCCTCGGCCGGGGCAAGGGAGGACGGTCGGGGGGGGGGGTTCCGAGAGGGGACGGCCGGGGTTTACACCGAGGAGGTGGTTGGCTTTGTTGAAGGGAAACACACCCACACCCCCCCCCCCCCCCCCCC
>NZ_JBVIXA010000010.1:0-207693 GCF_055594065.1 Streptomyces sp. NPDC040610 | reverse complement strand
CGCCTTCTCCGACTCCCTGTTCTCCGCCGTCAAGACCACGAAGGCCGTGGCGGGGAAGAATCTCTACTGCCTCGTCTGTGCGCCTTCCCTTGCCCCGTCCCTTGTCGGCCGGCCCAGGGCATCATGTCCGGATGAGTGATCTCAGAGAGATGCCGCCCGGGCTCGACACGGAGGCGCTGCTGGCCCTGGCCGACGGGCACCACGCCCGTACCGCCCGCGCCCGCGCCGTCCGCGATGCCGGTGGGCACGTCGTGAAGGTGTACGCCCTGGAGGCGCCGGGCCGTACGGTCACCGTGCAGGACGAGGCGGCCGCGCTCCGGCTCGCCGGGGCCCACCTGGAACTGGGGCGCGCCCGCGGCTCCCTCGGCCTCGCGGTGCTGATCGTGCACGCGGGCGGCGACGGCGACTATGTCCTCGTCTCCACCTGGATCGAGGGCTACATGTCCGACCTCGCCGTGTTCGTCGGCCCGGCCGGGCAGCCCGACCGGCTGCGGCCGGGACGGGTGGGCCTCGCGCCCTGCGTGTGGGAGGCGGCTCTTCTCGCCCATGAGCGCGACGCGTTCACGCGGCACGTCCTGGACGGCGGCGGGCGGATCGCGGACCGGGTGGTGGCGTGGAGCAAGGACGTCCTGTCGGGAGAGGTCCGATGACGTCCGTGCGGCACGCACGCGCCGCCGACCTGCCGCGGGTGGCGGAACTTGCCGCGGAGCACGCCGTGTACGAGAAGGCCGCACCGCCCGTGCCCGACCTCGCGAAGCGGCTCGGTGTCCTCCTCTTCGACACCCCCGCGCCCCGCCTGCGCTGCTTCGTGGCGGAGGCGGACGACGGCGAGGTCGTCGGCTACGCCACCTGCGCGCCGGAGATCTCGACGTGGGACGGACGCGAATACCTCCACATGGACTGCCTCTTCCTGCGCTCCGGCAGCCGCGGCTCGGGCCTCGGCGCGGCGCTGATGGACGCCGTTGTGGCCGAGGCGCGCGCCCTCGGCGCCGACGAGGTGCAGTGGCAGACGCCCGCGTGGAACGAGGGCGCGATCCGCTTCTACGACCGTCTCGGCGCCCGGGCGAAGGAGAAACTCCGCTATTGCCTGCCGGTCCGGTCCTGACGGACCGAGCCCGCACCGCACGGGCCCACCATCCCTCCGGGAACATGGAGTTCGGGTCCTTCTCAACCACTTCGTCACCCTGCGCGGTCTTGCTACCCGGGCGGCCCGTCCGCACCACCGGCCAGGAGCCTCGGCTGCCGCGACGGGACCGCACGCGCACAGTTCAGTGGAGACGACGGTGAGGAGTACGGGATGACGTTACGCAGGAGTTCCAGGATCGGCGTGGTGGGTCTCGCGGCGGCCGCGGTGGCGGCCACCGCCTTCACGGCCCCCGCCCAGGCGGCGCCGGACCCCGCCGCCCGGGCGTCCGGTCATGGGGCGACGCAGCGGGCGATGGACGCGGCCGTGCGGGCGGGTGTCCCCGGCGTCACGGCCCAGGCGCGCGACGGCCGCGGCGTGTGGAAGGCGGCGTCCGGCGTCGGCAACCTCAGGACGGGCGAGCCGCGCGGCAAGAACGACAGGTTCCGCGTCGGCAGCATCACCAAGACGTTCATGGCGACCGTCCTCCTCCAGATGGAGGCGGAGGGAAGACTCAGCCTCGACGACACCGTGGACCGCCATCTGCCCGGCCTGGTACGCGGCAACGGCAACGACGGCCGCAAGATCACCGTGCGCCGGCTCCTCAACCACACCAGCGGCCTGTTCGACTACCTCACCGACAAGGAGTACAGCGAGACGTACATGGAGGGCGACGGCTACCTCAAGCACCGCTACGACACCCTGCCGCCCGAGAAGCACGTCAAGGTCGCCCTCTCCCACCGGCCGCTGTTCGAGCCCGGCGCCAAGCACTCGTACTCCAACACCAACTACATCCTCGCCGGGCTGATCGTCGAGAAGGTCGGCAAGAGGACGTACGAGGAAGAGGTCCGCGACCGCATCATCAGGCCCCTGGGCCTGAAGGCCACCTCCAACCCGGGCAACAGCGTGCACCTGCCCCGGCCGAGCAGCCGCGGCTACTCCAAGCTGTTCCGGTCCCAGCCCGACCGGATCGACGACATCACCGAGATGAACGGCTCCCAGGGCTGGGGCGACGGCGACATCATCTCCTCCGCCGGGGACCTGACCCGGTTCTACGGCGCGCTGCTGCGCGGGAAGCTGCTGCCGCCGCGCCAGCTCAAGGCGATGAAGACCACCGTCAGCACCCCTGACAGCCCGGACACGGCCTACGGGCTCGGCCTCCAGCGGTTCAGGACGAGCTGCGGCGGCACGCTCTGGGGTCACGGCGGGGGCATGGTGGGCTGGCTCTCCCTGTCCGTCACCAGCGAGGACGGCCGCCACCAGCTCGCCTTCAACTACAACGGGGACTGGGAGTCGGCGTCCATCCCCAAGATCATGGAAGCCGAGTACTGTTGATCAGCACGTGATCCCACCAGACCTCCGGGGCCCACACTCTCATGGCGTACGTCTTCATCCTCTGCTGCTTCCTCCTGATGACGGGGGTCTCGCTGCTCGCCGCCCGCGTCGGGCGCCGGGGTGAGGTCGGCGACCGCGAGGTCGGCTACGACGTGCCGGACGAGGTCAAGCGCGACCCCGAGCTGCGCGCCCGGGCCAACCACCTGGTCGCGCACTGGTGCACCGGCGCGGCGATCCTCAGCGTCGCCCCGCTGGTGCCGCTCGGCAGCGTCCTGCTGTCCGACGGCGACCGGGCGATCGGCACGACGGGGATGCTGATCGTCGCGGCCTACGGCCTGGTCGTCGTGGCCGTCGCCGGGTACCCGTTCGAGAGGATCAAGCGCCTGGCACGCTGAGCGTTCGGTGACGTCCGTGCGCTCACGTGGTGCGCCGGTGCAGCGCGTCCAGGGCGGCCCGTTCGTCCGGCGAGAGCCGCAGCGCGCCGACGGCGATGTTCTCGGTCAGGTGCCGGGGGTCGCCGGTGCCGGGGATGGCCAGGACGTGCGGCCCCTGGTGCAGGGTCCAGGCCAGCCGGATCGCGGCCGCGCCCGTGCCGTGGGCGCGGGCCACGGCGAGCACGTCCTCGTGCTCGGTGGCGCGCGCTCCGGCTGTGCGTCCGGTGCCCGCGATCGCGTAGAACGGCACGAACGCGATGCCCTGTTCGCCGCAGGCGCGCACGAACGCGTCGTGCTCGGGCCGTACGCCGATGCCGTACTGGTTCTGCACGCACACCACCGGCGCGATGGCCCGGGCCTCGTCGAGGTGCTCGGGCGTGACGTTGGAGACGCCGAGGTGCCGGATGAGCCCGGCGTCGCGCAGGTCGGCGAGCGCGCCGAAGCGTTCGGCGATCGAATCGGTGCCGACGACGCGGAGGTTCACCACGTCGAGGTGGTCCCGGCCGAGCTGGCGCAGGTTCTCCTCGACCTGGCCGCGCAGGAGGCCGGGGGTGGCGTGGGGCAGCCAGTCACCCGACGGGGCGCGGCCCGGTCCGACCTTGGTGGTGATCACGAGGTCGTCCGGGTAGGGGGCGAGGGCCTGGTTGATCAGCTCGTTGGCGGAGCGGAGCCGGGAGAAGTAGAAGGCCGCGGTGTCGATGTGGTTCACGCCGAGGTCGACGGCCCGGCGCAGCACGGCGATCGCCTCGCTCCGGTCGCGGGGGACGGCGTCCGGCGCGAACGCCTCCCCGGTCTGCGGCAGGCGCATCGCGCCGAAGCCGATGCGGTTGATCTCCAGGTCGCCGAGTGTCCAGGTGCCCGCCGCCGCTGCGCTGATCTCTCCCGCACTCACCGCTGCGGCCCTGTCCATGGCGATGTCTTCGGTCGACTCCATAGGCGTCTCCGCACTCGTCGCTGGGGTCGTCTCTGTGGTCGTCTCTGTGGTCATGCGTGGATGATCTCCGCACTGTAGAGTCCCGGCCATTGATTCGGGCATGAGTGAATCCTGGGGTGGCGGTGCGGGCGGAGCTGACTTTCTCGGTGAGCGATCTGGCGCAGATGCGGTTCGCCGTGTCGCCGATGTGGGAGGTCGGGCCGAGCCTTCGGCTGCTGCGCTCGGGGACCGCCCATCCGGTTCATCGGCGCTGGGCCGAGCAGGTCCGGCCACGTCTCGCGGGTCCCGGGCTCGACCGGGGCTGGCTCGCCGAGCTGGTCCCGCCGTCGGGGTACGTCCCGGACTTCCTCAACCCGGCGCCCACCGGGCCCGCGCCCACGCTGGCCGAGGAGTTGGACAGGGTGCGGGCCACTCCCCCGGACCGGCTCCGGCGGGACCTCGACCAACTGCGGCACGACCAAGGAGGACTCGGGGCCCGGGCGCAGACCCTGTACGCCGATCCGCGGGCGCGGCTGGCCCGGGTCACGGAGGAGATCGAGACGTACTGGGAGCTGGCTCTCGCTCCCTACTGGGCGCGGATACGGGCCGTGCTCGACGCCGACGTCTTCCACCGGGCACGGCAGGTCGCCGAGCACGGCGCGGCCCACCTCTTCAACGACCTGCACCCGTCGGTCAGTTGGGACGAGGACGCGCTGTGCCTGGCCCGCCGACGCCGACCGCTGTCACGCGGGGCGGCGGGCACGGGACTGCTCCTCATCCCCTCGGTCTTCACCGGCCCCGTCCCCTTCACCCGCCTGGCGCCGCCGGAGCCCCCGCAGCTGGCCTATCCGGCCCGCGGCACCGGCACCCTGTGGGAACACCAGCGCCCCGGCACCGGGACCGACGCCCTCGCCGCCGTCCTCGGCCGCTCCCGCACCCTGCTCCTCACCGAGTTGGAGACCCCGGCCTCCACCACCGAACTCGCCCACCGCACCGGCCTCTCCCGGGCGGGTGTCTCCCAGAACCTCAC
Organism: Streptomyces sp. NPDC040610; assembly: GCF_055594065.1. Classification (NCBI taxonomy): domain Bacteria; kingdom Bacillati; phylum Actinomycetota; class Actinomycetes; order Kitasatosporales; family Streptomycetaceae; genus Streptomyces; species Streptomyces sp. NPDC040610. The sequence goes on along the minus strand of NZ_JBVIXA010000010.1, from coordinate 202,858 downwards.
CGCGCTGCGCGACGCGGGCCTCGTCAGCGCGCACCGGGCCGGGCGGTCGGTGCTGTACGCCCGGACCTCCGCCGCCGAGGCGGTGCTCCGCGCACGGCCCGCGTGAGCACGGGGACGGCCCCCCTGAGCCGTGCCTCCCCCGGGCCCCGACCCGCACGGAACGGGGCCCCCGCCTTCGTAGAACCGGAGCCCTCACCACCACAAAACCGGAGCCCTGACCTTCGCAAAAGTGGAACCCATGCTGCTCATGCGTCACATCTATCCCTCCCGTTTACGGCCGAGTAGCGTGCCGTCCCGCCGCTGTTGTCACGCTGGGGAGGCTGAGGGCCAGTGATCGTGCTCGGTTACAACGGATTCACCAAGGGTGCGGAACTCTTCGGGCGGCTCTACGGGGCGACGGGAATCGACCGCAACCTCTTGGTGGGCCACGACGCCGCGGCGGCGCTGGTGATCGACGGCGAGGTGGTCGCCGCGGTCGAGGAGGAGCGGCTGAGCCGGGTCAAGAAGACGGCCGACTTCCCCGAGCAGGCGATCAGGTGGTGCCTGGAATCCGCCGGGGTCGGCCTCGACGAGGTCGACATGTTCGCCTTCCCCTGGCGTTTCTCACCGACGGTGGGCGAGCAGATGATCGCCCAGATATCCGCCGCCGACCTGTCGGTGCCGGCGAAGTTCGACGCCCTGCGCCGCACGGGCGAGCTGTACACGGACATGCTCAGCCGCGAGGCCGTGCACGGCGACTTCGTACGGCGCACCGGCCATGAACTCGACCCGAACAAACTCGCCCTCGTCCCCCATCACCTGGCCCATCTGATGTGCGGCGCCTACCTGGCCGGAGGGGGCGATGCCGCGTTCCTGGTGAGCGACGGCCGCGCGGAGACCCTGTCCGCCGTGATGGGCGAGCTGCGCGACGGCGTGGTGCGGGTCTTCGACGAGAGCTCCGTCGAGATGACCAGCTCCCTCGGCGTGGCCTACGGGAGGATCACCCGCTATCTGGGGTTCGTGCCCAACAACGACGAGTACAAGGTGATGGGCCTGGCCGCGTACGGCCCGCCGCCGCTCCACAACCCCCTGCTCGAACGCGTGGTGCGGCTGCACGAGAACGGCTCGTACACGATCTCCGTCCCGCGGGACAGGCAGGCGTACTACGCGCTGTTCGACGAACTCTTCGACGGTGACAGCGTGAAGCGCGAGGAGTTCGACTTCCGCGTCAAGGTCGCCGGCCTCGCCCAGCACATGGTGGAGGCCATCACCGCCCATCAGCTGCGGGCGCTGACCGCGGCCTCCAGCCTGGACACGCTGCTGTTCGAGGGGGGTCTCGCGCTCAACTGCGTCGCCAACTCCAAGATGCTGGAGCGGTCGTCGTTCACCGGGATGGAGGTCAGTTTCGGGGCCAGCGACCCGGGCGTCGCGATCGGCGCGGCCGTGTACACGGCGGGTCTCAGGAACCGGCCCGCGAAGGCCGTCACCACTCCCTACCTGGGCCCGTCGTTCGACGAGCGGCAGGTCCTCGACACGCTGGCCGCGTACGCGGACCAGGTCGAGTGGCAGGAGGAGGCCGACGTCGCCGCGGTGACCGACAGGACGGCGGAGCTGCTGGCCGAGAAGAACGTCGTGGGCTGGTTCCAGGGGCGCACCGAGTTCGGACCGCGCGCCCTGGGCAGCCGCAGCATCCTCGCCAACCCGGCCTTCCCCGACATCAAGGACATCATCAACGTCCGGGTGAAGCACCGGGAGCCGTTCCGTCCGTTCGCTCCGGTCGTCCTCGCGTCGGACGCGTCCCGCGTCTTCGAGATGGGCAAGAAGACCGCGTCTCCGTACATGACGTTCGTCTTCCCGGTGCGCGAGGAGTACCAGGAGCGCATCCCGGGCGCCTGTCACGCGGACGGCACGGCACGCGTCCAGACGGTCGACGAGCGGCAGAACCCCGTCCTCGCGGGGCTGCTGCGCGCCTTCACGGAGCGCACCGACGTGCCCTGTCTGCTCAACACGTCCTTCAACGTGGCCGGTGAGCCCATCGTCTGCTCACCACGGGACGCGCTGGAGTGCTTCCTCGCCACGGAGATCGACTTTCTGGTCATCGACCGGTTCGTGGTGACGAAGAAGCACCCGTCGGACAGGTCCTAGGGTCTGTCCGGTGGGTCGGCGGCGCGCCGACCCGTCCGGACACACCTCAGTCCTGCCGGCTGGTGACCTCGATGAGGTGCTGGCCGAACTGCGTCTTGACCGGGCCCTGAATCGAGCCGACCGGGGCGCTGAAGACGACCTGGTCGAACTCGGCGACCATCTGGCCCGGTCCGAACGAGCCGAGGTTGCCGCCGTCGCGGGACGAGGGGCACGAGGAGTGCTTCTTGGCGAGCTCGGCGAAGTCGGCGCCCCCTTCGATCTGCTGCTTCAGCTGCAGGGCCTCGGTCTCGGTCTTGACCAGGATGTGACGAGCGGTGGCACGGGGCATCGTGTTGCCTTTCGAGTGGAGGTTCATCAAACAAGCTACTCGGCATGTTACTGATCACGCCCGGGGCGGGCACGGCGCCCCGGAAACGTGGCGGCGGGAGGCGGGCAGGCTCCGCCCGCCTCCCGTGGCGCGGTCAGTCCCCGCCACCGCCTCCGCCACCGTCCCCGCCACCGCCGCCGTCCCCACCGCCGCCGCCTCCGTCGCCGCCGTCCCCGCCGTCCGAGCCCCAGCCGTCGCCGCCGCCGGAGTCGTTGTCGTCGCCGCCCCAGCCGAGGTTGCTGAACCACGGGGAGTCCCATTCGATGACCAGCGGCTCGTCGCCGCGGGCGTTCCGCGGCTTCTCGGCGCGGAAGCGATAGGCGCCGGTGGTGTCGCCGAGGCCGAAGGCGACGGCGAAGGCGTGCGCCATGACGGCGTCGAGCGGGTCGGGGGTGTCGTGGTGTATCTCCGTGAGCGGCAGCAGGACCGTGTCCGGCACCGGGCGGCGGCGCCGCTCGGGGCGCCTGATCAGGGCGACGCGGCGCCCGTCGCGCAGGAGCTCCGAGGAGAGGGTGTCCACGCGCCGCAGTTCCCAGGAGCCGTGCGGGCCCTGCGCGCTGACGAAGCTCCGGGACTTGCGCCAGACCTTGGTGAGGGTGAGGGAGACGGCGGCCTCGCCCACGGTCAGGACGAGCCCGCGGCTCGGTGACCTGTCGGTGGTGACGAGGCCGTGCGGCGCCCGTATCCGGACGGCCGGGGCGTAGGGCCCCCAGACGTCCACCCGGATCAGGCGGCGGTCGACGGCCACGGTCACCGGCCCCGCCGGACCGGGAGCGGACCGCCGGGCGAGCCACAGGGGCACCCCCTCCACGTCGGCCTGCGTGGCCAGCGCCGCCACCCGCGCGGCGCCGCCGCTCTCCCGCAGCGCCAGTTCCCCCAGGCGGTGCGCGAACTCGGCCGCCCTGCGGACCTTGATCGGCTTGGTGGTGCCGGTGACACGGGTGACCGGCACGACGCCCGGCCCCTGCGGCAGTTCCTCGAGGCCGCGTTCCGTGCCCCCGCCGCCCAGCCAGCGCCCCCTCCGGTACGCGTCCGCCATCGCGGCCAGGTGCAGCTCGCTCAGCGGCGTCGTGCGGTAGTTGGCCTTCAGCCCCTGCTCGGTCAACTCCACCAGCTGGGCGAAGGGGTTGCGGGACCGCTCGGCGTAGATCACCTGATTCACGCGTCTCCCCCGTCATTTCTCGGACGTCATGAAGAACGAATTTTCGCACGCGGTGTGTGTACGCCTCGCGACCTGCGTTTCACAGGTTCGTCCCAGGGCGCGGGGCTACTCCGGCGCGGCCGCGTCCGCCGGGTCCACGGGGTCCGCCGGGTCCGCCCGGTAGGCGGTCGACCCCTCCTCGGGGCTCCACTCGGTGGCGTACGGCATGAGGTCCTTGATGCGGACGCTGCGCACGCCTTCCGCGGTGGGCAGGATGACGCGGATGTCAGGGTGGTGGTCAAGGAGCACCTGCCGGTCCCTGCCGCACGGTCCTACGACGCCCCGGCCCATGTTCCCCACGGCGACGATCGTGGTCAGTTCCCGGGCGCCGGAGGCGCGGGCGTTGCCGAGCGCGACCAGCTCGGCGCAGGGCCCGCCGGTGAAGTGGTAGACGTTGATTCCGGCGTGCGTCGTGCCGTCGGCGGCCCGTACGGCGGCGCCCATGGTGTGGATTCCGTCCTCGCCGTCGGTGTTCGCGTCGACGACGGCCCGGGCGAGGTCGATGAGTTCCTGGTCGGCGGCGGTGAGGTCCCGCGTCGGGATGTTGATGTGCATGGCCGCAGGCTATGAAGACGCGGGTCGGATGACGAACGACATTCCCGGTCGCCGGGCGCTGCTCCCCGTCGTCAGGCGCTGTTCCCTGTCGTCAGGTCCTGTTCCCTGTCGTCCGTCGCTCAGCTGCCGACCGGCTCCAGCTGGAGGTAGTCGAGGTTCCAGTTCTGGTACGCGGAGGGGTCCAGGGAAAGGCGCAGGGTGTGCCGCCCCTGCGTCAACTGCCGGGCCTGGTGGCTGTCCTGGAGTGCGAAGGCCTGGTGGGACGTCGTGTTGGCGACGGCCACGGGCGCGCCGGGGGTGCCGCCGTCGACGGCGACGCGGTAGGTCCCGGCGGGTGCGTACGGGGACGACGCGCGGGCCCCGAGGGTGTAGCGGCCGGACTGCGGCACGTCCACCTCGTAGGCGAGCCACTCCGCGCCGCGCATCCAGCACACGGCCACGGCGCCGTCGAGGTCGCACACGTCGACGCCCTCGCCGGACCGGCCGGGTCCGTCGCCCCGGTTCCCGGCGTCGACGTCGTGGTAGCCCACCCCTTCGCCGCCCGCGGCGTAGTCCTCCGCCTGGACACGTACCGCGCCGGACGGCACCGCGCCCGCCGCCCCCGTGGTCAGGTAGCCCTCCAACGCCTCGACGTTGTCCGTCTGGAGGACCGACGCCCCGTAGACACCGATGAGCGTGGCCCAGCCGCGTGCGGGCGCGATCAGCGAGGCCTCGTCGGTGTACCGGGCGGCGAGGGCGTCCCGCATGCTGTTGATCCACACGCGGCCGGTCGACCGCAGCCCCCGGAGGAAGGCCGCGTCGGCCACCGCGTCGCCGATGTCGTCGAAGACGACCTCGAACGCGGGTGGCCGGTCCGTCCCGAACTCCGTGACGGAGGCGGCGTTGGTGTCGTCCACCAGGTGCATGTAGAGGGCGTCGGGATGGCGGGTGCGGAACGCCCGCACCTCGGGCACGGGTGCGGCGGACTTGAAGAGGCCGTTGCGCACGGTGCCGGTCTGCGTCAGGACGCGCCAGACGGCCTCGCGGTCCTTCCATGCCTGGTCGAGGTTGACGAGGCCGCTGGTCCGTGCGGCCCGCATGGCCTCGGCGAGCGTGGGGACCCGGTGGCCCGTGAGCGCCGCCTGCCGGCCGCCGAGGCCCGCGCGCAGGCGCAGGGCGCGCAGTTGGGCGTAGCTGAGGTCGGCGACGCGGCCGGTGCCGTCGGTGGTGCGGTCCACGGTCGCGTCGTGCATCAGGACGGGGACGCCGTCCTTGGTCAGCCGGATGTCCACCTCGACGATCTCGGCGCCGTCGGCGAAGGCCGCGCGGAGTGCGGCGAGGCTGTTCTCGGGGGCCTTCCGCCACTGGCCGCGGTGGGCGGCGGTCATGACGGGGATGCCGGGGCCGTGGTCGAGGAAGTCGCGGTGGGCGCGGTCGGCGGGGGTGTCGGTCGGGGCTCGGTGGTGCTTGGGCTCGGCGGGGGTGCCGGTGGGGACTTGGCGGTACGTGGGCTCGGTGGTGGTACCCGTGGGGACTTGGCGGTACGTGGGCTCGGTGGCCGTGCCCACGGGGACTTGGCGGTACGGGTCCTCCGCGGCGGTGCCCGTGAGAGTTCGGTGCTCCACCGCCGTCGCGCCCGGGGCGGCGCCCAGTGCCGTCGCGCACGCGGTGACCGCGGCGAGGACGGCGAGGCTGCGGCGCCTGGTGGGGGCGGTACTGCTCGGGGCGGGAGGAGCGCTGTTCGGGGCCGGAGAGGTGCTGCCCGGGTGGGACCTGTCGACGCGGCGCACGATCATGAGCGAGGGCATGGGTGAGAGCATCGGGCCGCGTGCGCCGTCCGTCCACGACCGCGCCCCGGCCTGTCGCCGGGGTCAGCCACTCGCCAGCGCAGCGGATCCGTGCCCGCTCGGGGGCACCCAAGCCCGGAGGGGCAACGGCTCCCGCTCGGCACCCGACCTCGCGCCGACGCCGAGCGGGGCGCCGCACGCCGGATCCAGCGTCAGGCCCCCACCCCCGGCAAGGGGGGGAGGGCCCATCGGCACCCACTACGCCGTACGCCGCACCCCACTGCGCCGTACGCCACACCGCACGACACGTCACGCAGCCGCCAGCGCCTCCGTCGGCGGCAGTCGGGCCGCACGGACCGCCGGGTAGAAACCGGCAAGCCCCCCGATCAGGAGCGTCGCGCCCACCCCACCGACCATGGCCCACAGGGGAACCACCGTCGGCCACCCCTGGTATCCGGCGTAGCCCGCCGTCACCGCGATGCCGAGGGCCACGCCGCCCAGGCCGCCGAGGGCCGACAACAGCTGGGACTCGCACAGGAACTGGGTGCGGATCTGCCCTCGGGTCGCGCCCAGGGAGCGGCGCAGGCCGATCTCGGCCCGGCGCTCCAGGACGGAGATGACCATCGTGTTGGCCACTCCGACCCCGCCCACGAGGAGCGCCACCGCCCCCAGGCCGAGGAGGAGCCCGGACAGGGTGTCGTCCGTGGCCTGCTTCGCCGCGAGCGCGTCGGAGGGGCGGGAGACGTCGACCTCGTTGGGGTTCTCCGGGTTGGCCGTCGCGCCCAGGACCTGCTGCACGTCGCTCACCGCGGCGCCCTCGGCGCGCGCGTACACCGTCGTCGCGAAGCCGTCGAAGTCGAGTTCCCGCTCGGCCGCGGGCCAGCCGACGAGTGCGGCCGAGTCGAGCTCGGGGGCGAGTTCGTTCGGCGCGAGCAGGCCGACGACCGTGAACCACCGGTCGCCGAGCCACACTTGGGCGTCCGGCCCCGACCCGTACACGCCGAGCTGCGCGGCGGCCTTCGCTCCGAGGACGACGGCCGGGTAGCGGTGTGTGGCCGCGGTCAGCCAGCGGCCGTCGGCGACGTCGACGCCGACCGTGCCCGGCAGGTCGGTGCGGGCCGCGTAGACGCCGATGCCCCCGGTCATCTCCTTCGGCACGTGGTCGTTGCGGTACACCTTGGCATCGGTCTTGCCGATCGCCGAGACCGACTTCACGCCGTCGATCGCGCCGACCATCTCGACGGCTTCGTCCGGCAGGCGGGCCGCGCCGCCGCTGAAGGACTGGCCGGGCGCCGCCGTCAGGAGGTTGGTGCCGAGCGCCGCCAGTTTGCGGTCCAGCTCCTCCTGGCTGGAGGTGGAGATGCCGACGACGCCGACCATCGCGGCGATGCCGATCGCGATCCCGAGGGCCGAGAGGAAGACGCGCATCGGGCGCGAGCGCAGGCCGGAGCCGCCGGTCCGGACGACGTCAGCCGGGCTCAGCCGGGCCGGAGCAGGCCGTGGTCGCGGTCGCGGCGGCGTGGCCGTGCTCATGCGCCCACCCGTTCCGCGACGGCTTCCCCGACGGCCTCCTCGGTGGCCTTCCCCGCGGCGGAGTCGTGCTCGATGCGGCCGTCCTTGATGCGTACCTCCCGGGGCAGCGATGCCGCGATGTCCCGGTCGTGTGTGATGACGACGACCGTCGTGCCCGCCCGGTGCAGTTCGTGGAGCAGCTCCATGACCACCTCGCCGGACCGGGAGTCGAGCGCGCCCGTCGGCTCGTCGGCGAGCAGCAGCGGCGGGTCGCCGAGCACGGCCCGCGCGATGGCCACGCGCTGTTTCTCGCCGCCGGACAGCTGGTGCGGTTCGTTGTGGAGGCGCTCGCCGAGCCCGACGCTGCGCAGCGCGCGCTCCGCGAGCCCACGCCGCTCGCCTCTCGGCAGTCCGCTGTAGAGCAGTCCGTCGGCGACCGCGTCCAGGGCCGGTACGCCCGCCGCCAGATGGAAGGCCTGGAAGACGAAGCCGATGGTGCGGGCGCGCAGCGCGGACAGCTGACGGTCCGACAGAGCGTCGACGGTGTGGCCGTCGACGCGGACCGTGCCCGCCGAGGGACGGTCCAGCGTCCCCATGATGTTGAGCATCGTGGACTTGCCGGAGCCCGAAGGGCCCACGATCGCCAGCATCTCGCCGCGCCGCACGACGATCCCGGCCCGGGCGAGCGCGACCACGTCCCCGTACGTCTTCGACACCCCCTCCAACTCGACGACGGGCGGCGGCGCTTCGCGCCCCGACTCCCCCAGGGACGACCCCACGACGGGCCACGCCCCCTCCGCTTGCGGCCTCACTTCGGCACCGCCACCTTCAGGCCCTCGGTGATGCCGTCGCCGGACACCTCGACCATGCCGCCCGCGAACAGGCCGAGCTCCACCGGCCGGTACTCCACGTCCGAGCCGGTGACGGCCTGGACCGCGTAGCCGCCGCCCTTGCGGGCGACGAGCGCGTCGACGGGGACGGCGAGGGCGTCCTCGCGGCGCTCCGCGGCCAGCGTGACATCGACCGGGGCGGCCTGGTAGCGGCCGAGCTTCTTCTGGTCCTTGACGGTGAGTTCGACCGGCAGGGTGGCCTCGTCCGCGCCGCCCTCGGCGTCGTCGCCGCCCTCGGAGGGCTTGGCGGTGGCGGCGTTGCCGACGTCGGTCACCCGGGCTTCCGCTTCGGTGCCGTCGGGCAGGGCGACGGTCGCCCTGGTGCCCTCCTCGACCAGGTCCTCGTACTGCGCCTCCAGGTCGACGGTGACGGTCCGCCGCGTACCGGTCCAGGTGAGCACGTCGCCGGAGGCGGAGTCGCCGCGGGCCGACTCGACCTGGGCGACCCGCCTGGCGCCGGTCGCCACGACCGCTTCTGCGGGCGCGACCTTGCCGGTCTCCTCCCGTCCCAGGTCCCGCTGCCAGTCCTCGACCGCCCGCGCGGTGCCCGAGGTGTACGTGTCGTCGACGGTGAAGCCGGTGTGGCCGAGCGCCGCCAGGTTCTTCTCCAGGAGTCGTACGTCGTTGCCTTCGGCGCCCACGTCGAGCGTCCGGTAGAGCGGTGTGGAGCCGTACAGCAGGGGGACCTTCCGCGCGTCCACGCCGTACACCGCATCCCCGCGTTCGAGGACCTTCCCCTCGTCGGGGAGCCAGGTCAGGGTTCCCCCGGAGCCGGTGGGGTTCCCACCGCCCTGAGCGTCGGCCCCGGCCTCAGGCTCGCTCCCGCCGCCCGCACCGGCCCGCACCGGGGTCGCCTCGCCGTACCCGAGCGTGCCGTCGACGGTCTCGCCCCGGGTCAGCGTCCTCTTCTCGACGGTGGCGGTCCGGGCCGGGCCCGCCGGAGCGGCGCCGGACGTGCCCGTACCGTCGCCGCCGAGGGTGCCGGTCGCGGCGAGTCCGCCCGCTCCGGCGACGGCTGTCGCGGCCAGCAGGACCAACGAGGTCCGCACCGGGCGCCGTCGGCGACGGGAGGGCCCCACGGCAGGCCCGTCGGTGTCGGCAGCGACAGCTGCGCCGACATCCGCATCGTCGGCGCCGCCGTCGAGCACAGCGTCATCAGCGCTGTCCTCGGCCCGCGCCCTGTCCTCGGTCTCCGGCCCGTTCACCGGCCGCCACCGCCGCCCCGCATCATGACGCCGCCGCTCGGCCGCTTGTCCCGGCAGGCCTCCATGGCCTTCTCGAACTTGGGGTCGTCGCCCGCCATGCCGACCGCCGACATGTCGATGACCATCGAGCCACCGTCGATCTCAGGGTCGGGGAACTTGGGCACGCCGTTCTCGCGCATGCACTTCGCCCACGCGGCGACCTTCGCGGAGTCGAGCGGCTTGCCGCCGTTCGGGCCCCCGTCCCCTTGGGGGGAGAGGTCCTTGCAGGCCTCCTCGGCCTTCTTGAACTCCGGCGAACCCATGTCGACACCCGAGTCCGGCCCGAGCCTGATGCCGCCGCCCTCCGGGTCGGGGAACTTCGCCACGCCGTTCTCCCGCATGCACTTGGCGTACGCGAGGCCGCGCTCCTGCGGGCTCGTCGGCGATGCCTGCCCGCCCGACTTCTTCCCCGCGTCCTTCTCCGTCGTCGCCCTCGACGGTTCGTCCGAGCAGGCCGTCAGGAGTGCCCCGGTCAACGCGAGCGGCACGAGCAGCGGGACGGCGGTGCGTATGGGTGCGCTGGTGCGCTTGGTCGTCCTTGTCATGCCGTCCAGGTCTACGTAGCGGGGGGTTACACCGCAGGAACGCTGGTTGTTATGCCGGTGTAACCCCGCCTCCGGCATCCTGACGGCTATGCGCGTGCTCATCGTCGAGGACCATCAGGAGCTGGCCGTCACCGTGGCCACCGGCCTGCGCCAGGACGGCATGGCCGTCGACCTCGCGTTCGACGGCCAAGAGGCCCTGGACCTCGCCGCCGTGTACGACTACGACGTCGTCGTCCTGGACCGCGATCTGCCACGGCTGCACGGCGACGAGGTGTGCCGGACCCTGGTCGAGAGCGGCGGCCGCTGCCGGGTGCTGATGCTCACGGCCGCCACCACCATCGAGGACCGGGTCGACGGCTTGTCCCTCGGCGCGGACGACTACCTGCCGAAGCCGTTCGCCTTCGCCGAACTCATCGCCCGGGTCCGGGCCCTGGCCCGCCGCGCGCACCCGGCCGTACCCCCGGTGCTCAGCCGCGGCGACCTCACCCTGGACTCCGCGCAGCGCGTCGCCCGCCGCGACGGACGGCGCCTGGACCTGTCCCCGAAGGAACTGGCCGTCCTGGAGCTCCTGTTGAGCGCGCAGGGCGGGGTCGTGTCCGCGGAGCAGTTGCTGGAGCGCGCCTGGGACCAGGCCACCGATCCGTTCACCAACACCGTGAAGGTCACGATCAGCCGACTGCGCCGCAAGCTGGGCTACCCGCCGGTGATCGAGACGGTCCCCCATGCCGGTTACCGCATCTGACCCGGCGGGCACCTCCCCCGCCCCGCGGCGCTTCCGCTGGACCGTACGGCTGCGCCTGACGATCCTGTACGGCGCCCTGTTCCTGGTGTCGGGGGCCGCGCTGCTCATCATCACGTACGTCCTCGTCGCCACCCGCGATCCCCAGATCATCCGCAAGACCACACCGGGTCCGGCCCCTTGGCTGCCCCACGACACGGAGCAGCTCCCCGACGTGGGCGGCGAACAGCGTGAGGCGATGCTCAAGCAGTTGCTCACGCAGTCCGGGATCGCGCTCGCCCTGATGTCGGCCGTGTCGGTGGCCCTGGGCTGGCTGATGGCGGGCCGCGCGCTGCGCCCGGTCCGTACGATGGCCGACAAGGCGCGCCGGATCTCCGAGCGCAATCTGCACGAGCGCCTCGCCGTCAGCGGGCCGGACGACGAGCTCAAGGACCTCGGTGACACCTTCGACGGTCTGCTCGGGCGCCTCGACACGGCCTTCACCACGCAGCGGCGCTTCGTCGCCAACGCGTCGCACGAGCTGCGCACCCCGCTCACCCTGCAACGGGCGATGATCGAGGTGGCGCTCGCCAATCCGGCGGCGAACGCGGAGTCGCTGCGGACCGTGTGCGAACGCCTGCTGGCCACGGGCGAGCGGCAGGAGCATCTGATCGCGGCGCTCCTCACGCTGGCCCGCAGCCAGCGCGGCCTCCAGCGCCGCGAACACACGGACCTGGCGGCGATCGCGGAGACGGTCCTCGCGGAGCAGGCCGCGGAGGTGCGGATCGACCTGTCGCTCGCCCCGGCGGCCACCGTCGGCGACCCGCGGCTCCTCGAGAGCCTGGTGACGAACCTCGTCAGCAACGCGGTGCGCCACAACGTCCCCGGCGGCTGGGCGCGGGTGCGCACCGGGGTCCGGGACGGCCGGCCGGTGCTGCGGGTGACCAACAGCGGGCCGGTCATCCCGCACGAGCGCGTCGAGGCGCTCTTCCAGCCCTTCCAGCGCTTCGAGACGCGCGCCGGGACTCCGGACGGCCACGGCCTCGGCATGTCGATCGTCGCCGCCGTCGCCGAGGCCCACAGCGCGCCGGTGACCGCCCGGCCCGGGTCCGAGGGCGGCCTCGACATCACGGTGACGTTCGACCCGGCGGCGCGGGCCCTGGAGGGGGCGGGCGGCGCGTGACGGCGGCCGTCCATGCCCCGCTTCCGTCACGCCCCGTCCCCGTCCTCACTCAGGCGGTCAGACGCACCGACAGCTCCCGCACGCTGTTGCCCACGAAGCCCTCGTGCCGGGCGAGTCCGGCCTCGGGGACGGCCAGGTCGAGTTCGGGGAAGCGGGTGAACAGGCGCTCCAGGGCGATCGTCGCCTCCATCCTGGCGAGGGGCGCGCCGAGGCAGTAGTGCGCGCCGTGCCCGAGTGAGAGGTGGCGTGGGGCTCCGGTGGTCCGGGCGGGCCTGGTGACGTCGAAGAGGTGGGCGTCCGGGCCGTACGCCGCCGTGTCGCGTCCGGCGGCGGAGTAGCCCGCGAGGACGGGTGTGCCCTGGGGGATGTGGGTTCCGTGCAGGGTGAGGTCGCGGGTCGGGTAGCGGAACGGGAAGTAGCTGACCGGGCTGTCCCAGCGCAGGGTCTCCTCGACGACGTCCGGCCAGTCGGCCTTGCCCGCGCGCACGAGCCTGAGTTGGTCACGGTGGGCGCACAGCGCGCGGACGGCGTTGGTGATCAGGTTCAGAGTCGTCTCATGACCGGCGACGATCATCAGGAGGAGGGTGCCGATCAGCTCCTGGGGGCTGAGCCGGTCGCCGTCCTCGTCGCGGGCCGCGATGAGCGCACTGGTCAGGTCGTCGCCGGGGTGCTCGGTGCGGCGGGCGACGACGGCTGCGAGCGCTGCCGTCATCTCGCGGTTGGCGGCGATCGCCTCCTCGGGGCCGACGGCCGTGCTCACGACCTGGTTCGACAGGTGGTGCAGGAGGTCCCGGTGTTCGGTGTCCACGCCGAGCAGTTCGCAGATCACGCCCATCGGCAGCGGCAGGGCGAAGGAGGCGCGCAGGTCGGCGATCCCGCCGCCGTCGGCGGCCGCCTCGGCCAGTCCGTCCAGGAGTTCGGCGGTCAGTGTCTCGATCCGCGGTCGCAGCGCCTCCACCCGGCGCGCGGAGAACGCCTTGCTCACCAGGGTGCGCAGCCGCCGGTGGTCGTCCCCGTCGGCGGTGGTCATGCCGGGGACGGTGGCGAAGGTCCGCAGCGGCCAGCCGTCGGGTATCGCGCCCTCCCGCAGCGCGGTGAAGTGCGCGGCGCCCTTGGCGACTTCGGGATGGGCGAGGAGTTCCTTCAGCGCCTCGTGTCCCAGGACCGCCGCGCCCGGCACGTCGCCGGGGAGCACGACGTCGGCCACGGCGCCTTCCGCGAGCAGCCGGGCGTTGTCCGCGTGCGGGCAGCCTCCGGCCGGGTCCATCCGGTACGGCGTACGCCGTGACGTGTTCAAGTGATCCCTCCCAGGGCCGGGGGTGACGCGCCTTGTCCGCACGGTGAGCTTCCCCCTGTCGTGCCCCTGGGGCCATGGGCGTGCACGTGATCGCTAACGTGGCGTCGGACGGCTGGCCCGGTCCACGGACCGTCTCCTGCCGCCCCGCCTGCCGCCCGCCTCGTGCCGACCGACCGCCGACCGGTCCCCCTCCCGACCGCCCGCTCCCGACCGAAGAGTGCTGATGACTGTCCCTGGACGAGATGTGCTCGATGCCTTCGGCCTGGCCGGAGGCCCCGTTCGCCTGGTGGGCGGGGAAGGCCGCAGTGTCCGGGTCGACGACGCGGTGCTCAAGCCCACCGGCCCCGACGTCGAGTTCGCGGAGTGGCTGGCCGACCTGCTGGACGTCCTCCCCGAGGACGGCTTCCGCGTCGCACGGCCCCTGCGCGCCCGCACCGGCGCCTGGACGTACGACGGGTGGAGCGCGTCCCGCTTCGTCCCCGGCGCCGCGCCCGATCACGCCGCCGCGCCCCGCTGGCTGGACATCATGGCCGCGGGCCGTGCCTTCCACCGGGCGCTGGCCGACGTACCGCGCCCCGCCTTCCTGGACCGGCGACGGGACTGGTGGGCGCTGGGTGACCGGGTCGCGTGGCAGGAGTGCGAGGCCGACCTGCCGCCCTCGCTGCGCGGGCCCTACGAGGAGTTGGTCGCGCTGTACGGCCGGGAGCCGCGGGGCCGGGCCCAGCTCGTCCACGGTGATCTGACGGGCAACGTCCTGTTCGCACCGGGTCTCGCCCCGGCGGTCATCGACTTCTCGCCGTACTGGCGGCCGCCGGGGTTCGGTGAGGCGGTCGTGGTGGGCGATGCCCTGATCTGGCACGGCGCAGGGACCGAGCTGCTGTGTGCGGCGGCGCCCGCGTTCGGTCCCGGCTTCGTCGGCTGTGTCGCCCGCGCGGTGGCCTTCCGCCTCGTCACGGCCGGGGAGCAGGTGCGCGCCCTGGGCGGCGGGAGCGCCACGGCCGCCGAGTCCCGGCGTTATCGGCGTGCCGTGGAGCTCCTCGCCGCCTTCGGCTGACGCGGGTCAGCGCACGGCGTAGACCTGTCCCGTCTGCGCGCCCTCGACGGAGCGGACGTACGCCTCGGTGACGCGGGCGAGGTCGACGGACGGCATGCCGGGGAAGAAGGAGCCGTAGTCGTCGAGGCTCTCGGTGAAGACGGTCGGGCTCACCGCGTTGACGCGCTGCGGGGCGATCTCGATGGCGGCCGCCCGGACGAAGGCCTCGACCGCGCCATTCGCCATGGACGCGGCGCTCCCGGTGGGGATCGGCTCGTCGCCGAGGACGCCGGAGATCAGCGTGAAGGACCCGCGTGCGGCGATGTGCCCGACGCCTTGGCGGACGAGCTCGATCTGGCTGAGGACCTTGCCGCGGAACGCCGCTTCGTAGTCCTCGGGCGCGATCTCCGCGACGGGCTTGAAGGGGGTGTCACCGGCGGCGCTGACGACCGCGTCCACGGGGCCGGCCGCCGCGTACAGGGCGGTGATCTCCGCCGGGTCGGTGATGTCGTGGCGCAGGTCGCCGCTGGTGCGGCCGACGGTGACGAGTTGGTGGCCGCGGGCGGAGAGCGTCTGGTGGACGGCGGCGCCGAGCTTTCCGGCGGCACCGATCAGGAGGATCTTCATGGGGAGGACCCTAGAGCGGCCCGGAGTCCGCCGGGAAATGTCCGACACACAGTGCTTATGCTTCCTGGTTATGAATGCTGGGAGCGGGGCCGCGGGAGCCGTGGGGGCCGGACGCGGCGACGCCGCCGACGTCGAACTGCGGCATCTGCGCGCCCTCGTGGCGATCGAGGCCGAAGGCACGATCACCGACGCCGCGATCGCCCTCGGCGTCAGTCAGCCCGCGCTTTCGCGCACCCTCCGCCAGTTGGAGAGCCGACTGAGCACCCGTCTCGTCGACCGCACGACCCGGTACGTGGCGCTCACGGACGCCGGTCGGCGCCTGGCCGAGCACGCCCACCGCATCCTGCGCCTGGTCGACGACGCGCTGGCCGAGACCGCCGCCGACGGGCGCCCCCTGCGCATCGGCTTCGCCTGGTCCGCGCTCGGCCGGTACACGGTGCCGCTGCTGCGCGCCTGGCGCGAGAACCGGCCCGGGACCGCGGCCCAGGTGTTGCGCCGCGACGACCCGGAGGCGGCGCTGCGGCGCGGCGAGGTCGACCTGGCGCTCGTCCGCACGGAGCCCGTGCCGGACGTCGACCTGGTGTGCGTGCCGCTGCTGCGCGAGCGCCGCGTGGCCGCCCTGGCCGCGGACCACGCACTCGCGGACCAGGAAGCCGTCCGCCTGGAGGACCTGTCGTACGAGCCGGTGGTGATCTGCTCCACGGCCGCCACCACGGCCGCGGGCCTGTGGCCGACCGGGCGGCGCCCGCACACCTTCGAGGTGCCGGGCGTGGACGAGTGGCTCACCACCATCGCCACCGGGGAGGCCGTCGGCGTCACCGCGGAGAGCGCGGGCCACAGCCACCCGCACCCCGGCGTCCGCTACGTCCCGCTCACGGACGCGCCCTCGGTGACCGTCCACCTCGTCCACCCGCGCGTACCCCGGCACCCCGCGACCGCGGAGTTCCTGGACCACATCAGACTGCTGCTCGCCGAGGCCACGCGCGCGGGGCGGCCCTGATCGGCGCGGTCCGGCCGTGGCGCCCGCGTCAGGGAGAGGCCGGGACGGCGGCACGCGCCCCTGCTCCCCCGCGCGGAGAAGACCAGCGAAATCCAGCCGCGTTCCCTCACGTTTTCGGGGTAGAGGCGTTCCTGTGAGACACGGCATCATGGCGGGCGGGACGGACCAGATGGATCGGGTTGCGGTGGAGTGCGACACATCGTCGCTGGTCAGCGGCGGTCTGTCGGTGTCCCGTGCCTTCGAGGGCAGCGAGGAGATCGGCGCCGCCCGGGACCTGGCCCGGGCGTTCCTCACCGACATTCAAGCCGTGCACGGGCTGCCCGTCTCCCTGCGTGTGCTGAGCACCGTGCAGCTGGTGGTCAGCGAGCTGGTCACCAACGCCCGCAAGTACGCGCCGGGGCCGTGTCTGCTGACGCTGGAGGCGCACGGCGGGGCCGTCAACGTCACGGTGTGGGACAGCGAACCGGCGCTGCCAGCGGTCCTGCCAGCCGACCCGGGCCGGATCGGCCAGCACGGCCTGGAGATCGTGATGGCGGTGTGCCAGAGCCTGCACGTGCAGCGGGAGCCCGTCGGCAAGCGGATCACCACGGCGATCGCGCTCGCCGACGATCCCGGCGGGGACGCGGCCGGCCGTCGGCTGTGACACCCGGCCGCCGACCGCGCCCCGGTCCGGCTAGGGAAGCTCGATGGGCTCGTTCACCCCGCCCTTCGTCTCCACGACCAGGAACGACAGGACGTCCTCACCGATGTTCTTCAGGTCGTGCAGGTGGTAGCGACCCGCATCGAGGGGGAAGTGGAGGGTCTGTCCGCGTACGTATGTGATCTCGCGCGACGCTCCGTCGCTCGCGTGCTGGCGCGCCCTGCCGTCCGTGAGGGCGATCCACGTGTAGTCGAGGACGTGCCGGTGGACCGGGATCCGCTCGCCCGGTTCGAGCGTGGTCTCCCAGACGCGCAGCGTCTCGGTCTCTTTGAGCAGGGTCTGGCCGACGCAGCCGTTGTGGACGTTGTCGTCGAACTCCTTGATCAGCGGCGGGCTCCAGCGGTCGAAGTTCTTGGCCACGACCGTGCTGGTCAGGGGCGGGCGAGAAGGGGCGGGGTATGACTCGGTGCCCACGGGACGGGTCCTTTCCGAGGGACGTCGGGGTGGTTGCGGGGCGGCAGCGTCTCTTCTGGCCGCCGCATGAGGCTGGCTCACAGGGCGAAGGACAGGGCTTCCAGGAAGGCGTCGTTCGCGCGCTGGTTGCCGATGGAGACACGGCACGTGGCGGGGATGACGTGGCCCGTGTCGGCGACGGCGATGCCCGCGTCGCGCAACCGCTCCATCACCAGGTCGTGCTTGTGGAGGCGGACCAGCAGGAAGTTGGTCTGCGAGGGGAACACCCGGTCCACCGCGGGGTGATCGGCGAGGGCCGCCGCAAGCCGCTCCCGCTCGGCGCGGATGAGCTTGATGGCGGCCAGCGCCGGGCCCGCGTTCGTGAGCCGGTCCCGCACGGCGCGCTGCGAGGCGTCGGTGAACCCGAAGGGCACCTGGAGCCGTCGCAGGGCCTCGATGACGCCGGGCCGCGCGAGCGCGACCCCGCAGCGCGCCCCGGCCAGGCCCCAGGCCTTGGAGAGGGTGCGGAGCACGATGAGGTTGTCGTGCCGGGCGACCAGGGCGGCGTACGAGGGGTTCTCGCTGAACTCCACGTACGCCTCGTCGATGACCACGACGCCGCTGGTGCCCGTGACGAGGGCGTGCACCTGCTCCGGGTCGAGCCTGGTCCCCACGGGGTTGTTGGGATCGCACAGGATGGTGACCCGTGGGTCCGCGGCGAGGATCCGCTCGGTGTCGAGCTCGCAGAGGTCGTCGCCGCGCAGCGGCACCTCCACGAGCGGCAGGCGCAGGACGCGGGCGAAGTGGGTGTACAGCGGGAACGTCGGGGGCGTGACGCAGACGCTCTCGCCCGGCGAGGCCAGCGCCGCGAGGAGCAGCATGACGCCGTCGACCGCCCCGCTGGTGAACAGCACATGGTCGGTGCTGAGGGCGTCGACGCCCTCGTGGCCGGGCAGCGCCGCGATGGTGCTCAGGTAGGTGTGGGCCAGCTCCGCCGTGTCGAGGTGGGGGTACTGGCTCTCGGGTCCGAGGAACGGGTTGGTGTTGCTCGTCAGGTCGACCGTGTCGAACCGCGGCTGGTGGCGGAAGCGGGCCGGGCCCGGGACCGGCACCGTCGTGACGGGCGGTGCCGTGAACCGCGAGAGTTCCGGTTCTTCAGGCCCGGCCTCAGGGGCCGTCACCTCCGGGGCGCGCAGCCAGTGGTCGAGGGGGACGAACAGGTCGGCCCCGAGGCACCGCATGCGCTCGGCGTCCCCCCGGCCGAGGTGCACCCACTCCAGGCCGGAGGTCCGGGCGTCGGCGTACAGCTGGTACAGGGTGGCCTCGTACAGGTCGTCGCGTACGGCGGCGTCCTCGTGGTCGATGGCCTGCGTGAGGCAGTAGACGCCCCGGCCGTTGTGGGACGTCGTCGTCAGCCCGACCTGGACGACGGTGTCGTCGCGGCGGCGTACGAACATCTCGGTGCGGTCGGCTAGCGCGCCGCGGGCGAGGGCGTCGAGGGCGTCGGCGTTGTACGGGTGGTGGCGGCCGTCGTCCTGAGGCTGGTCCGCCGCCTGAGGCCCGTGGTCCACCTGCTGCCCGTGCTCCGCCTGTTGCCTCCGCTCCGCCTGGCGCCGGTGGAGGTCCGCGAAGGCCGCGCGCGCCCACGGCTTCCCGTCGAGGTCGCGCAGCCCGATCCGCTCCCACGTGGTGTCCTGGGACACCGCGTGGTGGCGGCGCCGGACATCGCGGAGCCGGTCGGCGCCGACGCGGGTGCGCAGCACGTCGTCCACCTCCCCCGTCAGCCGCACGACGCACTCGGGGTCGGCGGGGACCGGCGCGAGGCCCGCGGCCCGCAGTGCGCGGGTGTCGTCGCTGCGGCGCACGCCGGGCACGAGGATCTGGCGCACGTCCAGCGCCTCCGCACGGCGGACCAGCTCCGCGAGGGCGTGCGGGGCCGGGACGGGGCTGGTCGGGCTGTACAGGTATCCGCCGCCGATGAGGGTGGGACGTGCGAGCACCGCGGGGTCGAGGGCGCCGAACGCCCGGGCGTCCTGGCCGAGTCGGGCCAGGGGGACCACGGGTTCGGCGGAGCCGAGGGCGGCGCGGAGGACCTGCTGGAGCGCGTCGAGATCTGAGGGCCTGCGCATGCTAGCTCCGTTCGCTGTCGAGGCGGGTGTCGAAGTACTCCCCGATGCGTTCCTGGTACTCCTCGAACAGTTCCGCCAGGGTGCGGGCGATGCCGGTCTTCCAGGCGACCGAGCAGTCGCCGATCAGGCCGCGGCGGGTGCTGTGGTCGAAGATCGCGGTCTCGCGGCTGTAGTCGCCCCGCTCGAGGCGCACGGGCACGCCGGTGAGCGCGGACATGTACTCCAGCAGGTCGGTGACGCCGACCTCCTCGTCGCCGCCCCAGTTCACGACCTGCGCGGGTGTCCGCGCCGCCTCCCACAGCAGGGGTACCTGCCGGACGACGTCGTCGGTGTGCAGGAGGTTGCAGTAGTTCTGGCCCTCGCGCGGCACGGCGCACGACTCGCCCCGGCGCATCTCGTTGAAGAGGATCATGGGGACGCCGCCGTGGCCGTACGGGCCGTAGGCGATGTTGAGCCGGGCGATCACCGAGGGCAGCGCGAGTGCTTCGGCCAGGCCCCGCACGACTCCTTCGGCGGAGAGCTTGGCGATGGGGTAGGTCGGCAGCCAGGGCGCCGTGCCGCCGAGGGGGTCGCCCTCCCGGTAGCGGTGGGTGCGGTCGGCGCGGTGGTAGACGACGCCGGACGACACGTACAGGAACGCGTCCGCGGTGGCGCAGTGCGTCATGAGGCGCGCCGTGCCGACCGCGTTGATGCGCGCGGTCGCCTCGAAGTCGGCCTTGTCGCCGCGGTGCACCGCCGAGTGCAGGACGTGGGTGAAGTCGCGCGGCAGGTCCTCCAGGTCGCCGTCGGCCATGTCCCAGGTGTAGGTGTGGGCGCCCTGTTCCTCCAGGGCCTTGCGGGCGGTCAGGTCGCCGAAGCGGCCCAGGCACCACACTTCGTTGTCGGCGGCGAGGGCTTCGGCGACGGGCCGCGCGACCTGGCCGGTGCCGCCCGTGATGAGGATCTTCTTGCCTTGCATGGTCAGTGGCTCCTGGTCGTGTCGGCGGTCGTGTCGGTCGGTCCCGCGAGCGCCCGGCCCAGTTCGCGCCGCAGGGTCGCCTGGAAGGTCTGTACGTGCTGCGGGCTCATGAGGGTGTAGTGCTCGCCGTCGACTTCGATGTACCGGTTGGCGGTGCGGGTGAAGTCGTCCCAGTGGCGGAGCTGGTTGTTCAGCCATTCCTCCTTGGTGCCGCGCAGCGGGGTGCAGTAGAAGACCTGCGTCCGTGCGACCGACCCGGAGGGTTCGTAGGTGCGGCCGAGGTGCACCATGCTCTGGGCGAGGTTCACCCAGGCGCTGAACCGCTCGACGGTGAGGTCGAGTTCGGTGAGGCGGCGCGGCGGGGCCTGGTCGATGAGGTACGCGAGCTGGTCGGCGTCGGGGAGGCCGCGGAGCCTGGTGGTGAGGGCTTCGACGTCGGCGGGGCCGATGAGTTCGAGGAACAGGGCGAGGTTGATGGCGCCGTCGGTGAAGGTGATCTCGTTCATGCGGCCGGAGATGCTCGGCGGCAGGTTGAAGACGCCGACGAACTTGACCTCGTCGCCTTCGGCCTCCAGCCGCTTGGCCATCTCGAAGGCGACGGCCGCGCCGTAGGAGTAGCCCGCGACGGCGTAGGGCCCGCTGGGCTGGGTCCGCCGCATCGCGTCGACGTACGTGGACACCATCTCGTCGAACGAGGCGAAGTGGCTCTCGCCCTGCCCGAACCCGCGGGCCCGCAGCGCGTAGAAGGGCCGCTCGCCGGTGAAGTACTTGGCGAGGTTCACGAACACGAGCACCTCCCCCAGGCCGGGGTGCACGCAGAACAACGGCGTGCCGTCCCCGGTGACCTGCAGCGGCACCAGCGGGTCGTAGGCGGCGTCTCCGTCGGCGCTCCGTCCGCCGGTGAGGCGTCCGGCCAGGGCTCGTACGGTCGGGGCCTGCAGGAGGGTCGCCATCGGTACGTCGTCGATGCCGAACCCGGTCTGGATCTCCAGCTTGAGCCGCAGCACGTCCAGGGAGGTGCCGCCCAGGTCGAAGAAGCTGGCGGTGACCGGCACCGCCTCGACGTTCAGGACGCGGGCGTAGATGTCGGCCAGCGCGGTCTCGGCGGCTCCTTCGGGTGCCACGTGGGCGCCGAGGAACCGGGTGCTCACCTCGGCCGCCCGGCGGGCCGCCCGGTCGAGGCCGCCCGCTTCGACGGCCGTGCGCAGCCGGGTGCGTTGGATCTTCCCGAGGTTGCTGCGGGGTATCTGCTCCTCGGTGACGGGGAGGATGAGCTGGGGCCGGAATCCCCAGTGCATCACCGTGGAGCTGCGGATCGCGACGAGCGCCCGGTACACCGCCGTGTCGTCGGCTGTGTCGCCCGCCGGGACGAACGCGACGGCGAGGTGTTCGGAGTCGGCGCCGTCGGGCCGGATCGGAAAGGCCGCGACCTGTCCCCGCCGCACGTCGTCCAGTTCGTCGAGGGCCGCTTCCAGGTCGTGGCTGTAGTAGTTGACGCCGTTGACGATGATGGAGTCCTTGGTCCGCCCGACCAGCGTGAGCCGGCCGTCGGAGTCCAGGGATCCCAGGTCTCCGGTGCGGAACCAGCCGTCGGCCGTGAAGGCCTGCGCGGTGGCTTCGTCGTTGCCGAAGTACCCGTCGGTGACCATCGGGCCGCGCAGCTGCACCTCGCCCGCGTCGGCCCGCCCCGGCTCGTCGGTGGAGGCGAGGACGTGCCCCTCGCCGTCGGTGATCCGGATGCGCAGGCCTCGTACCGGCCGTCCCAGCGGCGGGAACTCGGTCCGCAGGTCGCGGGCGGCGAAGTCGCGGTTGAACACGCTGCCCGCGCATGTCTCGGTCATCCCGAACGCGGGCACGACGACGTCCTGGCGCAGCCCGTACGGGGCCAGTGCGGCCAGGAAGTCCCGCACGGTCCCGGTGACGGTGGCCTCGCCGCCGGAGATGATGTGCCGCACGTGCGACAGGTCCACCTCGTCCCGCGCGGGCGGCCGTTGGGCGAGGGCCTGGTTGATCTGCCCGAACAGGAAGTTCGGGGTGAAGGTCACGCGCACCCGGTGCGCCGCGAGCAGCCTGAGGAACTCCACCGGGTCCGCGAGGACCGTCGCGGGGGTGGCCATGACCTGGTCGGCGCCGTTGAACATCGGCAGCAGGTGGGCCTCGATGGCGGCGATGTGGTCGGTGGAGATCCAGTTCAACGAGGTGTCGGCGGGGCCGAGGTCGAGGGCTCCGGCCTTGCCCGCCTGTGCGGTGAGGAGGTTGGCGTGGGTGAGCCGGACGGCCTTGCTGGATCCGGTGGACCCGGAGGTCAGCATGAGGAGGGTGAGGTCGGCGGGATCGGGTGTGTGGGTGTCGGCGGGGTCGGGTGCGGCGTGGCTCAATTCCTCCACCGTCACGGTCCGCAGGCCGATGTCGGGCAGGTCTCCGTGGGTGGCCTTGGAGGCGACGACCAGCGGGTCGTCCAACAGGGCGCGCAGGTGCTCCAGTTGTGTCTGCCACCGGGAGGGGTCGGCGGGCGGCGCGACCGGGCACGGTACGAGGCCGCCGAGGACGCAGCCCCAGAAGGCGCGGAAGAAGGACTCGGGGTCGTTGGCGGCGATCAGGACGCGGTCTCCCGGGGTGGCGCCCTGGCCGCGCAGCCCTCGGGTGATCCGGCGGGCGCTGTCGCGCAGTTCGGCGTAGGAGAGGAACGAGCCGCCGATGAAGGTGATGCCTCGGGTGGTGTCACGTGCCGCGCTCTCCAGGAGTCGCGGAAGCGTCGAGGCGGATATGTGTTCCGGCATGGGGGCGGAGACCTCCGATCAGAAGGGTCGGAAAACGGCCCTGGATTTCCATCTCGATGGGGTGTTTCAGGGATGGCGAAGCCGTACGAGGAGAGGCGGGGCCGCTGCCGCGTGCCCGGGCGTCCTCGTGCTCCGGTATCTCGGAAAGGGCGTCTGTACCGCCCGGATTACCGCTTGTGGTGCGTCACGGTCTCAGGGCGTCATGACGTACACGGATAATCGGGGGCCGACAGCTGATGTCAGTCGGCGCACAGGGGCGCGCATGGTATTGCGGGCGCGTCGAGCGGGCGGCCGTGAGGTGCTTTCGGCGGGGCTCATTGTTCAGCCGAGCTCATTGAATCGCACGATGTCCTCGATCTTCTTCTGCAGCTTCAGCTCGTCCGGGTCGGATACGATCGCCCGTCCGACGCAGCCGTAAGGACCGAGCGGAGTGTCGGGCGACGACGAGTACTGGATCTCGTCGAAGGCGAAACGGCGCTCGAAGTCCTCTTGGGTCAAGGTGTTTCCGTCGGGGCGGCGCAGCAGGAGGTATCCGTGGAGACGCTCGGGCGCACTTTCCCTCAGCGGGAGCTCTATGCGCTCTCCGAGCGCGAGGCTGATCTCGGCGTCGAAGAGATCGACCCCGAATGTCAATTTGTTGACGTCCGGAGAAAGCGCCCCCGGCAGTCGGACAGCGCACTCGCCGAAGGTCAGCCCGGATTCCTCCACGAACACTTCCAAGTGGAAGACGCAGTCGGGCGCACCCAGGTGGGAGAGCGTCTGTCGGGCGATTTCCTCCGTCCGCCGGAACAGCGCCGTGCGCCGTCTCTTGTCGAGGATGTGTGCGGCAAGCACGGCGCCGTGTGCCGCACTCAGTGGTGAGAGGTGATAGCGGGTCATCGACGACCACAGGAGATCACCGTCGCTCCAGATGCCGTCCATATAGACTTCCGGCGCGTCGATGAAGGACTCGGCGACGATCTGCACGTCCGACTGTCCCGGAAGAACGTCCACGGCGCGCGCGAACTCCTCCGGGGAACGCACGATATTCGTCCGCACGGAACCGGCGCCGGTCGCCGGTTTGATGACGAAGGTGTCCCCCAGATCACTGACGAGGTCCGCGTGGGAGGTGTCCCGGGTGACATACCGGCAGCGGGCCCGCTTGATCTGCGGCGGCAGTTTGCTCTTCTGCAGATACTTGTCCCGGAAATAGAGAGCCGTCTTCGAGTCCTTGTTGCCGGGAAGGTTCAGCTGCTGCCGCAGATAGGCCGCCCCGAACACACCCATCTCGTGCACGCTCAGCGCACCCGCCACATCGTCGACGCGCGCGGCGAGCACGGCCCGCAGGACTTCCTGGACGTTCTCCATGTCGGCGACCCGCGTCCACCTGCGCCCCGGCGGCGGGCTCGCCGGGGCCTGCACGATGTAGAGGGGATCCAGGCCCCGGCGGCGCAGCGCCCGGTCCAGATCCTCCCGGTACCCGATGACGATCATTGTCGGCATTCTCGTCTCCCCCGAATGCAGCCTGCCGCGATGCTTGTGCCGACCGAGCCTGACGGAACGTCCGGGCTCAGCCGAGCTCGTTGAAACGCACGATGTCCTCGATCGTTTTCTGCAGTTGCAGCTCGTCCTCGTCGGACACGACGGCCTGCCCGACGCGGCCGTACGGGCCGAGCGGGGCGTCCGGCGACGAGGGGTAGTCGATCTCGTCGAAGGTGAAGGCGCGCTCGAAGTCCTCCTGGGTCAGGGCCTGGGAGCGGCGCAGGAGGATGTAGCCGTAGAAGCGATCCGGTGTTCCGCCGTCCAGCTCCTGAGTGATCCGCTCCCCGAGCGCAAGGCTGATCTCGGCGTCGAAGAGGTCGACGCCGAACGTCAATTTGTTGACGTTCGGAGACAGTGCCCCGGGGAGCCGGATGGCGCATTCGCCGAGGGTCAGCCCCGACTCTTCGACGAACGTTTCCATGTGGAAGACGCAATCCGGTGCGCCCAGAGTGGTGAGTACGCGCCTGGCGAGTGTCTCCGCCTGCCGGAACAGCTCCGGCCGCCGTCTCCTGTCGAGGATGTGCGCGGCGAGGACGCCTCCCTTCACGGCGCTGAGCGGCGCGATGTGATTGCTGCTCATGGACGACCAGCGAAGCTCGCCGCCCTCCCAGATGCCGTCCATATAGACTTCCGGGGCGTCGATGAAGGACTCGGCGACCACGCCCACATCCGACTGGCTCGGCAACTCCTGCAGGGCTCGCGCGTATTCGTCCGGTGTGCGCACGATTTCCGTACGCAGAGAACCCGCTCCGGTCGCGGGTTTGACGACGAGGACGTCACCCAACTCGCCGACGAGGTCGGCGAACGAAGTTCCTTGTGTGACGTACCGGCACCGGGCGCGCCTGACGTCGTCCGGAAGCCCGCTCTTCTGCAGGTACTTGTCCCGGAAATACAGGGTCGCCTTGGAGTCCTTGTTCCCGGGAAGATTCAGCTGCTGCCGCAGATAGGCCGCCCCGAACACACCCATCTCATGCACACTCAGCACGCCCACCACATCACCGATGTGCGCGGAGAGCACCGCTCTCAGCAATTCCTGAGCGTTCTCCATGTCGGCGACGCTCGTGAACCTTCGCCCTGGCGGCGGGCTCAACGGCGCCTGCACGATGTAGTAGGGATCCAATCCTCGACTCCGCACGGCGCGGTCAAGGTCATCACGATATCCAACAACAATGACAGATGGCACTCTTGCATCCCCCGAATTACGTCCAGCCAACACCATCAACAAGTCGTTCTCAGCAAGACAAGACCTACGTCGAAAGCTTCGCAATCGGTTACTTGGGCCATGGGCAATCCGTTGGCATCGTGCCACAACCAAACAGCTGTGTGGATATCCCGGACCAAGATCTTTCACGGGCGAGATGTGACATGGATCACAAGTCAAATCTTTCCCTAGAAGGCCCCCGAAACCGTGGGCTCAGTCAAGGAGAAGAGGGTTCGGCAGTGCCGCCCCATGGTGCATCCGCAGCAGTGTGTGCAAGACGCCCGAAAGACCCGACATGAGGCTCGGCGAGAACGCCTCACGCGCCAAACCGCCGACCGGACCGCGCTGTTCGAGGCCGGTGAGGATTTCACCGTCGAGGTCTGAAGCGGTGCCGAAGTCCACGTCGGACGTGTTGCCGAAGTCCACGGACGTGAGGAATTCCCAGAGTCCGAGGTCACCGTGGCACAGGGTGTGGCTCCAGCCGAAGCCCTCCGCCGCACAGGCACGAGCGGCACGACGGACCATGTCCAGATGCACCGGATCACCCGTGCGCCGGTGCAGATCGAGCATGCCGACGCCGATTCCCGCGCTGCCGTGGCACCAACTGGTGAAGAAGTCCTCCTCGGCACCGACGCGCACATCGAGCCAGTTGCCGTCCGCGGGCCGGTACAGGGACTCCTGGAACGCGAAGGCCCGCTCGCCCAGCCGACGCCAGCCACCCCGGTCCCCCGCCGTGCCCGCGTCGCTGAGGGCCAGCCTGGTCAGCGCCCAGCCGATGCCGGTGGCGCCATGGGCGAAGCCGCCGATGCCCTCGGGGTTGAGCCGCGTCGTCCAGCGCGCGCCGCTCCCCTCGACCGTGGCCAGGCCCTCCAGACGGCGGCCGACGTGCGCGGCGGCGGCCAGCCACCGGTCCTGCCCCGTCGCCGCGGCCAGGTTGAGCAGCGGCACGACCGCTCCCGCGGCCCCGTTCAGCAGGTCCACCTCGATGTCGTCCTCGACCAACCGCCCTGCCGGAGCGAGCAGTTCGGCCCGCGCCGCGGCCCGCTCCAGGAGCCAGTCGTCCCCGAGGACCCGGTGCAGCGCCAGCCACGTCCACACCTGCGACGCCGCCCCGCTGAACGCCCCCGCCGACGGCGTGGCCGTCCGGTCCTCCGTACCGACCAGGACCCGCAGCGCCCCCTCGAACGTCTCGGCGACACCCGGCACCGGATCCGCCCGCCCCGCCCGCACCTCGCTCACGTACTCCGCGAGCGTCAACGCCACCCCGCCCTGCCCGGTGTAGAGGTCGGCGGGCAGCACCCTGATCGACCATCCCGCGGGCGTGAACACCGGGCTGATCCAGGTGACCGTGCCGTCCTCGCCGCACACCGCCCCGTCGCACAGCCGCCGCACCATCTGCGCGGCCAGCTCCCTGCGGCGCCGCTCCCGGTCCCGGGCGTGCGGCTCATGGGCGGCCGCCTGCACCCGGGCGGGCAGCGAACGCTCGTTGAGGTACGCGCCCACCAGCGCGTCCTGGATCACCGACTCCTCCAGCGCCAGATCGGCGCCGCGCCAGTCCTCGACGGTGGCCCCGACCGCGGCCGTGTCCACGGTGAAGGCGAACATCGGTACGTCCCCGACCAGCAGGTCGGCGATCTCGGCGTCGATGGCCGCGCGGTCCGTCGGCGCGCCGGGCAGCACCTCGGCGTTGCGGCGCAGGATGTCCCGGGCCCGCTCGACGGCCGCCGTCTCGTCGTGCAGCGAGGCGGGGTGCCAGAGCATCCGGCCGATGTCGACGTAGGCCTGCGTGGGCCGCAGGATGCGCCGCGCCCGGGTGCCCTCGAACCGGCGCAGCAGCCGGTGCGGGTCGGTGCCGGGGTGGTGCAGGCGCGCGGTCATCTCCCGGAATCCGGCCAGGATCCGGTCCCAGTACGTGCTCAGTACGGGCGTGGGGCTGGGGTGGTTGCCCGCGGTGGGCATCGCCACCAGGTCCACCTCGAAGCGGGCCGCCGCGGTGCCGCCGTCGGCGATCACCGGGTTCGGGATCAGCGGCTGCTGGCCGGGCAGTGCCCCGACGCCGGAGATGTCCACGCCCGCGAGCGCGAAGCCGGTGCCGCGCACGGGCAGCAGTCCGGTGCGCAGGACGGTGCGGCGGATCGCGGCCGCGGCCACGTCGACCGCCTGGCCCTGGCCGCTGGGCGGGAACGGGGCGGGCGCGTCGAACAGCGTCTCGCCGTCCACGATCACCGGCACCGGGCCCGCGGCGATCATGTTCTCGGCGTGCATGTCGGTGCCGCCGGTGAAGCGCAGTACCGCCAGCCAGTGGCCGACGTTCCGGTAGAACGCGGCGAGTTCGGCGTCGTCGGCGCAGTAGCGGTGGTGGACGAACTCGGCCCAGCCGTAGCCCTCGCGTGCCAGGGTGCGCGGCACCCGGATGCGGCGGTCCGGCGGCGGGGCGTCGGGGAAGTCCGCGAACAGCTCGTCCAGGAGGGCGCCCAGGGCGACATCGGTCCCGGACGGCCGCGGCTTGTACATGACGCTTCCGGCGGCGAAATCAGCCCGGCTGACGGTCAGACCGCCCCGGTGGCTGTCGCCCGCGCCGAACGCGAGGGCCTGTAACTCCCCCGCGGGCGCGCCCAGGAGAGGCCGCAGCAACGCGCGGTCGGCGCCGAGCCGTTCGGCGAAGCCCGCCGTCGCGGCCACGGAGAGCCGTGCCACCGCCGCGATCCGCGCGCCGAGGGTCGGGTAGCGCTCGGCGAGCCGGTCGACGTAACCCCCCTGGCAGGCCTGCTCGATGAACGCGGCCCAGGTCTCCGTGTCGGACCCGGCCCCGGCGCCCTCACCGGCTCGTCCGCCGGCCGCCGTCAGGCGCAGCGCGTGCAGTTCGATCAGGAACAGGCGGGACAGCTTGGCGTGCAAGGACCGCAGCAGAGAGGTGTGCCCGGCTTCGAGGATCACGTCCCGTTCGGCGCGTCCTAGCCCGTCCACGGCGGCGAGGCGCCGGGCCAGTTCGTCGTGCCAGGGGCGGGCGATGGCGCGTACCGGCTGGGCGAACCAGTCCGCCTCGTGCCGCTGCTCCTCGTACCGCTGCTCAGGTCCCTGCCCCGCCGCCGATCCGCTCACCGTCCACCGTCCCCCTGTCCGACGACCGCCACGACCGTCACGTCCACCACGACGTCCGCAGGGCGCGAGGAACCGCGCGACACGCCCGGGCACGCGACGTCACACGCGGTCCCCCACGCCCGTGTGTCGGTCAGCAGCACCAACTGCCGTGCGAGCCGCTCGGGCTGGAACAGAAGCCGTAGAGGGAGTCGCTCGGGTCGGTGAGCGCGGCCTCGGCGGCGGTGCCGCCGACGTACAGCGGCCCGGCGGGGTTCGCCTGGCCGTACGCGCTCTCGGCACCCGACAGCCAGGCGGTGAGCACGGCGGTGGTCGGAACACTGGACTGGTGCATCAGCGGCCTCCGGACGTGGGGAATGCGGGACGGATCGCCCAGCCCTGAGTATCAGCCGGAATTGAACCCTCGTCAGACGACAATTCCGGCCACAGTGCGGTGGCGTTCCCGCGACGGATCACGGTCCGTGAGGCGCCCCGGCCGGACACGCCCGGCCGGGTGGCGGAGATCCAGGAACAGCGGGGCTCCAGAAACGGCGGGGAGCTAGGAACAGGTGGGGCACAGCCCGCGGTAGGTGACCTCGACCTGCGACACCGTGAAGCCGAAGCGCTGGTCCTGCGGCAGGTCGGCGAGGGGGTCGCCGCTCGGGTGGACGTCGCGGATGGCGCCGCAGTTGGAGCACACCAGGTGCTGGTGCGGGTGGTGGGCGTTGGGGTCGTACCGCTTGGCGCGGCCGTCGGTGGAGACCTCCATGACCTCGCCGAGGGAGACCATCTCGCCCAGGGTGTTGTAGACCGTCGCCCGGGAGATCTCCGGCAGCAGGTGCGCCGCGCGGGCGTGCACCTCGTCGGCCGTCAGGTGCACGTGGTCGCCGTCGAGGACCTCCGCGACGACACGCCGCTGGGAGGTCACCCGCCAGCCACGCCCTCGCAGTCGCTCCAGCAGGTCGCTCATATCGGTTCACCCATTCAGGCTCGGTGGCGTACGCCGAGTTTACCGGCAGCCGTACGGATTCTGAATCAATATGAATCAGTTGAGCTTCTTGACCTGGACAGCGTCCATCGTAGGATCGGTTTCCTACGATGACCAAGGGAGCGGGACGGTCCGTTCCGGTCGGCCTCGCCCCCCTGCCTGACCTTGTTCCGGCGGTCACCGTTCCTCCCGCGCAGCCCTCCAGCACCACGATTCACTCAGTTCGAAAGGCTTCCCATGGCTGAGAACCCGGACGCAATCGTCACAGACGCGAAGATCGAGGAGGGCGGAGGCTGCCCGGTCGCCCACCGTGCACCGCACCCCACGCAGGGCGGCGGCAACCGCCAGTGGTGGTCGGACCGGCTGAACCTGAAGATCCTCGCCAAGAACCCCGCCGTGGCCAACCCGCTCGGCGAGGAGTTCGACTACGCCGAGGCGTTCAACTCCCTCGACCTGCCCGCCGTCAAGCGGGACATCGCCGAGGTGCTCACCACCTCGCAGGACTGGTGGCCCGCCGACTTCGGCAACTACGGCCCGCTCATGATCCGGATGGCCTGGCACAGCGCGGGCACGTACCGCGTCAGCGACGGCCGCGGCGGCGCCGGTGCCGGTCAGCAGCGGTTCGCGCCGCTCAACAGCTGGCCGGACAACGCCAGCCTCGACAAGGCCCGCCGACTGCTGTGGCCGGTCAAGAAGAAATACGGCAAGAACATCTCCTGGGCCGACCTGATGGTCCTCACCGGCAACGTCGCCCTGGAGACGATGGGCTTCAAGACCTTCGGCTTCGCCGGCGGCCGCGAGGACGTGTGGGAGCCGGAGGAGGACGTCTACTGGGGCCCCGAGACCGAGTGGCTGGGCGACGCCCGCTACACCGGTGACCGCGAGCTGGAGAGCCCGCTCGGCGCGGTCCAGATGGGCCTCATCTACGTCAACCCCGAGGGCCCCAACGGCAACCCGGACCCGATCGCCGCGGCCCGCGACATCCGCGAGACGTTCCGCCGCATGGCGATGAACGACGAGGAGACCGTCGCCCTCATCGCGGGTGGCCACACCTTCGGCAAGACCCACGGCGCCGGTCCCGCGGACAACGTCGGCGACGACCCCGAGGCCGCCCCGATGGAGCAGCTGGGCCTCGGCTGGAAGAGCACGTACAACACGGGTGTCGGCAAGGACGCCATCACCAGTGGTCTCGAGGTCACCTGGACCACCACGCCGACCCAGTGGGGCAACGGGTTCTTCACGAACCTCTTCGAGTACGAGTACGAGCTCACCCAGAGCCCGGCCGGTGCGAACCAGTGGGTGGCGAAGAACGCCGAGGCGATCATCCCTGACGCCTTCGACGCGTCGAAGAAGCACCTGCCGACGATGCTCACCACGGACCTCTCGCTGCGCTTCGACCCGATCTACGAGCCGATCTCGCGCCGCTTCTACGAGAACCCGGAGGAGTTCGCGGACGCCTTCGCCCGCGCCTGGTACAAGCTGACGCACCGTGACATGGGCCCGGTCGTCCGCTACCTCGGCCCGGAGGTCCCCGCCGAGGAGCTGCTGTGGCAGGACCCGCTGCCCGCGCGTACCGGTGAGGTCCTCGACGCCGCGGACATCGCGAACCTCAAGGAGCGGGTGCTCGGCTCCGGCCTCACCGTCTCCCAGCTCGTCTCCACCGCCTGGGCCGCGGCCTCGTCCTTCCGCGGCAGCGACAAGCGCGGCGGCGCCAACGGTGCCCGCATCGCCCTGGAGCCGCAGCGCACCTGGGAGGTCAACAACCCGGACGAGCTCGCCCAGGTGCTGCGCACCCTCGAAGGCGTGAAGGAGGCCTTCGACTCCGCGGGCGGCAAGCAGGTCTCGCTGGCCGACCTGATCGTCCTCGCGGGCACCGCGGCCGTCGAGAAGGCGGCCAAGGACGGCGGCGTCGAGGTCCAGGTGCCGTTCTCGCCGGGCCGTGTCGACGCCACCCAGGAGCAGACGGACGTCGAGTCGTTCGACGCCCTGGAGCCCGCCGCCGACGGCTTCCGCAACTACACCGGCAAGGGCAACCGCCTCCAGGCCGAGTACCTGCTGCTCGACAAGGCGAACCTGCTGACGCTGAGCGCCCCCGAGATGACCGTCCTCGTCGGCGGCCTGCGCGTCCTCGGGGCCAACCACGGGCAGTCCAAGCACGGCGTCCTCACCGACAAGCCGGGCACGCTGACCAACGACTTCTTCGTCAACCTGCTGGACCTGGGCACGGAGTGGAAGTCGACGTCCTCGGCGCAGGACGAGTTCGAGGCCCGCGACGCGAGCGGCGCGGTCAAGTGGACCGGCACCCGTGCCGACCTGGTCTTCGGCTCGAACTCCGAGCTGCGCGCGCTGGCGGAGGTCTACGCGAGCGACGACGCGAAGGAGAAGTTCGTACGCGACTTCGCCGCCGCGTGGGGCAAGGTCATGGACCTCGACCGGTTCGACCTCGCCTGAGAATTCCCTGACGTCAATTGATCGTTGACGTCGCCCGAACACACGAACGTCCAGGTCGGCCGCACTCGGTCGACCTGGACGTTCTTTGTGTCAGGCGCGGCTCAAGCTTTGTGTCAGACGTGGCTCAGCAGGCCGCGTCGACCGAGCTCAGCTTGTTGTCGTGATTGGGGTCGAGATTGCCCTTGAACCAGCCCGGGAGCGGGCCCAGGCGTCCGGTGTAGGTGCCGTCGTACAGGATGACGGTGGTGGGCGTCCTGTTCCAGGCCGAGGTGGTCTTCCCGTCGAGATAGCCGGGGAGGTGGTGGCGGCCGCAGCTCGGGACGACCCAGAACAGTCCCTCGCCGTTGTAGTGCTGGAAGAAGCAGGTCCCCGCCCCGCACCGGTCGTACGCGTCGCGCGCGGCCCGGTCGCCGTCGGTTCCGGTGACGCGGTACAGGCCCTCGACGCCCGGGACCTTGGTGAACTGGGTTTCCGCCGCGCCCGCGACGGTCGGAGTAATCAGGGTCATGACAAATGCAGCGACACTGACGAATGCTCTCTTACGCACGCATCCTCCTTCGCATGGGGAATTCGGCGCCAAAGCCGACCAGCCCGGCCGATCCTGTCGGAACCGGTCCCTGACCGGTAGCCAGATATCGGCCCCTTAGGTCATATCGGCGGCGCATTTCCCATCCCGCATTTTTTCGATGGCCCTCGTCGGCCAGGCGAGTGCGGCTCCCACCGACCACACCGCCGCCACCAGCGGCGAGGCGCGGGCGGGAATCCTCTCGGATCAAGTGCGCTACGCCCCCCTTCACCCTCAACCACAACGAGTCCGTCAGCTCCAACACGGCCAGACCGGTCATGCAGTCCGACGGCAACCTCGTGGTCTACGACGAGTTCAACCGGGCCAGATGGGCCTCGCGCACGGTCGGCAAGGGCTGGACCGCCCGGCTGCAGGAGGACGGCAACTTCGTCGTCTACACCCGCAGCGGAGCACCGGTCTGGGCCTCGAACACCGCCCACTAGCCGCCGCGCACCGCACCTTCTCGCACCACGGGCCGGGCCCCCGCGAGGGCCCGGCCTTCTGCGCGTCGGTGCGCCAGAGCCTCGGCGCACCGCGCGTCACACGCGGTCGGCCACGATCAGCAGATACTGGAAGCTGCCGTTGCGATAGGCGTTCAGGAACGTTTCCTCGATTCCCGTCACCAGATGGTCGGCCTCCTGCCGCAGCTCCCAGTAGGGCAGGGCGGCCGCCGTCAGATCCTCGACGTGCACCGGTACGAGGCGGTGGCGCGCCAGCGCCCGGAAGTACTCCGAGCGCGGGTGGATGTCGCAGATGTAGTGGGCGTTGATGAGGGACACCTCGCGGGAGGCCCGCCCGTAGGAGTCGTTGTAGCAGCCGGTGATCGTCACATACCGGCCGCCGCGGCGCAGCAGCCTGGCGTGCTCGGCGAACAGCAGCTCCAACTCGACGTACATCGTCGACTCGTTGTTCCACGACGCCGCGAACGCACCGGTCGGGAAACCGGTGTCGAGCATGTTCAGGTGGTGGTAGCGCACCTTGTCGTCGATGTGCCGCCTGCGGGCCTGCTCGGCCGCGAACTCCGCCTGCTTCTCGGAGAGCGTGACCCCGTCGGCGTAGCAGTCGTAGCGCAGATGGGCCACGACGGAGCCGCCGCCGCGCCCGCAGCCCGCGTCGAAGACCCGGTCCGAGGGGGTGAGGGGCCCGAGGTGGGCGGCGAGCAGGTCGGCCTGGGCCTGTTCGAGCCGGTGCAGTTCGGCGGTGATGCGGGCCTGCCGCGAGGCGGGGTCGGCCACGTCGAGGACGGACCGGTCGGCCTCTCCGATGCCGTAGTGGTGGTGGTAGAGGTCGTCGATCCTCCCCAGTTCGAGATTGACCGGGTTCTCCTCGGCGTTCCAGTAGTCCGCGACGCGGTTCTGGTACGTCGACTGGGTGGGCACCGGTACGGCGGCGGGCCGGGCGTCGGCAATGGTCAACAGGGGCTCCTCATGGTGCGGGTGGCGACGGGCCCGGCGGCCGGGACCCGCCGGTGGCGGGGTTCACCAGTAGTGCGGCAGGTGGTAGCGGTGGGTGTTGGTGGCGTGCCACTCGTGGTTGCCGGCCACCCAGGCGGCCAGGCCTCTGGCGTAGCGCTCGACGAGCGGTGAGGTGGCCGACAGGGCCGCGGACTCCTCCTCGAAGGCCGCCATCACCTCGTTGTGGATCTCCACGGCCTTCAGGTACGCCGCTTTGAGGCCACAGCGTTCGTTGGCGGCGATGGCCTGGGGCAGATTCAGATGGGTGGGGTCGCCGGACAGCTCCTTGGTGAAGGAGTACAGGTCGTTGACGATGGTCGTGGCGTTGCAGGCGAGCGCGGTGATCCGCTGGATCTCCGGTCGGGCGTAGACCGGCTCGGGCAGTTCGTAGCCGTCGACGGCGTCGACGATCGACAGACAGGGGCGGAAGTTGTTGAACTGCCGCATCACCAGGTACTCCCACACCTGGGGCACGTAGCGGGTCTCGGCCCAGGCGGCCTCGCCGAGGTAGCCGAGGTGCAGCCGGGCGATGTCGTGCACGAACCGGTCGCTCTGGCTGGGCGTGGCGAAGGCCGCGAAGTCCTTCATGGCCTGGTGGTACGAGCGCAGCGGCCCGTCGGCCCGGACGCCGCGCCGCCACTGCGCCTCCACCTCGGGGGCGCCGTGGAACGGGTCGATCGCCGCCTGGGCCAGGACGAGGCGGCCGCCGAGGCCGCGCGGTGTGCCGCCCCTGCCCTCCTCGGCCTCGCAGTAGCAGCTGTCGACGAGGTTCTCGGCGAGCAGCAGCTTGCCCGCCGCGGTGAGGCGCTCCACGTCGACGGCGCCCGGGTGCTGGAGCACCACGGCCCGGCCGAACTGGAAGCCCGCGAAGTCGCCCTTCCACGCGGCGGGGAACAGGTCGTGCTCGTGCGCCCAGGCCTCCAGCCTGCGGTCGACCTCGGCGACCTTGGCTGGGTCGGCGGGCACGGCGGGCCGGTGGTGCAGGCCGGGGATCGGGCCGCCCCTGGGGGTGGCGCGCAGGGACCGGGCGGGGTTCGGCGGGCCCGGCGGCCGCCAGGGGGGACGTGACGGCTGTTGCTCCGGCACATGGCGCGTCGGCTGCCCGGCGGCGGGGGTCGGTGGCTGCGGCAGCGCGGGAATCGGCGGCCGCGTCGGCGCGAGAACCGTGGGTTCGCCGGGCTCGGGCGGTGCGCTCACTCCGCACTCCGGCCGATCTGCACGTTCTCCAGGATCCCGGCGGCGTCGGGGACGAGGATGGCGAGCGAGTAGTAGGCGGTGACCAGATAGCGCATGATCGCGGCGTCGCTGATGCCCATGAAGCGGACGTTCAGGCTCGGTTGGTACTCCTCGGGGATGCCCGTCTGATGCAGGCCGACGACGCCCTGGTCGGCCTCGCCGGTGCGCAGCGCGATGATGCTCGTCGTGTGCTCCTCGCTGATCGGGATCTTGCCGCAAGGGAACAGCGGCACGCCCCGCCACGCGGGCACCTCGTGCCCGTCGACGGCGACCGTGCCCGGCACGAGGCCGCGCTTGTTGCACTGGCGGAAGAACGCCGCGATCGCCTTCGGGTGGGCCAGGAACAGCTTCGTCCTGCGGCGCATGGAGAGGAGTTCGTCGAGGTCGTCGGGCGTGGGCGGGCCGGTGTAGGTGCTGATGCGCTGGCCGTAGTCGACACTGTGCAGAAGCCCGAACTCGCGGTTGTTGACCAGCTCCCACTCCTGGCGTTCGCGGATCTCCTCGATGGTCAGGCGCAGCTGCTGCTCGGTCTGGTCCATCGGGTTGTTGTAGAGGTCGGCGACCCGGGTGTGGATGCGCAGCACCGTCTGGGTGAGCGACAGTTCGTACTCGCGCGGGGAGAGTTCGTAGTCGACGTAGCCGCCGGAGAGGGTGGGCTCGCCGTGGTGTCCCGCCTGCATGGGGACGTCGGCCTCGCCCTTGCGGTTCATGGGCTTGTTCTGCTGCGCCGCGTACGCGTCCAGGTGCGCCGCGAGGGAGGGGGCGCCCTCCACGATCTGCTGGAGGGAGTCCCAGGGCAGCACGAGGACGACGCCGGGCGTCTCGGCCCGCACCGAGCTGAGCCACAGCGGGTCGGCCCTGCCGACGGCCTCGTCGCCCATCTGGTCGCCGTCCGTGACGACGCCGATGACTTCCTCCTCGCCGAACTTGCCCGTGGCGTAGCGGGTGAAGCGGCCGTGCACGACGAGGTAGGCCTCGGTGACGGGCTGTCCGGCGTCGAAGAGCACCTCACCGACGCGCACCTGCCGTACCCGCAGCCGC
Organism: Streptomyces sp. NPDC040610; assembly: GCF_055594065.1. Classification (NCBI taxonomy): domain Bacteria; kingdom Bacillati; phylum Actinomycetota; class Actinomycetes; order Kitasatosporales; family Streptomycetaceae; genus Streptomyces; species Streptomyces sp. NPDC040610. The sequence continues at coordinate 166,301 of NZ_JBVIXA010000010.1, read as the reverse complement.
GAGGCGATCTTCTTGAGGACGCCGGTGTCGGAGTAGCCGCGCAGGACGGGCAGTTCGGTGAGGGTCTCGGGGATGACCTTGATGTCGTCGGCGCCGTTCTGCTCGAACTGCACACGCCCTCGGCCGACCTTGAGCTGGAGCCGTCGGTTGACCCGGTAGGTGCCGCCCCTGACGTCCGTCCACGGCAGCATCTTGAGCAGCCATCGCGAGGTGATGGCCTGCATCTGGGGTTCGGACTTGGTGGTCGTGGAGAGCTGGCGCGCCGCGAGGGTGCTGAGGCTCGTGCGCTGAGCCTCGGCGGCCGAGTCGTCGACGTGTTCGGTGCTGGGTCCGGCGGCGCTTTCGGACGTGGTCACAGTGCCTCCCTGTACATGAACGGACATGGGCGGAGGTGCGTGGACGGACGTGTGCGCGGGTGCGTGGACAGACAGGTGCGGGGCTTGGACAGACACGTGCGCGGGCGTGGACAGACGTGTGCGGCGGCGGGTGGCCGCGGTGGGCGCCTACTGGTGTGCGCGGACGCGGGCCGACGGACGCGGACGCGCCTGAGCGCACGGGTCCGCGCGGACGGCCGGCGCGGGCGGGTGGGACGGCGCGGCCGCTCCTGACCGTCCCCTGGACCACGTCAGGGTCCTCCGGGGTCCTTGGGCGCGACTTGGCCACGACTTCGGAGCGGCTTCGTGTGGGCGGGCCGCGGTGATCGGACGCGGTACGAGGGTGGGTTCGGGGGCACCGGCGTGGTCGTCCGGCGGTTGCGGTCGGGGACGGGTTCCAGGGCGGTCGGCGCCATGGCGACAGCGTCGTGACGGAGCATGCGGCCGACAGGTGCGGGCTGCACGAGGCTGCATGGGCTAGCCAAACAGTCCCGGGAGGCAGCGGGGAACCCCGCGCGGACGGCGGTCGGACGCAGACGGTGGTACGGACCTTTCGCGAGGGCGTGCCCAGGAAGGGCGCACGCCCCCGCGCCGGTTCCCCGACGTCACGCGCCGGGCGTGGCGGGCGCACGGGAGGCTCGGACGGCAGGGAGGACGGGGAGGGCGTGCGCCTCCTGTGCCGCGGTGGACGTCGGGGTCAGCAGCCCCCGGTGCCGCGGTGGACGTCCGGGTCAGCGTCCCAGCGTCGGCAGGTACCGCGGCGCCCGCCAGGCGTTCAGGCGGCGCTCCACCGCCGCCCCGAGCGAGAGGAGTTCGACGTCCTGGCGGTCGCCCGCCATCAGGAGCAGGCCGACCGGCAGTTCGCCGACGCGTCCCGCGGGCACCGAGAGGGACGGGTATCCGGCGACGGCCGCGGGCGTGGAGGACGGGATGACGTCGTTGTCGCCCCGGGCGCAGTCGGTCGTCCAGGCGGGCGGGTTCGTGGGCGCGGCGATGGCGTCGAGGTCGTGGGCGGCCATGGTCTCGTCCAGCGAGCGCCCGGAGAGGTCCTTCAACTCGGCGCGCATGGCCCGGTACTTCGGGTCGGTGGTGGGCGGAGCCGCGAGGGCCTGCTCGAAGAGTTCCTGCCCGGCGAAGCAGGTGCGCTCCGCGGGGTGGGTGCGGTTGAACTCGATGAGCGCGGCGAGGTCGCGGGGGCCCTTGCGGGTGCCGAGGTAGGCGTCGATGTCCCGGTGGAACTCGCTGAGGAGCGCCGGGAACTCCAGCTCGGCGAGCCGGTCCTGGTACGGGGGCGTCACCTCGACGACCTCGGCTCCGGCCGCGCGCAGCTTCCGTGCGGTCCGGGTCATCACGGCGTCGACCTCGGGGCCGAGCGAGGGCAGCCGCCACAGCCCGATGCGCTTGCCGCGCAGGTCGCCGCGGAGCGTCCCGGCGTCGCTCAGAGGGCCGGGCGTGCCGCCGGGGCGGGGCGTGCCGTCATCGGAGAGCACCGACAGGGTGAGCGCGGTGTCGACCACGTTGCGCGCCATGGGGCCCGCGGTGTCCTGCTCGGCGGAGATCGGCACGACGCCGCTCTGGCTCACCAGGCCGAGGCTCGGCTTGTGGCCGACCACGCCGTTCATCCCGGCCGGGCACACGATGGAGCCGTCCGTCTCGGTGCCGATGGCCACCTGGGACAGCGAGGCGGCGAGCGCGGCGGCCGAACCGGAGGACGAGCCGCAGGGATTGCGGTCGAGCACGAAGGGGTTGTGGGTCTGGCCGCCCACCGCCGACCACCCCGATGTGGGCTTGGCCGCCCGGAAGTTGGCCCATTCGGACAGGTTGGTCTTGCCCAGGACGACCGCGCCCGCGTCCCGCAGCCTGGTCACCAGGGCGGCGTCGGTGCCGGGCGGGCTCCCGGCCAGGGCGAGGGACCCGGCGGTCGTCGGCATGTCGCGGGTGTTCACGTTGTCCTTGAGGAGCACCGGGATGCCGTCGAGCGGGCCGAGGGTGCGGCCGTGCCGGTGCCTGGCGTCGCTCGCGGCCGCCTGCCGCAGGGCCTTCGGGTTGGTGCGCAGGACCGCGTGGATCTTGGGGTCGACGGTCTTGATCCGCCGCAGATAGGCACGGGTGAGTGCGGACGAGGTCAGCGAGCCGTCCGCCATGCGTGCCTGTAGCTGAGGGATCGTCACCGTGTCGAGGTAGCGGTCGGGTACGTCGGCGGCGCCGGCCGCGTCCGCCCGGGACGAGCCCGTCGGCGCCGGGCCTTCGGCGTCCGGCGCGGCGGCTTCCGCCCGTGGGTTCGGCGTGCCCGTAAGCAGGGCTCCCGCGGCGATGACAGCGATCAGTGAAGCAATGCTCCTCTCCCCCATGAGGGACAGGTGACTACACGGGCCACGTCCGGCGCAAGGGCCCCGGGACCGCACCCCCGGCCACTCGGCCACCGGGCGCCTGCCCCATCGGCCACGTCCTGCCCTTCGGGCCCACCCGCACACGCCTAGACTCGGCGGATGGCCAAGTACTTCGACGTGCACCCCGAGAACCCGCAGCGGCGCACCATCACCACCGTGGCGGACAGCATCCGGTCCGGCGCACTCATCGCGTACCCGACGGACTCCTGCTACGCGCTGGGGTGCCAGTTGGGCAACCGTGCCGGCATCAGCCGCATCCGCTCGATCCGCGACCTCGACGACCGTCATCACTTCACCCTGGTGTGCCAGACCTTCGCTCAGCTCGGCGAGTTCGTGCACATCGACAACGACGTGTTCCGCGCGATCAAGGCGGCGACGCCCGGCAGTTACACCTTCATCCTGCCCGCGACGAAGGAGGTGCCGCGCCAGCTCCTGCACCCGAAGAAGAAGACGGTCGGCGTCCGCATCCCCGACCACGTCATCACCCAGGCGCTCCTCGCCGAGCTGGGCGAGCCGCTGCTCTCCAGCACCCTGCTGCTGCCCGGCGAGGACGCCCCGATGACCCAGGGCTGGGAGATCAAGGAGCGCCTCGACCACGTCGTGGACGCCGTACTCGACTCCGGCGACTGCGGCACGGAGCCGACGACGGTCATCGACTTCTCCGGCGGCGACATCGAGATCGTGCGCCGCGGTGCCGGGGACACCACGCGCTTCGAATAGCGGGTCGCCGGGGCCGGGCCGAAGGAGCCGGACACCGGCCCCGGCGCGCGAGGAGGCACGGTCGTCGAGTGCACCCGCGGGTGGCCAGTAGAATCGACGCCTGTGGCGGACACCCAGTACGAAGACCTGTTGACGTTGGTGCTCACCTCCGGGACGGCCAAGGCCGACCGGACGGGCACCGGCACCCGAAGTGTCTTCGGGCACCAATTGCGCTATGACCTCTCCCAGGGGTTTCCGCTGGTCACCACCAAGAAGGTGCACCTCAAGTCCATCGTGTACGAACTCCTGTGGTTCCTGCGCGGCGACTCCAACGTCGGCTGGCTCAAGGAGCACGGCGTCACCATCTGGGACGAGTGGGCCGACGCGGACGGCGAGCTCGGTCCGGTCTACGGCGCCCAGTGGCGTTCCTGGCCCACCCCGGACGGCCGGCACATCGACCAGATCAGCGAGGTCCTCGACACGCTGCGCCGGGACCCGGACTCCCGCCGGATGATCGTCTCCGCCTGGAACGTCGCCGAGCTGCCCGCGATGGCGCTCGCCCCGTGCCACGCCTTCTTCCAGTTCTACGTGGCCGACGGCAAGCTCTCCTGCCAGCTGTACCAGCGCAGCGCGGATCTGTTCCTCGGCGTCCCGTTCAACATCGCCAGCTACGCCCTGCTCACGCACATGGTGGCGCAGCAGGTCGGCCTCGAGCCGGGTGACTTCATCTGGACCGGCGGCGACTGCCACATCTACGACAACCACGTCGAGCAGGTGACCCAGCAGCTCTCGCGCGCCCCGTTCGCGTTCCCCCGGCTGCGGCTGCGCCAGGCCGACTCGCTCTTCGACTACGCCTACTCCGACGTGGAAGTGGTGGACTACCGGCACCACCCGGCGATCAAGGCCCCGGTCGCGGTATGAGCGCCGGGGTGAGCGGTACGCACGCCGGGGTGAGCGGCATGAACGTCGGGCTGATCTGGGCGCAGACCCTCGATGGCGTGATCGGCGCGGACAACGGCATTCCGTGGCGGCTGCCCGAGGACATGGCGCACTTCAAGGCCACCACCCTCGGTCATCCCGTGGTGATGGGGCGCAGGACCTGGGATTCGCTGCCGCCGCGGTTCCGTCCGCTGCCCGGCAGGCGCAATGTCGTGGTGACGCGCGATCCGCTCTGGGCGGCCGAGGGCGCGGAGCGTGCGGGGTCCATCGCACAGGCCCTGGAGCGCGCGGCCGAGCCGCCGGTGTCCGCCGCCCCCGCCACGGCGTGGGTGATCGGCGGCGGTGAGATCTACCGGGCGGCCCTGGAGCACGCGACGACGCTCTCGGTGACCGAGGTCGACGCGACGGTGGTGGGCGACACCTACGCCCCGGCCCTGGACCCGGCGTGGAAAGTCACCGAGGACAAAGGCTGGCAGACCTCCACAACCGGGCTGCGCTACCGCATCCGCACCTACACCCGGTGACTCCCGAATCCGCACCCGATCAATTACCGATTCCTCGGCCTGATCAATTCCGCAACCGATCCCGACACTCACATACACTGGTCAGATTCCGGTTGCGGACCGTGGTTTACCAGTAACCCCTGATCTCTTTCCACATGACATCTTCGCAGAGCTGAAAGCAGCAAATCAAGATTCATTGCGACCTCGGTCGTACGACCCTTGACAAACCTTTCAGCAGGAAGAAACCATGGTGAATCTTGCTGGCGCGGAGTCAGCCAGGGGAGGCCGTGAATGACCATCACGGAACAGCCGTCAACATCGCGACTCGAAGCTGATCTCTTCTTATTGCACGCGCCCAGCGTCTATGAATTCCGCGAGCGCGACGACATGCTGTTCGCGTATCTCAGTGACAGCGACAGCGTCAATGTCACCTCGGTCTACGAGATCTATCCCATCGGCTGGTTCTCGATAAAGCAGCGCCTTGCCGACTGCGGGTTCGACACGAAAATCGTCAATGTCGCCTCATTGATGCTGTTGCATCCCGAACTGGACGTCAAGCAACTGCTCGCCCGCTTCGAGGCACCGATCTTCGGGTTCGACCTGCACTGGATGGCGCACTGTCACGGCTCGGTCGAACTCGCGGCCGTGGTGAAGGAAGTGCACCCCGATGCGCTCACCGTCTTCGGCGGCATCTCGGCGACGTACTACGCCGAGGAACTGATCCGGTACCCGAGCGTCGACGTCGTCGTTCAGGGATACGACACCCTCGACCCGGTCACCGCGCTCGTCACCGAGGTCCGGCAGGGCGGCAGGGACTTCCGGTCCATCCCGAACCTGCTGTACAAGGTCGACGGCGAGGTCCAGGTCACCGGCTTCTCGCACACGCCGGACAGCAACTACAACAATGTGCGCAACGACTGGTCGTACTACCGCGAAGCACCCGACGGCGGGCCTTCGGCGTCCAAGCTCATCATGACGCTGCCCAACACCGGATGCGCACACGACTGCGGCTGGTGCGGCGGATCGCGGTTCGCCTACCGCAACATCATGGGTGTCCGCAGGACCCTGGTGCAGAAGGACAACGACCTCGTCGTCGAGGAGCTGCGCACCATGCGCGAGGCCGCGCAGCGCACCTCGATCTACGCGCTCCAGTGCTACTCCGAGAACCGGACGCGGATGCACCAGTATCTCGACGCCGTGAAAGAACTCGGCTACAAGAGCGTCCACTTCGAGCAGTTCAGCCTGACGCCCCTCGACATTCTCAAGAAGATGGGCGACTCGACGGATTCCTACATCATGCTCTCCCCCGAGTCCCACGACCTGAAGATCAGCAAGGCGGCCGGTCGCGGTAACTACACCATGGAGCAGATGGAGGAATGGATTCCACGTGCCCTGGACGCGGGCGTGAAAGGAATCATGATCTGGTTCTTCATCGGCATGCCCCACCAGGACCGGCAGTCGGTGCTGGACACGATCGCGTACTCCGAACGGCTCATCCGCAAGTTCGGTGGCTGGGCCGCCCTTCCTCTCATCTGCCCGATGGTGCCGTTCCTCGACCCGGGCTCCCGGTTCTTCGAAGAACCGGAGAAGCACGGATACCGCATCCACCACCGCACCCTCGAAGAACATCGCCGGGCCATGGTCGAACCCCTGTGGTATCGGCGGCTCAACTACGAGACGCGGTGGCTGAGCAGGCGCCAGCTGCAGGACGTCTCCTACGAGGCGATCACGCGCCTTGTGGAGATCAAGGGTGAGTACGGAGTGCTCCCCACCGGATTCTGCAAGGCCGTTCTCAGGACCATCGAAGAGACCCGGGAACTGCTCGGGGAAATGGAACGAGCGCTCCTGCTCGACCAGAAACTCCCACCCGACCTCCGCGACGCGATCCGGCACTACAACCGCAAGGTCCTCGCCTACACGAACGACCAGATCATGCCGGTCCCCCGGCCGCTCGGCGGCCGCTGGTTCGACGACGCCACCGTCCCGCCCGAGATGATCGAGGACATCCTGGCGACGTCCGCCGCCTCGTCCCCGGTCCGCGGGGCATAGATGGACGCGCCGCCGGGGACCGAGGACGCACCGGCAGACCGCGGGAGGCCCAGGTGCGGATCGCTGTGATCGGTGGCGGCCCCGGCGGGCTGTACTTCAGCGCGCTGGCCCGTCGGCTCGACCCCACGCACGAGATCACCGTCTGGGAGCGGAACGCGCCCGACGAGACGTTCGGGTTCGGTGTGGTGCTCTCCGACCAGGCGCTGAGCGGGATCGAGCGCGCCGATCCGGCGCTCCTGTCCGAGATGCGGCCGCTGCTCGCCCGGTGGGACGACATCGATGTGCACTACCGCGGCACCACGTTCACGGCGGGCGGCAACGGCTTCGCCGCCATGAGCCGCTCCGGGCTGCTCCAGACGCTGCAGCGGCGCTGCGCCCAGCTCGGCGTTCCGGTGCGCTACGGCAGCGAGATCACCGACGTCGACGCCCTTACCGCCGACCATGACGTCGTCGTGGCCGCCGACGGGGCGAACTCCCTCGTCCGGGAGCGGTACGCCGAGACCTTCCGGCCCACGGTGCGCACCGGGACCTGCCGGTACATCTGGCTGGGCACCGACCTGGAACTCGACTCGTTCGAGTTCCACGTCGTCGACACGCCGGGCGGGGCCGCACAGGTGCACGCCTATCCCGACTCCCGTCATGCCAGCACCCTGATCCTGGAGCTCTCCGAAAGCGCCTGGCACGCGGCCGGGTTCGGCACCGCCGCTCCCCCGCGGCTCGCGCCGGGAGAGAGCGACGAACGGTCGATCGGCATCATCGCCGAGCTGTGCAAGGACATCCTCAACGGCCAGAAGCTGTACGGGAACAACTCGCGCTGGCTCCGCTTTCCCACCGTGCGGTGCGACACCTGGCGGCACGGCAACGTCGCGCTCATCGGCGACGCCGCGCACACGGCGCACTTCTCCATCGGCTCGGGCACCAAGCTCGCGATGGAGGACGCGCTGGCCCTCGCCACGAGCCTGCGGGACCAGCCGGGCACAGAGGCGGCGCTCGCCGCGTACGAGGCCGAGCGCCGCCCCGCGGTCGGCTCCCTCCAGCGCGCGGCACAGGCCAGCCGGGAGTGGTTCGAGAACGTCGACCACTACACCCATCAGGAGCCGCAGCAGTTCGCGGTGAACCTCCTGACCCGCAGCCGCCGGGTCTCCTGCACCGGCCTGCGCCGACGCGACCCCGAGTTCACCGCCCGGGCGGAGCGCTGGTTCGCCGAAGCGGCGGGCGGTGAGGCGGGCCGGCCGATGCTCCAGCCGTTCACGCTCGGCCGCCTGGAGCTGGTCAACCGCGTCGTGGTGTCCCCCGACACGAGGGCCCCGACCCGCGACGGTGTGCCGGGGGACCTTCAGCTGGTGCGCCTGGGCGGCGCGGCCCTCGGCGGGGCGGGCCTGGTGCTGGCCGGACCGGTGGCCGTCTCCGCCACGGGCACGGCCGTGCCGGGCGGCGCCGGTCTTCACAGCGGGGAACAGGCGGTCGGGTGGCGGCGGGTGGTGGACTTCGTGCACGCGAACTCGACGGCGAAGATCGGCGTACGACTTGGCCACTACGGCCCCGAGGGCTCGGCCGCGCCCCTGGGCGGGCTGTGTCGCGAGTTCGCCGCCGCGGCCCGGCGCGCCGCCACCGCCGGGTTCGACCTGCCGGATGCCGCCGGGTTCGACCTGCTGGAACTGGACTGCGCCCACGACAGCCTGCTCTCCTCGCGCGAGCGGCTGCGCCACCAGTTCGACGTGTTCGACGCGATCCGCGCCGTGTGGCCCGACGAGCGGCCGCTCAGCGTGCGGATCTCACCGGCGCGGTGGTATCCGCACGGGGTCGGTGCCGACGCGGTGGCCGAGATCGCGAACGAGTTCGCCGCGCACGGCGCGACGGCGGTGCACGTCTGTGCCGGGACGCGGGCCGACCGGGACGTGTACGCGGACCGGATCCGCAACCAGGCAGGGCGCGGAGGCGAGTTCGCGGTCATCGCGGCGGGCTCGCTCGCCGCGGCCGACGTCGACACGCTCGTCCTGGCCGGACGTGCGGACCTGTGCGTCGTGGACCAGCCAACCCTGAACTCTCCCTCGCGCTTCCCGCGCGGGACGCCGGATCGTGCTACTTCACAAGAGTCGTCCTAGCGGAGGAGGATGCCGTGCTCCCTGTCGCAGATCTCGGCCTGCTGCCCGAACGCGCCGCCGAGCACCACGGTGAGACCCCCCTGTGCGCGGACACGCCCTGGATCTCGGCGTGCCGCACCTCGCACACGGTGAGCGACTTCGCGGTCGTGGTCGCGGACTACGCCGACCGGTTGTGGGCGGCCGGAGTGCGGCCCGGCGCGGTCGTCGCGCTGGTCAAGGCCAATCACCTGGACATCCAGGCCATCCAGTGCGCCATCGTCCGCATCGGCGCGCTGCCCGCACTCCTGTCCGTGACGATGGAGCCGACCGATCTCCTGCACTGTCTCAAGGAACTCCAGCAGCCCCATCTCCTGACCGACACCGAAGGCGCCACGGCCCTGCGCCCCTGGCAGGACCACCTCGGCGAGATCGTCACCGGCGTCCTCACGCTCACCCCCGAAGCAGCGCTGACAGGGGCCGTCGCACTCGGTGAGTCGGCACCCCACCAGGTCACCCACCGTCCCGGCACGGACCCGACCCTCATCACGCATTCGTCCGGCACCACCGGGAAACCCAAGCTGCTCGTGCACACGGTGGACTCCCTGTACGCCCACGTGGCTCCCCAGATCAACGTCGTGCAGTCCCTCGACTACGCCGGGATCAGCGCGAAGTGCCTGTCCTTCGTGCATGTGCGGATGTCGACCGGGATCCTCACGGCGCTCAACACGGGAGTGCCGTTCCTCGGCATCTCCTCCCCCGACCTCGCCTCGGTGCGCGCGGCACTCCTGCGCCACCGGCCGCAGACGCTGGAAGCGCAGCCCAACATGTTCCTGCGCTGGGAACCGCTGGCGCGCGAGACACCGAACCCGTTCAGCACGGCCGAGCGCTACATCAGCAGTTTCGACGCCCTGCACCCGCGGACCCTGCGCACGCTCCTGGAAGCGACGGACCATCCCGACCCGACCTTCATCCAGGCGTACGGACAGACCGAGACCGGCCCGGTCACGATCCTCATGACCACGCGGTCCGACATCCGGGAGCCGGGACGGCTCAACTCCCGTGACGTGGGTGTGGCGTTCCCCGGCATGGAGATCCGCGTCGTGGACGACACCGGAGCGGTGCTCCCTGCCGACACACCCGGGCAGATCGAGGTGCGCACCCCCGCCCGGGCCGAATCGATGGTCGGCCGCCCGCCGCTGCCCGACCGGGACAGCTGGTGGCCCATGGCCGACATCGGCGTGCTCCGCCCGGACGGCCACCTGGAGCTCCACGACCGGCAGGTGGACCAGGTGCCCGGCGTGCCCAGCACCCTGCGCGCCGAGGACATCCTGCTCGACGAACTCCCGGACGTCGCCGAGGTCGTGATCGTCGGCAGGGACGGGACGGTCACGGCGGTGGCGGCCACGGTCGACGGCAAACCGGTCGACGAGGGCCGCTGGCAGCACGCCCGCGACAAGGCGGGGCTGCCCAAGGACACCCGGGTCGACTACCGGCCGTGGGAGGAGTTTCCGCTCACCGGCACGATGAAGGTCCGCCGCCATCGGCTGCTCCCGCCCGGGCCCCTCGGATGAGTGGCTCCGCCACGTCGTCGGCATCGGTCTCGCACCGGTTCCTGCCGGCGGAGCGAAGAGCGGCGGCGCTCGTGCTCGGCGCCGCCTTCATGCTGCTCGCCGACACCTCCATCGTGAACGTCGCCATGCCGAGCCTGCAGCGCGACCTCGGGGCGAGCGTGCCGGAGGTGCAGCTGGTGGTCGCGGGCTATGTGGTCGCGTACGCGGTGATGCTCATCACCGGCGGCCGACTCGGCGACCTGTACGGCAGACGGCGGATGTTCATGATCGGTGCCGTGTCCTTCACCCTGGCGAGCCTCGCCTGCGGCCTGGCGCAGGGGCCGGGCCAGCTCATCGCCGCCCGGGTGTGGCAGGGCCTCTCCGCGTCCGTGCTGTTCCCGCAGATCATCGCGACCCTGCACATCGCGATCGCCGCGGCACGGCGCGGGCGGGCGTTCGCGCTCCTCGGCGCGGTGGTGAGCTGCGCGACGATCGCGGGCCCGATCATCGCCGGGCTGCTCATCGCCGCGGATGTCGCCGGATGGGGGTGGCGCCCGATCTTCCTCATCAACATTCCCGTCGGCATCGTCCTGATCGCTCTGGCGCCCCGGATGGTGCCGGCGCACAAGGGGCTGCGGCTGCGGCTCGACTACGCGGGCTCGCTCACCGTCGTCCTGCTGCTGATCGCGCTGTTGGTGCCGCTCACGATCGGCCGTGACCAGGACTGGCCGCTGTGGGGGTGGCTGCTGCTCCTGTGCGCGCCGGTGCTGCTCGTCGTCTTTCTCCGGCTCGAGTCGGCGCTGGAGCGGCAGGGGAAGGTCCCGTTGCTGCGGCCGGGGCTGTGGAGCGATCCGGTTTTCCGGCTGGCCCTGGCCCTGTATCTGGTGTACTTCTCCGCGGTCGTGCCGTTCTTCCTCTATTTCTCCATCACGCTTCAGTACGGCCTCGGTTACGGGGCGCTCGCGGCGGCCGCGGCGATGGCTCCGTACGCGGTGGGCAGCACGATCACTTCGCTGTGGTCGGCGCGTGTCGTGGCCCGGTTCACCGCGCCCCGCACCCTTCTCCTCGGCTGCGCCCTCTGCGTCGTCGGCAGCGCTCTGATGATCGCCACCCTCGGCTGGAACAGCTCGGGACGGCATCTCGGGTGGGCGATGGCGCCGACGATGGTACTCACCGGCCTGGGACTCGGCCTCGTACTCGGGCCGTTGCTGAACTTCGTGATGGCCCGGGTGCGCCATGACGATTCCGGGGCGGTCTCGGGGGCGCTCTCCACCGCGCAGCAGCTCGGTTCCTCGCTGGGTGTGGCGGTGATCGGGCTGGCGTTCTTCCGGGGGTTCCACGGAGATCTGACGGACCTCGACTATGCGCGGCTGCGGACCGACATGATGCTCGGGCTCGTCGTGGTGGTGACGGCTTTCGCCCTCGCGTCCGTGCTCGTGTGGCTCATCGCGCGCGACAGCCGCGCCGACCGTGACAGTCCGGCTTCATGACAGGAAAGGTGGGAGCGTACGTGGACGGATCCTCGCCGTCGGGTGCCCTGACGATGCGGCAGAAGATGCTCGATGTGATCGCCGCGGGCACCACCCCGGTGCCGCCCTATGTCGCGCGCCTGTGCCTGCGGGTCGTCGCGATGGAATGGCGGTCGGGGTTCGTCGCGGTCACCTTCCACATTCCCGATGAGCTGTGTGTGGAACCGGATGTGGCCTTCGGCGGCCATGTCGCCGCAATTCACGATCAGGCCGCCGGGTTCGCGCTGTTCAGCGTCCTGGAGGACGACATGGTGTTCGCCACGACCCAGTTGAACGTGACGTACCTGACGATGACCCGCCCCGGTGACGTACACGTCGAAGCCAGGCTCGACGCGATGGACGAGCGCTCCGCCATGGTGCGTGTCTCGCTCCTGCAGGGCGGAAAGGTGACGAGCGAGTCGGTGGTCACCGAAGCGATCAGAAAAGCCAGGAGATGAGCCGGGTGTGGGTGCGTACGCCCATGACCGAAGGGTCGCTCATGGGCTCCGATGACGAATCGGCGAAGGAGACGAGAATGCCGTGTTGACCGACCGGGATGTGCGGGAGTTGGTGGCGGGCGTCCTGGAACTCGACGTCGACGACGTCGGGATCGACAAGTCGTTCTATGTCGACCTCGACATGGATTCGCTCCACAAGGCGGAATTCGTCGTGGCCCTCGAACGGGCCACGGGAGCGGAGTTCGACCCGGCGGACGCCGCGGAGATGGACAGCGTCGGGGACGTGATGCGGCTGCTCCAGGACCGGCATCAGGTGCCATGAATCCCGCCACCGGCATCGCGAACCCCGTCGAGCTGCTGCTTTGCCACCCCGGCGGTCGGCGCTGCGCCGTGGACCGCCGGGTCGGTGAGGTCTGTTACGCCGACCTGCGGGACGCGGTGACGGACCACGCCGGGAGCCTGCGGGCGGCCGGAGTGCGGCCCGGCTGCCGTGCGGTCGTCGTGTCCGACGACAGCGTCGCGGCGGTCACCGCCGTCCTCGGCCTGTGGTGGCACGGGTGCGTGCCCATCGTGCTGCACCCGATGCTGCGGCCCGCGGAGGTCGGCTTCATCGTGCGGGACAGCGAGGCGGAGTTCGCCGAGCTGTACGTCGCCCCGGCCCAGGAGGAGGCACTGCGCGCCGAGTTGGGCGAGGTCGACGCGGAGCGCCGGACGGCCGGCCACGCCGGGCTGCGCATCGGGCCCGGAGGCGAGCGTGGAGGCCAGGCCCCGCCTCCCCCCGCCCGCTTCCGCGACACCGATGAGCTGCTGGTCCAGTACACCTCCGGCAGCACCGGCAGGCCCCGGGGCGTACGGCACTGTCTGCGGGCGGTGCACGCGGTCCTGCGCGGCGTCGGCAGCATGCTGGCACTCACTCCGGACGACGTCGTCCTGTCCACCGCGAAGCTGTCGTTCGGGTACGGGTTCGGCAACTCGCTGCTCCACCCCTACGCGGCGGGCGCGAGTGCGGTGCTGCTCGACGGGCAGGCGGACGCCTACGGCGTGGCGGCGGCCCTCGACACGTACCGGCCGACCGTGTTGTTCTCCGTGCCGCGCCTCTACGCGGGCCTGCTCACCCTCGCCGAGCAGGGCAAGGCGGTCGAGACCGGATCGCTGCGGCTTGCCGTGGCCACCGGGGAACAGCTGCCGGGTGAACTGGCCACCCGTGTCACCGAGGCGTTCGACGTGCCGCTGCTCAACGGCTTCGGCGCGACCGAGGTCCTGCACACGGTCGTGGCGTCCGCCGTGGGCCAGGGCGAGGCCGCCGGTCCGGGGTCGATCGGCTTCCCGGTCCCCGGGGTGACGGCGACCATCCGCGATGACGACGGCCGACCGGTCGGCGACGGGATCCCCGGCCGTCTGCACCTCACCACGGAGTCGGCCGCGCTCGGCTACCTCAACCGGCCCGACGACACCGCCCGCGCGTTCGCCGACGGCGGCGTCTACACCGGCGACATCGCCTTCCGCGCGCCCGGCGGCGGCCTCTGCCACGTCGGCCGCGCCGACGACATGCTCCTGCTCGGCGGCTACAAGATCGCACCGGCCGAGATCGAGCACGTGGTCCGGGCCGTCGCCGAGGTCACCGACTGCGCGGTCGTGGGCGGCACGGACGCCACCGGGCTCGAACAGGCCACGGTGTACGTCGTGGCGCGGGACCCGGCCCGCCCGGACGAGGCCCGCAAGGCGGTGCGGGCGGCGCTGCGCGCCGACTTGGCACCGTTCAAGAGGCCGTCCCGGGTGGAGATCATCGACCGGCTCCCCGTCACCGCCAACGGCAAGCTGGCCCGCTTCCGGCTGCGCCACCGGCCCGGCGGCCCCTTCGGCACCCCGGAGGGCGGGACATGAGCTGGGAGATCAGCGGCATGAGCGCGATCTGCGCGCTCGGCGACACCGTCGGCGGAATCCATGGCGCCCTGTGCTCCGGGCAGTCCGGCCCGGCACCGCTCTCGACGTTCGACCCGTCCAAGTACCGCGCGGGCGCCGCCTACGAAGTGCCGGACCGGGCGCGCCCCGGTGTGGACGAACCGCTGCGGGCGACCCGCTGGCTCGTCCGTGTCGTCCGGGAGGCCCTGGCCGACGCGGGCCTGCCGGAACCGGATCCCGGCCTGCCGGTCCTGGTCGGGACCACGCACCGGGAGATGCGGACCGCCGAACTCTGGTGGCGCCGCGAGGGCACCCTCTCCCCCACGGACCTGCACTTCACCTCGGCGCTGCGGGCCGCCTTCGGCCTGTACCACGTGCAGACGATCGCCAGCGCCTGCGCGGCCTCGCTGTACGGACTGGGGATGGCCACGGACCTGATCGCCCTCGGCGAGGCGGACACCGTGGTGGTGGCGGGCACCGACTCCATCACCGAGAGCTCCTTCGGCGGGTTCGACCGGATCCAGTTCCCGCCGCCGGACACCATCCGCGCGTTCGACCGGTCCCGGCGCGGCATGATCATGGGTGAGGGCGCGGTGGCGGTGGTACTCCGGCGCGCCGGAACGAGCCCCGGCCGCGTCCACGGGCTGGTCCGGGGTGTGAGCATGAACTGCGACGCGTCCCATCCGACGGCACCGGACGCCGCGGGGATCGTCCGCGCGATCGAGGAGGCGCACGAGCGCGCGTCGGTCGCCGCTGAGGACATCGGCCTGGTGATCGTGCACGGGAGCGGCACGCCGCAGAGCGACCTGGCCGAGGCGGTCGCGCTCAGGGACGTGTTCAAGGCCGCCGATCCCGGACCGCTCGTCACCGCGATCAAGGGCGGCATGGGCCACGTCTCCGGCGGCGCCGGGCTCCTGAACCTCGTCGTGGCCCTTGAGTCGATCCGTTCCCGGACCGTGCCTCCGATCAGCGATCTCACCGACCCGATCGAGGAGGCACGAGAGCTGCGGTTGGTGTCCGGTCGGCCCGCCGCGGGGCCGCCCGGCACCGCGCAGGTGCACGCCGTCGGCATGGGCGGGATCAACGCTGTGGCGATCGTGGAAGGGGCATCGCGGTGAGTGATCGGGGGATCGTGCGGACCGCCGTCACCGGTGTGGGCTGGGCCGTCGCGGGCCCCGGCTTCGACCCGGTGACCGCGCTTGCCGGGCGGGGCATGCGGCACAAGGACCGGGCGTCGCGGTTCGCGGTGCGGGCGGCGCGGCGGGCGCTCGAGGACGCCGGGCTGCTCGGCGCGCCCGAGCTCGGCGGTGCGGCGGTGGTCGTCTCCAGCAACTTCGGGAACCTGGACCCGGTGTGCGACACCGTCACGACGCTCACCGCCGACGGCAGTACGGACATCAGCCCGATGCGCGTACCGCAGCTGTCGAGCGCCGTGTCGGCGGCCTGGATCGCGCTCGACCACGGCATCCGCGGCCCGAATCTGACGCTGTGCAACGGCGCTTCGAGCGGCCTCGACGCCGTGGCCGCGGCCCGGAACCTGATCGCGGCGGGCCGGGCCACGGCGGCCCTGGTGATCGGCGTGGAGCCGGACAGCCCGGCGGTGGCCAGACTGCACCAGGAGACCGGCGGCAGCAGGTGGGTCGACGGGGCCGTGGGCCTGGTGATCGAGCCCGTGCGGCACGCCGTGCGCCGCGGTGCGCGGATCCGCGCGGAGATCGGCGGATACGGCAGGGCGGGCGACGAGCGGTCGGCCGTGCGGGCGGCGGGCGCCACGGCGGTCCTGCGGCGCCTGGACGGTGAGCCGACCGCGCGGTTCGGGCGGTGCTCGGGCGCCCTGGGCGTGGTGCAGTGCGCGCTGGCCGTGGAGCGGCTGGACGGTGAGGCGGTGCTCGCCGTCGCGGGTACCGGGACCGCGGAGGGTGACGGGGCATCGGTCTCGGCGCTGGTCCTCAGGCCCGCTCGGGGGAGGGACACATGAACACGTGCGCAAGGGACCGACGTGTCGTCATCACCGGCCTGGGCGCGATCTCCTGCCTGGGCACCGGTGTCGCCGCGCACTGGGACGGCCTGCTCGCGGGCGGCGGGAAGCCCGCCGAGGTGCCGCTGCCGCACCTCAACATGCGTACGACGAAGATGTATCTGGTCGACCGGGCGGAGGTGCCCGCCGAACCGGCCGTCCACGCCGGGGTGGAGCTGGGGAGCAGCCCGCGCCTCGCGGTCGCCGCGGCCGAGCAGGCGCTCGCCGACGCCGGGGTGGAGCAGGGGGCGCGCGTCGCCGTTCCCGTGGTGCTCGGCGTGGAGCTGGGCAACGCGGACATGCAGGAGACACAGCGCAGCGCGGGCCGGACGGCGTGGACGACGCTGACCCCGGCGGCCGCTGTCGTGGGAGCGGAGATCGGCTCGCGGGCGGCGTCGACCAGTGTGGGGAACGCCTGCTCGGCCAGTGGTTACGCGCTCACGATCGGCTTGGACATGATCCGCGCGGGTGAGGCGACCACGGTCCTCGTCGGTGGGGCCGAGGGGGTCACTCGGGCCGGGATCGGCGCGTTCAACCGGCTGGGGGCCGCGGATCCGGTGCGCTGCCGGCCGTTCGACCGGAACCGGGCGGGCACGATGTTCGGCGACGGCTCGGCCATGATCGTGCTGGAGGCGGCCGAGCACGCCCGGCGGCGCGGCGCCGAGCCGTACGCCGAGCTGGCCGGTGCGGCCTGGAGTTGTGACGCGTACCATCCGACGGCCCCCGATCCGTCGGGCGACCAGGTCGTCCGCGCCATGACCGAGGCACTGGCCGACGCGGGCCTGAGCAGCTCCGAGGTGGGCTGTGTCATTCCCCATGGGACGGGGACGCCGCTCAACGACGTGGTGGAGAGCCAGGCGCTGCACCGGGTGTTCGGCGGGCGGACGCGGACGCTGCCGCTCTTCTCGCTCAAGGCGATGATCGGGCACACGACCGGTGCGGCGGGCGCGTTCGCCTGCCTCACGGCGACGCTCATGCTGCGCCACCGGACGAGCCCGGCGAACACCCCGATCGACCAGGATCCGGAGTGTGACGTGTGGGTTCCGCAGGACCGTCCGGTGCCGCTCGCGGCGCCCGCGGTCCTGGTCAACACGTACGCGTTCGGCGGCAACAACACGTCTCTCGTCGTCAGGGACGTGGCCGGGAAGGGTGCGGAGGGGGCGCCGTGAGCACCGGTGAACTGGCCGTCGTGGGCCTGGGGATGGTGGCGCCGGGGGTATCCGGGGCCGAGGGGGCGCTGGCTCCGGCCGAGGTGGCGGTTCCGGGCTGGTTCCGGGCCGAGGTCGCGCTGCCCGGGCGGGGCTACCGGCGGCTGCCCGACGCGTGCAAGTACCTGCTCGCCGCGTCGAGGCTGGCGGTCGGCGACGCCGGGGACCGGTTCGCGCGGACCGAGCGGAACCTCCGGGCGGCGGTGGTGGCCGTCAACAACACCGGCGCCGCGCTGCTGGAGGAGCTGGACCACATCATCATGCGGGAGGGCGCCGACGAGATGTCCCCGTCCAGCAGCCCCTTCATCGCCATGAGTTCGTTCGCGAGCAGGCTGTCGATGGAGCATGACATCACCGGCTTCAACCTCACCGTCAACTCCCCCGTCACCGCCGGTCTTGAGGCGTTGCGGATAGCGGCCCGCGCGGTCGCCGCGGGCCGGGCCCGGGCGGTCCTGGTGGGCGCCGTCGAGGAGGCGCTGTCTCCGGCCCAGTCGACCGGCCCGCGCTCGGAGGCGGGCGCCGCGGTGCTGCAGTGCGAGGCCGTCGCGGGCACGGACGCGCGCTATGGCACGTGCCGGGCGCGCGGCGCGTTCCTGGTTCCCGGCGCGGTGGCGAGCGAGGTCGACGCCGTCTTCGGGCCGTTGGTGGGCGTCGACCCGCCGGGCCGGATCGACGCCGTCCTCGACGACTCGGCGGTGGGGGCGGCGGCCGCCCGGTGGCTGGACCGTCTGGGCGGCGCGTGCGACGTCGTCGTCGTGCCGTCCCCGGCGCAGGCGGGCTGCCTCGTCCCGTTGCGGCGCGTCCTCGGCCTGTTCGCGCAGGAGCACCCGGCCCCCACCCGGCGCGCGGTCCTGGCGGCGTCCGCCCAGGGCACTCTCGCGTGGGCCGAGATGACCGTCGCGCCCCACCGCGCCGGGCAACCGGGCGTGCGCACTGAACCGAGGGCCTGACCGTCCCGGCTCCGCTCAGCAGGGAGGAAATCGATGTTCGTTCCCCTCAAGGGATCCTGGGCCTTGATACTCGGCGTCTCCAGCGGCATGGGCAAGGAGACCGCGCGCGCCCTGGCCGACGCGGGCTGCAACATCATCGGGGTGCACTTCGACCTGGCCGAGGGGCAGCAGCGAGCGCGGGAGTACGCCGAGTCGCTGGGTGAACTCGGCGTGCAGGCGCACTTCTTCAATCGCAACGTCGCGGCGAGACAGGCCCGCGCGGAGCTCGTCCCCGTCATCCGTGACCTGACGTCCGGCGCCGGGACCCGGGTCGTCCTGCACTCGGTCGCCTACGGGACGCTGACGTCGCTCCTGCCGGCGCGGGGCGGCCAGGAGGAAGAGAGCGCGGAGGTCACACCCAAGCAGCTCTCGATGACGGTCGATGTCATGGGGCACAGCCTCGTGTACTGGATCCAGGACCTGGTGCGGGCGGCGTTGCTGCCGCGCGGGGCGAAGGTCTTCGCCATGACCAGCGCGGGCGGGACCCGGGTCCTTCCCGGCTACGCGCCCGTGTCGGCGGCGAAGGCGACGCTGGAGGCCCACGTCCGCGACCTGGCGGTGGAACTCGCGCCCCACGGCGTGGCGGTGAACGCGATCCGGGCGGGCACCACGATCACCCCGGCGCTGCGGAAGATCCCGGGCAGCGAGAAGCTGATCGCCCACTGCCGGGAGATCAACCCCGGCGGCCGCCTGACGCGTCCCGAGGACGTGGCCGAGGCGATCGTCACCCTGTCCTCGTCCGACGCGTCGTGGCTCACCGGGAACGTCATCGGAGTCGACGGCGGCGAAGCCCTCGTCGTCTGAGCCACGACCGAGTCGCCCGAACCACGATCGAGTCGTCCGAACCGCGATCGAAAGGAGAGCCGCACCATGGCGGACCACCGGACAGCCGGAGTCGACCTCGAGGACCTGCGCGCGCTGATCGCCGAAGAGCTCGAACTCCCCGTCGAAGAAGTGACCGACGAGGCCCATCTGAAGAACGACCTCGACGTGGACTCCCTGACCGCGATGGAGGTCGCCGTCCAGATCGAGAAGAAGTACCGCATCAAGATCGACGAGGAGGAGATTCCGTCCCTCACCTCGCTGACGGCCATTCACCGGATCGTCACCACCAAGGTCGAGGCGACCTGATGGCCGACGGGGAAAGGCCGGTCGCGGTCGTCACCGGCGGATCGCGCGGCATCGGACGGGCCGTCGTGCTGCGCCTCGCGGCCGACGGCTTCGACGTGGCGTTCTGTTATCTGTCGAGCCAGAGGAAGGCGGACGAGGTCGCGGCCGAGGCACGCCTCACGGGAGCGCGGGTGCTCGCCCGCAGGACCGATGTCTCCCTCGCGGGCCAGGCCGAGCACCTCGTGTCCGATGCGGAGGCCGAACTCGGCCCCCTGGCGGCGGTGGTGGCCAATGCCGGTGTCGTACGTGACCGGCAGCTGGCCCGGATGGGCCACGACGAGTGGGACACGGTGGTCCGCACGAATCTCGACGGCACGTTCCACATCTGCCGTGCCGCGGCGCGCTCGCTGATGCGCCACGACAGCGGCACCATCGTCACGATCTCCTCGGTGGCGGGCATCTACGGCAATGTCGGACAGTCGAACTACGCGGCGTCGAAGGCCGGGATCATCGGGTTCACCCGGTCGATCGCGAAGGAACTCGGCCGGTTCGGGGTGCGGGCCAACTGCGTGGCGCCCGGCATGATCACGACGGACATGACCGACGACCTCGGCGAGGCGAAGCGCAAGGAGCAGCTCGACAGGATCCCGCTGCGCCGTCCCGGCACCCCCGACGAGGTCGCCGATCTGGTGTCCTTCCTGGTGTCCCGCCGTGCCGCCTACATCACGGGGCAGGTCCTCGGAGTCGATGGTGGCTTCTCGCTCTGACGCCCCGGCTACTGGAACAGCTCGAAGGAGACGTGCGGGGACAGCGCGCGCAGGAAGTCCTCCGCGTCGAAGAGCTCACCCGCCGACGCGACGCCGGTCGTCCTGGTCCTCCCGGTCAGGACGCGCTCGACCGCCTCCACGGCGAGGGGCGCGCTGACGGCGTAGATGTCCTGGCCCCGGGCCACAGCGCGGCGTTCCTCGGCGCCGGAGCGCACGACGACGTCGAGGAGGAAGGTCTGCGCGGAGCGCCCGCTGTCGTCGACCGGGGCGGGCGCCGGTGTGTCCGGGGCCGCGAGGTCCCGGACGGCCTCGACCGTCATGTAGCCGCGCACCTCGGGCACGGGCAGATGGCTGGAGATGGTGACGGCGTCGGCCATCGTGAACTCCCCGATGACGGCCCGGGTGCCCATCGGGTCGGGGAAGTCCCACTTCAGGGTGGGTGCTTCGTCGTCGCGGTACTCCAGGCTCCCGTTCGTGTAGAGGACGCGGCGGCTGTCGCGGCGCTCCCGGGAGACCGCGCCCGCGGTGCGCGTCCCGGCGGTGGGGTGCCAGCTGCTCAGGCCGTACGCGATGTGCACCTCGTCGGCCGCCTCCCAGTCGCCGAGTGCCGCGGTGGCCAGCAGGTCGCCGAGGCCGCCGTAGAAGGCCATGGCAGGCACGATCACCGCTCCCTCGGCGCGGGCCCGGTCCGCGTACCGCGCGAACGTGTCGACGTTGGCCTCGATCTCGGCCGCCACGTCCACGTACGGGATGCCCGCGCGCAGCGCCGCCTCGATGAGCGGGGCGGCCGTCGTGGCGAAGGGTCCGGCGCAGTTGATCACGGCGGCCGTGCCCACGAGCGCGCGGTCGAGGGAGTCCGCGTCGTCGACCGTCGCCGGGCGGGTCTCCAGCCCCTTGTGCGCCGCGGCCAGGTCGCGCAGCTTGTCCGCGTCGCGGCCGGACAGGACCGGCACGAACCCGCGCTCCCTCAACCGCGCGACCACGAACCGCCCGGTGTGCCCGTACGCGCCGAACACCAGCACCCGCTGTCCCGTACCCATGACCTCGACCTCTCCCCGTTGCCTGTGTGCTCTGAGTTATCAGAGTTCTCTGAGTTCCTTGAGCGGCTCACTACGTTCTCCGTGTGATCCACTACGGCCATCCTGGCGGTCGCGGACGGCCACGACGAGTGTCCGGAACGACGTGACCCGTACAATTTCCGACATGGGAAGTGTCGCGCTGGCCGTCACCGACGGCATGATGCCGTTCGAACTGTCCGTGGCGTACGAGGTGTTCGGCTCCGCTCCGCCGAGCGTGCCGGGGCCGTGGTACGACCTCGCTGTCTGCGGTCGGGGCGCGGTGCGGGTCGGCCGGTTCACGCTGGAGCCCGACGAGGGTCTCGACCGGATCCTGCGCGCCGACACCGTGATCGTCCCCGCCTGGGCGGACGTCGACGTCGCCCCACCCGCCGACCTGGTCGACACGGTGCGCGCGGCCCATGAGGCGGGCGCGCGCGTGGCGTCCCTGTGCACGGGCGCGTTCGTGCTGGCCGCCGCCGGGCTCCTGGACCACAAGCGCGCGACGACGCACTGGGCGCACACCGAGGTCCTCGCCGGGCGCTATCCGGAGGTGGAGGTCGACGCGGACGTCCTGTACGTGGACAGCGGGAGCGTGCTCACCTCGGCGGGCAAGGCCGCGGCCCTTGATCTGTGCCTGCACCTGGTCCGCCTCGACCACGGTTCGTCGACGGCCAACGCCGTCGCCCGCCGCCTGGTCGTGCCGCCCCACCGGGACGGCGGCCAGGCCCAGTTCGTCGCCACGCCGGTGCCCACCCGGTCCCAGCATCCGCTCGCCGCCCTCTTCGCCTGGGCGATGGAGCGGCTCGACCAGCCGCTGACCGTGGAGGACCTGGCGCGGCAGGCGCGGATGAGCTCGCGCCATCTGACCCGGCAGTTCCGGGCGGCGACCGGCACGACTCCGCTGCAGTGGTTGCTCACGCAACGGATCCACCGCGCCCAGGAGTTGCTGGAGACGACCGGCGACAGCGTCGACGCCGTCGCCGAGGCCACCGGCATGGGCACGGCCACGACGCTGCGTCGCCACTTCAACCGGACGGTCGGCGTGCCGCCGGACACGTACCGCCGTACGTTCCGCGCGCGGTCCGGCGCCGACCCGGGCGCCTGAGGTTCAGGGCTGCCGGCCGACGAAGCAGAGGAACGCGGTCTGCGCGTCGGCGCCCGGCGGCACAGGTACCTTCGGGCCGAACGCCCAGGGCTGGCGCAGCGCCTCGTCCATGGGCTCTAGGTGCGCGTGGACGTGGGCGACCACTTCGGCGTCGAGGCGTTCGTCGCCGCCGGTGGCGCGGGCCAGGTCCCAGGTGTGGATGAGGACGTCCTCCGGCAGGGACTCGACGATGTCGGCGAACGGCATGGGTCCGGCGAAGGTGGGCATCTCAGCGCGCAGGCAGTCGGGGTCGTCGATCGCGGCCGTGAGTCCGGCGCCGATCTCCTTCCAGGCGGCGTGCAGATCGGCGTCCGCGTCGAGTTCGGGCAGGGCGCCCATCTCGGCGACGGCGACGCCGTGCAGCGGCTGGGGCTCGGCTCCGCGCACGGTGGCGAGGATGCGCCGGGCCTCGTTGATCACGTGGGCGGCGATGTCGCGGGCGCTCCAGGCGGGGCAGGGGCTCGGGGAGTCCCATCTGTCGGCCGGTACGGCGGCGATGCGGTCGGCGAATCCGTCGGCGGTGCGCCGGAATCGGTCGGCCGGTGCGGACAGAGGCATGGCTGTCTCCTTGTGCGTGTGTGTGTGGGGGGGGGGAGGGTGCGGCACGGGCCGCAGTGGGTCGCGGGAGGGCAGGACCGGCGGGCAGAGCCGGGTCCGGGGTGGTCAGGACCAGGCGGGCAGGGCCAGGGGCTTGCCGGTCTCCAGGTACGTCTTGAGGTGGGAGAGGACCATGGACCAGCCGCCCGCGACGGCGCTCCGCTCGGCGTCGTCGCGCAGGTTCTCGTGCGTGACGGTGAGCTGGACGGTGCCGCCGAACGGCTTCAGGTCGACGGTCACGGTCGAGGGGCCCTCGGGGCGTTCCTCGTCCGGGACCGCCCAGGTGAGGACGAGGCGCTCGGGCCGGGTGTGCTCGACCACGGTGCCGACGACGTCGGCGACGCCGCTGCCGTCGGTGCGGCGGTGCTCCCACGC
Source organism: Streptomyces sp. NPDC040610 (assembly GCF_055594065.1). Taxonomy (NCBI): domain Bacteria; kingdom Bacillati; phylum Actinomycetota; class Actinomycetes; order Kitasatosporales; family Streptomycetaceae; genus Streptomyces; species Streptomyces sp. NPDC040610. The sequence continues at coordinate 142,580 of NZ_JBVIXA010000010.1, read as the reverse complement.
AGAGCCGGGGCGCCAGTCCGAGATGTTGCTGTGCCCCCAGTAGACGGCGGACGTGTCGGCGTCGGTCAGGGCGTGCCACACCTGGTCCGGGGTGGCCTCGATGTAGGTGGTGTGGCTGAACGACTGCTGGGTGGTCATGGCGTGCTCGGCTTTCTGTGTGCGTTTGTGTGTGCGTGCGTTTGTGTGTGCGGCCGCCCCGGGTCGGGGCGTACGAACGTGTCGATCCACCGCTCCTGCACTTCGTGAAGCGGTACGGAAAAAGGGGGGGGCGGGCGCTCTACCCGGCGCGTGCGGCCGGACCGCTCGGCGTCGACGGCTCATCCCGTCCGGCTCAGCTCCCTCACTCTCGATTATGCAAGCATTTACTTGCATGTCAAGCGTGACCAGTGCGTACAGCGGCGGCGGGAGCGGGGACCTCCCCTGTGGGCGGCCGGATCGGCACACGTACCATCCCGGGACAGGACGACGTCGCCGGACCCTAGGAGCACCGCCATCCGCGCCAGCCAGGCCATCCACCCGTTCCGCATCGACATCCCCCAGGACGCCCTGGACGATCTCCACGGCCGCCTCGACCGGACCCGCTGGCCCGACGAACTGCCCGGCGTGGGCTGGGACTACGGCATCCCGCGCGGCTACCTCAAGGAGCTGGCGCACTACTGGCGGCACACGTACGACTGGCGGGCGGCGGAGTCACGGCTGAACCAGTGGCCGCAGTTCACCACCGAGATCGACGGGGCCACCGTCCACTTCGCCCATGTCCGCTCCCCCGAGCCCACCGCGACGCCGCTCCTGATGTCGCACGGCTGGCCGGGGTCGATCGCCGAGTTCATCGAGGTCGCAGGGCCGCTCACCGACCCGCGCGGGCACGGCGGCGACCCGGCCGACGCCTTCCACCTGGTCCTGCCGTGCATCCCCGGATTCGGCTTCTCGGGCCCCACTCGGGACACGGGGTGGGAGTTCCAGCGGGTGGCCGCCGCGTTCGGCGAGCTGATGGAGCGCCTCGGCTACGACCGGTACGGGGTCCAGGGCGGCGACTGGGGCGCGGGCATCACGCGCGAGCTGGGCCGGATCCGACCGGACCGCGTCATCGGCGTCCATCTGAACCTGCTGCCGAACTCGACCCCCACCCAGGAACCCGCCGCGGACGAACTCCAAGCCCTCAGCGCGGCCGAGCGCGAGCGCACGCTGGCGTCGTGGGCACGCTTCCAGGCGTGGAGCCGGGACCGGCAGGGCTACGCGGACATCCAGTCGACCCGCCCGCAGACCCTGGCGTACGGCCTGACGGATTCACCGGTGGGTCAACTGGCCTGGATCGCGGAGAAGTTCAAGGAGTGGACCGACTCCCGGGACCGCCCGGAGGACGCCGTCGACCGCGATCAGCTGCTCACCAACGTGATGCTCTACTGGCTCACCGGCACGGCCGGGTCGGCGGCCCGCATCTACTACGAGCGGGCGCACGCCGAGTACCAGGGTGTCCCGCCGCGGCCCTCGCCGACGCCGACGGCGCTGGCCGTCTTCCCGCACGACAACTTCATCCCGCTGCGCCACATCGCGGACCGGACCAACAACATCGTGCAGTGGACGACCCATGACCGGGGCGGGCACTTCCCGGCGATGGAACAGCCGCGACTCCTCGTCGACGACGTGCGGCGGTTCTTCAGGACGCTGCGGGCGCTGGCGGGCGAAGGGCGCTGAGACGACTGTCCCAGCACCCGCCGCCTCACGTGTTTCGGCTGTCGGTCGGTCCTACGCCCCGGACGTGCCGGGCTTTCCGCCGATGGACTCCTGACAGATGTCCGCGTAGGTGCGCGATTCCTTGATCAGGCCGTCGCAGAACGCAGCGACGTCGTCGCCGATGAGTTCCAGAACTCCCTTTCCGGCCGCGACGCCGCCTTCGAAGAAATCGACGATCCCGGGGAGCAGGGGCCCGTCGGGCAATCCGACCGGGCCCACCTTGAAGAAGTACTTCTGCATCTCTTTGTAGACGATCTGGTAGTCGGGTGGGAGCGCCTTGACTCGCGCCATGTGCGCTCGCCACTCCTTCTTGCCCTCGATCATGTCCTGGATTCCCACGTCAGCCTCCCAGCCGGCCCAATTTCCTCGCGACGTTCCGGTTCAACTGCTCGCGCCACCGGTCCCGATGGTCCCGAGACCCTTCTCCGCCGGCCAGCGCCGCACAGAAGCCCTGGATGTCGTCGCCGAGGACCTCGCGAACGCTCTGCCCGTCCCCCGCCGTTTCCTCCAGCAGCCCCAGGACGCCGTCGAGGATCGGCATCAGGTTGCGGCCCGTGAAGTCCCCGTAGGGGGTGAGGTGCAGCTTGATCTGCCCCCACGCTTCCTGATATTCGGGCGGCAGCGCCTTGGCCCGGGCCTCGAACGCCTTGTATTCCCTGCTGAGATCGCTGCCGGTGATGGTTTCCCAGAAAGTCATCTCCCGCCCTCCTTGAGCTTGTCGATGCGCGAGGAGAGGTACTGCCATTTCACCCAGAACCTCCCGAGTTCTTCGCGGCCCGCGTCGTTGAGCGCATAGAACTTGCGCGGCGGACCCATCCCCGACGGCTTTTTCGTCACCTGGACGAGCCCGTTCTTCTCCAGGCGCAGCAAGATGGTGTAGACGGTCCCCTCGACGACGTCGGTGAAGCCGAGTTCGTTCAACCGACGCGTGATGGCGTACCCGTAGGTCTCCTCGACGCTGATGATTTCGAGCACGCAGCCCTCGAGCGTGCCCTTCAACATCTCCGTCAGGTCGTCCATCGCGGGCCTCCCCTCCGATCCCCCGGTACTGCGTAGTACCGAGTACCACTACACGGTATCACCGAGTAGCTGGGGTGGTCGCGTTCAGAGATCGAGTACGGCGCGGAGCGCGTTGTCGACGAGGGACTGCTGCTCGGGGCCGATGTTGCCGAGCAGCGTGCCCGTCTCGAACCGGGACGCGGAGAGCTGCAGGACGTTGACCGCGACGACCGAGGCGTCGACCGGAGCGGTCAGGCGCACGCTCATCGCGGTGTCGGGGTGCACGGCGGGAGCGTGCAGGACCAGGGCGACGACAGCCCCGTAGGCCTCGGCGAGGCCGTCGAGGCTGACGACGAGCACCGTCCGGCTTCCCTTGCCGGTGTCGATGTCCCAGACGTCGCCCTTGCCGATCGTCACAGGGAGTCGCCCTCGCCGTCGAGGTCGAGCGGGGCGAGGAGGGCGAGCTTGCGGCCCGCGTCGAGCGTCATCTGTCGGCGCACGGCGCGCAGGATGTAGTCGTTCAGCGACGGCGCATCGGCCGCGGCGTCGCGCAGCGGCTGGTCCATCGCGTCGGGGATCCGCAGGGTGATGGCAGTCATGACGTCAAATGTAGTGGCACGGGTGACGTCACGACAGGGCTCCGGATGTCGCGTGGGGAGTTCCGCGTGCTCCCTCTCAGCCGAACCGCAGAATCCGCGGCGCGAAGGTGCCCTCGGGCCCTGCCGCCCTGCCGACCGCCCACACCGTCGCCGTGCCCGGGACCGCCGCGAGGCGCAGCGCCGCGGAGTCGCCCTCCCCCGGCACCACCGGTTCGCTGTGTTCGGTGAAGGACTGACCGTTCCAGGCGAGGAAGTCCGGCCCGGGGATCAGCGGCGGAGTGCTCCCCGGCGGGCCCCACTTCAGCGAGCGGGCCACCGCGACCCAGCCCAGCTCGCCGGACGCGGTGGGCGCCAGGGAGGTGATCCCGCCGAAGTTGGTCGGCATTGCCACTCGGTGCCACGACTGGCCGTCGAAGCGCGCCAGCAGGGGCGGAATGGGTCGGCCCGGCGGGCCGCCGACGAACCCGGCCGTGCCGCCCGCCCACACCTCGGTCGGCGACACCGCAAGGACGCTGCCCACGGCCGACCGCGGGAACCCGTCGACGCGCGTCTGCTGCCACGCCTTACCGTCCCAGTGCGACACGGCCGCGCTGTCGTCGGCGGCGCCCGCGGCCCACACGTCGTCGGCCGCCTTGACGTGCAGGCCGTACACGATTCCCTGCGGGACCGGCATGTCCTGCCACCCGCGTCCGTCCCAGCGCAGGAGTGCCTGCCCGCCGCCGTCGCGGCCACCGAGCAGCCAGGTCTCGCCGCCGCCCGCGACGACCTTGGAGAGGCCGACCCCGCGCGGCGGTCGGCTGTCGCGCCAGGAGCTGCCGTCGAAGCGGAGCAGACGGCTGCCGCCCGCCGCGTCGCGGCCGACGGCCCAGGCCGCGGTCGGCGAGGTCCCGGCGATGGAGAGCAGCTCGCCCTGCCAGCGGATCCCGGGCAGGCTCTGGCGCTGCCACGCGGTGCCGTCCCAGCGCAGCACCAGCGGGAAGCCCGGCGCCTCACGGCCGACGGCGTCGGCGCCCACCGCCCAGGCCCGGTCCGGGCCGAACGCCACGGCTTCGTTCAGGGCGGTCTGCGGGCGCAGTTGTGCCGGGACCGGAACGTGCTGCCAGGACGGTGCTTCCGCCGCGGCCGAGCTCATGACGGCCGCGACGGTCATGGCGACCGCGAGGGCCGCGACGAGGAGTCGGCGGGCCACGGTCTGTCTCGGTCCCATGGTCTGTCTCGGTCCCATGGTCGGTCTCGGTGCCATGGTCGGTCTCGGTGCCATGGTCAGCCTCCCAGCCGCTCGCTCATCAAATTCGGTTTCGAGCCGTAGATCTCGACGGTCCCGATGGAAAGCAGCGTGGACCCGGCCCTCGCCAGTGCCCGGGGTTTGACGTCGATCGCGTCGGTGCGTTCCGGACCGCGGGTGAAGGTGGTGCGGCGGCCGTCCACGCGGGCGTACTTCGACTGGAACGCGCGGTCGCTGCGCACCTGCACCCACAGCGCGCCGTCCGGGCCGCGCACCATGTCCTCGGTGTAGGTGTCGCCCAGGGGCGGGTAGGTGGTGCGCCAGGCGTGGCCGTTCCAGGTCGTCACGTAGGTGCGGGCCACGCCGTCGGTGTACTGGCTGCCGCCGATCGTGACGCGGCCTGAGCGTTCGGGCAGGATCGTGTGCACGTTGCTGTTCGGCGGCAGCGGCACCTCCGCGTACCGCCACCCCGTGCCGTCGTGGCGCAGGACGGTCCGCTCGCCGGTGCGGGTGCTCGCCCAGGCCCAGACGTCGGTGGAGGTGCGCGCCGTGACGCCCATCAGGAACAGCACGTCGTCCGGAGTGGACTCCGTGGTCCAGCGGGAACCGTCGTAGTGCAGCACCTTGAGGCCGTCGCTGTCCTCACCGACCACCCAGGCGCCGCCCGGTACGGCGGTGAAGTCCTGGTAGACCCACAGGGTCTGCGGCAGCGGGACGGCGCTCCACTCGCCCGCCGCCGACCGGCGCAGGATCTCGCCCTCCCCCGCGCGGTTGTGGAAGATCCACACCTCGTCGCCGACGAACTGCGCCTTGCCGAGCCAGCCCGGCTCACCGGCGCCGGGGAAGGTGGCGTCCCGGCTCCACTTCGCGCCGTCCCACCGGTACAGCATCGGCTTCAGGTCGCCGAACTCGCCCTCGTAGCCCGTCGCCCACGCCTCGCGCGGCCCGCGGGCGGCGAGGTCCTTCACGGTCACCGGCGGCGCGGCGGCCGGTACGGGCAGCGCCTCCCAGCCCGGCGTCGCCGCCGCGGCGCGTGGCACGGGCGCGGCCGGCGACACCACCGCGGCACACGCGAGCACGAGGCAGACCAGGAGCGCACGGAGACCGTTCACGAGACCCCCCAGGACGTGAAGGTCGCAGAGCCTATGGGCGTTGCCCTCCCGTGAACAGACGGCATTCGGCCATCACGGTTCCCTTTGAGGGCCCGTGGCTCCAGGAGTGCCGCCGCGGCGCGCTAGCGGCGCCCGCCGCACTCCCAGTCATGGACCTCGACGGCCGCGTACCGGTCCCCGGTCAGGACGGCCCGTGCCGTGTCCGCGTCCGGGGCCCGGAGCAGCACCGCCGTACCCAGCCAGGCGGCGCCGTCGTCGGAGAGGAGCGGTCCGTACGCGATCAGGTCGTCCCGGTCGGACGGCACATCGGTGTCGGCGGCCGGTCCCGAGCCCAGGCCGAGGACCAAGTACCGGTTGCCGCCGGTCAGTCCGCCGGGGAAGTCCCACATCGTGCGTCCCAGGAGGTTGCGCCAGCGGCGCAGCAGCACGTCCCGGTACCCACCGGCCTGGTAGGTGGGCTCGTCGAAGGCGAACGCGCGGGCCGAGACGGCGTCCGGGGCGTCGACGATGTGCACGCTGCCGGTGGGCGTCTCGCCGTCGGCGGCGAAGGTCGGGCCGCGCGCGATCAGCTGCTTCGCGAAACCGTCCATGTAGGACCAGTGCTCCTCCTGCAGCTCCTCCCGCAGAGGGAGGGAGTCGGGCCGGTCTCGGTGGTAGCAGAAGAACTCCATGGTCGAAGACTCTCCCACCGTACGACGTCGGCTCAACTCCCTTTACCGACGGCGGCTGCCCCGCGCGTCAGCCCGTCGTCCAGGGCCTGAGCTTCTCCGGGTTCCGTACGGCCCAGATGTGCTTGATGCGGTCCCCGACGACCTCGAACGCGAACACCCCGATGGTGGCGCCGTCCTGCTGCGCCACCAGGCCGGGCCGACCGTTGACCGTACGTTCCAGGATGACCAGGTCCGGCACCCGGCCGACGATGCCGATCAGGCCGTGGGCGATCTGCTCGCCGCCCGCCACCGGGTGGAGCGAGGCGGCGACGCGGCCGCCGCCGTCGCCGGTCGCCAGGGCGTCGGGGTCGAGGAGGCCGATGAGGGCGGTCAGGTCCTTGGACTCCCACGCCTGCTTGAAGTCCCTGACGATGTCCGCCTGTTGGGCCGCCGGGGTCACGGCAGGCGCCGATGCGCGGACCCGGCGCCGGGCCGACGAGGCCAGCTGACGGCATGCCGCCGGGGTCCGGCCGACGATGTCGGCCACCTCGGCGAAGGAGTAGCGGAAGACGTCGTGGAGGATGAACGCGACGCGTTCGGCCGGGGTCATCGACTCCAGGACCACGAGGAACGCCATGGTGATCGACTCGTCGAGGGTGACCCGGTCCGCCGGGTCGGCGGTGGCCGTGGCGGCGCCCGACTGCCCGTCGACCCACTCCGCGCGGCCGGGCAGCGGCTCGGGGATCCACTCGCCCACGTAGCTCTCCCTCCTGACCCGTGCCGAGCGGAGCAGGTCGAGGCAGATGCGGCTCGCGACCTTCGTCAGCCAGCCCCCGGGCGACGCGATGGCGTCCTGCTGCCGCGGGGACATGGTGTACCAGCGGGCGTACGTCTCCTGCACCACGTCCTCGGCGTCGGCCAGCGAGCCGAGAAGCCGGTAGGCGACACCGATCAGCTGCCGCCGCTCGCTCATGATCGCGTCGAGGCCCGGGCCGAGCAGGCCGGGGCCGGATGCGGAAGGGGTGGTCATGGTGCGGTGGGCTCCCTCGGTCGCGTGCGCTGTCACTCCTACGACGAGCCAGGCCCGCGAAATGTGAGATCGGCGTGTCGGATGGGGAGCCGGCTCACATCTCGCCGGGCTGTGTCGTCGGTGGGGTGTCGCGGCGACGTCGGCGGCAACCTCCGCACGACGTCCGCCCCGCCGCCTCTCCGCCCCGCCACCCCTCGCCCCTCCAGGAGCAGCCCGCCATGACCACCACGACCGCCCTCACCGAGCTGGCCGGTGACTACGTCCTCGACGCCGCCCGCAGCCGGACCGGGTTCGTCGCCCGGCACACCATGGGCACCAGGGTGCGCGGCCACTTCGAGTCGTTCGAGGGCAGCGCGCACCTGGACGGCGACGACCCGTCGAGGTCGAGTGCCGAACTGACCATCCAGGCCGCGAGCATCCAGACCCACAACCCGAAGCGCGACGATCCTCTGCGCGCCAAGTTCCTGGACGCGGAAGCCCACCCGTACATCACGTTCCTGTCGACCCGGGTGGCGCAGGTCGACGGGACCCGTTTCAAGGTGGCCGGTGATCTCACCGTCCGGGGCGTGACCAAGCCGGTCACCGTCGACTTCGAGCTGATCGGCGCCGAAGAGGACCCGGCGAACGGCCTCCGGGTCGGCTTCCGAGGGAGCGTCACGATCAACCGCAAGGACTGGGGCGTCAATTGGAACGCCGCGACCGGGGTCATGGTCGGGGCGAAGGTGACGCTGGAGTTCGACGTCGCCGTGGTCCGCTGCCCCTGACCCACCCGTCCGTACGCGGCGCCTCCCCGCCGACGTACCGCCGCGCGGGCTGTGACCATCCCAAGATTCACTCGTTTGACGGAGGGCAGCGGCCGATGTCATCAGCCTTTGGGAGGCGGCCTCTCCATGCCCACGTCCGACGCCCGCACCTCGGGTCCCGCGCAGCGGATCTCTCTCGGCCAGGCCGAGGCGGCCCTCGTCGACCGCTACACCAACCTGGTACGCCTCGCCTATCTGATCCTTCCGGTCGCGCTCTCGCGGCACCGCCGGGTCCTCGTCGCGCACGCGCTGGTGCAGCGTGCGCTGCCGGGGCCCTGGGGCTTCCGTTCGCGGGACACGGCCGCGCGGGTCCCCGCGCAGCGCACCGGCGGCGGGTCCTCCGGCGCCACCTGGCTGCTCCTTCGGGTCGTGCGGGCGGCGTTGGCGTACGAGCGGCGTCCTCGCGGCTGGCCGAAACGACTGCCGCCGCCGAGGGCGCTGCTGGTGGTGCTGCCCGTGGTGTGGGGGCTGCGGCTGTTCCCGCGGGCGGGCGGTGTCGACGAGGTCACGCTCGGGCAGGCCTGCGCCCAGGTCTCGCCCGCCGCCCGCGCCGCCTTCGTGCTGCGGCGCCTCGACGGGCTCGCGGACGCGGAGGTCGTGGAGCTGCTCGACTCCGCGGGCGCCGAACGGCCGAAGGACGCGCTGCGGGCCTCGTACCGCCTGGAGGAGCTGGCTGGCCCGGCGGCCACCTCACTGCTGCGGTCCCGGGAGTTCGACGCCTGCTCCGTGCAGACCCGGCCCACCGACCTGCTGCGGCGCAGGCGCCGGGCCCGGCTCGCCTGGGCGGCGGTGGCGCTGCTGCTACTCAGCGGCCTGGTCCTGACCGGCCTCGAGGCGGAGGGCGACAAGGGGTCCGGCCCCGCGACCGGGCCCGCCGCGGCCACCGCGGACCGGCTGCTCCGCGCCCCCGCCGCGGAGTGGGCCGACACCGCCCGCGTCGACTTCACCGCCTGGCCGCCCCGGGGACCGCGGACGGACGACCGCGCCCTGCTCGTCCGCGCCCTCGGCGTCTGGACCGGCCCCGGCCGCGGCGTGCGCGTCACGTCCGCCCCGGCCACGGCCACCGAACCGCCGGGCCGGGCACCGCGGTTGCTGTACGCCGGTGTCGTCGACGGCCGTACCGTCGTGCTCTTCCACGACGCCGAGCGCGTCATCCGTTACAGCGAGGACTCCTCAGGCGACGAGCCCGCGCTCGACTTCGCCCGCGCCGACAACGCCGATGTGACCACGGCCGCCGCGGTCGCCGTCAGCCGCGGCGACGGCCGCACCCGGTACCTCACCGCGCCATGGATCGCCGAGACGCACACCCGTGATCTGCTGCGGCCCGACACGGCGAGCAAGCCGTTGAACGTCTCGGCCGACGGGATCACCGCGCCCGTGCCCGACCCTGCCATCGGCCGCTCCTGCGACGCCTGGCCCGCGCTGCAACTGCGCTCCTCCTCGCGCATCGTGGAGAAACACGCGTTCCTGGTGACCGACCTGGGCGGGCTGCTGCCCGTCCATCTGACGTACACGCCGCTGCCCGGCTCCGGTGCCCCCGCCCGCCAGCCGCGCGAGGCCATGAGCCCGCAGGCGCTCGCCGGTTGGGCCCGGACCGCCTGCCAGTTGCCCGAGCTGCGCCGGGGCACAAGGTCGGTCAACGTCTGGGACTTCGCCGAGCAGGACCTGCCGGAGGACGACGGGCGGGCGCTGTGGTCCTGCGCCCGCGCCACCACCTGGCGCGGCCCCGGCGATGTGCTCCTCCAGTTCAAGGCACCGGCGGCGCGGGCCACGGCGTCGGCTCCCGTGATCGCCCGGGCCCGCTCCACGGCCGCCTGCGGCCGGTTCGGCCAGCACGTCGTGGCGAGCACCACCTGGCGGGCGGACTCGGGCCGCCGGTATCTGCTCGCCGCCGGGAGCCGGGAGGTCACCGGCATCGACGTCACGGGGGACGTGGACGCCTCCGAGCGGGGCCGGACCCTGGCGGAACCGGCGCCGCGCGACGCGCACGCACGGGTGCGCGCGCGTCTCAGCACGGGCGAGACCCTGGCCCCTCCCGGAGCCGCAACCGCCCCGGGGCGGTCCGGACAAGGGCCCGCGCGTCCCCGGGACCTGACCTCGTGACCGCCAGGGTCAGGAGGCGTGGGGCGTCCAGCGGCGCAGAGCATCGATCGTCGTCTCCGGTGAGGTGTTGAAGCAGAAGCGGATCCCGGGGGCCTCGGCGACGAGCAGGTTGATCAGCCGCTCGAACAGCAGGGTGTGTTCGGGCGCCATGCGCACGCCGCCACCGAACATGGCCAGTTCCACGGAATCCTCGGCCAGGGCCGCGCGCACCGTCTTCTCCGCCTCGTCCGGATCCGCGCCGATCAGGCAGTCCGTGGCGTCGAAGCCCGCCGCCCGTACCGTCGCGAGACCCTGCTCGATCCGTGCGCCCAGCGTGGCCTCGTCCAGGTCCGGATACAGGCTGTAGTCGATCGCGCTCGGGTGGAGGCCGACCATCAGAATCTTTGCCACGTTCATCATTCCTCACGGGAGACAGAACCACGTCGATCGAAGAACCCGTCGCCAGTGTGAGGGTCCCTGTCGGTGGCGGGTCATCCGGGGGTGCCGCGGCGGCGCCCTTCGACGTGGGGAGAACCAGCAGCCAACTACCCGTCAAACTCCCCGTGTACGGCACATGCACGCTCGCCGAGCCCTACAACCACCCACGGCGCTCCGCGTGTCGAAACCTGCGCCGGGACCACCGGCGACACCGACACCCGACACCCACGGAGTTCCCGTGCACCTGCCTACCCGTCCACCGGTCGCCCGGCTGACCGCGACCGCCGCGCTCGCCCTCGCCACCCTCGCCCTGGGCATGGCGCCCGCCCACGGCGCGGACACCGCCCGCGCGACCGACGACCCGCCGGAGGCCCCCTACACGGTGAGCCTCACCAGCAGCGAGAGCACGACCGACTACGCCCACCGGGATGTCGACCTCACCGGCACGGTGTCCCGCGCCGACGGCACCCCCGTGGCCGACGCGCCGGTCAAGCTGCTCAAGTCCGTGCTGTACGACACCTGGAACCCTTGGGGCGACCCCATCGACCCGACCGAGCGGGAGACCCTGGACCTGGGCACGGTCCGCACGGACGCCAAGGGGAACTTCACGCTCCCCGACGTGAAGGCGGACCGCTGGGAGGACAAGCCGAGCGTCTTCCTGTTCCCCCGTCACCGCGTGGAGTTCCAGGCCTCCTACGACCCGGGCGACCCCACGGACAACGAGATCTACTTCGGCGACACCACGGTCGCCGCCCAGCCGGTCGCCGGCACCCTCACCTACAAGGTCAACCGCACCAAGGTCCGCAAGGGCGACACCCTGATCGTCACCGGCAAGGTCACCTGGCCCCGCGGGCACGGCCCCGTGGCCGGTACCCGGGTACTGCTGCGGACTTACTACGAGTCGGCGTACAACGCGCAGACCAGGACCGACGCGAGCGGGAAGTTCACCGTCCGCGCCAAGATCCGTGACTACGACAACGAGTTCGTGGTCTTCTCCGCGCCCAAGGACTACTACATCGCCGGGGCCTCGAAGGACCTTCCCGTGAAGAACGTCACCAGGCCGGTCGGCGCACACGTCGCTCCCTGATCGAGCGGTTCGCCGGGCGGGGCGGGACGCGCCCCGCCCGGTTCGGATCCGCCTGGTCGTGACGCGGATCCCTGCGCGGACCGGCGCGGGCCGCTACCGTGGTGCGGGTGCTTGGGAAGTAGGCACATCAACAAGTGACTTGACGGCTGAAGCGGGGAAAGAGTTCGGCCGCGAGTATCCAAGGACACGCGTGTGTCCACGGACAGCTGATGTGTGCTGTGCCCCAGGCTGCGAGGGAGACCCAACCGTGAGTCAGGACCACCTGGACTCGAGCCCGACCGACTCCGGCCGCGAGGCCGACGCACCGCCCGCGACCGACGCGGTGCCGGGACCACGGCAGCAGGATGTCGCCGTGCGCAACCGCCAGTTGGCGCACGCCTGCGTCGCGCGCGCCCAGGGCGTCCTGATCGACCGCTACCGGCTCGCGTCGTCGCAGGTGGCGTTCGATCTGCTGCGCCGGACATCGCAGCAGATGAACATCAAGCTGCACACGCTGGCCGACGCGGTGATCCGGGTGCCGGGCCCCGACGCGGACGCCGAGCTGTGGTTTCCCGGGCGGGCCCGTTACAGCCCGCCGCCCCTGCCGGGCCTGGGAGAGCCGGAGGGCGACCACAGCGGGCAGGGCGCGGTGCTGAAGTCCACGCTGCGGCGGGTCCTGCACGTCACGCAGGCCGGGATGGGCAATGTGCAGGTGGCGGAGCACGGGATGCTCCGCCTGGAGAGACACACCGGGCTGAGCCGGGAGTTCACCGACTTCTTCGCCTTCGTGCAGGACTCGACGACGTCGTGCGCGCAGGCCGCCGAGGAGAGCAGGCAGGTGACGGTGAAGGACGTGGCCGTCGCGGAGATCTTCGACGAGGACTCCCGGCGCACCATCCTGCGGGCGGGCAGCCGCGCCTGCCACAGCGTTCCCCTGACGGGGCCCGGCGGCGCGGTGCTCGGCATGGTCTCCTCGCACCACGAACGCCCCCTGCTCGGGTTCACCCGCACGCAGCTAGGCGAGTTGGAGGCCGTCGGTGAGCAGGTCGGCCGCTGGCTGGCCTGGCACCGCAACACCCGTGTCCTGGACGCCCTGGAACACCTCCACGCGGCCGCCGCCGCCCTGCGCTGAGGCGACCGGGCCACCACCAACAGCCCGCGAGCCCCGCTCCCGCAAGCCCCCTCACACCCGCCGCCACCGCGCGCACGCCCACGAGAACAGGCCGAACGCCACCAGTGCCAGGGCCACCGCGACGAGCAGCCACGGGCCCGCCGGGGTGTCGCGGAACGAACGCAGGACGTCGTCCATGCCCTTGGCCTCCCCCGGCTCGTGCCGCACGGCTGCCACCAGGACGAAGGCCCCGGCCGCGGCGAAGACGGCGCCACGGCCGCTGCCGCCCACCACGCCGAGGGTGTCCACGGTCCGGCGTACCGAGGTGGACATCTCGCTCATCCGCAGGTGCTTGTGGTACTTGCGCCGCACCGCCCGGACGGCGATCCACACGCCGGCCGCGGCCACCCCCGCGCCCGCGGCGCCGACGATCCACTGCCCCGCGGGCCAGCCGAGGGCGGTCGCCGTCACATCGTCGCTCTGGCGGTCGGAGGAGCCGCTGCCGCTGCCCTTGTCCCCGGTGACGTAGGCCAGGACGGAGTAGGCGACCACGCCGTAGAAGACGGCACGGCCTGCCGACGCGAGGCGCTTCCTGGCCTTGTGGCCGTCCGGTCCGGCCTGCCCGAACAGCGCCTCCGAGAGCCGCCACAGCGCCATGCCCACGAGGGCGAGCCCAAGGAGCCACAGCAGGACGCTCCCGAACGGCTTGTCGGCGATCTCCGTCAGGGCGCCGCCCCGGTCGGCCTGCTGCCCTTCGTCGTCGGCGAACGCGATGCGCAGCGCGAGGACGCCGACGAGCGCGTAGAGGACGCCGCGCGCCACGAATCCCGCTCGTGCCGCCGACTCGACGGCACGCCCCTTCGCCACTCGGCGCGCCTGCTGTGTCCCGTCACGTACGACCCCGTCGAATCCCATGGCCCGCGAGTGCCCCGGTACGGCGGCACGATGCGCGTGCATCGTGCACGCGGAAACGCGGGCGGGACGGCGGGGGGCCGGCAAGGGGCGGTTCTCCCTCCGCGCCCCGCGCATGAGGGTTCTGTGCCCTGTGCATGAGGGCCGTTGAAGCGGCGCGGAGCGGGGTAGTCGGAGGGCAGGCTGTGCCAACCGTGTGAGGGTGCGTCATGTCGGATGCTTCGATGCGGGCCGTCGGCTGGGCCCAGTCCTTCCCCGTGTCCCGAGGCGTCAGAGCCGGGCGGGAGTGGGCCCGCGCCCATATGGAGTCCCTGGGGTGGGCACGCACGGACCCGGACGCGGTGGACTCGGTCGTCCTCGCGGTGTCCGAGCTGGTCACCAACGCCCACCACCACGCCCGCACCAGCGCGCAGGTGGTGCTGACCTGGGACGGGCAGGGGCTGCACCTGACGGTCCACGACTCCGGGCCGGGATCCCCCGCGCCGCGCCCCGCGGACGACTCCAGCGTCAGCGGCCGCGGACTGGCCATCGTGGACGCCCTCGCCGACACCTGGAGCATCCATCCCACGGCGGACGGCAAGACCATCACCGCCTGCTTCAAGGGCCCCGGCGACGCGCCCTGCTCCCGGCGCGACGCCTGAAGGCACTCCCCCGGCGCCCGGACTCCCGCTCGTGAAGAGCCCCGCACCAAAGCCCGCGAAGAGCCGAGCCGCGGCGAAGGTATGGACTTGACCGCGTGGTCTCCCTACGCTCTGCCGCATCACGAACTGAGAGCGCTCTCAGCAACTCTGGTCCACCACACCCCCGTTGGAACGACGAGAGGTCCCCCACTGTGAGACGCACCGTCCCCGCGAGACGCACCGGCGGCGCACGCCTCGGCCTGTCCGCCCTGCTCCTGATGGCCACCTGCGCCGGAACCGGGCTCTCCTCCGCCGCTGCCGCCGACCGCGAAGCGACCCCCGACCGCACATCCCCACCCCCCGCCTCCGCCGCCCTCCTGGACGCCATGGAGCGCGACCTCGGCCTGACCCCCGCCGCCGCGCGTGAACGGCTCGCCGACGAACAGCGGGCCACCGCGACCGAGCGGGCGGCGCGCAAGGCCGCCGGTGCCGCGTTCGGCGGCGCCTGGTTCGACGAGAGGCGCGGCGGCCTCGCCGTCGCCGTGACACAGCGACGCGCCCTCGCCGACGTCCGCGCGACCGGCGCCGACGTGCGCCTCGTCGCGCACAGCACCAGGGAGCTGGACGCGGCGAAGGCCCGCGTCGACAAGCTCGACGCCCCGGCGGACGTGGCCAGTTGGCGTGTCGACCACAAGGCGAACCGAGTCGTCGTCGAGATCGTCGCCGGACACCACGGCGACAACGATGTCAGCACCTTCCTGCGGAAGGCCCGCGCCGTCGCGCCCGTGCGGGTGGCGACGGTTCCCGAGGGGCCGCGGACCTTCGCCGCGGGGACGGTCGGCGGCGACCCGTACTACACCGGCAACGTCCGCTGCTCCATCGGCTTCTCGGTGCACGGCGGCTTCGTGACGGCCGGGCACTGCGGGCGCGCGGGCGCGTCGGTGCGGGGCTGGGACGGGTCCGCCATGGGCACCTTCCAGGGCTCCTCGTTCCCGGGTGACGACTACGCGTACGTGTCCGTCGGGCACGGCTGGTGGACCGTGCCGGTCGTCCTCGGCTGGGGCACGATTCCCGACCAGCTCGTGCGCGGCTCGGCCGAGGCGCCCGTCGGGTCGTCGATCTGCCGGTCCGGGTCCACCACGAAGTGGCACTGCGGCCGGCTGCTCGCCAAGAACGAGACCGTCAACTACTCGGACGGCACGGTCGTGCACCAGCTGACCAAGACCAGCGTCTGCGCCGAAGGCGGCGACTCGGGTGGCTCGTTCATCAGCGGCGACCAGGCCCAGGGCGTGACCTCCGGCGGCTGGGGCAACTGCGGCAGCGGCGGCGAGACGTGGTTCCAGCCGGTCAACGAGATACTCGGGCGCTATGGGCTGAGGCTGCACACCGCCTGATCGTGACCGGCCGCAACGAACCTGTCCGCATGGGCGCGGCCGGTCCCGCCTGATCACGCACGACCGATCAGACCGTCGGGCCGCGCCCGGGCACGTGAACCCCCGGGGTGCCGACAGACCGCGCACGCGTCACGCGGCTGTCGGCGCCCCCGGTCCCGCTCAGTCCTCCAGTGCGTCCACGACGTCGTCTCAGTCCTCCAGCGCCTCCACGACGTCGTCGAGGCGGACGAACTTGAAGCCCGTGGCCTCGCGCCCGGACGCCTGCGGGGTCTCGTCGCCGTCCTGGACGACGAGGAGCCCGTGCGGGTACTTGGCGCCGAGCGGGGCGTTGAGCACGGCGGCCCCGTCGCACTCCTCGGAGCCGTCGAGGGTCGCGGAGGCGGCGGTGACGCGGAAGCCGCCCTCGTACTCGTTGTCCTCGCCGCGTTCGCGGTCGTACGCGGCGAAGGTGTTGTCGCCCTGGCTGGAGGCGAGGACGTAGCCGTCGCCGTCGCGTTCGGTGAGCAGGGTGAGGCCTTCCACGTCGGCGGCGAGCCGCTTGCCGCCGTAGCCGGGGTCGGCGCCCGGCACGCACTCGTCCGTGGCCTCGTCGTAGGTGCCGGGCACGCCGTACTCGCGCACCTTGTCGACGAGGGTGGGCGTGCCGGTGAGGTCGGCGCGCAGCCGCCAGATGCCGACGTCCTCCTGGCCCGCGTAGAGGGTGCCGTCGGCGGGGTCCACCACCATGCCCTCGACCTGGGGCAGTTGGCCCGGCTCTCCGCACGGCGTCCAGGAGGTGCCGTCGGGCAGGCGGAAGGCCGACGGCAGGTCGAGGGTGCGGATCGTGCGGTAGCCGACCGTGCCGGAGCGGCCGGGCAGCAGCTCCAGGAGGGCGACGCGGGTCCGCTCGCGCCGGCTGACGACGGCGTACGAGCGACCCGTGGCCCGGTCGGTCCAGGTGGCCAGGCCGTAGGCGGTGCGCTGTTCGTTGACCTCCCCCTGGTCGGCGGAGAAGACGGGGGTCGCGGCCGGGTCGGTGACGTCGGTGAGCGGGCCGCCGGGGCGGTCGCGGTCGATGCGGTAGAACCGCAGCCGGTCGTTGCCCCGGTCGCTGGTGACCGCGATGTCGGCGCGGCCGGTGGACAGCTTCAGCCCGTGGACCAGGTCGACGTTGTTGAAGCGGCCGGGGGCGTCGCCGGGTGCCGGTCCCGCGGGCGCGGGCAGCTGCTGCACCTGCCGCGCTTCGAGGTCGTACACGCGCAGGCCGCCCTCCTTGGCCGTGGCGACGACCAGGCTGCGGCCCGGGTCCGCGGCGTTCCGCCAGATCGCCGGGTCGTCGGCGTCGGAGTTGCCGCCCGCCTCGTCGTCGTACAGCGGCGCCGTCTCGGCCCGGGGGGTGAGCGCGGGCAGGGCGCCGGGCGCGTGCGCCTGCGCGGGGGCCGCGGCGGCGAGGGCGGCGAGGGCGGTCGCGACGGCGAGGACGCTCGGTCTGCGGATACGGACCTTGGGCACGGATGGGCTCCTTCGGTTCCTGACGCACGCAGCTCGTTGCGGCTGCGGTTCGTGGCGGACTTCGGCTCGTCCCGGGCGCGCGGCGCACCCGGCGTCCTGCCCGACCGCGTGCGCTCGCAGGCTCTTGCGTACTGATGCGGGGTGAGGGGCGGAAGTACGCCCGCGGAAGAGGACACGTCATACACATAAACGGCATGCGCATGACGGGGACACTGGCGCGAAAACGCCGCCTCCCGAGCCCCCTCCCCCGGCCGACAATGGCGGCAGGACGACACGGGGGACGGGGGATCCGGTGAGGTATTCATGCTGCCCTGACGGAACGTGGGAGCGGGCCGCCGCCCGCCCGGCACCCGCGCTCAGGCCCGGCGTCGTGGGTTACCGCGGCTTCCGGTTCGACCTGACCAGGGCCCGGCGGCGGCTCGAACTCCCCGACTTCATGACGACGTTGGTGATTCTGTTCGGGCAGCGGCTCAGCGTGTGGGAGGCCGCGGGCGGAGGGCGGGCCACCAGGTCGACGTACAGCTCCGTGTACGCGGGGATGCAGTCGCGGGCCCGGCTCGGCGAGCACGACGGGCGGCTCAGCGGCGTGGAGGTGGTGATCGCCCCCTGGGCGGCGTACACGCTCTTCCGTACGCCGATGAACGCGCTGGCCAACCAGTTGGTGGAGCCCGCCGATCTGCTGGGTCCCCGGTTCCGTGGCCTGGACGAGCGCCTGGGTCTGTGCCCCGACTGGGCCGCGCGCTTCGCGCTCCTGGACATGACGCTCACGGGCTG
The DNA here is from genome assembly GCF_055594065.1 of Streptomyces sp. NPDC040610. Taxonomy (NCBI): domain Bacteria; kingdom Bacillati; phylum Actinomycetota; class Actinomycetes; order Kitasatosporales; family Streptomycetaceae; genus Streptomyces; species Streptomyces sp. NPDC040610. The sequence goes on along the minus strand of NZ_JBVIXA010000010.1, from coordinate 124,540 downwards.
GCTCCAGGACGGGCCGCACGGCTCGGCGGAGGTGCTGTGGGCCTGGGGGCGGCTCAACCGCACCGCGGGCCGGATCCCCGTGCACGCCCTGGCCCGCGAATGCGGCTGGAGCGAGCGGCACTTGGAACGGCGCTTCGAGCAGCAGCTCGGACTCCTCCCGAAGACCGCCGCGCGCGTCCTGCGCCTGCGCAGCGCCGTCGGCCTGCTGTCCCAGGGACACAACGGCGCCGCGGCCGCCTCCCTCGCGGGCTACGCCGACCAGGGCCATCTGAGCCGGGAGTTCAAGGGCATGACGGGCTGGACCCTGTCGCGCTTCACCGCCGCCCGCGGCCTCGCCCACAGCGGCCCGGCGGAGGTGGACCGCGGCGACCGCAGGCCCACGAGCCTGGTCCTGCCGGACTGACCGGACACCCGCACGCGGCACGCCGCACCCCGCACCCCGCACCCCGCACCCCGCATGCCGCATGCCGCATGCCGCCCGAGCGCGCCCCCCGGACACCGGCCGCCGCATACCGGATTCGCGCCATCCCCCGGCGAGGTCGGTTTTCTTCAATACGTCTCCCGGCCCCTTTGCGAGGCTGCGTCGCACCACCGGCGTGGCCGGCGTCCCGCGGACGCCGACACGGCGGCGGGCTGGACCGACTGACCACCGGCATCCAGCACCCACTTGTCCGAGCCGAGCCATCGCCCAGCGGCGATCAGCCAAGGAAACAACGGGGGAAGCACATGCCCATGCCACGCGCCGAGAGCGTGCGTGCCGTTCTGGAGGCCGACGGGCACGCCGTCGCGGACCGACTCGCCGGACAGCGGCACGCCATCGAACTCCTGCAGGACATCGGCCGGTTCGTGCCCCAGTACACCGGCACCGTGGAGCACGAGGTCGTGCACCGTCCCGGCAACGACGGCCGCGCCTACTCGCAGAGCCGCAACACGATCCGCGCCCACACCGAGGCGCCGGGCTGGGACCCGAGCCCGCGCCACCTCGCCCTGTACTGCCACCGGCAGGCCCGCTGCGGCGGCGGCCACACGGACCTGCTCGACGGACGGCTCCTGGAGAAGCTGCTCGGCCCGGCCGAGCACGCCCTCCTCACCGAGCCCCGGCTCGCCTTCCCCGGCCCGGGGGGCGGGACCGTCACCGTGCCGATGCTGTACGAGGAGGACGACGGCCGCCCGGTGCTCAGGTTCAGCTACAACCTGCTGACCGCAGCCGACTACGACGCCGCCCTCGACGCGTCCCCGGAGCCGGAGCTGCTGCCGCTCGGGCGGGCGGGCGCGGCCCTGGCCCGCCGGGTGGGCGAGCTGTTCGACCAGCACCGCACGCGGATCCTCGTCCCTGACGGATGCCTGCTCATCTGGGACAACCAGCGGATGCTGCACGCCCGTTCCGCGTACGAGGACGCGGACCGCCATCTGACCCGCTACTGGATCGCCGCATGAGCGGCCCGGGAACCCGCACGCTGTCGGGCCGCAGGCTGGCCGCGCTGGTGCGCGACCGGTGCGCGGACGCCGGGCTCGCGCACGATGTCGACGTGGTCGGCCAGGTGCTTCCGTTCAAGGTCAGCGGCCATGTCATCGACCATCTGGTGGACTGGAAGAGCGCCCCGGACGACCCGCTGTACCGGCTGCTCTTCCCGCACCGCGACATGATCGACCCGGCGCACTTCCGGGCCGTGGAGCGCGCCCTCGGGGACCCGGCGGCGCTGCGGGCCGCCGTGGCCGCCGTCCGCCGCGACCTCAACCCGCACCCCGGCGAGCAGCTCACCCGGAACATCCCGCGCCTCGACGAGGGCGACGAGGGCGGCGCAGTCGAGGGAGTGCAGCACAAGTACGCCCAGACGGCGCTCGTCTTCCCCCGGCACGGCCAGACCTGTCACTCCTATTGCTCGTACTGCTTCCGCTGGGCGCAGTTCGTGGGCGACCCGGGGCTGCGCATCGCCGACGACGGGCCGCGCCGCGTCACCGACTATCTGCGGCACCACCCCGAGGTCAGCGACGTCCTGTTCACCGGCGGGGATCCACTGGTGATGCGCACGGACCTCCTGGAGCCGTACGTGGACGCGCTGCTGCGGCCGGGCCTCGAACACATCACGACGGTGCGCATCGGCACCAAGGCGCTGTCCTTCCACCCGGCGCGGCTGGTCACCGATCCGGACGCCCCGCCGCTGCTGCGCCTTCTTGAGCGGCTGGTGCGGGCGGGGCGGCACGTCGCCGTCATGGTGCACGTCTCGCACCCGCGCGAGCTGGAGCCGGACCTGACGCGGCTCGCCGTCGCCGCCCTGCGCGGGGCGGGCGCCGAACTGCGCTCCCAGGCACCCGTCGTCCGGCACGTCAACGACGACCCCGGCGTGTGGGCGGACTCCTGGCGCGCCCAACTCGCCCTCGGCATCCACCCGTACTACCTGTTCGTCGAGCGCGACACCGGGGCGCGCCGCTACTTCGGCCTGCCGATCCAGCGCGCGTACGAGATCCACCGGGACGCGACGACGCAGCTCTCGGGGCTCGGGCGCACCGCGCGCGGGCCGGTGATGTCGACGACCGAGGGCAAGGTGACCGTGGACGGGCCGACGCGGCTTCCGGGCGGCGAGCGGGCGTTCGCGCTGCGCTTCCTCCAGGCCCGTGATCCCGACCTGGTGGGCCGCCCCTTCCACGCCCGGTGGGACCCGGACGCGCAGTGGTGGTCCGACCTGGTGCCGTGCGCGGACCACGACCGGCGGTTCTTCCCGCAGGACGCGGCGCCGCCCGTGCCCGTACGACAAGGGGGCCCGCGCTGAACGCCTCCCCGGCGGGCTCCGCGACGGGTGTCGCGCTCGCGGCCGTGTCGGCCTGCACCTTCGGCACGGTCGGCCCGGCCACCAAGGTCCTGGACTCGGCGGGCCTGACGGCGATGGAGATCGCCCAGGCCCGCCTGTCGGTCGCGGCGGTGCTGCTGCTCGCGTTCGTCGCCCTGACCCGGCCGCGCGCGCTGGTCGCCGCGGCGCGGGAGGCGTACGGCGTCGTCGCGGTGCTCGGCGTCTTCTCCTTCGCGACCTTGCAGACCCTGTGCGGTGTCGCCGTCGCCCGCATCCCTGTCGGCGTCTTCGTGGTGCTGCAGTTCCTGGCGCCGGTCATCGTCGTCGGCTGGCTGCGGTGCGTACGGCGGGTGCCGCAGCCCCGGCTCGTGTGGACGGGGACGGCCGTGGTGCTCGTGGGGCTGCTGCTCGTGGGCGAGGTGTGGTCGCGGCTGCGGCTCGACGTGGTGGGCGTGCTCGCGGCGCTGGGGACGGCGGCGGCGCTCTCGGTGCGTTTCCTCGTCGCCGGGCGGGCGCTGGTGAAGCACGACCCGGTCACCGTGACGGCCCTCGGCATCGCGGTCGGCGCGCTCGCGCTGAACATCGTCTCGCCGGTGACGGGCTTCCCCTACGACATGCTCGGCCACACGGTCCGCCACGAGTCGGTGTCCGCGCCCGTCTGGGTGGTCGTGGTGTGGGCCGCGTTCGTCGCGACGCTCGTGGCGTACGTCAGCGGCATCGCGGCCCAGCGGTTCCTGGCGCCGTCGGCGGCGAGCCTGTTCGCGACGCTGGAGGTGGTGGCGGGGGCGGGGGCCGCGTACCTGTTCCTCGGCCAGACGCTGACGCCCGTGCAGTGCGCGGGGGTCGTCACGGTCCTGGCGGGGGTGGCGCTCGCGCAGCGGACGATGCGCACGTCCCCCCGCCCGGGCGGGCGGCGCGTCGACCCCCTTCCGGCGGCGGGATCCCTCCATCCGGTGCCGACCGAGTCACGGCACGCGGCGACAGAACCCCACGAGAGCCCGAGAGGAACCTGAACGATGGACGAGCGCTTCGTCAGCAGCTCCGAAGAAGACGCCTTCGGCTCCGCGATGTTCGGTGCCGTCGACAACCCGGTCATCCACCGCCTGGCCGCCAACTGGAAGCGGCGGGCCACCGTCAAGCGGGACGACACGGACCTGCTCGACCTGTTCGACCCCGCGCTGCCCGACTACCCCGAGGAGATCGTCCCCTTCGCCGACCACCCCACGTACACCGGGCTCCCGCCCGAGCAGCGGTCGTCCATCCTCACCTGGGCGATGATCGCCCTGAACCGCAACACCGAGTACTCCGAGACGCATGTGGTCAACCCGGCCTTCGGGCTGATCCTGCGCGGCGAGTTCCCCGGCCTGTGGGGCGAGGCCCTGGAGGTCTCGCTGATGCAGGCCATGGTCGACGAGCAGTACCACATCCTCATGCACCGCATGGCGAGCTACGTGACCCGGGCCCGGCGCGGTGAGCAGTACGAGGAGAAGCAACTTCCCCTGCCCTACGTGTCCGTGACGCACCGTGAGCTGACCGAGCGGGCGGTGGAGCGATGGCAGCGCAGCCTGCTCACGCTCGCGTTCTCCACCACGACCGAGCTGTCCATCGGCGCGTACCTCGAACTGGTCGCCAAGGCCGAGGGGGTGCAGCCCATGAACGTGGCGCTGTCGCGGCTGCACCGGCACGACGAGGTCTGCCACGGCTCGATCAGCGGCGAACTCCTGAAGGTCCTCTATCCCCAACTCACCGAGGAGCAGCAGCGGTTCCTGCTCGACGCGCTGTGCCGGGCGCTGCGGGCGTACTCGGCGAACGACTACCGCGCCTGGGAGGCGATCATGCGCTTCGTCGGAGTCGAGGGCGGCGCGGACATGCTCCAGGACTGCCGGTCGGCGGGGCGCACGGCGCTGTTGCGGGACTACAGCGGCCTGCACCAGGTCCTCGCCGAGCTCGATGTCCTCGACCGGCTCGAGTTCGACTGGTCGAGCGTGAAGGTGTCGGGCCAACTGCCGTACGTCCTCTAGGAGGGGTGCGACCGTGTCACTGCCGGAGAACGTGTCACAGCCGGAGATCGTGTCACTGCCGGAGAACGTGTCACAGCCGGAGAACGTGTCACAGCCGGAGAAGGAGAAGCGCGGCACGCGCGGACCCGCGTCGGACGCGCGCGCCCCTGGCACCTCGGCGTACCTCGTCGACGCGGACGCCGCGCGCGCCGTCGCGGCGGCCGCCCTCGGCGCGCACGGCGTGGACGGCGAGGCCTGCGCGCTCGTCGCCGACGCCCTCGTGGAGACGTCGGCGCGCGGGGTCGGCACGCACGGCCTTCGGCTGCTGCCCGGCTATCTGGACGACCTCGCGCGGCGGATCGCCAATCCGGCACCGCGGATCGCCGTGGTCCGGGAGAGCGGGCCTTCGGCGCTGCTCGACGCGGACGCGGCGCTCGGGGTGGTGGCGGGGGCCACGGGCGCGCGGGAGGCCGTGCGGCGGGCCGCGCGGTACGGGGTCGCGGCCGTCGTGGTGCGCAATTCCAACCACTTCGCGGCCGCCTCGATCCACAGCCGGGTCATGTCCCGTGCGGGGATGGCCGGTTGGGCGATGACGTCGGCGTCGTCGCGGGTGGCGCCGTTCCACGGGCGCGATCCGCTGCTCGGCACCAATCCGGTGAGTGTCGCGGCCGGGGCGGGCGACCACGAGTTCGTCCTCGACATGGCGACCAGTCAGGTGTGTCTGGGGGCGGTACGGGAGCGGGGGCGCCGCGGCCGTCCCCTGGACGCGGGCTGGGCCACCGACGGCCACGGGCACGGCACCCTCGACCCCGCCCTGGCCAGCGCCCTGTCCCCGCTCGGGCCCGGCTACAAGGGGCAGGGCCTCGGCATGATCGTGGCCCTGATGACCGCCGGGCTCGCCGATGCCCCGCTGGACTGGGAGCTCGACCACATCGAGCAGGCCGAGTCCGGCGGCGGCCGCCGCGTCGCGCACTTCCTGCTCTGCCTGGACCCGGCCTTCTTCTGCGGCCGCGACGCCTTCGAGGGGCGGCTGCGCGACCTGATCGACACGACCCGGGCGGCCCCGCCCGCAGGCGCCTCGGCGGTCCTTTCCCCCGGGGATCCGGAGCGGCGCAGCGAGCGGGCGGCCGCACGGTCCGGGATCACCCTCGACGTGGACACGACGCGGGCCCTGGAGCGCCTCGCCCGCCGCCACGGCCTGCCCGCGCCGACCCTGCGCCCGCTCCCGCGCGACACCTCATGACGGGCCCGCCCGCAGCACGCTTCCGCGACGCAGCACGCCTCCACGACGAAGGGCACCCCATGACGAGGAGCATCCGATGAGCGCCCTCTCCCCCGCCGAGCACATCTGGATGGACGGCCGCCTCGTCGCCTGGGACGAGGCCAAGGTGCACGTCCTGACGCAGTCCCTGCACTACGGCTGGGCGGTGTACGAGGGAATCCGCGCGCATCCGACGGTGGACGGCACCCTCGCCGTGTTCCGGCTGCGCGACCATCTCGCGCGGCTCGTCCGCTCCGCCCGCGTGTACCGGATGGACATCCCCTTCACCGAGGACGAGTTGGCCACGGCGACGACCGAACTCGTCGCCGCGGGCGGGGCGGGCCCCCGCTATGTCCGCCCGCTGGTGTATCTCGGCTACGGCAGCATGGGGGTGGCCCTGGACCTGTCCGCCGTACGCGTCACACTCGCCGCGTGGGCGTGGGAGGACCAGCCTGCGCGGTCCTGGCGGCTGATGACGAGCGCCTGGCGGCGCAACCACCAGGACACCATCCCGCCGCTGGCGAAGGCGACGGGCGCGTATCTGAACTCCTCGCTCGCTAAGTTGGCGGCGCTGCGCGCGGGTTACGACGACGCGCTCATGCTGACGTCGGCCGGTCATCTCTCCGAGGGCTCGGCCGCGAACGTCTTCGTCGTACGGTCCGGCGTCCTGCACACCCCTCCGGTGCAGGACGGCATCCTGCCCGGCATCACGCGCGCCACGGTCCTCGACCTCGCGCGCGCGGCCGGGATTCCCGTCTGCGAGCGGCCGCTCGCCCACGCCGAGGCCTACACGGCCGACGAACTGTTCGTCACCGGCACCGCCATCGGTGTCGTCCCGGTCGAGTCCCTGGACGACCGCCCCACGGCGCTGCCCGCCCCCGGGCCCGTCACGGCCGCGCTGCGGGACGCGTATCAGGACGCGGTGACCGGCAAGAACACCCCGTCGCCCGACTGGCTGACTCCCGTGCCGCGCCCTCGTGCCTAGGCGCTCCGGCGCGGCTCGGCGGCCTGGGCGAGCGCCCACAGCTCCAGGTACGCCCGCTGGATGAACGTGCCGGTCAGGGCGGGGCTCGTGTTGGCGAGCGCGACGAGTGCCACGTGCTGGTGCGGGCTGAAGCCCGCGAAGGCGGTGAAGCCCCGGGTGCCGCCGGAGTGGTGGTAGAGGTCGTGGGTCGGTCGGGGACGGATGTTCCAGATCAGGGCGATGCGGCGGCCGGTGCGCGGCAGGGCGATCCGGGGCGTCGTGACGTCGGCGAGCGCGGTGCGCAGCGTGGCGGGGACGGCGGCGGGTGCCGAGGCCGGGTCGAGCAGGGCGTCCAGGGAGGTCAGCAGGTCGCGGGCGCTGGACCGGCCCGCTCCCGCGCCGGGCAGGGCGGGGATCTGCCAGGTGGGGCGCGCTCTGCCGTGCCAGTAGCCCGTGGCCTGGGGCTGGTCGGCGGTGCAGCTGGTGCGGGTGAGGCCGAGCGGGTCGAGGACGCGGGCCGCGAGCAGGGGCGCGAGGGGGGCGCCGGGTCCGTGGGCCGCGTGGGTGAGAAGGGCGCCGAGCAGGCCGACGCCGAGGTTGGAGTAGCGCACGCGGGTGCCGGGGGCGGCGCGGGGCCGGGTGCGGGCGAGGGCGGCGCGCAGGTCGGTGGCGGAGAAGGCGGCATACGGGTTGCTGAACCAGGTGGTCGCCCCGCTGCGCAGCAGTCCTGGGGGAAGCCGGGGCAGGCCGGAGGTGTGGGTGGCGAGGTGCAGCAGGGTGATGGGGGCGCCGCGCAGGTGCGGGGTGGCGGTGCGGGGCAGGAAGCGGGAGATCGGGTCGTCGTAGGCGACCTCGCCGCGGGCGACCATCTCGGCCAGCAGCAGGGCGGTGAACGTCTTGGTGAGGGAGCCGATCTCGAAGCGGGTGTCGGGGTCCGCCGCCGCGGCGCCGCGCAGCGCGGTGGAGCCGGTGGCGAGGACGGCGTGGTCGGGGCCGCGGCGGACGGCGACCGCCACCGCGCTGGCACCTGGGGCGGCGGCGCGCAGGGCGGCGAGCAGGTTCACCGCCCAGGCGGGCTCCCCCGGGCTCACCGCTGCTCCGCCGCCCCGCCCAGGGTGCGGGAGACCGCGAGGGTGCCGGCGATGGCGGCGACCACGGCGGTGTGCTGGTGGTCCTCGAAGCGGCGGCCGGGGTCGTCGGCGACGGGGTCGCCGTCGCGCGGCACCAGGCCGTCGGCGTGCTGGACGCGGGCGAGCCGCTCCCAGTCGGCGGGCTCGCAGTACGGCTCGGGCAGACAGGAGCCGACGATCATCAGCTCGGCGACCAGGTCCCACTGCTCGATCTCGGCCCAGATGTCGATCCAGACGGGCAGCCAGGTGGTCACGTACGCGGCGAGGTCGTCGGGCAGGCCCGCGGGGTGGCCGCCCCAGTCGGTGAGGTGGAAGACGGTGTGGGTGACGCAGTAGCCGGTCATCCAGTCGATGAGCCAGGGCTCGGGGACGGCGCCGAGCCAGGTGGCGCGGGCCAGGCCGGGCCAGTCGTAGGCGTGCGCGCCCTGGTCGAGGCCCGCGACGCGGGCCGCGTTGGCGACGGCGAGCCTGCGGTTGGGCAGGACCTCGGCGCCGCGCACCGAACGCAGTCCGCTGGTGTGGGCGAGCAGCCGTTCCAGGGGTTCGTGGCGGATGCCGCAGCGGGCGAAGGGCGCGTACGTCTCCAGCGGGTCGGTCATCATCGAGTACCGCAGCAGCCGTTCGTACAGCATGTCGCCGTCGCCGAACTGCCGCCAGCAGAAGTCCATCAGCTCACGGGCCAGGCGCAGCTCGGTGCCGCCCGCGGCGGACTCGCGCAGCACGAGCGAGGCGGCGAGAGCGCTCTCGCCGAGGGGTTTGTAGACGCTGTCCGGATCACCGAGGTCGGCGGTGGTGTCGGCGGGCAGGGCGCCGAGCTCCCGGTGGGTGTGCAGCCAGGTCAGGGCCCGCGCGCTCACCTGGTGCGCGGTCCGCGTCACGGACGCCGTCATACGGTCTCCAGTCCGAGCAGCCGACGGGCGATGGCGACGTCGAGCGCGAGCCGCGGGCCGCCGCCGTGCAGGCGCAGGTGTTCGAGCAGGGGCACGGGGTCGAGCGGGAGGGGGACGCCCTCGGCGCCGAGCAGGGCGAGCCAGCGTGTGATGCGGGCGGCGGTGGGGAAGTCGCGGCGCAGCACGGCGCGGGTGGCGCCGCGCGCGAGGGCGAGCGGGGCGGCGCGGGCGGCGGAGTGCACGGGTCCTTCGAGTCCGGGCAGGGCGAGCGGCGAGAGCTGGCCCATGCGGACGGACCAGCGCTGCCAGCCGGTGTCGGGCTCGGGGGCTCCCGCGGGCCGTGGCGCCAGGACGCCGCCCGGGCCCGCGTCGGTGAGGCGGGCGAGCAGGGCGGCCATGGCCCAGTCGCGCCAGGCGACGACCCAGGGTTCGGCGGCCCCGGCGGGTGGCGGGTCGGGGGTGTTCACCGGGGGTGGGAAGAGGGCGAAGGACTGGGTGACGGCGGCCGCGTCCTGGGGGTGGAGGACGGCGTCGGCCAGTAGGTAGGGGGCGAAGGCGTCGGCGCCGACCACCCGGATGGCGGCCAGCGCCGCCTTGGGGTCGTCCGCACGTTCGACGTGCTCGGCGACCATGGCGGTGCCCCCGATGCCCCGGAGGGCATCGAGGGCACGAACAGCCAGGTCAGCCGCTGAAGCGGCGTACGCCGTCTGCGACCGATCAGGACTCACTTGCCCTTCGGCTCCTTCGGCTCCTTCGGCGATACGAGCGCGAGGAGCAGCAGGAATCCCGCCGCCTCGGGCGCGTACGTCGGCGCGTCGCTCAGGGCCGCCTCAGGCTCCACCATGGCCGTACCGAGCGCCATGGCGTCCGTCGGAGCGACAAGAAGCGGTGTGTGCTGAGCAAGCATCGGTGCCTCCTCAAATAGACGTCGCCACTACATCCAGTGACGCCCACCCTTGCCCCAGTTTATGGCAATTCATCATTATTGTCTGTTCAGTTCGAATCGATCACCGCGCCGCGGCCCCTATCGGCCAACTGCTCCAGCGTCTCCGCGAACCCGTCCCACGCCACCTGCGTGTCGTCGGTCGCCTCGTGCGGGCCGCGGAACCAGTCGGTGAACTCGGCCACGTCCAGCAGGCTCCACCGCAGCCGGTACAGCTCCAGCGCGGCCGCGTCGGGGGCCCGGCCGGTCAGCCCGGCGTAGTGGGCGAGCGCGGCCGGGTCGTCCGCGAGCAGCGACAAGTCCCGTTCGGGCAGGGCGAGTCCGACCGTGTCCCAGTCCACGAGGAGATAACCGTCCGCGCCCTGGATGAGGTTGCCGGGGTGCGGCTCGCCGTGGGTGACGACGAGCGGGGCGCCGCCGCCGCGTACGCGGCTCGCGAGCGCGCCGAAGTCGGCCATGCGGGTGCGCAGGGTCGCGGTGTGGGCGGCGAGCAGGCGGCGGGCCGGTTCGGCGTACGGGCCGCCGGACCAGGTGCCGCCGAGGTCGGCCAGGGCCGCGTGGACGCCGGTGAGACCGGCGGGCTCCAGGGGGGTGCTCGGCGTGGTGGCGGGCGGCGTACTGCCGTGCAGCCGCGCGAGCAGGCCGAGGACGCGGTCGCGGTCCGCGTCGTCGAGGCGGTCGCCGAACTCGCCGGTGCGGCCCGCGACATGGGGGAAGACCGTGAGGGCGTACCGCTCCCCCAGCGGCACCACCGAGCTCCCGTCCGTGGCGGCGACGGGGGCGACGACGAACTCCAGGGCGTCGCGGGCGCGCAGCGTCAGCGCCGTGTCCATGGCCCGGCGCAGTCCGGTGCCCGCCGTGGCGGCGTCCGGCCCGCAGTGCGCCTTGTGCTCCAGGTCGGAGACGGTGACGAACCAGTCGCGCCCGTCGTCACCGGTGACGTTCCAGTGGTGGTCGCCGAAGCCGACGGGCGCGTAGGTCAGCGCTGTGGGCGCGATGCCGTAGGCCGCGAGACCGCGTGAGAGGGTTTCATTTCGTAGATTTTCAGGAAACGCCTTCATGCCCGCACGCTAGCAACCACCGTGCGGCGGCGGGCATTTGGCGCGGCGCGCCCGCCGCCAGCGTACGGGGAAGGGCTCTGCCCGAGGTCAGGCGGGGAGTTCGAGCAGCGCCGCCCACTGGTCGATGGCGGGCCGCTCGGCGAGGTCGGTGAGCGCCACGTCCACTCCGTACGTCTCGCGCCAGCGGCCGACCAGTGTCATCAGGCGCACCGAGTCGAGGCCGTAGTCGACGAGGTTCTCGTCGAGGGGGATGTCGGCGGGCTCCTCGCCGAGGACGTCGGCGATGTCCTGGCGGAGCTGATCCAGGGTCAGGGTCGGGGTCACGGCGGTCAGTTCCCTTCGAGTACGGAGTCGGTGGTGGTCACCACGGCGCAGCGCCCGGCGGCCCAGCGCAGCGCCATCGCGTGGTCGTCGGCGGAGAAGTCCGCGACGGCGTCGGCGACGACGAAGGCCTGGATGTCCCGCATCCACGCGTCGCAGGCCGTCATCAGCACGCCGATGTGGGCGTAGATCCCCGTGATCACCAGCTGGTCGCGGCCGAGGGCGCGCAGGTGCTCCTCCAGGTCGGTGCGGACGAACCCGCTGTACTTCCACTTCGTGAGGACCTTGTCCTCCGGTGCGGGCGCGACGGCGTCGGCGATGGCGGCGGCGTGCGGGTCGTCCGGGAGTCCCGAGCCCCAGAAGTCCTGCTGGAGGCCGCGCTCCTCGGGGGTCTGCCCGCCGGGCTGGGCGGTGTAGAGCACGGGCACGCCGAGGGCGGCCGCGCGCTCCTTGAGTCCGCGCACGTTGGCCAGCAGTCCGGGGACGGGCGCGGCCTCGGTGTCGTACGCGGACAGGAAGTAGTTCTGCAGGTCGTGCACGAGGAGCACGGCGCGGGCCGGGTCGACCTTCCAGTCGACGCGGCTGGCGGGCAGGTCGGCGGCGGTCGGCAGGGGGTAGGGGGTGATGGCGGGCAGGGCCATGATGCTGAGTTTTCCGTTTCGGCTGGTCAGAGGGTGCCGGGGCGGGGCCCGGCGGGGTCGGCTGCGGGGGCCTTGCCGGTGTCGGTGGCACCGGCCCTGAGGTCCTTCTTGGAGATCTTCCCGACCCCCGTCTGCGGGAACGCGTCCACGAACTCCACGCGGTCGGGCACCTTGTACGCCGCGAGGCCGCGCTCGCGCACGAAGCGTTTGACGGCGACGGGCCTGAGCGGCTCGGCGCCCGCCTTGAGGATCACGTAGGCACAGGTGCGTTCGCCGAGGTACGGGTCGGGTTCGCCGACGACGTTGGCGTCGTGGACGGCGGGGTGGGCGAGGAGGTGGTTCTCGATCTCCTCGGCGGCGATCTTCTCCCCGCCCCGGTTGATCTGGTCCTTGGCGCGGCCCTCGACGACCAGGTGGCCCGTCGGGGTGAGCCGGACGATGTCGCCGGTGCGGTAGAAGCCGTCGGCGGTGAAGGAACGCGCGTTGTGCTCGGGCGCGTTCCAGTAGCCGCGGATGGTGTAGGGGCCGCGGGTCAGCAGATGGCCGGTGGCGCCGACGGGCAGGTCGTTGTCCTCGTCGTCGACGACCCGGATCTCGTCGTCCGGGGAGATGGGGCGGCCCTGCGTGGTGACGATGGTCTCCTCGGGGTCGTCGAGGCGCGTGTAGTTGACGAGCCCCTCGGCCATGCCGAAGACCTGCTGGAGGGTGCAGCCGAGCGCGGGCCTGACCCGCCGGGCCGCCTCCTCGCTGAACTTGGCGCCGCCCACGAGGAGCACGTCGAGGCTGCCGAGGTCGTGGGTCGTCGTCGCGGCGGCCTCCGTCCACAGCAGCGCCAGCGGCGGGACGAGGCCGGTGAGGGTGACGCCCTCGGCCTCGATCAGCGGGAAGGCGGTCTCGGGCGCGGGCTGGGGGCAGAGCACCACCCTGGCACCGGCGTACAGGGCGCCAAGGGTTCCCGGTGAGGACAGCGGAAAGTTGTGGGCGGCGGGCAGCGCGCACAGATAGACGCTGTTCTCGTCGACGCCGCACAGCTCGTTGGAGCCCCACAGCGAGTAGATGTAGTCGTCGTGGGTGCGCGGGATGAGCTTGGGCACGCCGGTGGAGCCGCCCGACAGCTGGAGGAACGCGAGGTCGTGCGGGGCGGGCCCGGCCACGGGCTCGGTGGGCTCGACGGGCACGTCGGCGAGGGCCTCGAACTCCCCCGGCTCGCCCTGCGCGACCCACACGTGCCGCAGCGTGGGCACGTCGGCGCGGACCTTCGCGGCCAGCGTCCGGTAGTCGTAGCCGCTGTGTTCGGCGGCGATGACGTAGGCGGCGGCCCCGGTGAAGCGGCAGAAGTAGGCGATCTCCGTCTCGCGGTGCGCGGGCAGCGCGAACACCGGCAGCGCGCCGACGCGGAACAGCGCGAAGACGACTTCGAAGAACTCGGCGATGTTGGGGAGCTGCACCACCACGCGGTCGCCCGCCGTGATGCCGCGGGCGAGCAGTCCGGCGGCGAGCCGGTCGGCGCGGATGTCGAGTTCGCCGTAGGTCCAGCGGCGGTCGGTGGCGGGGTCGACGACGGCGATCCGGTCGGGGTGTGCGGCGGCCCGTTCGCGCAGCACGCTCCCGAAGGTCTCGCCGCGCCACCAGCCCGCGGCGCGGTAGCGCTCGGCGAACTCCCTCGGCCAGGTGGGCGCCTGGGACTCCCGCGCGGTGTCGGACGCGACGGTCACAGCTCGGCCCCCACCGCGGCGAGGAACGTACGGAACTTGGCGGCGGTCTCCGCCGTCTCGGCCTCCGGCTCGGATGCGGCGACGACGCCCGCGCCCGCGAAGAGGCGCAGGGAGTCCCGTTCGGCCTCCGCGCAGCGGATGGTGACGACCCATTCGCCGTCGCCCGCGGCGTCGCCCCAGCCGACCATGCCGGTGAAGAAGCCGCGGTCGAAGGGCTCGCTGTCGCGGATGACCTCGCGGGCCGTGTCGGTGGGCGTGCCGCAGACGGCGGGCGTCGGGTGCAGCGCGCAGGCCAGTTCGAGGGCGGAGGCGCCCGGGCCCGCGAGGGTGCCGGTGACGGTCGTCGACAGGTGCCACATGGCGGCGGTGCGGATCAGGGTGGGCTTCGCGGGGACGGTCATGTCCGCGCAGTGGGGCGCGAGGGCCTGGTGGACGGCGTCCACGACGACGGCGTGCTCGTGCAGGTCCTTGGCCGACTGCAGCAGCGCGGCCGCCCGGCGCACGTCCTCGGCGAGGTCGTCGCTGCGCGGTATGGAGCCCGCGAGGGGGTTGGCGATGACGCGCCGCCCGCGCCGGGACACCAGGAGCTCGGGGCTCGCGCCGATGAGGGTGCGGGCGGGTCCGGTCGGCAGGGCGAAGGTGTAGCCGCCGGCGTCGCGCCGGGCCAGGCGCTGGAGCATGGCGGGGACGTCGAGGGGCTCGGCGCAGTCGAGTTCGAGGGTGCGGGCGAGGACGACCTTGCTGAACTCGCCGCGCCACATGCGGTCGACGGCGGCGGCCACGGACGCGCCGTACACCTCGGGCGCGGGGACCTGGCGGATGCGCCAGTCCACGCGGGCGGGCGACTCGGCGGGCAGCGCGATCAGCGGGTCGGCGGCCAGCGGCGGCGCGGTGCGCAGGGCAGCGGGCACCGCGAGGGCGGCCGGGGCCGTCTGGTCGAAGGGCACCGCCCCGATGACGACGGGCGACTCGGCCCCGTCCGCGCGGGCCTGCCCGAGCGTCTGGGCGACCCGCGCCGCCAACGGTCTCTCGTCGTGCGGCACTTCACTGTGCGCTCCCTGCCCGAGCAGGGTGCGGGTGGGGGTACCGAGGAAGCGGGCGCCCGGCCGGTAGTCGGCGAGGAGCGCGGTGGCAGCTCCTACGGCGGGGTGGGCCGGGTCGGCCAGGGCGGGGACATGTGTGGCGACATCGGGTGCCGTCGACACGGAGGGCTCCGTTTCTCCCGGGGCCCGCGCCTCCGGTGGGAGGTACGGCCGCGGGTGCGGGGGGGGTGAGTGAGGGCACGTGTGTTCTGCCGGTGGCGGCGGACGTGCGGGGGCGAGGCGCGAGGGGCGCGGCGGGTCACCGCAGGGTGGCGCCGCCGTCTACGTAGAGCTCTTGCATGGTGATGTGCCGCGCCCGGTCGGACGCGAGGAACAGCACCGCCTCCGCGATGTCGCGGGGCGCGGCGATACGGCCCAGGGGGATGCCGGTGCGGAACGTGGCGGGGTCGCCGTCGACGACCCGCTGCGGGGCCGCGTCGTCGGTCCACAGGGCTCGCTGCATCGCGGTGTCGGTGGATCCGGGGGCGACGATGTTGCAGCGCACGCCGCTGCGGGCGAGTTCGAGGCCGAGGCACTTGGTGTACATGGCCGCGGCGGCCTTGGAGGCGGCGTAGGCGGCCATGCCGGTGCGGGGCACTCCGGCCGCGTTGGAGCCGACGGTGACGATGCTGCCGCTGCCGCGCGCGGCCATGCGGGCCCCGACGGCGCGGGAGGTGTGGAAGACGCCGGTGGTGTTCACGGCGAAGGTGTCCGCCCAGTCCTCGTCACTGAGCTCAACGGCCGGACCCGGGCGAAGGATTCCGGCCACGTTGACCAGGATGTCGAGCGGGCCGCGGTCGCGTTCGACGGCGTTCACGGCGGCTTCGACGGCCGCGGCGTCCGTGACGTCCATGACCTGCGCGGTGATGGTGCCCGTAACGGTGGCGCCGCGCGGGGGCGGGTCGCCCACCGGCTCGGCGGTCAGCTCCTTCAGACCGTCCGCGGTGCGGTCGGTGGCCAGTACGTGGGCACCTTCGGTGGCCAGCAGCCGGGCCACGGCCGCGCCGATTCCTTGTCCGGCCCCGGTGACCAGGGCGGTCCGGTCGGCCAGTTCCGTGCGGTCGCCGGATATGGGTATGGGCATGATCAACTCCCCCCGTCGTTCTTAGGTAAGCCTAACCTTAGACGAATCGAGCGCGACACCACCCCATCTCGACCGCTTGTTTGGTTAGGCTAACCTCACTTCATGCAGTCGCAGCGCACGGGTACGTCACATCCCGCAGCCGAAGAGGACCCGTCACCGGGGCAGTTGACCGACACACCCGCGCAGGGTGGTGTTTCGGCCAGCACCGCGGTCCCGCCGTCGGCGGTGGAGGCGGTTGTACGGGAGACGGGGCCGGACGCCGCGCGCGAGCAGGCGGGCCCGGTCACCGACCGGCCGTCCGCTCCGGACCGCGCACGGCGCCGGATCCGTCTCTGGCTCGCGGGCCTCGCCGTCCTCCTGTTGGTGCTGTGCGCCCTGTCGCTGTCCATCGGGGCCGGTGAGGTCGGGCCGGGCGGTGCCCTGGACTATCTCCTCGACCGTGGCGGCGCCCGCGACGACGCGCGGCTCGCCCTCGTCATCGGCGACCTGCGGCTGCCCCGCACCCTCACCGCCGTCCTCGTCGGCACCGCGCTCGGCGTGGCCGGGTGCCTCCTCCAAGCCGTCACCCGCAACCCCCTCGCCGAGACGGGCCTGCTCGGGGTCAACGCGGGCGCCTCCCTCGGCGTCGTCGCAGGAATCGCGCTCCTCGGGTTCGACTCCGGATACGCCTACCTGGTCTGCGCGTTCGTCGGCGCCGTGGTCGCCAGCGCCCTGGTCCTCCTCATCGCCGGGCGCGGCGGCGGCTCCCCGATGCGTCTGGTGCTCGCCGGGTCGGCCCTCGGCGCCACGTTCGGCGGGCTCACCAGCGTCGTCGTCGTGAACTCCGCCGAGACGTACGACCGTTTCCGGTTCTGGGTGCTCGGCTCGCTCGCCGGTGTCGAGGGGTATGGCGAACTCGCCCGCCTCGCCCCGGTCCTCGGCGTGGGACTGCTCGTCGCCGCGCTCGTCGTCCGGCCCCTCTCCGCACTGGCCCTCGGCGACGACCTGGCCCGCGGCCTCGGCCACCGGCCGTCGGTCATCCGTACCGTCGTCGCCGTCGCCGTGACGCTGCTCACCGCCGCGGCCGTGGCGCTCGCGGGCCCCATCTCCTTCCTCGGCCTGCTCGCCGGGTTCGTGGCCCGCTCCCTCGCGGGGCCCCGGCTCGCGGTGCGCCTGGTCCTCGCGGGGCTCGTCGGCGCCGGTGTCCTCACCACCGCCGACGTCGCCGCCCGCGTGGTGTCCCGACCCTTCGAGGCACCCGTGTCCGTCATCGTCGCGCTCATCGGCGCGCCGGTCCTCATCGGCATCGTGCGCTCCAAGCAGCTCGCGACGATGGGGATGACGGACCCGGCCACGGAGGAGGCGGGCGGCGGCGGGCGGCGACTCGGGGGGACGGTGCGGGCGTTGGTGTCGCGTGCCGTGCGCTTCGGCCGGGCGGGCGGCGCTGATCGCCCACGCGGCGCCGGCGACCCCGAAAGCCCGGGCCACCCCGGCAGCTCTGCCAGCCCCGCAAGCCCCGCTCAGCATGGCCGACCCAAAAGCCCCATCCGCCCCCTCCGCCCCCTCCGCCCTCTCCGTCCCGAACGCACCGACGGCCTCATGGCCCTGCGCACCGGCCCGATCTCGTTCCTCGTGGCCCGCCGCCCCGCCTTCGCCGCTCTCGGCCTCGCCGCCCTCCTCGCCTGCGCCGTCGTCCTCTCCGCGTACGCCGGGCAGAGCGACATGGGCATCTCCCGGACCTTCCACGCCGTCCTCGGCCAGGGCGACCGCTTCGACGTGCTGCTCGTGCAGAAGTTCCGGCTCGGCCGGATCGTCGCCGGGCTCGTCGCGGGCGCGGCCCTCGGCCTCGCGGGCTGCCTCACCCAGACCCTGGCCCGCAACCGCCTCGCCACCCCCGAACTGCTCGGCGTCAACGACGGCGCCACCGCGGCCGTCCTGCTCTCCGCCACCCTCAGCGCGTCCGGCTCGTTCGGCGCCTGGTGGGCGGGGCCGCTCGGCGCGCTGATCGCCGTGATCGTGGTGACCGCGGTGTCCGGCGGGGTGGGCCAACGCGGCTACCGGGTCCTCGTCGTGGGCCTCGCGATGTCGGCCCTCGCCTCCGCCGTCACCCAGGTCGTGCTGTCCCGGCGCTCCCTCAACTCGGCCAGTTCGCTGTACGTGTGGACCTCGGGGAGCCTCAACGGCCGCGGCTACTCGGTCGCCGTGCCGGTCCTGATCGGCCTCGCGGTGCTGATTCCGGTGGCCCTGGCCGTCGCCCGGCATCTGGCGGTGCTGCGGTTCGACGACGACACCGCCGCCTCCCTGGGTTCGGCCCCCGCCCGTACCCGCGTCGTCTGTCTGCTGCTCGCGGTGGCGCTGGCCGGTCTGGCCGTCGGTGTCTGCGGTCCCGTCGGGTTCGTGGCGCTGGCCTCGCCGGTGATCGCGTCGCGGCTCGCCGGGCCGCTGCGGGTGCCGTTGATCGGCTCGATGCTCACCGGGGCCGTCCTCGTGGTCGCCGCCGACACGCTCGGACGGATCGCGTTCTCCGGCTCCGAACTGCCCGTGGGCATCGTCACGACCGTCCTGGGCGGGCCGTTCCTGCTGTGGGTGCTGCTGGGCCGCTCGGCGGCGACCCGCGTCTGAGACGGCTCCCTCGCCGAGAGAGCTGCCGTACCCGAGACAGCTCGCCCACGGAGACAACTGCCGTACCCAACAGGGCTCCCCCGCCATCACTCCCGGCACCGCCCCGTCCCGCCCCGCTCGACCCGTGAGAGGTACCCCACGTGACCGACACCCGCAGCCCCCTCCTGCGCTCCCTGCGTCAGGCCGTCCGCGCCCAGGTCGCGGGCGCGGAAGCGGAGTTCTGGCTCCGCGCGGAGGCGCTGGGCACCCCGCTCGTCGAACCCGACCCCGAGGGCGACCCCGCGTACCGTCTGGTCACGTTCGTGTGGCGCGACGACCCCGCGGCGCCTGTGTCGGACGTCCTGGCGCTGCTGCACACCGTCACCGACCGGGCCCGGCACGCGGGCGATCTCACCGCCCATCTCATGGACCACGTGGACGGCACCTCGGTCTGGGCGATCGGCCACCGGCTGCGCGCCGACCACCGCGCCTCGTACCAGTTCCTGCCGCACCGCGGCTCCCGCGAGGACGTCCTGCGCACCGACCGGGCGTCCTGGAGGGCCGTACTGGACGCGGCGGTTCCCGACCCCCTGAACCCCGCCCCCGCCCTGCCGTCCCGCGACGGCCGCTCCCCCGCGTCCATCGTGTCCCTCCAGGACGCCCCCGCGGAGCCGCACACCGGCCGCAGGCCCGGCGTGCCCCGGGGACGCGGCGTCGAAGCCGAGGTACAGGGGCGGCGGATCACCGTGCACCTGCCGCCCGGCCACACCCCGGAAGGCGGCCCGTACGCCGTGGCGGTGCTCCTGGACGGCGAGATGTGGGGTCCCGTCCTCGGCGTCGGCGATGTCCTCGACAACCTGCACGCGGACGGCGCGCTGCCGCCGACCGTCGCGCTGCTCGTCGACACGATGGGCCGCCGGATGGAGGACCTGTCGTGCAGCGGGCCGTTCGTCGACTGGCTGGCGGACACGTTGCTGCCGTGGGCGGCCGGACGGTACGGCACGGAGAGGCGGCCCGAGCGTACGGTCGTGGCGGGCCAGAGCGCTGGCGGCCTCACCGCGGCGTTCGCCGCGCATCACCGCCCGGACCGGTTCGGCCTCGCGCTGTCCCAGTCCGGGTCGTTCTGGTGGCCCGACGACGAGCGCGGCACCGAGTGGCTGACCCGGCAGTACGCGTCCACCCCGCGCCGACCGGTGCGCCTCCGCCTCGAAGTGGGCCTCCAGGAGTGGATGCTCCTGGAGGAGAACCGCAGGCTGCGGGACGTCCTCCAGGAGCAGGGCTACGACGTGTCGTACGCGGAGTTCAACGGCGGCCACGACTACGCCTGTTGGCGGGGCGGCCTCGCGTCGGGCCTGACGGCGCTCCTCTCGGAACGCTGAGCGGGCGGCTCGGTCACGCCACGGGGGCGGCCAGCGCCGGATCCTGACCGGACCGGCCGAGCGCCTCGGCGACGAACCCGGACGCCGTCAGCTCGGCCACCGTCTCGCTCAGGAACCGCACCGTCTCCGGACGCCGGTCCCTGGTCGTCCCCACGGCCTGCCGGATGGTCATGAACGCGGGCTCGACCAGCCGCAGTTCGGGCCGCGCGGCGACGTGCGCGGTCAGTGGCTGCCGGATGCCCGCCCCGGCCTCCAGCCTCTCGGAGTGGAAGACGTCGACGCCCTCGGGGCCCCGGACCACGGTGGCGTGGCGCAGCGTGCGCGTCAGATACAAGTCGTACGCGGAGCCCTGCTTCACCCCGATGCGGACTCCCGCGCGGTCCACGTCCTGCGGCGTCCGCAGCGTCGAGTCGGCCGGGACTGCGTACAGCCCCTCGATGTGCACGTACGGGGCGGTGAACGCGACCTCCGCCTCGCGGGCCGGGTCGACGGCGAGGAAGCACAGGTCGGCCTGCCCGGTGGCCATGGCCTCGTAGGACTTGCGGGCCGCGTCGAAGCACCGGAACTCGACGGGCAGGCCTAGGCGCCGGGCCGTCTCACCGGCGAGGTCGACCGTGACTCCGCGGGGCGCGTCCAGGGTGCCCTGGGCGAGGACGGGGTTGCCGAGGTTCACGGAGGCGCGGAGCACGCCGGTGGGGGCGAGGTCACGGGCGAGGGCGACGATGTCGGTGATCTCCATGGGGCCGAGTCTAGGAACGCCGGGCGGGCGCCCACCGGGCGGACCCCGCCCGAGCGTGCCTCAGGCCACCACCGCGTCCCCCTCCTCCCTCTCCGCCTCGTCCTTCTCTTCGTCCTCGTACTCTTCGTCCTCGTACTCTTCGTCCTCGTACGGCGGCGGCTGCGGTGCCTCGGCCGGAAGGCGCAGCGCCACCAGCGCGCCCACCGCCACCAGCGCCGCCGTCCCCCACACCGCAGCCCGGAACGGTCCGGCGTCCGGGGTGCCACCGTGGCCGCCGCCTCCGATGACGGCCGCGCACAGCGCGATGCCGACGGCTCCGCCGAGGGTGCGGACGATCTGGAAGAGCCCCATGGCCTGGCCCATGTCGGGCGGAGCGATCGACTCGAACCCGGCGAGCTGCACGGTGAGTACGGCGGTGCCGAGGACCAGGCCGACCAGGAACATCAGGAGCCGGACCGTCCACGCGTCGTCGGCGACGCCGGGCACGCCGAGGAGGGCGAAGACGGCGGTGGCGAGGAGGAGCGCGGGCACGGTGAGACGGCGGGGGCCGAGGCGCGGCAGGAGCCGGTCCACGAGCTGGGAGGCGAGCATCAGGCCGAGTGCCTCGGGGAACACGCTGAGCCCGGCGTCGAGCGCGGAGGCGCCCATGGCCGCCTGGTAGAGCAGCGGGAAGACGAAGAGCAGGCCCATGAGTCCGGCGGCGGTGAGGACGGCGAGCACCGAGGCCGTCCCGTAGTTCCGGTCGGTGAACAGGCGAAGGCGCAGGAGGGGTTCGGCGGTGCGCCGGAGGTGGCGGACCGCGGCGACGAGGAGGACCGCGCCGAGGACTCCGGCGGCGGCCACGGGCGGGCTGCTCCAGCCGTGTGCGGGGCCGTACCCGAGGGCGTACGTCAGCAGGCCGAGGGCCGGGGTGGCGAGCCAGAAGCCGGTGCGGTCGAAGGGGCCTTCGGTGCCCTCGACGTGCTCGCGCAGGCCGAGGACACCGATGAGGAGCGCGGCGAGGCCGACGGGCACGTTCACGAAGAACAGCCAGTGCCAGGAGGCGTGTTCGGTGAGCAGGCCGCCGAGCGGCGGGCCGAGCGCGGGCATGAGGGCGGTGGGGACGATGAGCGCCTTGGCCAGCCTGCCGCGTTCGTGCGGGGCGTACGTACGGAAGAGCAGGGTCATGCCGACCGGGGTGAGCAGGCCGCCCGCGAGGCCCTGCACCGCGCGGGCCGCGATGAGCGTCGGCAGGTCCTGGGCGAGTCCGCACAGCGCGGAGGCGGCGGTGAACACCGCGAGCGAGCCGAGGAAGACGCGCTTGGTGCCACAGCGGTCGCCGAGCCAGCCCGCGACGGGCAGGGTCAGGGCGAGGGCGACGAGGAAGGCCGTCTCGACGGCGTTGGCGGCGGAGACGGGACGGCCGAAGTCCTCGGCGATGGTGAACAGCGCCGGGTTGACGATCGTGGAGTCCAGGCCGTTCATGCACATCGCGGCCACGTAGACGACCACGACGGCGGCTCTCGGCGAGAGCAGGCGTGCGCGTACGGAGCCGTCCTTCGCCGGGTTCGCCTCGGAGTTGTTCACCGGGTCTGCGGGGCTGTCCTTCACCGGGCGAGCGCCCCGGCGTCACACGCGGTGATCCACTCCAGCGCGGCGGCGCGCGGGCAGGGCCCGTACACGACCGTCCAGCCGTCGGGGACGGCTGCGAACAACGGCCACAGGGAGTGCTGCCGCCGTTCGTTGACAAGGACGACGAAGGCGCTCGTGGGGCCGTCCGCGTCGAAGGGGTTGGCGGGGGCGTCGCCGGTCACGGACATGGGGGTCACTTCTCCAGATCGGTCAGGCGGTCGGCGACCACGCGGGCGATGTGCGCGATCGGCTCGGGCAGGGTCATGTCCTTGTGGGAGCAGGCGACATCGGTGTTGTCGACGCGTCCGCTCACATAGGGCGTCCAGGTGTCGGGCGTCAGGGCGTCGTCGATGGTGTCGACGGTGGCCCGGAAGAAGAGGACGTCGCCGTCGAACCGGCGGTGGTCGTAGCGCCGCACCAGGTCGTTGGTGTTGAGGTAGATGTCGGCGAGGGCCTCGATGGTCGCGGTGGGGAGCGCGGCGAGGGGGCTGTTCTCGCGGTGGAGCACGTCGACGACGTTGGCGGTCGTCAGCGCCTTGCCCTCCAGGCTGTCGGGGCCGTAGCCGCCCATCGTGAGGAGCGATTCGAGCGCTTCGGCGCGGTCGGACTCGGGCAGGTCGCGGAAGCCCTCGGCCGGGTAGGCGTCGAGGATCGCGAGGAGCTGCACCTCCTCGCCTTCGGCCTGGAGGTGGGCCGCCATCGCGTGCGCGATGATGCCGCCGGTGGACCAGCCGAGGAGCCGGTAGGGACCGTGGGGCTGGACCTCGCGGACGCGGGACGCGTAGTGCGCGGCGAGTTCTTCGAGGGTGGCGGGCAGCGGTTCGGCGGCGGTGGCGGGTCCGACGCCCTGGGCCTGGAGGCCGTAGACGGGCACGTCCGACGGCAGGTGCCGGATGAGGCCCGCGTAGCACCAGCTGAGCCCGCCGGCGGGGTGCACGCAGTACAGCGGGGCGCGGTCCCCGGCCGGACGCAGTGGCAGCAGGACGTCCAGCGGGTCGTCCTCGCGGTCGGCGTCGAGCACGGCGTCGAGGGCGGCGACGGTGGGCGACTGGAACACGGTGCCGATGGACACGTCGGTGCCGAACGCGGCCTGGACGCGGGCGGCGAGGCGCACGGCGAGCAGCGAGTGCCCGCCGAGGTCGAAGAAGTTGTCCTCGGCGCCGACCCGTTCGAGGCCGAGCACGTCGGCGAAGATCACGCAGAGCTGTTCCTCGCGCGGGGTGCGCGGGGCGCGGCCGCCACCGGTGGCCGCGGGCGCGCCGGGCGCGGGCAGGGCCTTGCGGTCGAGCTTGCCGTTGCCGGTCAGCGGGAGGCGGTCGAGGAGCACGACGGCGGAGGGGACCATGTGGACGGGCAGGTGCCGGGCGGCGTGTTCGCGCAGCTCCGAAGCGTCCGGGCCGTCCGCTCCCGGGGTGGGCACGGCGTAGCCGACGAGGCGCTTGTCGCCGGGGGTGTCCTCGCGGACGACGACGGCCGCGTCCGCGACGTCGGGGTGCGCGGCGACGACCGCCTCGATCTCGCCGAGTTCGATGCGGAAGCCGCGGATCTTCACCTGGTGGTCGGCGCGCCCGAAGTATTCGAGGGTGCCGTCGGCGCGGCGCCGCGCGAGGTCGCCGGAGCGGTACATGCGGCTGCCGCGCGCCCCGAAGAGGTGCGCGTAGGGGTCGGCGACGAACCGGGTGGCCGTCAGGTCGGGCCGTCCCAGGTAGCCGAGGGCCACGCCGTCGCCCGCCACGTACATCTCCCCGGTGACACCGGGCGGCACCGGCTGGAGCCGGTCGTCCAGGACGTACACGCGCAGGTCGGGGATGTTCACGCCGATGGTCGACGAGGTGGCAGCGGCGGCGGTGGCTCGGTCGAGCGGGAAGTAGGTGACGTGCACGGTGGTCTCGGTGATGCCGTACATGTTGACCAGCGTCGGCGCGTCCTCGGCGTGCCGCTCGTACCAGTCGGCGAGCCGTCCGAGCTCCAGCGCCTCCCCGCCGAACACGACGTAGCGCAGCGCCAGTTCGGTCCCGGGCGCGTCCCGGTCGGCGGCGGCCAGCTGGTAGAAGGCGGACGGCGTCTGGTTGAGGACGGTGACGCGCTCCTCGGCGAGCAGGCGCAGGAAGGCGCCCGGGTCGCGGCTGGTGAGGTGCGGTACGACGACGACCTTGCCGCCGTACAGGAGGGCGCCCCACAGCTCCCACACGGAGAAGTCGAAGGCGTAGGAGTGGAACAGCGTCCAGGCGTCGTCGGGGCCGAAGCCGAACCAGTGGTCGGTGGCGGTCAGGAGCCGGGTGACGTTGTGGTGGGAGACCACGACGCCCTTGGGGCGTCCGGTGGAGCCGGAGGTGTAGATGACGTACGCCGGGTCCTCGGGGGCGAGGGGCCTGGTGCGGTCCTCGTCGCGCAGCGGTGTGTCCGCGTACGAGCCGGTCGTGTCGCCGTCGACGGTGAGGACCGGCAGGTCGTGGGCGGGCAGCCGGGGCGCGGTGGCCGTGTCGGTGAGGACGGCGGCGGGCCGGGCGTCTTCGAGCATGTACGCGAGGCGCTCGGCCGGGTAGTCCGGGTCGAGCGGCAGGTACGCGGCGCCGGACAGGGACACCGCGAGGAGCCCGGTGACGAGTTCGGGAGAGCGGGGCAGGGCCAGGGCCACGATCGAGCCGGGGCCGATGGAGCGGGCGGCGAGCAGCCGGGCCAGGCGGTGGGCGCGGGCGGACAGTTCGGCGTAGGTGAGCTGCTGCCCGTCGTGGCTGACGGCGATGCGGTGGGGGTGACTGCGGGCCGCTTCCTCGTAGCGCTCGGCGAGGGTGGCGGGCTCGGCGTGGCCGCCGGGCAGGGCCTGGGCGTTGCCGTCCACCAGGGCGCGGCGCAGTTCCTCGGGGCCGAGCAGGGGCAGGAGGGCGAGCGGGGTGTCGGGGGCGTCGGCGGCGGCGGTGAGCAGCCGGGCGAGGCGGTCGGCGAGTGCCTGGGCGGTGGCGCGGTCGAAGAGGTCGGTGCGGAATTCGAGGAATCCGCCGATGCCGCCGCCGGGCAGTTCCCCGGCGTTGAGGGTCAGGTCGAACTTGGCGGTGCCGGACGGCACGGCGGTCATGCGGGCGGTGAGGCCGGGGCCGAGTGGGAAGGCGGTGTCGGGGACGGACTGCCAGGCGAGCATCGTCTGGAAGAGCGGGTGCCTGCCCAGGGAGCGGGCCGGGTTGAGCGCCTCGACGAGGTGGTCGAAGGGCAGCGCGTCGTGTTCGTGGGCGCCGAGGGTGGTGGCGCGCACCCGGTCGAGCAGGGCGCGGAACGTGGGGTCGCCGGAGGTGTCGGTGCGCAGCACCACGGTGTTGGTGAAGAACCCGACGAGGTCGGCGGTGGCGTCGTCGGCGCGGCCCGCGACGGGCGTGCCGAGGGGGATGTCGGTGCCGCAGCCGTGCCGGGTGAGCAGGGCGGCGAGCCCGGCCTGCACGGTCATGAACACGCTGGTGCCGGTGGCGCGGGCGAGCCGCGTCAGGGCGGTGTGCGCGGCCTCGTCGAGGTGGAAGGGGACGGTGTCGCCCTTGTGCGACGCGACGGCGGGACGGGGCCGGTCGGCGGGCAGTTCCAACTGGTCGGGCAGTCCCGCGAGGGCCTGCTTCCAGTACGCGAGGTGCCGTTCGGCGAGTGCCGTCGGTGCCTGGGCGGGGCCGAGGAGGCGCTGCTGGTGGGCGGCGTGGTCGGCGTACTGCAGGGGCAGCGGGGCGAACTGCGGGGCGCGGCCCGCGAGCCGGGCGGCGTAGGCCGTGGCGAGGTCACGGGCGAGGGGTGTGGTGGAGGCTCCGTCACCGGCGATGTGGTGCAGGAGCAGCAGGAGGGTGTGCCGGTCGGGTCCTGTGGTGAACAGCGTCGCGCGCAGCGGGGGTTCGGCGGCGAGGTCGAAGCAGTGGCGGACGGCGCCGCCGAGGTCGTCGCCGGGCGCGGCGAGGTGGAGGACCGGCCGGGCCGCGGGGTCGTCCGCGGCGAGGATCCGCTGGCACGGCAGGTCGTCGGCGGCGCCGTCCGCGATGGGGTACACGGTCCGCAGCGTTTCGTGGCGCGCGCTCAGGTCGTGCAGGGCCAGCGTGAGGGCGTCCCGGTCGACGGGGCCTTCGAGGCCGAGGGCGAGCGGGATGTTGTACGTGGCGCTCGGACCCTCCAGGCGGTGGAGGAACCAGAGCCGCTGCTGGGCGGGCGACAGGGGCAGGTCGCCGGTGCGGGGGACGGGGGTGACGGGCGCGGTGTCCTGGTCGTCGCCCGGGGCGCTCTCGACCTCCTGGGCCCGGACGAGCGCCGCGAGCCCGGCGGGCGTGGGGGCGCGGAAGACGTCGGCGAGGGAGACGGCGGCGTGGAAGGTCTCTCTGATGCGGGCGGCGAGCCGCGCCGCGAGCAGCGAGTGCCCGCCGAGGTCGAGGAACCCGGCGTCGGGGGCGACCGGGCCGTCGAGGCCGAGGAGGTCCGCGAAGAGCCCGCGGATGATCTCGGTGTACGGATCGGCGGTGGCGGCCGAAGCGTCGGGCGTCCCGGCGGCGGGGGTCTCCGGCTCGGGCAGGGCGCGGTGGTCGAGCTTGTCGTTGGCGGTGCGCGGCAACGCGTCGAGGAGGGTCACGGTCGTGGGGACCATGTGCTCGGGGAGGACGGCGGCCAGGTGGTCGCGGAGGGTGGCGGGGTCCAGGCCGGTGGAGAGGTCCGCGCCGGCGCCGGGGTTCGCGCCGGAGGCGAGGTCCACGCCGGTGCCGGGTTCCGCCCCCGCGCCGGTGCGCGGCACGGCGTACGCGAGCAGCCGCTTGCCCGTGGCGCCCTCACGGGCGATGACGGCGGCCTGCGCCACATCGGGGTGCGCGGCCAGGACGCTCTGGATCTCGCCGAGTTCGATCCGGAAGCCCCGGATCTTCACCTGGTCGTCGGTGCGCCCCAGGAACTCCAGGGTGCCGTCGGCCCGGCGGCGCACCAGGTCCCCGGTGCGGTACATGCGGCCGCCCGCGGGGCCGAACGGGTCCGCCACGAACCGCTCGGCGGTCAGGTCGGGCCGTCCGAGGTAGCCGCGGGCCAGGCAGGCGCCCGCGACGTACAGTTCCCCGGCCACGCCGTCGGGGGCGGGGCGCAGGCTGGAGTCGAGGACGTAGGCGCTGCCGGCGCGCACGGGCCGCCCGTCGGCGTCGGCACCGGTCCAGTAGTAGGCGTCGACGGTGGTCTCCGTGGGCCCGTACAGGTTGAGCGGATGCAGTCCCGGGACGGCGGACAGGCGCCGCCACAGCGGCTCCGGCACGGTCTCGCCGCCCACCACGAGGACGGCGGGGTGGTGTCTGCCCTCGTCGAGCAGGCCCTCGGCGATCAGCGCCTCCGCGTAGGAGGGCGTGACGTCGAGGTAGTCGACACGGTGGGCGTCGACGTAGGCGGTGAGGGCCGCCGGGTCGCGGTACGTCACGTCATCGAGCAGGTGCAGTTCGTGGCCGTGGACCATCCACAGGACGGGGTCCCAGGACGCGTCGAAGGCGAACGAGGCGCTGTGGGCGACGCGCAGGCGGGCGCTGCCGGTGCGGGCGACGGCCGGGGCGATGTGGTCGCTGCCGTGGCCCGCGAGGAGGTTGGCCAGGGAGGCGTGGGTGACGACGACGCCCTTGGGGCGCCCGGTGGAGCCGGAGGTGTGGATGACGTAGGCGGCGCTGTCCGGGGCGGGCGCCGCCGCGGGGACCAGGGCGGGTCTCTCCGCGAGCGCGGCCCGCACTCCTGGCTCGTCCAGGGCGAGTTCGGGCACGGTGTGCAACGGCAGCGCGGCCAGGGTGTCGGTCGTGCCGAGCACGCACACGGGCCTGGCGTCCGCGAGGACGGCCCGGGTCCGGGCGGCGGGGTGGCCGAGGTCCAGAGGCTGGCAGACTCCGCCCGCCTTGAGGACGGCGAGCAGGGCGACGACCATGTCGGTGCCGCGCGGCAGGGCGAGGGCGACGGGGCTCTCCGCGGTGACGCCCCGGTCGGCCAGTTCGTGGGAGAGCCGGTTGGCGGCGGCGTCCAGTTCGGCGAACGTGAGGGCCTGCTCGCCGCAGCGCACGGCGACGGTGTCGGGGGTGCGGGCGGCCTGCGCGGCGAAGGCGGCGGGCACGGTCGTCGTCGCGGGCTCCTCGGTCCGGCCCGACGTCACGCGGCGCACCTCGTCGGCGGCCATCAGGTCGAGGGCGGCGAGGGGGCGGTGCGGGTCGTCGAGGAGCTGGTCGGCCAGGGCGCGCAGGAGGTGCTGGAACGCGGCCTGGTGGCGGGTGAGTTCGTCGGCGTCGTAGCGGTCGGCGGCGGCGTCGAGGCTGACGGCGAGGCCTCCGTCGCGGCTGGGCCAGGCTCCGATCGCCAGGTCCTCCACGGGGCCCGCGGCGAGATTGCGCACGGTCCCGGGCAGGCCCGCGAAGTCGAGGGGGTCGCCGTCGAACGGCTTGACGTTGACCATGGGCCCGGTGAGCGGCGCGGCGGCGGAGCCGAGGCCGAGGTCCCTGCGCAGGTCCGCCTGCGGGTAGCGCTGGTGGCGGCGCACGGCGCGGATCTCCAGGACGACGCGGCGCAGCAGTTCGGCCGCGCTGTCCTGGGGGCGGACGGCGAGGCGCAGCGGCAGCACGTTCACCGTCATGGCGGGGGTGCGCAGGGCGGCGGGGGCGCGGCGGTTGGTGACGGGCAGGCCGAGCACGACCTCGGGGGCGCCGGTGATCCGGTGCAGATAGGTGGCGGCGGCGGCCACGACCAGCTCCGCCCAGGTGGCCTTGGCGGCGGTGGCGGCGGCGGAGATCCGGTCGAGGCCCGCCAGTTCGGCCGTCGCCTTGCGGAGTTCGCCCGTGGCGCCGGTCGCGGGGCGCCCGGAGAGCGTCACGGGCGCGGGGGCGTTCGCCATGCGCTCCGCCCAGAACGCCCGGTCGGTGGCGAGGCGGTCGCTCGCCAGGTACTGGGCCTCGTCCTCGACGAGTTCCCGCAGGGGCGCGAAACGGCAGGCGGGAGCGGATGCTTCGGGGTCGGCCGTGAACGCGGTGTACAGCTCGGCGACGCGGCGGCCGATCAGCTGGAGGGCGTAGGCGTCGACGGCGATGTGGTGGACGCGCTGGTACCACCAGGTGCGGTCGTCGGCGATCCGGATGAGGGCCTGCGTCATCAGGCCGTGCCCGTCCCCGGCGTCCCCGGCGTCGGCCGGGCGGGCCAGGTCGGCGCGGATCCAGGCGTCGGCGGCCTCCTCCGGCCGGTCCTCGGCGCGCAGGTCGATCCGATGCACGGGCACATCCGTCGCGTACGCCGCGTCCCGTACCCACTGCCGCGGCTCGCCGCCCGCCTCGGTCACGCGCAGGCGGAGCGTGTCGGCCTCCGCGACGGTCCGGCGCACGGCGCGCTCCAGCCGGTCCTCGTCCAGGGCGCCGTGGATCTCCATGAGGTCCGCGGTGTGGAACGCGGCGCCGCCGGGGTCCAGTTGCTGCGCGTAGTGGATACCGGCCTGCGGCGTCAGCAGCGGGAACACGTCGTCCGGACGCGGATGCATGCGTACAACTCCTCGGGGATCGAGCGCACCGGACCACCAGCGCGAAGTTAGGTAAGCCTAAGCTATGTTCTCGGGGGCGATGGCGCGAGCCGTTCCGTCCGCCCCCGCACACGAAGAGGACCGATGCCGCACCCCACCCCCGACGAAGCCGCAGCGACACGAGAAGCCGCAGCGACACAAGGCGCCACCACCGCCCCCGACGACCTCAAGTCCGCCGTGCGGCAGCGCGTCGACGCACACCGCGACGACCTCGTCGCCCTGAGCCGCCGCATCCACGGCCACCCGGAGACGGCCTTCGCCGAGCACCGCGCCGCCGCCTGGTGCGCCGAGGCCCTGACGGCAGCCGGATTCGCGGTCGACTCCCCCGCGTACGGCCTGGACACCGCGTTCTCCGCGACGCTCGGACCGGGGCCGCGGACGGTGGCGATCGTCTGCGAGTACGACGCCCTGCCGGACCTCGGGCACGCCTGCGGCCACAACCTGATCGCCGCCGCGGGGGTCGGCGCGGCCCTCGCGCTCGCCCCGTTCACCGACGAACTCGGCCTGCGGATAAGGGTGCTCGGGACACCGGCCGAGGAGCGCGGCGCGGGCAAGGCCCTGATGCTCGACGCCGGGGCGTTCGACGGGGTGGACGCCGCGATGATGGTGCACCCGTGCCCGTTCGAGATGTCCGACTTCCGGTCGTTCGCGCTCGGCACGCTGTCGGTCACGTACACCGGTCGCGCCGCGCACCCCAGCCTCAACCCGCACGAGGGCCGCAACGCCGCCGACGCCCTGACCGTCGCGCAGGTCGCGCTCGGTCTGCTGCGCCAGCACCTGCCGCCGCAGTGGCGGGTGCACGGCATCACCACGGAGGCGGGCACGAGCCCCAACGCGGTCCCGGCCCGCGCGACGGCCTCGTACGAACTGCGGGCGCTGGCCGCCGAGGACCTCGCCGAGCTGCGCGCCCGCGTGGAGGACTGTTTCCGCGCCGGTGCCCTGGCGACCGGCTGCGACGTCACACTGGAGCGGCCCGAGCCGGACTATCTGGACTTCCGCGGCGACCCCGCGCTGATCGACCTCTGGACGCGCAACGCGCGGGCGCTCGGGCGGCCGGAGCCGGTGCAGCGCCCGCCCTTCGCCTGCACCGACATGGGCAATGTGTCGCACGCGGTGCCGTCCATCCATCCGGTGCTCGACATCAGCGGCGGCACCTGCGGCCCGCACGAGCCGGAGTTCGCGCAGGCGGCGCTGTCCCCGGCGGGGGAACACGCGCTCCTCGACGGGGCGACGGCGATGGCGTGGACGGCGGTGGACTTCGCCCGCGCCGCCGGGGAGACGCCCGGCGGCTGACGTCCCTGTGGCCCGACGTGGCCGCTCCCCGGGCTCCATCGGGAAGCGGCCACGGCCACATGACGGCTCATCGGGACCGATCAGCTACCGGCCGCCGACAGCACGTCAGGACTCACAGACCCCTCGGGCTCCTCAAGGCCTTC
The DNA here is from genome assembly GCF_055594065.1 of Streptomyces sp. NPDC040610. Lineage (NCBI taxonomy): Bacteria > Bacillati > Actinomycetota > Actinomycetes > Kitasatosporales > Streptomycetaceae > Streptomyces > Streptomyces sp. NPDC040610. The sequence goes on along the minus strand of NZ_JBVIXA010000010.1, from coordinate 93,392 downwards.
AAGCCAAGGCCTTCAAGTCCCCCGAGTCGCCCTCGGGACCTCAGGACTTGGACAGCGCCTTCGTGATGTCCTTGAGCACGACATCGCTGGCCAGCGGCCCGCCACGGGTGGACCAGACCGACCCGTTCACGGTCACGACGTGCTTCTTCTTGACGGCGCCGAGCTCCTTGTACGCGGGCTTGGACTGGACGTCCTTCAGGGCCTTCTCGCCGTCGGACGTCAGGGTCGAGAGGAACAGCCAGTCGCCGTCGATCTGGTCGATCTTCTCCAGGCTGAGCGACGGGGTGTGCGCGTTGCCGTCCTTGTTCTGCGCCTTGGGCCGCTTCAGCCCCATCTCCAGGGCGACGCCGCTGGCGAACTGCTTCTTCTCCATCCAGCTGGGGCCGTCCGGGTTCCAGCGGACGATGGACACCTCGGCGCCCTTGTCGGCGCCGAGCTTCGCGCCCGCGGCCTTCGCGGCGGACTCGTGGTCGGCGATGACCTTGTTGGCCTTGTCCAGCTTGTTCACGGCGTTGCCGATGCCACGGAAGGAGAGCTTCCACTCGTCGGCGGGCGCCATCGTGACCAGGGTGGCGGGGGTGATCTCGCGGAGCTGCTTGAGGACCTGCTCGTCCTGCATGTCACCGGCGAGGATGAGGTCGGGCTTGGCGGCGACGACCTTGTCCATCACGGGCTGGAGCAGATTGCCGACGACGTCGATGTCCTTGACCTTGTCGGCCAGGTACGCCGGGGGCTTGTCGAGGCCCTGGCCGTTGGTGATGCCGACCGGCTTGACGCCGAGGGCGAGCACCGCGTCCAGGTCCTCCTGGGTCAGGGTGACGACGCGCTTGGGGTGCGCGGGGACCTTGACGGTGCGGCCGGTGGCGTCCTTCACCGTGCGCGTGCCGGAGGCCTCGCCCGCCGAGGCGCCCTTGGAGTCCTTCTTGTCCGAGCCGGAGTCGGAACCGCATCCGGTCAGCAGCAGCGCGGCCGCCCCGAGGACTGCGACTGCCTGCGCCGCGCGGCGCGGCACGAGGGGAAGGGATCTGCGGGGCAGGTTCATCAAGGGCTCCGTGTTCAATGGGACATGACTGGGCCGAGGCACACGCGACCATCCGGCCGCGCCACCCCACGGCGCAGAGACTAAGGTTAGCCTTACCTTACAGTTTCGAGGCAAGGGGTTGCCTCATCCCCCGGGAAGGGCGAGGCACACAGTGGAACTGCGCGTCGAGCGAGTCACCGCCGGATACGCCGGTCGCACCGTGGTCGACGAGGTCGACCTCACGATCGGCTCCGGCCAGGTGGTGGCCGTCGTCGGCCCCAACGGGTGCGGCAAGTCGACCTTGTTGCGGACGATGGCCCGGCTGCACACGCCGGATTCGGGCCGGGTCCTCGCGGGCGACGCGGACGTGTGGCGGCTGCGTCAGCGCGACGCGGCGCACCGCATCGCCCTGCTCCCCCAGGCCCCGCAGGCACCCGAGGCCGTCACGGTCGCGGGTCTCGTACGCTACGGCCGCCACCCGCACCAGGGCCTGTTCCGCCAGTGGTCCCGCGAGGACGAACAAGCCGTGACCAAGGCTCTGGACGCCACCGGCACGACCCCGCTGGCCGAGCGCCGCCTCGACGAACTCTCCGGCGGCCAGCGCCAACGCTGCTGGCTCGCCATGGTCCTGGCCCAGGAGACCCCGGTGGTCCTGCTCGACGAGCCGACCAGCGCCCTCGACATCGGCCACGCCGTGGAGGTCCTCGACCTGGTGCGCGACATCGCCGCGGGCGGCCGCACCGTCGTGATGGTCGTGCACGACCTCGCCGCCGCGGCCCGCTACGCCGACACCGTCGTCGCGATGCGCGACGGCCGCGTCCTGGCGTCCGGCCCGCCGCGCGAGACCATCGACGCGGACCTGGTCAGGGAGTTGTACGGCATCGATACGGAGATCCTGTTCGCGCCGTCCGACGGCGCTCCGGTCGTCGTACCGACCGCGCGGGTGGCGGCGACGGCCGGGGACAGCCGCTAGACGGGCAGTTGCGACAGTTCCGCGAGCCCTGATGGTTCCGCAAGCCCCGGTGGTTCCGATGGGGTGAGTGACCGGCTGCGGTCGGCGGCAACGCCGAGCACGGCCGCCTGCCGCAACCGGCTTGCCCGGGCGGCCAGGTGGCGCCCCGTCAGCGGACGGCGTCGGCCGCCGCGGTCTCCGGCTCGTCCGAGGCCGCGGGGGCCGGGCCCTTCGGGCCGCGCAGAGCGATGTGGACGAGCAGTGCACCCATGACGGCGACGCCCGCCCACATGGCCTGCTGCCACCCGTCGACGAAGGACTGCTGCGCGGCGTGGACGAGGTCCTGGGCGTGCGTACCGCTGCGAGGGGCCACCTCGACGGCGTTGGCGATGCCTTCGCGTGCGGTGTCCGCGGCTTCCCGGGGGATGCCGTCGAGCTTGTCGTCGATGGCGCCGCGGTAGCCCGCCGACAGCAGGGCGCCGAGCATGGCCACGCCGAGGGCGGTGCCGAGCTCGCGGGTGACGTCGTTGAGCGCGGAGGCGACTCCCTGCTCGGCGCGGGGCAGGGAGCTGGTGATGGCCTCGGTCGAGGGCGTCATCGAGAGGCCCATGCCGATGCCCATGGCCAGCATGCCGGCCAGGATGGACAGGTATCCGCCGTCGACGGAGACGAACACGGCCATCAAGGCCAGGCCGAGCATGCCCAGGGCGACGCCCACGGCCATGGTGACGCGGGCGCCGACGCGTCCGGCCATCCCGGGGGCCAGGCCGGACGCCACCATCATCATGACGGCCATGGGCATCATCGCCACCGTGGACAGCAGCCCGGACCAGCCCAGGACGGCCTGGAAGAACGGGAAGAGAACCACGGCGACACCCGCCTGGACCCCGAAGACCACCAGGAGCGTGATCGAGCCGCCGGCCAGGCCGCGCTCACGGAACAGGCGCACGTCCAGGAGGGCCGCGTCGCGGCGGCGCAGCTCCCAGGCCACGAATCCGACAGCGGCCATGACACCGACGACCAGGCTCATCAGAGTCACGGGCGCGGTCCAGCCACGCTCGGGGCCTTCCTGCAGGGCAAAGATCAGACCGATCACGGCGACGGCGGACAGGAAGGCGCCCGTGGTGTCGAAGGAATGAGCGGAGCGCCGACGGGAGTTGGGCACCGACTTCAGTGTCATCGCCAGAGCGACGACGACCAGGGCCACGGGCAGGACGAACAGCCAGCGCCAGTCGGCGACATCGACCAGGAGCGCGGACAGGAACATGCCCAGGACGCCGCCGCCCCCGGCGACACCGGTCCACACGCCGATCGCCTTGCCCCGCCGCTCCTCGGGGAACGTACTCGTGATGACGGCCAGCGTGATCGGCATGATCATCGCGGCACTCACGCCCGCGGCCACACGCGCGGCGATCATCACGCCGGCCGACGGAGCGAGCCCCGCCACGACGCCGGCGGCGCCGAAGACGGTCAGTCCGGCGATCAGCATGGGCTTACGGCCCAGCCGGTCACCGACGGCGCCGAGCGGCAGCAGCAGCGCGGCCAGGGCCAGGGTGTAGATGTTGATGATCCACAGGACGGTGTTCTGCGACGCGCCGAACTCCACGGCCATCTGGGTCTGGGCGACGTTCAGCCCGGACACCGACGCGATGACGGCCATCAGCGCGACGGAGACGGCGATCAGGATGGAGCGCAGCCGACGCGCGTCGGGTGTGCCTCCGCCGCTCGCCGATGCCGCCGCCTGGGGAGGCTGGTTCGTACTCATGTCGTCCTTCCGAGGGCATGCGGGACCAGCGCCGGAGCAGGGCCGGTCGCCGCACTGAAGGGGGGAACGTGCGTGGCCCACCGATCCGGGCCACCTGCCGTCGACGCTAGGCCCGCATTGCGGAGAAGGCATACGCTGTTGCCCATGACGCAAGAAGATGGGCAGCTGGACAGCCTCGTGCGCAAACGGATCCGCGCCCTGCGGGTCGCCCAGGGCTGGTCCCTGGAGGATCTGGCCACCCGCGCCAACCTCAGCCAGTCCTCGCTCAGCCGCATCGAGAACGGCCGGCGCCGCCTCGCCCTGGACCAGCTCGTCACCCTCGCCCGCGCCCTGGACACCACCCTGGACCAGCTGGTGGAGAACGCCGCCGACGACGTCGTCGTCAGCCCGATGATCGACGCCGCCCACGGACTGATGCACTGGCCCGTCAAGGGCGACCCCGGCATGAGCGTGATGCGTCAGCGGATGACCGAACCGCCGCCCGACAACCCTGCCCGCATGCGCGCCCATCCCGGCCGCGAATGGCTCGTGGTCCTGTCCGGCACCGCCGTCCTCATGCTCGGCCATCGCCGGTTCCGCGTCGAGACCAACCAGGCCGCCGAGTTCCCCACGATGATGCCCCACGCGATCGGCGCCGAGGGCGGGCCGTGCGAGATCATGGGCATCTTCGACCGCGACGCCCGCCGCGGCCACCAACGCGACACCGCCGAGGCCGATGGCGGCACTCCGGCCTCCGGCACGTGACGGCCCCGCGGCGCCCGCGGGATCTTGCGTGACGGGCAGCAGGAGCGGCGACTTCCTTGCGCAGGCAGCAAGGATCTGTGCCGCAGACGCATGAGCGTCCTACGGTGTCGCCATGACCCGAATCCACCAGCACACCCCGCACGGCGAAGGCGGCCACCACCAGGCACACGACCCCGGCCAGGCGGAGATCCTCGACCTGGACGCCGAGGTGCTCGCCGACCACATCGCGTTCATCACCGCCTGGCTGCCGCTGAAGGCCGAGCCGCGCCGGATCGTGGATCTGGGCTGCGGCACGGGGGCGGGCACCTTCGCGCTCCTGGAGCGTTTCCCCGAGGCGCACATCACCGCCGTCGACACCTCGGCCGGGCATCTTCAGCTCCTGCGCGAGAAGGCCCGCGCCCGTGGAGTGCGGGAGCGCGTGCGCACCGTGCAGGCCGACCTCGACGCCGCCTCCTGGCCCGATCTCGGGACGCCGGACCTGGTGTGGGCCTCGGCCTCGATGCACCACATGGCCCACCCCGACCGGGCCCTGGCCCGCGTCCACGACCTGCTCGCCCCGGGGGGCCTGTTCGCCGTCGTCGAGCTGGACGGCTTCCCCCGCTTCCTGCCCGCCGACGCCCCCGAGAACCGGCCCGGTCTCGAAGAGCGCTGCCACAGGGCGACCGACGGCTTCCACGCCGAGCACGTCCCGCACCGCGGCGCCGACTGGGGACCGATGCTCTCCGCCGCCGGGTTCACCGTCGAGGACGAGCGGACCATCACCGTCGACATCCAAGGCGACCGCAGCGAAGCCGTCGGCCGCTACGCCCACGGCAGTCTCCAGCGCGTCCGCGGCGCCGCGGCACCGGCGCTCAGCCCCGAGGACCTCGCCGCGCTCGACGAACTGCTCGACACCGAGAGCCCGTACAGCATCCTGCGTCGCGACGACCTCTCCGTACGCACCGAGCGCACCGTCTGGGCCGCCCGCCGCGCCTGAATCCCGGCCGCGTCGTGACTCCGCATTCTCTCGCGCAACCACCGCTAGGCTCACGCCTGATGCCGAGAAGCCGCCAACCCCCGCCGGGGTCATCCACTCCGCAGAAGATGCCCAGCGGAGCCGGGTGGCTGCCGCACGGCTACTCGGTGGCCCCCCACACGCACACGGCGGGCCAACTCGTCTACGCGGCAGCCGGGACGGTCGCCACCACGACGGAGCGCGGCACCTGGGTGGCCCCCGCCAACCGTGTGACGTGGACACCGCCCGGCTTCGCCCACTCCCATCGCTTCTACGGCCGCACCGACGCGCGGCTGCTGACCGTTCCGGTCGAGCTGTGCGGCGAACTCCTCGACCACCCCAGCGTGTTCGCCGTCAGCCCGCTGCTGCGCGAGGCCGTTCTGACCCTGACCGGCGACCGGCCCGAGAAGCGTTCCGGCGCCCACCGGCGGCTCCTCGCCGTGGTCATCGACGAGCTGTCCGACACCCCGGAGCAGTCCCTGCACCTGCCCGAAGGGGCCGATGACCGGCTCCGTGCGGTCACCGGCCTCCTGCACGCCGACCCCGCCCGGCCCGCGACCCTGGCCGAACTCGGACGCGTCGCGGGGGCCAGCGAGCGGACCCTGAGCCGGCTGTTCCACAGCGAGCTCGGCATGAGCTTCCACCGCTGGCGCACCATCTTGCGCATCCACCACGCGCTGGCCCACCTGGCCGAGGGCACGTCCGTCACCGATACGGCGATGGCGTGCGGTTGGTCGAACCCGTCCAGCTTCATCGACGCCTTCAACGAGGTCGTGGGCCAGACCCCGGGCAGCTACCGGACGGACCTGCGCAGCAGCCCTACGGTGCCCTAGCGGTCGCCCTCGAGAAGGTGCCGCACGTCCAGCCACACTCTTGGCGGGTTTTCAGCATCGCGTGTCCATTTGCCGGTTGGTGGCGCGGGCGTCGGGTTCCACAGTGGTGGCAGTGCGCCGCTCCACCAGGGGGCGGCACGGCCGCCCACGCACTGGTGCGTGCGGTCCCCTTTTCTGCGAGGAGTTCGAGGAACCATGACCGGAACCGTCAAGGACACAACCGTGGTGATCGTAGGGGGCGGGGTCGCCGGCCTCGCCCTGGGCACCTTCCTCCTGCGGAAGGGGATCGGGTGCGTCGTCCTCGAAAGGCACAGTCGTACCTACGTGGAGCAGCGACAGCGCGCCGGGGCCCTCGATGCCGGCGGTGTGGGTGTGCTGAACGAGTGGGGGGTGGGCGAGGCCGTGGTGGGCCACGGCCGCATCAGCTCCGACTCGGGTGTGCCCCTGCTGGTGGACGGAGCACAGCGGTGGTGGAAGAGGGGCGATGACGACGAGGGCGACAGCGACGGGGTGTTCTGTCCGCAGCAGGTTCTCGTCCGCAACCTGATCAGTATCTTTCTGCGCGACGGCGGCGACCTGCGCTTCGGGGCGGAGGACGTGTCGCTGTGGGACATCGACACCGAGCAGCCGCTGGTTCGCTACCGGGAGCCGGACGGCTCGACGCGGACGGTCACGTGCGACTTCGTCGCCGGTGCCGACGGTTACCGTGGCGTCAGCCGAACAGCCGTCCCCGAGGACGTCCTCACCTGCTCCAGCCATGAGTTCGGCTACGCCTGGCTGACGGTGATGGCGGAAGTGCCGGCGGATCCCCAGTCCCTGTTGGCCGTGCACGCGTGCGGTTTCGCCGCGCAGATCACGCGGGGGCCGAACGCGAGCCGTCTCTACCTCCAGTGCCCGCTGTCCGACACCGTCGAGCAGTGGCCCGACGAGCGTGTCTGGAGCGAACTGGAGAAGCGCTTCGGCAGGCCCGTGGAACGCAGGGGCCCGATCATGAGCAAGCAGGTCGTGCCGCTGCGCGGAGTGGTCTTCAGCCCCATGAGCCACGGTCGGCTCCACCTTCTCGGGGACGCCGCCCACCTCATCTCCCCGATGAGCGCGGAAGGCATGAGCCTCGCCCTCCACGACGCCGACGTGCTCGCCCGCGCGGTCGTCCAGCACGTGCAGAAGAATGACCCGAGCCTGCTCGACAGCTACTCCGACACCTGTCTCCACCACACATGGGAGCGCCAGGTGTCCGCGGTCCGGATAACCCGGACCATGCATGACTCCGGCGACCCCACCTACGAAGGAGAGTTCCGCAAGCAGATCGCCCGCAAGGAATTGGAGACCATGCTGAAGCCACTGACGGCGCCTCACCCGGCCGCGTAGGTCGCCGTGGCCGGACGCCGACGGAAACCACGGCCCGGCCGCCGCCCCGGCCCACTGTGCCCCGACTCGCCCGCACCAGAAGGGATCCGACGAGGTGACACCCCGAGCAGAGCCCGACCACCCGGCCGAGAGCCCGGCGGCCGCGGCCGCCCGCCTCACCGGACACGCGGCGACCGGACAGCACCCGCTGTCCGGCGCGCTCACCGAAGTCGCCCTCGACGGCGGGCAGTCGGTCGTCGTCAAGCGCGCCGACGCGCCGGGCGCGGTGCGGGCCGAGGCGGCCGGGCTGCGCTGGCTGGCCGCCTCGGGCACGGTGCGGGTCCCGGCCGTGCGCGGGCACGACCGGCACTGGCTGGTGACCGACCGCGTCCCGCAGGGCGCGCCGACCGCCCGGGCAGCCGTCCGGTTCGGCCGCGGCCTGGCGGCCCTGCACGCCTGCGGCGCCCCCGCGTTCGGCGCGCCGCCGCCCGACGGCATCGAGGACGCGTACATCGGACTCGCCCCCATGCGGAACGTCCCCGGCGACGACTGGCCGCGCTGGTACGTCGAGCACCGGGTGCTCCCCTACCTGCGGCGCGCCGTCGACGACGGGACCGTGCGCCCCGCCGAGGCGGACGTGGTCGAGCGGGTCTGCGCACGGCTGCCCGCACTCGCCGGGCCCGCCGAGCCGCCCGCCCGACTGCACGGCGACCTGTGGAACGGCAACGTCCTGTGGGGCGCCGACGGGCAGGCCTGGCTGATCGACCCGGCCGCGCACGGCGGCCACCGGGAGACCGACCTGGCCATGCTCGCCCTGTTCGGCTGCCCGCACCTCGACGACGTACTGGACGGCTATCAGCAGGAGGCCCCACTCGTCGATGGCTGGCGCGCACGCGTCGGCGTGCACCAGCTGTTCCCGCTGCTGGTGCACGCCGTGCTGTTCGGCCGCGGCTACGCCGAGCAGGCCGTCGCGGCGGCACGGGCCGCGCTCATGAACTGACCCGCCCGGGTGGCATGGTCACCGGATCGGGCAGCCGCATCAGGCGGAGGATGTTGCCGTGGTAGATCCGTGCGCGGTCGGTGTCCGTGAGGTCGAGCGTGTCCAGGGCGCGGATCGTCTCGCGGATGAACCCGGGCCCGCCTTCGGGGTCGAAGGGGCAGTCCGTGCCGAACAGGACGTGGTCGGCGCCGAAGAAATCGAGGCCGCACCGGATACCGCTGGCGGAGCCCGACAGGGCCGTGTCGGCGTAGAAGCGGCGGAAGTACTCCAGCGGCCTGTGCGGCAGCACCGTCTCGCGCAGCCGCGCGAGGTTCCCACCCGCGGTGCGGCTGCCGAGCTGATCGCTCCAGCCGAGTCCGATCCGCCCTTCGAGGTAGGGGATCATGGCGCCCAGATGATGGGTGATGATCTTGATGGTCGGGTGTTGTTCGAGCAGGCCGGAGAAGACGAGCCGGGCCATGGCGGCACTCGTCTCGTACGGCCAGCCGAGCGCCCACCAGATCTCGTACCGGGAGGTGTCCTCGGTGGCATAGTCGGCGAAGGCGGCTCCCCGGGCGGGGTGCAGCCAGATGGGCAGGTCCCGCCGGGCCATCTCGGCGAAGACGCCCCGGAACTCGGGGGCGTCCAGTGGCTTGCCGTCGACATTGGTGAAGAGCTGCACGCCCCGGGCGCCGAGGTCGTCGAGGGCGTGGGCGAGTTCGGCGAGTGCCGCGTCCGGGTTGTTGAGCGGCAGGGAGGCCACGAAGGCCGGGAAGCGGTCGGGGTGCCGTTCGCACAGCTCGTGCAGCGACTCGTTGGCGAGGCGTGCCAGCGCCGGGGACTCGTGCGGGGCGGCGAGCCGTTCGATCGGCGGTGAGGACAGCGTGAGGACCTGCTGGTAGCCGTCGCCGAACTCGTCCATCATCCGCAGGCGTGCGTCGATGTCGTGCAGCGCGTCCAGCTCCAGCCAGCGTTTGAGGGCGGCGGTGTCGACGGCGAGCTCGCGCATGCGCGCGAAGTAGCGCCGGGGCAGGATGTGGCTGTAGGCGTCGAGTTTCATCGCTCGCTCCTCGCGGTCCGGGGAACCCAGTGGGTGATCTTGCGGTCGACGGCCTGGACCAGGGCGAGGGCTCCCAGGGCGACGGCGACGACGACCAGGAGCACGGCGAGGACGCTCGCGCTGTCGAAGCGGCCGCCCGCCTCGGTGACGAGGTGGCCCAGGCCGACCACGGCGATGAACATCTCGCCGTTGATCATGCCGGTGACGGCGCGGCCGACGCCGAGCCGCACCCCGGCCATGATCATGGGCGCGGCGGCGGGCAGCGCGACGCGCAGCAGCACCTGGGGTTCGCTCGCGCCGTACGACCGTGCCATCTCCACCAGATGCGCGGGCACGGACCGCACGGCCTCTTCCGTGGTGACGATGACGATGAAGACGGCGTACATCACCACCACCGCCACGATCGAGGCACGTCCCGCCCCGAGCAGCGAGAAGAACACCGGCGCGAAGACGAGGGAGGGGGCGCTCAGCAGTGCGTGGACGTAGCCGCCGAGTGCTGCCTCGACACGGCGTGAGCAGCCCATGGCGGTGCCGACGACGAGCCCGGTGGTGAGGGAGACGGCCAGGCCGATGGCGAGGCTGAGCAGGCTGTCGGCCAGGCTGCTGAAGATCAGGCCCTCACGGCACAGGGCGACGAGCCGGTCGAGCACCCGGCTCAGGGGCGGCAGCGACGACGCCTCCGCCGTCCGCCCGACCACCTCCCAGACCGCGGCGCCGACCGCGAGGCTGACGGGCGCCGCGGGCACGCGTCGTAAGGAGGACCGGGCGTTCATGAGGCCGCCCTCTCCGGCCGGTGCTCGGCGTGCATCGCGCGCAGCCGCTCCCACAGGTAGCCCGTGAGCTCGCCGTACTCGCTGGAGCGCGCCACGCCTCCGACGTCGCGCGCACGCGGCCGGGGCAGCTTCACCGGCACGATCTCGGCGATCCGTCCCGGGCGGGCGCTCATCAACGCGACGCGGTCACCGAGGAGGACGGCCTCCTCCATGCTGTGGGTGATGAACACGACGGTCAGCCGCTGCTCCTCCCACAGGGACAGCAGTTCCTCCTGAAGGAGCCGCCGCGTCTGCTCGTCCACCGCCCCGAAGGGCTCGTCCATGAGGAGCACACGGGGGCGTACGGCCAGGGCGCGGGCGATCCCGACGCGCTGCTGCATGCCGCCGGACAGCTCGCCGGGCAGCTTGGCCGCGCAGTCCGCGAGTCCCACCATGGCGAGCAGCGCGCGGGCGCGTTCGGCGCGCTCGGCCCGGCCGACGCCGCGCACGCGCAGGCCGAAGGCGACGTTGTCCAGGACGGTCGCCCACGGCAGCAGCGCGAAGTTCTGGAAGACCACGCTCCGGTCGGGTCCGGGCCCGCGCACCGGCACGCCGTCGACGAGGATGTCGCCCTCGTCCCAGGGCACGAGCCCGGCGATGGCCCGGAGCAGGGTGGTCTTGCCGCAGCCGCTGGGGCCGAGGACGGTCAGGAACTCGTTCTCGGCCACGTCGAGGCCCACGTCGCTCAGTGCTCGCACACAGGTGCCGTCCCGCGCGGTGAAACTCTTGCTCAGTCCGTCGATGGTGATCATCGGGTGCTCCTTGCCGGGTACGGAGGGGACTTCGGGGTGCGGGCCCAGCGGGTCAGCCTGCGTTCGGCCCAGTGCGCGGCGGTCACCAGGAGCAGCGCCTCGGCGAGGATGATCGCGATGGTGCCGTAGAGCGGCGGAGCCTTGAGCAGGCCGCGGTAGGTGAGGATCAGCCCGCCCAATCCGTCGGAGACCATGAGCAGTTCGACCAGGACCATGCCGGTGACGGCGCGGCCGAGACCGAGGCGCAGACCGGTCATGATCGCGGGCAGGGCGCCGGGCAGCAGCACCCACCGCCAGATCCAGCGCTCGCCGGCGCCGAACGAGCGGGCCATCTCGATCAGCGCCGGGTCCACCTGCCGTACGCCCGCGCGGCTGTTCACGATCACCATGACGACCGAGAAGGCCGCGACGAGCGCGACCCGGGAGGCGAGGCCGACGCCGAACGACATCACCAGGAGCGGAATGACCGCGGCCACCGGGGTCACGAGCAGGATGTTCAGGTAGACGTCCGCGTACCGCTCGAGGAGCCGGAACCGGCCGAGCGCGGTGCCGGCCGGGACCCCGAGGACGACGGCGGCGCCGAAGCCGAGCACCAGGGCCTGGTTGCTCACGTACAGGGCGCGCCACAGCTCCGCGTCGCCGAGCAGGTCGACGGTGGCCCCGAGCGTCTCGGTGAAGCCGGGGAGCAGCAGGCCGCCCCGGGCGTGGGCGTAGAGCTCCCAGGCCGTGGCGAAGAGCGCGAACGTCAGGAGTTGGTAGGGCAGTTTCCGGTCGAGGGACCGCCGCAGCGGTCCCGGCCGCCGCGCGGTGCGGGGGCCCGCCTGTGGGCTGACGCGTCCGCGCCGCGTGCGGGGGGCCGCCTTCGGGGGCGTGGTCGCGGCTGTCACGACGCGGCCCTGAGGAAGCTGAGGTCGGCCGCGTCGCGTGCGGACACGCCCTGCCCGATCACACCGGCGCGGGCGAAGAAGTCGATGGTTCCCTGCACGTTCTGCGGGGTGAGGGCGGCCGCGTCGAAGAGCCGCGCCGCGCGGTAGCGTTCGGCGACGGGGCCCACGTCGGCCTCGTCCTCCTGGGGAAGGTAGCGGCGCACCAGACGTTCCAGGTATCCGGGCCGGGCGTTGATCCGGGCGTGCTCGCGCACCAGTGCCGTGACGAACGCCTGGGACACCTTTCGGTGGTCGGCGAGGAAGTCCGCGTTGGCGTAGACGGTCTGCGGGTGCAGGTCCGGCAGGGTCCGGGCGAAGTCGGCGAGCTTGGTGAGGCCGCCCGCGCCCGGCTGCGCGGAGGATCCCAGAGCGACGGCGTCGGCGACCTCCAGCGGCGTCGCGTCGATCTCCCCCGAGGCGAGGGCCTGTGCGCGGACGTCCGAGCCGCCTAGCGTCAGATAGCGCGGGCGCCGGTCCGCGCCGCAGTGCGTGCGCACCCAGTCCTTGGCCATGGCGGTGGCGACCGCTCCCGCGCTGAAGATCCCGAAGGGGCGCTTGTCGAGATCGTCGCAGGACGTGACGCCGGGGCGGCCGTAGAGCGCCCACTGGTTGCCGACGACATCGGCGATGATCTTGATAGGGGCGTTCTGCTCGATGGCGCTCAGCGCCGGCCCCGTCGCCTCGGCCGAGATCGCGTAGTCGCCCAGCGCGAGCCCCTCGATGGCCAGTTCGGGTGCGGCGAGCTCCACGACGTCGATGTCGTGCCCCTGACGCCGGACGGCGTCCACGGCCGCCAGGAACGGCACGGTCGTGATGTCCGGCTCGACGACCGCCACGGTGAACGACAGCGTCCCGTCCGCACGGGTCTCGGTGCCCGCGCCGCTGCCGCAGGCGGTCGCCGCCATGGTCGCGACGCATAAGACCGCGGTGGCGGTGAATCGCTTCGTGCGCGTCCAGGCGGCCCAGGCCGCGGTCGGAGTCCAGGCATGCATGGCCATCCCCCTTTGTGCCGCCTCGGTTCCCCGAGGTCATCAGCTAGGCAAACGTATGCCTTGCCCCGGGATGCTAGACAACCAGCCCTGCGATCCGTCAAGAGGCAACACGCAAACACTCAGCAGGAGTTGAGCCCTCACGTTGCCAACGATTCACTTCCTGTGGCATGTTGGGACCCTGGAGGGCAAACGTTTCCCGAACACCCTCCGCGAACCCCTGGACGGTGGTGTGTGAGCTCACTGGTGGAAGTCGCCCGAGCGGCGGGCGTGGCCGTCTCCACGGCGTCGCGCGTGCTCAGCGGGGCCGACCATCCCATCTCGGCCAAGACCCGCGCCAAGGTCATGGAGGCCGCAGAGCGCCTGGAGTACTCGCCCAGCGCCCTCGCCCGCGCCATGGTCTCGCCGCACAGCCGCCTCGTGGGCGTCCTGGTGAGCGACATCGACAATCCGTATTTCTCCGTCATCGCCCGCGGCGTGGACGACATGGCGACCCGCGCCGGGTACGTGACGATGCTGTCCAACGTCGACCGGCGCACCACCACGGAGATCAGCCGTCTGCGGGCCATGCGGGACTACCGCGCCGCGGGCGTCGTCTTCGCCGGCAGCGGCCACGTCGACGACCCGCAGGCGCCGGCCCTGGTCAAGGCCGTGCGCCGCGCCCAGGAGGAAGGCTTGCAGGCGGTCTCCCTGGCCGTGCGCGACCTGGGCTGTCCGTCCGTCGTCGTCGACAACCGCGCGGTGGCTCACGACATCACCGACCACCTGATCTCACTCGGGCACCGGCACATCGCGTTCATCGAGGGGCCACCCGGCATGACGGTCAGCGGGCACCGCCGCGAGGGCTTTCTGTCCCGCATGGCCGAGGCGGGCCTCACCAGGAGCGCTCAGTGCCACCCCGGCGGCTTCAACCACCAGGCCGGGCACGCCGCCACCCTGCGGATCATCGCCCGCGGCCTTCTCCCCGACGCCATCCTCGCGGCCAACGACGAGGTCGCCGTCGGCGCGCTGAGCGCCCTGCGCCAGGCAGGCATCGACGTGCCACGGGAAATCTCCGTGGCGGGCATGGACGACCTGCGGGTCGCGGAGTTCGTCGGCCTGACCACGGTGAGCCTGCCGCTGTACGAGATGGGCTCCCTGGCCGCCCGGCACATCATCGACACCGCCGGGCGCGCCGGTGCGGCACAGTCTGCGGGCACCGGCGCCCCGGACATCCCGGCGACGACCGTGCTCAGCCATCGCCTCGTCGCCCGGGAAACCACCACCCGACGGGCCGACGCCTGACCCGGGCCGCACCGGCGCGCGCACAGCGCCGTGCCGCGGCGCGGCGGGCACGGGCCGGACGCCGCGCTCTCCCCTGCCGACAGGACCTCTAGGCGGGCACCCGCTGCCCCCTCTTGCCCACACCGTCCGGCACAGCGACCCCCAGCCCCCCGGCGACGGCCTTGCGGGGCTCTTCGTCGATCGGCACCACGGCTCTTACCGCGCCGAACGCGGCCGCCGTGGCCCTGCGGGCGATCTCCTGGGTGGTGCCGTCCGCCTCGGTCCACTGAGAGGTGAGTTCGCGGTAGTCGTCGACGGCCGCCTCCACGGCCTTGGTCATGCGGCGGTGCAGGGCGATCTCGCGATCGGCGGCGGGGCGGGCGTAGAGCGCGCGTATCGCGGCGCGGAGTTCGGCGGCCTCGTCGGGACGTATCGCGTGCTGCTCGCTGCGGTCGACGAGGTGCAGAAGCTGGTGGAGAGCGTAGTGCTCGTTCATGGGTCGCCTCCTGTTGTGGGGCCGCCGAGACAAGTGCCCGCCGCCGTGAAGCGTGACGAGCATGATCCACGCATACCCCCGGATCACGTCGCCGCACCCCGATCGGGGAGAACTTGTGTTCGTGGGGGCGCTCCGACCGGTTCCGCACCCCTTGGACCGGAACACCGGCCGATTCCGGTCTGCCCGGAAAGGCTCATTCCTCCCTCCTGTCCCTCTCCTTCCCCTGGAAGTCTTCCGATGTCCCTTCAGCCGCACCCGTAAGGAGACTTCATGAGCAGAACCCGTAGCGGTCTGACGGCCCTCGCCGCCACCGCCGTCCTCGCGCTGACCCCGGTCGGGCTCGGGCTCACCTCGGCGCACGCCGCCCCGGCCGCGCCCGCCACCGGCAGCACGGCGGGCATCGCGTCCGGGGTGAAGGCGAGCGACACCGACACGGTGATCCGCGGGACCAGCGCGCTGGAGCGCGGCCAGGCCTGGCACTCACCGGACGGCAGGACCACGCTCGCCATGCAGACCGACGGGCACGTCGTGCTCTACCACAACGGCTCCGCGATCTGGACGGCCCCGGGCAGCTACGGCATCGGCAACACGCTCTACATGCAGGCCGACGGGAACCTGGTCGTGTACGACGCGGCCATGCGACCGGTGTGGAACAGCCGCACCCACAGCCACCCGGGCGCCCACCTGGCGATCCAGAACTCCGGGAACCTGGTCGTGTACCAAGGCGGCACCCCGCTGTGGTGGTCCAACCACCGCCCCGGCACGGGCCCGGTCGACCCGCCGGAGTGCCGGCCGACACCGCACCAGCTCTGCCCCTAACCCTCTGCCACCTCCCGAGCCGCCGCCCCCACGTGCTCCTCCTGCGTGAGGGCGGCCCGCCCCGCCTCGGCCGCGGTCGTACGGAACCGGGCCCGGTACGCGGTCGGCGCGACCCCCAACTGCTGTTGGAACACCCGCCGCAGCGACTCCGACGAGCCGAACCCGGCGCGCCGGGCGACCTCTTCGACGGTGTCGGGCCCGGCCTCCAGCAGGGCCCGGGCGGCCTCGAGGCGGACCGCTTCGACGTACTGCCCGGGCGTCACGCCGGTCTCGGCGCGGAAGAGGCGGCCCAGGTGCCTGGCGCTCACACCCGCCTGGCGGGCCAGCGAGTCGAGGCTGTGGTCCTCCGTGGGGTCGGCGGTGACGCTGTCCATGACGCGGCGCACGACCGTCCCCTCGGAGGGCTCCGGAGCCAGTCGCGTGCTGAACTGCGACTGGCCTCCGGGCCGGGCCATGAAGACGACGAGCTGGCGGGCGACATCGCGGGCGAGGTGCGCGCCGTGGTCGTCCTCGACGAGGGCGAGGGCCAGGTCGATGCCCGCCGTCACCCCGGCGGAGGTCACGACGGGCCCGTCCCGCACGAACAGCGGGTCGGCCGCGACCCGCACCCGCGGGTAGGCGGCGGCCAGTTCCCGGGCCAGCTCCCAGTGCGTGGCCGCGCGGCGGCCGTCCAGGAGCCCGGCCTCGGCCAGGACGAACGCCCCCGCGCACACGGAGGTGACCCGTGGGGCGCGGGCGGCGAGCGCGGCGGTCAGGCGGACGAGGTCGGTGTCGGCGACCGCCCGCCGCCAGTCCCTGCGGCCGGGGACGACCAGGGTGTCGACGCGGCGCGGCAGTTCGGCCGGGGTGCCGTCGACGCCGACGCGCACCCCCGACGACGTACGCACGTCGTGTCCGGTCGGGGAGACGACGTGCAGGTCGTAGTGCGCGCCGTAGGAGTTGGCCGTGGTGAGGACCTCGGCCGGGCCGCTCACGTCGAGGAGCTGCACGCCGTCGAAGGCGATGAGGGCGACGACGTGGCGGCGCGTCCTCCCGGTCCTCGCGGCGTGGGCTACTCCGGCCACGGCGAGTCCAGGATGGTGCGGACGAAGTCGCCGCGCTCGAATCCGGGGACGTGGGCCTCCAGGACGTCCGCCTTGACGTTGCCGAAGGTCGTCTCCGGCTTGGGACGGATCCCCTCGGTGAACGCGTCGAGGATCCGCCGTTTGAAGTCCGGGCGGGGGTGCAGGGCCACGATCGCGGCGCGGTCGGCCTCGGGGATGTCGTCGTACCCGATGCCGAGCACGTCGTACTCCACTCCCGCCGTCACGAGGGCGACCTCCGGTTCCATGAACGCGGGGATGCCGGGCGTGGTGTGCAGGGCGATGGCCGTCCACACCCGACGGATGCTGTCCTCCGGCAGCCCGTGCCCCCGCAGGAACCGCTTCGCCTCCTCGGCGCCGTCCACCTCGAACCGCCGGCCGCTGCGGCGCGCGTCCTCGCCGAGCCCCACGTCGTGGAACATCGCGCCGACGTACAGCAGCTCGGGGTCGAAGCCGAGGCCGCGGTTGCGGCCCTGCAGGGCGCCGAAGAAGTACACCCGGCGCGAGTGGTGGTAGATCAACTCACTGGTGGTGTCACGGATCAGCTCGGTGGCCTCCCGTGCCACCTTCGTGTCGGGAACGACCACGTCCACGCCGTTCCCACCCGCGCTCGCCCACACGTCCAGATCCGCGTCCATGTCTCCGCCCGCCTCTCCTACGACCCGCCGTGTCCTGCTTCCGTACCTCCAGGATCACGTCGGCAGGAGGGCGGCGCCATGGCGGTCCCGCCAGGTATCCCACAGATCAGGACATCGGGGCGGACGGTCCTGCCACGGATATCCCATGGCCCGGACCGAACCCCCCGGCCTAGGCTCGACGCCATGAGCAAGCTCCTCGTCGCCCTCCTCAGCGGAGCCGGCATCTCCACGGACTCCGGCATCCCGGACTACCGCGGGCCCCAGGGCCTGTGGCGGCGCGACCCCGAGGCCGAGAAGCTCGTGACGTACGAGTACTACATGGGCGACCCGGAGATCAGGCGCCGCTCGTGGCAGATGCGGCGCGCCAACCGGGCCCTTCAGGCGGAGCCCAACGCGGCGCACCACGCGGTGACCGCCCTGGAGCGCTCCGGAGTGCCGGTGCGCGTCATCACGCAGAACGTGGACGGCCTGCACCAGCTCGCCGGGATGCCCGGCCGCAAGGTCCTGGAGCTGCACGGCACCGCCCGCACGGTGATGTGCACCGGGTGCGGAGCGCGCGGGCCGATGGCGGACGCGCTGGCCCGCGTCGAGGCGGGCGAGAGCGACCCGCCGTGCCTGGAGTGCGGCGGCATCCTCAAATCCGCGACGGTGATGTTCGGCGAACGTCTCGACCCGGCGGTGCTCGGCGAGGCCGTGACCATCGCCGAGGCCTGCGACGTGTTCATCGCGGTCGGCACCACCCTTCAGGTGCAGCCCGCCGCCGCCCTCGCGGGCCGCGCCGCCGAGCACGGCGCCCGCCTGATCATCGTCAACGCCGAGCCGACGCCGTACGACGACCAGGCCGACGAGGTCGTACGCGAGCCGATCGGGACGGCGCTGCCCGCGCTCCTGGAACGGATCGCCGACTAGGCGGCGCCGTCGGCCGGAAGGCCGGATCCGGGACCTCAGCCGAGCGTGTTCCTGCCGCAGCTGCCGTGCGCGGTGCCGAGGATCCGCGACGCCTGCTTCCCGGTGAGCCGAAGTTCCCGCTTGGTCTTCTTGGCCTGGTCGACGAGGTCCTGTCCGCGGGCGACGCAGAGCGCGTTGCCGTGGGTGACGAGCACGTCGTCGTCGATGCGGTCCAGGTCCGGGTAGTGGTCCCGGATCGTCTTGAGGTAGAGCTTCGCCGAGAGGCCCTTCAGCTCGCGTACGTCAGCGGGGGCTGTCGTCGGGCTCCCGGACGGGGTGGCCGAGCGGGACGGGGCCTCGGCCGTCGGTGTCGCCGAGGTGCTCGACCCGCGGTCGTCGGACGAGCCGCATGCCGAGGTGCCGAGAGCGGCGAGGGCGAGACCGGCGGCGAGCAGAGGCAGACGCTTGTGCATGAATCTCCTGGTACAGAGGTGAACCTGGAGATTCTCCCCCATGTCCGGAGTGCCCCACGACTGTGTTTGCTCGTGGAACGACGGGGGTCTGTCACCCACTGATCACGACGCGATCAGGCACCGCATTCCCGCATGGCCTGTTCACGCCTTCCCGGCCTTCCGCGCGGCGCGATGTGGCATCGTAGATCAACTGTTGATTCGGGCCTCTGAGCGTCCATGTAGGGGGATTTTTATGCGCTTTCGTACCGTCGCGGCCTCCGCCGCACTCGTCCTGTCCGCCACGGCGGGCGCCGCTGCCTGTTCCTCCTCGTCCGATGCCGCGGACACCACCCGGCCCGCCGGTCCCTCCGCCCCCAAGAAGCCTGCCTCCGCCGAGGACTTGAAGGGCCGTATCGAGACGGGCAAGCGCCAGGCGGGCGCGCCGCGGGCAGCGGGACGGGACGCGACGGAGTGTGCGACCTCTGCCGCGGAGATCCCGGAGAAGTGCGCTCTCGACGTCTCGTTCGCCGAGACCACCGACGGCGAACCGGCGGCAGGAGCGCCTGGCACGCGGTGAATGGGCGACCTCCCGCACAAGCGACTTCCCGCCACGAGAAGCCCCTTCCGCCACATCCGAAGATCCATTAACCTCACATCTCGTTCACAATTGAAACAGTGACCTCGGATGTGGGGTCAGGGGGCGGGGGTAGCGGATCATGCGTGCGAACTGGCGAGTGAAGTTGAGTGTTCTCGCAGGTGCGTCGGCACTTGCGGTCTCGGTCGTCACTGCGGCGCCCGCACTGGCCGACGAGGCGCCGGGGGGCGGCCTCCAGGAAGTGCAGATGCCGGCGGATGTGGAGATTCTCGAGGGGGTCGCCCCGGCGCCCGAGGCCGCGGTTCCGTTCACGGGAGCCGCACCGAAGGCAGCCGCCGCGTCCGAGGCGTGCCTCGGAACGACCTCCGCCTACGGCGCCAGGGGTTGCTTCCAGCACAGCGGCGACATCGTCTGGGCCCGTGACACGGAGAAGGACGGCATGTCCGCGGCGATCGGGATCTACACCGACTACGGCCGGCCCGCCGCGGTCTGCATCAACAAGCTCGGCGCGGACACCTGGGCGACGTGCAACAAGGACTACAGCGAGAACGGGAAGGTGCGGCTGCGGGTCATGCGCTACGACGGCGGCAACGGCAAGTTCTACCTGCCCGAGACGTGGTCCGGCTGGATTCCGGTCGACGGGCAGTACTGACTCCGGACGCGTCGGGGCATTGTCACGGCCTGGCTACGGGATCGGTCGGGAGCCGCTCGGGCCGGGGGGCGTGCGCGAGGGTGTTCGGGACGGGGTATGCACCGGGCCGGGGGCCAAGTCCTCGGCCGGTCATAGGAGTTCGAGGAGTCGACCATGTCCATCACGTTCCGCAAGTCGTTCCGGGTCCTTCCGGGGGTCCGCGTGCACATCAACGGCCGCAAGTGGTCGATCACGCTGGGCGGGAGGCGCGGGCACCACACGATCAACTCCGACGGGCGGCGTTCGTCGTCGTTGGATCTGCCGGGGTCGATCCATGTCCGGCGCGACCACCACCGGCACTGAGCACGCGCCACCGCCGAGGGAGGGCGTCGCCGCCGAGAGTCCGTCGCGGCCGCCTCAGCCCGGCCGTACCGTCACGACCACGTCGGTACCGCCGGGCGCCCGCACCCACACCTGTCGGGCCTGCCCGGGCGGCACGCTCCGCGCACTGACCCACACCCCCCGGCCCGACACCGTGATCCGCCAGCCGGTGGCGCTCGGCGGCAGGGACAGCACGCTGGGGCCCGGCCGCTTCGCCGCCCGGTAGGCGAGGCGGTACGTGCCGCGTTCCGCGTCGTGCCCCTCGGCCCGCACGGCGCCCGCGACGGCGGGGGCGTAGGGCGTGGCGGTGCGTTCCTTGTTCGTACGGAAGCGTCCTTCGCGGTCGAGGGCGCAGTAGCCGCCGCCGTAGCACCAGACGTAGGCCGCCCACCCCGATGAGTAGCGGGTGAAGGAGGCGAGTGCGTCGTCGTGGAAGCGGCGCATGTTCGGCAGGCCGCTGTTCAGCGGGCCCCACTCCCCCACGACGACCGGGATCGACTGCTCGCGGGGGTAGGCGGTGACGGCTTTCTCGTACGCCGTGATCCAGCCCGCGGCGGGGTCGTAGTCGGCGCCCGCCTCCATCGCGGCGTTGTAGAAGTGCGGGGCGTACACGACCCGTTGGTCCTTGATGCGGCCGAGGCCGGTGGGTACGCCTTCGCCGACGATCGGGGTCGGCTCGACGAACAGCCAGTTCGAGCGGTCCCGGGTGCGGATCGCGTCGGCGAGGCGGTTGTACATCGGGGTGAGGTGCGTGGCCTCGATGCGGCGGGCGGCGGTCGCCAGGTCCTCGCCTTCGCGCAGCTCCCCCATCGGCTCGTTGATCAGGTCGTAGCCGAGGACGGCCGGGTGCGTGCCGAAGCGGTCGGCGAGGAGGCGCCACATGCGTTCCTGGGCGCGCCGCAGGTCCGCGTCCTCGTAGAGGTGGGTGAAGGCGCGCTGGACGGCGGGCTCGAAGTACTCGGCGAACCAGTCGTCGGGGTGCGGGGCGAAGGGCAGGCCGTCGGTGCGGGTCGCCCACTCCGGGATGCCGCGGTGGCCGAACGCGGGCCCGAACACGTCCTGATGGGCGTCGATGACGACGTGGATCCCGTACCGCTGCGCCCAGTCGAGGATCCGTCGGATCTTGCGCAGGTACGACTCGCTGTACTGGCCGCGCCGCGGCTCCAGGTCGTCCCAGAAGACCAGCAGGCGGGCGAAGTTGAATCCGTTGGCGCGCAGGTCGGCGAAGTGCCGTTCGGTGATGGCGCTCAGGGCGTCCTCGCCGGTGTGCTGCTTGTCCTCGACGTTCCAGCCGCGGAGAGTGAGGGTGCGGCCCCGGTCGTCGGTGAGGCGGGGGATGCCGTCGGCGGACGGGGTGGTGGAGGCAACTTCCGTACCGGACAAGGAAGACGACCCGCCGCGCACGCCGTCCTCGACCTTCCGGTTCGGGGCGGCAGGGGCCAGGCCCGCGCCCAGGAGCACGGTGGCGATCAGCGCGACCAGGGCCGCCAGGCCAAGGCGGTGTGCGCGGCGCCCTCCCCGGACGTGCGGACTCTCTCCCCGGACGCACGAGCGTCTACCCATGGCGCATGCCCCTGACTGCGGAAGGCGTACGAAGCCTCCACACTGACGGATGAACGGGGCTTGGTCCAGGACACCCTCAGAACTGCTCGTCCCCGCGCGCACGAGGCGGGGCGGCCTGGTGGCCTTCGCCCCGGGCGGCTTCGTTGATGTCTCGGACGTGGAGGACGGCGCATGGGCAGGGCGAGCAGGTGGTTCTCGGTCTTGCCCTTGACGCGGGCCCACATCCATCCGTCCCGCTCGGAGCTGTCCGTTCCCGGGCCGGGTACGACCCCGACGACCTAGTGATCGAAACCGTCCGACGCCTCCTGCGCGGATCCCGCGCAGGCCGAGGAAGCAGGCCGACAGCCGGTCGACGAGACCCTGGAGTCCGTCGCCGGCCCGCCGGTCGAGAAGGCGGCCCGGAAGGGCCGACCACTCCGGACGCCCCCTCACCCCGCGCCGGTTCAGCGCCCGTTCCCGAGCAGCGCCGGGACCACCTCGCCCCACACCCCGCGCGGGAACACCTCATGGCCGGTCCGCTCCATGGCGAGGAACCCGGCGCCGGGGATCTCGGCGGCGAGCGCGCGCCCGTGCTCCAGCGGGAACAGCGGGTCCTCGGTGCCGTGCAGGACGAGCGTCGGCGCCGTGATCGCACCCAGGCGGTCCCGCCACGGCGCTCCGGCGTCGATCAGGAAGGGATTGGTGACCTGCGCGGCGATGTCGCGTGCGTGGTCGGCGAGCCGTTCCGCCTGGGCGCGCACCGCGTCGGTGTCGAAGGGGCGCGAGCGGGCGGCGAAGGGGCGCTCGCCCTCGACGAGATACGCGACGACGGCGGCCCGGTCGTCCCAGTCGGGCGCCGCCGCCTCTTCGGCGAAGACCGCCTCCAGCGCCTTGGACATGGGCGGCAGGTCGGGCTGGTCGTGCCCCGGCCCTCCCGGAGTCGAGGACGCGAGGGCGAGGGCGGCGACCCGGTCCGGGTGGTCGAGGGCGAGCAGCTGCGCGACGGCCGCGCCCTGGGACATGCCCACGATCTCGGCCGACGGCAGGCGGAGCCCGTCGAGCAGTCCGGCGGCGTCGGCGACCAGGGCCCGCAGGTCGTACGGCGGCTCGCCCGCGGGGAATCCGGTGGAGCGGCCCGCGTCGCGGCTGTCGTACCGGATCACGTGTCTGCCACCGGCGACGAGGCGCCCGATGAATTCCTCGTCCCACGCCTGCATCGAGTGCCCGGCACCGTGAAGGAGCAGGAGCGGCGTGTCGGCGGGGTCGCCGAAGGTCTGCGCGTACAGCTCGACACCGTTGGCCTCGATGAAGTGTTCGGTGTTACGCATGGGGGTGCCGCCTTCCCGTCATTTTCGTTACGTGTAACGAAGACAGTAGCGGACACCTCCGTTACATGTCACCAACTTGGTTAGACTGGCCCCATGCCCCCGAGTCACAGGCCCGAACCCGCCGCCCTCGCCGCCTGGCACGCCTACCGGGCGCTGCCCCTGCTCATCGACGCGGAGGTCGCCCGCGACCTGGAGCAGGACACAGGCCTGTCCATGGCCGACTACGACGTCCTGGCCGCCGTGACAGCGCTGGCGTCCGTCGACACCTGCATCCGCGTCAGCGGCCTCGCCGCCCACCTGCACTGGGCGCACAGCCGCCTCTCCCGGCACCTCGGCCGCATGGAGCGCCGCGGTCTCGTCGCGCGCGAAGCGTGCGAGCGCGACGGCCGCGGCGACGACGTCCTGCTGACCTCCGCCGGACGCGCGGCGCTCGACGAGGCGACCCCCGCCTATCTGGCGTCCGTCCAGCGGCACTTCGCCGCGCTGCTGTCACGGGAACAGCTCGCCGCGCTCACCGGCATCGAGGCCACGATCACCGCGGGCCGCTGAGTTCCAGGGCGGAGAGGGAGATCCGGCGTCCGCCTCAGCCGCGGATCATCGACATCAGCAGTTCATGGGTCCCGGCGTCTGCCGCCGCCACAAGTCCGCGGCCCCCTTGCCCGATAGGGGCGCCGTCGACCCCGGTGACCACGCACCCCGCGGCCCGGCAGAGCGCGATGCCGGCCGCGAAGTGCACGCTCCCCGACAGGTCGCCGCCGTCGGTGACGTACGCGGCGCGCTTGCCGGCCGCGACCCAGGCCAGCGCCAGCGTCGTGGACACGACCCGCGGCCGGAACCGTCCGCCGAAGTCGGGGTGGGCCAGCAGGTCGACGGCCCGGAACCCGGGGGCGCTCGGGAACGGCGGGTCCAGATTGACGTCCACCAACTGCGTGGCGGGCGTCGGCGCCAACGGGGTGTCGGCGCCGTCCCGCCGCACCCAGGCGGAGGTGCCGTCGGTGCAGAACACCTCGCCGCCGAACGGGTCGGCCACCGCCGCCGCCCCGTCGCGCAGCGCCACGTTCACGGCCACCAGCATGTTGCCGACGGCGTAGTTCAGCGTGCCGCACAAGGGGTCCACCAGCCACCGGCGCGCGGCGTCGTCGGCGCCGTGCCGCCCGCCCTCCTCGCCGAGCACCGCGTCATCGGGCCGCGCGGCACGGATGACGTCGAGGATCGCCTTCTCGGCCCGCACATCGGCGGCGGTGGCGAAGTCCCCGGCGCCCTTGTCGATCCGGGAGAGCCGCTGCCCGTACAGGGCGCGCACCACGTCCGCGCCGGCGCTCGCCCCGGCTATGGCAACCTCGACATCCGCAGCATCCGCATATGAGTTGATCATGCCGCGCAGACTATCGCCGCCCGCCGCCCCTCCCGGAGGCGGCGAACCGGAGGACCCCCGGGGTCCTAGGCCCTCGCGCTCTCGTCCGGGTGCAGCGCGTCGAGGATGAGGGTGAGGCCGAAGGTGAACTCGTCGGCGTAGTCGTATCCGGGCTTGAGGGCGTGCTCCGTGGCGAGTTCGGTGAGGTGGGGGTAGGCGTCCGCGGGCATCTCGTCCAGGATGGCGCCCGC
The DNA here is from genome assembly GCF_055594065.1 of Streptomyces sp. NPDC040610. Lineage (NCBI taxonomy): Bacteria > Bacillati > Actinomycetota > Actinomycetes > Kitasatosporales > Streptomycetaceae > Streptomyces > Streptomyces sp. NPDC040610. The sequence goes on along the minus strand of NZ_JBVIXA010000010.1, from coordinate 68,498 downwards.
GACCTCGCCCAGTTCCGCCGAGCCGCTGAACGGCAGGCTCAGTTCCTGGATCACGAAGCCGTACAGATAGCTGTCGATCAGCGAGAAGGCGTGCGCCGTCATGGCGACGGAGAACCCTCCGGCGCGCAACGCGCCGATGACGGCGTCGTGATGGCGCAGGGTCGCGGGGCCCGGCCGGGAACGGGAGTCCATCAGGGCGACGGCCCACGGGTGGCGCCGGAGCACGGTGCGGGCGGAGGCCGCGCGGTGGCGCATGGCACTCTTCCAGTCCGTGCCGTGCGGTGGCAGGTCGATCTCGCCGAACACCGCGTCCACCATGCCGTCGAGCACGTCCTCCCGCCCCGCGACGTGGTGGTAGAGCGACATCGCCTCGACGCCCAGCGGCTCGGCGATGGCCCGCATGGTGAGCGCGGCCGAGCCCTTCTCGTCCGCGACCGCCACCGCCGTACGGATCACCCGCTCGCGGCTGAGCGGGGTGCGCGGAGTGCGCGGAGTGCGCGCCGAAGTCCCGCGCCGCCCTTTTCGGCCCTCGGGCATGTGCACCTCCCGATCGCTTCCCTTGACCGTCTTACAGCATAAGGCTAGCTTGCCTTACAACATAAGGTACGCATTCCGGCGAAGGGCCGCGCCATGGGTACGGATCGTGTGAAGAAGGTCTGCGTCATCGGAGCTTCGGGGAAACTCGGCCAGTACATGGTCCGGCACGCGCTGGAGCGCGGCTACGAGGTGGTCGGCGTGTGCCGGGAGCGCAGCGTGCCGAAGCTGGCCGCGTTCGAAGGCCGGATGGCCGTCGTCCCCGGGCCCACGAACGACCCGGAGGTGATCCGGCGGGCGGTCGCCGGGTGCGACGGGGTCCTGACGGTCCTCGTTCCCTGGGGCGTGCGGCAATACGCGTCGGGGACGGCCCAGGCGGTCCTCGACCACGCACGGCCGGGTGCGCGTCTGGTCTTCTCCTGCGGCTGGCACATCACGCGCGACGGCAAGGACCGGTACTCACGGATGTTCACCTTGGGCGTCCGGGTCGCCGCCCTGCTGGGCAGGCTCGTCCGCGTCGTCGAGATCGACGACCAAGTGGAGGCGTGCCGCCGGGTGTTCGCCAGTGACACCCGGTGGACCGTGGTGCGCGGCAGTTCCCTCGAGGAGGGCGGGAGCCAGGGCCTGCCCGTGTGGAGTCGGCACGTCGGCGATCCGGTGCTGGCCAGCAACGTGACCCGCCGGGTGGACTTCGCCCTGTTCATGGTCGAGGCGCTCACCGACGACGCGCTCGTCCAGGAGGCACCGGCGATCGTCGGCCGTCTCACCGCCAGCGCCCTCGCCCACGCCGGGGACACGCGCGACCGCGCGTAGCCAGAGCTCGGCTGCCTGGCTGCCTGGCCAGGGCCTGTCCGGCGGGCGCCCTTGTGGGTCGGGCGCCCTTGTGGGTCCGGCGGGTGCCCTTTGGAGTCCGCCGGACGCACACGCCGTAGCGATCCCCGCCGCCCCTCAGGCTCCCAGCAGCACAGCCAGCCTCTCCAAGAACGCCCGCTGCCCCGCCACAAGCTTCTCCCCCGCCCGGTCCAGCGGCAGCCAGGCCACCCGGTCGAGCTCCGGGAACTCCTGGACACGGCCCGAGCCGCGCGGCCACTCCATGCGGAACGTGCCGGGGACCACCGTCTCCGGGTCGAGGTCGGCCTCGACGGTCCAGACGGTCACGGTCTTGCCGCCCGCCTGCCGCACCTCGCCCAGCGGCTGGTAGGGCCCGGCGGGGGCGGGCAGGCCGAGTTCCTCCTCGAACTCCCGCACCGCCGCGGCCAACGGCTCCTCCTCGTCGCCGTACTCACCCTTGGGAATCGACCAGGCCGCCTGGTCGCGGCGTGCCCAGAACGGTCCGCCCATGTGGCCGATCAGCACCTCGGGCGTCGGGCCCGGGCGGCGGTGGAGGAGCAGTCCGGCGCTGCGGCGGCCGGTCATGACGGCGTGTCGTGTGGGGGCTGCATGTCAGCGGACCCTACGCCCACGTCGGCGACTCCACCGGGTCGGACGCGGCTCCTCCAGGGTCCAGGGCGGGGCCGACGGCCGTCGCATCACCCTGGTGCGGTACGAACTCTCTGTGAACCAAGAGATCCCACCCGAGACCGTGCGCGTGTTCATCGCGCTCGCCCCGCCCGACGACGCGAAACAGGAACTGGCGCGGGAACTCGGCCCCGCCTACCGCGCGCACCCGCGGATGCGCTGGAACCGCATCGAGGACTGGCACATCACCCTGGCGTTCCTCGGCGAGGTCCCGCCCACGGCCGTGTCGGTGCTGCGCCCGCCGCTGGCGGACCTCGCGGCCGCCCACCGCCCCCTCACCCTGGCGCTGCGCGGGGGCGGGCACTTCGACGAGCGGGTGCTGTGGAGCGGCATCGACGGCGACCTCGACGAGCTGCGTCTGCTCGCCGCCGACGTGCGCGGCGTGGTCAAGGAGTGCGGAATCAGCTTCGCGGAACGGCCGTTGCGCCCTCATCTGACACTGGCCCGGGCCCGCCGCGACACGCCGTCGTGCGCGGTCGAGGCCGCCGCCGGGCTCAGCGGTTTCACCGGCCGCCCCTGGCAGGCCGAGCGTCTGCACCTGGTCGCCAGCAACTTCGGCCGCGGTCCTGGGCCCATCCGCTACCGGGACGTCGACGCCTGGAGCTTCGCCGGTGAGCGTCATCACGCCGGTTAGGGGCCATGCGGCGAGCCCGGTCGCGCGAGGGGCCTCTCACGCCCCCTCGCGCGACCGGGCTCCCGTGGGCCGCGAGGCCTACAGCGGCTGTACCGAGATGTTCCGGTACCGCACCGCGTTCGCGTGGTCCTGCAGCCGGACGGCGCCCGCCGTCGGGCCCTCGGGATCCCCCGCTCCCGTCGGCCCGTCGATCGCCACGTCGTCGTGGACCTTGACGCCGTTCCACACCAGCGTGAGGCGCGCGTAGTCTGTCTTCTTGCCGCTGTCGTCGAAGCGGGCGGCGCGGAAGGTGATGTCGTACGTCTGCCAGGTCCCGGGCGGTTTGGCCGCGTTGGTGTCGGGGGCCTTCTTCTTGTAGATCGCACCGGCCTCGTCGTTGGCCGGGGAGTCGTCGCCGTAGGAGTCCAGGATCTGGATCTCGTAGCGCTCCTGGAGGTACACGCCGCTGTTCGCGCGGTCCTGACCGGTCACGTCCGGCGGCAGCTTCGGCAGCCAGAACTCGACGTGCAGCTTGAAGTCCTGGAACGCCTGCTTGGTGCGGATGTCGCCGCAGCAGACCTCCATCGCGCGGTCCCCGACGAGCGGCCACTGCGGGGTGCGGCCGTCGGTGTGCTGCCACGGCGAGCGGTCGGCGCCGTCGAAGAGGGTGGCCCTGGCGCCCTGGGGGTGGACGGCCAGCAGGTCGAGGTTCAGGTGGCCGGTGTCGCCCTCGTCATGGCGGTACGTGATGGTGTTGGCGCCCGCCCGCAGCTTCAGCCGTTCGGTGTGCGTGGACCACTTGTCCCAGGTGCCGGTGGAGAGGAGCTTCGCCTGCCGCACCTTCTCGCCGTTGACGTGGACGCTCAGCGTCTTGGTCCCGGCCTCGGGATGCGGGCCGTTGGCGTACCGCAGGCCGACGTCATAGGTGCCCGCCTTCTTGGCCCGGACGTCGAAGGTGGTGGCGGCACCCTTCGTACCGTAGCCGTCGACGAATCCGCTGCCGGAGTACGCGGCGTGGTCGGTGTTCGTCCTGGCACCGCCGTCGAGCCGGGCCTCCTCCGCCTCGTACAGGGACTGCGGGGCGGGCTTCACTCCGGGGATGCGGTTCAGCGTGTACCACGCCTCGGTGGACCACAGGCTCCTGCCGCCCTCGGCGGTGAAGGGGCGGGGCGAGCGCACATGGACGACGCGGTCGGGCTTCAGGCCCGGGATCTCCAGGACGACCTTCTTGCGGTCGGACGAGAGCGTCGCCGAGCGCACCGGCAGCGTCTCCTCGTCCACCTTGGGGCCGCCGTACGCCGCGGTCGGTACGTAGCGCCACTGCGCCACCTGGTAGCGGGCGGCGAGCTTCTCGGCCGTCACCTGGGACACCGGCTTGGTGTACTCCATCTCGAAGCCGGTCCTCGTGGCGCGCATGGCCTTGATGTCGAAGGCGTCGTCGCCCTGAGGCGTCAGCTTCTGCAGACCGTGCTTCAGCTTGCCCGGCTGGCCCCAGTTGCCGCCGGCGCCCAGACCACCGGCGTACAGGGCGCCGTCGGGGCCCGTGCTGATCCGGTTGACCCCGGCCTCCAGGCCCTGTGTGAAGCGGAAGACCGCGCCCTGGTACTCGCCGCCGACCTTCTCCAGGGACGCGCGCTGCACGCCGCCGTAGGTCACGTCGCCGAAGAGCAACTGCCCGGCGAAGGTGCCCTCCTTCAGGAGGACCGGGGTGCTCGGCGAGTTGCCGATCTCGTTCTGCGGCAGCCACAGCACGGGCCGCGTGACGGGCTTGTCGTCGAACGGCCCGTCGGGGTTCGTGTGATGGTTGAAGAAGCGGCCCTGTTTGACGTGCAGGAGCTTCGACGACGGCAGCCAGCCGCCCTGGTTGTCGGTGGCGAACAGCTCGCCGTCGGGTCCCCAGCCGATGCCGTTGGGGGTGCGCAGGCCGCCCGCGACGTAGGAGACCTCGCCGGTCGCGCGGTTGACCTTGATGGTGGTGCCGCGGTTCTTCGCGGGCTGCGGGTCGGTGGTGGCGCCGCCGAGGTTGATGGCGACGGACAGGTTCAGATAGAAGAAGCCGTCCCGGTAGAGCAGGCCGAAGGCGAACTCATGGAAGTTCTTGCCGAACGGCCAGGTGGCGACGGTCTCGTAGGCGTCGGTGACGTCGTCGCCGTCGGCGTCCTTCAGCCGGGTCAGCTCGTGTTTCTGGGAGACGTACAGCGAGCCGTCGACGTACTTGAGGCCCATCGGCTCCTTCAGGCCCTCGGCGACCTTCTTGGTGGTCACCTTGTCGGGGCCGGTGCTGCCGGTGACGTTGTCGAGGAGGTAGACCTCGCCCTTGGTGTTGTCGGTGCCGCCCCAGGTGGCCACGGCGAGACGGCCGTCGGGCAGCCAGTCCATCGCGGAGACCTGCGGCTCGAACCCCTTGGGCCTGAGGTCGGTGAGCCGGTAGTCGGGGTGGACGCCGTTCAGCGGCAGCCCGTCGCCCGGTGTCTCGGTGGAGTTCGCGCACTCCTTGCGGCCCGGCGCTGTCACGCGTACGACGCCCTTGTCGGTGCTCAGGACCGAATTCGGCACGACGGCGAAGTCACCGGCGCCCGGCGGCTTCCAGGCGAGCGTGACCTGCTGTTCGCCGCCTGCCTCGAAGTGCTCGATGAGCAGGGCGTGGTACCCGGCCGTCAACTCGACCGTGCCCTCCTTGGGGCTCGGCCCGTGCTGGCCGTCGTGGTCGACGACCCGCTTGTTGTCGATCAGAAGCCGGGAGCCGTCGTCGCTGGTCAGGCGGAAGGTGTAGGTGCCGTCCCGCGGGACGTCCAGGTTGGCGATGGTGTGCGAGACGAAGTTGTCGGCGAGGCCGCCGAAGTCCGCGGCCTCCTTCCAGTCGACGACCGGCTTCAGCTCGTCGACGTTCGGGGTCTGCCCGGGCTTGAGCTCGCAGAGCTTGTTCAGGGGCTGCTGCATGTCGTAGACGCGCTGGGTGACCCCGGGCTCCTGGGGCGGGAGTTCGACGAAGGGGCTCGGATCGTCGGCGGGGGCGGAGGCGGGTGCCGAGGCGGGGGCCGCCCAGGCGGCTCCGGTGACTCCCGTGGCCCCGGTGAGTCCGGCGAGGAGGGATCCGACGGCCAATAAGCTCAAGCGAGTACGGAATCTTCGGTACGACCGTGCGCTCATTGCTGCTCCCGGCAGGTGCTGAGGCGGGTGAAGTGGAGCGGGCGAATCGGGGCGGGACGCTAGTCAGCTTTCATCGAAGCCGGAAGCCCTTGCGCGACAAAGAACGCGACTTTTTCTTGAACCAGGACAAAGCGCGATCAGCCGCCGCTCCGCCGCCCACGACCACCCCCGCACTGCCGGGCCGGACGTCAGGGAGCGATCCCCACCCCCGGCACCCGCCCCCACACCCGCTCCTGCGCCGCCGTCATCGCAGGCCAGACATGCCCGCCGGGCCGCGCCCGCACCCGCGAGGCGTACTCCCCCGGCACGAAGCGGGGGTCGTAGAAGCAGCCCGTGCCGTACGTCGCGTCGAAGGCCGGGCAGGAGGCGGCCACGGACGCCGGGGTGGGCTTCCTGCCCTTGCGCACCCATGTGTCCAGCGCGGCCAGCGAGTTGGCGTACTCGGCCGCGCTCAGCCCGCTGTGCTCGTGCTCCCGTGTGAACGTCTGCACCAGCTGCCGGTCCCGTCCCGCTCCGCGCACCGAGGCGCGGTAGGCCGCCTCGTGTTCGACGAAGGCCGTCGGGTCGTCGATCGCGTGCAGCGTGAGCACGGGGATCGCTACCTTCCCGGTCAGGTCGCTGTCGTACGACAGGTCGCGCACCGCGGTGGGGTCGGCCGCGAACCGCTGCACCCCGGCGTTGAGGGCCTTGTCGTCGTGGGATCCGGAGTAGCGCACGCCCTTGTTGCCGAAGGGGTTCCGGCCGCCGAGCCGCTTGTCGACGATGTCGCGGAAGGTGAAGGTCGCGAACTTCAGATGGGATTCCAGGGTGCGCTCCGGGATCCGGGTGACGGCGAGGATGTCGTCGAGGTTGCGTTGCTGGCGGGCCGTGCGGTCGGCGGGCGCCGAGGCCAGGCCGGTGCACTCCTGAAGGCGGGCCTCGAGGTCGGCGCCGGTCATCGTGGAGTCCTTCGGCAGGCCGCTCCACAGCGGGTACTCGGGCTCGGACGGCCGGGGGTGGTTCTGGCAGTAGTACTGGTGGACGACGCGCAGATCCACGCGGTAGTCGTAGCCGCGCGAGCCGCCGCCGAGCACGCCGTTGGTGAGCAGCGCGCCGTCGTAGGGCCGTCCGCCGCGCGAGCCGTAGGTCTCCACGGCCTTGGCGGCGACGTCGCCTCCCCAGGACTGGCCGTGCAGGTATGTCTTCCGCGGCTTGCGGAACTCCCGCACGAAGAGCTTGCGCAGGTTCTCCGTGTCCGCGGCCGCCATGCGCGTGCCGTAGCCGCCCCGGCGGTAGGAGGAGCCGGCCCACGCGTACCCCTCGTCCACCATCACCGACCAGCGGCCGAGGTCGTCGGCGCTGCGCTGCGGGTCGGAGCGGGCGCCGAGGTCGGGGCCGCCGTGGGCGTGCAGGACCAGTGAGCCGTTCCAGTCCCGGGGGACGGCGATGGTGTAGTACGCGCCGTTGCCGTCCCGGCCGGTGTAGCACGTCGCCTTCGCGCCCACGCTCGCCGGGCAGTCCACGGGGCGGGGGCGCCCGGGGTCGGCCGCGGTGGCGGGCGCGGGTCCCGCGAGGCCCGCGGTGAGGACCAGAGCGACGCCAGCGGCCAGGGCGTCGGCGTACCTCCGCCGGTGGTTCATGCGTGGACGGCGCTCTCGCCGTGCGGTCAGCCAGTTGCCCATGAGTCGTCCTTCCCCGGGCCTCCAGGCGCGTCCCTCGCGCGGAGGGCTCGATGCTAGGCACCGGTGAAAGGGCGGACGAGGGCTCGGGGATTGCGTTCATATTGATCTCCGCGGCCGCCCGCTCCAGGCGCACCGCCCGCTCAGGTCGTCACCACCCCCACCCCGGCGAGGCGCCCCGCCAGATACCGCTGGAACTGCCACAACGGACGCTCCAGGTGCGAGAACCGGCCACCCGACGGTGCGGGGTCGGTGGCGAGGCCGCGCTGCACTCCCCGGATCGCCACCAGGTCCTCCGCCTGGATGACCTCGAACTGCTGCCGGGAGGCCTCCACATAGGCGTCGAAGCCGGGCCGCTCCTTGGCCTCCGCGGGGACCAGGACGGTGAAGACCGCGTCGTGGGCGGCCGGGCCCCTCGGGATCCAGCGTGCGAACGCCACGCTGTCGGGCATCAGGGCCATCGCCATGTTCGGGAAGACGCCCGCGACCGTCATGCCGGAGAGCTGGCGCATGCCGAGCCCGGGGATGAGGGTGCCCACCAGGTCCATGCCGTCCGACCCCTGCGGGATCTCCATGTCGGGGGCGAACGGGGTGTACATGCTGAACCCGCGCCCCTCGCAGGCGTCGACGACGGTGTCCTTGCCGGGGAGGATCCGTTCGAGGGTGTCGGCGTGCGAACCCATGTGGTGGTAGTTCTCCGAACCGTTCTCGAACGCAACCTTCCAGTTCGCGGGGACGCCGTCCCAGCGGGCCGTGAACCCGACGACGAGGTCCGCGAGGCGGTACGGAGCCACCGTGGTGTCGAGCGCGGTCAGCTGCGGGGCGAGCGGGGCCGCGTCCGGGTCCGCGTTGACCATCAGCAGCCCGTGCCAGACCTCCAGGCGGTGCTGGGGGAGTCGGCAGGCGGCGCGGTCGAACTCGACCTTGTTCATCAGCGGGGCGCCCGCGAGCTGCCCCGCGAACTCGCCGTTCAGGCGGTACGTCCAGGTGTGGTACGGACAGGTGAGCCGTTTGAGCGAGCCCTGGTCGGGGGTCGTCTCGGGCGGCAGTACGTCCATGAAGCGGTGGCGGCACACCCTCGACAGGGCGTGCAGGTCGCCGTTCTCGTCGCGGGTGACGACCAGGGGCTCGCCGAGGTCGTCCGTACGCAGATAGTCGCCGGGGCGGGCGACCTGCGAGACGTGGCCGACGCACACCCAGTCGCTGCCGAAGACGCGGTCCTTCTCCAGCTCGTGGAAGTCCTCGCTGGTGTAGGCCCGGGCGGGAAGGGTCTCGCCGCGCTCCAGGGGAAGCTCGGCGAGCCGGGCCAGTTCGCCGAGCAGGGCGGGCAGTTCGCCGTTCGAGGTTCCGTCGTACGGGGAAAGTCGTCCGTCGCGCGAGGAAAGACGTCCGCCGTGCGGGGAGGCAGGTCTGCCGTGCGGGGAGGGGAGTCCGTCGTGCAGCATCGTGGCACCGCCTTCAGTCCGGGATCTCCTTTCATGCTCCGCCGCGGCCGACGGAGCGGGATCGACAGCCTGAACGACATTCGGGTACATCCTTTGGCTGACCCGGGCAATCCGGATGTCCGATGCACGGGAGACAGGCGATCGACGTAAACTCGCCCCTCATCTAAAGGTCTAGGCCAATGGCTGACGCCCGGGGCACGGGAGACAGGGGTCAACATCGAACGGCCGCCACTCCGCGATCACCCCAAACCCCTTGCCTGTGCAGCACATTTGAGCACACACCGGCACGGAACCACTCCTTGACGCGGTTGATTGGTATAGGCCAATATCCACCTCGTTCGCACCGCTTTCGCCGCGGTCGACCGATCCGCCGATCCCGCACCCCGCTCCCCCGGAGGTCCCTCATGGCAAGCGACAGCCACCCGCGCCTCACCCGGCTGGCCAACTCCGTGCTCCAACCGGGCTTCGCGGGCACCACCGCCCCGGACTGGGTGCGCCGCCGCATCGCCGACGGGCTCGCGTCCGTCGTGCTCTTCGGCCGCAACATCGAGAGCCCCGAGCAGGTCGCCGCCCTCACCTCGGCCCTGCGCGCGGAGAACCCGGACCTGATCGTCGCCATCGACGAGGAGGCGGGCGACGTCACCCGCATCGGCGCCCGCACCGGCGCCTCCTGGCCGGGCAACCTCGCGCTCGGCGCCATCGACGACCCCGACCTCACCGAGCAGGTCGCCCGCGACATCGGCCGCCAACTGCGCGCGATCGGCGTGTCGTTGGACTTCGCCCCCAGCGCCGACGTGAACTCCAACGCGATGAACCCGGTCATCGGCGTCCGCTCCTTCGGCGCGAGCACGGACGTGGTGGCCCGGCAGACCGCCGCCTGGATCCGCGGCCTGCAGTCCGTCGGCGTCGCCGCCTGCGCCAAGCACTTCCCCGGCCACGGCGACACCGACGTCGACTCCCACCACGGCCTGCCGCGGTTCACGGCCGACGCCGACGAGATCGCCCGGACCGCCCTGCCGCCGTTCGCCGCCGCGATGGACGCGGGCGTCCGCGCCGTCATGACCGCGCACATGCTGGTCCCGGCACACGACGACGAGATGCCCGCCACGCTCAGCGGCCCGATCATCAACGGCCTGCTCCGCGAGAAGCTCGGCTTCACCGGCCTCGTCGTCACCGACGGCATCGAGATGGGCGCCGTGACCGGCCCGTACGGCATCACCGGCGCCACCGTCCGAGCGGTCGCCGCGGGCGTGGACGCGGTGTGCGTCGGCGGCGAGAGCGCCGAGGAGTCCACCACCGTCGACCTCGCCGACGCCCTGGTGCGCGCGGTGCTCGACGGCACGCTGCCCGAGGAGCGCCTGGCCGAAGCGGCCGCGCGCGTGGGCGAGTTCGCCACCTGGTCGGCCGCTCTCGCCCGGCAGGCGGACCCCGAGGCGGACGCCTCCGACATCGGCCTGGTCGCGGCCCGCCGCGCCGTGCGCGTGCATCGCAGCGGCAACGGCGCCGAGCTGCCGCTCACGGCCGACCCGCACGTCGTCGAGCTCTCCCCCACCATGAGCCTCGCCGTCGACGGCGCCACCCCGTGGGGCGTCGGTGAGCCGCTGCGCGCGCTGCGCCCGGGCACGACGTCCGTGCGGATCTCGGAGTCCGAACTGACCGGCCAGGACGACCTCCTCGACCGGCTCGCCCTGACCCCCGCGAACGGCCGGGACCTGATCGTGGTCGTCCGTGACGCGGCCCGGCACCCGTGGATGTCCCAGGCGCTCCAGGGCCTGGTGCGCCGCCGCCCGGACGCCCTGGTGGTGGAGATGGGCGTTCCCGCGGGCGAACAGGTCGGGGCGGTCCACGTGACGACGTACGGCGCCACCCGGGTCTCCGGCATCGCCGTCGCCGAGGTGCTCGCCGGCGCCTCCTGAGCGCCGGGGCGGCCCGAGAGTGTGCCCTTTGGGTCGCCCCGCAGCCCTCCGCGAAGGGCGGTCCGCGCGGCCTCCCGAGGCCGCCCAAGGCCCCCGCACAGCCCTCCGAGACGGCCCGCAAGGCCCTCCAGGGCAGCCCCAAAGGGCACACTCGCGGGCCGCACGCATGCCCGTTAGGGCAGCAACACACCCGGTTCGGGCTGGGGTTGACTTCGCCCTTGGTCTAGTCCATCTTTGGTTGAAACCGAAGCTGGTCTAGTCCACTCCGGGGGGTGCGCGCCGGATCCAGGAGTCCGGTGCGGGTCCGCCGCCGAGGGGGACGACCGGCAGCGCGCGTCCACCGCGGCCTCTTGCCCCGGGAGCGGCGTCGAGTACGAGGAGGTAGCACCACCGGCTCTGTCGACACCGAGCACCACGGCGCCCGCGCCACCGGCACGACAGTGCCCCGCAGCCCTGCCACCCCGCTGCCCCTCCTCCCGCCACGCCGCCCGCCCCGGACGCACCTCGCCGAGGGCGCGGCCCGGCGGACCACGTCCGAGCACCCTTCGGCCGCGCTCCGCCGCCACGATCCGTACGCCATGCCACCACCGTGGCCCCGGACCGACCACCCCCACGCCACGGCAGCCGCACCGACCGTCCGCCCCCCTCTCGCCCACCCCCGCACACCGCGTCCCATGCGGCCGGCGGGAAACGAACCCGCACGCACTCCGACCTCGGACACACCGGGGCACGTCGTCGCACGACGCCCCCGCGACCGGACGCCCGCGTCCGTCGCGGCGCGTACCGCCCCGGCATCTCCACCCGGCCCGGCGGGCAGTGCCGCTCCCGGACCGCGACGACGGCAGCTCCTTGGCCCTTCTCGTCGCCGCCTCCCCCAGCGAGGCCTCCCCCCACGCGCGAACCCGCCGAGCCGCGGCCCCCGCCTGCCCTTTCGCCGTGCCCACAAGTGCCCCTTCACCGCGTCCCAGCAGCCTTGGAGGACCCCGCATGTCCACCCCGTACGAATTCCTGCACCGCGCCGCGTCGGACCGCCCGTATTTCAGCTCGGACGGCGAGACGTACCTGGCGCAGTTCCCGCTGAACGAGATCAAGAAGACACACCCGCTGCGCGTCCTCACCGAGGAGCAGTTCACCTCCTGGCAGACCTACGGCTACGTGGTGGTCCCGGAGGCGATATCCGCCGAGGCCGCGGGCCGTCTGCTCGACTTCACCTGGGAGTTCCAGGGACTCGACCGGTCCCGGCCCGACACCTGGTACGAGGAGCGGGAGTTCAGCACCGACCTGGAGCGGGACCTCTACATCTACGGCTTCGTGGAGGCGTACCACCACCAGCTGATCTGGGACAGCCGCCAGACGCAGCGGGTCTACGACGCGTTCGTCGACGTGTGGGACTGCGAAGAGCTGTGGGTGACCCTCGACCGGCTCAACCTCAACCCGCCGAACGTCAAGAACCGTGACCGCGCGCTGATCGCCCCCACCGACGAGGGCTTCGACATCGAGCTGCACTGGGACGTCGACTCCACGCGCGGGGTGCTGCCGCAGCGGGTGCAGGGCATCATCGCGCTCCACGACACCCAGCCGGAGCTGGGCGGTTTCCAGTGTTCACCGGAGCTGTTCCGGCAGTTCGACCGGTGGAAGCTCGACCAGCCCGCGGACCGCGACCCGATCCGTCCCAACACCGACCGCGCCGAATTCCCGGTGGTGCGGCCCGAGTTGAAGGCGGGCGACCTGCTGATCTGGAACGGCATGCTCGCGCACGGCGTGGCCCCCAACACCTCCGCCGACGGCGTCCGTTCGGTGCAGTACCTCTCCATGATGCCTGCCCTGGAGTCGAGCCACACCCTGCGCAAGTCGCGGGTCGAGTCCTGGCGGAGCCTGTCCACGCCGGACTGGAACGCGACGCTCGTCGGTGACGCCACGCGGCACGAGTCGGAGCGCTACGGCACGGCCGAACTCACCGAACTCGGCGAGAAGCTCCTCGGCCTCAGTTCCTGGCACGCCGACAACGCCTAGTGGTGAAGCGGAGAACCGCCATGCGCAAGATCTGCCTGACCCTGCCCACCAACAGGGCGTGCACCGCGATGATCGTGGCCCTGCTCCAGGAGGCGGAGTACGCGGCCCGCACCTTCGACGTCGAGGTGCACGTCCTCATCCTGGACTCCTCAGGACCCGCGACCTTCGCCGAGCACGCCCGCGCCGCCCGGACGGCGCCCGCCGCCGCGGGGATCGTGGTCCATCACCTCGGCGAGGACGAGCAGCGGGACTTCCTGCGGGAGGTGATCGACGCCTCGGGCGCCGTGAAGCAGGAGCTGCTGCTCGACCTGATGCTGCCCGCCGCCGTGTCGTACGGCGCCTGCACCAACCGGGCGTTCCTCATCGCCGCCGCGCTCGGCTGCGCGTCGGTGCACCGCAGGGACTCCGACAGCGACTACCAGGTCCTGAACGGCGAGCCCGTCTACCCCGTCCACCACGAGCTGATGTCCCTCGGCAAGCGCGCGGCCGACGCGGCCGGGGGCGTCACCGGGACCGACCTCGCGGCGGAGCACGCGGACAAGCCCGTGGTGCTCGTGGGTTCGTCGTTCATCGGTGAACTGTCCGTGGACATCGGCGAGATGCGCGACCTGGACCGCGACGTCTACTACGACGTCGTCAGCCTGTGGGCGCCGCCGGACTGGTCCGCGGAGCAGAAGCGGGACCTGGTCGACGAGTCCTTCCGGGGCGCCGGGCACGACCCGTTCACGGGCGACCGCGCGGACCTGACCCTCGTCGACCCCATGCGCGTCGACATGTGCAACGTCAGCTTCCACACAGTGCACGAGCGGGTGCCGCTGCCCCCGGCGACCGACACCATCGGCAGCGACTACTTCCTGCTGCATCTGGTGTACGACGCCACGCTGCCCGGAGTCGTGCACAACCGCAACATCGTGAACTTCTACACGGGCGAGCGCAGGACCGAGTCCGGCTTCGTCGCGTACCAGAACCGGTTCGTGAAGTTCTTCCTGTCGATGCTGTACCTCAACCACGTCTACCGCGAGATGACGGACGCCGGGTCCGCGCTGCTCGACGAGCACCACGAGGTGCGCGTGGGGCGGATCGCCGAACTCGTCCGGGAGAGCACCCGGTTGGACACGGCGGAGAACGTGGCGCGGCTCGACGCCCTCGATCGTTCCTACCGGAAGCTGGGCGGCAAGTACGCCGCGTTCGCCGACACCCTCGTGCCCCGGCGCGGGCGGCTGCTCGACGAGGCGCGGCAGGACATGGAGGACTTCGCGCTGCTCATCGAGGGCTGGGCGGCGCTGATCCGGGCGAGCCGGTCCACGCGCCTCGGCCGACGGCACGCGTAGCGGAACAGGGCATCCACCATGTACGAAACGACCAACCTGCGGGCGGCCCTGGCGGCCGCCACGGAGGACCAGATCGTCTACGACCTGCCCGGCATCGCGGACCGGCACGACTCCCTGGTGCGGGAACTGCCGGGCGTGGCCGTCCGGTTCGCGATGAAGGCCTGTCCGGTCGACGAGGTGCTGTCCTGCCTCGCGGGGCGGGGCGCCGGGTTCGACGCGGCGAGCCCGCACGAGATCGCGCAGGCCCTCGCCACCGGCACCCCGACGGACCGGATCCACTACGGCAACACCATCAAGTCCGACCGGCACATCGCCGAGGCGTACGACCTCGGCATCAGGGACTTCGCGACGGACAGCGTGGAGGACGTGCGCGCGCTGGCGGTGCTCGCCCCCGGCTCCCGGGTGTTCTGCCGTCTCGCCACCGACGGCGAGGGCGCCCTGTGGGGGCTCAGCCACAAGTTCGGCTGCTCCCCCGCCGACGCCCTGCGGGTGCTCTCGACGGCGCGGGCGTCGGGCCTGACGCCGTCGGGTCTGTCCGTGCACGTCGGCTCCCAGCAGATGACGGCCGAGGCGTGGCACGCCGCGTTCGACCGCATGGCCGACGTGCTCGCGGCCCTGGAGCGGCGCGGCATCCGCCTGGACCACATCAACCTGGGCGGCGGCCTGCCCGCCCTCGGCTACCGGGACCGGCACGGCAGGCCCCTCGACCCGCCCCTGGACAAGATCTTCGCCGTGATCCGGGAGGGCATGCAGCGGCTCAGGGCCGTCACCGGGACCCCGCTGGACTTCGTCATCGAGCCGGGCCGCTACCTCGTCGCCGACCACGGCGCCGTCCGTGCCCATGTGTCGCGCCTTTCCGCGCGCGAGCAGGTCAGCGGGGAGCGCCAGCACTGGCTGTACCTGAGCTGCGGCAAGTTCAACGGCCTGTACGAGATGGACGCGCTCCAGTACACGCTGGTCTTCCCCGAGTACCGGGGCAGCGACTACGTCCCGGCGGTCGTCGCGGGTCCCACCTGCGACAGCGACGACGCGTACAGCCACGAGGGCAGCCTCGTGCACGTGCCGCGGAGCGTCGCGTCGGGCGACCCGGTGTGGATCCTGTCCTCCGGCGCGTACGCGGCGAGCTACACCACGCAGGGCTTCAACGGCTTCGGCCCGCTGCCCTACACGTGGATACGCGGCGAGGGCGACACCGCGCCCGTCGTCTCCTCGGCGGGAGGGCGCGCGCGATGACCCAGGGCATACGCATCCGGCTGCGGCACATCGCCGACGGCGACTGGGACGGCATCGCGGCGCTGGAGGCCGAGGTGTACACACCGCTCGGGCTCTCGGAGGGCAGGGCCGCCCTGGAGTCACGGGCGCGGGCCTCGCCGAGCACCTGCTTCGTGCTCGACTGCGCGGGGGCACCGGCGGGGTATCTGCTCGCGCTGCCGTACCCGCCGTTCGAGTCGCCGGACCTGGCGCGGGCCGAGGAGCCCGTGCCCGGCGCCGACCCCGGCTCCCCCCAAACCCCCGCTTCCCCCGCCTTCCCCTCCGACAATCTGCACCTGCACGACCTCGTCGTCGCCGAGGACTTCCGGGGGCGCGGGCTCGCCCGGCGGCTCCTGCGGCATCTGGCGACGACCGCGCGGTCGCAGACGTACGAGCAGATCTCCCTGGTCGCCGTCGCGGGGAGCGAGACCTTCTGGTCGGCGCAGGGGTACCGGGCCCATCGGGAGATCCCGCTCCCGGGCAGCTACGGCACGGACGCGGTCTACATGTCCGCGGCCGTGCCGGAAGGACGAAGAGGCTGAAGACGCTCATGCAAAGATCGCTCGTTCGCGATGAGTTCCGGCGCGCACAACTGGCCATCGCGGCGCTGTTCTGCGTCCTGGGCTTCCAGTACGCCACGTGGGCGGCCAGGCTGCCCGCGCTCAAGTCCCGGCTCGACCTGTCCGAGGCCGAGCTCGGGCTGCTCCTGATGGCCTGCGGTGTGGGCGCGGCGGCGTCCTTCCCGCTGGTCGCCGCGCTCACCCGGCGCTGGGGCTCGCGGCGCCTCGCGCTGGTGTCGGCCCTGTTCCTCGGCGTGCTCCTGCTCGCCCTCGCCGCCGCGCCGAACTACCCGGTCGCCCTCGTCGTCATGTGCGCCGACGGCGTGGGGGTCGGATGTCTGAACGTCGCCATGAACGCGCAGGGCGCCGCGCTGGAGGCCCGGCACGAGCGGACGGCGATGTCGCAGCTGCACGCGACGTTCAGCGCCGGTTCGCTGGGGGCCGCGCTCCTCGCCTCCGGCATGAGCGCGCTGAGCTCGTCGGTGGCGCTGCACTTCGGCGTCGCCACCGTGCTGGTGCTGCTGCTGACGCTGTCCGCCCAACCGGCGCTGCTTCCCGACGAGAAGCCCGCCGGGGCGGCCGCCGAGCAGGACGTCGACGAGCCCGCCGACGGGGCGCGGAAGAAGGCCCGGCGCGGCTGGAGCCTGCCCTCCCGCGTGACCCTGTGGATGGGCGGCGCCATGGTGTGCGGCACCGTGGCGGAGGGCGCCATGAACGACTGGTCGGCGCTGTACATGAAGGAGGTCGCCGACGCGTCGGCGCGCCTCGCGCCGCTCGGCATCGCCGTGGTCTCCGTCATGATGGTGCTCGCCCGGCTCTTCGCCGACGGCTGGCGCACCCGGTTCGGCGACGGCCTCGTCGTGCGGGTGGGCAGCCTCCTCGCCGCCGCGGGCCTCGCGTTCGCCCTCCTCGCCGGCGGTGTCGTACCGGCCCTGATCGGCTTCGCCTGCATGGGCCTCGGCATCGCGGCGGTCACGCCGTGCGTGTACGTGGCGGCGGCGCGGCAGGGCTCGGAGGCACTGGCGCTTGTAGCCGCGATGGGCACGACGGGCCTGCTCGCGGGACCGCCGCTCATCGGCTTCCTCGCCCACGGCACGAGCCTGGTCTGGGGCATGGCGGCGGTGGCGGTCTCGGCGTCGCTGGTGTCGGTGTTCGCGGCGCGGATCAGTTGGCCTACGGCTGCGGCGCGCGGTGCGGAGGTGGAGGCGAAGGTGTGAGGGGCGGGTGGGCCGCCTCGGGGACGGGGTGGCCCACCGCAAGCGAACGGACCGCCCCGGCTGCGCGCCGGGGCGGTCCGCTTTCCCCTCGATGTCCGCTTCACAGGCCTCTTCGAGGAGCTCGACACAGGTGGCCGTGCGGTCGCCGAATGGGGCCGCTACGCCTCGCAGTTGAGGACGATGCCCTCGTTGACGCGGCAGATGTCGTGGTCCACGCCGCCGTCGACCTCACCCTCGTTCAGCAGGACCTGGATCTCGTCGTCTCCCTGGTTGCCGTGGATCCTCCCCTTGGCACCGTCGATCTCACCGTTGACGGAGACGATGACGTCGTCGTTGCCGCCGCCGGCCTGGATCAGGCCGATGCTCTCCTCCTCCAGCCTGATGGTGTCGTCCCCGTTGCCGCCGTTGATGACGCCGGCGTGGTTGAACGTGACCCGGATCGTGTCGTTGCCCAGGTGACCGAAGATGACGTCCCCGGAGACCAGGCGGTCGCACCGAATGTCGTCGTCGCCGCTCGTTCCGTAGATCTCCGGGCCGGGTTGGGGCTGGCCGTTGACGACGCAGTTCTCCGCCGCGGACCGCATGTCGCCGGGGGCCGCGAAGGCGACGGTGGGCCAGGCGAGCATCGCGGTCACGGCTGCGAGGCGGGCCACCCGGTGGAAGGTCGTACGGCGCGGACGCCTGTATTCGATGCGCATGCCGTGAGCATCGACGGGTCCCGCGGCGCTGTCACCGGAGCGGAAGCCAACGTCACCCGCATGTGGTGCCCATTCGTCCCCTTGGGTGACATGGCCCAGGCTCACGTCCGCCGTCCACCAGGCTCGGCAGGCTCGGCAGCAGAGAACCCTCCGCGAACACCCCCCATCAAGCCACAGCCCGCGCCTCCAACCGGCAAGCGGCCACCGCCTCCTCGGGCGTCATGGCGGCCCCGCGTCGGTGCGCCGCCCCGTACGCCTCCTCGTCGAGGCGCTCACGTACCACCGCATTGATCCGGTCGACGTCACCGCGTTCGGCGGGCGGCAGGGGCATGCCGACCGATTGCCGCGCCGTGTGGGCCGCGCCGAGGAGGACGGCGGCGCACACCGGGCGGCCGTCGGCGGCGTGAGCTCCGGCCAGGCCTTCCAGGGCGAAGGCCAGGGCGCGTGCGTCGCCGGTGTTGCGGGCCGCGGTCCATCCTTCCAGGTGGAGGCGCAGGGACGCCGCCGCGTCGCCGCGCTGTTCGGCGACGAAGCCGAGTTCGGCGAGGACGAGTGCGATGCCCGGTTCGAAGGCCATGCGGGTCTGCCACCGGAGGACTTGGCGCAGCTGGGTCTCGGCGGCGTCGAGGCGGCCCGCGCGGCGGGCGCCGAGGGCGAGGCCGGTCTCGGCGCGGATGACGCCCGGCGTGAAGCTGTGCTCGGCGGCGATGCGCATGGCCCGTTCGTGAAAGGCGCGCGCCGCGTCGTGGTCCCCGGTGAGGGTGGCGGTGCTGCCGAGGCCGCAGAGCTGGTCGGCGGCCTCCGGCCACAGGCCGAGGTCCTCGGCGATGCGCAGCCCCTCTTCGTGCAGGCGGGCGGCCCGCGGGTAGTCGCCGGTCATCTGGGCGAGTCCGGCGAGAGGTTCGACGGTCAGCAACTGCCCCCAGTTGTCGCCGAGTTCGGCGAAGAGGGCCGCGCTCTGCCGCCCGGCGCGTTCGAGGGTGCCGAGGTCGCCGCGTACATGGGCCTGGTTGGCGCGGACGCACAGGGCCGCCGCGAGGCCCCACTGGTCGTCGAGGGCGCGGAATCCGTCGAGGGCGAGGCGGATCAGTTCCTCGCTGGCGGCCTGGTCGCCCACGCCGAACAGGGCGAAGCCGAGGAACCACTGGGCGCGGGCGCCCTCGCGCCGGTCCGTGATGTCCTTGGAGAGTTCGACGGCGCCCCAGTTCCACTCCGCGCGGTCGGAGCCGTCCCCGACGAGCACCGCGAACCCGGCCTGCCAGGCCCGTGCCTGGGCCCGGGCGGAGACGACGGACTCCGGGGTCGCGGCGGGTCCCGCGTGCCGCCGTGCCGTCTCCAGCGCGGCCTCCAGGGATCTGACGGCCTCCCTGAGGCGCCCCCTCAGGAACCAGTACCAGGCGAGCGCGTTCACCAGACGCAGCGCTTGCTGTGCGGCGCCGTCGCGCACGGCCTCGTCGAGGGCGCGGCGGAGGTTGGCGGCTTCCGCGTCGAGGAGCCGCAGTTGGTGCCGCTGGTCGTGGCCGCGCAGGTGGGGTGCGGCGCTTTCGGCGAGCGCGAGGTAGTGGTCGCGGTGGCGACGGCGTACGCGTCCGGCCTCGCCCGCCTCCTCCAGGCGGGCCGCGCCGTAGTGCGCGACGGATTCCAGGAGCCGGTAGCGCGGCCCGTCGCCGGTGTCGACCGCGGCGACCAGTGAGCGGTCCACGAGGCGTGCGAGCAGGTCCAACACGTCCTCGGCGAGCAGGCCTTCGCCCGCGCACACCTCCTCGGCCGCCGCCAGCGTGCAGCCGTCGGTGTGCGCGGCGAGCCTGCGGAGCACGGTCTGCTCGGGCGCGGTCAGGAGCTCCCAGCTCCAGTCGATCATCGCGCGCAGGGTCTGCTGTCTGGGCGGGGTGCCCCGGTGCCCGGTGCGGAGCAGCCGGAACCGGTCGTCGAGCCGGGCCACAAGCTCCCGCACGCCGAGGGCCCGTACGCGCGTGGCGGCCAGTTCGAGGGCCAGCGGGATGCCGTCGAGCCGACGGCAGACCGTCGCGACGTCGTGGGCGTTGTCCGCGTCGAGGCGGAAGCCGGGGGCCGCGGCGGTGGCCCGCGCGACGAAGAGCCGCACGGCACCGGTACGTGCCACGTCCGCGACGTCCGCGTCCCGCGCGGGGTCGGGCACGTCGAGCGGCGGTACGGCCCAGACCGCCTCGCCGGGGATGCCGAGGGGTTCCTGGCTGGTGGCGAGGATGCGCAGGCCGGCGGCGCGGCGCAGCAGCGCGGATGCCAGGTCGGCGACGGCGTCGATCACGTGCTCGCAGTTGTCGAGGACCAGCAGCAGCCGCTGGTCGCCGAGCGCTTCGGCGAGCCGGTCGGCCGGTGCGGCGGGGCTGCCCGGGGCGGCGGCTTCGGAGGCGGTCTCCTCGCGGATGCCGAGCGCGGCCATGACCGCCTCCGCGACGGCGTGCGGGGCGTCCGCCGGTTCGGTGCGCCCCCGGGACGCGAGCTCGACCAGCCGGACCCCGTCGGGGAAGTCCCCCGCCGCCCGCGCCGCCACGGCGAGCGCGAGCCGGGTCTTGCCCACCCCGCCGGCCCCGGTCAGCGTCAGCTGCCGCACCGAGCCGAGCAGGGCCGTCACCTCCGCCAACGCGTCCTGGCGGCCGATGAGTTCGGTGAGGGGCACGGGCAGGTCGGGGCGGGGGCGCGGGTGCGGACGCGGAGCGAGAGGTGGTGCAGAGCGGTCGTCGTCGCCTCGTGCGGAACGGCCGTCACCGCCTTGCGCAGAACGACCGTCGTCACGTCGTACGGCGCGGTCCCCGTCGGCGCGTACGGCCTGAGGGTCGTCCCCCGCCACCGCGCGCCCCCGAGGCGTCACCACCGCCGCGCCGAGCGCCGGATCCTGCTCCAGGATCGCCTGGTGCAGGCCGACCAGCTCGGGGCCCGGGTCGAGCCCCAGCTCGTCCGCGAGCCGGACCCTCAGTTCCCGGTACGAGGCCAGCGCGTCGCCCGCCCTGCCCGCGCCGTAGAGCGCGCGCATCTGCACCGCGCGCAGCCGCTCCCGCAGCGGGTGCTCCGCGACGAGCGCGCCCAGTTCACCGGCCACGTCGGCGTACGCGCCGAGTTCGACGCGCGCCTGCGCGTACTCCTCGACGGCGGCGAGCCGGGCCTCCTCAAGGCGGGCCACGACCGGCCGCGCGAACGGCGTGTCCGCGAAGCCCGCGTACGCCGTACCGCGCCAGAGCCCGAGGGCGTCCGACAGGAGCCCCGCGCGGACGCTCGGGTCGTCGGCGGCCCGCGCGCGGGCCGTCAGCGCACCGAACCTGACCGCGTCGACGCTGTCCCGGTCCGTGCGCAGCGCATAGCCGCTCTCCTGGAGCGTCAGGAGGCCACGGCCGCCGGGCTCGGCGTCCTCGAAGGCGCGCCGCACCTGCCACACCTTGGTCTGGAGCGCCGCCGCGGGCTTGCCGGGCAGTTCCTCCTCGCCCCACAGGTCGTCGATCAGCCGGTCCGCGGACACGGGCCGCCCGTCGTGCGCCAGCAGCGCGGCCAGCAGGGCGCGGGTCTTGGGTCCCGGCACGGTGACCGGGTCGCCGTCCGCCGTCCACACGGCCAGTGGCCCGAGCACCCCGAATCGCATGGCGTCACCGTAACTCAGCGCCGTGACCAGCGGGATGGCGGGCGTGAGGGTGCCGTGAGCGGACGGAGAGCGGTTCGTGAGTGCCCTGCCGCAGGCTGGCATCCGCTCCGGCGATCAAGCCCGGGAGCGAGTTCCTTCCACCCCCTGCGAAAGGCGCACCATGACCGCGTCGAACACGGCGAACACGGCGAAGCCGACGAACACGGCGAACACGGCGAACACAACGGAGTCCGCCCTTGCGGCCGTAACAGCGTCCACGAGCACCGCGACGCCCACGCCACCCACGCCACATACGTCCTCCGATGCCCCGCCAGAGGCGGAGCGCAGAGCGGGGCCCAGGGAGTGGCTCGGCCTCTTCGTGCTCACCCTGCCCACGATCCTGCTGGCGCTCGACGCGACCGTGCTGAACCTGGCCGTGCCGGACATCAGCGCCGATCTGGGGCCGAGCAGCGCCCAGTTGCTGTGGACGGTCGACATCTACGGCTTCATGATCGCCGGTTTTCTGGTGACGATGGGCACGCTGGGCGACCGGATCGGCCGCCGCAGACTCCTGATGTTCGGGGCCCTGGGATTCGGCCTCGCCTCGGTCCTGGCGGCCGAGTCGACGAGCCCGGAGATGCTGATCGCCGCCCGTGCGCTGCTCGGCATCACGGGCGCCACCCTGATGCCGTCCACGCTGGCGCTGATCAGCAACATGTTCAAGGACCCGCGGCAGCGCGGGGTGGCCATCAGCGTGTGGGTGACCTGCTTCTCCGTGGGCATCGCGGTCGGCCCGGTCCTCGGGGGCATGCTCCTGGAGTGGTTCTGGTGGGGTTCGGTGTTCCTGCTCGGCGTCCCCGTCATGGTCGTGCTGCTGGTGGCCGCGCCGCTGCTGCTCCCGGAGTACCGGGATCCGGCGGCGGGGCGCATCGACGCGGCCAGCGTGGTGCTGTCCCTGGTGACGGTGGGTCCCGGCATCTACGGCATCAAGCGGCTCGCCGAGCACGGCGTCGACGCCTTCGCGGTCGCGGCGCTGCTGACCGGCGCCGTCTTCGGCGTGCTCTTCGTGCTCCGTCAGCGCCGTCTGGCCGACCCGCTGCTCGACCTGGGGCTGTTCCAGAACCGGGCGTTCAGCGCCGCGTTGCTCGTACTGCTCCTCGGCCTCGGCGTGATGGGCGGGCTCTACCTCTTCATCACGCAGTATCTGCAGCTGGTCGAGGGTCTCTCACCGCTGGAGGCCGGTCTGTGGCTGCTGCCCGCGGCTCTCGCGCTGATCGTCGCCTCGTCGCTGACTCCGGCGCTGGCCCGGCGGATCCGCCCCGGGTACGTCGTCGGCGGCGCCCTGCTCGTCTCGGTGGTCGGCTACGCCCTGATCACCCAGGTGGACAGCGGCGGCGGACTGCCCCTCCTGGTGACCGGCTTCGTCCTCGTCTACACCGGCATCAGCCCCATGATGGTCCTCGGCACGGACCTGGTGGTCGGCTCGGCCCCGCCGGAGAAGGCGGGTTCGGCCGCGGCGATGTCCGAGACGGGCATGGAGTTCGGCATCGCCCTCGGCATCGCTGGTCTCGGCAGTATGGTCACGGCCGTCTACCGCGACGAGACCACCGGCACACTTCCCCGCGAACTCCCGGAGGACGCCGCGCAGGCGGCCCGCGACACACTCGCCAACGCGGACGCCGCGGCCAGTGAACTCCCCGGCCCGCTGGGCGAAGAGCTCCTCGAACCCGCGCGGGAGGCCTTCACCGGCGGCCTGAACGTCGCCGCAGGCGTCGCGGGCGCCATCGTCGCGGTGCTCGCGGTGGCGGCGATGGTGCTGCTGCGGCAGGTGCGGACGGGCTTCGAGGAGGAGCCCGAAGAAGAGGCCGTCCCGGAGGCGAAGGTCGCCATGGGCGAGGGCCGCTGACGACGGCCCGGCAGGGGGGCGGCGTGGTGGACGGCGGAGCAGGCGTCGTCCACCACACCGCCCCCTTCTATGCCATCTGTTGCCGCATGACCGCCTACCGCCTACCGCCTACCGCCTCAACGCTGGAGCGCGAGATGGAATCGCGTGTAGTCCGCGAACTCCACGGCCCGCTCGAAGCCGAGGCGCCCGAGCAGCGCCACGCTCCGGTCGTTCCCGTGCGTCACCCCGGCGTAGATGTCCGTCGCCCCGAGCTCGCGCGCCGCGTGTGCGTACAGCGCCGCGCACGCCGCCGTGGCGCGGCCCGCGCCCTGGTGGGTCTCGTCGATCCAGTAGCCGGTGCCGTAGTTCGGCGGGTCCACGGCGATGAGGTCGACGCGGCCGATCAGTTCGCCGCCGAGGCGGATTCCGTAGCGCAGATCGGGGGCGGGGTCGTCGGACAGGTGCGCGCGGACCCAGGCCGGGGTGGCGCGGCTCTCCTCCTGGTAGTCGCCGAGGCGGCTCAGGTGCTGACGGTTGCGGTCCAGGAGCGCGTAGTAGGCGTCGGCGTCCTCGGCGGTCAGTTCCCGGAGCACCAGGTTCGGCAGGTCCGTGGGGAGGTCGGGGGCCCTGCCGCGGGGAGTCGCGGATTTCGTCACGCTGCCGAACGTACGGCGCCGTGAGCCCGGGGCTCAACGGAATTACGGGGCCGGGCGGGTGACTCCGGGGCGCACGGTCCAGATCGAGCCGAGGGGCGTGAGGCCCAGGCCTCGGGCGACCGCCTGGGAGGCGTGGTTCGTGCTGGTCGTGCTGTAGAAGAGGGCGTCCTTTGTGGGGCGTACGCGCTCCGACCAGGCGGCGACGCAGACGCGGGCGAGGCCCCGGCCCCGGTGGTCCGGGCGGGTCCAGATGCCGGCTTCGGCGGCGGCGTCGTTGGCCGCGGGGGTGTGGCAGATCGACACGGGTTCCCCGTCGCGTACGGCCATGGCCCACTCCCCCAGGTCACCGCCGATCAGCTCGGTCCACTCGCCGGGCCGCCAGTTGTCGGGGCGGATCAGGCCCCGGGCGGCCGCCCGGCCCTCGGTGGTGGAGACCAGGACGGGCAGCGGGCCGGGCGCGGGGGCGGCGAGTCGCGCGGGGAAGAGCCAGGAGGGGCCGCCCTCGACGGACGCCGCCCGGCCGCCGAGGTCGGCGGCCAGGCGCTCCAGGGTGCGGGGCGGCCGGTCCGGGGTGTACGGCTCGTCGTCCGCGCCGGCGCCGGGCGTGCTCTCCGCGCGGACCGGGCGCGCGACGCCGGGGCCGATCGCCAGCAGCCGGCCCCGCGGCGACCAGGCCCAGACGGCAAGGACGGTCGCGTCCCGCACGGCGGGCGGTTCCCCCGACTCCGGTACGAGCCCGTGGTTCGCGTCGACCTCCAGGGCGAGGAGCCGCGCCTCGTCCCCGGCAGGCTCGCCCCGGACCGGCTCTCCCCCGGCCGACGCGTCCCCCTGCGACTCACCCCTGCACGACATCTCCTCAGACTAACTCCGCAGGATCTTCAGGGCCTTGTCGAAGGCGGAGTCCCTGTTCTTCTCGAACTCCTCCTCCGTGAAGACCGGTTCGGTCAGGTGCGGGGGGATGCCGGGGCCGTCGAAGGTGGTTCCCGACCTGGTCAGGAACTCCTCGTTCGGCAGCCACGTCCCCATCCCCGCGATGGGCAGCCTGCGCGGCAGGACGTCCGAGAACACGCCCTGCGTGGGCTGCCCGATCCGCACGGCCTTGCCGGGCCTGTCGATCAGGGCCTGCGCGAAGGTCTCGCCCGCGCTCACCGTCGACCCGCCGGTGAGGACGGCGACGGGGCCGGTGTAGCGGGGCGCGGCGGCGGGTGTGACGCGCACGGGCTGGGGGCGGGTGTGGCGCGTGGGGTCGGCGGGGTCGTTGCGGGCGCGCTTGGAGTACGCGACGTAGCCGGTGTCGGTGAGGCGCCCGGCGAGATGTACGCCCAGCGCGTCCGAGCCGCCGCCGTTGATCCGCAGGTCGATGATCAGGCCGCGCAGCTTCCGTGTGCGGTCCTCGGTGAAGACGGCGTCCAGCGCACGGTCGAGCTCGGCGAGCTGCTCGGCATACGGGGCGCCGTCGCCCGCGTACCCGCTGAAGCCGGAGATCCGCAGATAGCCCTGGCCGCCCGGCAGGTCGGCGTAGGTGATGCGGCCCTTGGCGAAGTCCTGGACGTGCTCGGCTCCCTTCAGGTCGCGCGCGAGCACGAACTTCTTGACCCGGGTGTCCAGTTCCTCGCTGGGTGGCACCGTTCCGGACCGGCCACGGTTGAAGTACCGGTCGCCGTACCCCACTCCGGAGTGCATGTCCTCGAGCGGGTCGAGCATCTCGGAGAAGATCGCGAACAGCTCGTCCGGGGTGGTGTCGGCGTGCACCTTGGGGCGGTACCGGTCGCGCATGGCGTGCCAGTCGATGCCCTTGGTGGCGAAGAACGGGTAGTTCTCCTCGTACGACTGCCAGAAGACGTCGAAGGTCGCCACGGGGCCCTGCGGCGCCGGTCGCGTGCAGGCGGCGGGGGGCTTGCCGACGCGCCGCAGCTCCTGGAGGCCGGTGGTGCCGTCCATGTGCAGGGTCGCCCGGTCCCGGCCGGGCGCCGAGCGCAGGGTCAGGCCGACGCCGTTCTCGTCGGTGTAGCGCCCGGGGCCCGTCCGTTTCGCGACGTCGCCCTTGAGACAGCTCACGGACGTGGTCTCGTACTCCTGGAGCACGCCATCACGAATCGACCACACCGCCCCATATCCGTCCACACGCCACCATCCGGATGTGGGCGAATCCGCCCCGGCCGGTTGCGGTGCGGTCTTCGCTGGTGTGACCGCTGTCGCCGCCCCCGCGGTGAAGCCCGACCCCACGGTGAGAGTCAGGGCCGCCATCGCAGCCGTCGTCACCCTTCGCATATGCATTCCTCCCGTTTCGGCGTTTCGCCTCATTCGAGAGCATGTCCCGGCCTTCACAGCCGAGAAACGTGACCCGGCTCTCAAAGCAATCTCTTCGCTTTCTGTTATCCCGCCCCAGCCCGCAGGATCTCCCCATCAGCGCGGCCACACAGGAACCAGCGGCCACAGAGGAACCACGGAGAGGGGAGCGTTGTGCGGAACGACCGACTGAGGCCCGAGCAGGCTTTCTGCGCTGCGGCGGGGCGCCTCGCGCGCCCCACCCGCGCGTGCGCCGCGTACACGCGGCACGGCGCGCCCCTCGCTCCCACGGAGCGGGTCCCGACCGGCCCCGCACTCGTACCGCCGCCGACGGCGGGCACCATCCACCTGACCGCCCCGACCGATCTCCTCGAGCGCACGCACACCGGCGTCCCGTCCCCGGGCCACGCCGACCCGCTCGTTTCCCCTGCCAGTCCCCTTCCGACCACACCGAGGCGTTCCCCCACACCATGAATCCACAAGATCCGTCAGACCCGCTGTCCCACCCGCACCCCGCCGACCCCACGGCGCCCGGCGGCCCCTACCCAAGCCACCCCGACCCGTACGCGTACGACGGCGTCACCTCCATATCCCCGGCCGCGTCCGGCGCCACGGGTTCCCGGGCCGAGCTGCGGCAGCGGCGCACCACGCGGCGCCGCCGTCAGGCCATCGCGGCGGGCGCGGGCATCGCGGCGATCGCGACGCTGACCGCCGTCATGCAGTGGGGCTCGGACGGCTCCGACACCCCCGAGAAGACCGCGGCCGCGGCTGCCATGGACACGGACACGGACGGGCCCACGCCGTCCAGCGAGGCGCCGTCCCCCACACCGAAGGCGAAGAAGTCCAAGTCCGCGTCCCCGTCGAAGTCCGCCGAGCCGAAGAAGTCCAAGTCGGCCAAGCCCTCGAAGAAGCCCGCGGAGCCGAGGAGGGCCAAGCCCGCGAACCCCGGGAAGCCGAAGCCCCCGGCGTCCCCGAGGACGAGCCGCCCGACCCCGACACCGGAGGCGCCCAAGGCCCCCTCGGCCGCGGGCTCGGGATCGACCGCGCAGCAGGTTCTCAACCTGGTCAACGCCGAGCGCCAGAAGGCCGGTTGCCGCCCGCTCACCACCAACAGCAAGCTCGCCACCGCCGCGCAGCGGCACTCCGCCGACATGAAGGCACGCAACTACTTCTCGCACACCTCCCCCGACGGCACCGACCCGGGCAAGCGCATCACCGCGGCGGGCTACCGGTGGAGCACCTACGGCGAGAACATCGCCCGCGGCCAGCAGACCGCCAAGTCCGTCATGACCTCCTGGATGAACAGTTCGGGCCACCGCGCCAACATCCTCAACTGCTCGTTCAAGGAGCTGGGGGTGGGCATCGTGAAGGGCTCCGGCGGACCGTGGTGGACGCAGAACTTCGGCGCGCGGTGAGCGGGTGACCTGAGCGGCGGGGACGCGCGGGGCTCGGGGGCGACGGCTTCCGGGCCCCGGCGGGAGCCGGTGCGCCCTCAGTAGCCGGTGACGTCGGCAGACTCCGGGTCCTGGCCGCCCGCGCAGCGCCGCCGGGCGAGGGCGAGGTTCCTGCGGCTCGTGGCCACCCGCGGGTGATCGGGGCCGAGGGTGCGGCAGCGTGCGCTCAGCACCGCCTCGTTCTCGGCCCTGGCCTCGTCCGCCCGGCCCTGGTCCAGGAGGATCGCGGCGTGGTTGCTGCGGCTGGTCAGCGTGTCGGGGTGGTCGGCGCCGAGCACCCGGGCGCGGGCTTCGAGCGTCGCGCGGCTCTCGTGCTCGGCCTCGGCGAGTCGGCCGAGGTCCCGCAGTGCCACGGCGAGGTTGCTGCGGGAGCCGAGGGTGTCCGGGTGGTCCGCGCCGAGCAGCCGCGTGCGGTCGGCGAGGACCGCGCGGATCTCGGCCTCGGCCTCCGCGGCCCGGCCCTGCTCCCGCAGGATCCAGGCCAGGTCGCTGTGGATGGTGAGGGTGTCGGGGTGGTCGGTGCCGCAGACCCGGCGGCTGGCCCGCAGCACCTCACGGCATTCGGCCTCGGCCTCGTCGAAGCGTCTCAGGTCCTTCAGGACCCAGGCGAAGTTGGCCCGGCTGCGCAGGGTGTCCGGGGCGTCGGCGCCAAGGACCTCGCGCCGGGCGAGCAGGGTGTTGCGGTGCTCGACCTCGGACTCCTGCCACTTTCCCTGCGCGTACAGGACCTCGGCGAGGTTGTTGCGGCTGCGCAGCGTGTCGGGGTCCAGCGGGCCCAGGACTTCCTGCCTGATGCGCAGGGTGGTGCGGTGTTCGGCTTCCGCCTCGTGCCACTTGCCCTGGGCGTGGAGGACCTCGGCGAGGTTGTTGCGGCTGCGCAGGGTGTCCGCGTGCCGCTCGCCGAGCACGTCCGCGCTGACGGCGAGCACCACGCGGGCCAGGTCGTGGGCGGCCGCGTAACTCCCGGCGGTCCGCAGCCCTTCCACGGCCTTCATGGCCTCGGGGAGCAGCTCCGTCGAGGCGGGGCGCGGCAGGGCCCGGC
This sequence comes from Streptomyces sp. NPDC040610, assembly GCF_055594065.1. Taxonomy (NCBI): domain Bacteria; kingdom Bacillati; phylum Actinomycetota; class Actinomycetes; order Kitasatosporales; family Streptomycetaceae; genus Streptomyces; species Streptomyces sp. NPDC040610. Next base: position 39,676 of record NZ_JBVIXA010000010.1, on the reverse strand, counting down.
TCGCCAGGGCCGCCGCGCAGTGCGGTGCCACCAGGACCCACCAGGGCGCTTCGGCGGGATCGTCCCCGGCGTGGCCGCGGCAGACCTCGGCGAGGAGGTGGGCCACCAGCACCGAGGCGTCACGGTGGGCGTCGTCGGTGCGCATCCGGTGCCGGTTGACGTCGACCAGCAAGGGGTGCACGAACAGGCACGGTACGGGCGCCGTGCCCGGCTGGGAGGCGCGGTAGACGGTGAGGGAGACCAGGCCGAGGGCGGCAAGGCCCGCCAGGACGTCCTGTGTCTCGTCCGCCGCGGTGACCGTGGCCCGCCCCCGCGCCGGGCCCGTCGGCACCAGCCGGTGGAGCGTCCCGGGGCGGCCGCGGCCGAGCACCCGCCGACGGCGCAGGACGGACGGTTCGAGCAGCGCCACGGGGACCGGCGCGGCGGCGAACGCGGTGATGAGGCGCAGCAGGGGCCGGGCGGCGTGCAGTCCGCGCGCGGCGAGGAGGTCCAGGGACAACTCCCAGGTCGCGGTGACGACTTCCTGGGGTCGGGCACCGGCGACGTCGTCGGGGAAGAGCTGGCCGAAGCGGGTCTCCAGGGCGTCGGCGTAGGCGGCGAAGGAGGAGACGCCGTCGAGCGCGGCCCGGGTGGAGGCCAGGTAGCGTCCGGCGGCGCGCAGGCCGAGCGGCAGTCCGCCGAGGCGCCGGGAGAGCACCGCCGCCGCTGCCGCGTCCCCGGCCTCCGCGCCCGCGTCGTCGAGGAGCACTCGCGCGCCGTCGGCGTCGGTGAGCGGCTCGACGGCGTGCAGGACCGCGCCGTCGCCCCAGACGAGGGGGTCGGCCTGACGGCTGGTCACCAGGACGAGGCCGCTGAGCGAGCCGCGGATGACGCCGTTGCCGTCCCGGACCGGCGCGTCGGTCGCGGTGAGCGCCTCGGGGGCGTCGACGTTGTCGAAGACGAGCACCCAGCCGGACGCGCCGTCCAGGAGTGCCCAGACCAGGTCGAGCAGCCGTCGTGTGCTCATCCGCGCCTGGTCGATGGGGGCTTCGTCCGCTCCGAGGCCCCGGGCCAGGGCGATCAGCGCGGTGTCGAGCGCGGCGCCGTCGGGGACCCGCAGCCACCAGGTCGGCAGGCCGCGGGCGCGGGCCCGGGCACAGGTCTCCAGGGCGATGGCGGTCTTGCCGCAGCCACCGAGGCCGTACAGCACGTGGAAGCAGCCGTCGGGCGCGGTGGTGAGCCGGGTGAGCCGCCGCACGGTGGCGTCCCGGCCGCGGATGTGGCGCGGCCGCAGGCCCCAGGGCGGCACCAGGGAACCCGTCTCGGGGCCGGGCGCAGGGGGTGGTGGGGCGGGGTCGGCGCGCCGGGCCTCCAGGACGGTCCAGCACACGACGGTGGCGACGAGGAAGCACAGCACCAGCCAGTTCCACGAGCTGGTGAGGAGGTTGACCGCCGCGCCCGCGAGGACCTGGGCGCCCACCACGGCCGACATCGCGAGGCGGCCGTTGCGGCGGCGGGCGTCACCGGACCCGGCCATGTCCTGCCCACGGTCCCGCCGGACGGCACCCGGCCGCGCCGAGCCCGACTCCGTTGCCCTGACACGCTCTTGGCCCGACCCCGCCCTTGGCCATGGACGCCCCCCAGCCGCACCTGACGGAGCCCGCTCCCCGACGTGCGGGCGCCGTGCCGCCAGCCCATTGTGCCCCGGTTCCGGACATCAGGGATGTCGCATTCTCACCCTTGGAGAAAATCTGAAGAACGTGAAGAATCCGTGACCGTCCTGGCACGTAACTCGCGTGACACCCGTGAGGAGAAACCTTGCGCCCGATCAAGTTGGCTCTGTCCCTCGGCGCCGCCGCCCTGATGGTGGCCGCCGGAGCGGCGAGCCCCGCCGCGGCCGCGCCGGACAACAACGGAAAGGCGATGACCTGGACGCTCCTGTCCGACGGTCCCAGCGGCACGGTTCAGGTGGGCGGCGGCCCGCTCAGCAACGCGTACACCGGTGACACGGACATCACCACGGCTCTCCCGGTACTGTGTCTGAAGATCGACAACAGTGCCGCGCCCACGGGCATCACCCCCAATTTCTACGCCGGTTGGGCCCGCGGCACCGTCGCCGCGAGCAACCCGATCCGCGGCACCCGTCTAACCAGCCGCACCGTCGCCGACAACGTCTGCGCGAACACCTTCGGCGCGGGCTGGCGGATGGCCGAGTTCCACGACGGCCGGTACGGGCCGAACCTGGAGAGCTCCGGCGGCTGGAGCTACTGGGCCAAGGGCGAGGTGCCCGCGGGCACCCGCTTCTGGACGGCGATCAACGACCAGCCCGCCAACCCCTGGAACTGATCCGCCCGCGCGAAGCCGCTCCGGTCCGCTGCCCCCAGCGGCGGGCCGGAGCTCCGCCCCAGGGCGCGGGCCGCGCGACCGCGGGGGACCGGCTCCGGTGCGGTCAGAGCCCGTTGCCCACGAGGAGCGCCAGGTCCACGAGCCGGTTCGCGTACCCCCACTCGTTGTCGTACCAGCCGACCACCTTCACCTGCGGGCCCAGGACGCGTGTGAGCCCGGCGTCGAAGACGCAGGAGGCCGGGTCGCCCGCGATGTCGGTGCTGACGAGCGGGGCCTCGGTGGCGGCGAGCAGCCCCTTGAGCGGGCCCGCTGCGGCCTCCGCGTACGCGGCGTTGACCTCCTCGACGGTGGTGGCGCGCGTGGTCGTGACGGTCAGGTCGGTGACCGAGCCGGTGGGAACGGGCACCCGCAGCGAGAACGCGTCGAGGCGGCCCTGGAGTTCCGGCAGCACCAGACCGATGGCCTTGGCGGCACCGCTGGAGGTGGGGACGATGTTGAGGGCCGCGGCCCGGGCCCGGCGCGGGTCCTTGTGCGGGGCGTCCTGGAGGTTCTGGTCCTGGGTGTAGGCGTGGACGGTGGTCATCATTCCGGATTCGACGCCGACGGCGTCGTGCAGCACCTTGGCCAGCAGGGCAAGGCAGTTGGTGGTGCAGGAGGCGTTCGAGATGACGGTGTGGCGCTCGGGGTCGTACGTGTCCTCGTTCACGCCGAGCACGATCGTGGCGTCCTCGCCGTCGGCCGGGGCGGCGATGATGACCTTCTTCGCGCCACCGTCGACGTGCGCCCGCGCCTTCGCGGCCGCGGTGAACACGCCGGTGGACTCGATGACCACGTCCACGCCCAGCTTCCCCCAGGGCAGGTCGGCGGGGTCGCGTTCGGCCAGGACCCGCACCGTCGCGTCGCCGACGCGGATGCCCGTGGGCTCGGCGGTGACCTCGCCGGGGTAGCGGCCGAGAACGGAGTCGTACGCGAGCAGATGGGCCATGGTGGCCACGTCACCGAGGTCGTTCAGGGCGACGATCTCCAGGTCCGCTCCGCGCACGGCCGCCGCCCGGAAGACATTGCGGCCGATCCGGCCGAAGCCGTTGATGCCTATGCGCACAGTCATGGGGCTGTCCCTTTCTTGCGTCTACGAGGCGTGCGGCGCCCGTCGTGCGAAGGTCTGTCGAGGTCGCGCGGCGCCGACGAGAACATCATAAGCAACTTAATTAAGTACGCGATATATTTTTGGAGTGGACGACACCATGAAGAACAGTGCGGGAGACGGCGCCGACGGCGGTCTGGACGTGGAGGCCTTCGCCGCCGCGGTGGAGAACTTCAACCGCTTCTACATCCGCCTGCCGGTCCTGGAGAAGCTGTCCTTCACCACGCTGTCGGTCCTGGACACCCTCGCCTTCGGGGGCGGCCCGCTGCGCCTGAGCGACCTGGCCCGCACCGAGCAGGTCAGCCAGCCCGGCATCACGCAGCTCGTCACCCGCCTCGAACGGGACGGCCTGGTGGAACGCCACCCCGACCCGAGCGACGGGAGGGCCGTGCTCGTCCACATCACCGAGGCCGGGCGCCGCATCGGCAGGTCCCGCCACGAGGACCGGACCCGCCACCTGGCCCCCCTGATCGCCGAACTCACCCCGGAGCAGCGCCAGGCCCTCACCGAGGCCCTGCCGGCCCTGACCCGCCTGGCCGAACTCGGGCGCGCCCGACGGTGATCCGGCCCCGCACCGTCGGAACCAAGCCAATCCGCAAGTTCACCCAATGGGGTGACATGCGTGGCCGCCTGTAGACATGTGCCCCGTGGTGTCAGGGAGCCTGGGAGTGAGGAGTCACGGGGAGGGGGCAGGCATGTGGCAAGCGGTTGCCGAACGCAGCGGGACGCGGGGCGGCCGTGAGACACACGCACTGCCGCACGCCCGCGTTCCCGGGTCCCCGGTGCGGGTGGCCGGGTGTCTGACCTCCCCGGTCGTACGCCTTCCGAGCGGCGCGAGTCGGCCGAAACCGGCGGAGACGATAGCCCCGCGCGTGCGATAGAAAGCGTGTTGCACAAAAGGGAACCACTCGTCACAGGACCGGTCCCCCCTCACGGGACTCGCCCCACCGCACATCCGCTCCGGCGGCCTCCCACCCAGCCACGTCTTCACGTCATCCACGTCTCCGCGCGCCGACGTGTCCGCTCCGGATCCACGCGGCTCCGCGCCCTCGCATCTCACCGAGCGCGTCCCCGAGCACGGCAGTCGGCACCTGCGCCGTCGCCCTGAGGCAGCTCTCCGACCACGCCCGTCGCACGTTTCCAGCCCGACACATGGTTCAAGTGGGCCCCGGTCCGGCCGACGTCCCACGTCCAATGTCCCACGGGGGAATCGCATGTCCGTGCCACCGTCACCCCAGCCCTACCGACTCCTGCGCGCCAGCGACCTGCTCGACCTTCACTTCCTCTTCCAAGGGCTCCGCCTCGACCGCCCTCTCGTCGGACCCCGCCGCCTGCTCCGCAAGGACCCCGCCCAACCGGCCTACCTCGTCGTCACGTTCGGCCCCCAGCACGTCGCCGAACAGGCCTTCTTCGAGGTGAGCCCCGGCATCCCCGAACCGGAGCCGCCGGCCGCCCCCGGCGGCAGCGAGCCGCACAAGCCACCGCCCGTCGCCTCCCGCATCGGCGGCCGCAGCGTCCTCGTCTTCGCCGTCGGCGCCCAGGACGTCATCCCGTACACGGAATCCGGGCTGCTCACCGCCATGCGGACGCTCCCCCTGCGGGTCGTGGACGCCGCCCGGGAGCCCGCCGTCGCGGCGGGGCTGCGCCAGGCCATGACCAGCCGGCCCGACGACGTCTTCCAGGCGCTGCGCCTCGCCCGGACCATGGCGGAACTCTCCTCGCGGCACGGCCCCCACGGCCCCGTCGCAGCGGGCCTGCGCTCCGCGCCCGCCCCGGCGGAGCAGTCCGCAGCCGAAGCCCTCGGCCCCGGCCCCGAGAACCCCCTGGCCGACCCCGCCAACCCCCGTACCGGCATCGAACTCCCCTACCGGCTCCTGCTGTCCCCGCCCCAGACGGCGACCTGGACACACACCACCGAACTCCCCGACCCCGACGGCCGCATCGAGCTGTGGCACACCCGGATGCCGGCGGGCGACGCCCGTGCGGTGTGGACGCGCGACACCGGCTTCAACCCCGCGGACCCACGCCCGCTGGACGACCCGAGCGAGTTCACGATGGCGCTGACCAGCGGGGACCGCTCCTCCGTCGTGCATCTGAGCTCCAACACCAACCTGCCGGGCGGCTTCACGCCCGCGCCCGTGAAGGTCGACAACCTCATCCTGTCGTCCCTCGGCGGCTGGCTCGACTCGCTCGGCGTGTGGGAGCAGCCGCCCACCAACTTCGACGTCACGCAGTGGCGGCACCGCACCTCCATGGGCCGCGACCACTACGTGCGCGTCATGTACCGGGGACGGCTCTTCCCCTTCGGTCACCTCGCCGACCTGGTGAAGGTCACCGAGCGGAAGTTCGACCACGACCGCCCGGACAAGGCGGCCTACCTCAACCAGCGGTTCTTCATCATGGTCCGCGAGCCGGTGCGCGCGTACGGCTCGCGGGCGGACAACGACGACCAGAAGCGGCTGCGCAGGCTCTTCCCCTTCAGCAGTGTCCGGCTGCTCACCCTGGTCACGCCGGACCTGCTGCCTCCGAAGCCGATCCCGGGCCTGTCCTCCACCGGCGGCGACCCCAACGACAAGTTGGCCTTCTTCCCGGTGACCCTGGCAGAGGACCCGTTCCGGTTCCAGGTGAGCATGGTCGACGTCGACGGCCGCGTCCTGGAGTTCGCCACGCCCATGGCGTTCGTGGGCAAACGGGTGCACGAGAACACCGCCGACGTCGAGAAGATCATCCAGCACTACCACGGGCTGATCGACGACGCGCGACGGCCGGAGCCACCGGACCTCACGAGCGCCGACGTGCGACGGGTCGTCGCCGACGTACGCGGCCAGTCCGTGGCGTACGCTCCGAGCCGGAAGCCCGACGACACCACGCTGCCCACCGGCCAGTTCGTCTGGGGCGCCGTGACCACACCGTCGATCCTCGCCCTTGACGCCACCGAACACCCCCGGTTCCTGCCGACGGTGCGCTGGGCACGGGCCGTCGTGCCCGCGCTGAGCCAGTTCACCACCGGCTTCGGCGGCGACCGGACGCAGTCGGTGTTCTATCCCGAGCCCTACGTGACCAACGCCTTCACGGAGGCGAACAAGGCGCAGCTGTTCATCGAGCTGGCCGAGCCAGTGGACCTGACGTTCCGCAACGGCGGGCAGACGGCGGGGGCGCTCGCCCAGCCCAACTTCCCCGTGGCAGGGCTCTCCCGGCTCACCGGCCCGGTCGCCGCGACCCCCACCACCGCCCTCGGCGCCCGTCCGGGCGCCGGGCCCGGCATCGACAAGTGGGCCAAGCTCGCCCAGGGCCGGTTCAATCCGCTGGACTTCTTCGGGCAGCTGTCCGGGGCGAAGCTGTTCGGGATGTTCCCGCTCACCGAGATCATGAGCGAGATCGGCCTGGACAACCTCAAGGCGCCGAACTTCTTCACGGCGACGGTCAACGCCGTCACGGGATTCCTCAACGACCTGCGCGGGCTGCGCGATCTGCTCGCCTCGGTCGAGGAGCAGTTCCCGGAGATCGCCGACCAGGTCATCCGGGTGACGGACGCGGCGGCGCTGTTCGCCGAGACCCTCGTCGAGTTCATCACCAGCCATCTGGAGCAGGACCCCGACCCGATCCCCATCAGCGAGGTGGAGAACGCCTTCAACGCGTTCTCCGAAGCGCTCACCGCGCTGCGCGTCGCCCTGCCCGCCGCCGTGGACACCGGCGTGCGGCAGCTGCTCACTCGCATCGCCGAACAGGCCGCCACCTGGGACAGCGCCGTCGGCCAGGCGCTCGCCCTCAAGAAGGCGATCGAACTCGCCGCCCTCGGCGCCAAGTTGCCGGACGTCGTCAACTCCCGGCTGCAGTGGCAGCCCGACATCAAGCCCTGGTCTCCGGACAAGTCGACGCCCACCGACCCCGAGCACGCCGTGTTCTGGCCGTTCGGCAAGCTGACGCTGGTCGCCGACCTGCGCGGCTCGCTGCGCCCGGACGTGCCCCAGGCCGCGGACGTGTCCTGCACGCTGGACAAGTTCCAGTTGCGCATGGTCCCCGGCTTCGACGCGATCGTCCTGAAGTTCGACCGGATCCGGTTCGGCATGCGCGCCGGGCAGAAGCCCGACGTCGAGGTGAAGTTCGGCGGCATCGACTTCGTGGGGAACCTGGCGTTCGTCCAGACCCTGCGGAACATCATCCCGCTGGACGGCTTCAGCGACCCGCCTGCGATCACCGTCGACGGCTCGGGCATCCACGCGAACTTCTCCATGCAGCTGCCGAACGCCGCCGTCGGCGTCTTCAGCCTGGAGAACCTCTCCCTGAACGCCGCGCTCTCGGTGCCGTTCATCGGGGACACACCGCTGCAGGCCGGGTTCTCCTTCTGCCGCCGCGAGGCGCCGTTCCGGCTGACCGTGTCGATGCTGGGCGGCGGCGGCTACTTCGGGATCGTGCTGAGCCCGAAGGAGATCGCCGTCCTGGACGCCGCCCTGGAGTTCGGGGCCGCCGTGTCCATGAACTTCGGTGTGGCCAGCGGCAGCCTGTCGGTGATGGCCGGGATCTACTTCCGGCTCGAACTGACCGGGGGCCCCGGCTCGCCCCGCAACAAGGTCAAGCTCGTCGGCTACCTCCGGGCGCGCGGCGAGGTCGACGTCCTCGGCATCGTCTCGGCGTCCATCGAGCTCTATCTGGAACTGGGCTACGAGGACGGCTACGCGGTCGGCCGGGCCAGCCTGACCATCAGCATCGAGATCGGCTTCTTCGAGACGTCGGTGACGATCCGCTGCGAGAAGCGGTTCGCCGGGAGCGGCGCGACGTTCGCGCTCGTCGGCGGCGCGGCCGCCCCGGGCATCGCCCCGCCGACGTTCACCGACCTGATGTCCCCGTACGTGGACCCGGTGACCGGAGCGCGCGTCGACCCCGTCTTCGACTACTGCACGGCCTTCGCGGAGGTGGCGTGACCATGGACAGCATCCGATGGACGGTGCTCCCGGACGGCGTGGTGGAGGGCGACGCGGTGCGCGTCTCCGTCCTCGTCAGCCCCAGCCTGACCGGGATCGACACGCTCGCCGGCTCCGGGTACTTCGTGAACTGGCCGGACAAGCTCGCCCGACTGCTGCCGGGCCTGTGGCTGGAGTTCGACAGCCCCGCGGGCACCGTCGTCAAGCAGTGGCAGCCCACCGGCCGCTACCCCGCGGCCGACGCCACGCTGTGGCAGGCCCTGTTCACCCCCAGCACCTTCGTCCGGCGGCCCGAGGATCCCACTGCGTTCGCCGCGGCCGAGCGGCGCACCCTGCGGTCGTACCCGGGCAAGCTCGTGCACGACGAGGTGACCGGGGTGTACGAGGCGGTCGCCGTGTACACCACCCGGAACAGGCTGGGGGCGCACTGGGCCCGCGAGGAGCGGATGCTGTGCGAGGAGCCGCCGACGGACCACCGCGGCTGGGAACTCCCGTCGGTGTACCGGATGACGGACATCATCTCCCAGCAGGTCCTCGACCTCGGCCAGAACGTGCAGACCGGGTTCGCGGCCGTGGAGGAGGCGCTCGAACCGCACGGTGACGGCCCGCGGGCGGCGGCGCCCGAGCACGAGCCGCGCTTCATGAACCGGCAGAGCGACATCTACACCGACGAGGAGAAGCGGCGGATGCTGCCCCTCGCCGAGGCGGCCCGGTTCTACGAGCGCGGCAAGGAACCCGCCCCGCTCGCCGACGAGCCCGAGCACCGGGTGGACTTCCACGAGGCGTGCGGCCTCATCGGCGACTACCCGGAGCTGCAGCGCAGATTCGGCCTCGTCGTCGACCTGCGCTTCACGATGCCGTCGGGGGTGGCCGACGGGGCGAAGGTCCGGGTGCTGTTCGACGACGGCGTCACCGGCGACGCCCAGCTCAACGCCGACGGCAAACGCCCCTGGACGAAGATCCGGTTCAGCCGCGGCAGCGTCTTCGAGGCCGCCGAGGAGACCCCGGGGGCGCTCACCGGCCGGGTCCTGAACCTCGGCGACCCCGAGTCCTGGCACCTCACCGAACTCGACGTGGACGGCGCGGCCCTCAAGCACATCGACTACGCCCGCTCCGTCGACAGCCTGCGGAGCAGCGACCTGCCCTCCGGCATCGGCTCGGTCGCCCAGCAGGTGACGGGCACCGGCACCCCCGCCGCCCGGGGCTCCGGCATCACGCTCCTGCACACCGACAGGGACCGGCAGCTGGCCGGTCTGATCGGCGCCGACGTCCGCCGCCGCACGACGGCCGCCGACGCCCACCTGACCGCCGAGAGCCTGGTGCGCGGCTATCGGGTGGACATCGGCGCCGTCGACCCGGCCACGGGTCTGGTGACGCAGTGGCGGTCGCTGCTGCGGCGCCGTGGCCGCTACGCGATCCGCAGGCCCGGGCAGCCGCCCGTCGAGATCCAGGTCCGCCCCGACGAGGGCACCGTACGGGCCAGCGTGGTCACCAAGGACGGGGCCGACAACCGTCAGCTGTACGGCCACCAGGCCGTGTTCGGCTGGCACGGCTGGAGCCTCGCGGCGCCCCGGCCCGGCCGCACCATCGGCCTGGGCGACGCTCCGGAGGAGCCCGATCCGCCGGTCTCCCCGGATGTGCCGCTGGACACGAAGTTCACCGCGGAGCCGGGCTCGCTGCCCGCGCTGCGCTACGGCCGGACGTACCGGATGCGGGCCCGGGTCGTCGACCTCGCGGGCAACAGCCTGGAGCACACGGTCAGTACGCAGGAGGCCGTGCAGTCGGAGGCGATCACGTACGGCCGCTGGGAGCCGGTGCCGCAGCCGGTGGTGCTCCCCCTGCTTCCGTTCAACGAGGGCGAGTCCACCGAACGGCTCGTCATCCGCAGCACGGTCACCGACGACGGCCGGGAGATCTCCACCGACGAGTACGTCCTGTGGCGCTCGAACGTCCCCGATCACAAGGCGCACTCCGACGTCGACGGCCTGGACCGGCAGTACAAGGCCATCGCCGAACGTCATCTGGCGCCGCCCAAGACCGCCCTGCAGATGGCCGAGGAGCACGGCGTGTTCGACGCCGCGTTCGGCGCGGGCAAGCCCGAGCGGCTGCGCAAGGAGTACTTCACCGTGGCCTCCCGCGAGGCCGGGTCCTTCCTGGACACGGTGGTGCGCGACCCCGAGTGGCCGTATCGGGAGCACGACCTGCTGCGTGAGGACAGCATCCACATCGCCAAGCACGACGTGCACGATCCGCTGCCCGTCACCCCGCTGCCGCTGCCCCGGCGCGGTGCGGGCCTGGAGCAGGGCGAGTTCGTGGTGCACGACTCCGACCAGCTGATCCTGCCCTACCTGCCGGACGTCCTCGCCGAGGGCGTCATGCTGCGCGGCCTGCCGGGCGACCGGGAGAACCGCAAGATCCCCTTCCCCGGGCCGTGGCCGCAGGCGAAGCCGTTCAAGCTGCGCATCCTGGAGGGCACCAGGGAGCCGCACTGGCACGACGGCGTCATCGAGCGGGTCCTCGAGGTGTTCCTGCCCAAGGGCGAGATCGCCAAGGTCCGGCTGAGCTGCTACCTGGACGCGGCGAAGCTGCCGCTGCTGCGGCAGTGGAACCTGCTGACCGGCTCGCAGTTCTGGACGGGCCTGCCGGAGCGGGACAAGACCTTCGTGACGCGGGCCAGCGCCGACGGCGAGAACTGGATGCTCACGCCCTGGGTCGAACTGACTCTGGTGCACGCCGTGGAGAAGCCCGTGCACCCGCCGCGGCTCGACGGCCTCGGGTCCACCCGGGAGGCCGAGAAGACGGCCGCCCTCCTGACGGGCGAGCTGACCAGCCACGCCGAGAGCAGCGGTCATGTCGAGCTGGACGCGCACTGGAGCGAGTGGCTGGACGACGTCACCCAGGCCGCGCCCAGCCGCATCGACGGCCACACGCACCTGGAGGACATCACCCTGGCGTACACCGACGACGTGGAACCGGTCCGCCGCACGCACGAGTTCGGCGACACCCGGCACCGCAACGTCCGCTACACCCCGACCGCCGTCACCCGCTTCCGTGAGTACTTCCACCCCAGCATCACCCAGGACCGGAGCAAGGTCATCCGCGTCGGCCCGACGCACGCCCCGCTGCCGGTGCCCAGTTCCCGCAGGCCCGAGCCGCCGGTCGTGGCGTACGTCGTGCCCACCTTCCACCGCGGGCGGACCGTGGACCACCAGCGTCTGACGGTCACCCAGCGGCGTACGACGGCCGGGCTCCGGGTCTACCTCAACCGGCCGTGGTACTCCTCCGGCGACGACGAGATGCTCGCCGTGGTCCTCGATCCGGGCACCGACCTCAAGGATCACCTCGCCACCCGCTGGGGCGTCGACCCCGTCTGGTCGGGCACCCCGCCGCTGCCGAAACCGGCGGCCGCGCACTTCCCGAACGCGGAGCGGCGGCCCACCGGGCTGCGCCTCGCCGAGTCGCCGGACTCCGCGCCGGTCCTCGTCGACGCGGTGGCCTTCACACCGAAGTACCACCAGGAGCGGCAGCTCTGGTACGTGGACATCGATGTGGACTTCGGCGCGGGGGCCGGTGCGGCGGCGTACTTCCCCTATCTGCGCCTCGCCCTCGCCCGCTACCAGCCGTACTCGGTCGATCCGCTGCACCTGTCGAAGGTCGAGGTAGCGGAGTTCGCGCAGGTCCTCCCGGAGCGCACTCTCACGGGCCGCCGGGAGGGCGATCGCCTCGACATCAAGCTGACGGGCCCGGCGACGTTCAACGAACTCGGTGAGATCAGCGGCACCGGCGCGAGTGCGGCGGCGGCGAGCCGCCGTGTCGTGGTGACCCTGCAGAGCCGGGCGAGCCTCGGCGAGGACGACATGGACTGGAAGCAGGCCGCCGCCCCGGTGGACCTCGTCTGCCGGGCCGAGGGGGGCGGCTTCGTGTGGAGCGGCGGTGTGCCCGCGCCCGCGGGCCAGTTGCTGACCCTCTACCGGCTGCTGGTGCAGGAGTACGAGCTGTACCGCACCGACAAGGACACCGCCACGGACACCGTCACCGTGAACGGCCAGCCCGTGGCGGCGGCCCGCCGCCTCGTGCACGCCGACTACTTCGGCCTGACCGTCGGCCTCCTCGGCCGCCTCGACTTCGAACTGTAGGAGGACCGGGATGCGCAGACAGGCGATCACGGCCTGCGTGGCCGCGCTGATGATGGCTCTGACGTGGTCGACACCCACCTCGGGCGCGCCCGCGAGCCGGGCCAACGACCCGCAGCCGCACCGGGGCGGCGCCGACATCGTCGTCCACCGCAGCACCGGCGACTTCGGCTGCACGTCGGGGTTCACGGTGCGCCGCTGGGACGGCGGCAAGCGCGCCATGGCCACGGCCGGACACTGCTCGAACGCCCTGACCGGGGTGAAGGTGACGTCCGGCGAATACCCGTACGGCTCGTTCTCGAAGGCCGCCTTCGAGGAGAAGGCGGACCTCGGGCTGATCACGGGCACGGCGGACAGTGCGCAGACGTACGCGCCCACCCTCTGGACGGACGGCGGCCCGGCCGGCTCACCGGTCGCCCGCCGGGTGCTCGGCAAGGTCGACGCCCCGGCCCAGGGGTCCAGCGTGTGTATCAGCGGGAACATCACCAAGCTGGTGTGCGACATCACGGTCCGGCACCTCAGCGACGGCGTGGAGTGCGAGAAGGATCCCCCGAAGCGGTGCACCAAGGGGCTCGCCCGCGCGGTGAAGGGCGGCCAGACGATCTCGGACTTCGGCGACTCGGGCGCGCCGGTGTTCGTACCGATCGACACGGTGATCGACGGACACCCGGTGCACGGCGCGTTGCTCGTCGGACTGTTCGTCGCCGGTGGCAAACAGAACCCGACAGGGCCGGACGACATGGTCCTCTTCCACACCGTGAAGCAGGTCGAGTGCTTCCTGAGGGTCCAGGTGCTGACGTCGCAGGAGGCGGACTCGGGGAACACGACACCACCGACGCCCCGGTCCGACTGCGGCTAGCTCCACGCCTCAGGCCGTCCACTGTCGGCCACTTGGGTGACACCCGCGTACGGGCGGCGGATCCGGGCAAGCGAACGGTGTCCAGGAGCCGCAGAGCGACGGGAGGTTGCCATGGTGCACTCCCCAGGGGAGCAGCGGGTGTGCCGGGAGTGGAGTCGGGACGCGCCGACGTCGGCGGCGCAGGCCCGTGCGATGGCACGGGATTTCATGGCGGCGGCGGGCTACGACGACGAGAGACACCGGGACGCCGTCCTGGTCGTGGTGTCGGAACTGGTGACCAACGCCCTGCAGCACGCCCGCGGGGTGACCGGCCTCAGGCTCAGCCACCACGACCGGGGCCTCACCGTCTCGGTCCGCGACGCCGGCAACCGGCCGCCGCGCACCCTGCCACTCGACCCGGCCCGCCCCGGCGGCTTCGGCCTGCATCTGGTCCGCGGCCTCACCGAGGGCGTGCGGGTGGAGTGGCGCCCCGGAGGCAAGAACGTCTGGGCGACGGTGCCGCAGCCGGGGGCCGAGGGGCGGTGAGCGCTACCGGCGTTCCCTGACCCAGCGTTGACACGGACCCAGCGTTGGCACAGCTATGCCTCTGCCCCCGCATCCGGCTGCGGGGGCAGAGGCAGGGAGCTCACCTCCGAACTCTCCCGGGAGCAGCCCGGCCGGTGGACTCGCCACGGGCCGGGTTCCCGGATGAGCGGGATCTATCCTGCGGGATCGACCTGCGGGACAGATGGGATCGATCCTGTCGGGTCGCGCCGCTGTTCCCAGGCCGGAGCGGGTCAGACCCCGGCCGGCATCAGGCCCGCGCGCAGGCGGCCGAGGATGCGCTTGAGGAGACGGGACACCTGCATTTGGGAGACGCCGAGGCGCTCGCCGATCTCGCCCTGGGTCAGTTCCTCCACGAAACGCATGTGGATGATCTCCCGGTCGCGGTCGGAGAGTTCACCGATGAGCGGGGCCAGGCTGTTGAAGTCCTCGACGAGTTCGTACGCCGCGTCCTCCTCGCCGATGAAGTCGGCGAGGGCCGCCTCGCCGTCGTCGTTGCCGCCGCCCATGAGCAGCGCGGCGTTGAGGGACGTCGAGGTGTAGCCGTTGGAGGCCTTGCGGGCCTCGATGACCTCTTCCTCGGACAGGGACATCAGCTCGGCGAGCTCGGCGGTGGTCGGGTCCCGGTCGAGCCGGGTCGCCAGCTCCTCGGTGGCCTTGACCAGTTCGATGCGCGCTTCCTGGAGCCGGCGCGGCACGTGCACGGCCCAGCTGGTGTCGCGGAAGAAGCGCTTTATCTCGCCGACGATGTAGGGGACGGCGAAGGTGGCGAACTCCACCTCGCGCGTCAGGTCGAACCGGTCGATGGCCTTGATCAGGCCGATCGTGCCGACCTGGACGATGTCCTCCATGTCGTCGCCGCGGCCCCGGTAGCGCGAGGCGGCGTAGCGCACGAGCGAGAGATTCATCTCGATCAGCGTGTTGCGCACGTACTGGTGGTCGTGCGTGCCCTCTTCGAGAACGGCGAGACGGTCGAAGAACTGTCGGGAGAGCACCCGCGCGTTGTGCGGCTCCACGGTAGACGGTGCTTCGATCAGTGGCAGTTCTCCCTCCACGCAGGCCTCGGCCCTCGTCGACCGGATCCCGGACACTGTCGGCCTGCATGCACCCATCGCGGCAGCCACACCATCCACCCTTCTCTCGACGGCACCCCGTGTCACGATCCGGGGACTCAAGACGCGTCTGCCCCTCCCTCCCGGTCCCACACCTCACGATCCGGAATTGACCCGTGCACCTCTCTGTGAGCTACCTCTCGACACGGCCCGCGGCGAGGACCAGGCGGGCGAGCTCGGAATGGAACACGTCGAAGTGCGCGCCCTGCGGCGGCACTCCGCCGCGGACGACCGCGGAGGCGTCGACGCTGACGTATCCCGAGCTGGGCAGGGCGTCCTCGGTGAGCGCGTCGGCGAGGGTGAGGGTGGGGCAGCCCTCGACGCCCTGCACCCCGTCGTAACCGAGCGCGCCCCAGAGCCGGTCGGCCCCCACCAGGGAGGGCGACTCGCCGAGCATGCGGGAGGCCAGCGGGAACAGCAGGCCGAGCTCCAGGTCGTGGTGCGAGTACGCGCACACCACCGGCCCCGCGACACTCTGTGCCACCCCGGCGAGCGCGCCGCCACCGCGCATCTGCTGCGGCAGGTGGGCGGCGAACGCGAAGTGGGACAGCGCGGCCTGAAGCAGCGTCACGGAGGCGGGCCTGCCCGCCTCCGTCTTGAGCCCTTGGGCGGCGTACGCGACGAGCCGGGCCCCGGCGCCGTGGCCGACGAGATGGATGCGCGTGTCGGGCAGGGCTTCGGTGAGCTGTCCGAGGGCGGGGGCGAGCCCGGTCTCGCCGATCATTCCGGCGCGCCGCCTGACGGCGTACGAGACGGCCTGGCACAGGAGTTGGTGCGCGCCGTCCCACAGCCGGTCGAGGGCGCGCGCGGACTCCGCGGATCCGAAGGGGCGGGTGCTGGGCGTGAGGGGGTCGGGGCGGGCGAGCCAGTCGGTGGGGGCGTCGGCGGGGCGCGGGCCCGCGGTCTCGGCCTCCGTGAGCGTTCCGGACTTCGACACCGTGGGCGCCTCGGTGCCCCGCCCCGGCTCCTGGATCCGCTCGGGGCGCTGCTCGGCGCGCTCCGCCTCCTCCTGGGCCTGTTCCAGGGCGTGGGCGAAGCCTTCGCAGACGTGCGCGGAGCTGTCGAACAGCATCGCCGGGTCGGACTGGGGCAGCAGTTCGTCGCCCATGTCGGTGGCGTAGGCGGCGGCAGGGGCGTGCAGGGGTTCCTCGACGAGGCGCCGCAGCAGCATGCCCACGTCGTCGACGGCGCTGAACTGGCGCGGCCGTTCGTCCACGAGGGAGCGCAGCTCCGCGATGAGGCCGTCCTGGCCGGGGAACGTGCGGCGGAGCGCGGACTCGGTGGCGTCGGTGAGCCGCGGCTCCGGCGCGAACCGCATGCCGGGCCAGTGCACGCTCACGAAGCCCACGCCGTCGGCCTCGGCCCCGTCGGTGAACAGGGCGCGGAATCGGGCGTCGACGTCGGCGGTGGTCTCGGCGTCGTTATGGGCGGTGTGCGCGAGGAGCACCAGGTCGCGGACGCCCGCCGCGCGTGCGGCGTCCGCGACCCGCGCGCACTGCTCGCCGTCCGCCTCGCCGCCGTCCGCGTCGAACTGGATCGCCCAGCGGGGCGCGGTGCCTTCCGGGTCGTTCTCGGAACTGCTCATGCGTTCCCCCGAGCCGGTGGTGGTCTCCGTCGAGCCGGTGGCGGATGCCGTGCACGCAGCATGCTCGGTCGGGGCCGCGGTGGCTAGGGGCGCGGGGCCGGGAGCGCGGCGGACGGCTGTTCGCACGCCGTCGTCACTTCCCCGTCCCACCCGCCGAGGTCCGCACCGCCTCGTGCGCCTCGCGGATCATCGCGGCGGCGCGCGGGAAGTCGCGGACCTCGGCGCTGAGGACGTCGAGTGCGTGCAGCAGCGACTCCACCGGTACGTGGCGTGCGGCGAGGACGGCGGCGGTCCAGCGCCCGAAGGCGGCGAACAGGCCGGAGTCGTCGACGTAGAGGGCGGCGGCGAGGAAGGCGACGATCTGGGCGACGTCGTCGGCGGTGTGCTGGTACTGGGCTTCGGTGTAGTCGAGGAGGGCGGGGAAGCGGGAGCGCAGTCCGTTGAGGGTCGCCCGGACGAGTTGGGGTGCCGAGCGGCTGATCAGCGTGTACTCCTGGTCGAGGAGGTGCTTCAGCGGCTCGTGGGTGAACGGGGGGCCGGTGGGCCGCCGCGGCGGGCCCTCGGTGAGCCGTGCGGCGGCGGTGCGGGCGTCCCCGGCCCAGAGGTCGGCGCCGAGCAGCTCGGCGTGGCGTCCGCCGGGCCCGAAGGCGGCGCCGCCCGCGAGGACCGGCACTCCGGCGGCCCGGCAGGCGGATATCGCGGCGTGGGCGGTGGGCAGCCGGGTCGCGAGGGAGCCGGACAGGGCCACCGCGTCGGCGCCGGTGTGGTGCAGATGGGCGATGAGGTGCGCGGTGGGGACCTGCGCGCCCAGGAAGTCGACGCGCCAGCCGCGCAGGGTGAGGACTTCGGCGAGGAGCCGGGCGGGCAGGGCGTGCCACTCGCCGTCCACGCAGGCGACGGTGATGCGTGCGTGCGCGGGTGTGCCGGAAGGAGTTCGGGCGCCGGAGGGTGCGTGGGTGTCGGAGGCTGTTCTGGTGCCGGGCAGGGCATCGTGGGGGTGTGCGGCCGGTGGTCCGCCGAGCCGGGGCGTGGCGGATGTCTCGCCGGGGCGGTACGGGGCGGGGGCCTCGTCGGGCGGTCGGGAGAGTGCCGCGACAACGCGTTCGTTGATGGCGGTCGCGGCGTGCTCCTGGGCGACGGTCAGCTTGTTGACGGCCCATTCCTCGCCCACGCGCCGCTGCACGGCGCCGATCACGTCCAGGAGCACGCTTTCGGCGTCGAGGCCGCCCCGGAGTGCGGCGCGGGCGGTGTCGGTGGCGGTGGACTCGTCGCCTGCCATGACCGCGTGCCAGAGTGCGGTGACCCAGGGGGCTGCCTGGTCTTCGGGGGTGGTGGCCGTGGGTGTCATCGGGGACCTCCAGCGGGGGTGGCGGACCGCCGGGTCGGGGCGGGGCCGGGCGGGTTCTCGGGTCGGGGCCAGGACCCGGGAGTGGGATCCGGGAGTGGGCCGGGGCGGGGCCCGGCGGGGGCACGTCAGTCGCGGGGCGCCTTCCATGTGACGCGGACGGTCTTCCCGCCGTCGTACACGTACACGTCGAGCGTCGTCGTGAGCGTGGCGGCGAGCAGCATGCCCATGCCGCCGGTGCCGTCGTGGGTGTCGGGGAGGCGCGGCACGGGCGGCTGCTCGCTGGCGTCGTCGATGTCCGCGATCAGGCCGTCGCGGTGCCCGTGCAGCCGCAGCCGCCACCAACCCGTGGCATGCCTGAAGGAGTTGGTGCACAGCTCCGACACGACGAGCGCCACATCGCCGGCGTCGACGCCGGGGCAGCGTACGGCGGCGAAGGCGCGGGCGGCCCGGCGGGCCCCGCCGATGCCGCAGTCCTCGGCGTCGACCGCGAGGAGCGCGGGACGGTCTCCGGCCGTGGGGCACCATGCCCCCTGAACCGTCGCCCGGTCGCACAGCGGGCACGGCGTCGTGACGCCGCGGGCCGCGTCGCGCGCGGTCACGTCCGGGGAGTGGGTCATGGCGCGCACGCCTCCTCCAGGGAGTCGCACACGTGGAAGTACCCGAGAGTGCCTGTCACCCGCAGCAGTTCGCGCAGTTGCACGGGAATCGGGCCGAGGATCCGCAGGTCGCGTCTGCGGTGGGTGCGGATGAGGATGTTGAGCAGCGTGGAGTCCGCGAATTCGAGCCGGGTCAGGTCCAGGACCAGACGGAGCGTCAAAGGTGTTGCCTCCAGGGCCAGTTCGATGTCCGGCTCGTACTCGACGTCCATCTCGCCGACCACCGCCACCACCCGCACCCCACGTCTCTTGTCGGCGTGAACTTCGACCGAGCACTGAGTCGCCGCATCATCATGCGTCCACTGCATGCCGACAGTCTCGACCCGTCGGACGCGGTCCCACCCCAACCATCCCCCCATGGGGGACCCGTCGAATTCATGTCTGGCGGTGGGGCCTCTTCCGCTTGGCGCGCCGCAACGTTTCAGCACGTCGGGGCGGTCTCATCATGTCGTCACGTCGGCCCGCCGGGCCCGGAACTCCCCCACATGGCCCGCGCCGACGGCGAGCAGCACGGCGCACAGCGCGAGGGACAGCGTCACCCAGTTCATCCACACGTAGTCGGCGTCGCTGGAGTAGGCGGTGCCGTCGTCGCGGACACAGTCGAAGCCCAGGGGCAGGTACGAGGACCGGGCGTGGGAGAAGCTTCGGACCGTCTCCTCGTCGAAGCCGTCATGGCAGACCGGAGTCGGCACCGAGTTCGCGCCGTCGCCGACCGCCACGTCGGCCGTCAGCACGGCGAAGAACCCCAGGGAGTAGACGGACGCGGCCGCACAGGCGGCCATCCCCGCCGCACGGCGCAACAGGTGCACCGGCCAGGGCTCGGGCCGCCCGGGAAGCGCCATCGCGACGACGCCCGCGGCAGCGATCAGCGCGCCGATGGCACAGACCGCGGGCACACCGAAACCCACCAGCACGCGCCTCACCTCCTCTCCTCGGCATGGGCTCACCTCACCAGCCCCGCACCCGGCAGGCTGTGGCGGAAGCCACTCCTCCTGTCACAGCGGTGCCACAGGGCGCACGGCCCCCAGGAGTTCACCCTGACTCACAGGGCAGGGGCCGCGGTGAGGTGGGTACGACGACGCGGTACGGCGATGACCACCAGGCCGATGTCGTCGTGCCGGCGCCCGCCGAGCCAGTCGGCGACGAGCATCTGCACCCGCTCGGCGATCGCCTCCGGCGGATGCCCGGCGCACTCAGCGAGCGCCGCCCGCAGCCGTTCCTCTCCGAACTGGTCGGTCCCGAGCGGGCCGCCCTTGGCCTCGGTGACGCCGTCGGAGTACAGCAGGCAGGCTTCCCCAGGGCGCAGCGTCGTCTCGTACGACTGCGTGAACACCTCGGGCAGGGCGCCGATGAGGGTGCCGTGGGTCGGGGCGGCAAGGACGGTCCCGTCGCGCCGCACGATGAGCGGTGGCGGATGCCCGGCGCTGGTCAGGCGGAGGGCGACGGCGCTGCCGCGACGGCGGACCGAGGCGAGCACGAGGGTCGCGAAGCGGCTGTGGTCGGCGCCGAGCAGGGCGGCGTTCAGCGCGCGCAGCAGCCGCTGGTGGTCCGGTTCGAGCAGGTGCAGGGCCCGCAGGGTGGTGCGGATCCTGCCGGTCAGGGCGGCGGCCTCCAGGCCTTTGCCGCATACGTCGCCGAGGACCACGTGGGTCTCGCCGCCCGCCTCGGACGCGGTGCTGATGTCGACGAAGTCGCCGCCGACGCCGAGTTCACCGTCCGCGGGGCGGTGTCCGACCGCGAACTCCACGCCGTCGACGCGGCGCGGCCCGGGCCGGAGCGTGTCCTGGGTGAGCAGTGCGGCGACGGCCGTCTGCTCGGTGTGCAGCGTCGCGGCGGACAGGGCGGCCGCGGCACGCACCGCGAAGAGGCGGGCGAGGGCCTCGTCGTCCTCGGTGAAGGGCTCCGCCCCCGCCCGGCGCATCAGGACCAGCGCACCGAGAGGAGTGCCGCGCCCCGGCAGCGGCGTGACCATGAGCGCGCCCGGGATCTCGGAACCGCCGGGCGCGGTGGCGGAGTCGGGACCGTCGTAGGGGTGGGAGCCCGCGGGCGGGAGCGGATTGCCCGGGGAGGCCGAACCGTCCGCGGAACTCGGACCATCCGCGGAACTCGGACCATCCGGGGAGTCCGGACCAGCTTCGGAACTCGGCCCACCCGCAATACCCAGGTCACCGGCGGAGCCCGGCCCACCCGCAGAACCCGACCCAGCCCCCGAACCCCACCCCTCAAACGCCTCGGGCAGCATCCACGACGGCAGAGCCGCCGGGTCCAGCCAGCGTGCGGGAACGGGCGGAAACCCCTGCAACGCCTCCGCGAGCCCCGGCACCTCGGCCGGGTCACCCGGGAGCCGCCCGTGCGTGGCCTGCCCGTCGCGCCGGGCGGCGGCCATCGGCGGGCGCGCGCCCCGGCCCGCGCCGACGACCACGGCCGCGTCGGCGAGGTGCCGCGCGGCGAGCAGAGCCGTACTCCCCCTGCACTCCTGGGGGTTGAGGCGGGCGAACAGTTCGTCGGAGACATCGGCGAGGAAGCGGGCGCGCTCCCGCCCGGCGTGCGGCTCGGGGTCGTCACGCAGCCACCACAGCACGCCCTCGGTGTCGTCCGCCGCGGTCGCCTCGGCCCGCACGGTACGCCCGGCCACCGCCCCGGCGGCCTCACGGTCGCGGCGCGCGTGTGCGTCGGCGAGCCAGGACGGGGCGTGCCGCGCCAGGGAGGTGCCGGCTCCGACGCCGGGGAGCAGGGCGGTCGCCGCGGTGTTGACCCACCGGACGCGTCCGTCGGCCCCGGCGAGGAGCAGGGGCCACGGCGCGGACTGCAGGGCGGCGGTCACCGCCCGCGCGGCGGACCGCTCCGTCGGGGCCCTGGTGTCTCGCCTCACGTACCGGAACGCCGTGCCTCGTGGGCACGAATTCCCCTCACCCTCTCGTCACCCCTTGGATCATTGAACGACCGCGCGCCTGTGGGTCGCCGAACGGCCCGGCACGGTCCCGGAGCGGCCGCGGCACGGCCGCACGCTCCCGCACCATGGAGGGCCGACGATCCTCCAGATGAGCGCTTCGCACAATCCTTGCGCGTGGGCTCCGGCGTACTCACCGCGCCCCGCGGTGACGGAATGATCACTTCGGGCGACAGCCCGAAAACTCCTTCGAGTTTTGACATTCCGCAGCCCGAAAGGTTGCACGCGACACGCGTGGTGATCAACACAATGATGGAGATGCCGTGAAGACCGTATTGTCATCCCGTTCACAACTCTCTCGCCGGGCACCGCTTCTGACCCGGCATCATCCCGTGGGGGGATCCATGCGACACCGCACTCGCGTCGCCATGCTCGGCTCGGCCCTGGCCGTGGCAGCGGCGGGCTTCGCCGCGCCCGGCGCCGTGGCCGCGCCGGCCGGCGAAGTCACCATCGACAAGGTCGTCGTGAACGGCGGCAAGCCGGTCGTCCTCGGCACCACCGCCGGCAAGACCTTCACCGTCTCGGTGACCGCGTCGGACGACTCGGGCATCGAGTCCGCCGACGTCACGCTGTTCGGCCCCGGCAACGGCGTTGCCCTGCCGCAGGGCAACCCGAAGTGCGTGGCGGACAGCACGACGACGTCGACCTGCACGGCGAAGTTCACGCTCGACCCGGACACGGACTTCTTCAACAACGGCCCGGCCGGCACGTGGTACGTCGACACCCTGGTGACGGCGAACGACATCGACAGCATCCTGGCGGAGAAGGCCGGTTCCTTCAAGGTCCAGCGCCAGGCCAAGCTCACGGCGAACGCCTCGCCCGAGCCGATCAAGAAGGGCAAGACCCTCACCGTCTCCGGCGCGCTGACCCGTGCGAACTGGGAGACCAGCAAGTACGCGGGCTACAGCGGCCAGTCCGCGAAGCTGGAGTTCAAGAAGAAGGGCGCCACGACCTACACCGCGGTGAAGACCGTGAAGACCGACAACAAGGGCAACCTGAAGACCACGGTCAAGGCCTCCGTCGACGGCTCCTACCGCTGGACCTTCGCCGGCAACACGACGACGTCGTCGGTGAGCGCCACCGGCGACGCCGTCGACGTGATCTGATCACTCTGATCACTCGGCTGTAGCACACTCGGCGATCGCCGGGTGCGCGTGGATCCACGCGCACCCGGCGATCGCGTTCCCGGCACAAAGCACCGGCGCCCCAGGCCAGTTCCTCAGCGCGCGAGCCGGGCCAGCTCCGTCCCCGCGAGCAGGAAGGCCCCCACGCCGAAGTCCGCGGTGCTCTCGTACGTCACGGGCCGGCTGGACTCCGGCCGGTCGCCGACCTTCTGGACGAAGCCGAGGAAGCCGTCCGGGTGCACGGCGGTGGCGACCATCCCGTTCCACGCCCGCGCGGCCACCGGCAGATGTGTCGCCGCGTCGACCAGCCGGGCCGCCACCGCGTACGCCGTGCCGTGGACGAAGAAGGCCGTGCCGCTGGTCTCCGGCCCGGGCAGATGGGCGGGGTCGGCGAGCGTGCCGGACCTCGGCAGGGAGAGTGGGAACGGGCTCCCCGCTGCCCTCGCGTCCGGACTGCGGGTCGAACTGGCGGCATGGATGCCCCCGAACAGCGGCCATGTGAGTGCCGAGCCCGGTGCGCTCGGGTGATGTGAGGACGACGTTCGCTTGCCCCGTACCGGTGCAGTGGAACGGCTGCGCCATGTTCTCGACGCAACGACTGCGCCTTCGCGCCACCGTCTGGCCGGCCTTGGCCTGTGCCACCGCCCTGTCCCTTGTCCCGGCCGAGGCCGGTGCCGTGCCCCGGTCGGCGGCCCCTGGACCGCCCGCGAAAGAGAAGGACGTGCTGCGGGAACGCACCGTCGACCTCGATGCCGCCGACTACCAGTGGCTGTGCGGTTCCGGCGGCTTCAGCCAGGCCGACGAGCACACGCTCGAGTTCTTTCCCGACGTCCGCGTCACCGTCGTCCAGGACGGCCGCGAAGCCGACGGGAACACCGTCACGTGGACCGGCCACGTGAAGGGGGCACCGGAGGACCTGGCGGTGATCTCCGCGAGTCATGTGTGCCCGCCCGCCAAAGGGGACGTACCGCCCGCCGTCGACGCGCTGATCGACCTGGAGACGCGCGCCTACCACCTCACCACCCTGCCCGGAAAGCAGCCGCGGGTCCGGATCACGGAGGAGGATCCGGGCGCGCGCCGCCGCCCCAAGCCCGACAACGCCGTCCTCGGCAAGGACGCCGCGCGGAAGCTGCACGACTCCCTCAAGAACCGTGCGCCCGCCGACCCCGCCAACCCCGTCGTCATCGATGTCCTCGCCGGGTACACCCCGCCCGCCGTACGCCGCCTCGGCAGCGAGCAGGCCATGCTGGCCCGGCTCCGGCTCGCCGAGTCCTACATGAACCAGGCCCTGGCAGACAGCAACATCGCGGCCAGCATCGACATCGTCGGCAGCTACAACACCCAGTACTGGGGCGACCAGACGGCCGCTGCCATGCTCAACAGACTCTCCGACCCCCGGGACCCCCTCCTCGGCGCGACGGCGCACCGCTACCGCGAGCAACTGGGCGTCGATCTCGTCACCGTCGTCAACGACGTCCCCAACGGCTCCTCCGGACAGGCCAGCCTGCCCACGCAGGGCCGAATGGACAGCGAGCTGGCCTACTCCGCCGTCGACGTCCAGTCCCTCGTCGACTGGTACAACCTCGGGCACGAACTGGGCCACAACCTCGCGCTGTTCCACGACCGGACCACGCTCGACAAACAGCTCCCCGGCGGGTACCAGCACCTGCTCAACGCCCCCTACGGCACCGGCTGGATCACTCCGCGCCGCGACTACCACACCTTGATGGCGTACGCCGAGAACTGCGGCCGCCCGTGCAGTCCGGTCAACCAGTACTCCAACACCGAGAACACCGTCGACGGCCAGCCCCTCGGCGACGCGGACAACAACAACGCCGCTCTGGCCCGGCTGACCGCCCCCATCGTCGCCGACTACCGGACCCTGAAGGTGAATCGCCCCCGGTACCGGCTCACCCTCGGATCCAGCCCGAACGGCACGATCCGCCCCGCCGTCCACGGCCCCTACGCTCCCGGCACCACCGTCGCCGTCACCGCCAGGCCCGCGCCCGGCTACCAGGTCAGCGCCTGGATCGTCGATGGCAGGCGCCACAACATCACCGACGAGCACGTGACGATGACCATGGACCGTCCCTACACCCTCAGCGCCGTCTTCACACGGAACTGAACTCACCGTCACGTCGCCACCGTCAGGGCTGCGCGGGCGTCCGAGCCAGAGGGCTCGATGGACGTGCGCGCAGCCACCGACGCGAACGAGCCCCAAGGCGCACTCCGTTCACACCCTTGACGCGGACACGGCTATCGGTATGGTCTAGTCCAACGAAGCGGAATCCCGTTGTCCGGCGGGCACTTGGCTGCCCACACCCACCGTCCGGCCCACGGCGGCCCGCGCTCCGGCACGCGGACCGAACCCCACATCCGCACTTCACACCGCCGCTCTTCGGCGTCCCCCCATGGAGTGAGCCATGCGATCTCGCATACTCGGACTACTGACCGCCACCGCGTCCGCCGCCGCGCTGCTGACGTTCGCGTCTCCGGCGTCGGCCGACAAGACGGACAAGGCCGACACGTCTTCGTCCGGCAAGGCGGCCGCGGCGTTCATCGTCAGCGAGTCCCAGTTCAACCAGATGTTCCCGAGCCGGAATCCCTTCTACACGTACAACGGCCTCACGGCGGCCCTCAGCGCCTACCCGGGCTTCACGAACACCGGCAGCGACACCGTCCGCAAGCAGGAGGCCGCCGCCTTCCTCGCCAACGTCAGCCACGAGACCGGCGGCCTGGTCCACATCGTGGAGCAGAACCAGGCGAACTACCCGCACTACTGCGACAAGACCCAGCCCTACGGCTGCCCGGCGGGCAACGACAAGTACTACGGCCGCGGCCCCATCCAGCTCAGCTGGAACTTCAACTACAAGGCCGCGGGCGACGCACTCGGCATCGACCTGCTGAACAACCCCGACCTGGTGCAGAACGACGCGGCCGTCGCCTGGAAGACGGGCCTTTGGTACTGGAACACCCAGAACGGCCCCGGCACCATGACCCCGCACAACGCCATGGTCAACGGCGCCGGATTCGGCGAGACCATCCGCGCCATCAACGGCAGCCTGGAGTGCGACGGCGGCAACCCGGGCCAGGTGCAGAGCCGCATCGACAAGTACAAGGCCTTCACGCAGGTCCTCGGTGTCGACCCCGGCGGCAATCTGAGCTGCTGAGCGCCCCCGAACGCCGAAGCGTCGGCGGCCACTGACGGCCGCCGACGCTTCACGGCTTCGGGCGGCACGTCCGCGCCGCCGGAACCACTCGGGTTCAGGCCCCGGCGGGTCCGTAGCTGCGCTTCCCGCGCCGGTAGGCGATCTCCCCCAGCACGATGTCCACGGCCAGGAACGCCACCAGCGGGATCCCCAGGAGCGGCACGAAGTAGCCGAGCACCGCGACCCCTGCCATCAGCGGCACCAGGACGTACGCCGGAACGTGCTGCCAGGCCCCGCGCGGCAGCGGACGCCCGAAGGCACTGCCCCGGCCGCGCTGCCACCACATCCGATAGCCCCACACGATCAGCAGGACGAGACCGACGGCGACGGCGCCGAGGAGCACCTGGTTGGCGAGGCCGAACAGGGTGCCGCTGTGCGCGTCGATCCCCCACCGCGTGAGCTTGGCGAGCACCGGATAGTCGTCGAACCTGAGTACGTCGACGACCTTCCCTGACGTCGGATCGACGGCGGCCGAGTCCTGCTTCCCGGGGATTCCGCGCTGGATCTCCTTGACGACGTACGCGGACGAGGCGTCGGCCGGCGGCACGACCTCCACCGGACCGGAGATCCCCCGGTCACGGGCCGCCGCGAGCGCGGCGTCGATGCCGACGTCCTTCCCGTCGCCCGCCGTGCCCGACGCGCCCGCACCACCGGAGGCGCCCCCGCCGTGCTCGGCGTGCTCTCCCCCGGCCGGGCCGCCGGACTCCCCCGCGCCCGCCAGGCTCGTCGACACCGTCGGCGTCGTCTGCCCGACGGCCTCGCGCAGGTCGGCGATGCTCTCACCCGCGTACGCCGACCACGTGAGCCCCGTCGCCGACAGGAAGATCAGCCCGGCGGCCGTCCACACGCCCACCGTTCCGTGCAGGGTCAGCGTGCGGCGGCGGCCCGTCGCGCCCCGCACCTTGCGGCGGGCCCGGCGTCGCCCGAACCACAGCACCAGGCCGCCACCGGCGAGCACCCACAGCCAGCTCGCGGCGATCTCGCTGTAGAGACGGCCCGGCTCGCCCAGGTGCAGATCGCGGTGGAGCTCGGCGACCCAGGTGCGCAGCGGCAGCGCGCCGCTGGAACCGTACTGCTCGAGGGCGCCGCGCACCTCGCCGGTGTAGGGGTTCACGAACACGGCGAGGGTGCGCTCGGGGTCCACGCCCGGGACGCCCGACAGCAGGACCCGGGTGGTCTCCCCGTCCCCGGGCGCCGGTCGGACCGCGCTGACCTCGCCCTGGGGATGGGCCTCGCGGGCCGCGGCGACCTGGCGCGCCACGGGCAGCTTTCGATCGCCGACGGGGACGGTCAGCTCATCGGCGTACACGATCTTCTCGGCCGTGTACGAACCGGCGTACAACAGCCCCGTCACCGCGGCGACCAACAGGAACGGGGCGATGAGCACACCGGCGTAGAAGTGCAGGCGCAACACGAGCGGCCGGAGCGGGGCCAGGGCGGAGCGCCGTGGGGAGGGGTCCGGTGGGGGAGCCGGTGGCCCGTCGACGGAGGCGGGGGCGGGGGGTGCGGCGGGCATGACGTGCTCTCCTGGGTGCCGGACGGTGGTGCGGGCCCGGTCGGGTGGTGACCTGGCCGGTCCAAGGGTCGAGCGGGCGGGAGAGGGAGTTCCCGGAAGGCTCTGTAACGTGCGTCACGCCTGAGGGCGTCATCGGGCGCTCGGCCACGGCGCCCCCGTTCGGGCGGCGCGGCGGGCCGGGCGACGATGTGACCTCGCGATCTTCATTTGAGATGGGGTGGCCGAGAAGCGCATTCATCACCAAGCGATGCGTGAACAGGGGTAGTTGGCAGGGTGAAATCCGCGCGACGATGGCACCTATGACCGCGGCACAACGCGCCATGACCGAGCTGGAGTCGTGGCCGAACCTCGTAAGTGGCTCTGCCCGGTGCGCTGTCGGACGCTCCTTCGGGATCGTGGGGGCGCCGGGAGCGACGGGCTACGACATCGTCCACTTCCACTCCGACGGGGCGGCCGACGTGTGCCTGACCCGCGCGGCCGTCGACCGGCTGCGCCCGCAGCTGGCCCACAGCTCCGCGATCCGGGTGCGCCCCGGGGCGTCGTGGATCACCGTGCTCCTCGACTGCGACATCGACGTCGCGCTCCTGCTGACGTTCGTCAGCGTCGGGCTCAAGGCGCACGACGACGACCTCGCCGCGGCGGACCGCGCGGGACGGGGCGGCGCGTTCGCCCACTCCCCCGCCCCGCCGTGCGACTGGGAACCGCTCGCGTTCCGGCAGCCGGCGGCCAAGGTCCCCGCCCCGGCCGGACCGCCCGACGTCGAACGTCGCGGCATCCTCGCGACATGGAGGGCGGTGGGCCGGCTCATCCCGCACGGCCACTGAGGCCCGCGCGGGCAGTCGACGACGGCACGGGACCCGCCGGGTCGTCGGGCCGCCCACGCCGCGCCGCGTCCGGCCGTCCACCGCGCCCGGCGGTCCACTCCGCCCGGGCGCTCACTCATGCCCGGGCCCCCGGCGATCCGGGCACCCCGGCCTGTCCGAGCACGCCCCGCCCCGACCCGACCCGCGCCGGACAGCACTCCCCCGCGCCCCCGCAACGCGCCGTTTGAGGCACCCTCCCGCTCCGGCGGCCCGTCACGCTCCGCGCGTCCACGGACGGAGCATCGACTTCACGCCATCCGCGCCGAACGCCGCAGCCCAAGGATGCCCAAGCCGTTCACGCCGCAGTGGACCAGAACGCCGACCGACACGTTCGTATGATCGTCGGTGACTTCGTGGCCGGGGCCGATGTTGAGCACCGTGAGACGGTCGGGACGGCTGTTCTCCCGGGCGCCGACGCCTCCCCGCCGGGTGGTGCGCGGCTCCGGCAGGGCGAGGGATCAAGGAGCACGCAGTGAAGAGCAGTTGGACGCGCAAGGCCGCCCGCGGGGTACTGGTGGCAGCGATGTGTGCCGTGCCGTTCGCCCTGTCGACGGGCGCGGCACACGCCGACGAGACCCACCACAGCGGCTCCCACAACGGCCCCGTCATCGGGCTGATCAACACCGGCCAGATCGACGACCCGATGGAGGACGTGCTCGAGCACACCCTGAACTTCGGCGACGGCTACCGCTGGGACTGACCGGCACCCGCACCCGTCCGCGCCGCGCCCGACACCCCCGGGACGGCGCGGCGCGGACGGTGCCGCCTCACCTCCAGCCGTACGCGTACGCCGCGACCCATGTGACCTCCAGCTGCGCGCTGCTGCCCGGCGCCGCCGTCGGCCCCTCCAAGGCGCTCTCGTTCTGCAGCACCCAGGACAGCGGGCGGTCCGGTACGTCACGGGTGTCGTGGCCCACCTGGCGGCCGTCGACGAAGAAGCGGACGTGGCCGGGCGTCCACTCCGTCGACACGGTGTGCCACTCGGTCCAGTCGTCGGCGCCCTGGAACGAGCCCTGTTCGCCGCCGCCGCACGGATGGTGGAAGGCGCTGAGGGAGCCCGTCCACTCGCCCTCGGGGTGGTCCATCTCGCAGCCACCGCCGTAGTGCAGCCACGCCGACTTGTAGCCGGGCGCCAGATCGGTGACCTTGATGCGCGCGCTGTACTTGCCGTACTTCATCTGCATCACGGCCCGCGGTACGACGGCCGCCGCGTGCACGGGCCCGCCGTCGTCGGGCCGCCACATCCGGATGCGCATGCGCCCGTCGCCGTTCTGCGCAGGGCCCACGCTCACCGTGTCCTCGGGGTGGTAGACGCCGACGACGGAACGGTCCCGGTCGTTGGCGGTGTCGCGCCACCCCGTCGGGTACGCCCACCAGTTGTCGCGGTACGAGCCGCGAAGCCCGCCGCAGTACGCGGCGGAGGTGTCGACGTGGTGGTCGCAGTCCCTGAACGACCCGAGCGGCACCCGGTCGCCGTCGAAGTCCTCCGCGAGGACCTGCCAGAACGGGCCGCAGTCGCCGCGTGGCAGTCCGGTGCCCGTGGTGCGGCAGAGGTCGGCCGAGCGCGGCGCGCCGTCCGCGCGCGGGATGCCGAGCAGGGCCGCGAGGAGCGTGGCGCCGACGGCGGCGAACAGTGTGGGTCTGCGGGTGCGCGGCGCTGCGTGTGTGCCCATCGCGGTGCCTTTCCTCCCGTCCGGCCCCTGGCGCGGTGCGTCGCCCTGGGGGCCACGCATCCTTGCCGTGCGGAGAGGAAATGGCCAGAGCGCGGTGGGGGTCGGCGGATGCACACGCCGGGAGGCGCGGCTCTGCTCCGGCGGCCCGCGCGGCGCGTGTCCACACGGCCGAGGTGTGCGGACGGCCCCCCGGAGGCCCGCCCGGGGCCCGGCCTATCCTGGCGGAGTGATCGATCTTCCGCTCTCCGCCCTAGAGGTGTCCATCGTCGAATCCGGCACCACCCCCGCCGACGCACTGGCCAACTGCCGGCGCAGCGCGCAGGAGTTGAGCCGCCTCGGCTACCACCGGCTGTGGTTCGCCGAGCACCACCAGTCACCCGCGATCGGCGCCTTCCCGCCGGCGCTCCTCGCCGCCCACACCGCCGCCACCACGCCCGGCCTCCGGCTCGGCTCCGGCGGCGTCCTCGCCCCGAACCATGCTCCCATCACCATCGCCGAGCAGTTCGCGACGCTCGCCACCCTGCACCCCGACCGCATCGACCTCGGCATCGGGCGCGGACCCGGCACCTTCCACGAGCCCACGGCCCGGGCGCTGCGCCGCGGCGCCGACCCCACCACCGACGACGAGTACCGCCGCGACGTGGCGGCGACCCTGGACCACCTGCTCGACGTCGGCATCGGTGAACTGCCCGAGCCCTGGCTGCTCGCGTCCAGCGACGCGGGCGCCGAACTCGCCGCCTCGCTGGGCCTGCCGATCGCGTTCGCGCACCACATCCGGCCCGACAACACCCTCGCGGCCCTGAAGCGCTACCGGGACGCCTTCCGGCCCTCGCGCTGGAGCGCCGCCCCGCGCGTCCTGGTGTGCGTCGAGACGGTGTGCGCGGACACCGAGGAGCGGGCCGCCGAGCTGGCGAGGCCCATGGACGTCATCAAGGCGGGGCTTCTCAAGGGCCAGGGCGAGCAGCCGTTCCCCACTCCCGCCGCCGCGGCCGCCCACCGGTTCACCGCCGAGGAGGAGCAGGCGCTCGCGGCGTTCACCGGCCAGCAGGCCCGCGGCACGCGCGAGGCGGTCGAGGCCGCGCTGACCCGTGTGGTCGAGGCCACGGGCGCCGACGAGCTGATGACCGTCACGCCCGTCCACAGCACCCCCGACCGCCACCGTTCCTTCGCCCTCGTACGCGACATCGTGCGCCGCGCGTGACCGCACGGACGCGGCGGCCCGGATCACCCGGGCCGCCGCGTCACGCTCGTACGTCTCAGAAGCGACCCTCGGCACAGAGCCCGGAGCCGTGGGGCAGGTCATGACCCCCGGGCGGTCCGCTTCGCCGCGTGATCACCGGGGGTGCGTCAGACCGCGCGCCACAGCGACGGCGCCGACGGGGGCTCCCAGCCGCGCTGGGCCGTGTGGCCCTGGAGGCAGACGTAGGCGCGGCTGTCGTGGGTGACGCGGTCGCCGACCTTGTAGCCGGTGCCGACGGCCCAGGTGCCGCCCGGCGGTTGGGTCGGGGGGTCGGTCGGTGAGGGTGTCTGGGGCACCCGCAGGACGAAGTCGAAGTCGGCCTCCTTGGTGTTGCCGACGTCCCGGACGTTCATGAGCAGCCGGGCGTCGAAGATCGGGTCGGTGTTGTTGCGCGGCTCGTTGGGGAAGTAGAGCTGGGTGGTGAGGACCGGGCGGCCGGGGGCCTGCAGTTTCACGTGCAGGTGGCGGGTGCGGCCGGGGTAGAGGCCGGGGAAGATCGTGGTGAGCGTGAACGCGCCGCGGGCGTCGGTGAACTGGTGTCCGCGCATCCGGAAGCCCACGTTGTCGTAGGCGCCGCGGGCGTCGGCCTGCCAGAAGTCGAGGAGCACCTGCGGGATCGGCAGGCAGGCCAGACCGAACACGTAGCCGGTGACGGTGAGTCGGGTGCCCTGGGTGCCGGGTTCGATGAGCGAGGTGCGCCGGGGCGAGTTGGGTTTGAAGTACGGGCCCTCCGTCTGGGGTGGTGTCGGGTCGTCGCCGTCGTCGCAGGACGGGGTGACCTCGGGGGCCTTGCCGCTGCCCGCGCTGGTGCGGGCGAGCGCGGGCACGCCCATCATCGCCACCGGCGCCGCGACACCCGCGGCCAGGGCGGCGCGGAGCACCGTCTTGCGACTCGGGCCGGGGCGCGGGGCGCGCGGGGCCGGGTCCGCGGGCTCGGGGGTCGGGGGGCCGGAGGGCTGTTCGCTGAGGTCGTGCCCGTTGGTGGGCGTGTCGCCGTCCATCGCTCCTCCTGGGTGGGGGGTGGGGATCGGCTAAGAAGCTATGCGGCGGGCCCGGGCGGGGCGATGGACGCAATGCGGTGGTCGTGGTGAATATCGCCACCGCCACGGCGGAAGTCGCCGGGAGTGGCGCCGGTCTCGCGGCGGAAGAAGCGGCAGAAGTACGCGGGGTCGGCGAAGCCCACCCGGTCCGCGACCTGACGGACCGTCAAATCGGTGCAGGCGAGCAGGCGCTTCGCCTCGTGCACCCGGGCCTGGCGGAGCAGCTCGCCGGGGGTGCGCCCCATGGCGGCCTTCACCGCCTCGTTGAGGTGGCTCACCGAGACCCCGAGGTGTCCGGCGCAGTCGCGCACGGACCAGGGCAGCGCGCGGGGCGTGCTCACCAGGGCGACGAACTGGGCGGCCGCGGGGGCGGGGCGGGCGGCCTCGGGAGCCGGGACGCCGTGCGGGTGCGGCCGGCCGGGGGCGGGGAGGCGCCCGGCGCGCACCACGAGGATGTGGAGGAGTGCGCGCAGGACACCGCCGAAGCCCTCGGCGCCGGTGCGGTACTCGTGGTCCATCTCGGCGACGAGGCGCGCGGCCCACTCCGCGTCCCGCTCGGGCAGTTCGAGCCAGGGGCGGCGGCCGAGGCGGCGCAGCAGGGCGCGGTCGGCGGGGTGCTCAAGGAGGAAGTCGTCGGTGAACACGACGACGCAGCCCTCCAGCCCCCGGACGCCGTCCCAGTAGTGCACCTGCCCGGGCGCGATGAAGCACAGGTGGGGCGGGCGCAGGGTGAAGCGGGTCAGGTCGACGACGTGGCTGCCGGTGCCGCCGGTGACGAGCACGATCTCGTGGAAGGTGTGCCGGTGCGGGAAGGAGGCCCGGGACATCGGGCCGATGGTGTCGAAGGTGCCGATGGCGAAGGGCAGCGTGTTGGGCATCGGCACCTCGAGGCGGTGGATCGGCAGGCCGCCCGCTCCGGGATGGCTGCCGTTTCCGTGACTCGTACCGGGCAAGACCGTCGACCCGCGCATGCGTACGCTCCCCTCACCGACACCGCCCGCGCGCGCCGCTCGCCGTGGCGGCGCGCGACCCGGACGGACTTGTCAGGTCCATACCATTCGATGGTCCACGATGGCATGGGCGGGAGCGCGCACCCACCTGTTCTCAGGCCAAGTTGGGCGCCCGCGCCGGGCCCGGGAGGCGGGCGGCTCGTCCTGTCGACAGGAAAGCGTTAAGACCGGGCTGAACGGTGTTGCGTTGTCCGCACACGGGCGGAGCCGCCGCCCGGGCGGGGCGGCGGCTCCTGGTCCTGCGCGAGGGTGAGGCATCGGGACAGGGACCGGTCGGCTCGGATCTCTCCCGCGCTTCTCGTTCGTTCGTCTGTCGTCCTCTCCCCCGCTCCCCGCTCACCTGGCGTGAGCGGTCACGCTGTTCACACCTCCACTTCGATGCACACGAGCCGCTTGTCCTTGCGGGCCGTGAGCGCCGCCTCCCACATGGGCTTGACGAACGGCGGGATCAGCGACGCGTCGATCCGCTCCGGGGACGCGAAGCGGTACTGCCCCGCGCCGTCCTCCCGCAGCGTGATGGCACGCCGTTGCTCGGCGGTGACCTCTCCGGCGTCGAAGATGTAGTACACGCGGGGCATCAAGCCGTCGGAGTCGACCCAGGCGACCACGAGCAGGTCCCCCATCTCGACGTCCAGACCCAGCTCCGCACGGACTTCCCGGGCGCAGGCGGCGCTCGGGCTCTCCCCCGCCTCGACATGACCACCGGGAAGGTTCCAGTAGGCCGTGTACATCGGGTTCACCATCAGTACATCGCCATGCTCATCGGCGATGATGGCCCCTGCCGAAGCGGCTAGGGACGTAGCAGTAGCATCCATGGCATCTTCCTGAATTAGCCCCGTCATGGCGTGAGCACGGCTCATCAGGATCAGATGGTTCGGCGAGCAGGGGCCCCACCCCCGCCCAGTGGAAGCGAGGACGGGCGTCGCTCGCTCCCGGCAGCGGCGGGCTCCCCCGGGCAGGGGTTCCCTTCGTCCCGTTCGGGACCGTGACCGCTGTCTTTCCTCGGGCCGCACCACCAAGGAGCTCGGGGTGCCGATTGGTGTCGTCACCGGTTGATCGCTCCTCCCCGCCCCACCGCGGCCCCGGTACGGGCCACGACGGTCCTGGCATCACCTGACGAAACGCTCGTTCCATTCGCAGGGGCCGACCAATCCCCGAGAACGACGGCGCAGTTGGGCGGGCACCCAGCGTACGGCGACGCGGCACGAAGGCCGATCGGGGCATGAGCAGGACCGATGACTCGTCGTCGGGCTTCCCCCGCCCCCACGCGGGAAGCCCGAAATCAGGTCATGCGGACGAATGGAACATCCGGGCAGGCTTCGTTCCCCGTCAGAGCCGGCCTGCCCCCGGCCCTGGCGTGAGACAGATCCTGATGCACTATCACAGGCGGTGTCAACGATTGAGAACGACGCATGTCATGGGCGTGCGCCTCGAATGAACCCGCGAAGGCGCCGCCTCACTGTTCTCCCTGCACCACAACGCGCGTAGCGAACCCGCGCCACGGACGCCCTCCGCCGCCCTCCGGACCCCCGCCCGCCTTACGCCCCCGAATCACCTTGCTTACGCCCCTGAATCACCTTGACCAGTTCGTCCAGGGCCGGGAGCAGGTCCCGCAGCGTGTCGATCTGGGCGCCGTCGGCCGTGCTGCGCAAGGCCACCGAGCGCGCGCCGAGTTCCTGGAGGACCGCGCGCGTGGCGAGTTTCGGCAGGTCCTCGTTGACCATCCGGCGCAGATACGCGATCAGCGCGGCGCCCTCGGTGCGGGAGCAGAAGCCCTCCGGCGCCCGGAAGAAGAGCTCAAGGCGGGCCGCGTGGTCGTGGTTCGCGCCGCGTTCGCCGTTGAGCAGGTTCGACACGTGCTGCGCCGAGATGCCCGTCGCCCGCGAGATCTCCCTGAGGCCGTACGGCTCCTTGCCCGCGGGGGTCTCCTTGAGCCGGGTCCGCTGCAGGAAGCGCAGGCGCTGCTGGAACAGGGCCTTGCGGAAGCCCTCGCGCGCGTTCTTCTCCCGGGGCTCCTCCTCGGGGAGTTCACCCGCGAGCAGGGCCCGCACCCGCTCGGGCTCGATGCCGGTCGCGCGGGAGATGAGCACGACATCCAGCAGGCGGCCGCGTGAGGTGCCAAGACGCAGGGCGTAGGCGTCCACGTCGGCGAGGAGACGGGCGATCTCGTGTCCGGGCGCCGGTTGGTGGTCGGCTGCGTTCACCTGAAGGTCTCCATGGGGCCACGGAACTCGTTGGGGCGCCCTGAGAGTATCCGCCTCAACCCTCCCCGGCCAGCGCCGTCTTCAATTGTTGACACAGGTTCCGGCCGTACAGTGTTCGGCTTCCGGGCCCAACCACCGCCCGACCAGCACCGCGGTCCAAACTCCGGACCGCAGCAGTCCGTTGACTGACACGCGGTACCGCCGAACCGTTACGTCACCGGCCTGGTACTGTCCCTGCGCAGGTCAGCGGGCACACGCCCGTCACGTAGGGAGCGGGGAGCGTGAACGGCCTATGAGAGGCGCCAGCACACGGGCACAGGTCCCGTGTCTCGCGGAACCGGAACGAAGAGCGGCGACGGCACGACGGGCTCGACCCGCCCCAAGAGCCGTGCCACCACCGGGCGCCGGGCGCGCCCGGACCGGCACCGGACCGAGCCGGGAGAGCTGACCCGTGCCGACCGTCGGCGCCCCTGCCGTGTGGCGCCACAACGGCCGGGCGCGTGTCGCCGACGCCTCGCACCGCATCCGCTCCGCCGTGCGCAAGCGCCGTGCCTGGGCGAGGGCGCGGCGGCGGGCCATCCGCATCATCCACGACGACCTCGGACTGCGGCCCGGCCAGGGGCTGCAGACGCTCCTCGACACCGTCGCCCACGAGCGCGGCCGGACCATCACCGTCCAGAAGCTGCCCCTGCCCCCGCACATCAGCGGGTTCTGCGTCCAGGGCGAAGCCGAGGACACCATCGTCATCACCGCCAACACCAGCGAACGCCAAGGGCTGCACGTCCTGTTGCACGAGCTCTACCACCTGCTCGGCTCCAACCCCGCGGACTCCGATCCGTACGCCGTCACGGCCTGCGACCTCCTGGAGCCGCACCTCGTCGCCGAGCAGCTGCCCTCGCTCCCCGCCGACGTGGTGCGGGAGGTGCTGACCCGGCCCGTGCGACTGCGCACCGGCTACGAGGAGGACGAGGAGTGGTCGGCGGAGGTGTTCGCCACCGTCGGCATGCTGTTGCTGTCCCTCGATGACGACGGCGGTCACACCGCGCCCCTCGCGTCCTTCGCCAACCGGCGCTCCGACCTGTGATGTGGCACGCGACCCTGACGGCGGTCGGCCTCACCGCCGCCGCCGTCGCCCTGTTCCTGGCCACCGGCAAGGCGCTCGCCGCCCGGCGCGAACCCGCGGTCCTGCTCAAGGTCTCCGCGTCGTCCCTGTTCCTCGCGAGCGTCATCTTCCTGCTGGCCACGCCCGCCGTGTACCGCGCCGTCGACACCGCGTTCGGCGCACCCCATCTGTCCGCCCTGCTCACGAACGTCGTGGGGCTGCTGTGCGTCGGCCACGCCCATCTGATGTCGGTGCTGTGGCATCCCGGGCGGCGCACGGGCGGCGCCCCGCACCGCACGCTCCTCGCCTGGGCCCCGTTCTACGCGGCCACGGTCGTCGCCATGACGGCCCTCTACGCCCGGGCCGACCCGGGCGGCGAGGCGCGTCCCCTTCTCTTCGCCCCGGACTACGTGCACAGCCCGGACGTCGTGGCGTTCCACCTCGTGTACCTCGCCATGGTGACCGCCGTCGTCCTGACGACCGTGCGGCGCTGCCGCGCGCTGCTGGCCTCTCCGAGCCCCCGGCTCACTCCCGAACTGCGGCGATGCGTCCGTGAGTTCGCGCTGGCCGTCGCCCTCGACCTGCTCCATGTCCTGTGCGTCCTCACCGCGATGGCCGGTGCGGCGGGCGGCCTGCCCCTGGAGGGCTTCGCCGAGGCCGCGTGGCTGACCACCGCCGTCAGCGGCCTCGTCGCCAACTACAGCCTGGTCCGTCTGTCGGTCGTCGCGCGCAGGCGGGAGCGGCGCGACTACCAGGCCCTGCGCCCGCTGTGGCAGACGGTCGTGCGCGCCGACCCTCAGCTCGTCCTCGCCCCCGGCCTCCTCTGGGGCGGCTGGGACACCCGGATCGCCCTGTCCCGCAGGCTCGTCGAGATCCGTGACGGCGCCCGCAGCCTGAGCCCCTGGATGAGCAGCGCGCCCGCCCGGGCCGTCGACCAGCTCGCGCGGCGCGGCTTTGTCGGCTTCGACGTCGTGGCGGCACAGGCGGCGGCGACCCTGCTGTACGCCGCCGATGCGCGCGGCCGGGGGCTGCCGCCCGCCGACACCGACATGCTCCTTGCGGCGCTGCCCGGGGAGGACGTGCCCGCCGCCGCGGAACGCGACCATCTGGTGCTGGTCGCGCGCCACCTCGGCCATCCGGTGGTGCTGGAGGCGCTGGTGCACGCGCGACGGATGGCGGCTTCGGAGGTACGGGGGTAGGGCGGGGCGCAGGGCCGGAGGGGCGGGAGTCCGGGTGCGGCGGGCCCGGCCCCTGTATGCGGCTGCGGCGGGTCGGCTCAGGTCCTGACGACCGCACCGTCCAGGAGCGGGCCGAGTTCCTGTGCCACGGTCGTCAGCGCGCGTACGTCCCCTTCGGCGCGGGCGATCAGGAGGGCGCCCTCCACCGCGCTGATCATGACCGTGGCGAGCGCTTCGGCGCGGGCGGGCGGCACTCCCATGTCGGCGAGCGCCACGGCCACCGGGCGGGTCCAGGTGGCGAACGCCGCCGCGGCGGCCTGCCGCGTGGACTCGCTCGTACCGGCGCGGTCCACGACGGCCGCGACGACCGGGCAGCCGGACGTCTCGCCCGCCGCCGCGAGCTCGTCCGTCCACTGGCGCACCATCGCGGCGAACAGCCCGCTCGGCGTCGGCTCGGGCAGCCCCGCCACGAACCGTGCGACACGGCTCGCCGCGTACCGGCCCGCCCACTCCACGGCCTCGTTGACCAGTTGCTCCTTGCCCCCGGGGAAGTAGTGCTGGAGCGAGCCGCGCGGCGCCCGCGCGTGCTCGACCACGTCCCGCATGCCGGTGGCGCCGACGCCTCCCCGGCGCAGCAACTGGGCCGCGCTGAACACCATGCGCTCACGCGGCCCCCGCCCGGACACCTCACCTGCGGTCACGCCCTCGCCTCCACCTC
The DNA here is from genome assembly GCF_055594065.1 of Streptomyces sp. NPDC040610. NCBI lineage: Bacteria > Bacillati > Actinomycetota > Actinomycetes > Kitasatosporales > Streptomycetaceae > Streptomyces > Streptomyces sp. NPDC040610. Next base: position 1,222 of record NZ_JBVIXA010000010.1, on the reverse strand, counting down.
ACGCGTCACGTCGTACGCGAACCTCTCACGTCGTACGCGGACCCGGCACCTCGCACACGGACCGGGCACCTCGTCGACGGTGATCCACTCCCCGCACGAACTCTCCTGTGCCGCACCGTACTTCCCCCGCTACTATGACGGCTGTCATAGACGGCCTGGCCGATGACCTCGGCCGCACGGCCTCGACGTTCGGGGACGGGAGTTCGGGATGGACGTGGGGTTTCTTGGTCTGGGTGTCATGGGGCAACCCATGGCGCTCCGGCTCGCGCGGTCCGGGGCGGAGTTGATCGTCTGGAACCGCACCGCCGCCCGGTGCGCGCCGCTGCGCGACGCCGGGGCGCGGGTGGCGGTGGACGTGGACGAGGTGTTCGAGAAGGCTCCCGTCGTCATCCTCATGCTGGCCGGCGGCGCCGCGATCGACGCGACGCTCGGCCGTGACACCCCGGCGTTCGGCGCCCGGGTCGCGGGGCACACGGTCGTGCACATGGGGACGACCTCGCCGGAGTACTCGCGCGCGCTCGGCGCCGAGGTGCGGGCGGCGGGCGGGAGGTATGTGGAGGCGCCGGTGTCGGGGTCGCGGGAGCCCGCCGAGGCGGGGCTTCTGGTGGCGATGCTGGCGGGCGCGGAGCGGGACGTGGCCGAGGTGCGGCCGTTGGTCGCGCCCATGTGCCGGGAGACGTTCCTGTGCGGATCGGTGCCGGGCGCGCTCCTGATGAAGCTGGCGGTGAACCTGTTCCTGATCACCACGGTCACGGGTCTCTCGGAGTCGTTCCACTTCGCGGAGCGCCAGGGCCTGGACACGAAGCTGTTCCTCGACGTGCTCGACGCCGGACCGATGGCGAGCGGCGTCTCCCGGATGAAGGCGCCCAAGCTGCTCGCCCGGGACTTCGGCGTGCAGGCCGCGGCACTGGACGTACTGACGAACAACCGGCTGGTCGCGGAAGCGGCGCGGGCCTCCGGTGTGGCCTCGCCGCTGCTCGACGTCTGCCACTCGCTGTTCGCCGACACGGTGGCGCTGGGGCACGGGGGCGAGGACATGGTCGCGGTGCTGCGGGCGATCGAGGCCCGCACGGACGCCCTGGGCGCGGCCGGGTAGCTGGGGCATCGGGCCCGGTACCGGGTCGTCCGGACAGCGGACGGCGGACATGCGGACGGGGGGGGGGGGGGGGGGGAGGAGGGGGGGGGGGGGGGAGGGGGGGGGGGGGGGGAAGGGGGGGGGTGG
>NZ_JBVIXA010000009.1:332645-420552 GCF_055594065.1 Streptomyces sp. NPDC040610 | reverse complement strand
CATTCCGAACCCGGAAGCTAAGCCTTACAGCGCCGATGGTACTGCAGGGGGGACCCTGTGGGAGAGTAGGACGCCGCCGAACTAAATTTGATAAAAGAGCTGGTCCCTGAACTTCGGTTCAGGGACCAGCTCTTTTTTGTTGCGCGTTACTCCCCGTTCACGTTGCGCGACCAACATCCGCAGACATGGGAACACTTGCGATGCTGCGAGCCGCAGGAGTCGGCAGCGGGGACGAGGTCGTCGTCCCCGCCTACGGGAACGCCGAAGTGGCCGAGGCCGCCGTGCTCGCGGGCGCCATGCCCGTGTTCGCGGACATCGACCCACGGACGTACTGCCTCGACCCCGAGGCGGTCGACGCCGTCGTCACCCCCCGCACGGCCGCTGTGGTCGCCGTACACCGCTTCGGGAACCAGGCGGACATCGCCGGGCTGCACGCCGTCGGACAGCGGCACGGGCTCCTCGTACTGGAGCACGCGGAGCCGGACGCGCCGCGTGACGGGATCGCGCAGCGGCAGGCGTACGCCTCGTATCTGAACGGGCGCCTCACCGGAGTGATAACGCCGGCCGGAGGAGCCGCACACAGCCACCAGTACGTCGTGCGGGTGCCCGGGAACGGGCGGCCGGACCGCGACGCGTTCGCGCGCGCCGTACAGGCCAGGGGAGTTGACTGCCACGTACCCGTGAAGACGCCGCTGCACCGGACGCCGAAGTACTGGCGGGACGTGGAACTGCCGCAGACCGAGCGGGCCGCCGACGAGACGCTCGCGCTGCCCGTGGACGCCTCGTTGACGCGACGGGAACTCCAGCGGATCGTGTCGGCGTGCAACGCGCTCGGCGGGCTGCTGCAGCCCGCATTCTGAATCCGGCCGGATCCGGCCAGTTGCTCGGCGCATGAGGAGACGGCCGTGAGGAGACGGCGGTTCTGAGGCGCCCGATGTTCGGGTATGATCTATTCCGTTGCCGCGCGGGAAACCGCGCAGAACGCAATTGGCCCCTATAGCTCAGTCGGTAGAGCGTCTCCATGGTAAGGAGAAGGTCAGCGGTTCGATTCCGCTTGGGGGCTCAGAGATTGAAGGAAAGAGAGAAGGCCATCGTCCTGGGGACGGTGGCCTTCTTTGTTGTGGGCCCCCTCCGTCGGAGGGGGCGGTCGTCGGTCAGTCGTCGAGGCCGGGAACGCGCATGGCCAGGATCGCCATGTCGTCCGACGGGGCGTCCGACGCGAAGCGCTCCACCGCACGCATGATGCGGGCCGCCACCGCGCCCGCCGTGAGCCCCGTGCACGTCGTGAGGACATCGGCGAGGCCGTCGTCGCCCAGCATGCGCGTGCCCTCGCGGCGCTCCGTCACGCCGTCCGTGACGCACAGCAGGACATCCCCGGGATCCAGCGTCACCGTCTGCTCGTACAGCTCCAGGTCGTCCATGACGCCGAGCAGGGGCTGCGGCTCCGCGTACGGCTCCACCGTGCCGTCCTGGCGCAGGCGCAGCGGCAGGGGATGGCCGGCGCAGACGATCTTCAGGACCGCAGAGCCGTCCTCCTGGGGCCACAACTCGCCGTACAGGAGCGTCAGGAAGCGGCTGCGGGCGCCCTCGTCGAGGATCGCCGCGTTCAGGCGCTCCAGGACCGCGGGGCCGCCGAAGCCCTCGCGGGCCAGCAGGCGCAGGGCGTGCCGGGCCAGGCCCGTGACCGCGGCCGCCTCCGGGCCCGTGCCGCAGACGTCGCCGATCGCGAAGCCGTACGCGCCGTCGCGGATCGGGAAGAGGTCGTAGAAGTCACCGCCGACCTCGTTGCCCTCGCCGGCCGCGCGGTAGATGACCTCAACCTCGACGCCCGGGACCTGGGGCAGGCCGGGCGGGAGCAGGCTGCGCTGGAGGGACTGGCTGATCGCCATGCGTTCCGAGTACAGGCGGGCGTTGTCCAGGGCCAGGGCGGCACGGCGGGACAGGTCCTCGGCGAGCTCCAGGATCTCCTGGCGGAAGTGCTCGTCGGACGGCTTGCCGAGCACCAGCATGCCGATGACGCGGTTGCGGGCGACCAGGGGCAGAACCACCGTCTCGCCGCCCACCGCGGAGGCCGTCGACAAGGTCGTGCCGATGCCCGCGCCGACCGACATCGGCTCGCCGAGGCCGAGGTTGCGCATCGACGTGCGCAGGGCGGCCTGGTGTGCGGCGTCGGAAGGGGCCGTCCAGACGCGGGCACCCGGGGTTGGGACCGGGTCCGGCGGGGCGACCTTCGTGAGGAGGGCCTTGAGGCCGTCGATGCGCTCCTCGTCCTCGTGCAGGACGTACGAGAGATACGGCTCCGACGCCTGGTCGGCGATCGTGTAGACGGCGCACCACGTGGCGAGCGTCGGCACGGTCATCTGGGCCATGAGGGCCAGGGTCTGGTCGCGGTCGAGGGTGCCCGCGAGCAGGTCGGAGGCCTCCACGAGGAAGGACAGGGAGCCGCGGCGCAGGCGTTCCAGCTCGCCGAGGCGGGCCGACTCGACGGCGAGGGCGATGCGGTCGGCGGCGAACTGCAGGCGCAGGGCCTCTTCGTTCGAGTACCGGTCGGGGGCCTCGGCGGCGACACCGAGCGAGCCCGTGAGGCGGCCCTCGACCTTCAGCGGGACCGTGACGACCGAGCGCATGCCGGTGCTGTTGAGCAGTGGGACGGCGCCCGGGACCACCGTGAGGTCCTCGTGGACGGCCGGGAGGCGGGCGGAGCCGTACCGGCCGGGGCCCGCCTCCACGGGGACGCGGGCGAAGCGCTGGCGGGCCGACGGCAGGCCCGTGGAGGCGCGGACCTCCAGCTCCGTCTCGTCGTCCGTGGCCAGGAGCAGGAAGGCCGCGTCGCCGTCGAGCATGTCGCGGGCGCGCTCGACCGTGCGCTGCAGGAGGCCGTCCAGGTCCTCGGGGGCGGGGGAGCCGATGAAGACTTCGAAGGGGTCGGCGGCGCGTGGCTCGCTGAGGGTGCCGGACTCGGGGGAGGGGCCGCGCAGCGGGGTCTGCAGGACGGCGCGCTCGTCGTCGCGTACGAGAAGGCAGACCGTGGAGGGCTCGCCGTCGGTGTCGCGCACGCGCAGGTGCGAGGCGTAGACGGGGATGACGCGGCCGCCGGAGTCGCGGATGCCGTAGCTGCCCTCCCAGCGGGAGAGCTGGAGGGCGTCGACGATGCCGGTGCTGGTGCCGGGGGTGTGCGGCCAGGCGGCGAGGTCGGTGAGGGGCTTGCCGGTGACCTGCTCGGCGACGTACCCGAAGAGTTCCTCGGCGTCCTCGTTCCACGCGGAGATGGCGCCCGCGCGGTCGATCTGGACGACGGCGACGCGGACGCGGCCGTCGGTGATCGGGAGGAGGTCGGCCGGGAGGGCGGGGCCGGCGGCGCGGGTGCCGACGGGGCGGTCGGGCAGGTTGAGTTGGAACCAGACCTGCTTGTGGGTCGAGGTGTAGTCGACGCCCCAGCGGGTGGCGAGCGCGGCGCAGAGCTGGAGGCCGCGGCCGCCCTCGCGGTCGGGGCTGCCCATGGTCGCCGGGGAGTTCTGGAGGGGGATCTCACGCTCGGGATAGTGGTCGGAGACCTCGATGCGGACGGCGTCCTCGGTGCGCAGACACAGGACGTCGGCGGCGGTGCCCGCGTGGACGACGGCGTTCGTGACGAGTTCACTGGTCAGAACGACCGCGTCGTCGACGATGTCGGAGAACCCCCAGCCCTGGAGGGTGTCTCTGACGAACGAACGGGCCGTCGCGACGGAACGCCCGACGGGTTCGAAAGTCGCAGCCGCGCGCGCGGTGATCACAGAGCTCCTCGTCCGTTGTCCCCCGGGAATCTGCAGTCCCATGGTGCGGCCGCCCCTCCGATGCCCGCTGTTTATGTGTGCCACCGCCCTGGCCGGGCAGGACCGGGGTGGTTGGACAGCCGGATGCCAGGTTACTTACCTTCGCCGTCCAAGCTGATGCCGGTCGCCAGTGTTTCCGCCCGGAGGGTGTGCGGACGGTGTGCGAAGCTGCCGAACTGTTATGGCCTGGTTCGGCCATGGTGAAACACTGGGGACGCTTCCAGATGGAGCCCCAGCAGTACGGTCGACCCTTGCGGGAGGGACACAGTGGAGTCTGGCGCTGCGACGCGTGCCACCAAGACGCGCGCGAAAGACGGACGGTCCCTGAGCAGTCAGCGCAAGCCGCGGAACGGGACGACGGCCACGGTGGACGCCGCGGCCCTCAACAGGCTGCTTGTCGCCCTGGTGGCGATGCGGGACGGGAACTTCCGTAAGCGCCTGACGGTCTCGGGCGACGATGTGATGTCGGAGATCGCCGCCGTCTTCAACGAGGTCGCCGACCGCAATCTCCACCTCACCGGTGAGCTGTCGCGGGTGCGGCGCACGGTGGGGCGTGAGGGAAAGCTCACAGAGCGGCTGCAGGGCGGGGCCATGGAGGGCTCCTGGGCGGCGGCGATCGACGCCTCGAACGCCCTCGTGGAGGATCTCGTACGGCCTGTCTCCGAGGTCGGCCGGGTGCTTTCCGCGGTCGCGGAGGGCGACCTGGAGCAGCGCATGGAGCTGCGCGCGGAGGCGGACGAGGGCAACGGCCATCCGCTGCGCGGTGAGTTCCTGAAGGTCGGGCGCACGGTCAACAACCTGGTCGACCAGCTGTCCACGTTCACGGACGAGGTCACGCGCGTGGCCAGCGAGGTCGGCACGGAGGGCAAGCTCGGCGGGCAGGCCCGGTTGCGCGGTATGTCCGGTTCGTGGAAGGACCTCACGGACTCGGTCAACACGATGGCGTACCGGCTGACGGCGCAGGTGCGTGACATCGCCCTGGTGACGACGGCGGTCGCCAAGGGAGATCTGTCCCGCAAGGTCACGGTGCATGTGGCCGGCGAGATGCTGGAGCTGAAGAACACCGTCAACACGATGGTGGACCAGCTGTCCTCGTTCTCCTCCGAGGTGACCCGGGTCGCGCGGGAGGTCGGCACGGAGGGCGAGCTCGGCGGGCAGGCGCAGGTGCCGGGTGTCGCGGGTGTGTGGAAGGACCTCACCGACTCGGTGAACCTGATGGCGGGCAACCTGACCGCGCAGGTGCGGGGCATCGCGCAGGTCACGACGGCCGTCGCGAACGGCGATCTGTCGCAGAAGGTGCGGGTGAGCGCGCGCGGCGAGGTGGCCCAGCTCGCCGAGACCATCAACCAGATGACGGAGACGCTGCGGACGTTCGCGGACGAGGTCACGCGCGTCGCCAACGAGGTCGGCGCGGAGGGGCAGCTCGGCGGGCAGGCCAATGTGCCGGGTGCGGCCGGGACGTGGAAGGACCTGACCGACTCCGTCAACACGGTGTTCAGGAACCTGACGACGCAGGTGCGGGACATCGCGCAGGTGACGACGGCGGTGGCCAACGGCGACCTGTCGCAGAAGGTCACCGTCGATGTCGCGGGCGAGATGCTGGAGTTGAAGAACACCGTCAACACGATGGTGGACCAGCTCTCCGCGTTCGGTGCCGAGGTGACGCGGGTGGCGCGCGAGGTCGGTGTCGAGGGCGAGCTCGGCGGGCAGGCGCAGGTGCCGGGCGCCGCCGGGACGTGGAAGGACCTCACCGACTCGGTGAACACCGCCTTCCGCAACCTCACCGGGCAGGTGCGCAACATCGCGCAGGTGACGACGGCGGTGGCCAACGGAGACCTCTCCCAGAAGGTCACGGTCGACGTCTCCGGAGAGATGCTCCAGCTGAAGAACACCGTGAACACGATGGTGGACCAGCTGTCGTCGTTCGCCGACCAGGTCACGCGGATGGCGCGGGACGTGGGCACGGAGGGGCGGCTCGGCGGCCAGGCGCGCGTGGACGGCGTCAGCGGTACGTGGAAGGAGCTCACGGACTCCGTCAACTTCATGGCGGGGAACCTGACTTCGCAGGTGCGCCAGATCGCCCAGGTGACGACGGCGGTCGCCCGCGGTGACCTGTCGCAGAAGATCGACGTGGACGCGCGCGGGGAGATCCTGGAGCTGAAGAACACCATCAACACGATGGTGGACCAGCTCTCCGCGTTCGCCGACCAGGTGACGCGCGTGGCGCGGGAAGTGGGCACGGAAGGGCGCCTCGGCGGCCAGGCGCAGGTGCCGGGCGTCGCCGGTGTGTGGCGCGACCTGACCGACTCGGTGAACGGCATGGCCGGGAACCTCACGGCTCAGGTGCGCAACATCGCGCAGGTCGCGACGGCGGTCGCCCGCGGTGACCTGTCGCAGAAGATCGATGTGGACGCCCGGGGCGAGATCCTGGAGCTGAAGAACACCCTCAACACGATGGTGGACCAGCTGTCGGCCTTCGCCGAACAGGTGACGCGGGTGTCCCGCGAGGTGGGTACGGACGGCATCCTCGGCGGGCAGGCAGAGGTGCAGGGCGTGTCGGGTACGTGGAAGGACCTGACGCAGTCCGTGAACGGCATGGCGAACAACCTGACCCTCCAGGTGCGCAACATCGCCGAGGTCACCACGGCTGTCGCCATGGGTGACCTGTCCAAGAAGATCACCGTCGACGCCAAGGGCGAGATCCTCGAGCTCGTCACGACCGTGAACACGATGGTCGACCAGCTGTCGTCGTTCGCGGAGCAGGTCACGCGGGTGGCCCGTGAGGTGGGCACGGAGGGCAAGCTGGGCGGCCAGGCGCGGGTGGTCGGCGTCACGGGCATCTGGAAGGACCTCAGCGACAACGTCAACCTGATGGCCAACAACCTGACCATGCAGGTGCGCAACATCTCGCAGGTCGCCGCGTCCGTCGCCAACGGCGACCTCACGAAGACGGTGACGATCGAGGCGCGCGGCGAGGTCGCGCAGCTCGCCGACACCTTCAACACGATGGTGAAGACGCTGAGTTCGTTCGCCGACCAGGTCACCAAGGTGGCCCGTGAAGTGGGCACGGACGGCATCCTCGGCGGGCAGGCCCGCGTCCCGGGAGTCTCGGGTACGTGGAAGGACCTCACCGAGTCCGTGAACGGGATGGCGTCCAACCTGACCGGGCAGGTGCGCAACATCGCGATGGTCACGACGGCCATCGCCAAGGGCGACCTCACCAAGAAGATCGACATCGACGCGCGCGGCGAGATCCTGGAGCTCAAGACCACCATCAACACGATGGTCGACCAGCTCTCCTCGTTCGCCGAGCAGGTCACCCGGGTCGCCCGCGAGGTGGGCACCGAGGGGCAGCTGGGCGGTCAGGCGCGGGTGCGGGACGTCGACGGGACCTGGCGGGACCTGACGGAGTCCGTGAACGAGATGGCCGGGAACCTCACCCGGCAGGTGCGCGCCATCGCGGCCGTCGCCACGGCGGTGACGCGCGGCGACCTCAACCTGAAGATCGACGTGGACGCGGCGGGCGAGATCCAGGTCCTCCAGGACAACATCAACACGATGATCGCGAACCTCCGCGACACCACCCTCGCCAACAAGGAGCAGGACTGGCTCAAGGGCAACCTGGCGCGGATCTCCGGCCTGATGCAGGGCCGCCGCGACCTGGAGGACGTGGCCTCGCTGATCATGAGCGAGCTGACGCCGGTCGTCTCGGCGCAGCACGGCGCGTTCTTCCTGGCCATGCCGACCGACGACGCGAGTGACCTCGGCGGTGACGAGGACGCGTACGAACTGCGCATGCTCGGCAGCTACGGCTATTCGATGGGGTCGATGCCGACGTCGTTCCGGCCGGGGGAGACGCTGATCGGCACGGCCGCCAAGGAGCGGCGCACGATCCTCGTGGAGAACGCCCCGTCCGGCTATCTGCGGATCGCCTCCGGGCTCGGTGAGGCGCCCCCGGCGCAGGTCATCGTGTTGCCGGTGCTCTTCGAAGGCAAGGTGCTCGGCGTCATCGAGCTGGCGTCCTTCCAGCCGTTCACGCACATCCAGAAGGACTTCCTCAGCCAGATCGCCGAGATGATCGCGACGAGCGTCAACACCATCAGCGTCAACACGAAGACGGAGATCCTGCTCAAGCAGTCGCAGGAGCTCACCGAGCAACTGCGGGAGCGCTCCGCGGAGTTGGAGAACCGGCAGAAGGCGCTGCAGGAGTCCAACGCCGAGCTGGAGGACAAGGCGGCGCTGCTCGCCCAGCAGAACCGCGACATCGAGGTCAAGAACACCGAGATCGAAGAGGCCCGGCAGGTCCTTGAGGAGCGCGCCGAGCAGCTCGCGGTGTCGATGCGCTACAAGTCCGAGTTCCTGGCGAACATGTCGCACGAGCTGCGCACCCCGCTCAACTCGCTGCTCATCCTCGCCAAGCTGCTCGCCGACAACGCCGACGCGAACCTCACGCCCAAGCAGGTGGAGTTCGCCGAGACGATCCACGGCGCGGGCTCGGACCTGCTCCAGCTGATCAACGACATCCTCGACCTGTCGAAGGTCGAGGCGGGCAAGATGGACGTCAGCCCGACGCGCATCGCCCTGGTCCAACTCGTCGACTACGTAGAGGCCACTTTCCGGCCGTTGACCGCGGAGAAGGGCCTCGACTTCTCCGTACGGGTGTCGCCGGAGCTGTCGGCGACGCTGCACACGGACGAACAGCGCCTCCTTCAGGTGCTGCGCAACCTGCTGGCCAACGCGGTGAAGTTCACCGACTCCGGAGCGGTCGAACTGGTCATCCGGCTCGCCAGCAACGACGTGCCCAACGCCATCCGGGAGCAACTGCTCGAAGCCGGGTCGCTGCGGGACGCCGACGCCGACCTGATCGCCTTCTCCGTGGCCGACACCGGCATCGGCATCGCGGCCAGCAAGATGCGGGTGATCTTCGAGGCCTTCAAGCAGGCCGACGGCACGACCAGCCGCAAGTACGGCGGCACGGGCCTCGGCCTTTCGATCAGCCGGGAGATCGCACGGCTGCTCGGCGGCGAGATCCACGCGGCCAGCGAACCGGGGCGCGGCTCCACCTTCACGCTGTATTTGCCGCTGCACCCCAGCGAACTGCCGCCGCAGGGCTACACCCAGCTCCCGCCGCCGCCCGCGACTCCCGAGCTGCCCGCACTGGAGTCCCTGGAGTCCCTGCAGTCCCGGGAGACCGCCGCGGACGAGGACGGGCGCCCGGAGTCCCAGCCGCCCTCCGCCACGCCCCCGCAGGCGGCTCCTGGCCCCGCCGCGCTGTTCCGGCGCCGCCGCCGAGGCACGACGCCCGCCACGGGTCCGGCGCGGGCGGTCCCGGGGCAGCCCGCGGCCGCCTCCGGCGCGGGGGCGCCGGAGCAGTGGCAGGAGGGCGCGGGGCAGGAGGCTCCGGTCGCGCGGGTGCGCATCCAGTTCGGCGGCGAGAAGGTGCTCATTGTCGACGACGACATCCGCAATGTGTTCGCGCTCACCAGCGTCCTGGAGCAGCACGGCCTGTCCGTGCTGTACGCGGAGAACGGCCGGGAGGGCATCGAAGTCCTGGAGCAGCACGACGACGTGACCGTCGTCCTGATGGACATCATGATGCCGGAGATGGACGGCTACGCGACGACGACGGCGATCCGCCGCATGCCGCAGTTCGCCGGGCTGCCGATCATCGCGCTCACGGCGAAGGCCATGAAGGGCGACCGGGAGAAGGCCATCGACTCCGGGGCGTCGGACTATGTGACCAAGCCGGTCGACCCTGATCATCTGTTGTCGGTGATGCACCAGTGGATGCACCGGGAGTGACCCGGCGGTCCTTGCGCGGCCGGAAGCCGACTCAGGTACGGCGGGAAGGCGGCTCGCGGTCGGTGCGAAGAAGCCGCACCATTACGCGGAGTTGCTGACAGAGTGTGGCCGACGTCGTGTAGAACCGCGGTATTCGGGGAACCTTCTGGTCCGCCGCTGCGTTTCTGCTACGTGCACAGTGACATCGCGGTGACAGGGTGTGGCGACAGGCGGGGTGCGGCTACCATGACCGGCACAAGGACGGACGGCGCAAGGGAGCCGTCCCCTGGGGCGGCGCCCGGTGTACCGCCGGGGCGAGGAGGGCGGGCCATGGTGCAGAAGGCCAAGATCCTCCTGGTCGATGACCGGCCGGAGAATCTGCTGGCGCTGGAGGCCATCCTCTCTGCGCTCGATCAGACGCTGGTGCGGGCATCGTCCGGGGAGGAAGCGCTCAAAGCGCTGCTGACGGACGACTTCGCGGTCATTCTGCTGGACGTCCAGATGCCAGGAATGGACGGTTTCGAGACCGCCGCGCACATCAAGCGGCGGGAGCGGACCCGGGACATCCCGATCATCTTCCTCACCGCGATCAACCACGGCCCGCACCACACCTTCCGCGGGTACGCGGCCGGTGCCGTGGACTACATCTCCAAGCCCTTCGACCCGTGGGTGCTGCGCGCCAAGGTCTCGGTGTTCGTCGAGCTGTACATGAAGAACTGCCAACTGCGTGAGCAGGCGGCGCTGCTGCGGCTCCAGCTCGAAGGCGGCGCCAAGGCCGCGGCCGCGGAGGCCAAGGAGCCCGCCGGTCTGCTCGCCGAGCTCTCGGCGCGCCTCGCGGCCGTCGAGGAGCAGGCGGAGGCGCTGTCCAAGCAGTTGGACGACGAGTCGGCGGACGCCGCCGCCGTCGCCACGGCAGCCCATCTCGAACGCAAACTCACGGGTTTGCGCAGGGCTCTTGACGCACTGGAGCCGGGGACGGGCAGCGGCGCCCCTTCGGTGCCGTCGCAGAACTGACGCGCGCGCAGGTCCCGCCCGCCCACTGTGAACACCCGTCAGTTTCCCGCCCCGGCAAGGGCGACACAGACGGGTGAAGCAGTGGGCACACGTGTCCACCGTCGTCTCCCCCGGTAACCTCACACCCATGGCCTCACGTCAGCCCGCAGCCAAGAAGACGCCCGCGAAGAAGGCGGCCGCGCCGACCAAGGCTCCGGCGAAGAAGGCCGCCGCCAAGAAAGCGCCCGCGAAGCCCGCGGCGAAGAAGGCGCCCGCCAAGAAGGCCGCGGCCAAGAAGCCCGCCCCGAAGCCGGCGCCGAGCCCCACCAACGGCCTCTACCGCGTGGTGCGCGCCGTCTGGCTCGGCATCGCGCACGCGGTGGGCGCGATGTTCCGCGGTGTGGGACGTGGCGCCAAGGGCCTCGACCCGGCGCACCGCAAGGACGGCATTGCGCTGCTGCTGCTCGGCCTCGCCCTGATCGTCGCCGCGGGCACCTGGTCCAATCTGCGCGGGCCCGTGGGCGACCTGGTCGAGATGCTGGTGACCGGCGCCTTCGGCCGGCTCGACCTGCTGGTGCCGATACTGCTCGCGGCCATCGCCGTGCGGTTCATCCGGCACCCCGAGAAGATCGACGCCAACGGCCGCATCGTGATCGGCCTGTCCGCGCTCGTCGTCGGCGTGCTCGGACAGGTGCACATCGCGTGCGGGTCGCCCGCGCGCGACGACGGCATGCAGGCGATAAGGGACGCGGGCGGGCTCATCGGCTGGGGCGTGTCCACGCCGCTGAACAAGGCCATGGGCGAGGTCCTCGCCGTACCGATGCTGGTGCTGCTGACCGTCTTCGGGCTGCTCGTCGTCACGGCCACCCCCGTCAACGCCATCCCGCAGCGGCTGCGGCAGCTCGGTGTGCGGCTCGGCGTCGTGGAGGCGCCCGCGGGGGAGGGCGCCTACGGGGACCACGGCGAGTACGCCGACTACGCGGGTTACTCGGAGGACGACACCGACGACGAGCGCTACGACGAGCAGTGGCGCGAGGCCCTGCCCGCGCGGCGCCGCAGGAAGCCCGGGAGCGGCCCGCAGGGGCCCTCGGCCGACGAGGCGGAGGAGGAGGCGCTGTCGAAGCGGCGCAGGCCGCGTCGCGCGTCTGTGCGACCCGACCTCGACCGCCCCATGGACGCCGTGGACGTGGCCGCCGCGGCGGCCGCGGCGCTCGACGGCGCCGTCATGCACGGCATGCCGCCCTCGGCCCTGGTCGCCGACCTCACGCAGGGCGTCACCGTGGACCGCGAGGAGCACGAGCGGTCCGCCCCCGTGCCGCCGGCCCGCGCCACCGAGGCCCCCGTCCCGGGCAGGAAGGCGGCGCCCCAGGCCGCCGCGGGCGGCGGCGTCCCCGACCTGACCAAGGCCGCCCCCGAAAAGCCCCGCGACCTGCCCCCGCGCGCGGAGCAACTGCAGCTCTCCGGAGACATCACCTACTCGCTGCCCTCGCTCGACCTCCTGGAGCGAGGCGGCCCCGGCAAGGCCCGCAGCGCCGCGAACGACGCGGTGGTGGACTCCCTCACGAACGTCTTCAGCGAGTTCAAGGTCGACGCCGACGTCACCGGCTTCACGCGCGGTCCGACGGTCACGCGCTACGAGATCGAGCTCGGCCCCGCCGTGAAGGTCGAGAAGATCACGGCCCTGGCCAAGAACATCGCGTACGCCGTGGCCTCCCCGGACGTGCGGATCATCTCGCCCATCCCCGGCAAGTCCGCGGTCGGCATCGAGATCCCCAACACCGACCGCGAGATGGTCAACGTCGGTGACGTCCTGCGCCTCGCGGACGCCGCGGAGGACGACCACCCGATGCTGGTGGCGCTCGGCAAGGACGTCGAGGGCGGCTACGTGATGGCCAACATGGCCAAGATGCCGCACATCCTGGTGGCCGGAGCCACCGGCTCCGGAAAGTCGTCGTGCATCAACTGCCTGATCACTTCGATCATGATAAGAGCGACGCCCGAGGACGTCCGGATGGTCCTCGTCGACCCCAAGCGCGTCGAGCTCACCGCGTACGAGGGCATCCCGCACCTGATCACGCCGATCATCACCAACCCCAAGCGGGCGGCCGAGGCGCTGCAGTGGGTCGTACGCGAGATGGACCTGCGCTACGACGACCTCGCGGCGTTCGGCTACCGGCACATCGACGACTTCAACCAGGCCATTCGCGACGGCAAGCTCAAGACGCCCGAGGGCAGCGAGCGGGAGCTGAAGACGTACCCGTATCTGCTGGTGATCGTCGACGAGCTCGCCGACCTGATGATGGTCGCGCCGCGGGACGTCGAGGACTCGATCGTGCGCATCACACAGCTCGCGCGGGCGGCGGGCATCCACCTGGTGCTCGCCACGCAGCGGCCCTCCGTGGACGTCGTGACCGGCCTCATCAAGGCAAACGTTCCCTCACGGCTCGCCTTCGCCACCTCCTCGCTCGCCGACAGCCGCGTCATCCTCGACCAGCCGGGAGCGGAGAAGCTGATCGGCAAGGGTGACGGTCTGTTCCTGCCGATGGGCGCGAACAAGCCCACCCGTATGCAGGGCGCCTTCGTCACCGAGGACGAGATCCACGCGGTCGTCCAGCACTGCAAGGACCAGATGGCGCCCGTCTTCCGCGACGACGTCACCGTGGCCACCAAGCAGAAGAAGGAGATCGACGAGGACATCGGCGACGACCTGGACCTGCTGTGCCAGGCGGCCGAGCTGGTCGTCTCCACCCAGTTCGGGTCCACGTCGATGCTCCAGCGCAAGCTGCGCGTCGGCTTCGCCAAGGCGGGCCGCCTGATGGACCTCATGGAGTCGCGGAACATCGTCGGACCGAGCGAAGGCTCAAAGGCACGTGACGTTCTTGTGAAACCCGATGAGCTGGATGGAGTGCTCGCCGTGATCCGCGGGGAGGCTCCCTGACGGAGCCGGTTCGCCCGTACGGAGCCGGTTTGGCCCCGGGGAGTCGTGTTCACCCGTACGGGGACGTGCTCACCCGTTCGAGAACGCAAGCAACCGTTTCTCTTCGGCTCACGTCAAGTTGAGGGGAAGAACAGCACGATGTCCCACCATCAGGATGTCCGGCCATTCTGATGGCGTACAAAGTCCGTCCGCCCGGTTGCCCCACCCTTTCTCGGCCCCCCTAGACTGAATGTCCGGCAGGTGGCTACACGCTCGAAAGGCGCACCCGTGTCCATCGGCAACTCCCCTGAAGACGACCACCCTTCAGACGACCGCCTCGCAGAGGACAGCCCCGCGGCCCCACGTCCCGCGGAAGAGCGTCCCTCGATCGGTCACGTCCTTCGGCAGGCACGCGTGGACGCGGGACTGACCGTCGACGAGATCAGTACGTCCACCCGGGTGCGCATCCCGATCGTGCACGCGATCGAACAGGACGACTTCTCCCGCTGCGGCGGCGACGTGTACGCCCGCGGGCACATCCGTACGCTGGCGCGCGCCGTAGGCATCGACCCCGCCCCGCTGGTCGCGCAGTACGACGCCGGCCACGGCGGCAGGCCGCCCGCGCCCACCCCGGCCGCGCCGCTGTTCGAGGCCGAGCGGATCCGCTCCGAGCCGCGCCGCCCGAACTGGACCGCGGCCATGGTGGCCGCCATCGTCGCCGTGATCGCCTTCGTCGGGTACACCGCGTTCAGCGGCGGCGACGACAGCGACGGCGGCCAGCCGATCGCCGAGGGCTCCACGCCCAGCAAGGCCGCCCCGAAGCCCAGCGGCAGCAAGCCCGCCGACCCCAAGCCGGACCCCTCGGACAGCGCCGTCGCCGGGGTGCCGCGGGACAAGGTGACCGTCAAGGTCGACGCCGCCGACGGCCGCAGCTGGATCTCCGTGAAGGACCACAACGGCCGACAGCTGTTCGACGGCCTGCTCAAGCAGGGCCAGACCAAGACCTTCCAGGACAAGCAGAAGATCGACCTCGTGCTCGGTGACGCCGGCGCGATCAAGCTGTTCGTGAACGGCAAGCCGGTCGACAACGAATTCGAACCGGGCCAGGTCGAGCGCCTGACGTACACGAAGGGTGACCCGGAAGTCGGCTGACCCGCCCCGCCCCGAGCGCCCGTCGCGATCACCAGTGAACCCTGGCGGCGGGCGCCGACGCATGGACGAAGTAGTCTTGATTCCATGCCCGAACGCCGCACCGTCGCCCTTGTCACGCTTGGCTGCGCCCGTAACGAGGTGGACTCGGAGGAGCTCGCAGGCCGCTTGGAGGCGGACGGCTGGGACCTCGTGGAGGACGCCGAGAACGCGGACGTAGCCGTCGTCAACACCTGCGGCTTCGTCGAAGCCGCCAAGAAGGACTCCGTAGACGCCCTGCTCGAAGCCAATGACCTCAAGGGTCACGGCAGGACTCAGGCCGTCGTGGCCGTCGGCTGCATGGCCGAGCGCTACGGCAAGGATCTCGCCGAGGCGCTGCCCGAAGCCGACGGCGTCCTCGGCTTCGACGACTACGCCGACATCTCCGACCGCCTGCAGACCATCCTCAACGGCGGCATCCACGCCTCGCACACCCCGCGCGACCGCCGCAAGCTGCTCCCGATCAGCCCCGCCGAGCGCCAGGAAGCGGGCACAGAGGTCTCCCTGCCCGGCCACGCGCCCGTGGACCTGCCCGAGGGCCTCGCGCCCGCCTCCGGGCCGCGTGCGCCCCTGCGCCGCCGCCTGGGGAGCAACCCGGTCGCCTCGGTGAAGCTCGCCTCCGGCTGCGACCGCAGGTGCTCCTTCTGCGCCATCCCGTCCTTCCGCGGCTCGTTCATCTCGCGCCGCCCTTCGGACGTGCTCGGCGAGACCCGCTGGCTGGCCGAGCAGGGCGTCAAGGAGGTCATGCTGGTCTCCGAGAACAACACCTCGTACGGCAAGGACCTCGGCGACATCCGCCTCCTGGAGACGCTGCTTCCCGAGCTGGCCGCCGTCGACGGCATCGAGCGCGTCCGGGTCAGCTATCTGCAGCCCGCCGAGATGCGTCCGGGGCTCATCGACGTCCTGACGTCCACGGAGAAGGTCGCGCCCTACTTCGACCTCTCCTTCCAGCACTCCGCGCCCGGCGTGCTGCGCGCGATGCGTCGCTTCGGAGACACCGATCGCTTCCTGGAGCTGCTCGACACCATCCGGAGCAAGGCCCCGCAGGCCGGTGTGCGGTCCAACTTCATCGTCGGCTTCCCCGGCGAGACCGAGGCCGACGTCGCCGAGCTGGAGCGGTTCCTCACGGGTGCGCGGCTCGACGCGATCGGCGTCTTCGGATACTCCGACGAGGAGGGCACCGAAGCGGCCACGTACGAGCACAAGCTCGACCAGGACACCGTCGACGAGCGGCTCGCGCGGGTCTCGCGGCTCGCGGAGGAGCTGACCTCCCAGCGTGCCGAGGAGCGCCTCGGCGAGCGCCTGGAGGTGCTGATCGAGTCCGTCGACGACGAGGACGGCGCCATCGGCCGCGCCGCGCACCAGGCGCCCGAGACGGACGGCCAGATCCGATTCGCGGACGCGACCGCTGGGGAGCCCTTGCACGTCGGCCGTATGGTCGTGGCAAAGGTGATCGGCACGGAAGGCGTGGATCTGGTGGCGGAGCAGTGCGAGCTCCTGGCAGACGGGGCCGGAGCCGGCCCCGAGGGCCCCGGTGCGGGCCGGTCCCGGGGCGTCGGCGAAGGGACGGTCAGATGACCCAAGTCCCGGCATCCGCGGCGGGCGGCTCCGGCGCGCACGGCGCGAAGCCGGTGCGCGGCGGGAAGCTGGGCGCCGCGGCGGTCGACCAGGCCAGCCTGTGGAACGTCGCGAACCTGCTGACCATGGTCCGGCTGCTGCTCGTGCCCGGCTTTGTGATGCTGCTCCTCGGCAACGGCGGCTACGACCCTGCCTGGCGCTCGTTCGCCTGGGCGGCCTTCGCCATCGCCATGATCACCGACCTCTTCGACGGTCACCTCGCCCGCACGTACAACCTGGTCACGGACTTCGGGAAGATCGCCGACCCCATCGCCGACAAAGCGATCATGGGGGCGGCGCTCATCTGTCTGTCCTGGCTGGGCGACCTGCCCTGGTGGGTGACCGGCGTGATCCTCGGGCGTGAGCTGGGAATCACACTGCTGCGCTTCTGGGTGATCCGCTACGGCGTCATCCCGGCCAGCCGCGGCGGCAAGATGAAGACGCTCGCGCAGGGCACAGCCGTCGGGATGTACGTCCTGGCGCTGACCGGCCCGCTCGCGACCCTGCGGTTCTGGGTGATGGCGGTCGCCGTCGTCCTCACCGTGGTCACCGGCCTGGACTATGTGAAGCAGGCCGTGGTGCTGCGCAGGCAGGGCATGGCGGCGCGTGCGGCCGAGGCCGCGGCGCGCGAGGAGTCCGGCTCGGAGCCTGAGCGGGGGGCCGCGAAGTGATGTCCGGGGGGTCGGTGGCGGGGGCCGGTGCCGGGGCCGGTGTGGCTACTGGTGCGGATGCCGGGGCCGGGGTCGCCGCCGAGGTGCTGCGGCTGCTCGCCGGGCGCGGTGAGACGCTCGCCGTCGCCGAATCCCTGACCGGCGGTCTCGTGGCCGCCGAGGTAACGTCGGTGCCGGGTGCCTCGCGGGTCTTCCGCGGCTCCGTCACGGCGTACGCGACGGAGCTGAAGCGGGATGTCCTCGGGGTGGACGGCGAGCTGCTCGCCGCCCGCGGAGCCGTCGACGGCGACGTCGCCCTGCAGATGGCCGCCGGTGTGCGCGAGCTGCTCGGCGCGGACTGGGGGCTCGCCACGACGGGCGTCGCCGGCCCCGATCCGCAGGACGGACAGGCGGTCGGAACGGTGTTCGTCGCGGTCGTCGGGCCGGGTTCCCCGCTTCGCTCTGAGGGGAATGTGGCCGGCCTGAGGTTGAACGGAATCCGTACGGAAATCCGTAGAGAGAGCGTACGCAGTGTGCTGGGACTGCTCCTTCGGCAGCTCTCGGAGGAACGCGCCGGGAACGGGCGGGCACAGGATACGGAACAGAACGGGGGGACTTGATGTTTGCAGCCCTGAGTGAACACGACATCGCTCCCCGCACGGCCGCCGCGCAAGGCGGTACGGTGGGGCGTGAAGGATGCGGCTACGCGGTCCGAGGAGGGAGCCACCGATGATTCTGCTCCGTCGCCTGCTGGGTGACGTGCTGCGTCGGCAGCGCCAGCGCCAGGGCCGTACTCTGCGCGAAGTCTCCTCGTCCGCCCGAGTCTCACTCGGCTATCTCTCCGAGGTGGAGCGGGGGCAGAAGGAGGCTTCCTCCGAGCTGCTTTCCGCGATCTGCGACGCGCTTGACGTACGGATGTCCGAGCTCATGCGAGAAGTGAGCGACGAGCTCTCGCTCGCCGAGCTGGCCCAGTCGGCAGCGGCTACGGAACCGGTGCGCGCACCGATGCGTCCGATGCTCAATTCCGTCTCGGTGACCGGTGTGCCACCGGAACGGGTGACCATCAAGGCGCCCGCGGAAGCGGTCGACGTCGTCGCCGCCTGACGTTCGGGCCCCTTACGCGCACAGAGCCCCGGCCGGGTTGTCCGGCCGGGGCTCTGCTGTCCCTGTTGCTGTCTCTGTCCTTGTCGCCTGGTGCTTCTCGCCTCCCTGCGGTGCCCGAAGTGGCCGTAATGAAGCGCTTGCGCGATGGTTGATGGTGTTTTGGACGGCGTTGTTTGGACAGCCGAGACACGAAGGCAGCCGACTGGCGATGACGGCCGACTGGCTGTGACAGCCGAGACGACAGTCAAGACGCGGAGGAATCGATGTACGTCGTGAAGAGCCCGTTGCCCGACGACGATCTGAAGACGGTGTCCGAGGCGCTGCAGGGCGCCCTCGTGGACCTCGTCGATCTGTCCCTGGTGGCCAAGCAGATCCACTGGAACGTGGTCGGCCCGCGCTTCCGCTCCGTGCACCTGCAGCTCGACGAGGTCGTGGACACCGCCCGGCTGCACTCCGACACCGTCGCCGAGCGTGCCTCCACACTCGGTGTCTCGCCCGACGGGCGGGCCGGGACGGTGGCGTCGAGCAGCGGCATCGGCCAGGTTCCCGACGGCTGGGTCAAGGACACCGACGCGGTCGGGGCGCTCGTGGACGCTCTCGGCGCGGTGATCACGCGGATGCGGGAGCGGGTGGGGGCCACCGGTGACGCGGATCCGGTCAGCCAGGACATCTTCATCCAGATCACAGCTGATCTGGAGAAGCATCACTGGATGTTCCAGGCCGAGAACGGATAGGGCTGGCGGGGGCGCCTCGGGAGACGGGGTGCCCTGGGGGTGGGCTGCCCTGGAGGGCGGGGTGCCCCTGGGGCGGGGTGGCGGGTCGCGGCAGCCCGTCCCGTCCGTGCCTGTCTGGTGAGGCGGGAGCAGGCCCGCCTACTGCCTGGCCGCGTGGCCGCGTGGCCGCCTGGCGAGTCTGGTCCTCGGGATGTTCTGGGACGTTCTTCAGGGGCTGGTGTCGGGTGGTGATGGCGGTGGCTGTGTGCCCTTCGGATGCGGCGGCGGGTGGGGCGGGGGAGACTCGGAAAGCCCGCGTCCGGCGTCGGTCCTGGCGGGCTCTCTGTGTGGCCGTGCGGTCGGCCCGGCTCCTGGCGGGAGGTGACAGCCGTGCCGTGGCGCGTCGTGCGGTGGGCGCCGATGCTGGGGCTTTCCGCCCTGTGGTGGTGGGCCGTCTTCCGGCTCGCCCTGGCGCCCGAGGCGGGGGTCCTTGAAGGGGCCGTCGCCGCCGGTGGGTGGGGGCTGAGTCTGCTGCCGGTGCACTGTGTGGCGAAGGGGCGGGCCGCGGGGGTTGCCCGGCGCAGGTCACCACGGCATCGCGACGCCGCCGTTCGGGCGCAGGATCTGGCCCGTCGTGAACGATGACGCGTCCGACGCCAGGTGCAGTACGGCGTGCGCCACGTCCTCCGGTTCGCCGACCCTGCCCAGGGGCGACCTGCGGGCCAGCGCAGCCTCCGTCGCCGCCTGCGCCTCCTCCTCGTGCCGGTGCGTCATCGGCGTACGCGTCCACCCCGGGGCCACGGCGTTGACCCGGATTCCGTGCTCCCCGACCTCCGCTGCCAGCGTCTTCGTCAGCTGTACGACGGCCGCCTTCGCCGAGGCGTAGCAGAGCAGGCCTGGGTGGCTGGTGTCGACCGCGCTCGACGCCATCGTCACGATGCTGCCGCCCGTGCCCGCGGCGATCATCGCCCCGGCCGCCGCCTGGCACGCGTACAGGACCCCCTTGAAGTTCACCCCGAGGACCCGGTCGAGGTCCTCGTCGCGGGTCTCCAGGACCGGGCTGCTGTGCATGATCCCGGCGATGGCCGCCATGACGTCCAGTCGGCCCGTCGACCCGGCCGCGTCCGCCACGGCCCCGTCGACCTGCGCTTTGTCGGCGACGTCCACGGTGTACGTGTACGCCGTGCCGCCGTCCGCCTTGATGCGCGTCGCCGTCTCCTTCAGGCCCTGGGCGTCGCGGTCGGCGCAGTGCACTGCCGCGCCCGCCTCGGCGAGCAGTACGGCGGTGGCGCGGCCGATTCCGCTGGCGGCGCCTGTGACGAACGCGGTGCGGTCGGTGAGGTCGTACGCCGTTATGGGCATGGCGGGACCGTACGGTGGGATCTGACGGTGCGTCAACTGGTTGGTTCGCGTGGGTGCGTGGGTGGTTCTGTCAGGGGGTGGGGCCCTGTTGGCAGGTCGGGCACCAGTACGTGGGGCGTTTGCGGGTGGGGTCGCCCTGGTCCGCCGAGCGCAGGGGTGTGCCGCAGCGCAGGCAGGGGCGGGGTGCGCGGCCGTACACGTACAGGCGTTGGCCGGGGCGGGTGCTGCCCGTCGTCGTGCGGGCCGGGCGGTCGCGGTTCGCCTCCAGGAGCTTCTTCGCCAGGGTCGGGAGGCGGGTGGCCTGCTCCTCGGAGAGTTCGCCGATCGGGAGCCAGGGGGTGGCTCTGAGCAGGAAGCAGAGTTCGCTCTTGTAGATGTTGCCGATGCCCGCGAGATTCCGTTGGTCGAGCAGCGCCTCGCCCAGGGCGCGCTCGGGGTCCGCCCGTAGGTTCCGCAGTGCCTGGTCCGGGTCCCAGTCCGGGCCCAGGAGGTCCGGGCCGAGGTGGCCCACGGCGCGGTGCTCGTCGGCCGTGCGGAGCAGTTCCAGGACCGGCAGGCGGTAGCCGACGGCTGTGTGGTCGGCGGTGGCGAGGATGGCGCGGATCTGGTGGGTGGGGCCGCCGCGCCAGCGTTCCCGCGGGGTGTACACGCGCCAGGAGCCGTCCATGCCCAGGTGGGAGTGGAGGGTGAGGCCGCCTTCTACGCGGGTGAGGAGGTGTTTGCCGCGGGCGGTTACGTCGAGGACGGTGCGGGTGGTCAGGTCGGTGGTGGCGAGCTTGGGGACGCGTAGGTCGGAGCGGGTGAGGGGGTGGCCGGAGAGGGTGGTGTGGAGGTGGTGGGCGGATTGGTGGACGGTGTCTCCTTCGGGCATGGGGGTAGCGTTCCACTTTTGCTGGCGGGGGCGCCTTGGGTGGTGGGGTGGGTCTTGTCGGGCGGCGGGGGCTCGGTGGGGGTTGCTGTCCTTCGCCCTCGCTTCGGTTCGTGGGGCGGGGCCGTGCCGGTATGTCCGTGCTCGCGTGTGCCTCCTCGTCGACAGTTCCTGTACGCCCGTCGTGGTGGGCCGAGCTGCGCGCGGACATACCGGCACGTCCCCTCCGGTTCGTTGGCGGGGATTGGTCCGGTGGGGGTTGAGCGTCCGGCCTTCGGTTCGGTGGGGGTGCGGTCGCTTCCCAGTCGCCCCCCTGCTGTGGGCAGGCGTTCCGCAGGGCGGAACGGGTGGGCACAGCCCAGGCCGAGGGCGCCTGTGATGTGGGGGGAGGGGTACTGCCCCAGGCCGAGGGCAGCTGTGGTGTGTGGCTTCAGGTCGGTGGTGGCTGTGGTGGGGGTCAGGGGCGGATTCGGAGGCCGCGGGGGGTGGCGTGGAAGCCTGAGTTTTCCAGGAGGGGGGACAAGGGGGACGTCAGGGCGGGGGAGCCGTTGATGCGTTCCACGGTTACCGTGCCGAGTGCGCCCGCCTTCGCCGCGGAGGCCAACGCCGAGGCGGCCGCAGGCAGGCGGGGATCCTCCGACGGGGCGGAGCCGTCCGGGGTGGTGGACCACGCGAGCAGCGACTTGCCGCCACGCTCCATGTACAGGGTCAACTCGCCGTCCACCAGGACCACCAGAGACCCCGCCTTCCGGCCGGGCTTGTGGCCGGCCTCGGCCGGTGGCTCCGGCCAGGGCAGCGCGGCGCCATAGGCGTTGGCCGGGTCGGCGGTGGCCAGGACGACGGCCTGGGCGTCGGACGGCCGGGAACCGTCCCCGCGCTCACGGGCGTTGGCCCCCGCCCGCAGCCGGTCCACCGCGCCGTCCATCGCGAACTGCGCGGCCCCGAGCCCCTCCACCACGTAACCCCGCCGGGTCTGGCCGTTGTCCTCGAAGGCCGACAGGACGCGGTACACCGCGGAGAAGCCGCCCTCGACGCCTTCGGCCCCGACCGCCCCGCGGGTCACCACGCCGTGCCGGTCGAGGAGCGTGCGGGCCAGGGCGTGGGCCCGCAGCGTCGGGTCGGGCTCGCGGGCGGGCAGCAGGGACCAGCGGCCCGCGACCGTGGGCGGACCCGTGCGGGAGGCGGGGCGGGCCGCGGCCGTCAACGAGCCGTACCGCCCGCGCGGGACGCTGCGCTTCGCGCGGTGGGCCGTGGAACCGGCGGTGCGCCCCGACCCCAGGAGGGAGCGCATCGGGGCGAGCGTGTCGTTGGTGAGGCGGCCGGACCACGCCAGGTCCCAGACGGCGTCGGCCAGTTGGGGATCGGAGACGTCCGGGTGGGTGGTCGCACGGATCTGGTCGGCGATCTGCCGGAAGAACAGACCGTAGCCCCCGGAGAGGGTGTCCAGGACGGACTGGTGGAGCGCGGTCAGCTCCAGGGGGTGCGGCGGCGGCAGCAGGAGAGGGGCCGCGTCCGCCAAGTAGAGGCTGATCCAGCCGTCCTTGCCCGGGAGGGCTCCGGCGCCCGCCCAGACCACCTCCCCGGCCGCCGTGAGCTCGTCGAGCATCGCGGGGGCGTACCCGGTGACCCGGGAGGGCAGGACCAGCTTCTCCAGGGCCGAAGCCGGGACCGACGCGCCCTGGAGCTGCTCGATGGCGCGCACCAGTCCGTCGACACCGCGAAGCCCGTGCCCGCTCAAGTGCTGCCACTGGGGAAGGAATTGGGCGAGGGCGGCCGGTGGCACCGGTTCCAGTTCGTGCCGCAGGGCGGCGAGGGAGCGGCGGCGCAGACGGCGCAGGACCGTGGCGTCGCACCACTCCTGGCCGATCCCGGCGGGGTGGAACTCTCCCTGTACGACGCGGCCGCCGGCTGCCAGGCGCTGCAGGGCCCCGTCCGTGACCGCAGCTCCCAGGCCGAAGCGGGCGGCGGCCGCGGCGGACGTGAACGGGCCGTGTGTGCGGGCGTAGCGCGCGAGGAGGTCGCCCAAGGGGTCCTTCACGGGCTCGGTGAAGGCCTCCGGGACGCCGACCGGCAGCGCCGTGCCGAGTGCGTCCCGCAGGCGGCCCGCATCCTCGATCGCCGCCCAGTGGTCGGCCCCGCCGACGCGGACCCGAATGGCTCGGCGGGCGCCCGCCAGCCCCTCGGCCCACGCGGGCTCCGCTCCCCGCTCGGCCAGCTCGGCGTCCGTGAGCGGGCCGAGGAGACGCAGCAGGTCGGCCACGCCTTCGGCGTCCTTGGCGCGGCGGTCGTCGGTGAGCCACTGGAGCTCCCGCTCCAGGGTGGCGAGGACGTCCGCGTCGAGGAGCTCGCGCAGCTCGGCCTGGCCGAGCAGCTCGGCCAGGAGGCGGGAGTCCAGGGACAGGGCGGCGGCGCGGCGCTCGGCCAGCGGTGAGTCGCCCTCGTACAGGAACTGCGCCACGTACCCGAACAGGAGGGAGCGGGCGAAGGGGGACGGCTCCGGGGTGGTGACCTCGACGAGGCGGACGCGGCGGGACTCGATGTCGCCCATCAGCTCCGTCAGGCCCGGTACGTCGAAGACGTCCTGGAGGCATTCCCTGACCGCCTCCAGGACGATCGGGAAGGAACCGAACTCGCTGGTGACCTCCAGGAGCTGGGCGGCGCGCTGGCGCTGCTGCCACAGGGGTGTGCGCTTGCCGGGGCTGCGGCGCGGCAGCAGCAGCGCGCGGGCGGCGCACTCGCGGAAGCGGGAGGCGAACAGCGCCGAGCCGCCGACCTGGTCGGTGACGATCTGGCCGACCTCGCCCTTGTCGAAGGCCACGTCTCCCGCGCCCACGGGTGCCTTCTCCGGGTCGAGCGTCGAGTCCACGGTCGTGCCGAGGTCCGCCGGGTCCTGGTCGAGCAGGTCGAGGCCCATCAGGTCGGCGTCGGGCAGGCGCAGCACGATGCCGTCGTCGGCGTGCATGACCTGGGCGTCCATGCCGTACCGCTCGGTGAGGCGGGCGCCGAGGGCGAGCGCCCAGGGGGCGTGCACCTGCGCGCCGAACGGGGAGTGCACCACCACGCGCCAGTCGCCCAGCTCGTCGCGGAAGCGCTCCACCACGATCGTGCGGTCGTCCGGGATGTGGCCGCACGCCTCGCGCTGCTCGGTGAGGTACGTCAGGACGTTGTCCGCGGCCCAGGTGTCGAGGCCCGCAGCGAGGAGCCGGTCGCGGGCGTCGGCCTCGGGCAGCGAGCCGATCTCCCGGAGGAAGGCGCCCAGGGCGCGGCCCAGTTCGAGCGGGCGGCCCAGCTGGTCGCCCTTCCAGAACGGCAGCCTTCCGGGGACGCCGGGCGCGGGGGAGACCAGGACGCGGTCGCGCGTGATGTCCTCGATGCGCCAGGAGCTCGTCCCGAGAGTGAAGACGTCGCCCACACGGGATTCGTAGACCATCTCCTCGTCGAGCTCGCCGACGCGGCCGCCGCCCTTCTTCGGGTCGGCGCCCGCGAGGAAGACCCCGAACAGGCCGCGGTCGGGAATCGTGCCCCCGGAGGTGACCGCCAGGCGCTGCGCCCCAGGCCGCCCGGTGACCGTGCCCGCGACGCGGTCCCACACCACGCGCGGGCGCAGCTCCGCGAACGCGTCGGACGGATAGCGGCCGGCGAGCATGTCGAGGACGGAGGTGAACGCCGACTCCGGGAGCGAGGCGAACGGCGCGGCACGGCGCACCAGGGCCAGCAGGTCGTCCACCTGCCAGCTGTCCAGAGCGACCATCGCGACCAGCTGCTGGGCCAGCACGTCCAGGGGGTTGGCGGGGACCCGCAGCGACTCGATGGCGCCCGTGCGCATCCGCTCCGTGACGACCGCGGCCTGGACCAGGTCGCCGCGGTACTTCGGGAAGACGACACCCGTGGAGACCGCGCCCACCTGGTGCCCCGCGCGGCCCACCCGCTGCAGGCCGGACGCCACGGAGGGCGGCGACTCGACCTGCACCACCAGGTCCACCGCGCCCATGTCGATGCCCAGCTCCAGGCTGGACGTGGCGACGACTGCGGGCAGGCGGCCCGCCTTCAGGTCCTCCTCGACCTGGGCGCGCTGCTCCTTGGAGACCGAGCCGTGGTGCGCGCGGGCGAGGACGGGCGGCGCGCCCTGGGCGGCGCCGGACTGCGCCATCACCTCCGCCGGGCTGTGGTCGTCCGGGAGGGCCTCGCCCGTCGCGCGCTCGTAGGCGATCTCGTTGAGGCGGTTGCACAGGCGTTCCGCCAGGCGGCGGGAGTTGGCGAAGACGATCGTCGAGCGGTGCGCCTGCACGAGGTCGGTGATGCGCTCCTCCACGTGCGGCCAGATCGACGGGCGCTCGGCTCCCTGGTCGGAGTCCGCCGCCGGTGAGCCGCCCAGCTCGCCCAGGTCCTCGACCGGCACCACCACGGAGAGGTCGAACTCCTTGCCCGACTTCGGCTGGACGATCTCCACCCGGCGCTGCGGCGACAGATAGCGGGCGACCTCGTCCACGGGGCGGACCGTCGCCGACAGGCCGATCCGGCGGGCGGGGCGCTTCAGGAGCGCGTCGAGCCGCTCCAGGGACAGCGCCAGATGCGCTCCGCGCTTGGTGCCCGCGACGGCGTGCACCTCGTCCAGGATCACCGTCTCGACGCCCGTGAGCGCGTCCCGCGTGGCCGACGTGAGCATCAGGAACAGCGACTCCGGCGTCGTGATCAGGATGTCCGGCGGGCGCGTGGCCAGGGCCCGGCGCTCGGCCGCGGGGGTGTCCCCGGAGCGGATGCCCACGCGCACCTCGGGCTCGGGCAGGCCGAGGCGCACCGACTCCTGGCGGATGCCCGTGAGCGGGCTGCGCAGATTGCGCTCCACGTCGACCGCGAGCGCCTTCAGCGGCGATACGTACAGCACGCGGCAGCGCTGCTTGGGGTCGGCCGGGGGCGGGGTCGAGGCCAGCTGGTCCAGAGCGGCGAGGAAGGCGGCCAGGGTCTTGCCGGAGCCGGTCGGGGCGACCACCAGCACGTCCGAGCCCTCCGCGATCGCCCGCCACGCCCCGGCCTGGGCGGACGTGGGCGCGGAGAAGGCCCCCGTGAACCAGCCGCGGGTCGCGGAGGAGAAGCCGTCGAGGGCATCGTCGTGACTGCGTGCGGACCTGACCATGACCCCATCGTGCACCCCGCCACTGACATTGGCTCCGACCTGCGAAAAAGGCTTGCGGCCAAGGAGCGGGACGGGCGCAGAATGGAGGTATGGCTGGTTCGGCGGAGCAGGCACGGCACTGGACGTACGCCGAGCTGCCCGGCGTCGACCTGCTGCGCGCCCACTACGTCCGCAAGACGTTCGCGCGCCACACCCACGAGCACTTCGTGATGGCGGCGATCCGCGAGGGCGTCGACGTGTTCCAGCACACCGGCACCGACCGGCACGCCGGACCCGGAAGCATCGCCCTGATCAACCCCGACACCCCGCACACCGGCCGCGCCGGAGCCCCCGAGGGCTGGCGCTACGGAGCCGTCTACCCGGCCCCCGACGTGGTCGCCGCCATCGCCAGGGAGACGACCAGCCTGCGGGGGACGCCCGGCTTCGTCCTGCCGGTCCTCGACGATCCGTACGCCGTGGCCCTGGTCCACCGGGTCCTGCGGGCCGCCGAGGAGGGCAACGCGCTCGCCGCCGACACGTTCCTGCGGGTCGCCGTCACCCGGCTGCTGCGGTCGAACGGCGGCAACCTGCCGCAGCGCGGCGTGCGCTCCGCGGGCGCGCGGGTCGCGGCACGCGCGCGTGCCGTCCTGGAGGAACGGCTCGTCGACCCGCCGAGCCTGGAGCGCCTCGCCGCCGGTCTCGGCGTCAGCTCCTTCGCCCTGCTGCGGGCCTTCCGCGACGCGTACGGCATGCCGCCGCACGCCTGGCTCACCGACGCGCGCGTGCGGCGCGCCCGCCACCTGCTGGACGCCGGTACGAGCCCCGCCGAGGCGGCCGTCGCCGTCGGCTTCACCGACCAGCCGCACCTGAACCGGCACTTCGCGCGGATCGTCGGGGTGCCCCCGGGCGCCTACCAGCGGGAGCGCAAGAACGTACAAGACCGCCCCGACCTGCCCCTCGTAGCGTCCGGGGGGTGGCAGAGCGAACATCATCCCCAGACATACCCGGGTACTCCGAAGGAGCCCCCGAGGCCCCGGTCCCCGCGGACAGCGCCGGTCCCGGTCCGGCCCGTCCCGACTCCGCTGTCGTCCGCGACGCCCTCGGCGTCGGAATCGCCGTAGGTCTCTCCGGCTTCGCCTTCGGGGTGACGTCGGCCGGCAGCGGCCTCACCGTGCTCCAGACCTGTGTGCTGAGCCTGCTGGCCTTCACCGGCGCCTCCCAGTTCGCCCTGGTCGGCGCGCTCGCCGGGGGCGGGAGCCCGTTCACGGCCGCCGTGGGCGCCGTCTTCCTCAGCATGCGCAACGCCTTCTACGGGATCAGGCTCTCCCAACTGCTCGCCCTCCCGCGCGCGGTGCGCCCTCTCGCCGCCCACATGGTGATCGACGAGACGACGGCCGTCTCGCTGGCACAGCAGGGGCGGCGCGCGGCACGGATCGGTTTCGTCGTCACCGGAGTCAGCCTCTACCTCCTGTGGAACCTCTCCACGTTCCTGGGCGCCCTCGGCGCGGAGGCCATCGGGGACACCGCCACCTGGGGGCTCGACGCCGCAGGTCCCGCCGTGTTCCTCGCGCTGCTCGCGCCGATGGTGCGGACCACGACGCAACGGGCGGTCGCGGCCGTCGCCGTCCTTCTGGGGCTCGGACTGCTGCCGGTGCTGCCTTCGGGGGTGCCGGTCCTCGCGGCCGCCCTCGCTGTCCCTGTCGTCCTCTACGTAGAGGGCCGCAAAGCCCTCTACGTAGAGGGCCGCACAGCACAGCGAGCACAGCAGGCACCGCCCGACAGCGCACAAGGGGAAGACCGTTGAACATCTGGATCGCCATCGCCGTGACCGTCGTCGGCTGCTACGCCGTCAAGCTCGCGGGCCTGCTCGTGCCTGCGGGCGCCCTGGAGCGACCGCTCGTCCAGCGCACGGCCGCCCTGCTGCCGGTGGCGCTGCTCGCCGCCCTCACGGCCCAGCAGGCCTTCGCCGACGGCCGGGTGCTCGTGCTCGACGCCAAGGCGGCAGGTCTGGCCGCAGCCGCCCTGGCGCTGCTGTTGCGCGCGCCCTTCCTGGTGGTCATCGGGGCGGCCGTCGTCGTGACGGCGGGCGTGCGGGCCCTGGCGGGGTGAGCCGCGGCGGGCCCGGGCAGTGCGCTCGGGCGGCCCGTCAGCTGATGGACCGCCCGTACGCCCGCAGCGTCCGCAGCGCCTCCACCGTGACGATCGGACGGCACTCCAGGGATGTGCCCGGTGCCCACTGACGCCACCGGATCGGCCAACCGCCGTCTTCTTGTTGCTCGTTCGCGAGGAAGTCCAGGGAGCGTGCCATCTCGTCATCCGTGAACCACCCGCGGGCCAGCGACTCCGGCGCCTTGGCGAAGTCGTACGCGAAGTGGTGCTCCCCGGGGCCGTACCCCGGGGAGACTGGGTTGGCGTCGGCGTGCTCCGGGTCGAGGACTGCCAGGCGCTGCTCGCGGACCAGCCGGCCCAGGCGGTCGGCGGCCGCCTCCGCGCGCGGGCGGTCGGGCGCGCCGTCGAGGAAGGCGACGGCGGCCTGGATCTCGTACGGATGCGACTTCTCCAGGGTCTCCACGCTCTGCCAGCAGAAGTCGGTGGCCCGGAACAGCCAGGCGTGCCACACCTCGTTGCGGTGCAGCAGGCCCACCACCGGCCCGGTGGCGAGCAGTTCGCTGGGCGGGTCGGCCACCACGGGCACGAACGGCGCCGAGGGGTAGCCGCGCTGGCTGGGATGGATCGCCGGGAGCGCGCCGTCAGGTGTCGACACCGCGGTCAGATAGCGGCACACCCGCTCCACGCGCATGCCGCCGCAGCGCTGGATGGAGTCCAGGACGCGCAGCGCGTGCCCGGTGTGCAGCGGCTGGCTGACGGGCCCGCGCAGGTCGGGTTCCAGTGCGTGGCCGTACCCGCCGTCCTCGTTGCCGTACGCGGCCAGCGCTGTCTCCACCGCGTCGGCGCTCCCGGTGTCGCCGTCCAGGAAGTGGTACGTGAACCGTCGCTGTTCGAGCACGCGCGCGGTGAGCCAGACGAACTGCTCGGCGCGGCGCAGCGGCGAGGACGGCGACGGGGTGGAAGCGGTGTGCGGGGACGCTCCGTTTTCGGCCATGTTCCGAAGGTAGGGCGGAACGCGGCTCGGGGAAGCCCTCTGTGCGGGGCTGCACTCTCAGGGGCGCGATACTGGAGGCATGCGGTTGACGGTCTTCTGGCAGCGGATGGCGGCTCACTTCGGGGCGGGGTACGCCGAGACCTTCGCGCGCGATCATGTGATGACGGAGCTCGGCGGGCGCACGGTGCACCAGGCACTGGACGCGGGCTGGGAGGCGAAGGACGTGTGGCGGGCGGTGTGCTCCGCCATGAACGTACCGGCTGAAAACCGCTGACACAGGGCAGCTCTGTCGCCGGGGGCGTGCCTTCCGGGCACGCGGTGACGTACTCCACGCGCGCGTAGGGCCATGAAATCCCGGGGTGGCGGCCGAACGGTCGTGGCGTGGGTGAGACTGGCACGGTGGCACCCACAGACGAGACCGCACAGATCACCCCCGAGGCAGCACCGCCCGGCACCACCCCGCCCGCCCAGCCCCCCTCGGCGGAGCAGGCCCGTGGCACCGGCATGCCGCGCTGGCTGCCGCGCGCCATGGTGCTCGCGCTCGCTCTGGTCGCCTGTTTCCAGCTCGGCAGCTGGGCCTTCCACCAGCTCACCGGACTGTTGATCAACATCTTGATCGCGTTCTTCCTGGCGCTCGCCGTCGAGCCCGCCGTGAGCTGGATGGCGGCCCGCGGGCTGCGCAGGGGCCTGGCCACGGCCATCGTCTTCCTGGGCGTCATGATCGCGAGTGCGGGCTTCATCACCATGATGGGATCCATGCTCGCGGGCCAGATCGTCGACATGGTCGAGGACTTCCCCGACTATCTGGACAAGGTCATCCGCTGGATCAACATGACCTTCGACACGGACCTGTCCCGGGTCGAGGTCCAGGACAGCCTCATCCACTCCGACTGGCTGCGGAAGTACGTGCAGAACAGCGCGAGTGGCGTCCTGGACGTCTCCGCGCAGGTGCTCGGCGGCCTCTTCCAGCTCCTGACGATCCTGCTGTTCTCGTTCTACTTCGCCGCCGACGGACCGCGGCTGCGGCGCGCGCTGTGCTCCGTGCTGCCGCCCGCCAAGCAGGCCGAGGTGCTGCGCGCCTGGGAGATCGCGGTCAACAAGACCGGCGGCTATCTCTACTCCCGCGGGCTGATGGCACTGATCTCCGGGATCGCGCACTACATCCTGCTGCAGGTCCTCGAAGTGCCCTACGCCCCCGTGCTCGCGGTGTGGGTCGGCCTGGTCTCGCAGTTCATCCCGACGATCGGCACCTACCTCGCGGGCGCCCTGCCGATGCTGATCGCCTTCACCGTGGACCCCTGGTACGCGCTGTGGGTGCTGATCTTCGTCGTGATCTACCAGCAGTTCGAGAACTACGTCCTGCAGCCCAAGCTCACCGCCAAGAGCGTCGACATCCACCCGGCGGTCGCCTTCGGGTCGGTCATCGCGGGCACGGCGCTCCTCGGCGCGGTCGGCGCCCTGATCGCCATCCCCGCGGTCGCGACGCTGCAGGCCTTCCTGGGGGCGTACGTGAAGCGGTACGACGTCATGGACGATCCGCGCGTGCACGGGCACCGTCGTCGCGGCGGATCGCCCCTCCTCGCGCGCGTGCGGCGCTTGGTGTCGGGGCCCGGGGACGAGCCGCCGCCCGGTCCGCGCTAGCGGAGCGCGGCTACGTCAGGCCGAGGCCCGGGTCGACGTCGAGCAGCTCGCAGCTGGCGGCCCACAGCCGGGCCGCGACGGCGGGGTCGGCCATGTGCGCCGGTACGGGCCCAAGGCGGGGCCTGCCGCGCAGGCCGAAGACGCTCGGCCCCCACAGCTGCCCCCCGCGCACGTCCGGGTCGAGGACGGCCCGTACGAGGGGCCACGCTCCCGCGTCCTTGCCCTGGACCAGCAGCCCGGCGGGCAGGCCGCGCAGCCGCTCCCCGAAGCTCCGGGCGTGCACCGGTGGCCGGGAGGGCGTGAGGGCGTCCAGCGCGCCCCCGGGATGGGCCACCACACTGCGTACCGGGCTGCCGACGGCACGCAGGCGGCGGTCGAGCTCGAAGCCGAAGGACATCTGCGCCAGCTTCGAGCGGCCGTAGGCGCGCTTGGGCCGGTAGTCGTGGGCGCACTGCAGATCGCCCAGGTCAAGGCGCTCGGACCGGGCCGCGAAGCTGCCGACCGTCACGATGCGGCCCGCCGGTGCCGCGGCGAGGAGCGGTGCGAGCCACCTGGTCAGCGCGAAGTGGCCGAGGTGGTTCGTGGCGAACATGAGCTCGTGGCCGTCCCGGGTCTCGCGACGGGGCGGATCGTCGAGCGCGATCCCGGCGTTGTGGACCACCGCGTCCAGGCGGTCGAGTCCCCCTGTGCTCACGGCGGCCTTCAGGGATGCCGGTTCGGCGAGGTCCAGCGGCAGGTGGTGCAGGCGGGCCCCGGGGACGTGCGAGCGGATCGAGGCCAGGGCGGCCTCGGCCTTCCGGGGGTCCCGGCTGCCGAGCACGATTCGGGCTCCGGTCGCGGCGAGCTGCTCCGCTACGAAGTAGCCGATACCGGCGTTGCCTCCGGTGATCAGGAAGGTCCGACCTGGGGCGGGCGGCAGGTCATGGACGTTCCAGGGCTGGGGCTGGGGCTGGGGCTGGGGCTGGGGCTCCGGGGTGACCGGGGGGGCCGTTGGGTGCTCGGGGTTTCTGCGGTGGTTCTTGGGGTTGCTGGGGTTCTCGGGGCGGCGACACGGTGGAAGCAGGCTCCTTGCGCTCGGGTGCCGCTCTTGAGGGCGACATCGACGCGTTCACCGTCGCAGCCGCTGCCGACACTCCGGCGATGGTTCGTCGCCATCGCCGACAGACTGCCGACAGCCCTCCAGGGAGCGGCGGGAGGGCTGTCGGTGTCGCGTCCGGTGTCGTCGCCGGGCTGATGGTGCCGCCGAGTCGACGGTGCCCGTCTTCCTGCCGGTGCCGTCGGCTACGGAGTCAGCCCTCGTGCGCGTCGGAGAGCGGTTCGCCCGTCTCCAGCAGGCTCTTCAGGCTGGAGAGGACGGCCGGCCAGCCCTGGCTGCACATCGAGTGCAGGACACCGGCCGGGTCGAATTCGTGGGTGACGGTCAGCTTGACCTGATCGCCGTGCGGCTCGAGGTCGAAGGTGACCTGGGAACGGCGCTCCGCGGCCAGCTGGGCGCGGGTCTCCTCGCTGACGCCGTTGGCCTCGGCCCACTCCGTGGTGAAGGTGTGCCAGGTGTAGGACAGCTTGCTGTGGGGCTCGTGGACGAGGACGACCTGCTCGGGGTCCTCGGTGACGCTGCCGCCGACCTGGTTCCAGGCCATGGGGGATCCCTTGGCCCAGTCGGTCCGGAAGCTGATGCCCCAGTAGCGGTTGGTGAAGGCCGGGTCGGTCAGGGCCTGCCAGAGCCGCTCGGGAGTGGTGCGGATGTAGGTCGTGTAGACGAAGGTCTTGCTGTCCATGGGAGGTTGCTCCAGTGCTCTCTTCAGGTCCGCGAGCGCGTTGACCCGCTCGCGGTCGAATTGACTGATCCATCGCTCCGCGATGGCGTTGATCGGAGCGGCGTTCAAGTAGTGCAGCTTCTCCCGCCCCTGCCGCACCGTGGTCACCAGCTCGGCCGACTCCAGCACGGCCAGGTGCTTGCTGACCGACTGCCGGGCCATGTCCAGCCCCGCGCACAGCTCCCGCAGGGTCTGCCCATTGCGGTCCCGGAGCCGGTCCAGCAGCCGCCGACGACTGGGGTCGGCCAGTGCCTTGAACACCGCGTCCATAATTCCGCCACCCCCAGTCATGCAGCTAAGTGGCTGCCTTTTCATGATGAGCAGCCAGATGGCTGCATGTCAAGCGGGGGGCCCGAAGCTCTGGAGGGCCGGCGAACCTCGCCGACAGGGCCCCGCGTGGTGCGCTTGACAGTAAAATCGAACATCCATTCATATAGGGGTTCTGGTGGCGCGTTCCCGGGGGTTCACGGGGGGATCCCCGGGCCGCGCCGGTGGCTCGAGGAGGGCGGATCGCCCGGAGTTATCCACAGGCCGGGCGGGCGTCGGGGCGCATTGTCAGTGGCAGGCGTTAGCGTCTTTGACGTGAAGCGATCGACTCAAGCAAATCGGGTGGAACCCATGGCAGGAACCGACCGCGAGAAGGCGCTCGACGCCGCGCTCGCACAGATTGAACGGCAATTCGGCAAGGGCGCAGTGATGCGCATGGGCGAGCGGCCGAACGAGCCCATCGAGGTCATCCCCACCGGGTCGACCGCACTCGACGTCGCACTCGGCGTCGGCGGCATCCCCCGCGGCCGCGTGGTGGAGGTGTACGGCCCGGAGTCCTCCGGTAAGACGACCCTCACCCTGCACGCCGTGGCCAACGCCCAGCGGGCCGGTGGCGCGGTGGCCTTCGTGGACGCCGAGCATGCCCTCGACCCGGAGTACGCCAAGAAGCTCGGCGTGGACATCGACAACCTCATCCTGTCCCAGCCGGACAACGGCGAGCAGGCCCTCGAGATCGTCGACATGCTCGTCCGCTCCGGTGCCCTCGACCTGATCGTCATCGACTCCGTCGCCGCCCTGGTGCCGCGCGCGGAGATCGAGGGCGAGATGGGCGACTCGCACGTGGGTCTGCAGGCCCGCCTGATGAGCCAGGCGCTCCGGAAGATCACCAGCGCGCTCAACCAGTCCAAGA
Source organism: Streptomyces sp. NPDC040610 (assembly GCF_055594065.1). Lineage (NCBI taxonomy): Bacteria > Bacillati > Actinomycetota > Actinomycetes > Kitasatosporales > Streptomycetaceae > Streptomyces > Streptomyces sp. NPDC040610. The sequence goes on along the minus strand of NZ_JBVIXA010000009.1, from coordinate 386,696 downwards.
CCACCGCGATCTTCATCAACCAGCTCCGCGAGAAGATCGGTGTGATGTTCGGCTCCCCGGAGACCACGACCGGTGGCCGGGCCCTGAAGTTCTACGCCTCGGTGCGCATGGACATCCGCCGCATCGAGACCCTCAAGGACGGCACGGACGCGGTGGGCAACCGCACCCGCGTCAAGGTCGTCAAGAACAAGGTCGCGCCGCCCTTCAAGCAGGCCGAGTTCGACATCCTCTACGGCCAGGGCATCAGCCGCGAGGGCGGCCTGATCGACATGGGCGTGGAGCACGGCTTCGTCCGCAAGGCCGGCGCTTGGTACACGTACGAGGGCGATCAGCTCGGCCAGGGCAAGGAGAACGCCCGCAACTTCCTCAAGGACAACCCCGACCTCGCCAACGAGATCGAGAAGAAGATCAAGGAGAAGCTGGGCGTCGGCGTGCGCCCGGAGACCCCGGCGGAGCCGGGCGCGGACGCCGTTGTCGGCGCGGCCCCCGCGGAGGAGGACGCCGCCAAGACCGTGCCCGCCCCCGCGGTCAAGGCCACGAAGTCCAAGGCCGCGGCGGCCAAGAGCTAGGCCATGACGCGACGAACCGACTGGGCGGACCGCGCCGACCCCGCGGGGCGCGGCCGCCCCGAGGCCGTCGGCCCGGACGGCCGCGCCCCGGCCGGTGTCGCCCCGGGATTCCCGGGCGACGACGAGGGCGGCGGCCCGCACGGCGGCGGTCGTGGCGGCAGGGGCGGTCGCGCCGGTGGCCGTCGGCGGCGCGGCGGCTTCGGCGGCCCACAGGACAGCGGTTCCCCGTCCTCGTCGAGGGCCGAGGACGGGGAACCGCCCACGGGGGACCCGGCTGAGCGGGCACGGGCCATCTGCCTGCGCCTGCTCACCGGGACCCCGCGCACGCGCAAACAGCTCGCCGACGCGTTGCGCAAGCGGGAGATCCCCGACGACGTGGCGGAAGAAGTGCTGTCCCGCTTCGAAGAGGTCGGCCTCATCAACGACGAGGCCTTCGCGGACGCCTGGGTCGAGTCCCGGCACCACGGCCGGGGCCTGGCGCGGCGCGCGCTCGCGCGGGAGCTGCGCACCAAGGGCGTGGACTCGGCCGTGATCGACGAGGCCGTAGGGCAGTTGGACGCGGACCAGGAAGAAGCCACCGCCCGCGAGTTGGTCGCCCGCAAGCTCCGCTCCACCCGAGGCCTCGACCGGGACAAGAGACTCCGCCGCCTCGCCGGCATGCTCGCCCGCAAGGGATACGCGGAAGGCATGGCGCTCCGGGTCGTGCGACAGGCACTGGAGGAAGAGGGGGAGGACACGGAGGACTTGGGGTACGAGGCGTACTGACCTGGAGCCCGGTCGAAAGGTGGGGTTGTCCCCACCTTGAACATGCCTGGTCACCTCAGTGCACAGGGATCTGTGCACAGGCGACTGTGTACGCATGGCTCAGGACGAGAGCACCGCTGACGACGACGCCGTGCTCGGCGAGGACAGTGCCTCCCAGGATGGCGCCCCCGTCGAGGTTCCAGAGAGTGGCGCCCCTGCCGGGATAGCGGAGAGCGGCGCCCCCGCCGGGACTCCGGAGAGCGGCCCCCGCACCACCGAGGCCCCAGCGGGCCGCGCCCCCGCGAGCAGCCACCTCCCGCCCGCGCCCCAGGAGCTCAACGACCTCCAGGCCCTCAAGGCGCTCGCGCAGCCCCGGCGGCAGCAGATCCTGCAGCACCTCACCCTGCACGGTCCCGCCACCTCCGCGATGCTGGCGCGCGCCCTTGGCCTGAACACCGGGGCCACCAGCTACCACCTCCGCGAACTGGAGCGCTACGGCTTCGTCGAGGAGACACCGGGCCCCGGGCACGGGCGGGAGCGCTGGTGGCGCCTGATCCTGGGCGACCGGCGCTTCCCACCCCGCAGCCGGCAGAGCGCAGAGACGCGGCTCGTCATGGACGAGCTGAACCACCACGCGTACGCCGCCGACCTCGAACTCTTCGCCCGGCTCCAGCGGGAGACCGACGCCGCCGAGGCGGACGAATGGGCCGATGCCTTCCCGTACTCCCGCGGCACGATGCGGCTGACAGCGGCCGAACTCCGCGAGTTCTTCGAGGAGTACATCGCACTCCTCAACCGCTACAAACGCCCCGACGCCGACACCCCGCCCGGCGCCCGCACGGTGCTCACCCGCTTCCTCGCCTTCCCGACCCCGGTGACCGACGAGGCCGCCGACAACCGCAAAGGTCCCGAGACGCCATGATGCTGAGCTACGCACTGCAGACGATCCGGGACCGCAAAGGTGGATTCCTGGGCGCGTTCGTCGCATTGATGTGTGCCGCCGCGCTCATCACGGCCTGCGGCACGCTCCTGGAGACAGGCCTGCGCGGCACCATCCGCACCGAGCGCTACGCCGCCGCACCCGTGATCGTCTCCGCGGACCAGAACGTCCACAAGACGACGGTCAAGCACAAGAAGGGCAAGACCAAGGTCAAGCACAAGGCCAAGCCGATCGCCGAGCGGGCCTGGCTGCCGGACAGCGTCACGCAACGGCTCAAGGACGTCCCCGGGGTCGGCAAGGTGGTGCCCGAACTGACCTTCCTGGCAGAGCCGTTGATGCCCTCAGGGGTACGCGACGCGAGCCGCCCCGCGTACGGCCACGCCTGGACATCGGCCGCCCTCACTCCCTTCCGGCTCGCCGACGGCAGGGCCCCGCGCGCCGCCACCGACCTCGTCATCGACCGCGGCCTCGCCGACCGCGCCGGACTCAAGCCCGGCGACCGCCTCACCGTGCAGTCGACGCAAGCCCCGCGCACGTACCGCGTCACGGGCATCGCCACCCCCGGCGGAGGCCACGGCAGCGGCGGCGCGCTCGCGCACCAGACCGCGCTGTTCTTCTCCACCCAGGAGGCCCAGCGGCTCGCCGCCCACCCGGGCAAGGTCACCGCCGTGGGTGTCCTGCCGGCCGACGGCATATCCGCCGACCAGCTCAAGGCAGCCGTCAAGAAGGCGCTCAGCGGTACGACCGCGCAGGTCGACAGCGGTGGCGATCGGGGGCCGGTCGAGTTCCTGGACGCCGCGGGTGCCCGCGTGCGGCTGGTCAGCATCGGCGGCGCCATGGGCGGCACCTCACTGCTCGTCGCCGTCCTCGTGGTCGTCGGCACCTTCGCGCTCTCCATCCAGCAGCGCCACCGCGAACTGGCCCTGCTGCGCGCCATCGCCGCGAGCCCGAAGCAGATCCGCCGTCTGCTCGGCCGTGAGGCGCTCATCGTCGGAGCGGCCGGGGGAGTGCTCGGCGCGCTCGCCGGAATCCCGCTCGGCGCGCTGCTGTACGACGAGTTCGTGTCCCGCGGCGCCGTCCCGGCGACCCTCGACCGTGTCGTCAGCCCCTTCCCGCTGCTCGCCGCTTTCGCCACGACGCTCCTGGGTGCCTGGGCCGCCGCCCGTGTCTCCGCACGCCGCATCGTGCGGATCCGCCCGGGCGAAGCCCTCGCCGAGGCCCGCGTCGAGCCCGCCAGGCCCTCCTGGGCCCGCATCGGGGCGGGTCTCGCCCTCCTCGCCGCGGGGATCGTCCTCGTCGTCGTCCTCGGCAGCCTGCGCACCGAGCCCGCCTCGACTCCCGTCACCTTCCTGGCCGTTGTCGTCCTCGCCACCTCCGTCGCCCTGCTCGGGCCGCTCATCGTGAAGGCGGCCGCCGCCCTCCTCTCCCTGCCGCTGCGCATGACCGGCCCCGGCGGCCGCCTCGCGCACGCCAACCTGCGCGGCAACGCCGCCCGCATGGCCGCCGCCGTCACCCCCCTCGTCCTGCTCATCGGCATGACCTGCACCGTCCTGTTCGTCCAGCCGACCCTCGACGCCGCCGCCACCGCCCAGGCCCGCGACGGAGTCCGCGCGGACTGGGTCCTGACCGCGCGGGGACCGGGCGTGCCCGAGCAGGCCGCCGGGCACCTGCGGACGGCTGCGGGCGTCGACGCCGTCACCGAGGTCGTCCGCACGACCGTCCGCGTCGGCCTGGACAAGTACCCGGCACAGGGCGTGACCCCGGCGGGGCTCGGGCGCACCTGGGACCCGGACGTCACCGCGGGCTCGCTGACGTCCTTCGGCGCGGGCGACGTCGCCCTCAGTGAGGTCGCCGCCGACCGACTCGGCGTGCGGCCGGGCAGCAGCCTCAAGCTCACGCTCGGAGACGGCACCCCGACGACCCTGAAGGTCACCGCCGTCTACGCGCGCGGGCTCGGCTTCGGCGATCTGACCATGGCCCACGAACTGGTCGCCCGCCACGTCGACAACCCGCTCGCCGCCTCGGTCCTCGTCAAGACCGACCGTACGAAGGATCAACTCTCGACGGCCCTCGCGAAGTTCCCGAACGTACGTGTCCAGTCACCCTCCGTTGTCGGCGCCCTCCAGGCCGAGCGCGGGCAGGCGAACGCCGAGGTGAACCACGTGGCCATGGGGCTGGTCCTGGCCTTCACCGCGATCGCCGTCGTCAACACGTTCGCGATGTCGATCTCCGAGCGCGCCCAGGAGTTCGCGCTCCTCCGCCTCGCCGGTGCGACGCGCCGCCAGATCCTGCGGATGCTGCGCACCGAGGCGCTCGCCGTCCTGCTCCTCGCGACCGTGCTCGGCAGTGGCATCGCCCTCGCCGTCCTGACCGGCTTCAGCGTCGGCATGACCGGCACCGCGGCGCCGACCGTCCTGCCCCTCGTCCTCGCGGCCGTGGTCGGCGTCGCCGGACTGCTCGCCCTGACGGCGACGGCACTGCCCGGCCGGACGGCCCTGAAGCCGCGCCCCGTCACGCTCGCGACGGCCAGGGAGTGAGGGAGTGGTGGGTGAGGGGGGAGGGGTGAGGGCCGAGGAGCGAGCTAGCTAGCCGGCCAAGAAGTAAGGGGCGGTAAGCAATGGCGGACGCCCCTTACTCGGTCTGCTCGACCTCCCCGACATCCCCGACCTCCTCGGCCCTCTCGATCGGTACCCGGTCCCACCCAACCGCTCGCGGTCTACTCGACCGGCAGCCCCGCCGCCTTCCACGCCTGAAATCCGCCGATGAGGTCCGTCGCGTGCCGTAGCCCCAACTGCCGCAGGGAAGCGGCCGCGAGGCTCGACGCGTAGCCCTCGTTGCAGAACACCACGACCCGCAGCTCATGGCTGGTGGCCTCGGCTGCGCGGTGGCTGCCCTGGGGGTCAAGGCGCCACTCCAGTTCGTTGCGCTCGACGACGAGGGCGCCGGGGATCAGGCCGTCCCGCTCGCGCAGCTCCGCGTACCGGGTGTCGACGAGCAGCCCGCCCGAGCCCGCGATCTCGTACGCCTGCTCAGGGGTGAGCCGGTCGAGTCCGCGTCGCACCCGCTCCAGCAACTCGTCGATGCCTACGGGGGATCGAGGTTCTCCGGAGGGATGCTGCTCCGCGGGGACTCCGGGGACTCCGGAGGCGCCGTTCACTTCCAGGCCCGCGCTCACTGCCAGTCCTCCGGACGCTCGACGTGCTCGAGGCGCAGCACGGCGCCGGTGCGGCTGTAGCGGCGGATCTGGGGGAGCGGGGGGTAGTAGGCGTGCACGGAGATGGCGTGCTGGTCCGTGGACTCGTTGAGCACCTCGTGCACGTGGTTGCGGCCGAAGGCCCGGCCCTGTCCGGTGGCGAGTCGGCGTTCGCGGTCGACGCCCTCGGTGAGTTCCAGGGTCTTCCAGCCGTCGGTGGGCAGGCGGGCGGCGAGCGAGTTCTCCTTGAGGGTGCCCGCGGCGGTGGTGAACGCACCGACCGACTCGGCGTGGTCGTGCCAGCCGGTGCCGGTGCCGGGCGGCCAGCCGATCAGCCAGGCCTCGCTGCCCTGGGGGCCTTCGAGGCGGACCCAGGTGCGGCCCTCCGCGTCCAGGGGCAGCGAGGCGATGAGGTCGGTGTCGGCCGCGGCGCGGCGCACGAAGTCGAGGAGCTCGGCCGAGGTGGGCTTGGCCGTAGGCCGGGCCGCCGTGGGCAGCGCGGCGGGTACGGGAGCAGAGGCCGGTACGGAGGCAGACATGGGGTCCGTCCAGTGAGTTCGCGGAAGCGCACACCGGCGTACGGCATGCGCGGAAAGAAGGAATGGCGAATTCAGCAGGACGGCTGACACACGCAGCCCGCATAGCGGACGAGGTCCATATGGACCCTCCGCCACAGGCGAACAGCGGTGTCGGTCATGGTCGGGAGTAGACCATGAGGCCGGGAGGCGGTCAACTCATGTTCAGCATCCGGTCGGTCGGTCGTCTCAGGATGGACCACCGGGCTTCTCGGGGTCGCTCTTTCCGCTGGTCGGAGCGTTGGACGGGGTACGGGAGGGGGCGCTGGACCCGGAGTCGGACAGGCGCTCGGTCGAGGCGCCGGACACCTCGCCGGAAGCAGAAGCAGAAGCGGAAGCGGAACGAGAATTCGCACCGCCCTCGCCCAGCGCAGCCTCAGCCGCCGCGTACAGCTCCGCCGGACGCACCCCGCTGAGCGCGGTGACCAGATGGCCGTCGGGGCGTACGAGAAGGACGGAGTGCGCCGCGGCGCCCGGGTAGCCCTCCGCGACGAGAAGTTCGGCGGGGTGGGGGAGCGCGGTGACCGCGGCGGCGAGCCGGGGCATGATCCCGGCCGTCACCCAGTGCCGCCGCTCCCACACGACGGTGCCCGGCGCCACGAGCACGACGAGCAGATGGCCGCGGCCGAGCCGGTCCCGCAGCCGGACGAAGGTGCCGTCGGGCGCGGTCACGCCCACGTCGGTGACCGGACTGCCCGGTTCCGTGTCCACCGCCACGACGGAGTCCGAACTCTCCGGGGCCAGCGGCGAGTCGGTGTACCTGCCGGGCCCGCCCAGCTGTCCGTTGCCCACATGGCCGTCCATGAGCAGGGCGTCCTGCCCGCGCGCGGTCCCGGGGACGTACGCCCGCAGGCCCTTGCCTCCGCGCAGCGCGGGCAGTGCCTGGTCGGCGGCGCGCAGACGCCCGGAGACCGCGCCCCGGCGCTCGGCCTGATAGCTGTCGAGCAGTGCCTCGCGCGGGCCGTGGTGCCAGGCCAGGGCGAGCTTCCAGGCGAGGTTGTCCGCGTCGCGCAGGCCCTCGTCCAGACCGTGGGTGCCGAGCGCACCGAGGAGGTGCGCGGCGTCCCCGGCCAGGAAGGCGCGGCCGACCCGCCACCGGCGGGCGAGGCGGTGGTGGACGGTGTGGACGCCGGTGTCGAGCAGTTCGTACGCCGGGGTGGCGCCGCCGCACCAGCCGGCGAGCGTCTCGCGGATGCGGGTCACGAGGACGTCGGGGGTCACCAGCTCGCCGCGCGGCGGCAGGAGCCAGTCGATCCGCCACGCGCCGTCGGCCAGCGGACGTCCCGTCACCTCGGCACCGCCACCACGCCAAGGAGGGCTCCGATGCAACAACGCCTGGCCGGGCCACGGAAGTTCCGTGCGCAGCGCGGCGACCGCGTGCCGCTCCACCGCCGTGCGCCCCGGGAAGCGGACGTCGAGCAGCTTGCGCACGGTCGAGCGGGGCCCGTCGCACCCCACCAGGTAACTGCCACGCCACCAGGTGTCCTTGAGCCCGCGCGTGTGGGCGGTGAGCCCGGAGGCATCCTGCTCCAGGGCGTCGAGCTTGCTCTCCACGGCGACCTTGACGAGGCGTTCGTCGGCGATGGCGGCCCGCAGCGCGCCGGTCAGCTCGTGCTGCGGGACGTGCAGCGGAGAGGGCAGCTCGTCACTGAACGTGAGCTCCCGCATCACCTGCTTGCGGCGCATCGAACGCCATCCGGTCCAGCGCGCGCCGGTCTCCACGTCGCCGAACGAGTGCCCGGCGAGCCGTTCGACGAGTGCCGTGGTGTCCTCGCGCAGGACGGCGGTCCGCGCGGGCCGCTGCTCGTCCTTGCCGGGCCCTTCGTCGAGGACGACGGTGGGAACGGAGTGACGTGCGAGGGCCAGGGCGAGGGTGAGGCCGACGGGACCCGCGCCGACGACGATCACCGGGTCCACGGCGCGCGGCCTCCTGCCAGGACGGTCCGGGGGCGCTGGACGTACGTACAGGAAATGGCAGTTGGAGCCCGGTGCACGATCACAGAACGTATGCAACAGACTGCATGGCACCCCGTCAAGCGGACGCTCGGGGCATACCCCTTCGGGAGACTGGGCGGCGCACCGAAACGACGATGGCCCGCCGGTGTTCCGGCGGGCCATCGCGGTGTGCGTGCGCGAACGCGTTACTTCTTGAGGTCCGGGGGCGGGGTGTCCTCCGGCGGCTCGGTGGCACCGCCGTCGGCCGTGGCCGCACCGTCAGCCGTACCGTCCGTGGAAGTCGGGCCCTCCGTAGAGGCCGCATCCCCCGTAGAGACCGCCCCCTCCGTAGAGGCCGCGTCCTCCGCCACGGCCACACTGTCCGCCATCGGCGGGACGACGGGCGACACGGGCTTGTCGAGCACCTGCGGGGCCTCGGCGGGCTCTGCGGCCGCCGCCACCTTGATGCCCGTCTTCGCCCGCCTGCCGCGCCGCTCGAGCCACGTGGCGAGGGACGAGAGGGCCAGGCACATCACGATGTAGATGGCGCCGACGACGATCACCACGGGGGTGATCGGGTTCTCGCCGTTGACGATGATGTTGTTCGCCATCGTGCGGGCGGCGAAGAGCAGTTCGTCGTACGTGATGATGTAGCCGAGGGACGTGTCCTTCAGCGTCACCACCAACTGGCTGATGACCGTCGGCAGCATGGCGCGGATCGCCTGGGGCATCTGGAGGGTGATCATGACCTGCGACTTGCGCAGGCCGAGCGCGTACCCGGCCTCGACCTGACCACGGGGCACGGCGTTGACGCCCGCGCGGAACACCTCGGCCTGGACGCAGCCGTTGTACACGGTGAGGCCGATGACCAGGGCCCAGAAGGAGCTGTTCTCGCCGATCACACCCAGGTTGTTCTGGTAGGTGAGGATCAGCACCCACAGCGCGTAGATGGTGATCAGCAGCGGGACGGCGCGAAACAGCTCGATGAAGCCCGTGGCGAACCAGCGGATCGCCCGGTGGTCCGAGAGCCGGCCGACGGAGAGCAGCAGGCCGAGGAGGAGCGAGAGGACCCCCGCCAGGGCGAACACCTTGAGGGTGCTCACCAGGCCGTCGCGGATCTTGTTCCGCACGCCCGCGTTGTTGAAGATGTCCCAGACCTCGGGCTCCAGCTGGCCCTTGTCGTGCAGTCGGAAGACCGCGAAGACGATCAGGCCGAGCACGGCGAGCGAGCCGACGACCGTGTAGATGCGGTTGCGCAGACGGGCCTTCGGTCCCGGCGCGTCGTACAGGACGCTCGCACTCATCGCGCGACCCCCAAGCGGCGCTCAAGCAGCCGGAAGAGACCGCTGATGGTGAAGGTGATGATCAGGTAGCCGAGGGCCACCCAGAGGAAGATCCAGGCGATGTCGAAGCCCTTGTCGCTGAGCAGCTTCTGCACACCGAACAGCTCCGTCACGCTGAACGCACCCGCGATGGCGGAGTTCTTCGTCAGGGCGATGAAGATCGAGCTGAGCGGCGGGATCACCGTGCGGGTGGCCTGCGGCAGGACGATCAGACGCAGGGTCTGGAAGAACGTCATGCCGATGGAGCGGGCTGCCTCCGCCTGGCCCAGGGGCACCGTGTTGATGCCGGACCTGATGGCCTCGCAGACGAACGCCGAGGTGTAGAAGCCGAGTGCGAGCAGCGCCTTGGTCCAGGGGCTGAGACCCGGCATGAAGATCACGGGAACGACGAACCACGCCACGAGGAAGAGCACCGTGAGCGGGGTGTTCCGGAAGAGCGTGACCCAGGCCGCGCCGAAGAAGCGCAGCGGGGGCACGGGAGACACGCGGAACCCGGCGATCACGATCCCCAGCACCATCGCGAGGGCTCCGCTGGCCAGGGTCAGCAGGATGGTTCCTATGAACCCCTCCCGGAATTCCGGGAGATGATCGAGCAAAACATTCACGGAGATGTCCTAGCGGCGGCTGCTGTCGGGCGGAGCTGCCGCGCCCTGCGCGTGCCGTGACGGCACCCACAGGGCGCGGCGCTCAGTGCCGGTGGAACGGACGGAGATATCAGTAACGCTCGAGGGCCGGGGGCTCCTGGTACGGGGAGCCGGACAGGCCGAGGGTCGCCTCGTACGCCTTCTTGTAGTCACCGTTCTTCTGGTGCGCCTCAAGAGCGTCGGCGACGGCGTCCCGCAGGGCCTTGTCGTCCTTGTTCATGCCGACGCCGTACGGCTCCTTCGTGAAGGGGTCGCCGACGACCTTGAGCTTCTCCGGGCGCTGGGCCGCGTAGCCCTTGAGGATCGCGTCGTCGGTGGTGACGGCGTCGACCTCCTTGTTCAGCAGCTGCTGAACGCACTCGGAGTACTTGGACAGCTCGACGGTCTTGGCGCCGTACTTGGACTTCTTGATCTCCTGCAGCGGCGTAGAGCCCTTGATGGAGCAGACCGTCTTGCCCTTGACGGACTTCGGACCCGTGATGCCCTTCTCGTCCTTGCGGACGAGAAGGTCGGCACCGGCCATGAAGTACGGCCCGGCGAACCCGACCTGCTTCTTGCGCTCGTCGTTGATCGTGTACGTGCCTACGTAGAGGTCGACCTGGCCCTTGGAGATGGCCGTCTCACGCACGTTCGAGTCGATCGTCTCGAACTTGACCTTGTCCGCGGGGAAGCCGAGGTCCGCCGCCACCATCTTGGCGATCTCGATGTCGAAGCCGGAGCGCTTGCCGTCGGTGTCCTCGAAGCCCAGGAACGGCTGGTCGTTCTTGGCGCCGAAGACGATCTCGCCGTCCTTCTGCGCCTTCTTCAGGGTCGGGGAGTCGATCTTGACGTTCTTGGCGACCGCGTACGTGGGCAGCTTCGGCTGGTTCTTGCCGCCGGCGCCGCCCTTCGGCTTGTCACCGGCGGTCCCGGAGTCACCGCCGCAGGCGGTGGCGGTCAGGGCGAGAGCGGCGATCACCGCCGCCGCGGCGGCGGACTTGCGAACCTTCATGGTGGACATCCTTTGTTTCGGCGGAGGTTGGGGGAGACGCTGTGGTGCGTCCCGACATCGAGGTGGCATACCCGGCGTCCTCGGCGCACAGGCCGCGCCGGCGGGTCGCACGCGGGTGCGCGTCAGTGATGCAGGATCTTCGACAGGAAGTCCTTGGCGCGGTCGCTGCGCGGATTGCTGAAGAACTGGTCCGGAACGGCCTCTTCGACGATGCGGCCGTCCGCCATGAAGACGACACGGTTGGCCGCCGACCGGGCGAAGCCCATCTCGTGCGTGACGACCACCATGGTCATGCCGTCCCGGGCGAGCTGCTGCATGACCTCGAGGACCTCGTTGATCATCTCGGGGTCGAGGGCCGAGGTGGGCTCGTCGAAGAGCATCACCTTGGGGCCCATCGCCAACGCGCGGGCGATCGCGACGCGTTGCTGCTGGCCGCCGGAGAGCTGCGCCGGGTACTTGTCGGCCTGGGAGCCGACACCCACCCGGTCCAGCAGGGTGCGGGCCTTCTCCTCCGCCTCTGCCTTGGCCGTCCTGCGCACCTTGGTCTGGCCCAGCATCACGTTCTCGAGCACGGTCTTGTGCGCGAAGAGGTTGAAGGACTGGAAGACCATGCCCACGTCCGCGCGGAGCTTGGCGAGCTCCTTGCCCTCCTGGGGCAGCGGCTTGCCGTCGATCGAGATCGCTCCCGAATCGATGGTCTCCAGGCGGTTGATGGTGCGGCACAGCGTCGACTTGCCCGACCCGGAGGGACCGATCACGACGACGACCTCGCCGCGGGTGATGGTCAGGTCGATGTCCTGGAGGACGTGCAGGGCACCGAAGTGCTTGTTGACACCCTTCAGCACGACAAGGTCGTCCGCCGCGGGCTTGGCGTCCTTGGTCACCGATACTTCGGTCACGGCTTGTTGCTCCATCCTCCTCGGGTTGGGAGGACAGTAGTAACCCGGTGCGACCAGCGTCATTACATCTGAGGGGAAATTGAGCATAACGATCCGGCCGCAACCGGACACTCCGTGTGAAGGGGGCGCCCCGGCTGCGTACCGGGTGCATAACGGAACGTGTCCGTGACCCTAAGGGCCTTGACGCGGTCCTTATCCATCGGCGTGGATGCCTTGGGTGCTTTCGTGCGCCCGGATACCGCTTGAAAACCGCGCGCACGCGCGCGTGCCCGGCGGCCGCGAACGCACATACGGAACCGTGCGAGCGGGAACGAAACGACCGATGAACGAATGGGGAGCCGATGGGCTGGGGGGAGACCGCATGAGACTGCTGCTCGTCGAGGACGACGACCACGTGGCCGCCGCCCTGTCCGCGGTCCTGGCCCGGCACGGCTTCGCCGTCACCCACGCCCGCAGCGGCGAGGAGGCCCTGCAGGCCCTGCTGCCCGGTGAAGCGGCGCCCTTCGGAGTCGTACTCCTCGATCTCGGCCTGCCCGACCAGGACGGCTACGAGGTCTGCGGCAAGATCCGCAAGCGCACCTCCATCCCCGTCATCATGGTCACCGCCCGCGCCGACGTCCGCTCCCGCATCCACGGCCTCAACCTCGGAGCCGACGACTACGTAGTGAAGCCGTACGACACCGGGGAACTCATCGCCCGCATCCACGCCGTCATCCGCCGCCCCTCCGCCGGTGCCGCGAAGAAGTCCGCCGACACCGAGCTGCGGCTCGGCAGCGTCCGCATCGAACTGCCCACCCGGCAGGTCAGCGTGGACGGCGACGTGGTCCAGCTGACCCGCAAGGAGTTCGACCTGCTCGCGCTGCTCGCACAGCGCCCCGGAGTCGTCTTCCGGCGCGAGCAGATCATCAGCGAGGTGTGGCGCACGAGCTGGGAGGGCACGGGGCGCACGCTGGAGGTGCACGTGGCGTCCCTGCGAGCCAAACTGCACATGCCCGCCCTGATCGAGACCGTGCGCGGAGTCGGCTACCGACTCGTCGCCCCGGCGTCGTAGCGGGCACAGGTGCGCGCCCGCCTCCTGCCGCTCCTCATCGTCCTGATGGCCGGCGTGCTGCTCGCCCTGGGCTTTCCGCTCGCGGTCAGCGTGGCGTCGGCGCAGCAGCAGAAGGTGGTCGTCGACCGCATCGACGACACGGCGCGCTTCGCCGCGCTCGCACAGTTCGTCACCCAGCGCCCCACGGGCTCACGGGTGCGCGACAAGGACGAGCGGCGCGAGACCCTGCAGAAGGAACTCGACTACTACCACGAGGTGTACGGCATCAAGGCGGGCGTGTTCTTCCGCGACCGCTTCCCCATGGCGCACGCCCCCGGCGACTGGTACCTGCCCACCGGCGGCGGGGACGTGAGCGACGCCTTCGAAGAGGCCCTGCGCTCCCGCGGCAGCCACAACCCGCCCCAGGTGTGGCCCTGGAACGAGGGCGGACGGATCGTCGTCGCCTCACCGGTGATCCGCGACGGCGACGTCGTGGCGGTCGTCGTCACCGACTCGCCCACCGGACGCATGCGGGCGAAGACCCTGCACGGCTGGCTGCTCATCGGTGCGGGCGAGTCCGCCGCCATGCTCCTCGCGGTCGGCGCCGCGCTCCGCCTCACCGGCTGGGTCCTGCGCCCCGTGCGGGTCCTGGACGCCACCACCCACGACATCGCCACCGGGCGCCTCGCCTCCCGCGTCGCAGCCGCAGGCGGTCCGCCGGAACTAAGGCGCCTGGCCCGGTCGTTCAACGAGATGGCGGACAACGTCGAAGACGTCCTCGAGCAGCAGCGCGCCTTCGTCGCCGACGCCTCGCACCAACTGCGCAACCCGCTGTCCGCCCTGCTGCTCCGCATCGAGCTCTTGGCCCTCGAACTGCCCGAGGGCAACGAGGAGATCGCCTCGGTGCGCACCGAAGGCAAGCGCCTCGCGCAGGTCCTCGACGACCTGCTCGACCTGGCGCTCGCGGAACACGCGGCGGCGGATCTCCAGCTCACCGACATCGGCGAGCTGGCGGCCGAGCGCGTCGCCGCCTGGCGGCCGCTGGCCGAGGAGCGGGGCGTGCGGCTGGCCGGGGAGTGCCCGGCGACCACCGGCTGGGCGGACCCGATCGCCCTGTCCAGCGCCCTGGACGCGGTGATCGACAACGCCCTGAAGTTCACACCGGAGGGAGCGGAGGTGCGGGTGCGGGTCGCCGCCGCCGACTCCAGGACCACCATCGTCATCACGGACGGCGGCCCCGGCCTCTCCGACGACGAACTGTCCCGCGTAGGCGACCGCTTCTGGCGCAGCAACCGCCACCAGAACGTCAAGGGTTCGGGTCTCGGCCTGTCGATCTCGCGGGCCCTGCTCGCGTCCGGCGGCGGCACCATGGCGTACGAACGCCATGAACCGCAGGGCCTGAAGGTGACGGTCGGCATTCCGCGGCAGGCGCCGGAGGGGGCGGTCCGGAAGTAGTCCGGGGGCGCTCGGGTTCGGCCGAGCGGTGACTCAGGGTTGACCGGAGAGGGTTTGCCCGGGGGTGCCTCAGGGGTTGCCCGAGGAGCGTCTCAGGGTTTGACCGAGCGGTAGTAGCGCCGCGCGCCCTCGTGCAGGGTGAGGGGGTCGGTGTACAGGGCGGTGCGCAGATCCACCAGTTGGGCCGCGTGCACCTGCGCGCCGATGTGGTCGCGGCTGTCGATGACGGTCCGGGTCAGCCCCTCCGTCAGCTCAGGGTCGGCCCGGTCGGTGGTCACCAGGAGGTTCGCCACGGCCAGCGTCGGCACGGACGCGCTCTGCTGGGCCTGCGGGTAGGCGTCGGCCGGCATGGTGGCGGCGCGGTAGTAGCGGGACGCGCCGCCCTGCTTGTGCAGCGCGTCGACGAGGTCGCCGAGCGGTACGAGGCGGATGGCGAGGCCTTCGGACAGCTCCCGCACCGAGCTGGTGGGCAGCCCACCCGACCAGAAGAACGCGTCGATGTCGCCGTTCCGCAGCAGCTCGGGGGCGGTGTCTATGCCCGCGGGCAGCGCCTTGATGTCCTTGTCGAGCCGCAGCCCCGCGGCCTTGAGCACCCGGTCGGCGATCAGCCGCACGCCCGAGCGCGGCTGCCCCACGGCGACGCGCTGGCCGCGCAGGTCCCGCGCCTCCTCGATCTTGGACGAGCGCCGCACGACGAGCTGTACGTAGTCGTCGTACAGCCGCGCGCAGCCCTGCAGCCGGTCCGCCCCGGGCCGGTCCTCCAGGCGGTACTTCTCCACGGCGTCGGCCGCCGCGATGGTGAAGTCGGCCCCGCCCGTCGCGACGCGCTCGACGTTCTGCTGCGAGCCCTGGCTGTTGAGCAGGTCGATGTCGACGTCCGGCATGTCGTCGGCGGCGGCATTGCGCAGCAGCTTCCCGTACGTCTCGTAGACGGCGCCCTTCACTCCCGTACTGAAGGTCATCCGCCCCTGCGGCGAACTCTCGCCCACCGGCAGCAGCCACCACAGGAGCAGCCCGAACACCACAAGGGCCGCCGCCGAGGCCTGCAGGGCCCGGCGCCGGCTGAGGTGGGGCAGGGCCGCGAACATGGGCGCGATCCTGCCACCTCACGCGGCGTGCTGGCCAGGGCGGGCTGTGCGGGTAAGGGGCGGGGGCTCCGGGCTGTGCCGGTACGCGGCACGCGGGCCGGGGCGTCGGGCTGTGCCGGTACGGGGCCGGGGCTCGGGCGCCCGTGTCAGGCCCCGCGCGCGTGGTCGGCGAGCACTTCCTGGATCACATGGCGCGCGTTGGCGGCGAGCGCCGGGTTGGTGACGGCGTAGTACGGCAGCTGGATGAGCGCCATGGACAGCGCGCGGCCGCGCCCGCGCGCCCATGTCGCGTCGTCTGCGCCGGTCGCGGCGCGGAACGTCTCGCGTGCGTCGGCAGGCAGCAGGTTCCAGGCGACGATCAGGTCACAGGCGGGGTCGCCCACGCCCGCCGTCCCGAAGTCGATCACCGCGTGGAGGCGTCCTTCGCGGACCAGCAGGTTGCCGGGCATGAGGTCGGAGTGGACCCAGACGGGCGGGGCGTCCCAGCCGGGGGTGCGGAGGGTGGCCTCCCAGGCGGCGGTGGCGGCTTGGACGTCGATGCGGGTGTCGACGGCGGGGGAGGTGTTGGTGGCGCTCGCTTCCATGTGATCTGTGTGACCTGTGTGGTCCCCGTGGCCCATGTGACTTGCCTGCCCCACGTGACCTGCCTGCCCCGACCGTCCCAGCCGTCGCAGCTCCTCGATCGCCGCACGTGTCTCGGCGTCCTCCGTCGCCACCGGGGCCCCGCGATAGGCGGGCGGCCCGTCCGTGGGGTCGACGCGGCGCATGGCCGTGACGAACGCGGCCAGGTCCGTGGCGAGCGCGTCGGGTGCGGTGAGTGCCCCGACGGCAGGGTTCTCGCCGTCGAGCCAGCTGTGGACGGACCAGGCCCACGGATACCCCTCGCCGGGCTCGCCGCGGCTCAGCACGGCGGGGATCGTCGTCGGGAGCTGAGGCGCGAGCCAGGGCAGCCAGCGGCTCTCCTTGGCCACGTCCGCGGCGCCTCCGGCGATGCGGGGGAGACGTACGGCCATGTCGTCGCCGAGCCGGAACACCGCGTTGACGGTCCCGGCCGACGGGAACTGCTCGACGGGCAGGTGCGCCCACTGCGGGAACTGGGCCGCGAGCAGCTTCCGGACCAGCGGTACGTCGATGTCCGGCTCCCCGGCGTGCAGCTTGTCGTTCTGGTGGGGCTCGTCGGTGGGCGTCGTCATGCGGGCATTCTTCGTTGTCGCACCGCCCGGGCGAAACCGAATTCTCAGCGGTCGACGGCGCGTTGGAGCAGGTCCTGGAGGGTGTCCTGCTCCTGCTGGGTCAGCGGCGCGAGCGGCGACTCGGCGGAGAGCAGGGCCATGAGGCGCTCGCGCAGGGCGGTGCCCTCGGGCGTGAGGACGAGCTGCTTCGCGCGGCGGTCGCTGGGGTGCGGGCGGCGCTCGACCAGCCCCTGCTCCTCCAGGCGGTCGGAGACGAACGTGGAGTTGGACGGCTCGCAGCACATGCGCTCCGCCAGCTCGCGCAGCGTCAGCGGGCCGGTGAGCTCGCGCAGCGCGACGGCCTGCGGGGCGGTGAGGCCCAGCGTGGCGGCGCGGTCGCGTACGTGGGCGTCGATACGGCGGGCCAGGGTGCCCACGAGGCCGCAGAGGCGGCGGTCGGCGATGGCTTGGAGCTCCGCGCGGTCGGGGGGCCCTGTGGTCGCGGCGTGGGGCTCCGTCTCAGCGGCACCGCCGCGCGATGTCGTCATGTGGCCCAGCTTACGCAATCGCATCGAACTGTAATAATTGCAACTCGAATGATTGCAGCTCTAACGTTCTGGTGCGGCCCGGAAGTCATCCGTTCCGCGTGGTTCCGTCTGCCCACCCACCTGCGCCACCACTGCCGCACGACGTCCTAGGGAGTGCCATGACCAGCTCGGAGACCAATCCGGAGACGAGTCGGGAGACGAGCCCGGAGACCAGTCCGGAGATCGGCTCGGAGACCACCTCGGGCCTCGGCCCGGGGACCAGCTGGGACGACAGGTTCCGCCGTCCTGCCCGCACCCGCACCATCCATATCGGCGACCTGCGCGTCAGCTATGTGGCCGACGGCGCTGTAGGCCTGAAGCCGCGCGGCTGGCTGCCCGCGACGACCGCGGACGACTGGGAGCCGTACGCCGACCACCTCGACGAGCGGGGACACCTGGTCGCGAGCGTCGGCGCGCTGCTCGTCGAGCACGGCGACCGGGCCCTGCTGATAGACACCGGCTTCGGCCCCCAGGTCTCGCCGGACGACCCGGCCGACGAGCGCATCGGCGCGCTCACGAGCGGCGGACTCCTGGACAGCCTCCGCCAGGTGGGCCGCCGCCCCGAGGACATCGAGGCGGTCACCTTCACGCATCTGCACGGCGACCACCTCGGCTGGGCCTGGCACCCCGCCCCCGGCAGCGACCTGCCGCCGTTCGCGCACGCCCCCCACCTCGTCTCCGCGCCCGAGTGGGACCAGCGCCACCTCGCCGCCCCGCACGGTGCGACCCCTGAGCGCCTGGCGGCCTTCGCCGACCGGGTCCGCACGGTCACCGACGGCGAGGAGGTCTTCCCCGGCGTACGCGCCCTCATGACGCCCGGTCACACCGCGGGCCACCTGGTCTTCGAGATCACGTCGAACGGCGAACGGCTCCTCGCGTTCGGCGACGCCCTGCACAGCCCGGTCCAGATCGCCCACCCGGAGTGGTCGGCGGTGGTCGACCTCGACCCGGTGGAGTCCGCCGAGCAGCGCCACCGCCTCGTCGACGAGCTGGGCAAGCCCGGCACGCTGGGCTTCGGGATCCACTTCGCAGACGTGGTGTTCGGCCGGGCCGAGCGGGACGCCGAGGGGCGGACGGCCTGGGTCCCGTTGCCGTGACGCGTGCGGTGCGTCGTTGCCGTGACGCGTGCGGTGCGTCGTTGCCGTGACGCGTGCGGTGCGTCGTTGCCGTGACGCGTGCGGTGCGTCGGCCTGGGCGGCCTGTGAGCTGGGCCCTGGCAGCGTGTGACCCCTGCGGCACGTGGCCCGCGCGGCGCGCGTTCTAGTGCTTGCGGGCCACACCGCCGAACATCGCCACCTCGTCAGGCTCGCCGAGCTCCGTCGGCTCCGGACGCCACCGCGAGCAGGAGACCACGCCGGGCTCCAGCAGTTCGAGGCCGTCGAAGAACTTGGCGACCTGCTCCGGAGTGCGCTGCGTCAGCTTCGGAGTGCCGTGCTCGTTCCAGAAGGCCACGGCCGCGTCGACGTCCGGCATCGCCGGGCTGGTGATCGTGTGCGAGAGGACGAGATGGCTCCCGGAGGGCAGCGCGTCCATGATGCGGCGCACGAGACCCTGAGCCTCCTTGTCGTCCTCGATGAAGATCACGACTCCCAGGAGCATCAACGCGACCGGACGGCTGAAGTCCAGCGTCTGGGAGGCGTGTTCCAGGACGGACTCGACGTCACGCATGTCGGCGTCCAGGTAGTCCGTCCGCCCCTCGGGGGAACTCGTCAGCAGGGCGCGCGCGTGGGTGAGGACCAGCGGATCGTTGTCTACGTAGACGATGCGTGACTCCGGGGCGATCCGCTGGGCCACCTCGTGGGTGTTGTCCGCGGTCGGCAGTCCGGTACCGATGTCGAGGAACTGGCGTACGCCGCAGTCGGCCACCAAGTGCCGTACCGCGCGGCCGAGGAAGAGCCGGTCCGCGCGCGCGTAGTCGCCGATTCCCGGGTGGAGTTCACGGATGCTGTCGCCCGCCTCACGGTCGACCGCGTAGTTGTCCTTGCCGCCGAGCCAGTAGTTCCAGATGCGGGCCGTGTGCGGCTGCGCGGTGTTGATCCGGTTCCGCACGGCGTCGGCCGCGTCGGCCGAGTCCTGTGGGGACGGCTCCTGCGGAGAAGGACTCGCGGTCACGTGATCGCCTCCTGGCGTGACGTTTTACGTGTGACGTTGCGGCGGGGTGGGGGCCGTGACGCGCGCGGCCGCTGATGCGCCTGGAGGCAATCTAGTCGCGGAATGCGGGCGTCCATCTCACTCCCGCGCCACAGCACCCCTGAACGCCCTTACGGAGAGGCGGCTTTCGGGCTGACGTGAGCGCTGTGGAGAGGGTGTCCTTCGAGCACGGGGCGCCGTTCAGCGGATGCGGCGGCGCGGCCTGTGCGTCCGGACGCCGATCCGCACCTCCGCCTCCAGGGTGCGCGGTGCCGCCGCCGCGCGGGCCTCCGCCACGGCCTGCTCGGCCAGTTGGCGCAGGACCGCGCGCGGCGAGCCGTCGGCCGCGAGGACCAGCGTGATGCGCGCCCGCAGCCGGTCGGGGCGGCCGAGGAGGCGTACGTGGGCACGGCCCACACCGTCGACCGCCTGGACGCGCGCGGCCATCGCCGCCGCCAGGGCCGGGCCCGCGAGGGTGACCCCGTCCCGCCCCAGGGGGAGCACCCGCAGCCGCCCCGCGCGGACCTCCAGGGCGACCCAGCACAGGAACAGCAACAGGGCGACGGCCAGGGCGGCGATCACGACGGGCGGCCACCAGCCGTGGTCGCGCCAGCGCCCGAGCGCGGCGCCGTCCAGCCACACGCGGTCGGTGCCCAGGCGCGGCCAGCCGGACGGCAGCCGGTCCCGGACGGGGGTCGCCGTGGTGGCCAGGGCGGCCCCCGAACCGAGCAGTACCGCCGCGGCGCACAGCAGCGTCGCGCGGTTCACGCCTTGCCGGAGCGTGCTCATGAGGGGTCGCTCCCCGGCGTGGGCTCCTGGGCGGCGGTCTGTGGCGTCGTCCCGGGCGGGCCCGGGTCCGGGGCGGGTGGCGGCGCCGGTTCGCGCCACGTGGGCTCCGTACGCAGCCGTACACGCAGCCGGGGCGGCCTGCTGAGCCCGCACTCCGCCAAGGCCGCCTGGGCCGCCCTCAGGACCTCCTGGCGGGCTGTGGCGGGGTCGCCGAACCCCAGCCCCACCCGCGCCCGCGCCCGGCGGCGCCCGACCCGCACCCGCGCCCGCGTGACGCCGGGCACCTGGACCACGGCGTCCCGCAACAGGGCCGCGGCCGCACCGCGTTCGAGGACCGCGCGTACCCCGGGCAGCGGCGGCGCCATCGGAAGACGCCGTCGCTGCCCCGGAGTGATCGCCAGGACCAGCAGGCACACGCCGAGGGCGAACACGGCTGCCGCGGCAGCGATGTTCACCGCCGTACCGCCGTCCGGCCCGTGCGTGGCCAGCCAGTCCACGAGCCGCACCCGCCACCGCGCGGGCGACCGGTCCGCCGCGTGCACCGCCACCACGTCGTACAGCAGCACCCCGGAGGCGACGGCCGCAGCCAGGGCCAACGCGGCCACCGGCAGACGGCGTTCGGACCACGGGCGCCGCCCGCCGCGCGTGACCGTCGCCTCCGTAGACGTCGCTTCGACGCCCCCGGAGTCTGCGGTGCGTTTGGTGTACCCAGTGCCCTCGGCGTAGGCGGCGTCCCCGGCGTACCCAGCACCCTCCGTGTGATCGCCCCTCTCCGTAGAGCGCCTCCGCAGGGACAACTCCCTTACGTGGACCCGGGCCGAGTCCACGGAGAGGCCGGTCAGGTGGGCCGTGCGGTCGGTGACGTGCGAGCGGACGCTCTCGCCCGTGTCGTCCAGCACGCCCGGGTAGGGCACCGCCACGGTGACGTCCACCCGGGCCCGGCGGCCGCGCACGGCCGCCGAGCCCCGGCTGACCCGGACCTCGCCCGGACCCAGCGCCTCCGTGGCGGCGCGTTCCGCGATCCGGCGCACCGCGCGGTCCGCGACGGTGGTCGCACCGCGCTCCGCGGCGGGGGTGCTCATCGCCGCTCCCGGTCACGCCCGGACAGGAACTCCCGGATGTCGGTTCCGTCGTCCACGAGGCGTCCCAGGACGAAGCCCACCGCGCCGAGCGCGGCGACCAGCAGGAACGCCCCGAAGCCGCCGAACCATCCGGCGAATCCCAGTGCCATCCCCGAAAACAGGCCCACCAGGGCTTTGTTCACCACTCACCTCACACCGCAGAAGGGACATCGGAGCCGCCGGGCACGGGGTCGCGCCCTACTCCACGCGGGTCTCCGCGGCGGAGTCCCGGTCGTCCTCGGGCAGATGCACGTCGTTGATCGCGACGTTGACCTCGACGACCTCCAGGCCGGTGATGCGCTCCACGGCCGCGATGACGTTCTCGCGCACGTCGTGGGCGACGTCCGTGATGGGCACGCCGTACTCGACGACGATGTCGAGGTCGATCGCCGTCTGCCGCTCGCCGACCTCGACCTTCACGCCGCGTCCCACGTTCGGGCGCCCGCCGGGCACACGGTCGCGCACGGCGCCGATGGTGCGGGACAGGCCGCCACCCATGTCGTGCACTCCGGGGATCTCGCGTGTCGCCATGCCGGCGATCTTGACGACCACGACATCCGCGATCGAGGTCTTGCCGCGCGTCGCCGCCGGCTCGCTCGCGCCGGTGCGGCCCGTGAGGGTGGTGGCTCCCTCGGTGCTCTTCGCGCCGCCGACGAGGTCCTTCTCCGTGCTGCTGGAAGTGGCCGACTTCGAGGTGAGCTCCTGTGTCGCCATATCGGCATCTCCTAGTCGTTGGTCTCGTTGGTCGTGCGGGTCTTCACCGGCCGTGCACGCCGTGCCGACCGTGTGGGTGTGCTGCCCCCGTCGCGCGTTCCGTGTCGTACGGCGCTCGCCGCGCCGGACCACTTCGTGCCGCGCCCTTCACCTCCACTGACACGGGTGCCCCGGATCCGTTACGCGCCTCTCGGGAATTTCTTCCCCGGACGGGTAGCGTGCCTGCGCCGCGTAACGCGGGCGGCTTGTCGTGTGTCGTAAGAGGACGACCGAAGCGAGAGGAGCCGCGTGTGCCCGGGGACCGGGGCAGAGCGCCGGAGGATACGGATGCGTCGTTGCCGCATGAGGACGCGCTGCTGGTGGTGCGCGCCGCCGAAGGTGACGACGAGGCCTTCGAGGCACTCGTGCACCGGCACGCGCCCGTCCTGCTGCGCCTGGCCACACGGCTGCTCGGCAGCCCGACAGAGGCGGAGGACGCCGTGCAGGAGGCCTTCGTGAGCGCCTGGCGGAAGCTGCCGGAGTTCCGCGGGGACGCCCGGTTCGGCACCTGGATGCACCGGATCGTCACCAACCGCTGTCTCAACGTGCTGCGTTCGCGGCAGCCGGTGACGGCCCTGGACAGCGTTCCGGAGCCGCAGGCTCCAGAGCACCAGGTGTCCCCGCCGCGGGCCGCCGAGGCGCACGCCGCGGTCCGGGACCTGTCACGGGCGATAGAGGGGCTCTCACCGGAGCAGCGGGTGTGCTGGGTCCTCAGGGAACTCGACGGCGTGCCCTACGAGTCCATCGCCGAGTCGGTCGGCATCAGCCAGGAGGCGGTCCGGGGCCGCGTCTTCAGGGCCCGGCGCTATCTGACGGAGGCGATGGCCGGATGGCGATGAACGAAGGCGGTGCACCGGGCGGGACGTCGTTCGAGGACGTGCCCGAGGAGGAGATCCTGCCCTGTGGCCGGGAACTCGCGCAGGTGTGGGAGCAGGCGGAGACGGGCGAGCCGGATCCGCACACGGCCGCCTGCCCGTACTGCGCCGACGCGCTGCGGGCGCTGCGGTCCCTCGAGGACGTCGTAGCCCGGGCGCGCGACGACGAGCCCCAGGAGCGCGCGTGGGACACTGCCGCGCTCGCCGGCCGCGTCATGGACGTCGTACGCCTCGAACTGCGGCCGGGACGCACCCTCCCGCTGGGCGAGGCCGACGAGGACGCGTGGATCGTGGAGGCGGCGGCCGCGCGGACGTTCCGGGCCGCCGTGGACTCCCTGCCGGGCGTCCGCGCGGGCAGCTGCCGCATAGAGGCCGACCCCCAGGACACCGGCCGCCCGGCCTCCGCCCCGCCTCCGGGGAGGCTGCCGCGCGGCCCGGCCAGGATCCGTATCGAAGTGCAGGTGGGCCTCTCCTGGAACCTGCAGCTCGTCGCGGACGAGGTGCGCGCCCGGATCGTCGCCGCCGCGGACCGCGAGCTGGGCATGCGGGTCGCGGCGGTCGACGTGGTGATCGCCGACCTGCTCGACGACGCGGACACGGACGTCGACACGGACGGGGACACGGGCACGGGCAGGGACGCGGCCACGGGCAGGGACGCGGGCCGGGGTACGGACCGGGGCGCGGGTACCGAAGGGCGGCAGGGATGACGGAACAGCAGGCTTCGCGCGCACTCGCGGATGCCGTCGGCACCGCCGTCCTCGCCACCCGTGGCGTGGCCTTCCTGCGCCCCGGCCTCGCCGAGCTCCTGCGGTCCTCCGTGGGCCTGGGAGCGGGCCGTGGCACGTCCGGGGCGTCCGGAGTGCGCGTGGAGCGCAGGAAGGGCTCCCAGGGGCTGGACATCGAGGTGTACGTGGTGCTGAGCCGGGGGCACCGCGCCCTGGACGTGACCCGCGCGGTGCGCTCGGCGGTCGTGGCGGCCCTGGAGGAACAGGGGCCGCAGGCGGCTTCCGCGCGGGTCAGGGTGACGGTGACCGGGGTCGTGTAGCGGCGCGAGGTCAGCGGGCCGCGTAGTCGACCCTCCCGAAGGGCCACCGCGCGGCCAGCCACGCGCTCACGGCCGCGTACAGGGGGGCGTCGAGACCGGCCCGGTCGGCCCGGACCCAGGACCGGACTTCGGCGTTGAAAACGTCGGCTCCGGAGGCGTCGGTACGCGAGTCGTCGACATGGGGCGGATAAATGTAGAGGCACCCGATGACTTCGCCGCTTGCCGTCTCGATCACGGTGTACGTGAACCCGCCGCGCCGGGCGAAGTCCTCCGCGTGCTCGCACAGGTCGCGAAGGTTCTCCTCCGGCGTCATCCCGGCCACCGGGGGCCAGCTCCGGCCCTGGAAGCCCGGGGTGGCACGGATGTGCTCGATGCTGCCGGTCCAGGCGGCGAGGTCCTCGGTGTTGTGCTGGGCGCCCAGGGGTTCCAGGCGGAACTCCGGGGTGACCAGCTCCAAGGGGACAGCGAAGTCGTCGGGGACGAAGGAAGCACTCATGAGCCGAAGCTATGGGGACCGCCCCACGGACCGCATCCGAATTGGGCGGGAGCGAGGCGGGGACCAGGTGGTGAGAGCCCACTGCCGCTGTCCCCGTACCCTTGAGGGATGACCAGCAGCAGTGTCCGGACCGGAGCAGTGGACGAAGCAGTGGACGAAGCGGCCGTCGCGCGAAGCTACGAGATCCGCACCTACGGGTGCCAGATGAACGTCCACGACTCCGAACGCCTCTCCGGCCTCCTGGAGAACGCCGGTTACGTGCGCGCTCCGGAGGGCTCCGACGGCGACGCGGACGTGGTCGTCTTCAACACGTGCGCGGTCCGTGAGAACGCCGACAACCGCCTGTACGGCAACCTCGGCCGCCTCGCTCCCCGCAAGACCCAGCGCCCCGGTATGCAGATCGCCGTCGGCGGCTGCCTGGCCCAGAAGGACCGCGACACCATCGTCAAGAAGGCGCCCTGGGTGGACGTCGTCTTCGGCACGCACAACATCGGCAAGCTGCCGGTCCTCCTGGAGCGCGCCCGCGTGCAGGAAGAGGCACAGGTCGAGATCGCCGAGTCCCTGGAGGCGTTCCCGTCGACCCTGCCCACGCGCCGCGAGAGCGCGTACGCGGCGTGGGTGTCGATCTCCGTGGGGTGCAACAACACCTGCACCTTCTGCATCGTGCCCGCCCTGCGCGGCAAGGAGAAGGACCGCAGGACCGGCGACATCCTCGCCGAGATCGAGGCGCTCGTCGGCGAGGGCGTCTCGGAGATCACGCTGCTCGGCCAGAACGTGAACGCGTACGGCTCCGACATCGGCGACCGCGAGGCCTTCAGCAAGCTGCTGCGCGCCTGCGGGCGGATCGAGGGCCTGGAGCGGGTGCGCTTCACCTCCCCGCACCCGCGCGACTTCACGGACGACGTGATCGCGGCGATGGCCGAGACGCCGAACGTGATGCCCCAGCTGCACATGCCGCTGCAGTCCGGCTCGGACCCCGTCCTGAAGGCGATGCGCCGCTCGTACCGCCAGGACCGCTACCTGGGGATCATCGAGAAGGTCCGCGCCGCCATGCCGGACGCGGCGATCTCCACGGACATCATCGTGGGCTTCCCCGGTGAGACCGAGGAGGACTTCGAGCAGACCATGCACGTGGTCCGCGAGGCCCGCTTCGCCAACGCCTTCACCTTCCAGTACTCCAAGCGCCCCGGGACGCCCGCCGCCGAGATGGACGACCAGATCCCCAAGGAGGTCGTCCAGGCGCGCTACGAACGCCTGGTGGCCCTCCAGGAGGAGATCTCCTGGTCCGAGAACAAGAAGCAGGTCGGCCGCACCCTGGAGCTGATGGTCGCCGAGGGCGAGGGCCGCAAGGACGGCGCCACGCACCGGCTGTCCGGCCGCGCCCCCGACAACCGCCTGGTGCACTTCACCAAGCCCGACACCGAGGTGCGCCCCGGTGACGTGGTGACGGTCGAGGTCACGTACGCGGCGCCGCACCACCTGCTCGCCGAGGGCGCCGTGCTCGGCGTCCGCCGCACCCGCGCGGGCGACGCCTGGGAGAAGCGCAACACGGCCGACGCCCCGAAGCCCTCCGGAGTGCTGCTCGGCCTCCCCAAGGTGGGCGTCCCCGAGCCGCTCCCGGCGGCCACGAGCGGCTGCAGCATCGACTGACGCACACGGCGCTCCCAGGGAGGGACGGGGCGTAAGGCGGCTTCTACGGAGAGCTGCGTTCTCTACGGAGGGTGCCTCTCTGGTGACCCCTGCGGAGCCGCGTCGGCTGCTCCTGTCCGCCGCGTCCGTCGGCCGTTTCTGTACGCTGCGGATCATGCTTGTCGCCGCAGCCGTCTGCCCCTGTCCGCCCCTGCTCGTCCCCGAGGTCGCCGCGGGCGCGGCGCCGGAACTGGATGCCGCGCGGGCGGCGTGCACGGATGCGATCGGGGTGCTCGCCGCGTCCCGGCCCGACCGGCTCGTCGTCGTGGGCCCCGCGGAGCAGCAGGAGCGTGGACCGCACTCCCAGGGGACGCGCGGTTCGTTCCGGGGCTTCGGTGTGGATCTGGACGTACGCCTCGGAGAGGTCCCCGTAGACGACAGTGACGGCACGGGCGAGGGCGCGGAGCGTCGGCTTCCGGTGTCGTTGGCCGTCGCCGGTTGGCTGCTCGGGCGTACGGAGTGGTCGGCCGCCCCGCTCGAAGGCCTCGGCGTGGGGGAACCTCTCGCGCCCGAGCGGTGTATCCGAGCGGGAGGGGAGATCGCCGCGCGCGCGGAGCGGGTGGCGCTGCTGGTGATGGGCGACGCCAGCGCGTGCCGCACTCTCAAGGCGCCCGGCTATCTGGACGAGCGGGCCGCCGGGTTCGACGCGGACGTGGCGCGGGCGCTGGCCGCGGCGGACGTGGCGGCGCTCAAGGCGCTGGACGCGGAGCTGGCGCAGGAGCTGAAGGCCGCGGGCCGGGCGCCCTGGCAGGTGCTCGCGGGCGCGGCCGAGGGCGCGGGCCTGCGCGGCGAGCTGCTCTTCGACGACGCGCCGTACGGGGTGGGCTATCTGGTGGCGGCCTGGTCGTAGGGCGACGCCGCCCCCGGGAAGCCGCCTGCCGGACACGCCGACGGCCGTGAAGCCAGTCGCGCTTCACGGCCGTCCGCCGGTTGTGCAGAGCCGCTCAGGAAGCCGAAGGGGGCGTCGGCGGTGACGGAGGCGGGGCGTCGCCGGGGGGAGTGGCACCGCCGCCCCCGCCCTTGCCGCCGTCCGTCCCGGCGAGGCGGTCCAGGGTGTCCTTGGCCTTGCCCGTACCTGCCTGGATCTTGTCGCTGTACTTGCCCTTGGTCCTGCGGTCGACCACGTCGGCGGCCTTGTGCAGGCCTTGGTCGATCTTGTCCCCGTGCTGCTGCGCGAGGCCCGAGACCTTGCCCTTGACAGGGGCGAGCTTGTCCTTCAGCTGGTTCAGGAAGCCCACGGATTCGCCTTCCTTCGCGGGGGAGTCACTTGCGGGCGCTCTCACCGGCCTCGTTGTCGGCCGCCTCCTGCGCGGACTGCTGCTTCGGGATCTCCACGCCCTCCGCGGCGGCCGCCTCGGCCGATTCCTCCGTCTCGTCCTCGGCAGCGGCCTTCGTCTCGGACTTGTCCTTGCCCGTGGCGGGCTCGGCGGCCTTGGTGCCGTCCTCGGCCTTGCCCTCGGCCTTGTCCTCGGAGGAGGCCTCGGCGCCCTCCGGCTCGGCCGTCAGGGTGGCGGCCGACGCGTCGGTGGTCGATGCCTCATCCGTGGCCTTGCTCTTCCGGCGAAATCGACTAAAAACGCCCATATCTACTCCATACGTTACTCGTGTGGGCGAAATCCCGCGCCACCCGGTGCGTCCGATTGCGTCGCCCGGGTCACCGATCCTCGAAACCGGCGGCCGGAACCTCGCAACAGGCAACGAACCCGGAGCCGTACCGTCACGTAGCTCGTTCGGGCACCCGTCGAGCGATTTGCGAGACTGGGGCGGTGAGAAGTGCACCTCCCGCCCCGCGGGTCATCGCCGTCGTCGGGCCCACAGCGGCCGGAAAGTCCGATCTGGGCGTCCACCTCGCCCAGCGTCTCGGCGGCGAGGTCGTCAACGCCGACTCGATGCAGCTGTATCGGGGGATGGACATCGGCACCGCCAAGCTGACGCCCGCCGAGCGCGACGGGGTGCCGCACCACCTCCTGGACGTCTGGGACGTGACGGAGGCGGCGAGCGTGGCCGAGTACCAGAAGCTCGCGCGCGCGGAGATCGACCGGCTGCTCGGCGAGGGCCGCTGGCCGATCCTGGTCGGCGGCTCCGGCCTGTACGTGCGCGGGGCGGTCGACCAGCTGGAGTTCCCCGGCACCGACCCCGCCGTCCGTGCCCGTCTGGAGGAGGAGCTGGAGGAGCGCGGCCCCGGTGTGCTGCACGCCCGCCTCGCCGCCGCCGACCCGGACGCGGCCCGCGCGATCCTGCCCGGCAACGGGCGCCGGATCGTGCGCGCCCTCGAGGTCATCGAGATCACGGGCAAGCCGTTCACCGCCAACCTCCCCGGCCACGAGTCCGTGTACGACACCGTGCAGATCGGCGTCGATGTGGCCCGCCCCGAGCTCGACCTGCGCATCGCCACGCGCGTGGACCGCATGTGGGAGGCGGGACTTGTGGACGAGGTGCGCACGCTGGAGGCGCGAGGGCTGCGGGAGGGGCGCACGGCGTCGCGCGCGCTCGGCTACCAACAGGTGCTCGCGGCACTCGCCGGGGAGTGCACCGAGGACGAGGCGCGCGCCGAGACCGTGCGCGCCACGAAACGCTTCGCGCGCCGACAGGACTCCTGGTTCCGGCGTGATCCACGCGTGCACTGGCTGAGTGGTGCCGTCGCCGACCGCGGGGAACTCCCGGGGAGTGCAATGGCGTTGGTCGAACGAGCGGTCACAGCCTGATCACGTGATGGCATCGGGACGCTCCGCCGGTCATCGAGGCAGCTGACGGCGTGCCATCATCGACCATCGATCGACCAGTGGAGTCCGAAGTGGGAGGGCGCGTGGCGATGGAGGCCGGCCCTCGTGACACCGCACATGACGGCGAGCAGCACACCGCACACGACGGTGCGGAGCACAGCGCGCACAGCGGCGCGCGGCTCAGCCCGGACGGACCGGACAGCCCCGGGGTCACCGCGAGCGGCATGACCGACGACGGCCCTACCGAGGAGGAGCTGGCGACGGAGCCCGAGGTCGAGGTCGAGCTGCGGCCGCAGCGCAGGCTGCGCATCTGGCAGCTCGCGCCGATCGTGATCCTCGCCGCCGTCGGCTCCCTGATGTTCGCCTTCCCGCTGGCCTTCGAGTTCGGCGACGGCGGTGCCGTCGTCGCGATGCTGGGGCTGCTCATCAGCTCCTGCGCCGCGGGCTGGGGCATGATGGCCGCCCGCCGGGTGGGTCACACCTGGCCGGGGCTGCCCGAGCGCGGCTCCGGACGCAGGCCGGACTGGCGTGTGGTGTCCGCGTACACGCTGGTCGTCGGGGTCGTCGCGGTGCTCGCCGTGTGGCGGGTGGCCCGGCTCCGCTGACGTCCCCTGACGTCGTCGGCCTGTGGGGCGGCCGGACATGCGCTGCGCCTGCGGGGCAGCTGGTCATACGCGGCCGGATCCGGCCCGCCCCGGCAGGATCGGCGCCCCGGACGCCGCACCCCACACGCCGCGCCCCGGACACCGCACCCCACGTGGCGGCCCCCGACAGGCTGTCGTACCCACCCCGTACGATTCAGGGATGAGCACGCGGATCGCCTTCCTGAAGGGGCACGGGACCGAGAACGACTTCGTGATCGTCCCCGACGCCGACAACGCCATCGAGCTGTCCCCGGCCGCCGTCGCCGCGCTGTGCGACCGCCGCGCGGGCATCGGCGGCGACGGCCTGCTGCACGTCGTGCGCTCCGCCGCCCACCCGGACGCGCGGCACCTGGCCGACGAGGCCGAGTGGTTCATGGACTACCGCAACGGCGACGGCTCGGTCGCCGAGATGTGCGGCAACGGCGTGCGGGTCTTCGCCCGCTACCTCGAGCGCGCCGGGCTCGTCGGCGAGGGCGACCTGGCCGTCGCGACCCGCGGCGGCGTCAAGCGCGTGCACATCGCCAAGCCCGCCGAGGACGGCACCCCCGGCGACATCACCGTCGCCATGGGCAAGGCCGTGCTCCCCGAAGGCGACGTCACGATCTCCGTGGGCGAGCACCAGTGGCCCGCGCTCAACGTGAACATGGGCAACCCGCACGCGGTCGCCTTCGTCGCCGACCTGGCGCACGCGGGCCGTCTCCTGGACCCGCCGCCCTTCAGCCCGGCCACGGCCTACCCGCACGGTGTGAACGTGGAGTTCGTGGTCGACCGCGGCCCGCGCCACGTCGCCATGCGCGTGTACGAGCGCGGCGCGGGCGAGACCCGCTCGTGCGGCACGGGCGCCTGCGCGGTGGCCGTCGCGGCGGCGCGCAGGGACGGCCTGGACCCCGCCGTGACCGGCACCCCCGTGGCGTACACCGTGGACGTGCTCGGCGGACGCCTGGTCATCACCGAGCGGCCGGACGGCGAGATCGAGAAGACGGGCCCCGCCGTGATCGTGGCCGAGGGCGAGATCGACGCCGACTGGCTGGCGGCGGCCGTAGCGGCGGCCTGAATGGCGCGCTCGGCCGCACGGCGCACACGGGACCACGGGCGGCCCGCCCGGCCGTGCGCCCGCGCCGCGGTCGAAACCGCGCTCGTCCCGGTCGAAACGACACTCCACAGAACTGTCGCTCGAATGGGTGATCCGTTTCACGCTCGGCGAGAGCGGGTCAGCACCACGTGATGGGCTCGATAGCATCAAGCACCGGCCCGGACGGAGCAGGCTGCCGTCCGCTCACCGCCGGTCGGAGCTGCCGGAGGTGCCCATGAGTGCGGAGGCGACGAATCCCGCGACGCCCGGCCCGACGACGTCCTCGACCCAGCGAAGGCGCTCCCGCCCCCGCCTCGACCTGCGCAGACTCGGCCGTGCCGCACTCCTCGGCCCCGCCACGAGAGACCGTCTCCCGGACGCCATCGGCCATGTGGCCGAGGCCCACCGCGGCCACCACCCGGACGCCGACCTGGAGCCCCTGCGCCGCGCCTACGTCCTCGCGGAGTCCTCGCACCGCGGCCAGATGCGCAAGAGCGGTGAGCCGTACATCACACACCCGCTCGCCGTCACGCTGATCCTGGCCCAACTGGGCGCCGAGACCACCACGTTGACCGCGTCCCTGCTCCACGACACCGTCGAGGACACGGACGTGACACTCGATCAGGTGCGCGCGGAGTTCGGCGACGACGTCTGCTACCTGGTCGACGGCGTCACCAAACTCGAAAAGGTCGACTACGGAGCCGCCGCCGAACCGGAGACCTTCCGCAAAATGCTGGTCGCCACCGGCAACGACGTCCGCGTCATGGCGATCAAACTGGCCGACCGCCTGCACAACATGCGCACGCTCGGCGTGATGCGCCCCGAAAAACAGGCCCGCATCGCCAAGGTCACCCGCGACGTCCTCATCCCGCTCGCCGAACGCCTCGGCGTGCAGGCCCTGAAGACCGAGCTGGAGGACCTCGTCTTCGCGATCCTCCACCCCGAGGAGTACGCCGAGGTCAAGGAGCTGATCTCGGCGAAGACGAAGGCCGGGACCGACCCGCTGGCCGACATCTCCGAAGAGGTGCGCGGTGTCCTGCGCGAGGCGGGCATCGCCGCCGAAGTCCTCATCCGGCCACGCCACTTCGTCTCCGTGCACCGCGCACACCGCAAACGCGGCAAGCTGCGCCCCGCAGACTTCGGCCGCCTGCTCGTCCTCGTGAACGAGGACGCCGACTGCTACGGAGTCCTCGGCGAGCTGCACACCTGTTTCACGCCGGTCGTCTCGGAGTTCAAGGACTTCATCGCCGTACCGAAGTTCAACCTGTACCAGTCGCTGCACACGGCAGTGGCCCGCGGCGACGGCGAAGTCGCCGAAGTCCTCATCCGCACCCACCAGATGCACCGGGTCGCCGAAGCGGGCGTCGTCGCCCTGCACAACCCCTACGCCGGGCCGTCCGAGGAGCAGCCGGCCGACGGCGAGCGCGCCGACCCCACCCGCCCCGGCTGGCTCTCCCGCCTCCTCGACTGGCAGCAGGCCGCACCCGACCCCGACACCTTCTGGTCGACGCTCCGCGAGGACCTCGCCCAGGACCGCGAGATCGCCGTCTACCGCACCGACGGCGGCACGCTCGGCCTGCCCGCGGGTGCCAGCTGCGTCGACGCCGCCTACGCCCAGTACGGCGAGGACGCCCACGCCTGCATCGGCGCGCGCGTCAACGGCCGCCTGGCCACGCTCAGCACGGTCCTGCGCGACGGCGACACCGTGCAGCTGCTCATGGGCCAGGACCTGACGTCGGGCCCCTCGCGCGACTGGCTCGACCACGCGCGCACGCCCGCCGCGCGCATCGCCATCCGGCGCTGGCTCACCACGCACCCGGCGCCCGCCCCCGTCCCGCCCGCGCAGCCCGACCCCGCGCCCCCGGCCCCCGTGACGGTGCCCGCCGCCGCACCGCGGCCGCAGGTCTCCGCGGCCCTGCGCCCGGCGGCGGAGAACGTCGTCGCCGACCGCGAGGGCGCCACCGTACGGCTCGCGGGCTGTTGCACTCCGGTCCCGCCCGACGAGATCACCGGCTTCGCGGTACGCGGCGGCGTCGTCACCGTCCACCGCGTCACCTGTCCCGCGGTGGCGCGCATGACGCAGGTGGGGCGCCCGGAGGTCGGCGTGCGCTGGGGGGACGCCACGGAGTGCCGGGTCACCCTCGTCGCCGAGTCGTTCGGCCGGGCGCACCTCCTTGCCGACCTCACCGAAGCCATCGCCCTCGAAGGCGCCGCGATCATCTCGGCGACCGTCGAACCACCGAGTCAACAGCGCGTACGCCACACGTACACGCTCCAACTCCCCGACGCCGCACACCTTCCGGGCCTGATGCGCGCCATGCGCAATGTGCCCGGGGTGTACGACGTGGCCCGCGCGCAGCACCGGGCGGCAGCGGCTCCCTGAAGCCGCTCCTCGGGGACCTGGCGGCGACTCGTTCGGGTGGGCCCGTCGCGTGCCGTCCCGAAGTGGAAGGCATGCGCTGGTAGCCGTAGTTCATGCTCCTCACCCCGCGCACCAAGGCGTCCCGGCCGAAGACGGTCCGGATCGCCGTCGCCGTCCTCGCCGCCACCACCTCCGCCGCACTGCTCGCCGCGAGCGCCCCGCAGCCCGCGACCCCGCTCGGCATCGGCGACCGGCTCTTCCCCCACCTCGGCAACCCCGGGTACGACGTGACGTCGTACGACATCGCTTTCACTTATCACGGGGACAACAGCAAGCCCTTGGACGCGCTCACGAAGATCGACGCGCGGGTGACGGCCCCGCTGGAACGCGTCAACCTGGACTTCACCCACGGCAAGGTCCGCTCCGTCGAGGTGAACGGCGCCCCCGCCGACTTCGCCGCCGCCGGCGAGGACCTGGTCGTCACGCCCCACACGCGCGTGCAGCCCGGTGAGCGCCTGCGGATCGCCGTGCGGCACACCAGTGACCCGGTGTCCGGGGACGTCGAGGGCGGCTGGGTGCGCACCAGCGACGGGCTCGCGATGGCCAACCAGGCGGACGTCGCGCACCGCGTGTTCCCGTGCAACGACCACCCCGCCGACAAGGCGCAGTTCACCTTCCGCGTCACCGCCCCCAAGGGCCTCACCGCCGTCGCCAACGGACTGCCCCTGGCCGAGGAGCGCCGCGCGGACACCACCACGTGGGCGTACCGCACCCGGCACCCGATGGCGACCGAGCTGGCCCAGGTGTCCATCGGCCGCTCCACCGTGCTGCACCGCACCGGCCCCTACCGCCTCCCCGTACGGGACGTCGTGCCCACGAAGGACCGCAAGGCGCTGGAACCCTGGCTGAAGAAGACCCCCGACCAGATCTCCTGGATGGAGGACAAGGTCGGCCGCTATCCGTTCGAGACGTACGGCGTGCTCGTCGCCGACGCCCGTACCGGCTTCGAGCTGGAGACGCAGACGCTGTCGCTCTTCGAGAAGGAGCTGTTCACCCGGCCCGAGTTCCCCGAGTGGTACGTGGAATCGATCATGGTGCACGAGCTGGCGCACCAGTGGTTCGGTGACAGCGTGAGCCCCGCCACCTGGTCCGACCTGTGGCTGAACGAGGGGCACGCCAGCTGGTACGAGGCCCTGTACGCACAGGAGAAGGCGCGTCAGCCCCTGGAGAAGCGGATGCGGTACGCCTACCGGCTCTCGGACAGCTGGCGCGCGGCGGGCGGGCCTCCGGCCGCGCCCAAGGGACCCCGGCCGGGGGAGAAGATCAGCATCTTCCGGCCCGTCGTGTACGACGGCAGCGCGCTGGTGCTCTACGCGCTGCGCCAGGAGATCGGACGGCCCGCGTTCGAGGCCGTGGAGCGGGCCTGGGTGCACACCTACCGCGACGCGAACGCGACCACCGCCGACTTCGTGCGGCTCGCCTCCGA
The DNA here is from genome assembly GCF_055594065.1 of Streptomyces sp. NPDC040610. NCBI lineage: Bacteria > Bacillati > Actinomycetota > Actinomycetes > Kitasatosporales > Streptomycetaceae > Streptomyces > Streptomyces sp. NPDC040610. The sequence goes on along the minus strand of NZ_JBVIXA010000009.1, from coordinate 352,346 downwards.
GGTCTCCGGCCGCGACCTCGACGAGTTCTTCGACGCCTGGCTGTACGGGGCGAAGACGCCGCCGATGCCGGGGCACCCCGACTGGACGTCGATGCCGCCGGAGAAGAAGGCCGCGTCCGACAAGAAGTAGCACCGGCGCCCCGTTCCCGGAGGGCCCGGGACCCGGCACGAATACTCGGGTGACGAGACGGGTCGTACCGTGCGACCATCTTCAGGTCGACGGCGCGGCCCGTCCGGGAGATCCCCTCGGGGACATCTCGGGGACGGACCCGGCTGCTCCGGGGAATCTCCGGGAGGCCGGGAGCGTTGTCGAACATGACGGGTGGCGCTGTGGCACGCGGTGCGAGCTGCACACGCGGTGCGGCAGGGCGAAGGATGCCCGCAGGCGCTCTCCGTATCGGATTCCCATCGACGTAAAGGACCCAATGACCTCCTCTTCTTCCCCTTCCCAGGACGCACAGAGCTTCGCGCAGAACTACCCCGAAGGTCTTCGGGCCGATGCCCTGATGGAAGAGGACGTCGCCTGGAGCCACGAGATCGACGGAGAGCGGGACGGCGAGCAGTTCGACCGCTCCGAGCGAGCGGCCCTGCGCCGCGTCGCCGGCCTCTCCACCGAACTCGAGGACGTCACCGAGGTCGAGTACCGACAGCTCCGCCTGGAGCGCGTCGTCCTCGTGGGCGTCTGGACCTCCGGAACGGTTCACGACGCGGAGAACTCCCTCGCCGAGCTGGCCGCTCTCGCGGAGACCGCGGGCGCGCTCGTGCTCGACGGCGTCATCCAGCGCCGCGACAAGCCCGACCCGGCGACGTACATCGGCTCCGGCAAGGCCCTGGAGCTGCGTGACATCGTCCTCGAGACCGGTGCGGACACCGTCGTGTGCGACGGTGAGCTCAGCCCCGGCCAGCTCATCCACCTCGAAGACGTCGTCAAGGTCAAGGTGGTCGACCGGACCGCCCTGATCCTCGACATCTTCGCCCAGCACGCCAAGTCCCGAGAGGGCAAGGCGCAGGTCGCCCTCGCGCAGATGCAGTACATGCTGCCGAGGCTCCGTGGCTGGGGTCAGTCGCTCTCCCGTCAGATGGGTGGCGGCGGCGGTGGCGGCATGGCCACCCGCGGTCCCGGTGAGACCAAGATCGAGACGGACCGGCGACGGATCCGCGAGAAGATGGCGAAGATGCGCCGGGAGATCGCGGAGATGAAGACGGGCCGCGACATCAAGCGCCAGGAGCGCAAGCGCAACAAGGTGCCTTCGGTCGCCATCGCCGGGTACACGAACGCGGGCAAGTCCTCCCTGCTCAACCGCCTTACCGGCGCGGGTGTGCTGGTGGAGAACTCCCTGTTCGCCACTCTCGACCCGACGGTCCGCAGGGCGGAGACGCCCAGCGGTCGGCTGTACACCCTGGCCGACACGGTCGGCTTCGTCCGGCATCTGCCGCACCACCTCGTGGAGGCGTTCCGCTCCACCATGGAGGAGGTCGGCGAGTCCGACCTGATCCTGCACGTGGTGGACGGCTCGCACCCCGCGCCGGAGGAGCAGCTCGCCGCCGTGCGCGAGGTCATCCGGGACGTGGGCGCGACGGACGTGCCGGAGATCGTGGTGATCAACAAGGCGGACGCGGCCGACCCGCTGGTCCTCCAGCGACTGCTGCGCCAGCAGAAGCACGCGATCGCCGTGTCCGCGCGCACCGGCGCCGGAATCGAGGAGCTGCTCGCGCTCATCGACGCCGAACTGCCGCGGCCCGAGGTCGAGATCGAGGCCCTCGTGCCGTACACCCACGGCAAGCTCGTGGCGCGTGCGCACGCCGACGGCGAAGTGCTCTCCGAGGAGCACACGCCCGAGGGCACGCTGCTCAAGGCACGGGTGCACGAGGAACTCGCGGCGGAACTCGCGCCGTACGTTCCCGCGGCGCACTGACCGGACGAGGCGGTTCCGCGCGCTGACGCGGGACTCGTGGGCGCACCACAGGACGAAGGCCCCGCCCCCTCTCGTAGGGGGCGGGGCCTTCACCGTGAAAGCTCCAGGTCATTGGGACCTTGCGTGCCGAAGAGTCACCCGGACCTTGCCGCCGACGGTCACCGGGCCCCGGGCCCGACGGGTCACTGCGAGCCGTACTTCTCGCTCATCGTGTCGAAGACCTGCTTCGCGCCGCTGCCCAGCTGCGGACCGGCGAGCCAGGTGTTGTCGGCCGGGCCGATCGACGTGTTGGAGACGAGCTGGGACTTGTCGCCCACCACCCGGAACCAGCCACCGCCGGACGAACCGCCGGTCATGGTGCAGCCGATGCGGTACATCGTCGGCGTCGCCGGGTCCAGCGACAGACGGCCGGGCTTGTCGATGCACTTGTGCATGATCAGGCCGTTGTACGGCGGCGCGGCCGGGTAGCCCCAGGCGCCCATGGACGCCACGCTCTGCGCCGACGGGGTCGTGAAGTCGACCTCCAGCGCGTTGCCGACGGTCTCCTCGAGGGACTTGGTGCCCTCCTGCGGCTTCACGTGCATCACGGCGTAGTCGTACGGAGCGCCCGCGCCGCCCGAAGCGGCGCCCTGGTCGATCCACTCACCGGACGTCGAGACCCAGTCCGCCCACCACTGGCCGTACGGCGCGATCTCCTGCGGCGCCGCGTTGCTCAGGGCCGCCTCGGACTTGCCCAGGTCGTTGTACGAGGGCACGAAGGTGATGTTGCGGTACCAGCCGCCCTCGGAACCGGCGTGCACACAGTGGCCCGCCGTCCACACGAGGTTGGACTTGCCCGGGTTGCGCGGGTCCTTCACGACCGTGCCGGAGCAGACCATAGAACCCTTGGGGGAGTCGAAGAAGATCTTGCCGACCGGCGCCGCGTTGTCGTGGTACGGCGTCTTCTCGGGCTTCGCCTGCACCGGCGCGGGGTCGGGGTCGGTCGCGCCCTGGTCGGCGGTCGCGTCCTTCGACGCGATCGTCTTGTTCGGGTCCTTGGCCTTCTGCATCCGCTCGGGCTTCCAGAGCCCGTCGATGACCGGGTTGACGAAGTCCTTGGCCTCGCGCAGCCAGTCGTCCTTGCTCCAGTTCTTCCAGGCACCGTCCTTCCACTTGTCAGGATCGATGCCGTGCTCCTTGAGCCGGTCGGCGAGGTCGCCGGGCAGACCGGAGCCGGAGTCGGAGCCGGAACCCTTGTCCGCCTCCTGCGCCGAGCCGCTGTCCGACTTGTCGCTCGCCTTGTCGTCGCTCGGGCCGCAGCCCGTGGCGGTGAGCGCCAGGGTCGCGGCGAGCCCGGTGACGGCGAGCGCGGCGCGGCGGCCGCGGCTGCGCGCGAAGGGCGCACGAATGGAACGCATGTAGCTGTAACCCCCGTAGGAACGTGTATTTGCCATGTGCGTGTCAGGCGTGGGCGTGGCGTCCGCCGCCCGGGCCGACGTGAGCTCCCACTATGCCTGTGGAATTGGGGACGAACGGCGGCGGGGTGGTGAAGGTTTCGCCGCCCTGGCACTCGTACGCGGACGAAGCGGGTGGGGTCGGCTTCGGGGAGCGAGGCGGACCCGGTGGCGGTGAGTTCGCCCGACAGCGGGTGCTGTGGGCGAACTCACCGCGCGGCGTGCCTTTCGGCTCCGCGGTACTGCGTTGCTGGCTTCCGACTGGGCCGGGGTGCCGTCTTGCCGGCCTCCCGGCCCGGCCGGTACTGCCTTACTGCCCCGCGAACTTCTTGCTGACCGCGTTGTAGATGCCCTTGGCCTCGTCACCGAGGCGCGGACCCGCGAGCCAGCCCGCCGTCACCGGGCCGATCGACGTGTTGGACACCAGGGCGGGCTTGCCGTCCTGGCCCGCCGTGACCCAGCCACCGCCGGACGAACCGCCGGTCATGGTGCAGCCGATCCGGTACATCGTCGGGTCGGGCTTGCTGAGGGAGAGACGGCCCGGCTTGTCCGCGCACTGGAACTGCTTCTGGCCGTCGAACGGCGACGCCGCCGGGTAGCCGGTCGCCGTCATGTCCTTGATCTTCGGCACCGCCGGGGCGTCGAAGTCCACCGGCAGAGCGGTGCCGACCGTCTCCTCCAGGGACTTGCCCTCGCTGCCCTTCTCCGGCGTCACATGGATCACCGCGAAGTCGTACGGAGCGCCCTTGCCGCCCGTCGGCCCGCCCTGCTCGATCCACTGGTCGGACGTCTGCGCCCAGTCGCCCCACCAGACGCCGTACGGAGCGACCTCTTCCTTGGGCTTGCCCTGCAGCTCCGCGGTGGGCGTGCCGCTGTCGTTGTACGACGGGACGAAGGCGATGTTGCGGTACCAGCCGCCCTTGGCGCCCGCGTGGACGCAGTGGCCGGCGGTCCACACCATGTTGGACTTGCCCGGGTTCTTCGGGTCCTTGACGACCGTGGCCGAGCAGACCATCGAGCCCTCGGGTCCGTCGAAGAAGAGCTTGCCGGCCGCGGGGACCTGGTCGTGGTACGGCGTCTTCACGGCCGCCGCCTCGACGGGCTCCGGCGTCGGGTCCGTCACGCCCTGGTCGCCGGAGATGTCACCCTCGTCGACGCCGCGGTCCGGGTTCTTGTCCGCGTCCCGCATGCGGTCCGGGTCCCAGAGGTCCTCGATGATCGGGTTGACGAAGTCGCCCGCCTCGCGCAGCCAGTCGTCCTTGTCCCAGTTCTTCCAGGCGCCGTCCTTCCACTTGTCCAGGTCGATGCCGTGCTCCTTGAGCCGGTCCTGGATGTCGCCCGGAATCTGGATCTTGTCGTCGCCCTTGTCGCCGGGCTGCGACGCGGACGAGTCGCTCGCGTTGTCGTCACTCGGGCCGCAGGCGGTCGCGGTCAGAACCAGCGCCGCGCCAAGCGCGACGGCGGCCGCCACGGGGGTCCTGCCGCGCGCGCTCCTCCCACTGCGGGAGCTGAAGAGCGGACGTATGGGTCGCATGGTGAGAATCCCCCTGGGCCTCGAAATCGTTCCAAATGCCGTACATCGTGGTGCCGCACGTCCTTCCGTGCGGCGTCGGCCATCACGGCGTGCCCACGGTGGGGCGCCCGGATGCCTGCCCCGGCGGGCGCCCGGTCGTTCGTGGTGCTGAACGTCCGGATTGCCCGCGGTGCGGAACACCTTGGTGCTGGTGAACGGCACCCCACACTATGCCGGTGCCGTTGGGGACGGCCCACGAGACGGCAACGGTTCCGTCACGGCAAGGATCTTCCGTGCACCCGTGATCCCGCGCGCGTGCCGTCGTTGGTACGTACGGGGGACACGCCGCGCGCGTTCAGCCCCCGCGCCAACTCGCTCGCGGGCCCGACCGAAACCGGCGGGCCCGCGTCAAGTCCCAGCGGGAGGACGAACAGCCGTGGCCGTGATCGAGCCTGCTTCCGCGGTGGTGCCCGCGGGGCGCGAAAGCGCGGCGGGGGCCGCGGAGCGTGGAGCTGCCGGGGAGGGGGCTGAGGGGGAAGGTTCCGTGCACCCAGGCGCCGTGCACGAAGGCTCCGCGCACGGGAGGTCCGGGCGCGAGGGCTCCGCGCACGACGAGGGCGTGCGGGGGGACGGCGCACCCCAATCCGGCGCACTCCAATCCGGCACGCACCGATCCAGCACACACCAGCCGGGCGCCCCCGCAAGGGGAGCACATGAAGGCATCCTGCGCCGCCAGTCCGCCCGCGAATCCGCCGCGCGCACCTACGCACGCGCCCTGCCGATCGTGCCCGTGCGCGCCCGCGGCATGACCATCGAGGGCGCCGACGGACAGCGCTACCTGGACTGTCTCTCCGGCGCGGGCACGCTCGCCCTCGGCCACAACCACCCCGTCGTCCTCGAAGCCATCCGCAACGTCCTCGACTCCGGAGCCCCACTCCACGTCCTCGACCTGGCCACACCCGTCAAGGACGCCTTCACCACCGAACTGTTCCGCACCCTCCCGCCCGCCCTCGCCGACCGCGCCCGCATCCAGTTCTGCGGCCCCGCCGGCACCGACGCGGTGGAAGCCGCCCTCAAACTCACTCGCACCGCCACTGGCCGCGAGGGCCTGCTCGCCTTCACCGGCGCCTACCACGGCATGACCGCAGGAGCCCTCGAAGCCTCCGGCGGCGCCCGTGACGTCCGCGTCGCCCGCCTGCCCTACCCCCAGGACTACCGCTGCCCCTTCGGCGTCGGCGGCCCGAACGGAGCCGAACTCGCCGCCCGCTGGACCGAGAACCTCCTCGACGACACCAAGTCCGGCGTCCCCGCCCCCGCCGCCATGATCCTCGAACCGGTCCAGGGCGAGGGCGGCGTCCTCCCCGCCCCCGACGCCTGGCTCCGCCGGATGCGCGACATCACCGCGGCACGCGGGATCCCCCTCATCGCCGACGAGGTGCAGACCGGCGTCGGCCGCACCGGCGCCTTCTGGGCCGTCGAGCACAGCGGCATCGTCCCCGACGTCCTCGTCCTGTCCAAGGCGATCGGCGGCAGCCTGCCCCTCGCCGTCGTGGTCTACCGCGACGACCTCGACGTCTGGCCCCCCGGCGCCCACGCGGGCACCTTCCGCGGCAACCAACTCGCCATGGCCGCCGGCGCCGCCACCCTCGCCTACGTACGGGAGAACCGCCTCGCCGAACACGCCGCCACCCTCGGCGCCCGCATGCTCGAGGGCCTGCGCGCCCTCGCTGCCGACCACCCCTGCGTCGGCGACGTCCGCGGGCGCGGCCTGATGCTGGGCGTCGAACTCGTCGACCAGGAAAGCGCCCAACCCGCGCCCCACGGCCAGCACTTGGAATCCCCGGCGGACCCTTCCCCCTACGCCTCGTCCGCCCCGTACGCCCTCTATCCTTCCGCACCCCCCACGACCGCCCCCATCACGCCACCGACCGCCCCCCAGTACCCACACCAGCACCCGCACCGGCACAATCACCTTCAGCACCACCGGTCGCACGACCTTCCCGACACCCGCCCGCACCCACCGGCCCCCGAACTGGCCGCCGCCGTACAGCGCGAATGCCTGCACCGCGGGCTCATCGTCGAACTCGGCGGACGGCACTCCAGCGTCGTGCGGCTCCTGCCTCCCCTCACCATCACGGACGAACAGGCGACCGCGGTCCTCGACCGACTCGCCGATGCCCTCACCGCGGCGGAGCGTTCCCACCGCCGCACCCCCGACGGCAGACTCGCATCGGACCATCCATGACCACCGCGACTCACGTCCCCTGACCGAGCCGGGCACGAACCGACCGACCTGACGACAGCCGCAGCCGCAGACCCACCATCACCTCCCGGGCGCGGCCGCCACCGTCCCACTCCCGTGCCCCTGTGCGACCCGTCCCGCCCAACCACCGCCCGTCGCCAAACGGAGCCCGATCAACCACACAAGGAACCCTCTTGAACGCCACACCCGCACCCGACGGCCGTCCCCAACCGCACCCACCGGGAGCATGCGGCACACAATCCGCGCAGTCCCCCCAGACGGCGGAGGCAAGTACGGTCCCGCGGCAGAAAGGCAGGAGCCAGGAGGCCGAGCGACTGCGCCACGGCACCACCGACCTCCTCGACCACCCCGACCCGCACACCGCGGCCCAGGCCGCAGCCGTCGAGAACCTGCTGCGCTGCTGGGTGCGGGAGAACGACATGGCCGCCACGGAACACGGCTCCCTGCGCATCCCCCTCGAAGCCAGCGGCACCGCCCTCCTCGTCCCCGTGGACTACTGGTCCCCGACCGGCTGGCACCGCTTCGGCCCCCCGTGCCTGGAAGACGGCCCCGCGACCGCACCACCGGTCGACGCCGTCACCGTCGCCGCCCTCCTGAGCCGCGAAACAGCCAGCGCGACCGAAGCCCAACCCGGCGACCAACAGGGCGACTTCACTGACTCGAGCCCCCAGACGCAGCCCGACCCGGAGCAGCCGCAGCCACAACCGCAGCCGGCGGACCCGGCAGTCGAAGCCCCTCAGGAAGCCACCGAAACCGAAGCCGCCGAGGCCGAGGAAGCCCTCAACCCCAGGGAAGTCACCGAGGCCAGGGTTGCCCCCCATCCCCGGGCTGTCACCGAGTCCCGCGAAGCCACCGAGTCCCGCGAAGCAGCCGACGGCGCCGACCTGGTAGCCCGCGTCGCCGACTCCGTCCGCCGCACCGCCGACTTCATCGCCGACCGCAGGAACAACCCAGGCGATATCCCCGACCTGTTCCTGGCCGCCGAACAGTCCCTGCTCCTCGGCCACCCGCTGCACCCGACCCCGAAGAGCCGCGAAGGGCTCTCCGACACCGAATCCAGGCTCTACTCACCGGAGTTGCGCGGAGCCTTCCCACTGCACTGGCTCGCCGTCGACCGCTCCGTGCTCGCCATGGACTCGGCCTGGACCGAACGCGGCCGCACCATTCCGGCCGACCAACTCGCCGCCCGCCTCGCGGGCCCCGACCTGCCGCTGCCGGACGGCCACGCCGTGCTGCCCGCACACCCGTGGCAGATCCGCGAACTCCGCCACCGCCCCGAGACCGCCGCCCTGCTCGACGCCGGACTCCTCAAGGACCTCGGCCCCCACGGCGCACCCTGGCACCCCACCTCCTCCGTCCGCACCCTCTACCGCTCCGGCGCCCCGGCCATGCTGAAGCTGTCGCTGGCCCTGCGCATCACCAACTCCCGTCGTGAGAACCTCCGCAAAGAACTCCACCGCGGCGTCGAGGTCCACCGGCTGCTGCGCAGCGGCCTCGCCGAGCAGTGGCAGGCGGCCCACCCCGGGTTCGACGTCATCCGCGACCCGGCCTGGCTCGCCGTCACCGGGGCCGACGGAGAAGCCGTCGCCGGGCTCGACGTGATGATCCGGCACAACCCCTTCCGCCCCGGCGACGACGCGACCTGCATCGCCGGACTCGTCTCGCCCAGGCCGACCGCCCAGCCCACCGGCCAGGACCGGCCACCGATGCACTCCCGGCTCGCCGCGATCATCACCCGGCTCGCCGGACACACCGGCCGCCCACGAGGAGCCGTCGCCACGGAGTGGTTCCTGCGCTACCTCCAGAACGTCGTACGCCCCGTACTCTGGCTGGACAGCGAAGCGGGCGTCGCCCTGGAGGCCCACCAGCAGAACACCCTGCTGCTGCTCGACCCCGACGGCTGGCCCACCGGCGGTCGCTACCGCGACAACCAGGGCTACTACTTCCGTGAATCCCGCCGCGCCGAACTGGACAAGCGGCTCCCCGGCATCGGCCGACACAGCGACACCTTCGTCTCCGACGAGGTCACCGACGAGCGCTTCGCCTACTACCTCGGGATCAACAACGTCCTCGGCCTCATCGGTGCCCTGGGTGCCGAACGCCTCGCCGACGAACGGCTGTTGCTCGCCGCGTTCCGCCGCTTCCTCCTCGGCGTCGCCTCGGGCCCCGGCCGGCTCCGCACCCCGCTGCCCGCCCGGCTGCTCGACTCACCCGTGCTGCGGTGCAAGGCCAACCTCCTGACCCGCCTGCACGGACTCGACGAACTCGTCGGACCCGTCGACACCCAATCCGTCTACGTCACCATCTCGAATCCCCTCCATACGTGACCCGCTCCGCCCCGAACCCCGCCCGAATCCACCAACTCCCCACCGGCCAAGACCACTTCGTTTGCGCCACCGAGGACCACGCCCCCTTCCCCCGCCGATGACCATGACCCCTTCCTGAGGACCAGGCCCCACCCCTGCCGAATCCATCCCCTCCGAGAGGAGCGACGCCGTGCCTCCCACCGACGCGAGCACCGACGCCGGAACAGATCCCGCCACCGCGGGCACCCCGGACTGCGACGACACCCTGGACCTGCGGCTGCCCGACGAACTCGTCGCGCTGATCGCCGACTGCGGTGGGCACACGGCGCACCTCACCTCCGAAGCCACGGCGGGCTCGGACCACGCGGCGGCCACCGGGCCCGACCCGGCCCGCGGTGACCTGCTCGACCACGTGGCCGCCTGGAGCCCGGCCACCACCGACGCGGGCGCTTTCCAACTCGTCCCCGTACGCATCGAACGCGATCTGGCGCTGATCAGCAGGTGGATGAACGACCCCGCCGTGGCGGCCTTCTGGGAACTGGCCGGACCCGCATCCGTCACGGAGACCCACCTGCGCCCCCAACTCGAAGGCGACGGACGCAGCGTGCCCTGCCTCGGCGTCCTCGACGGCACCCCCATGAGCTACTGGGAGATCTACCGCGCCGACCTGGACCCACTGGCCCGCCACTACCCCGCACGCCCTCACGACACCGGAATCCACCTCCTCGTCGGCGGTGTCGCCGATCGCGGCCGAGGCCTCGGCACCACCTTGCTGCGGGCCGTCGCCGATCTCGTACTCGATCACCGCCCCTCCTGCGCACGTGTCGTAGCCGAACCAGACCTGCGCAACACCCCCTCCGTCTCCGCCTTTCTCAGCGCCGGCTTCCGCTTCGCCGCCGAGGTGGACCTCCCCGACAAACGGGCGGCGCTCATGGTCCGTGACCGGGCCCTGCGCGCCGTGCTGTGACCCGCTCAGCCCGCCCCTTTTCGATCCGCTCACTTCTGATACACCGCTCGACCCGATCCGGTTCCCTCCCCGAGGAGTCCCCGTGCCGAATCTTTCCGATCCCGCGACACCCCACGACCCCGCCGCCCTCTACGACCCGCCCGAGCTGACCGCGGAAAGCTGGGAGGAAGCCGGGCGCCGACTCCTGGCCAAGATCATCAGTGAGTTCGCGTACGAAGAGATCCTGAGCCCGGTCCCAGCGGGGGCAGTGGGCGCCGAGGGCCGGGGCGGCGATGCCGGTGGCGACGGGAGCGTCACGGGAAGCCGGGGAGCCGCCGCAGAAGGCGAGGGAGGTGTCACGGACGGTGAAGGGAGCGCCACAGACACGTACACCTTGCTTCTCGACGAACCCGCCACACCCGGCGAGCCCCGCCCCCGTCTCACCTTCCGCGCCCGCCGCGGCGCCTACGGCAGCTGGCGAGTGGACCCGGCGAGCCTGACGCTCACCGACGGCACCGGCAGCCCGACCCCCTGCACCGACCCCCTGCACTTCCTGACCGTCGCCCGCCGCACCCTGGACCTCGACGGCGCCACCCTCGGCCACCTCATTCGCGAACTGACCGCGACGCTGAGCGCCGACACCCGCCTCGACCACGGGGCGCTCAGCGCCGGGCAACTCGCCGACCTCGGCTACGCGGAGCTCGAAGGCCACCAGACCGGTCACCCCTGGCTCGTCCTCAACAAGGGCCGCATCGGCTTCTCCGCGACGGACACCGCACGCTGGGCACCCGAGGCCCGCAGGGACTCGGCCATCCCGTGGATCGCGGTGCACAACAGCATCGCCACCTACCGGGGCGTGCCGGGCCTGGACACCGCGGACGATCTCTACGCGCGCGAGCTGGACACCGGGACACGCGAGACCTATGCGGCCATACTGGGCGCGCGCGGCCTCGACCCGCGGGAGTACCTCTATCTGCCCGTGCACCCCTGGCAGTGGGACGACGTCGTGCTGCCCCTGTTCGCCCCGTCCGTCGCCGCCGGAACCATCGTCCCGCTCCCCAGCGACGGCGATCTGCGCCTGCCCCAGCAGTCGATCCGGACATTCCTGAACACCACCCGTCCCGACCGGCACACGATCAAACTCCCGCTGTCGGTGCTCAACACCCTGGTGTGGCGAGGTCTGCCCACCGAGCGGACGGTCGCCGCCTCGGCCGTCACCTCCTGGGTGCACGCCCTGCGCGACGGAGATCCGTTCCTGCGAGACGAGTGCCGGGTGATCCTCCTCGGAGAGGTCGCCGCCGTGGCCGTGGAACACCCCGTCTACGACTCGCTCCCGGAAGTGCCCTACCAGTACAAGGAACTGCTGGGCGCCATCTGGCGCGAGCCCCTCACGCGCTACCTCGCGCCCGGGGAGCGCGCCCGCACCCTCGCCGCGCTCCTGCACACCGATCCCCAGGGTCGCGCCTTCGTCACGGAGCTCGTCGCCCGCTCCGGGCTGACGCCCACGGCCTGGCTGACGCATCTGTTCGCCGCGCTGCTGCCTCCCCTGCTGCAGTTCCTCTACCACTACGGAACGGTGTTCTCTCCACACGGGGAGAACGCCATCGTCGTCTTCGACGACAAGGACGTCCCCGTGCGCCTCGCGGTCAAGGACTTCGTAGACGACGTCAATGTCAGCGCGGAGCCCGTACCGGAGCACGCCTCCATGCCCGACGACGTACGGGACATCCTGCTCACCGAGCCACCGGCCTTCCTGACCCAGTTCATCCACGCCGGGCTCTTCGTGGGCGTCTTCCGCTACCTGGCACCCCTGTGCGAGGACCAACTGGGCGTCCCGGAGGCCGACTTCTGGTCCCTCGTACGGGCCGAGATTCTGCGGCACCAGGCCCGCGCACCCGAGCTGAAGGAGCGGTACGAGACATTCGACCTGCTCACACCGCGTATCGAGCGCCTGTGCCTGAACCGCAACCGGCTCCACCTCGACGGCTACCGCGACCGCTCAGAGCGCCCGCACGCCGCTGTCCACGGGACCGTGGCCAACCCCCTCCATCAGCCTTGATCGCAGTGTTGTCAGTGGGGCACCGTAGGGTGGTCGAGCTATGACGAAGCCCTCCCTCCCCGAGCTCCTGCACGCCGCCGTCGCCGCCGTGGGCGGCACGGAGCGCCCCGGCCAGGTGACCATGGCCGAGACCGTCGCCGAGGCGATCGACGACGGTTCCCACCTGCTGGTCCAGGCCGGCACCGGCACCGGTAAGTCCCTCGGCTACCTGGTGCCCGCGCTGGCGCACGGGGAGCGGGTCGTCGTCGCGACGGCCACCCTGGCGCTGCAGCGCCAGCTGGTCGAGCGCGACCTGCCGCGGACCGTGGACGCCCTGCATCCGCTGCTGCGCCGCCGCCCCGACTTCGCCATGCTCAAGGGCCGGTCGAACTATCTGTGTCTGCACCGCCTGCACGAGGGCGTGCCGCAGGACGAGGAAGAGGGGCTGTTCGACCAGTTCGAGGCGGCGACGCCCACCAGCAAGCTCGGCCGGGACCTGCTGCGCATGCGGGACTGGGCGGACGAGACGGAGACCGGCGACCGTGACGACCTGACCCCGGGCGTCTCCGACCGCGCCTGGGCACAGGTGTCCGTCTCGTCCAGGGAGTGCCTGGGCGCCTCGAAGTGCGCGTACGGCCAGGAGTGCTTCGCCGAGATGGCCCGCGAGCGCGCGAAGCTCGCCGAGGTCGTGGTCACCAACCACGCGCTGCTCGCGATCGACGCCATCGAGGGCGCTCCCGTCCTGCCCCAGCACGAGGTGCTGATCGTGGACGAGGCCCATGAGCTGGTGTCCCGCGTCACCGGTGTCGCCACCGGCGAGCTCACCCCGGGACAGGTCAACCGCGCGGTGCGGCGCGCGGCGAAACTGGTCAACGAGAAGGCGGCAGATCAGCTCCAGACCGCCGCCGAGGGCTTCGAGCGGCTCATGGAGCTGGCGCTGCCGGGGCGCCTCGAAGAGGTCCCTGAGGACCTCGGCTATGCCCTGATGGCGCTGCGCGACGCGGCCCGCACGGTCATCTCGGCACTCGGCTCCACCCGCGACAAGTCGGTCCAGGACGAGGACGTGGTCCGCAAGCAGGCCCTGGCCTCCGTGGAGACGATCCACGACGTGGCGGAGCGGATCACGAACGGCTCCGAGTACGACGTCGTCTGGTACGAACGCCACGACCGCTTCGGCGCCTCCCTGAGGGTGGCTCCCATGTCCGTCTCGGGCCTGCTCCGCGAGAAGCTCTTCATCGACCGCTCGGTGGTCCTCACGTCCGCCACGCTCAAGCTCGGCGGCGACTTCAACGGCGTCGGGGCGTCGCTCGGACTGTCCCCCGAGGGCACCCACACCGAGGACGCGCCCGTCTGGAAGGGCGTCGATGTCGGCTCCCCCTTCGACTACCGCAAGCAGGGCATCCTGTACGTCGCGCAGCACCTGGCACGTCCGGGGCGCGAGGGCACACGCGGGGACATGCTGGACGAGCTCACCGAGCTGATCGAGGCGGCGGGCGGGCGGACGCTCGGCCTGTTCTCCTCGATGCGGGCGGCCCAGGCGGCGGCCGAGGAGCTGCGGGGCAGGCTCGACATGCCGATCCTGCTGCAGGGTGAGGAGACGCTGGGCGAGCTGATCAAGGGGTTCGCGGCCGACGCGCGGACGTGTCTGTTCGGCACGCTCTCGTTGTGGCAGGGCGTCGACGTGCCGGGCGCGAACTGCCAGCTGGTGATCATGGACAAGATCCCGTTCCCGCGTCCCGACGACCCGCTGATGAGCGCTCGGCAGAAAGCCGTGGACGAGGCGGGCGGCAATGGCTTCATGGCGGTCGCGGCGACCCACGCGGCGCTGCTGATGGCCCAGGGCGCCGGTCGTCTCGTCCGGGCGTCGGGGGACCGTGGTGTGGTGGCGGTCCTGGACCCGCGCCTGGCCACGGCGCGCTACGGAAGCTATCTGCGGGCCTCTCTGCCGGAGTTCTGGTACACGACGGACCGGAATCAGGTGCGCCGCTCCCTGGCGGCGATCGACGCGGCGGCGACGGCCGCGGAGGCTTCGGGAGGGGCGGTGTCGGGCGGGGTCGGGGCGCCTGAGGCGGTCGAGGCTTCGGAAGGGTAGCCCGTCGTCCCGTCGCGGTCCGCTGGCTGGCAGGGCGTGGTCGGCGTGGCAGCGGGGCTGAGCCGCGGACAGCGAGGCCAGGACACCAGCAAGGCCAGGGCGCGTAGAAGCACACGACGCGACGCCCAGAACGCAAGAGACGGGCCCCGGAACCGGCGCAGTAGGTTCCGGGGCCCGTGTCAGGGGCGGAGGCTCACACGCGACGCAGGACCGCGACCACCTTGCCGAGGATGGTCGCCTCGTCGCCGGGGATCGGCTGGTACGCGGAGTTGTGCGGCAGGAGCCAGACGTGCCCGTCCTCGCGCTTGAAGCGCTTGACGGTCGCTTCGCCGTCGAGCATGGCGGCGACGATGTCGCCGTTCTCGGCGACGGGCTGACGGCGGACCGTGACCCAGTCCCCGTCACAGATGGCGGCCTCGATCATGGAGTCGCCGACGACCTTCAGGACGAACAGCTCACCGTCGCCGACGAGCTGGCGGGGGAGGGGGAACACATCCTCGACGGACTCCTCGGCGAGGATCGGGCCGCCCGCCGCGATGCGGCCGACCAGGGGGACGTACGAAGCGGCCGGCTTGCCCGTGGTGTCCGTGGCCTGAGTGCTGGGCTGGTCCGAGCCCCGGACCTCGTACGCCCGGGGGCGGTGCGGGTCGCGGCGCAGGAAGCCCTTGCGCTCGAGAGCCATCAGCTGGTGGGCCACCGACGAGGTGCTGGAGAGGCCGACCGCCTGACCGATCTCCCGCATCGACGGCGGGTAGCCACGCCGCTGCACCGAGTCCCTGATGACCTCGATCACCCGGCGCTGGCGATCGGTGAGCCCGGAGCTGTCGGCGCGGATTCCTGGAGGTCGGCCCGGCAGGGAGCGTGTGGGCTTGGGCCCCTCCTGGTTCGTGGCTGCGTCATTCATGGCATGCACCGGCTCAAATCGGCTCTGGGAGCGGTCCTGGGCTGTGATGGTGGCGCTGTCTGCGGTGGTGGTCACGTCGGTCGGCCCCTCTCGAGATGTTCTCCCTAGTTAGCCAACGGTAGTTGCTTTCGAAAGGTTGCGCCAAACACACGTTCGAGTGAAAAATCGTAGATTCCCTGTCCTGATCATGTGTCTGGGTGTATGGCTGACGTTCGGGCCGAAAGGAATTTCGGTTCATTACGGTACGCTTCACCGCCGGGGTCCAGGCCCTGCCGCTGAGGGTCCCATAGTGCCATTCGGTGCCCCGTCAACTGGGCACTGGGATCTCTCGGGTGGCGTCGGCAAAGGCCCGCGCGCGCCCGCCCGTCCGACGGGCTCCGCGACACGCGGTGACACCGAGGATGACGAGCAAACCCCAGATGTAGTGGTTGGATTGCGACCGCAGCCTAGAAGTTGTGGTCCCCGGTCTTCCGGGGTCGCGGGCATCGCCTATGCTTGGGGCTGCTTCGAGGGGCCCAAGGGTCCTTGGAGGCCTCTGTGTCGTGCCATGAAGGAGGGTTGGGAGATCCATGCACTGCCCCTTCTGTAGGCACCCCGACAGCCGCGTAGTCGACAGCCGCACCACTGATGACGGCACGTCGATCCGCAGGCGCCGTCAGTGCCCGGACTGCTCGCGTCGTTTCACGACCGTGGAGACCTGCTCCCTGATGGTCGTCAAGCGCAGCGGCGTCACCGAGCCCTTCAGCCGCACCAAGGTCATCAACGGCGTCCGCAAGGCTTGCCAGGGGCGGCCTGTGACCGAGGACGCGCTGGCGCAGCTCGGCCAGCGTGTCGAGGAAGCGGTCCGGGCCACCGGAAGTGCCGAACTGACCACCCACGACGTGGGACTGGCCATACTCGGCCCGCTGCAGGAACTCGACCTCGTCGCCTATTTGCGTTTCGCGTCCGTGTACCGGGCGTTCGACTCGCTCGAGGACTTCGAGGCCGCGGTCGAAGAGCTGAGGGAGCGACGCGACGCCGCACCGGGCGACTCCGGAGCGGAACGTGACGCGACCGGCCGCGGGCCCGGTGGGACTGCCGAAGTCCCGCAGCCTGCCACCGCCGGCGACTGACCTTTCACGGTCCGACGGCGAACCAGACCTGTTGCGGTCGCCCTTAGTGGTGCCCGCGACACAAGACACACACCGTGCTGCGGGAAGAACGTGGCACTTCAGGGCGTTTTAGCCTGATACAGGGAGGCGGCATGACCGAGACGACGAGCGGCCCCGCGCGAGGTTCGCGCGCGAAGGGACCCAAGGGCGGCAAGGGCCTGCGCACCGAGCGCATCCACACGACCCCGGGCGTGCACCCGTACGACGAGGTGGTCTGGGAGCGCCGTGACGTCGTCATGACCAACTGGCGCGACGGTTCGGTCAACTTCGAGCAGCGCGGCGTCGAGTTCCCCGAGTTCTGGTCGGTGAACGCGGTCAACATCGTCACGAGCAAGTACTTCCGCGGCGCGGTCGGCACGCCGCAGCGCGAGGTGAGCCTGAAGCAGCTCATCGACCGCATCGTGAAGACCTACCGCAAGGCCGGCGAGGACTACAAGTACTTCGCCTCGCCCGCCGACGCCGAGATCTTCGAGCACGAGCTGGCGTACGCCCTCCTGCACCAGATCTTCAGCTTCAACAGCCCGGTGTGGTTCAACGTCGGCACGCCCCAGCCGCAGCAGGTCTCCGCCTGCTTCATCCTGTCCGTCGACGACTCCATGGAGTCGATCCTCGACTGGTACAAGGAAGAGGGCATGATCTTCAAGGGCGGCTCCGGTGCCGGCCTGAACCTCTCCCGTATCCGTTCCTCCAAGGAACTGCTGTCCTCCGGAGGCAACGCCTCGGGTCCGGTCTCCTTCATGCGGGGCGCCGACGCGTCCGCAGGAACGATCAAGTCGGGCGGCGCCACGCGCCGCGCGGCCAAGATGGTCATCCTCGACGTCGATCACCCCGACATCGAGGGTTTCATCGAGACCAAGGTCAAGGAAGAGGAGAAGATCCGCGCGCTGCGTGACGCGGGCTTCGACATGGATCTGGGCGGCGACGACATCACGTCCGTCCAGTACCAGAACGCCAACAACTCGGTCCGTGTGAACGACGAGTTCATGAAGGCCGTGGAGAACGGCGACAAGTTCGGCCTGCGTGCCCGCATGACCGGCGACGTCATCGAGGAGGTCGACGCCAAGTCGCTCTTCCGCAAGATGGCCGAGGCCGCCTGGGCCTGCGCCGACCCCGGCATCCAGTACGACGACACCATCAACGCCTGGCACACCTGCCCGGAGTCCGGCCGCATCAACGGCTCGAACCCCTGCAGCGAGTACATGCACCTGGACAACACGTCCTGCAACCTCGCCTCGCTGAACCTGATGAAGTTCCTCAAGGACGACGGCAACGGCACCCAGTCGTTCGAGTCCGAGCGCTTCGCCAAGGTCGTCGAGCTGGTCATCACGGCGATGGACATCTCCATCTGCTTCGCGGACTTCCCGACCCAGAAGATCGGCGAGAACACCCGCGCCTTCCGCCAGCTCGGCATCGGCTACGCCAACCTGGGCGCCCTGCTGATGGCCACCGGCCACGCGTACGACTCCGACGGCGGCCGCGCCCTCGCCGGTGCCATCACGTCCCTGATGACCGGCACCTCGTACAAGCGCTCCGCGGAGCTCGCGGCGGTCGTCGGCGCCTACGACGGCTACGCCCGCAACGCCACCCCGCACAAGCGCGTCATGAAGCAGCACGCCGACGCCAACGCCTCGGCCGTCCGCATCGACGACCTGGACACCCCGATCTGGGCCGCCGCCACGGAGGCCTGGCAGGACGTCCTGCGCCTCGGCGAGAAGAACGGTTTCCGTAACTCGCAGGCCTCCGTCATCGCGCCCACCGGCACCATCGGTCTCGCCATGTCCTGCGACACGACCGGCCTTGAGCCCGACCTGGCCCTGGTCAAGTTCAAGAAGCTCGTCGGCGGCGGCTCGATGCAGATCGTCAACGGCACCGTGCCGCAGGCCCTGCGTCGCCTCGGCTACCAGGAGGAGCAGATCGAGGCGATCGTCGCCCACATCGCCGAGCACGGCAATGTGATCGACGCCCCGGGCCTGAAGACCAAGCACTACGAGGTCTTCGACTGCGCCATGGGTGAGCGCTCCATCTCCGCGATGGGTCACGTCCGGATGATGGCGGCCATCCAGCCGTGGATCTCCGGTGCGCTCTCCAAGACGGTCAACCTCCCGGAGACCGCGACTGTCGAGGACGTCGAGGAGGTCTACTTCGAGGCCTGGAAGCTGGGCGTCAAGGCGCTCGCGATCTACCGCGACAACTGCAAGGTCGGTCAGCCCCTCTCCGCCAAGAAGAAGGAGGAGGAGAAGACCGAGATCGCCGAGAAGGCCGAGGGCACGATCCGCAGCGCGGTCGAGAAGGTGGTCGAGTACCGCCCGGTCCGCAAGCGTCTGCCGAAGGGCCGTCCCGGCATCACCACGTCCTTCACAGTCGGGGGCGCCGAGGGCTACATGACGGCGAACTCCTACCCGGACGACGGTCTGGGCGAGGTCTTCCTGAAGATGTCCAAGCAGGGTTCGACCCTCGCGGGCATGATGGACGCCTTCTCCATCGCCGTCTCCGTCGGCCTGCAGTACGGCGTGCCCCTGGAGACGTACGTTTCCAAGTTCACGAACATGCGCTTCGAGCCGGCCGGCATGACGGACGACCCGGACGTGCGGATGGCGCAGTCGATCGTCGACTACATCTTCCGCCGCCTGGCGCTGGACTTCCTGCCCTTCGAGACCCGCTCCGCGCTCGGCATCCACTCCGCCGAGGAGCGTCAGCGTCACCTGGAGACCGGTTCGTACGAGCCGGCCGACGAGGACGTCGACGTCGAGGGCCTGGCTCAGTCCGCCCCGCGGCAGACGGAGGTCCTGAAGGCCGTCGCCACGCCGAAGCCGGAGACCGAGGCGGCCGCTCCGCAGCAGGCGCACACCAGCGCCGAGCTCGTCGAGATGCAGCTCGGCATCCAGGCCGACGCGCCGCTGTGCTTCTCCTGCGGCACGAAGATGCAGCGCGCGGGCTCGTGCTACATCTGCGAGGGCTGCGGCTCCACCAGCGGCTGCAGCTGACCGCTTGACGCCGTGAGGTGAGGGGCGGGGGGGGGGGGAAGAAACCCCCCCCCCCCCCCCCCCCCCCCCCCCCCCCCCCCCCCCCCCACACCCCCCATCCCCCCCCCCCCCCCCCCCCCCCCCCCCCCACCCCCCCCCCCCCCCCCCCCCCCCCT
>NZ_JBVIXA010000009.1:247454-332637 GCF_055594065.1 Streptomyces sp. NPDC040610 | reverse complement strand
TGGAAGGGGGAGGGGGGGGGTGGGTTTTTTTTTGCGTTGGGGGGGGGGGGGGGGGGGGGGGGGGGGGGGGGGGGGGGCTGCCCCCCCCCCCCCCCCCCCCCCCCCTCACTGTTCCCCGGTCTCAGGTCTCCCCGGTGCTGCGGGTTTCCGGACCACTCATGGACGGGAGCCCACGGCAAGCGGGGGGCGGGTCAGTGCACACTGCCCATTTCGGCGGCGAAGGCCGTGAGGTCCGTGTCGAAGCCGCGGAGCAGTTCGCGGAACGCCCACTGCCCGCCCGGGTCCCGGGAGAACTCAGCGATCACGGCGGCCGTGGAACCGGCGACCTCGGCGAAGTCGTGCTGCGCCAGGTCGGTGTACCCCTCCCGGACGCGGACCGAGGCGTTCGCCACGTCACCGAAGACCCGCCCCTCCGGATGCTGCTGTATGGCCACTCCGACGATCACGCGTGTGTACCGCTCGGACAGCCGCTCCAGCTCCAGGACCATGACCTCGTCGAACCCGAATCCCTGGCCGGTCTTGCTGTCCCGGCTGAGCGTGATCGTGCCGTCGGGGGAGCGGCTGTCGAAGTGCACCAGGTAGGCCGGTCGGCCCTGGGGGGCATCGGCGGTGTACGTCGCGGCCACTATGTCCAGGTCGTGGGGCGACGCCCCGGTGGGGCTCGGGTCCCACTTCAGCCCGACCTCGACCTTCTTGAGCCCCTTCCGGATGCTGCTCACGAACTCCCCCTCGTGCTTGGTGCGTTGTCAGTGCTACGGAACACGCTAAAGCCTGCCACTGACATCGGGGCCACGAACCATCCGGTTTGCGCTCGGGGCGGCACTGGCGATCATTGAGTGCATGACATGGAACGGGGAAGAACTGGACGTCGAGGCCTACTTGGCCAGGATCGGGTACGAGGGCGAGGCGAAGCCGGACCTGGAGACGCTGCGCGCGCTCCACCGCGGGCACGTGGCCTCGATCCCCTTCGAGAATCTGGAGATCATGCTCGGCCGACCGGTTCTGCTGGACCTGGCGGCACTGCAGGACAAAATGGTGCACCGGCGGCGCGGCGGCTACTGCTACGAACAGAACCTGCTGTTCGCCGCGGCCCTGGAGCGCATCGGCTTCTCGGTCAGGGGACTCGGCGCCCGGGTCAGGGCCGGAGCGTCCACCACGCGCGCGGTGACGCACATGCTCCTGGACGTCGAGGCGGACGGTGAACAGTGGCACTGCGATGTCGGGTTCGGTGCCGACGGGCTGCTCGAACCCATCCCGATGCGCGCGGGCGTCGAAGTACGACAAGGAGAGTGGCGGTTCGGCATCGAGAGCGAGGAGGAAGGGGTGCGGGTCCTTCGCACCCAGAACTCCGACGGCTGGTTCGACCTCTATGCGTACGCCACTACCCGGTGTTTGACCGTCGACTACGTAGTGATGAACCACTACACCTCAACTCATCCCAAGTCTCCCTTCATCCGGCGCCCGGTGCTGCAACAGGCCGCCCCCGAGGTGCGACGCCGACTGATCGGCGCGCAATTGACGCTCACGCGCCCCGGCGGCTCCCGTGATGAACGCGACGTACCTGTAAGCGAGTTGCGGGGCACGCTCGTGCGGGAGTTCGGCATCGAGCTGGGGGACGACGAGTTCGCGGAGCTGATCCGGGTGCACTACGCCGGAGCGTGACCCTGGCCACGCGCCGCGCCGTACGATGGCGCGGTGCTGGTCAAGTGGATTCGCTGCACCGTGGTGGACCGCCGGGGTTTCGAGCGGGCGCAGCGAAAGTGGGCGGGGCTTCTGGGGGAGCCGGGGTTCCGGGGACAGGGCGGAGGATGGAGTCGCGGTCGACCGGATGTGGCGCATGTCTTCGCGTTCTGGGAGAGCCGCGCCTTCTACGACTCCTTCATGGCCCGCTCGCACGACCGGCTGGCCTCGGCGCAGGTGGGCACGTACAAGAACCTGCAGGCCAAGCTCTTCGACCACCGCTTCGACGTGAAGACGGGGTTCGAGCCCCGCTTCACGGACGCGGATGTGGTGCGGGTGGCGCACTGTCGCGTTCATGAGGCGCGGGTGGAGAACTTCGCGCTGATGCAGGAGAAGGTCTGGAACCCCGCCATGGCGGGCTCTCCCGGCATGGTCCGAGGGCTCTTCGGAGAGTCCCCGGGTCATGAGTTCCTGGTCCTCTCCATGTGGCAGTCGGCCGCCGAGCACGGGAAGTACCGCGTGGAACGGGTGGAACGGCTCGCGCTGCGAGCGCAGACGGAGGTGGATGTGGCGGCGATCGAGGGGGACGTCGTGCAGTTGGAACCTTCGTGGACGGTGTGACGGTGTGAGGCGGCTGGTGCCGTAGCAAGGCTGGTGCTGGTGCTGGTGCTGGTGCTGGTGCTGG
The DNA here is from genome assembly GCF_055594065.1 of Streptomyces sp. NPDC040610. NCBI lineage: Bacteria > Bacillati > Actinomycetota > Actinomycetes > Kitasatosporales > Streptomycetaceae > Streptomyces > Streptomyces sp. NPDC040610. The sequence goes on along the minus strand of NZ_JBVIXA010000009.1, from coordinate 330,272 downwards.
TGCTGGTGCTGGTGCTGGTGCCGGGGGCGGGGCTGAGGCTGCGGTGGAGGGCTGTCTGGGGGCGTTCGCTTGAAGGCGGCCCTGTGTAGGCCCTTCGCCGCAGCCAGCCCGTAGTCAGCGCCTCGTGAATGCCCCCGCGCGCGTTGCCGCGAGCGCCGCATCCGCGGACTGGTCGGCGAGCGCCCCGTCGATCGGCTCCCGTGTGACGAACAGGCGGAGCATCAGCGGAGCGGAGACGGCGCGCACAAGTGCCGCCGCGTCGGTTTCCCGGTCCGCCTCGCCCCGCTCCACGGCCCGTGCGACCACGGCCTCGCAGCGGGAGAACCGCTCGGCGTAGAAGGCTCGCAGGGCGTCGGCGGCGCGTGGGGACTGGAACGAGGCGGCGATGAAGGCGGTCGGCGCCGCGGCCTTCGATTCGTCGGCGAACGCGTCGGCGACCTCATGCGCGAGCGCGCGCAGATCACCTTCCAGGCTGCCGGTGTCCGGCGGGGTCCACGTGTCCTCGCCCGCCAGGTCGAGCGCGTCGGCCACCAGGCCCTCCAAGCCGCCCCAGCGCCGGTACAGCGTGGTCTTGTGCACGCCGGAGTGCTCGGCGACGTACTCGATCGTCAGGCCTGGGTAGCCGTGGTCGCTGAGCCCGCTCAGGACCGCGTCGCGGACCGCCGCGCGGGTGCGGGCGGTGCGGCCGCCGGGGCGGCGAGTGCCGGGTGCCGGGTGCTCGTCGGCGTGAACGCCCTCGTTCGTCATCTCGGTCCTTCGCTTCGTCTGTCCAGCCAACAGGCAAGCCATCTGCCCAGCCATCTGCGCCGGGCTGCCTTTGCGGCCATTCCGGTATGGCCGCACTCAACTGCTACAGCTGTTGCATTAGTGAGGGCGACTGTGTCACACTCATCGTAATGCGACAAGCGTTGCGTTTGCTCGCGGTGCGCGGACGTGGCATGTACGGAAACGGGGGTGCCCATGCCTACACAAATCTCAGTACGTGGCGTGACGAAGGCCAGGGGTGAACGCCTCCTGCTCGGCGACGTCTCCTTCACGGTCCGGCCCGGCGAGCGGATCGGGATCGTGGGCGAGAACGGGGCGGGGAAGTCGACGTTGCTGCGCCTCCTGGCTGGACGCGACCAGCCGGACTCCGGTGATGTGATCACGGTCGCGGCGGGCGGTGCGGGGTTCCTCGCGCAGACGCCGCAACTGCCGGGGGATCGTTGCGTGGGGGACGCGATCGACGCGGCCCTGGCCGAACTGCGCTCCATGGAGCGACGGTTGCGTGAGCTGGAGGAGGGCCTCGGCGTGGCATCCGAGGCGGTGCTCAGCGAGTACGGCGACCTGCTCACGGCCTTCGAGCTGCGCGGCGGGTACGAAGGCGACGCCCGCGTCGACAAGGCCATGAACGGCCTCGGACTCGCCCACATAAGCCGCGAGCGGGAGCTGAGCAGCCTCTCGGGAGGCGAGCAGGCCCGCCTCGGCCTGGCCTGCCTCATCGCCGCTGCCCCGGAAGTGATGTTCCTGGACGAGCCGACCAACCATCTCGACGAGACCGCCCTCGACTGGTTGGAGACCTCCCTGCTGGCGCACCACGGCACGGTTGTCGCGGTCTCGCACGACCGGACCTTCCTGGAGCGCGTGGCCACCGCGATCCTCGAAGTGGACGAGGCCCGCCGCGCGGTCGTGCGGTACGGGGGCGGCTACCAGGGCCTGCTGGCCGAGCGTGCGGCATCGCGAAGGCGCTGGGAGCAGGCCTACGCGGAGTGGTGCGAGGAGACCCGACGGCTGGAGGAGTTCGCGGCGACCACGGCACACGCGGTGGCGGGCGGCCGGGGCATGAAGGACAACAACAAGATGGCGTACGACCGCGCGGGTGGCCGTGTACAGGCCTCCGTCGCCGGGCGCGTGCGCAACGCGCAGGAAAGACTGCGCCGACTGCATGACCACCCGGTGCCCAAGCCGCCCGAGCCACTGCGCTTCGACGCCCGCCCGGAGGCCGGTGCTGTGGACGGAGATCTGGTGACACTGCGGGACGTGCGGGTCGGGGACCGGCTGTCCGTCCCGGAGCTCACGGTGTCAGCGGGCGAGCGGCTCCTCATCCACGGTGGCAACGGCGCGGGCAAGACCACTCTGCTGCGCACCATGGCGGGCGTGCTCGAACCGGACGAGGGCTCCGTCGTCCGCCGGGGCCGCATCGGGTACCTCGCCCAGGAGATCCCGGTGCACCGACCGGCGGAGCGCGTGCTCGACACCTTCGGGAAAGGCCTGCCGCTCACGGCCGAAGAAAAGACCGAACTACTGCTCTCCTACGGCCTGTTCCACCCCCGCGACCTCCACATCCCCGTCGGCTCGCTCTCCGCCGGACAGCGTCGCAGGCTCGCCCTGGCCCGGCTGCTCGCCAGACCCGCGGACCTGCTCCTGCTCGACGAGCCGGGCAACCACCTGGCGCTCGCCCTCGTGGAGGAACTGGAGGAAGCCCTTGAGCGGTGGACGGGAGCCCTCGTGGTCGTCTCGCACGACCGGCTCCTGCGCGGCCGCTTCACCGGGCGAATACGCCGGATGGAGTCCGGACGGCTACCCTCCTGACCCGCACGGGGTGCCGCCGATCTAGGGTCGACCCATGGCACGACCGCGGCGCATCGTCCTCGTCAGGCACGGCGAGTCGGCCGGCAACGCCGACGACACCGTGTACGAACGCGAGCCCGACCATGCCCTGGCACTCACCGAGACCGGGTGGCGCCAGGCGGAGGAGACCGGGAAACACCTGCGGGAGCTGTTCGGCCAGGAGCGGGTGAGCGTGTACGTCTCGCCGTACCGCCGCACCCACGAGACCTTCCGGGCCCTGCGCCTCGACCCCGACAGGGTGCGGGTGCGGGAAGAGCCGCGACTGCGAGAACAGGACTGGGGGAACTGGCAGGACAGAGACGACGTCAAGCTCCAGAAGGCCTACCGCGACGCCTACGGCCACTTCTTCTACCGCTTCGCCCAGGGTGAGTCCGGTGCCGACGTCTACGACCGCGTCGGCTCCTTCCTGGAAAGCCTGTACCGCAGCTTCGAGGCCCCTGACCATCCGCCGAACGTCCTCCTGGTGACTCATGGGCTGACCATGCGGCTGTTCTGCATGCGCTGGTTCCACTGGTCGGTGGCGGAGTTCGAGTCGCTGTCCAACCCTGGCAACGGCGAGACACGGACGCTGCTGCTCGGCGAGGACGGCAAGTACACACTCGACCGGCCGTTTGAGCGCTGGCGTGAGCCGGAGCCGTACGGCATCACCGGATAGAGTGACAGAGCGATGACCGCTGACCTCTCTCCAGACCAGCGCCTGGACCGCGCCCTCGCCAGCCTGCGTGGTCTTGCGGTGGGAGACGCGCTGGGCTCCCAGTTCTTCACGCCCGCGCACTACCCACTGCTCAAGCGGCGCGAGCTGCCCGACGGCCCCTGGCCCTGGACCGATGACACCGAGATGGCCTGCTCCGTGCTGTCCGTCCTCGCCGCCCACGGCAGGATCGACCAGGACGAGCTGGCCCGTTCCTTCGCCGAGCACCACCACACCGAGCGGGGGTACGGCCCCGCCGTGGACCAGCTGCTCGGCCGGGTCCGGGACGGCGGGGACTGGCGGGAGCTCGCCTCCGCTCTGTTTAAGGGGCAGGGGTCCTGGGGCAACGGCGCGTCCATGCGGATCGCTCCGCTCGGCGCCTGGTACGCCGACGACCCGGAGCAGGCGACCCACCAGGCGGAGATCTCGGCGTACCCGACCCACCAGCACCGCGAGGCCGTCGTAGGAGCCATGGCGGTGGCCGCCGCGGCGGCACTGGCCGCCGACCCCGCGGGGCCGCCGGCTCCCAAGGCGCTGCTCGACGGGGTCATCGACCTCGTGCCCCGCAGCGCTGTGGGTGCCGGGCTGCGCAGGGCCCGGGACATGCTCGACTACGGCGATGCCGGGACGGTGGCGGCGGTGCTGGGGTGCGGACGTCGTACGACGGCGCATGACACGGTGCCGTTCGCGCTGTGGTCCGCGGCACGGGCGCTTGGCGACTACGAAGCCGGCTTCTGGGCGACCGTGCGGGTGGGCGGTGACATGGACACCACTTGCGCGATTGTGGGTGGGGTCGTCGCCGCGGGAGCTGGAACTGGTGCCGGAGCTGACGCTGGTGGGGCGCCCCCGGCCGCTTGGCTGGAGCGGACCGAGCCGTTGCCCGCTTGGGTGCCGGTGGCTGCTGCCTGAGGGCCGAGGAAGGCCTGCGATTCGTACGCTGAGGACATGCGTGAGCGGTCCCTGAGGGTTGACCTCGTGTGTGCCGGGCCGGTCTCGCCGTCGCGAACGGCCCGGCACACACGGCCCTCGTCAGCCCCCCGCTGGACCTGCCGCGCTCGCCGTACCGGAGAGTGCGTCCAGGTCGCTCTTGCGTACTCGGATCACCAGCAAGGCCGTGATCAGGGCGAGTACGGCCATGCCGACGGCTGGCAGGAAGGCCGTGGAGATGCCGGTGGACAGCACCTCGTGGCCCCAGGGAGCGGGAAGCTCTCCCGACTTGGCGAACTCGGCCTTCTGCTCCGGGGAGGCCTTCGCCACGAAGTCCGGCATCTGATCCTTGGCCTCGTTCCGGCTCGCCGTACCGAAGACCGTCGTCAGGATGGACAGGCCCAGCGAACCGCCCACCTGCTGCGTCGCGTTGAGCAGTCCGGACGCGGCGCCCGCCTCGTGCACCGCGACGCCCGACACCGCGGTCAGCGTCAGCGTCACGAAGTTCAGCCCCATGCCGAAGCCGAACAGGACCATCGGCCCGAGGACCCCGCTGACGTACGAACTGTCCGGAGTGACGAACGTCTGCCACCCCAGGCCCAGGGCAACGATGGCGGAGCCGGTCACCATGAACGGTTTGGGTCCGAGAACCGGCAGGAACCGCTGGGAGAGCCCCGCACCGATCACGATCGCGACCGTCACGGGCAGGAAGGCGAGACCGGCTTCGATGGGGGTGTAGCTCAACACGTTCTGGACGAAGAGCACGATGAAGAAGAACATGCCGAACATGGCGGCGGCCAGGCTGAGCATGATCACGTAGGTGCCCGACCGGTTGCGGTCGGCGAACATCCTCAGTGGTGTGATCGGTTCCTTCGCCCGGCTCTCGATGAGGACGAAGGCGACGAGCAGCACGACCGCCGCGCCGAACGACCCCAGGGTGAGGGCGTCGCTCCAGCCGTCCTCGGACGCCCGGATGAAGCCGTACACGAGCGCGGCCATACCGGCGGTCGAGGTCAGCGCGCCCACGAAGTCGAAGCGACCGGGATGGCGCTCGGACTCACTGATGTAGAGCGGGGTGAGGAAGGCGATCAGCACGCCGATGGGCACGTTCACGAACAGCACCCAGCGCCAGTCCAGCCACTCGGTGAGCATGCCGCCCGCCAGCAGACCGATCGCGCCACCACCCGCCGAGACGGCCGCGAAGACACCGAACGCGCGATTCCGTTCGGGACCCTCGGGGAACGTGGTCGTGATCAACGCGAGCGAGGTGGGCGACGCGATCGCGCCACCGACACCCTGCAGGGCGCGGGCCGCCAGCAACTGCCAGGGCTCCTGGGCGAATCCGCCGAGCAGCGAGGCGAGCGTGAAGAGCAGGATGCCGGTCATGAAGACTCGGCGGCGACCGAGGATGTCACCTGCGCGGCCACCGAGAAGCAGCAGGCCGCCGAAGGTGAGGGTGTACGCACTCACGACCCAAGTGAGGTCCGTCGTAGAGAACTTGAGCGCGTCCTGAATGTGCGGGAGCGCGATGTTCACAATCGTCGCGTCCAGGACCACCATGAGTTGACAGGCGGCGATGATGGTGAGCGCCACACCAGGGCGACCTTCTCGGCGGGCCGCACCTGGCTTCTGATCTTTACTTAACTGAGAGGTTGTCACTATGGGTCCCCCACAAGTGCGTTAGTGAACGTAGACGTTCACTGTCGCGGCCTACGGTAGTGAAACCCTGACAGTGAACGCAAGCGTTCACTGGAACTGCCTTGATTGCTCAACGGAGATGTGTAGATGGTTACTTCGCGTTGGACGGCTGCCTCCGCGCGGGCGGTCTCCTCGCGCCGCCGAGGCCCCGTGCTGGAGCGCGCGATTCTCGAGTCCGCGCTGGAGCAGCTCAGTACGGTCGGCTGGAGCGGGCTGACGATGGAGGGCGTGGCTGCGGGTGCCCAGACGGGCAAGGCCGCGGTGTACCGGCGCTGGCCGTCCAAGGAGGACCTCGTCGTCGACGCCCTGCAGGCCGGGCTGCCGGACCTTGTGGGCGTTCCGGATCATGGAAGCGTCCGGGAGGACCTGCTGCAGCTCTGTCGGCAGATGCGTACGGCCATGACGTCACGCCCCGGCTATGCCCTCATGGCCGTTCTTCACGAGTGCGACACGGCAACCGCGGAGCGCTTCCATGCGGTGATCGTCGAGGGTGTCATCGAGCCGAGTGTGGAACTCATCAGAGAGGTCATGCGGCGCGGAATGGAGCGCGGAGAGGTGCGTTCCGGAGCGACGGACCCATTCGTCTGCGATGTGATTCCGGCGATGATGATGTATCGCTCCAAAGTGTGCGGGAGCGAATGGACGGACGAGGAATTCATCAGCTTGATCGACCAGGTCATGGTGCCGATGCTGCGTGTGTAGTGCGGGGCGGCCGAGGCGCACGCGCGGGGCGCCGACGTGAAACCGGGGAGGGCTTGGCGAACCGGGGTGTCGCGAGTGGTCATCGGCGGCGTACGCTGTCTGGCGCCATGCCGTACGAAGCACCCACCCACACTGTCGAGCGCTCCCTGCGCGCCACCACCGGAGCGAAGATCGTCGCCGGTGTCGACGAAGTCGGACGCGGGGCGTGGGCGGGACCGGTCACCGTCTGTGCGGCGGTGACGGGACTGCGCAGGCCGCCCGCAGGGCTCACCGACTCCAAGCTGATCAGCCCCAAGCGGCGCACGGAGCTCGCCGACGAGTTGGAGGGCTGGGTCACGGCGCACGCCCTCGGTCACGCCTCGCACGAGGAGATCGACGACCTGGGCATGACGGCCGCGCTGCGGCTGGCCGCCGTCCGGGCCCTGGAGGCCCTGCCGGTCCGTCCGGAGGCGGTCATCCTCGATGGGAAGCACGACTACCTCGGGGCGCCGTGGCGGGTCCGTACGGTCATCAAGGGTGACCAGTCCTGCGTGGCCGTCGCGGCCGCGTCGGTGATCGCCAAGGTTCGGCGCGACAAAATGATGGCCGAACTGGGCATCGAACATGCAGACTTCGGTTTTGCGGCCAACGCCGGTTATCCGTCGCCGGTGCACAAGGCCGCGCTGGCGGAACGGGGGCCCACCCCCTACCACCGGCTTACGTGGGCGTATCTTGATGCGCTGCCCCAGTGGCGGCATCTCAAGAAAGCCCGCAGCTGGGCGGAGGGAAACGTTCCGGAAATCGAGGGCCAGCTCGGCTTTGACTTCTGATGTTTTCCGCAGTTCCGGTCGCACTCATGTGCCACCCGCCGACGCGTGTCGCATCGGCGTTTGATAGACAACAACGCATGCCTCTCATTCCCGAGGAGCCTCAGATTCACGAGAGTGCCCAGGGTCCCCGCGCCACGCCGGCCAGCAGCCGTACCGCGCCGACCCCCCGCCCCGTACCCGGCCCGCGTCCCGCGGCGCCGCCGCGGCCCGGACGTCCGGGTCCCGCACGGCCGACGCCGCCCGCGCAGCGCGCGACGCGCGAACCGGCCGCCAAGCCCGGGCCCACCGCCCTGGCCCCCACGGCGGAGCCCACGGCTCCGACCGCCCCCGAAACTTCCGCCGTCGACACCTCCGCGGCGCTCCCGCAGATCCAGCTGATCCCGGCCTCGGCCGAGGGCGCGCTGGACGCCGCCGAGGAAGCCGTCGACCTGCTGCTCGACTCGGGCCGCGCCCCGGGTGACGTCCTGGTGATCACCACCGGCGAACCGCACCCGTGGGCGACGCACGAGCTGTCCTTCGGCGACGACGCCTACTGGGCCCAGCACGACGCGGGCGACGACGTCTTCTACGCCGACGCCGCTGCCCTGCCCCGTGCCTCGGCTCGTCCCGTGGTCGTCGTGGCCCTGAACGGCGGCAGCGAAGAGGTCGCCGTCGCGGCCCTGCCGACGGCGCTCACCCGGGCCGGAACCCTGCTGGTCGTCTGCGGCGACCCGCAGCGGATCAACGCGATGCTGGGCGCGGGCGTCTGACGCTCCCGCCCGGCGGGCCACGCCGCGGCCTCGCGCCGCGGCGCCACGCGCCCTCTCGCACGTGACCGCGACCACCCGCGTGGCTCGACGCCGCACGCGCATGTGAAGCGTGAGGCCGACGCGCCGCGTGTGCTGTCGTTGGTGCTTGGTGCTTGGTGCTTGGTGCTTGGTGCTTGGTGCTTGGTGCTTGGTGTCGGCTGATGCCTGCATGGGTTCCCTGCGGCGGGTGCATGGGTGCATGGGTGCATGGGTGCATGGGTGCATGGGTGCATGCAGCGGTGGTGCTCGGTCCGAGGCGCGTCCGGCGGCACCTATCCGTCCCACCTCGGGGCGGCCCGGACCCTACGACGTCTCAGCGTGCGGCGACGCGACGTAACAACTCCGATGCCACGCCACCCATGCGCGGCGGAGGCGTCTCGACCTCGGCGAGGTCCTCAGGACGCGAACCGGCGCTCGGCCGACGGCCCGCGCGGCCTTCGCCGAGCACCTGCCAGCCCTCCCGGGTCAGCGTGATGTACGCCCCGCAGCGCAACCCGTGCAGCGTGCACGCGTCCCGCAGCCCCCACATCCACGCGCCGTCCTCCTGCGTCCACAGCCCGTCCCCGTCCCGGCAGTAGAGCAACACGGCCGTACGCACCGGAGTGCGGCGGCGGAGATCGTGCGGGATGACCCGGCGCAGCTGCGCGAGCAGGGCATTGCGGAACACCCAACCATCGGCCACACTCGATCGCCTCGCGAACGACGCGGACGCCCTGACCCGCTCCTCCTGGTCGAGGACGGCGACGACCGCCGTGGCCGGAGTGGGCCGGTGCCGGGCGTGCAGATCACTGACGACCTCGCGAGGGCTCCGCAGCAGCGGGATCTCGGCGGCCGACCACTCGGCGGGCTCGAGCAGGCGGGTGGGTGACTCAGCGGGGTCAGGTATCGCGGCGGCGGCCGATGAATCCGACGTCGATGCCGCTGTGGACGGAGTGAATCCGAAGGTCACGATCCTCCCTTCGGCTACACGCCCCTGCAGAGGGCGGCGTCGGACTGGGGCGCACCGCGGCAGAGCCCTACTGGACCACGGGAGCCGCGCGGGAGCGCTTCCAATTCTTCCCGTCGTACTGGCTTGCGGCAACGAGCAATTGAAGCCGTCGCCCCGTATCCGGTGATACGTCTCGCATATCCCTGCCCAGAGCGTCCCTCGCCCAAGCCCGCTTCACCCCTGTACAGCCAGGACCAGCGGCAACACCCCCTTGGCTCCGGCCCGCCGCAGCATGCGCGCTCCCACAGCGAGCGTCCAGCCGGTCTCCGTCGAGTCGTCCACCAGGAGCACGGGCCCGTCCGCCTCCTGGAGGGCCGAGGCCAGCGCGGGCGGCACGGTCAGCGTCCCGTCCAGGGCTCGCAGCCGCTGGGCGCTGTTGCTCCTCGGCACATGCGTGGCCTCCGCCCCGTCGACGTACTCCAGGGAGCCGAGCAGCGGCAGGCGCCCGATCTCTGCGATCCGCGCGCCCAGGGACTGGATCAGCTGTGGCTTCGAGCGCGATGCCATGGTCACCACTCCCACCGGGCGCGGCCCCGCGTCGGAGCTTCCCGAGGCCCAGCCGCCCGGCCCCTTCGCCCAGTCGGCCAGCACTTCCACGACGGCCTTCGCCACATCGTCCGGAACTGGCCCGTCCGGAGCCTGGGGCGCGAGCATCGGACGCAGCCGGTTGCCCCAGCCGATGTCCGAGAGCCGGCCAAGGGCCCGCCCGGGGGCGGCCAGCTCGCCGGCGGGGATGCGTCCCTTCAACGCCATCCCCACGGCTGCCAGACCCGTGGGCCACATCTTCCTCGGCTCGACCTCGACACCCGGGCGAGCGAGCTCGCCGCGTGCCGTCTCCAGTGCCGCGGAGGACACGTTGTCGCTGAACCTCCCGCCCGCGCAGTTGTCGCAGCGCCCGCACGGCGCGGCCTCCTCGTCGTCGAGCTGGCGCCGCAGGAACTCCATGCGGCAGCCGGTCGTCGTCGCGTACTCCCGCATGGCCTGCTGCTCCGCCTGTCGCTGCTTGGCCACCCAGGCGTAGCGCTCGGTGTCGTACGTCCATGGCCTGCCCGTGGAGATCCAGCCTCCCTTGACACGCCGGACCGCGCCGTCGACGTCGAGGACCTTGAGCATCGTCTCGAGGCGTGACCTGCGCAGCTCGACGAGAGGCTCAAGGGCCGGAAGCGACAGGGGGCGGTCCGCTTGCGCCAGCACGTCCAGCGTGCGCCGCACCTGTTCCTCCGGCGGGAAGGCGAGCGAGGCGAAGTAGTTCCAGATCGCCGTGTCCTCCTTGCCCGGCAGCAGCAGGACTTCCGCGTGGGCGACGCCGCGGCCCGCTCGGCCCACCTGCTGGTAGTAGGCGATCGGTGAGGACGGCGAGCCGAGGTGGACGACGAAACCGAGGTCCGGCTTGTCGAAGCCCATCCCCAGCGCGGAGGTGGCGACGAGTGCCTTGACCCGGTTGGCGAGCAGATCTTCCTCGGCCTGCTGCCGGTCCGCGTTCTCCGTCTTGCCGGTGTACGAGGTGACGGTGTGCCCGCGATGGCGCAGGTACGCCGTCACTTCCTCGGCCGCGGCCACCGTGAGGGTGTAGATGATCCCGGAGCCCGGCAGCTCGTCGAGGTGGTCGGCCAGCCACGCCAGCCGGTGCGCCGCGTTGGGCAGTTGGAGCACGGCGAGGCTCAGGCTCTCCCGGTCCAGCGCGCCGCGCAGGACGAGGGCGTCCGACCCGCCGCCGGTGCCGAGCTGGTCGGCGACATCGGCCGTCACGCGGGCGTTGGCCGTCGCCGTCGTGGCCAGGACCGGGACACCGGGCGGAAGGTCGGCCAGCATGGTGCGCAGCCTGCGGTAGTCGGGCCGGAAGTCGTGTCCCCAGTCGGAGATGCAGTGGGCTTCGTCGACCACGAGCAGGCCCGTCGCGGCGGCCAGCTTCGGCAGTACCTGATCGCGGAAGTCCGGGTTGTTGAGCCGCTCCGGGCTCACCAGCAGGACGTCCACCTCGCCTGCCGCCACCTCGGCCTGGATGGTGTCCCACTCCTCCGTGTTGGACGAGTTGATCGTGCGGGCGCGGATGCCGGCGCGCTCGGCCGACTCCACCTGATTCCGCATGAGCGCGAGCAGCGGAGAGACGATCACGGTGGGACCGCTGCCCCGCTCCCGCAGCAGCGCCGTCGCGACGAAGTACACGGCGGACTTGCCCCAGCCCGTCCGCTGCACGACGAGCGCTCGGCGCTTCTCGGCGACCAGCGCCTCGATCGCGCGCCACTGGTCCTCGCGCAGCCGAGGTCCGTCCGGCGGCGCCCCGCTGGAATCGGGGGAGGGGCCGCCGACAAGGCGGGCGAGGACGGTGTCGGCCGCCGTGCGCAGATCTTCGTTGCTCATGGCTCCATGCAACCTGATGGGTACGACATCGGGCGAACGAGTCCGCCAGTCTGTGGATAACTCTTGAAGTGCCCCTGATCATGGTTATCCACAGGGTCAACCGGAATGGCAGGATCCGGTGCAGAGTCGGCGCATGACGAATCACAGCGAGTCAGTCGGCCCGATGGAAGACCCGGCCGAAAGCCCCATCGAAGATCCAGGAACGGACCCCGTCGCCGAGTCCGTGGTCACCCTGCGCACTCCCGCCGAACTGGCCGACGCCTTGCCGTACCTGCTCGGTTTCAGGCCTGAGAACAGCGTCGTCCTCATCGCGCTGCACGGCCGCAGGGGACGGTTCGGCGGACGAGCACGCCTCGGCATTCCGGCGCGTGCGGAGGACTGGCCGGCTGTCGCGGAGCAACTCGCACAGTGCCTTGTGAGCGGCTGCGAACGGCGCGAGGCCCGACCGGACGGCGTTGTCGCCTTCCTCTGCCAGGAGCCGGGAGGGTCCGCGGGGGACACCTCCGGGCAGTCCGGGCAGGGAGCGGCTGGGGGAGTCGCCTCCGCGGATTCCGGGAGGCAGGTCGTGGAGCGCCTCCGGCCGCTGGCCCAGGCGCTGCGTACCGCCTGCGGCAGCCTCGACGTCCCGGTCCTGGAGGTCGTCTGCATCTCGGACGGGCGCTTCTGGACGTACTGCTGCCCTGACCAGCAGTGCTGCCCGGCGGAGGGTACGCGGCTGCTTCCCGCGGGCACATCGGTCCTCGCGGCGGCCACCGCGTATTCGGGACGCCTGGTGGGTCTCGACCAGGGGAAACTGCGGGCGCGACTCACACCGTGGCGGACCGACGCCGCGGCCGCTCAGGAGAGCGCACTGCACGGGGCGGCCATGGCGCTCGTGCCCAGGATCCTGGACGAGGGAGGCCACGATGAAGTCTCCGACGAGACGATCGACCTCGCCCGCCGCGTGATGGCTCGTCTCGCCGAGGCACCCCCGAAGGGCGACCCGCTGGCCGCGGACCTCCAGGACGACGAGTTGTTGGCCCATGACGAGGCCGCCGCTCTGATCCTCGGCATCCAGGACCGCACGACCCGGGACCGGGCGGCGGAGTGGATGGAGGGCGCGGAAGCGAAGCCCGCCCTCAGGCTCTGGCGGGCACTCGCACGCCGCTGCGTCGGTCCCTTCTACGAGCACGCGGCGGCGCCGTTGGCCTTGGCCGGTTGGGTCGCCTGGTCCTTGGGTGACCTCATCGAGGGCCAGGAGGCGTTGACCATGGCCCTGAAGGCCGACCCGCACTACACCTTCGCGCTACTGCTCTACCCCGCCTGCGGTGCGGACGAAGACCCGGAGCCGATTCGCCGCATCCTGCGCGGCGAGCGGGCCGAGCGCGAGTCTGACGACCCCGAGATCCCGATCGGCCCGGAGGGACCCATCGACCTGGTGGCCCCGATCGGCTCGGTGGGGGCGGTTGCGGACGGCGCCGATGCCCTCGACGGACCCGGTGCCGATCGTGCCGCTGGCCTCGAGGAGATTCCCGAACTTCCAGCAGATGCAGATCGGTTGAGCGCATCCGCTCCGGCCCCCGCTGGCGCGTCTCTCTCGGCTCCTGTCGCCGCTGCTTCAGCCACGGCTGGTGCTGACGCGGGTTCCGAAGCCGCGGCGGGAGCCGAACCCAGGGCCGACGCGGGCGTCAGCTCCACGTCCCCTGCCCGCCGCCGTGCTCCCCGCTCCGCCACCCGTGGGGCACGCCTGGGCGGTGGCGCGGGGACGGGGCCGCGGCATCGGCGGCCCTCGGCCCGGCGTGACACGAGGAACGGCAGGTGAACACGGGAGACGGGCGCCGCGGGCGGCGACCTGTACGGGCGCCAGCCGCGGCGGCCGTCGCGGCAGTGCGCCGCCGTATGGGCGGCTTCCTGAGGCGCGTGCGTGACTTGGGGCGGCCCAGGCCCGTTCACCTGAGTGGCGGTACCCACGTCCGGGTCGCGCCGCTGCACCGCGACCGAGTCTCCACAGCGCAGACAACGCAGAAGAGGCCGCCCCATGCACGTTCCCGCCCCGTCTCCTGCCTCCGGCCTGTCCGGTCTCTCCGGCAGGCCCAAGAGATCCGACGGCGGGCAGGACAGCAACATCCGCCTGCCCACCCCGGCTGCCCGGCGCCCACCCGCCGGACAGGCTCCCGCTCCCGTTTCGCGTCGCCCCGGCGCGCTGCCACCCGTGCATGCCTCGCTGGTCTGTGTCGCGCTGCCCGCGTTGGCCGTCTCCACGGACCAAGGGCAACTGAACGGACGTGGGCTCGAAGGGTTCTACCGCTCGGGCCGGCGCATGCTGTCACGCTGCCAAGTACGGGTGGCCGGACGGGAACCGGTCGCCGTGCAGGCACGGATGCTCTCGGCCGACAGCGCCCGCTTCGTGGCCACCGTCCTGCCGTCCACCGAAGGTGGTCCGGACCCGGACGTCGTCGTGGAGCGGACTCGGCACGCCGACGGCACGGAGCGGATCACGCTGCACAGCGCGGCCAGCCGTCCCCTCAGGCTGCCCGTCGAGGTGTCACTCGGCACGGACCTCGCGGAACTGGGCGCGGTCGCCTCGGGCAGAGCAGGCCCGGAACTGCCGGCCAGCGTGCACGACTCCGGTATGCGCTGGTCCTCGGGGAAGGGGCACTGTGTGGTCACCGCCGTCCCGGCGCCCAAGGACGCGCTGGCCTCCGCCGGGCTGCTCCGCTGGGAAGTGCAGCTGCCGCCCGGAGGCAGCCAGAGCGTGGAGCTGCGGGTCCGCCCGGACGGCGGTGGGCCGGTGCGGCCGGTGGGGCACGGCGCGAGCAGCCCGCTGTCCCCTGCCCGGGCGGTCGGCGACGAGCCGACGGTGGGGCGACTCCTGGAGACCTCCACGGCGGATCTTCGGGCGTTGCTGCTGCGGGACCCGACGCATCCCACCGATGTGTACGTGGCGGCCGGGGCGCCCTGGCGCTGCGGCCTCGCCCCTGCCGAAGCGCTCATGGCGGCCCGGATGGCCCTGCCGCTCGGCACCAGGCTCGCCGTCGGCACTCTGCGCACCCTCGCCCGCAGCCAGATCGGCGCACCGGGACAGAGGGCAGGCATGATCCCCGGGCCGATGCGCAATGCGGGCCCCCTGCTTCCTCCAGGCTGCACGGGCATCGAAGCCACGCTCCTGTTCCCCGTGGTCCTGGCCGAGGCCTGGCGCTGGGGGACACCGGAGGCGGACGTGGAGGAGCTGCTGCCGCCCGCGGAGAGGTGCCTGCGGTGGCTCCTCAGTGCCGTCGACGACAGCGATTTCCTCCAGGACCCCCACCCCGGCGGCCCTGCCCGCTGCGAGACGCAGGCCCACGCCCACCGTGCGGCGCTGCTCGGCGCCGACCTGCTCGATGCCCATGGGCGCGCGGGCGGCGGCGAGCTGCGGGAGTGGGCGGGGCGGTTGCGCGCCCGGTTCCGGAAGGAGTTCTGGGCGGCGGACCGGGCGGGCGGCAGGCCTGCGGCGGCGCGGTTGCCGGACGGCCGACTGGTCGCGTACCTCACCGGGAGCGCGGCCCACCTCCTGGACACAGGACTGCTCGGGTCCGGGACGCTCGCGCCCGGCTTGCTCGACAAGGTGCAGACGGAGCAGGTGGCCAGGCTGTTCGGCGGCCCGGCCATGGACTCGGGCTGGGGACTGCGGAGCATGGGCGTGAAGGAGGCCGCGTACAACCCGTTCGGGCACCGGAGTGGGGCGGTGCGCGTGCACGAGACGGCCGTCGCGGTCGCGGGACTGGCTGCTGCGGGCTACGAGAAGGAAGCGGGGTCGCTGCTGCGCGGAGTGCTCGCCGCGGCCGAGACCTTCGGCCACCGGCTCCCCGAGATGTACGCGAGCGAGCAGCGCGCGGAGGGCGGGGCGCCGCTGCCGCACCCGGCGGCATGTCGCCCAGCGGCCATGACCGCGGCGGCCGGGGTGCAGCTCCTGACCGTGCTCGCCGGTATTCGCCCGGACGCCCCGGCGGGCACGGTGACGCTGAACCCCGTCCGCAGCGCCCCGCTCGGCGAGCTCGGGCTGACGGCGCTGCGGGTCGCGGGAGCCCCGTTCTCGGTTCGGGTGAGCAGGCTCGGGCTCGCCATGGTCGAGGAAGCGGCCGACCGGCTGCAGTTGGGGGTATGAGAGCGCTGGGTGGCGGTGTGGAGGGTGTGGCGGGTCACGAGGGCGGATCCCAGGAAGCGGGGCCGGAAGTAGATGGTGCGGGAGATGACGTAGGAGGTGTTTATCGTCAGGCAGACGACTATGATCGCGGCATGTCGCCCTACGACCCGTCGGCCTTCCCGCCCTTTGCTGTCACCGTCGATCTGGTCGTGCTGACCGTGCGTCGCCACGCGCTGTGCGCGCTGGCCGTGCGTCGCGGTGAGTCACCGTTCCAGGGGCGTTGGGCACTGCCCGGCGGGTTCGTGCGGCCCGATGAGGACCTGTCGTCCGCGGCGGCGCGGGAGCTGATCGAGGAGACGGGGCTCTGCGCCCATGATCCGGACAGCCCGGTTCAGGCCAATGGGGCGCACTTGGAGCAGCTGGCGACCTACGGCGATCCGAAGCGCGATCCGCGCATGCGGGTGGTCAGCGTCGCGCACCTCGCGCTCGCACCCGATCTGCCCGCGCCCAGGGCGGGTGGCGACGCGAACAGCGCGCGCTGGGCACCGGTCGACGCCCTGCTCGCCCACGGCGGGTACGGCCGTGAGGGCGAACAGGCGACGCCTCTCGCGTTCGATCACGCGCAGATCCTCTCCGACGGGGTGGAGCGCGCCCGTTCGAAGATCGAATACTCCTCCCTGGCCACGGCGTTCTGCCCGCCCGAGTTCACGGTCGGTGAACTGCGCCGGGTCTACGAAGCCGTGTGGGGCGTGGCGCTCGACCCGCGCAACTTCCACCGCAAGGTGACAGGCACGCCGGGCTTCCTCGTCCCCACCGGCGGTACGACGACGCGCCAGGGCGGCCGGCCGGCTCAGCTCTTCCGGGCGGGCGGTGCCACACTCCTCAACCCGCCGATGCTGCGACCGGACGTCTGAGCACACCCTTCGATCACGTAGCGCCCGCTCCTGGCTGCGTGTTCGGGGGCACCCACTCGGCGCCTCAGGCACCACGGTTGACACCCGCGATCCATGACCTGAGCGAAAAGCCGGAAATGTCGCGTTATCTTGCTGCGGTACCCACGGGGTTCGTCCGTCCCCGATTCGGCGGACTCGCCCCGGCCGCCGAGCGGTCGCACATCCCGCGAGAGAAGCGATGATCCAGGCCATCGGACTGACCAGTAAGAGTCGCAAGGAGCTCCCTACCGCTGTCGACGACGTGTCCTTCGAGGCGCGTACGGGTCGTGTCACCGCGCTGCTCGGCGCCCCCGGCGCGGGCAAGACGACGGTGCTCAGGTTGATGCTCGAACTCCAACAGGGCCGCGGGGTCACCTACTTCAGAGGTCGTCCCCTGCACCGCATCGCCCATCCCTCCCGGGAGGTCGGTGTGCTGCTCGGTGAAGTCCCCGGTCACCCGGCCCGCTCTGTGCGAGGCCATCTGCGGATGCTCTGCGCCGCCGTCGGCGTGCCCGTGCAGCGTGCTGACGACGTGCTGGAGGCCGTCGGGCTCGTCAGCCTTCGCGAGCAGCCACTCGGCACCCTCTCACGCGGCATGGACCGCAGGCTCGCGCTGGCCTGTGCCTTGCTCGCCGACCCGCACACGCTCGTCCTGGACGGTCCCGCCGAGGGGCTTTCGGTCCGGGAGAGCGCCTGGTTCCACGGCTTTCTGCGGGCACACGCGGCCCGAGGCGGCACTGTCCTGTGCGCCACCAGCGACTCCAAGGAGGCCGCGCGAACCGCTGACCGGGTCGTCACGCTCGAAGCCGGTCGCATCGTTGCCGACCAGGAGGCAGGGGAGTTCGCTCGCACCCGGCTGCGCCCCCGCGTGGCCGTCCGCACGCCGCACGCCGTGCGCCTCGCTGCCCTCCTGACCAAGGAGGCGCGCGCACGCCGCAGGCCCGTGGAGGTGGTGGAGGAGGGCGGCAACAGGCTTTCGGTGTACGGCAGCACGTGCGCGGACGTGGGCGAGACCGCGTTCCGGCACGGCATTCTCGTTCATCACCTCGCGGACGAGATCGGGGACGCGGGGGCGTCGGCGGGCTTTGGGTGGATCCCAGAGGCGGAGCCGGAGGCGACAGCGCCGGAGCGCGCGCCCGGCGTATCCGCCGGGAGCCCCCCGCATGGCTCGCGCGAGGGTGGCACCGTGCCGCCAGACGTCACCCACGCGCCGGGCGTCACCCTCCCGTCCACGACCTCACCGGATCCAGCGCCGACGGCTCAACTCCCGCCTGAGGAAAGGAAGTACACCGGCCCTGGCGGGCCAGAGGCGGAGCCTGAGCATGAGCCTCCGACGGAGCCGGGCGCAGAAGCGGAGCCCACCGTGCGAGCCGGGTCGCCCGCAGCCGAGCCCCGGGACGAGCTCACGGGAGAACCCAGGGAAGAGCCCGAACGTCCCGCCGAGCCCGCACTCCGACTCATCCCACTCCGCCCGCTGGACGGCGGCTCACCGCCGTCCACCTCCGCGACGGATCCACCGGCACCCATGGAGCCCCGGCCCCAGACTCCGCACCCATACCCGCCCCAGCCCTCAACACCCCCCGCATCGCCCCTGCCGCCCCCCATCGCTGTCCGCGCAGCTCGCGGCCCTCTGCGCCCCCTGCGCTACGAACTGTGCCGTGCCACCGGAATCGGCACCGGATACCTCACGGTGGCCGCCGTCCTCGTCGTATCCGCACTGCTGTGCGTTTTCCTCGGCCGCACCGGCCATACACCGCAGCCTCGGCTGCTCGCGGCCTGGCCCACCGAACTTCCGTTGCCGCCCGCAGCCCTTGGCGCCGGGCTTCTGGGCGCACTCGCCTTCGGTGAGGAGTTCCGCCACCCCGCCCTAGCCACGGACCGAGGCACCGTCCCGCGCCGTCTCGGTCTCCTCGCTGCGAAACTCGTGGTCGCCGCGGGCACCGCCCTGCTCCTGGCCGCGCTCACCGTGGGCTGCGACGCCGCCGTGCTCCACCTCGTATACGGACCGGAGCTCACCGAAGTTCCCGCTGACTGGCTTTCCTTGAGTACGAGTTGGATCACTTTCATGATCGGCTGCGCTTGGGCGGGGGTTCTGGCCGCCGGTGTGTTCCGGTCCACCAGCGCCGGGCTCGCCGCTGTCGTCGCCGTTCCGATTGTCGTCGTACCCCTCGTACAAAAGGGGCTGGCGGGTCCGTCTGTGCGATCGGCGGTCGGCCTGCCAGGGAGATTGCGGCAGCTCGCACTCGTGGAATGGCCCTTCGGAGTCGAGCGATATCTGGCCGGGGGATTCCGCATGGTGGCCCAACCCGTCGGTGGCGCACTGGCGTTGTCGGTCACCGCGCTGCTCTGCGCTTATCTGCTCACCGCGGCACGAAACAGGGCTGGCTGACCGCAATCTGCTGCCTTTCATTCCCGCATTGCGCGCAACTCTCCGGGAGGCGGCCACTTCTTTCCGATAACGCGTCAATTGGAGCGAGGTAAGCGATCACCCTTTCGTGTGCTTTTCACCAAAGACCTCAAGGGACTTGAGGGCCAAGCCGACAACTCATCCGTGAGTACCCTTGCGCACACCATGATGACCACCGCCCGCTCCGCAGACGCCGGCCTCGCCGGCCCGGCGGGCGAACTCGACCGCTACCCCTACGCGGAGGCTCCCGGCGCCGACCGCGTGGTCGCCCCCGTGTGGGACGGCGCGGACCAGGACCTGGGCCGCGTGGGCCGACGAGCCGCAGGCAACCGCGGCCGCGGACTGCATGGCCAACTGGTCCAGCAGCTCGGCCAGATGATCGTCTCCGGAGACCTCGGAGCCGACCGGCCCCTGGTCCCGGAGGAGATCGGCCAGCGGTTCGAGGTCTCCCGCACCGTCGTCCGCGAATCACTGCGCGTACTGGAGGCCAAAGGCCTCGTCAGCGCCCGCCCGAACGTCGGCACGCGCGTCCGCCCGGTCAGCGACTGGAACCTGCTCGACCCGGACATCATCGAATGGCGGGCCTTCGGCCCGCAGCGTGACGACCAGCGGCGCGAACTCAGCGAGCTGCGCTGGACGATCGAACCCCTGGCCGCCCGCCTCGCCGCCGGGCACGGCCGCGAGGAGGTGCAGCAGAGGCTCGCCGACATGGTGGAGATCATGGGTCACGCACTGGCCCAGGGTGACTCGATCACCTTCTCCCGCGCGGACGCCGAGTTCCACTCGCTGCTCATCCAGGTCGCGGGCAACCGCATGCTGGAGCACCTCTCCGGCATCGTCTCCGCCGCACTTCACGTCTCCGGAGGGCCCGTCACCGGCTGTGACCGCCCGACCGAGGCCTCCCTGGTGCACCACTCCCGGATCGTCGACGCTCTCGCCGCGGGGGACGGAGCCGCCGCCGAAGCCGCCATGCGGCAGCTGCTCACCGTCCACCCGGAAGTGGAGCGCGTGGTGCCCGCTCCCCGCGAGCACTGACCCCTCCCGCGTCAGCACGGCAACCCGTGCCCTCGCCCCGCAGCATCGTTTCGCTGCCCCGACACCGCCGCCTGTGTCGCCGGACTCCCGCGCTCCGTCAGGGGCAGGGTGGGTCCGGCGGCAGCGGCGGGGAATGACACGGGGCATGGCGGGGAAGTCGATGACTTCGTAGGCGGACGGCGGCGACTACGTAGACAGGCGGCGGCCGTGGGCCCGGGTGGCGGCATGGCCTGGGTCGAAGGACGCTGACGTACACAGAAGGATGCCGACGTGCACCCCAAGGACGCCGGCGCACATCTAAGGATGTTGATGCATGTCGCGGAATGTTGATGCGGCCGTGAGTGTGCCGACGTATGTGCGTCCACGAGGACCCCGACGTACGCATCCGACTGGAGGATGACGGAACTCGCGTCGCTTCTGACCGTATCTAGCTGCTTTTGAGCGCATACGGGGTGTGACTCGGGCCACGTAGATTGGGCGTAACGCTCCTACGAACAGCGCGATGACCTAAGAGGTGATAGCCGAGGAGGGAATACAGCCGTCGTTCACGGCGCTGTCCGAGCTCCACGGTCCCGCCCGCGCCGTCGGCCCAAATCCCCAGCCGTCGGTCGTCGGCTCCGGTCCACAGTGGACGGGGCCGGAAGCCGTTTTCCAACGTTCCGAGAGGTTGTTCGTGTCGGCCAGCACATCCCGTACGCTCCCGCCGGAGATCGCCGAATCCGTCTCTGTCATGGCGCTCATCGAGCGGGGAAAGGCTGATGGGCAGATCGCCGGCGACGACGTTCGTCGTGCCTTCGAAGCTGACCAGATCCCGGCCACTCAGTGGAAGAACGTTCTGCGCAGCCTCAACCAGATCCTCGAGGAAGAGGGTGTGACGCTGATGGTCAGTGCCGCGGAGCCGAAGCGCCCCCGCAAGAGCGTCGCAGCGAAGAGCCCGGCCAAGCGCACCGCGACCAAGACGGTCGCGGCCAAGACCGCCACGGCGAAGCCGGCCACCTCCGCGGCCGCGCCCGAGAGGCCGGTCACCGCCGAAGCCGCCGAGGACGGTACGGCCAAGAAGGCCGCTGCCAAGAAGACGACCGCCAAGAAGGCCGTCGCCAAGAAGACCACCGCCAAGAAGACGGCGGCCAAGAAGACCACCTCCAAGAAGGAAGCCGGTGAGCTCCTGGACGAGGAGGCCACCGAGGAGACGCCCGCCGCAGGCAAGCCGGGCGAGGGCGAGCCCGCGGAGGAGGGCGCGCAGGGCTTCGTGCTCTCCGACGAGGACGAGGACGACGCGCCCGCACAGCAGGTCGCCGCCGCGGGCGCCACTGCCGACCCGGTCAAGGACTACCTGAAGCAGATCGGCAAGGTCCCCCTGCTCAACGCCGAGCAGGAGGTCGAGCTCGCCAAGCGCATCGAGGCCGGTCTGTTCGCCGAGGACAAGCTGGCGAACGCCGACAAGCTCGCGCCGAAGCTCAAGCGCGAGCTGGAGATCATCGCCGAGGACGGCCGCCGCGCCAAGAACCACCTCCTGGAGGCCAACCTCCGCCTCGTGGTCTCCCTGGCCAAGCGCTACACCGGCCGCGGCATGCTCTTCCTGGACCTCATCCAGGAGGGCAACCTCGGTCTGATCCGCGCGGTCGAGAAGTTCGACTACACCAAGGGCTACAAGTTCTCCACGTACGCCACCTGGTGGATCCGTCAGGCCATCACCCGCGCCATGGCCGACCAGGCCCGCACCATCCGTATCCCGGTGCACATGGTCGAGGTCATCAACAAGCTCGCGCGCGTGCAGCGCCAGATGCTCCAGGACCTGGGCCGCGAGCCCACCCCGGAGGAGCTGGCCAAGGAACTCGACATGACCCCGGAGAAGGTCATCGAGGTCCAGAAGTACGGCCGGGAGCCCATCTCCCTGCACACGCCGCTGGGCGAGGACGGCGACAGCGAGTTCGGTGACCTCATCGAGGACTCCGAAGCCGTCGTCCCGGCCGACGCGGTCAGCTTCACGCTCCTCCAGGAGCAGCTCCACTCCGTGCTCGACACCCTGTCCGAGCGCGAGGCGGGCGTCGTCTCCATGCGGTTCGGTCTCACCGACGGTCAGCCGAAGACCCTCGACGAGATCGGCAAGGTCTACGGAGTGACGCGCGAGCGCATCCGCCAGATCGAATCGAAGACGATGTCGAAGCTGCGCCACCCGTCGCGCTCGCAGGTCCTGCGCGACTACCTGGACTGAGCCACGGCACAGTGCCACAGAAAGGCCCGGAGTTCCACAGGGGACTCCGGGCCTTTCGCCTGCCCGCGTGGCGCACGTGCGGGGCATGGGACAGTAGCTGACTCTGGGTGTGCGATTGCAACCCGGAGTGAGGAGATCGCATGCGTCGTCCCATCGCCCGATCGCTGGCGTCAGCGCTGGTTCTGGGGGCCGCGGCAGCCGCGCTGCCCCTGGCCGCCACGGCCCCCGCGGCGGCCGACAGCGTCATCATCGGAGGCCAGCCGGTGCGGGTGGCCGACAGCCCGTGGACGGTGGCCCTCGCGAGCCGTGACCGGTTCGGGGGTACGCGGTCGGGCCAGTTCTGCGGCGGTGTCGTGATCGCGCGCTCGACAGTTCTCACCGCGGCACACTGCATGCGCGAGGAAGTCCTCGGTGTGCCCCTCGGCGAGGTGACGGACCTGAAGGTCATCGCCGACCGTGAGGACCTGGCCACGAACGCGGGCAGGGAGGTCTCCGTGAGCCGCGTGCGGATCAACCGGCGCTACGACAGCTACACCAACGCCGGTGACTTCGCGGTGCTGACCCTGTCGCAGCCGCTGCCGCAGAGCCACGTGATCGCGACCGCGGGCGCCGGGGACGCCGCCTACGACCCCGGCACGAGTGCCAAGGTGTATGGCTGGGGTGACACCACGGGGCGGGGTGACTACGCGCGGTCGCTGCGTGCCGCCGATGTGACGGTCCTCGCGGACAAGGTGTGCGAGGAGGCGTATCCCGGCAATGCTGACGGCACGTACACGCCTGCGTCCATGCTGTGTGCGGGCGAACCTCAAGGTGGCCGGGACGCCTGTCAGGGCGACAGCGGTGGGCCACTGGTCGCGCGGGGACGGCTCATCGGGCTGGTGTCGTGGGGGGACGGCTGCGGCCGCGCGGGCAGTCCGGGGGTGTACACGCGAATCTCGGACGTCGTGCGGGTGATGAGCCAGGACCGGTGAGCCAACGGGCTGTGCGGGGCGCTGGGTGGCCCGCACGGGCTCGTTGGGCGCCGGTGCGGCACGGGACCCGGTCGGCCGGGGATCGCGGGCTGTGGGGCGCCTCGAGGAACGTGAGCGGGCGGCTGCCCCTGGGGTTACAGGGGCAGCCGCCCGGTCGCCGGTCTGGTGGTCCGGCGCTCGCTCGTCGTCGTGCGAGGCTTCAGCGTTCCTCTTCGGATGAGCTGGCCGGCACAGCGGTCAGGCGCTCCGTCTCATCCTGTATCTCGGCGGCGATCTTCTTGAGTTCCGGCTCGAACTTGCGACCGTGGTGGGCGCAGAAGAGCAGTTCACCGCCGCTCAACAGGACGACGCGCAGGTACGCCTGGGCGCCGCAGCGGTCGCAGCGGTCAGCGGCCGTCAGGGGGCTCGCGGGGGTCAGAACAGTAGTCACGTCGCCTCTTCTCTAGCTCGACGAGCTGTCGTACCAGGGTCAACATCCAACCAGGCCGAAAACGTTCCCGCTCGTGGCTTTTCCTCGAATTTTTCATTCGGGGTGGCTGTCTGCTGCCGGTTGGCGGCGAATGTGCCGTATTGCTGTCGTACGGTTTCGCGCTGTCTGTCAGGTCAGGTCCTCGCCGGCTGGCTTGCCGGTTGTTCATGAGGACGTGCCCGGAGCCTAAATGGTTCATGCCTGGAAGGGAACGTGATGTGTGCTTCACTCCATCGAGCGATCGAACACGCGTACGCTTCTGGACTAGTCTGGGCCGAGTCGAGGGTGGCGTGACAACGGCTCTACCAGGCCTCGGTACCCTCTGACGGGCAGTAGAAGCCGGGCCCTTACCCCAAAGGGCCTCCCTTGAAATTCAGCGAGGAGCGAACCGCGTGACCGCCGAGACGTCCGTGCCGTCCACAGCGTTGCTGACCGGAGCAGACCGGGACGGTTCCAACTACACCGCGCGGCACCTTCTCGTCCTGGAGGGGCTCGAAGCCGTCCGCAAGCGCCCGGGCATGTACATCGGGTCGACGGACAGCCGCGGTCTGATGCACTGCCTCTGGGAGATCATCGACAACTCCGTCGACGAGGCCCTGGGCGGGTACTGCGACCACATCGAGGTCATCCTCCACGACGACGCCTCCGTGGAGGTCCGGGACAACGGCCGAGGCATCCCGGTCGACGTCGAGCCCAAGACGGGGCTCTCCGGTGTCGAGGTCGTCATGACCAAGCTGCACGCGGGTGGCAAGTTCGGCGGCGGTTCGTACGCGGCTTCCGGCGGTCTGCACGGCGTGGGCGCCTCCGTGGTGAACGCCCTGTCGGCCCGTCTCGACGTCGAGGTGGACCGTGCCGGGCACACGCACGCCATCAGCTTCCGGCGCGGTGTCCCCGGAGCCTTCGCCAAGCCCGGCGCGGACGCGGCGTTCGACCCGGCGGCACGGCTGAGCAAGGTCAAGAAGATCCCCAAGACCCGCACCGGCACGCGCGTGCGCTACTGGGCCGACCGTCAGATCTTCCTCAAGGACGCTCGGCTCAGCCTGGAGAACCTGCACCAGCGCGCCCGCCAGACTGCCTTCCTGGTGCCCGGACTGACCATCGTCGTGCGGGACGAGTTCGGTCTCGGCGACGGTGGCACGAAGGGCGAGGAATCCTTCCGCTTCGACGGCGGAATCAGCGAGTTCTGCGAGTACCTGGCGCAGGACAAGGCCGTCTGCGACGTCCTCCGCTTCTCCGGCCAGGGCACCTTCAAGGAGACCGTGCCCGTCCTCGACGACCACGGTCAGATGACGCCGACCGAGGTCACCCGGGAGCTCGGCGTGGATGTCGCGCTGCGCTGGGGCACGGGGTACGACACGACGGTCAGGTCCTTCGTCAACATCATCGCCACCCCCAAGGGCGGCACGCACGTGACCGGCTTCGAGCGGTCGCTCACGAAGACGATGAACGAGGCACTGCGCGCGCAGAAGCTGCTGCGCGTCGCCGAGGACGACATCGTCAAGGACGATGCCCTGGAGGGCCTCACCGCCGTCGTCACCGTGCGCCTCGCGGAGCCCCAGTTCGAGGGCCAGACGAAGGAAGTCCTCGGCACCTCGGCGGCCAACCGCATCGTCGCCAACGTCATCGCCAAGGAGCTCAAGGCGTTCCTGACGTCCACCAAGCGTGACGCCAAGGCGCAGGCGCGCTCCGTCATGGAGAAGGCCGTCGCCGCCGCCCGCACGCGCATCGCGGCCCGCCAGCACAAGGACGCCCAGCGCCGGAAGACCGCCCTGGAGTCCTCCTCGCTGCCCGCGAAGCTCGCCGACTGCCGCAGCGACGACGTCGACCGCAGCGAGCTGTTCATCGTCGAGGGAGACTCCGCCCTCGGCACCGCCAAGCTCGCTCGGAACTCTGAGTTCCAGGCCCTGTTGCCCATCCGCGGCAAGATCCTCAACGTCCAGAAGGCCTCGGTCTCGGACATGCTCAAGAACGCCGAGTGCGGCGCGATCATCCAGGTCATAGGAGCCGGGTCCGGCCGGACCTTCGACATCGACGCGGCGCGCTACGGCAAGATCATCCTGCTGGTCGACGCCGATGTCGACGGCGCGCACATCCGCATCCTGCTGTTGACCCTGTTCCAGCGGTACATGCGGCCCATGGTCGAGGCGGGCCGTGTGTTCGCCGCCGTGCCGCCGCTGCACCGGATCGAGTTGGTCCAGCCCAAGAAGGGCCAGGACAAGTACGTCTACACGTACTCGGACCGCGAGCTGCGCGACACCCTGCTCGAGTTCGAGCGCAAGGGCGTGCGGTACAAGGACTCCATCCAGCGCTACAAGGGCCTGGGCGAGATGGACGCCGACCAGCTGGCCGAGACGACAATGGACCCGCGCTATCGCACCCTGCGCCGGATCAACATCTCCGACCTCGAATCGGCGGAGCAGGTCTTCGACCTGCTCATGGGCAACGAGGTCGCGCCGCGCAAGGAGTTCATCACGAGCTCGGCGGCGACGCTGGACCGGTCGCGCATCGACGCGTGAGATCCGTGCGATGCGTGGCTTGAACGCGTGAGATCCGTGCGGGCGTGTACGTGAACCTGTGAGTGCCCCGTGTGCGCCGGGTGCGTCCTCGTCGGGGCGCCGGAGCACGCGGGGAGCCCGTGTCTGCGCGACCGGAGGGCTTCATGACGGGCGTCTCCACCCACGGGTGGAGACGCCGGATCCACCCATGATCCACCCTTGCTCCGATCCTCTGACCAGGCTGATTCCGTAGCGTCGAAGGCGTACTTCTTCATCCGTCTTCATCGTCCGCGCATGCCATCGGAGGCTGTGATGCCCGGGTTCGCCAACGCGCTACTGATCCTTGCCGCAGTCGCTCTCGTCGTCATACGCCAGACGCAGCCGCAGCGCATGACCGGCTCCAAACGCTGGTGGCTGGTGCCCGTGGTGCTCGGCTACGTCGGCCTCAAGGGCTCCGGTGTCGTCGACACCCAGCATGAGACGGCCTCCCTCGTGCTGCTCGGCGGCGAGATCGTCGTGGGGCTCCTGATGGGCGCCGCCTGGGCCTGGACCAGCCGCGTCTGGACCGAGCAGGACGGGTCCGTGTGGACCCGTGGCACCAAGTCCACGGCGGTCGTCTGGGTCGTCGGCATAGCCGCACGGCTCGGGCTCATGGGGGCAGGCCTCCTCATCGGCATCCACCAGGGCTCCGGCGCGCTCCTGGTCGCCCTGGCCGCCTCGCTGCTGGTGCGCGCGGGCATCCTGGAACTGCGGGCCCAGGCCCTGCGCCCGGCACGGGCCCTGACCGGCGGCGTACGGTGACAAAATGCCCACACTGAGGGGGACAGACCTCGCCGGCCCCGGGGCTCCCCGAGGGAGCGGGCCGTCCGTCACGCGTGACACCTGGACGCGCTGGCCATCGCGAGAGGCCCTGTCCAGCGAGAGGATGACGTGCCCCCGGCGGTTGCTCAGCTGGCTCGTGCGCGCGGTGTTCATCGGCCTGCTGCTCTGGAGCACCCTCTTCCGAGGCGGAGTCCCGGGCTGGGGGATCGCGCTGGGGTTGGTCGCCATCGTCGTCTGCGGGGCAGCCCTCGTGGTGTACTTCCGCGCCACGTTGGAGCAGCGGTTGTGGCTGTCCCTGGGGTCGCTCGCTCTTGTCCTGACGGTGGGCTTCGCGGCCCACGCGACCGGCTTCGACCTTCCGGCGGCCGTGCTGTGGTGCGCTGCCGCCATCATGTCGATGGAGCGGTTGCCACTGGGGGCAGCTGTGATCGCGACAGGGGCGGCCCTCGCGGCGTTCGCTCTGGTGAATGAGGACCCCTGGCCGACGACGGCGGCCGTGACCGCGGGGCTCGCCCTCGCCGGGTATGTGCTGCGGCTGGACGCGGAAGCCCGGGGCAGCGCCCAGCAGTTGCTGGCCCAGGAGCGTGCGGCACGCGTTGCCGAGGCCGAGTCGGCGGCGTTGGCCGAGCGGGGGCGGATCGCCCGGGAGATCCACGATGTGCTCGCGCACAGCCTGTCCGCCCAGCTCGTCCATCTGGAGGCGGCCAGGCTGTTGATCGAGGGCGACGGCGACCGGCAGCAGATCCTCGGGCGCGTGGTGGCCGCCCGGTCCATGGCTTCGGAAGGACTGGCCGAGACGCGGCAGGCACTGTCCGCGCTGCGTGGTGAGATGACACCGGTGGAGGACTTCCTGCGGGAACTGGTGTCCTCGGACGGGGCATCGGTGGCGGTCACAGGGGAGCGGCGGGCCCTGACGGCAGAGGCGTCCCAGGCGGTGCGTCGCGTGGCTCAGGAGGCGTTGACGAACGTGCGCAAGCACGCGAGGGGGGCCGAGGTGACGGTCCTCCTCGAGTACGGGGAGGGGGAGGTGACGCTGGACGTGCGGGACTCGGGCGGTTCGCCGGGCGAACTCGCGGCTTCGGGAGCCGGGTACGGTCTGCTGGGCATGCGGGAGCGCGCCGAACTGCTGGGCGGCTCACTGGAGGCAGGTCCGGAACAGGAAGGCTTCGCGGTGCGGTTGAAGGTGCCGGGATGACGATGGACGACGGGTCCCCCGAGGCTGGTGTCGCCGGTCGGCGGGGCACGGGCAGTGGTGGTGAGGGCGTGGTTCCGCGGGGCGCGGGCGATGGTGGTGGTGTCGGCAGGCCGCCCGCGCGGGTGGTCGTGGTCGACGATCAGACCGTGGTGCGCGAGGGGATCGTGATGCTGCTGGGACTGCTGCCGGGCATTGAGGTCGTCGGTGCCGGGGGTGACGGCGAGGAGGCGGTGCGGCTCGTCGCGGAACTCTCGCCGGACGTGGTCCTGATGGACCTGCGCATGCCGCGCTGCGACGGGGCGGAGGCCACGCGGCGGATCCGGTCGCAGTATCCGGGCACGCAGGTCGTGGTGCTCACGACGTACGCCGACGACGAGTCGCTGTTCCCGGCGCTCAAGGCCGGGGCGCGGGGCTATCTCACCAAGGACGCGGGCGGTGAGGAGATCGTGCGGGCCGTCGAGGACGTGCTCTCGGGGGACGCGGGGCTCTCGCCGAAGATCCAACGGCGCCTCCTCGAGCGGCTTTCGGAGCCCGTGGAGGCCACGCGCCCGGCGGAGCCCCCGGACGGACTGACTCTGCGGGAGACGGAGGTGATCGCTCTGATCGCGGAAGGGATGACGAACCAGGAGATCGCGCGGGCGCTGCACGTCTCCACCGCCACGGTGAAGACCCACATCAACAACCTCTTCGCCAAGGCGGGACTCAAGGACCGTGCGCAGGCGGTGCGTTACGCCTACCGGCACGGCCTCGCGCAGCCGCCGGGCGGAACGCGGGGGTGAGGAGCTTCCGTCACCTGATGGGGTGAAGAGCAGGGAGAGAAGAGTCACGGATCTTCCCGATCTGCCCATCCTTGGGCACGCGGCCGGATCAGGCCGCGGACAAGGAGAGTTCGGTGGAGAAGCACGACGGCCGCGACGCCGGGCGGGTCCGACCCGGTGATCTGAAGGATCCGTGGTACGACGAGCTGGCCTCCGGATGGGGCGAGCTGGACGGCACCGGCGCACCCACGGCGCCCGCAGTACCGGCGCCGGCCGCCGTGCCGGAGCGGAGTGCCGCCGACATCTATCTGGAGGTGCAGGCGAGCGCGGCCTTCCAGGAGGTGCGCCGTCGGTATCGACGGTTCGTGATCCCCGCCGTGGCCGCCTTCTTCACCTGGTACGTGGCGTATGTCGTGACCGCGACGGCGGCGCCGGGCCTGATGGCGCGCCCCGTCAGCGGAGCGGTGAACGTCGCGATGGTCGCGGGCCTCGCGCAGTTCGCCACAACGTTCCTGCTGACGTGGGCGTACGCACGGCATGCCCGACTGCGGCGGGACAAGGCGGCGCTCGATCTGCGGTGGGCCGTGTTCGAGCAGAAGCGGGAGCAGGAACTGCGCCAGGGGGCCGAGCGGTGACGGGGGATCACCAGACTCTGGCGCTGGTCCTGTTCGGGGCGTTCGTCGCGGTCACGCTGGGGATCACGACGTATGTGAGCCGTCACCGGCACGGCTCCGCGGAGGAGTTCTACGCGGGCGGTCGGTTGTTCTCGCCCATGGAGAATGGTTTTGCCATCGCGGGCGACTACATGTCGGCGGCCTCGTTCCTCGGTATCTCCGGGCTGATCGCGCTCTACGGCTACGACGGGCTGCTCTATTCGGTGGGCTTCCTGGTGGCCTGGCTCGTCGTGCTGTTCCTGGTGGCCGAACTGGTGCGCAACTGCGGGCGGTTCACGCTCGCCGACGTGGTGGCGGCGCGGATGCGGGAGCGTCCGGTGCGGATCGCGGCGGGAACTTCCTCGGTGACCGTGTCCGTTCTCTATCTGGTGGCGCAGATGGTGGGGGCGGGCTCACTGGTCGCGTTGCTGCTGGGCGGGACGAGCGAGGCGGCGCAGACCTGGACGGTGATCGGCGTCGGCGCGCTCATGGTCATCTATGTGTCGATGGGAGGGATGCGAGCCACCACGTGGATCCAGATCGTCAAGGCGGTCCTGCTGATGGCCGGGGCCATCGCGCTCACCGTGCTCGTGCTGATGCGCTTCCACGGCGACTTCGACCAGTTGCTGCGGACGGCCGCCGACCGCAGTGGGCATGGCGCGCAGTTCCTGGCGCCCGGGCTGAAGTACGGCGGGGACTGGACCTCGCGGTTCGACTTCATCAGCCTCGGCCTAGCGCTGGTGCTCGGCACCGCCGGACTGCCGCACATCCTGTCGCGCTTCTACACGGTGCCGACCGCACGCGCCGCCCGCCGCTCGGTCGTCTGGTCCATCGGTCTCATCGGCAGCTTCTACCTGATGACGATCGTGCTCGGCTTCGGGGCGGCGGCGATCGTCGGGACCGACGCGGTGCGTGGCTCGAACGCGGCGGGGAACACCGCGGTTCCGCTGCTCGCGCTCGATCTGGGCGGCGGTGCGGACTCCACGGGCGGAACGGTTCTTTTCGCGGTCGTGGCCGCCGTCGCGTTCGCCACGATCCTCGCCGTGGTCGCCGGGATCACGCTCGCCTCCTCGGCGTCCGTGGCCCATGACCTCTATGCCTCGCTGCGGCGCAAGAACGCCAAGCCGCGCAGCGAGGTCGCGGTGGCGCGGGTCGCGGCGGTGGGGATCGGCGCGGTCGCGATCGCGCTCGGCCTGGTCGCCCGCGACCTCAACGTCGCGTTCCTCGTCGGCCTGGCCTTCGCGGTCGCGGCGTCGGCGAACCTGCCAGTGCTGCTCTACTCGCTGTTCTGGCGGCAGTTCACCACACGGGGCGCCGTCTGGTCCGTCTACGGGGGGCTGCTGCCCTCGCTGGTGCTCGTGGTGTTGTCGCCCGTGGTCTCCGGAAGCCCGAACTCCCTCTTCCCCGGTGTGGACTTCCAGTACTTCCCGCTGGAGAACCCCGGACTCGTGTCGATTCCGCTCGGCTTCCTCGCGGGATGGTTCGGCACGGTCACCTCGTCGGACCCGGCGGACAAGGCCAAGCACGCGGAGACAGAGGTGCGGTCGCTGACCGGAGCGGGCGCCGCATAGCGGGTCAGGAGGAGGACGACCACGCGTAGCGGTGTTCCGGGCGGCCCGTGTCGCCGTACTTCAGGCTCAGCCGCACACGGCCCGTGCGCTCCAGGAGCTTCAGATAGCGCTGTGCGGTCTGGCGGCTCAGCCCGGTGCACTCCGCCAGCTCCTGGGCGGAGATCGGCCCCTCAGCCGCCATCAGCGCCCTGCGGACCAGCTCCGCGGTCGTGGGGGAGTGCCCCTTGGGCAGCTCCGGCGCCGGTGTGGCCGAGAGGGCACCGAAAATGCGGTCGACCTCGGCCTGCTCCGCCTCGCCGCCACCGTCGAGAGTGCGGCGCAGCGTCGCGTACGCGTCGAGCTTGGCGCGAAGTCCCGCGTACGAGAAGGGCTTGACCAGGTACTGCAGCGCGCCATGACGCATCGCGGCCTGCACCGTGGCGATGTCACGGGCCGCCGTCACCATGATCACGTCGGTGGGGTGCCCGCGCTCACGCAGCGAGCGGACCACGGCCAGGCCCGTCTCGTCCGGCAAATAGTGATCAAGCAGCACCAGATCGACCGGCAGCTCCTCGACGAGGCGCAGCGCCTCGGTGGCGCTGTGCGCGCGCCCGGCCACCCGGAAACCCGGAACCTTCTCCACGTAGGCCGCGTTGACGTTCGCCACGCGCACGTCGTCGTCCACGACCAGAACCTCGATCATCGTGCCTCCTCCGCGGCCACCGGCCGCAGCTCCGCGAGCCCCTCGGGCAGTACGACCGTGAACTCGGCGCCACCGCCGGGCGCCGCACCGACCGCCACACTGCCGCCCTGCCGCTCGGCGAGCCTGCGCACCAGAGCGAGCCCGATGCCGCGCTTCCCGTGCGCAGGCGGCTCCTTGGTGCTCCAGCCCTCCGTGAACACCGACTCACGCTGCTCCGCCGGCACACCGGGACCCGAGTCGCGTACCCGAAGCACCACTGTGCGCCCCTCCGGTCCCTCGGTGCGCAGAGCGACCTCCACGCGCGCGTGCCCGGTGACCGCGGCCCCGGGCCGCAGGGTTGCCGCCGCGTCCAGCGCGTTGTCGACGAGGTTGCCGACAATCGTGACGAGCCCTCCGGGGTCGACGAGCCGGTCGGGCAGAGCGGTGTCCGCCGAGACGGCGAGTGCCACGCCGCGCTCCGCGGCGACGGTCGCCTTGCCGACCAGCAGGGCCGACAGGAGCGGGTCGTGGATCTTCTCGGTGATCTGCTCGGCGGTCACCCGGTGCGCGCCCGCCACCTCGCCCACGAACTCCGCGGCCTCCTCGTACATCTCCAGTTCGAGCAGGCCGAGCAGGGTGTGCATGCGGTTGGCGTGCTCGTGGTCCTGGGCGCGCAGGGCGTCGATGAGGCCGCGTGTGGAGTCGAGTTCCCGGCCGAGCTGTTCCAGTTCGGTGCGGTCGCGCAGGGTCGCGACGGCGCCGCCGTCGTCCGTGGGCATGCGGTTGGCGACCAGAACCCGCTGGCCGCGTACCGTCAGCAGATCGGTGCCGGTGACGCGACCCGACAGGACATCGGTGGTGCGGCCCTCGCCGAGCGCCGCCTCCAGGGACTCCCCGATGGCCTCCGTACCGAGCCCCAGGAGCCGCTGTGCCTCGTCGTTGAGCAGCCGGATCCTGCCGCCGCGGTCCAGGGCGACGACACCCTCACGGATGCCGTGCAGCATCGCCTCGCGCTCCGCGAGCAACGCAGAGATGTCGGAGAACGCGAGGTCACGCGTCTGACGGTGCACCCTGCGCGAGATCAGATAGGCGGCGAGCGCCCCGACGGCCAGCGCCCCGCCCGCGTACGCGAACAGGCTCGGGATCGTATGGATCAGCCGGGCGCGCACGCTGTCGTACTCGATGCCTACGGAGACAGCGCCCACGATCGTGCCGCTCGTGTCCCGCAAGGGCACCTTCCCGCGCGCGGAGCGGCCGAGCGTGCCGTTGTCGATCTCCATGACGTCGCGGCCCGCGAGCGCGTCGCTGGGGTCCGTCGAGACGACCCTGCCCACCTCGTCGCGGTCCGTGTGCGACCAGCGCACACCCTCCTTGTTCATGATCACGACGTACTCGGCGCCGCTGGCCTTGCGGATCCGCTCCGCCGCGGCCTGCACCGGCCCGTCGGCCGAGGGGCGCGAGGAGGCCAGGTCCTGGGCGACCCGGGGCTGCGCCGCCGTCGTCTGCGCGATGGCGAGGGCCCGGCGCATCGCCTGGTCGTCCAGCTGGTCGCTGAGCGGCGCGAGGAAGAGCCCGGTGGCGAGCACGGCGACCCCGGCGGCGATCGCCAGCTGCATCAGCAGCACCTGCGAGAAGACGCGCCGCGGCAGGCCGAGGCGCAGACGTCGGGCAGGGGGAGTCGGGCTCATGTGTACGAACGGTACGGCGAGGGGCGCCCTGCTCCGAAGGGAGTGTGGCGTGGATCTCCCGGGGCCCGTCGGCCGTGCGGCCCTACACGATCTCCCGGACCGCCATCACGTCCATCCGCGCGGGCGACCCCAGCGCTGCCCCGCAGCTCTCCGGGCGCGGCGGCAAGGAGGCACCCTGCGCGACGGTGACCCGCCAGCGCCGGCCGTCGGTGTGGGCGACCGTCACCTCCCAGCGCGGAGCGCCGCCCGTCGTGCTCACGACGCTGAGCGCTCCCGGCGTGTCCTCCCGCGCGGCTGTGCGCACCGCCAGCTCCGCGGCCTGGCCGGGGCGCTCCCATGCGGAGCTGCCCCGGCACCCTTCGGTGACGACGCGGTCCTCACGCACCGCCTGCAGGATCTCCTTGACGGCGTGCGCCCCCGTACGGCCGTACGCGTAGCCGTGCGGCAGGACGAGGAGCGTGGGGGAGAAGCGATGACCACCCAGATGAGTGATCTCCCAGACGCCTTCCTCTCCGGAGGCGGTCAGTTCAGCGGCCAGCGGCCTGCCGAGCAGGGCGCAGCAGCGGTCGCGCTTGCCGTTCGTGCACACGAGCGCCAGCGGCTCGCCCGTGTGCGGTGTGCCGAAACCACCGTGGTCACCCGCGCCGAGCGCCGCGAAATCCAGGTCCAGCAACTGCCGTGGTTCGTCCACCACATGGGAGCGCAGCCAGGCGTTTCCCGGGACGGTGTGGGCTACGTAGACGCGGTGCCGCGCGGGTGTGTGGCAGTCGGCGTGACGCCCCGGGCGCCGGATGAGCGCGACCCGTACGCCGGTCGACTCGGCCGCCCGCTCCAGGGCGCGGCCCACGTCCGGATCGAGATGGCTCGACGTGAGCGCCTTGGCGCCCCAGGGGCCGGGCTGTTCCAGGAGCAGCCAGGTCCTGGCGGTGGCCGCGGTGCCCGGCAGAGGTTCGTCCAGATCCCGCGAGGCGGTCGCGCACGTACTCACGGAGGTGAGCCTAACCCGCGCCCGGACCAGCCGGTTTCACCTGCTGGGCGAGCCGGGCGCGGCGTTCGCGCCGGGTACCTCGGACGAGCCGGACAAGCCCTGCGCCTCCGGCAGCGGCTGGGGCGGCCGCGTCCCGACGTACTGCCCCACGGGACGCATCCGCATGGGCCGCTCCCCGTACTCCTCCAGGGCGTGCGCGATCCACCCGGCGGTGCGCGCCACGGCGAAGACGGCCTCCCCCGCCTCCGCGGCCATGCCGGACGACGCCGTGAGGACGGCGAGCGGGAGGTCGACATTGGCGTGCAGGTCGGTGTGGCGGGCCGTGGTGGCCATCACGTCACGGGCCGCCGCCAGCGCCGGGCCGGCCTTCGGCATCGTCTCCAGGAGGCCGAGCAGCGCCTGTGCGCGGGGGTCCTCGCCCTCGTAGACGCGATGGCCGAGGCCGGGGACGCGGCGGCCCGCGCGCAGCTCGTTCGCGACGACGGGCGCCGCCGTGCCGCGGTCGAGGACCTCCAGGATCATGCGGTGGGCGAGGCCGCTGGCCGCGCCGTGCAGGGGGCCCTCCAGGACACCGAGACCCGCCGACACGGCCGCGTACGGGTGGGCGCGTGCCGATGCCGCGACGCGGACCGCCAGCGTGGACGCCGCCAGGTCGTGGTCCACGAGCAGCGCGAGCGCGGTGTCCAGGGCGTGCAGGGACGCGTCATCGGGCTTGTGGCCGCTGAGGCGTCCCCACAGGCGTCCGGCGAGCGGGCCGCCGTCCCGGTGGGTGGGCAGCAGGGGCGGGAGCGCGGCCACGAGAGTCGGGATCAGGGTGCGGGCCGTGCCGATGACGGCTTCCTCGGAGAGGTCGAAGCGGAGCGGGTCGGATGCTCCCGCGGCGATGGCCGCCACGCGCAGACGGTCCGTGGGGCCGCAGTGCTCCGGGAGCGCGCGCACGGCCAGACGTGCCGAGCCGGACGGCTCCGGGGGTGCCGTGAAGTGGA
The DNA here is from genome assembly GCF_055594065.1 of Streptomyces sp. NPDC040610. Classification (NCBI taxonomy): domain Bacteria; kingdom Bacillati; phylum Actinomycetota; class Actinomycetes; order Kitasatosporales; family Streptomycetaceae; genus Streptomyces; species Streptomyces sp. NPDC040610. Next base: position 294,750 of record NZ_JBVIXA010000009.1, on the reverse strand, counting down.
TGCCCGGCCGCAGTACGCCGGTCCACAGCCACTCGGCGACCTCTTCGTAGGAGTGGCGCAGGGCCAGCGCGGCCGCGTCCACGCCGCGGAAGTAGTAGCGGTCCTTCTCGATCAGGGTGATGCGGGTGCGTACGGAGAGTTCGTTGGCCCCGGAGGCCGCGGCGGGCTCGCGCCTGTTCCTGCGGGCCAGTGCCTGGACCTCCTTGGGGTCGAAGGTGCTGCCCCGTGCGCCGGGGCCGCGGCGGCTGCTGAGCTGGCCGCGGCTCACGTACGCGTACACGGTCTCCGGCTTCACGCCGAGGAGTTCCGCGGCTTCCTTGGTGCTCAGGCGGCGGTCTGCGCGCGCGGATGCGCTGTGACCCGCTTCTTGATCCGTCATGGGCGTCACCGTATCCATGTCCCGATATCCGCATCGTCATATTGATTCAATCAATATTGACAGAGCTTCAGTCAAGCATGGACAGTCGAATCAAGTCCAGGGAGGAAGTCGAGGAACAACATGCCGATCAATGGCTCCGCCGCCGCCCCCACCGCTCCCGTCGAGGTCCCACGCGGACTCGCGGGTGTCGTCGTCACCGAGACCCAACTCGGTGACGTCCGGGGGCGCGAGGGCTTCTATCACTACCGCCAGTACTCCGCCGTGGAGCTCGCGCAGACCCGCAGCTTCGAGGACGTCTGGCACCTGATGTTCCACGGCTCGCTGCCGGACGCCGCGCACCGAGCCGCCTTCGCCCAGCAGACCGCCGAGCTGCGGCACCTCCCCGAGGAGGTGCGGGCGGCCCTGCCCGGCATCGCCCGGGCCAGCGCCCTGTCGGGGCCGCTCGCCGGGCTGCGCTCGGCCCTTTCGCTCTTCGGGGCCGCCAAGGGCTTCCGCCCGGTGTACGACATCGACGGTGACGGGCGGCGCGCCGACGCGCTCGCCGCGTCCGCCGTCGTGCCGACGCTGCTCACCGCGCTGTACCGGCTGGGCCAAGGCCTCGACCCGGTCGAGCCGAGTGACGACCTCCCGTACGCCGACAACTACCTCTACATGCTCACGGGTTCACGGCCGGACGCCGACCGGGCCCGTGCGGTCGAGCAATACTTGATCTCCACCATTGACCATGGATTCAACGCGTCCACGTTCACGGGCCGGGTCATCGCCTCGACCGGCGCGGATGTGGCCGCCTGTCTCGTGGGTGCCGTCGGCGCGCTGTCGGGGCCCCTGCACGGTGGCGCCCCGAGCCGGGCCCTGGACACGCTCGACGCGATCGGCACCCCCGACCGCATCGACCCGTGGATCCGCGAACGGGTCCTCGCGGGTGAACGCATCATGGGCTTCGGGCACCCGGTGTACCGCACCGAGGACCCGCGTTCCCGGATGCTCCGCGGGATCGCGCAAGGATTCGGCGGGGACCTGGTCGCGTTCGCGGTCGAGGTGGAGCGGCAGGTCGAGGCGATCCTCGCGGAGCTCAAGCCGGGCCGCGAACTCCACACGAACGTGGAGTTCTACGCGGGCGTGGTCATGGAACTGTGCGGGCTGCCGCGCGAGATGTTCACGCCGACGTTCGCCTCGGCGCGAGTGGTCGGATGGAGCGCCAACATCCTGGAGCAGGCGGAGGACTCGAAGATCATCCGGCCTGCGGCGCGGTATGCGGGGCCGGTCCCGCCGGTTCCGGTGCCCGCGCCGGAGGGGGCGGGGGTCTGAGGCAGCCCCGGGCTTGAGGCGGGCCGGGTTTGAGTCGGCCCCGGGTTTGAGTCGGCCTGGGGCCCGCAGGAGCCGGAAACGGCTGTGAGGCCCGGTGCCGGTCTGGCGCCGGGCCTCACGGAACGCAAGGTCGGTGGGGTGAGCGGAGGAGTTCGTCATCCGGAGGCGGCCTCAACGGGGTGGCCGGAGGACCTCGACGGAGAGGGCGCGGTGAGCGCCGGTCATCACTCCACGCAGCGGGATCAGCTGTTGGGGATGTCGGCCTTCGCACGGACGAGTGTCTCGCGGCTGACGATCACGATGCGCTCATGAGGGGCACGGGCGGCGTCAGGGGGAAGCTCGCCGTCGAGCGCCGCTGTTGCTTCCGTCCCGATGACGGCGAAGTCGCCGCTGCTGAGTTCGAAGATGTCGGGGCAGGTGTCGCCGGCGAGACTGCCACGTTCCCGTGGTGACGCACCGATGCGGCGCACGATCTTCAAGTGGATCCCGGTCCTTGAGGAGTGAACGGTCATGGGTAGGGGGCGGTAGTGGAGTGTCGGTCTGATGGGTGATGCGAAGGTGGTGCGAGAGGAGGGGCTCGGGCGCAAGAAGGGCCGTCGCTCCGGGTTGCGGACGCGCCGCAGCGCCCGCCATCCAAGATGCGGACGACGGGGCGGGGACAGGTTAGCCGCTCCTTATCCCGCCCCGGACACGGGCTGCTCCAACCGGCCCTATTCGGGCGGGGGTTCACCCACCACCCAGAACTCGTCGGTGTCGGCCTCGTCCAAGTCGCGGATCAGAGTGTCCGTCATCCGGCCCACCCGGGCTTCGTCCGAGGAGTCCTTCAGGCTGGCGCGCTGATGGCGGGTGGCGTGCCAGTACTGGCGGAAGACCGGGTTGGTGCAGATCCAGCGCAGGTGGCCGTGGAGCTCCTCCCAGGTGACGACGCCGCTGCGGTAGGCGAGCAACGCGTTCGTGTAGAGCGCGTTGGCGAACAGGAACTGACGCCGCTGCGTGGGCGAGTCTGCTTCCGCGACGCTGTAGACCGCCGCGAGATCGGGATCCTCGATCGCCTTCCGGAGCAGATAGAGCTGGAGTTCCTGCTGCTCGGCCATCATGGCGCGCTGCCACTCGGCGCGCTCCGCCCGGTCCGCCTGTACGCGGAGCTCTGCGTATTTGCGCTGCTGAGCGACCAGGAGCGCGAGGCATCCGGCAGCGAGGGCGAGCCCCGCCCCGGCCACGGAGCAGAGCCCCCCTGTGCCAAGTTTCTGTGTGGTCATGTCAACCCCCGAATCAGGCGACCGTCCGCCGGTCGTCGGGTGCGGGGCGACAGGGTGCGGACCGGCGAGCGATGGGCGGCGCTTGCCGTCTCCCAGGGTGCCGAGCGGCTCTGATCGGCCGGGAGGCGGAGAGGAGGCGCACGGAAGGAAAGGGTGCCCACATTTCCCTGCGCCGTGCCCAGTGTGTGCCCCGCGAGCGCCGCTAACAATCGTTCACCAACCGGCGCGTCTACGCGCACATATCCTGGAGCGGTCTTCAATCGTCGTACAGCTTCGTCGCCCGCGATGTGTACACGTCTTGAGCGACTTGATCCATCTTGATGAGAGTTGACGTGAGGGGCCGCACGTGCGTGAGCAGCAGATTCCGGTTGTCGTCCTCACTGGCTTTTTGGGCTCCGGAAAGACGACACTCCTGAACCATCTGCTGCACCGCAGCGGAGGCAGCCGGATCGGCGCGATCGTCAACGATTTCGGGTCCATCGAGATCGACGCCATGGCCGTCGCCGGAGCGCTCGGCGACTCCACCGTCTCGCTCGGCAACGGCTGCCTGTGCTGCGCCGTGGACGCCAGCGAGCTGGACGAGTACCTGGAGCGGCTCGCCGGCCCGGACGCTCTTATCGACGTCATCGTCATCGAGGCCAGCGGGCTCGCCGAGCCGCAGGAGCTGATGCGGATGGTGCTGGCCAGCGAGAACCCGAACATCGTGTACGGCGGTCTCGTGGAGGTCGTCGACGCCGCCGAGTTCGACGCCACCAGGCAGCGGCATCCGGAGGTCGACCGGCACCTGGGCATCGCCGACCTCGTCGTCGTCAACAAGGCCGACCGGGTGAGTGACGCCGAGCGGGAGCGTGTCCTCGCCGAGGTGCACCGCCTCACCGACCGCGCGGCCGTGGTCTCCGCCTCGTACGGGCGCGTCGACGTGGCGCTTCTGCTCGACCGCAAGCCCGTGGGGGAACGCGTCGGGCAGCTGTCCTTCGACGACCTGCACGACCATGGCGAACAGGCCGACCGGCCCGACGCGGAGGGGCTCGACTCCGACCGGCCCGACGCCGACGGCCACGCTCCCTGCGGGTGCGACGACCCCGCCCACCACCACCTGCACGCCGGCTACGAAAGCCTCGCCTTCACCTCCGAAGCGCCCCTCAACCCGCGCCGTCTGATGGCCTTCCTCGACAGCAGGCCCGAGGGGCTGTACCGCATCAAGGGGTACGTCGACTTCGGCGCCGCCGACGCCCGCAACCGGTACGCGGTGCACTCCGTGGGGCGCTTCCTGCGCTTCTACCCCGAGCCGTGGGAGCCCGGCGAGAAGCGGCTCACCCAGCTCGTCCTCATCGGCTCCGGCATAGACGTCGCGGCCCTGGACGGGGAGCTGACGCTGTGCCGGGAGAACGACGAGGATGCCCCGCACACTGATGAGTTCGGCATGTGGGGCGTCCTGCGCTACGTACAGGAGCCGGAGGTGGAGCCGGGCCCGGGGCCGGACTCGGACGCGCCCTCCGCGCCGGGCTCGGACGAGCCCGGTCCGGATGACCCCAGTCCGTACGAGCCCCCTTCGTACGAGCCCGGCTCCGACGACTGACTACGCCGGCCCCGCCACCGCCGCCACCGACTTCGCCAGCGACACCCCGGAGCCGTCCCGGCGCGGGTCGACCTCCGGCAGCTCCGCCGGAAGGCCGTTGCGCTGGGCCGCGCGCGGCGGCGTCGGGCCCGCCCAGGCGAAGCTCAGGCAGTCCTCGCCCTTCAAAAGCCGCTGGCAGCGCACGCCACCCGTCGCCCGGCCCTTGCGCGGATACTGGTCGAACGGTGTGACCTTGGCCGTCGTGTGCACCGAGTCGTCGAGCGTGCCGCGCGAGCCCGCGACCGTGAACACCACGGCGTCCGCCGCCGGGTCGACCGCCGTGAAGGACAGGACCTTCGCGCCGTCCGCCAGCTTGATGCCCGCCATGCCGCCCGCAGGACGGCCCTGCGGGCGGACCTGCCCCGCCGGATAGCGCAGCAGCTGCGCGTCGTCCGTGATGAAGACCAGGTCCTCCTCGCCCGTGCGCAGCTCGGCCGCGCCGACGATGCGGTCGCCGTCCTTGAGGGTGATGACCTCCAGCTCGTCCTTGTTGGACGGATAGTCGGGCACCACGCGCTTCACGACGCCCTGCTCGGTGCCGAGCGCCAGGCCAGGTGAGGACTCGTCCAGCGTCATCAGGCAGATCAGCTTCTCGTCCCCCTCCAGGGAGAGCAGCTCCGCGACCGGTGCCCCTCCGGAGAGGTTGGGTGCCGAAGCCGTGTCCGGAAGCTGCGGCAGGTCCACCACGGAGAGCCGCAGCAGGCGCCCCTCGGACGTCACCGCGCCCACTTCGCCGCGCGCCGTCGCGGGCACCGCGGAGACGATCACGTCGTGCTTGACGCGCTTGCCGTCGCTCTCCCCGAAGGGCTCGCCGTTGGCCGTGCGCGCGAGCAGGCCCGTCGACGACAGGAGCACCCGGCACGGGTCGTCCGCCACCTGCAGCGGCACCGCGGCCGCGGGCGCGCCCGCCGACTCCAGGAGCACCGTGCGCCGGTCCGTGCCGAACTTCTTGGCCACGGCGGCCAGTTCGGCGGAGACCAGCTTGCGCAGCTCCGCGTCGGACTCCAGGATCCGCGTCAGCTCCTCGATCTCCGCCTTCAGCTTGTCGCGCTCGGACTCCAGCTCGATGCGGTCGTACTTGGTGAGGCGGCGCAGCGGCGTGTCCAGGATGTACTGCGTCTGGACCTCGCTCAGCGAGAAGTGCTCCATCAGGCGCTCCTTGGCCTGCGCGGAGTTCTCGCTGGAGCGGATGAGGCGGATGACCTCGTCGATGTCCAGGAGGGCGACGAGCAGGCCCTCCACCAGGTGCAGCCGGGCCTGCTTCTTGCCGCGGCGGAACTCGCTGCGGCGCCGCACGACGTTGAAGCGGTGGTCGAGATAGACCTCGAGGAGCTCCTTGAGGCCGAGCGTGAGTGGCTGGCCGTCCACCAGGGCGACGTTGTTGATGCCGAAGGACTCCTCCATCGGCGTCAGTTTGTACAGCTGCTCCAGGACGGCCTCCGGGACGAAGCCGTTCTTGATCTCGATGACCAGGCGCAGGCCGTGCTGACGGTCGGTGAGGTCCTTGACGTCGGCGATGCCCTGCAGCTTCTTCGAGCCGACCAGGTCCTTGATCTTGGAGATGACCTTCTCGGGGCCCACGGAGAAGGGCAGTTCCGTGACGACCAGGCCCTTGCGGCGCGCGGTCACCGACTCCACGGCGACCGTGGCGCGCATCTTGAAGGTGCCGCGCCCCGATTCGTACGCGTCCTTGATGCCCGACAGGCCGACGATACGGCCGCCCGTGGGCAGGTCGGGGCCCGGGATGAACCGCATCAGCGTGTCGAGGTCGGCGCCCGGGTGCTTGATCAGGTGCCGGGCCGCGGCGATGACCTCGCCCAGGTTGTGCGGCGGCATGTTCGTCGCCATGCCGACGGCGATGCCGGAGGAACCGTTCACCAGGAGGTTCGGATACGCCGCGGGGAGCGCGACCGGCTCCTGCTCCTGGCCGTCGTAGTTCGGCTCGAAGTCGACCGTGTTCTCGTCGATGGACTCCGTCATCAAGGACGTCGCGTCGGCCATGCGGCATTCGGTGTACCGCATCGCCGCGGGCGGGTCGTCGTTGCCCAGGGAGCCGAAGTTGCCGTGGCCGTCGACCAGCGGGAGGCGCATGGAGAACGGCTGCGCCATGCGCACCAGGGCGTCGTAGATCGACGCGTCGCCGTGGGGGTGCAGCTTGCCCATGACCTCGCCGACGACGCGGGCGCACTTCACATAGCCGCGCTCGGGGCGCAGGCCCATCTCGTTCATCTGGTAGACGATGCGGCGGTGCACCGGCTTCAGGCCGTCCCGGGCGTCGGGCAGGGCGCGGGAGTAGATGACGGAGTAGGCGTACTCGAGGAAGGAGCCCTGCATCTCGTCGACGACGTCGATGTCGAGGATCTTCTCCTCGAACGAGTCGTCGGGCGGCGGGGTCTTCGTGCTGCGGCGGGCCATCGCTGCTGCGGCTCCTTCACCAACAAGTGCGGGATCTGACGCCGACCATTGTGGACTGTCCCACTGACAACGCCGACCACGACCCGGTGGTGGGCGGGCCCCGAGCGGGCGTCAACCGCGCGCCGCACCCGTACCGACCCCGTCCGCACCGACCCCACGGCGCACCCGCACCGTCCGCACACCGCGCCCGCACCGCCCTCACGGCGCACCCACACCGCCCGCGCGCCCCACCCACCCCACCGCCACCGCCGCTCACCCGCCCGGCCGGACGGCACCCGCACCCGCGACGGATCACGCCGAGGGCGAAACCCGACTACGCCGAGGGCGGAGCGGGAACTTCGCCAGGGGTCCGAGGCCTTGCTTACAGTGGCAGGACTTGACAGCACTTATCGAGGATTTCGCGATCGAAGGGACGTACATGCCCATGGGTCACACGGCCACAGCCGAGGCCGGCTCCGGCGGCCTGACAGCGACCGAGCACCGGCTGGCCAACGGCCTGCGCGTGGTGCTCTCCGAGGACCACCTGACCCCGGTCGCCGCGGTCTGCCTCTGGTACGACGTCGGCTCCCGCCACGAGGTCAAGGGCCGTACGGGCCTGGCTCACCTCTTCGAGCACCTGATGTTCCAGGGTTCGAAGCAGGTGCACGGCAACGGTCACTTCGAGCTGGTGCAGGGCGCCGGCGGCTCGCTCAACGGCACCACCAGCTTCGAGCGCACCAACTACTTCGAGACGATGCCGACCCACCAGCTGGAGCTCGCCCTCTGGCTGGAGGCCGACCGCATGGGCTCGCTCCTGTCGGCGCTCGACGAGGAGTCGATGGAGAACCAGCGGGACGTCGTCAAGAACGAACGCCGCCAGCGCTACGACAACGTTCCCTACGGCACGGCCTTCGAGAAGCTGACCGCCCTGTCCTACCCCGAGGGCCACCCGTACCACCACACGCCCATCGGCTCCATGGCCGACCTGGACGCGGCCACCCTCGAGGACGCGCGCGAGTTCTTCCGTACGTACTACGCGCCCAACAACGCGGTCCTCTCGGTCGTCGGGGACATCGACCCCGACGAGACGCTCGCCTGGGTCGAGAAGTACTTCGGCTCCATCCCCTCGCACGACGGCAAGCAGCCCCCGCGCGACGGCTCGCTGCCCGAGCGCATCGGCAAGGAACTGCGCGAGGTCGTCGAGGAGGAGGTCCCCGCGCGCGCCCTCATGGCCGCCTACCGCCTCCCGGAGGACGGCACGCGCGCGAGCGACGCGGCCGACCTGGCGCTCACGGTCCTCGGCAGCGGCGAGTCCTCGCGCCTCTACAACCGCCTCGTGCGCCGTGACCGCACCGCCGTCACCGCCGGGTTCGGCCTGCTGCGCCTCGCCGGCGCGCCCTCCCTCGGCTGGCTCGACGTGAAGACGTCCGGCGACGTGGAGGTCCCCGTCATCGAGGCCGCCGTCGACGAGGAGCTGGCCCGGTTCGCCGCGGAGGGCCCCACCCCGGAGGAGATGGAGCGCGCCCAGGCCCAGTTGGAGCGCGAGTGGCTGGACCGGCTCGGCACGGTCGCGGGCCGCGCGGACGAACTGTGCCGGTACGCGGTCCTGTTCGGTGACCCCCAGCTCGCCCTCACCGCCGTCCAGCGCGTCCTCGACATCACCGCCGAAGAGGTCCAGGAGGTCGCCAAGGCCCGCCTGCGCCCCGACAACCGCGCGGTGCTGGTGTACGAACCCACCGGCCCCGTGGACGCGGACGACGCCGCCGACACCGACGAGGAAGACGAGGAGGCGGCGAAGTGACCGAGGCCGCAACGATGCAGTTCCACCCGCAGCCCCAGGCGGGCACCGCCCGGCCCTGGGCCTTCCCGGCCCCCGAGCGCGGCGCGCTCGGCAACGGCCTCACGGTGCTGCGCTGCGACCGCCCCGGCCAGCAGCTCGTCGCCGTGGAGATCCACCTCGACGCCCCCCTGGACGCCGAGCCCAAGGGCCTGGACGGCGTCGCCACGATCATGGCGAGGGCCTTCTCCGAAGGCACCGACAAGCACTCCGCGGAGGAGTTCGCCGCCGAGCTCGACCGCTGCGGCGCCACGCTCGACGCGCACGCGGACCACCCCGGCGTCCGGGTCTCCCTGGAAGTGCCCGTCTCCCGCCTGCCCAAGGCCCTCGGCCTGCTCGCCGACGCCCTGCGCGCGCCCGCGTTCGCCGACAGCGAGGTCGAGCGCCTGGTCCGCAACCGCCTGGACGAGATCCCGCACGAGGCCGCCAACCCGGCGCGCCGCGCCGCCAAGGAGCTCTCCAAGGAGCTCTTCCCGGCGTCCTCGCGCATGTCGCGCCCGCGCCAGGGCACGGAGGAGACGGTCTCCGCCATCGACTCGGCGGCCGTCCGCGCCTTCTACGAAAGGCACGTCCGCCCCGCCACGGCCACCGCCGTCGTGGTCGGCGACCTCACCGGCATCGACCTGGACGCCGTCCTCGCCGACACCCTCGGCGCCTGGACCGGCGGGGCGGCCGAGCCGCGCCCGGTGCCCCCGGTGACCGCCGACGACCGCGGCCGCGTCGTCATCGTGGACCGCCCCGGTGCCGTCCAGACGCAGCTGCTCATCGGCCGCGTCGGCCCGGACCGGCACGACCGCGTGTGGTCCGCGCAGGTCCTCGGCACGTACTGCCTGGGCGGCACCCTCACCTCGCGCCTGGACCGCGTCCTGCGCGAGGAGAAGGGCTACACCTACGGAGTGCGCGCCTTCGCCCAGGTCCTTCGCTCCGCCCCGGACGGGACGGGCGCCGCGATGCTCGCCATCAGCGGCTCCGTGGACACCCCCAACACGGGCCCGGCCCTGGACGACCTCTGGAAGGTTCTGCGCACGCTCGCCGCGGAGGGCCTGACGGACCCCGAGCGCGATGTCGCCGTGCAGAACCTGGTCGGCGTCGCCCCGTTGAAGTACGAGACGGCGGCGGCCGTCGCCGCCACCCTCGCCGACCAGGTCGAGCAGCACCTGCCGGACGACTTCCAGGCGCAGCTGTACCGCCAGTTGGCGCAGACGGGCACCGTGGAGGCCACCGCGGCCGTCGTGAGCGCCTTCCCGGACGACCGTCTGGTGACGGTCCTCGTGGGCGACGCCGCGCAGATCGAGGAGCCCGTGAAGGCGCTCGGTATCGGTGAAGTGACGGTGGTCACCGGCTGATTGCCGGACGGGACGGATCGAGGCCGCCGCTGCCGTAAAGCTGGACATAGCGGTATCAACGCCTCGTGAGAACAGGGACCCCAGTGGCTCAGGAAGCCGCTGGGGTCCCTGCATGCCGCCATATGTCCGAATTGACATGGAGGTTGCTCGTCTGGCCTGTGGCGTGCGCTACAAAAGGCCTGATTCGTTTGTCGATTGAAAGATGAGGCGTTTAGCGTCGGTCCGGCTGTCCGTCAGGCAGTACGCCGCGTCCGCGGCACCGGACAGCCATCGCCGAGTCCCCGTACGGCGCGAGCCAGGGGAGCCGGGGACCCACACGTCCCCTGGGGTGAATCGGACCCCTTGCCGCGAGGCGAGGAGCCCGTAGGAGACCTTCCTGCTCCGAACCCGTCAGCTAACCCGGTAGGCGAGAAGGAAGGAAAGGATCAGCCGCTTCATGGCGTTCACCCGCCCGACCGGCAAGCACCGCCGTCCGAGCCGCATCTCGCGCACGACCGCAAGCGCCGCGGGCGTCGCCGCGCTCACCACCACCGGAGTCATCTCGGGCCTGGCCGCGCCGGCCCTCGCCGCCGAAGGCAGCTCCGCGGAGTACGCGCACACCGGCCTCACCCAGTCCATCTCCGTCGGCGACTCCCTGGCCGGCGAGATCGACGCCCAGGCCGCCGCGCAGAAGCACGCCGCCGCCGAGGCGGAGGCCCAGAAGAAGGCCGAGGCCGAGGCCCGGGCCCAGGCCGCTGAGGCCAAGCGCAAGGCCGCCGAGGCCAAGCGGAAGGCCGAGGCCGCCGCGAAGGTGAAGGCCCAGAAGGAGCGCGAGGCCAAGGAGCGCGCCGCCCGCGAGGCCGAGCGCAAGCGCCTGGGCTCCTACGTCTCGCCGATCGACGGCAGCTACGTCTCCACCGGCTACAAGACCGGCGGCGCCATGTGGTCCTCCGGCAGCCACACCGGTGTCGACTTCCACGCCGCGTCCGGCACCCAGGTCCAGGCGGTCGCCGCGGGCACCGTCGTCGAGGCCGGCTGGGGCGGCGCCTACGGCAACAACGTCGTGATCCGCCACAACGACGGCACGTACACGCAGTACGGCCACATGTCGTCCCTCAGCGTCACGGTCGGCCAGACGGTCACCCCGGGCCAGCAGATCGGCCTCTCCGGCTCGACCGGCAACTCCAGCGGCCCGCACCTGCACTTCGAGGCCCGCACCGGCGCGGACTACGGCTCCGACATCGACCCCGTGGCGTACCTCCGCTCGCACGGCGTCAACGTCTGATTCCCGACGCAGACGTCCGCATCCCGACTTCATCCCGGCGTCAACGTCCGGATCCTGATGTCGGGACCCTCCCTGACGCATGAAAGCCCCGGCTCACCCGAGCCGGGGCTTTCATGCGTATGCACGCCCCTTTGGCCAAAAGATATCCATGGATTCCGGTCTCCCGTCGGAAAATCCTGCCTTCTGCAATAGAGTTCATGGCGGCAGGGTCCATGGAGTCGTTGAACGAGCGCCATTCGACGCGTCGGCCGACGCGCCGACCGACGCGTTTCGCGGGCATTAAAGCGGAGGTCCGTCATGCGCATTCCCGCGCACTCGGTATGCACGGCCATCCGGGACGACATCGTCTCCGGTGTCTACGAGCGCGGCACGCGCCTCACCGAGGAACTGCTCGCCCGCCGCTACGGCGTCTCCCGCGTCCCCGTGCGCGAGGCCCTGCGCACGCTGGAGGCCGAGGGCTTCGTCGTCACCCGCAGGCACGCGGGCGCCTGTGTCGCTGAGCCCACCGAGCAGGACGCCGCCGACCTCCTGGAGATCCGCGCGCTCCTGGAGCCCCTGGCGGCCGCCAGGGCCGCCCAGCGCCGCACAGACGCCCATCTGAAGGTCCTGCGCGGGCTCGTCCGGCTCGGCAAGGAGCGCTCCCGGCGCGGCGGCACCGAGGACCTCCGCTCGCTCGACGGCTGGTTCCACGAGACGCTCACGCAGGCCTCATCGAGCCCCGGCCTGATCACCCTGCTCACCCAGCTCCGCCACAAGATCGCCTGGATGTACGTCACGGAGCCCCAGGCCGCCCCCGCGCAGACCTGGGCCGAGCGCGCCGCCGTCGTCGACGCCGTGGCCCGCGGCGACGCGGAGCGGGCCCGTGCGCTGACCGTGCTGCACGCCGAACGGGCCACCGCGGCCCACCGGCCCCGGACCGGCCAGCGCGGAGGGCGTGTGAGGGCTTCGCAACATGCCGTCAACACGGTGAGCGTCCGGAATTAACGGCGACGCCGTATACAAAGAGAGACGTGTTCCCGGGTGGCATTTCCGCTGTCCGTATTTCGATTTTTCGACTTCAGATATGCGTCGAAATGCGCGTGGGATGCGCGGCCGAATAATCAGCGGCGTGCGGCCTCATATACGTCATGAGATGTGCCGGATACGCAAAAGGTCCGCCCTGGATTCAGGACGGACCTCTCGCGTAGTGCCGGGCGGCGTTCTCTGCGTACAGAGCGCCAGGCGTACTAGACGGTCTCGGGAAGCTCCTCGAGCCCCTCGGCGACCAGCTTCGCCAGGCGGTCGAGAGCGGCATCCGCACCCTCGGCGTCCGAAGCGAGCACGATCTCCTCGCCGCCCTGCGCACCCAGACCGAGCACCCCGAGCATGGAGGCGGCGTTGACCGGGTTGCCGCCGGCCTTGGCGATCGTCACGGGGACGCCGGCGGCCGTGGCCGCGCGGACGAAGATGGAGGCGGGCCGGGCGTGGAGGCCCTCGGCCCAGCCGACGTTGACGCGGCGCTCAGCCATGTGTTGCTGCCCTTCCAGGTGTCTCACACTTGTCTAGACCACTATCTCATGCCGACCTGAATGCTCCCGCCGGACGCCCGTCACCTCGCACCACGGACGTACGGCCCCTACCCGGCCGCCCTTCGACCACTCCTACACTGCCCCGGCCCGGGCGGCCGCGCGACCCGTACCCTGGCCCCATGCAGACCCCGCCGGACCGGCACCCCTACCCCTCCCACTGGGAGGCCGACGTGGTGCTGCGGGACGGGGGCACGGCCCGGATCAGGCCCATCACCGCCGAAGACGCCGACCGCCTGGTCAGCTTCTTCGAGCAGGTCTCCGACGAGTCGAAGTACTACCGCTTCTTCGCGCCGTACCCCCGCCTGTCCGCCAAGGACGTGCACCGCTTCACCCATCACGACCAGGTGGACCGGGTGGGACTCGCGGCCACCGTGGGCGGCGAGTTCATCGCGACCGTCCGCTTCGACCGCATCGACGCCCAGGGCCGCCCCGCCTCCGCGCCCGCCGACGAGGCCGAGGTCGCCTTCCTCGTCCAGGACGCCCACCAGGGCCGCGGCGTCGCCTCCGCGCTCCTCGAACACATCGCGGCCGTCGCCCGCGAGCGCGACATCCGCCGCTTCGCCGCCGAGGTCCTGCCCGCCAACACCAAGATGGTCAAGGTCTTCACGGACGCCGGCTATCAGCAGCAGCGCAGCTTCGAGGACGGCGTCGTACGCCTGGAACTCGACCTGGAGCCCACCGACCGCTCCCTCGCCGTCCAGCGCGCCCGTGAACAGCGTGCCGAGGCGCGCTCCGTGCAGCGCCTCCTCGCGCCCGGATCCGTCGCCGTCATCGGAGTGGGCCGCGCCCCGGACGGCGTCGGCCGGGGCGTTCTGCGCAACGTCCTGGGCGCGGGTTTCACCGGCCGTCTGTACGCCGTGAACAGCGCCCTCCCCGAAGGGGCCACCGACATCGACGGTGTGCCCGCCCACCGCTCCGTGCGCGACATCGCCGAACCCGTCGACCTGGCCGTCGTCGCCGTCCCCGCCGAACGCGTCCCCGAGGCCGTCGCCGACTGCGGCGAACACGGCGTCCAGGGGCTCGTCGTCATCTCCGCCGGATACGCCGAGAGCGGCCCCGAAGGACGCGAACGGCAGCGTGAACTCGTCCGCCAAGCACGCTCCTACGGGATGCGCATCATCGGACCCAACGCCTTCGGAGTCATCAACACCTCTCCGGAGACCCGCCTCAACGCCTCCCTGGCGCCCGAGCTGCCGCCCGCCGGACGCCTCGGCCTGTTCACCCAGTCGGGCGCCATCGGCATCGCCCTCCTGTCCCGGCTGCACCGCCGCGGCTCGGGCCTGTGGGGCCTGTCCACGTGTGTGAGCACCGGCAACCGCGCGGACGTCTCCGGCAACGACGTACTCCAGTACTGGTACGACGACCCGGACACCGACGTCGCCCTGATGTACCTCGAATCGATCGGCAACCCCCGGAAGTTCACCCGCCTCGCCCGCCGCACCGCCGCCGTGAAGCCCCTCGTCGTCGTCCAGGGCGCCCGGCACAGCGGCATCGCGCCGACCGGCCACGCGGGCGCCGCCACCCGCCTCCCGCACGCCACCGTGTCGGCGCTGCTCCGGCAGGCCGGGGTGATCCGCGTGGACACCGTCACCGAACTCGTCGACGCCGGACTGCTCCTCTCGGGGCAGCCGCTGCCCGCCGGACCCCGCGTCGCCATCCTCGGCAACTCCGAGTCGCTCGGCCTGCTCACGTACGACGCCTGCGTCGCCGAAGGCCTGCGGCCGCTGCCCCCCCTCGACCTGACGACCGCCGCGTCCCCGGACGACTTCCGCACCGCGCTCGCGGCCGCGCTGGCCGACGAGGGCTGTGACGCGGTCGTCGTCACCGTCATCCCGTCCCTCGGCGAGTCCACCCGCCAGGGCGAGGACAAGTCCCTGGCGGCGGCCCTGCGCGCCGCCGCCGCGAGCTGCCCCACGAAGCCGGTCACGGTCGTCCACGTGGAGCTGGGCGGCCTGGCCAAGGCCCTGTCCGCCGCGGCGAGCACGGGGCCGCGGGCGGCGGCGATCGTGGACCAGGGGGACCAGGGGGACCAGGGGGACCAGGGGGACCAGGCAGTCCCGCCCCGCCCGTCCGACCGCCCGCGCCCGCAAGCCGCCCCCGGCCCGCCTCCACCCCCGGCCGACCCCCCGAACCCCACCCCCCCGGCCGACCCCCCGCCCCACCACCGCATCCCCGCCTACCCCGCGGCCGAACGCGCCGTCCGTGCCCTCGCCGAGGCCGTCAAGTACGCCCAGTGGCGGCGGGACATCGCCGAGCCCGGCAAGGTGCCCGAGTACGACGACATCGACGAACAGGGCGCGGGCGAACTGATCGAGCGCCTCCTGGCCAAGGCCGACGACGTCCGTGGCATCACCCTCGACGCCGACGACGCCCACGACCTGCTCGCGCGGTACGGCATCGGTGTGCGCAGGGCCCTGCCCGCCCCCGACGCCGACACCGCCGTCCGGGCCGCGCGCGAGGCGGGCTACCCCGTCGCCCTCAAGACCACCGCGCCCCACCTGCGTCACCGCCCCGACCTCGGCGGCGTCCGCCTCGACCTCGCCGACGAGGAACAACTGCGGCGCGCCTACCGGGAGCTGACCCACACCCTCGGCAGGCCCGCCGAGCTGCGCCCCGTCGTCCAGGCCATGGTGGCCCGCGGCGTGGACACCGTCGTGCGCGCGGGCCACGACCCCGTCGCCGGTGCCGTGCTGTCCTTCGGGCTCGCCGGAGCGGCCTCCGAGCTGCTCGGCGACACCGCCCACCGACTGATTCCGGTCACCGACCGGGACGCGGGCACCCTCGTCCGGTCGATCCGGACGGCGCCCCTCCTGTTCGGCTGGCGCGGCTCGGCCCCCGTGGACACCCCCGCCCTCGAAGAGCTCCTGATGCGCGTCTCGCGGCTCGTCGACGACCACCCCGAAGTGGTCACCGTCTCACTGGAGCCGGTGGTCGTCGCCCAGGAAGGGCTTTCCGTACTCAGCGCGGCCGTCCGCCTCGCCCCGCCCCCTGCCCGCGACGACCTGGGCCCGCGCACCCTGCCCGCGTACTGACGGCGCGCGCCCGTGGCCCCGCCGACGCCCCGCGCGCGTGGCCGACGAGTGCGCACAGGGGGTGCCCGCGCGGCCACTGGGCACCTTGGGCCAGGCGCCGGGCCGTAGGATGGGCGGCATGGCAAAGACCGGTACGACGACCCAGGGGCTGCGCGCGGCGATCGAGCGCAGCGGCTACTACCCGGCCCTCGTGGCCGAGGCGGTGGAGGCCGCGATCGGCGGCGAGACCATCGGGTCGTATCTGGTCCACCAGGAGACCACGTTCGACGCGAACGAGGTCCGTCGCCATGTGACGGTCCTCGTCCTCACGGACACCCGTTTCATCGTCAGCCACACCGACGAGCAGGCGGCCGACTCCACGTCCCCGACGCCGTACGCCACCACCTCCACCGAGTCCGTGAAGATCGGCCGGATCTCGTCCGTGGTCGTCAGCCGCGTCGTCGCCAACCCGGAGAAGTACGTTCCGGGATCGCTGCCCCGCGAGGTCGTCCTGACCATCGGCTGGGGCGCCGTCTCCCGCATCGACCTGGAGCCCGCCGCCTGCGGCGACCCCAACTGCGAGGCCGACCACGGCTACACGGGCAGCTCCACCGCCGACGACCTGAGCCTGCGGGTCAGCGAGGCGGGCGACGGCCCCGACACCGTCCGCCAGACCCTCGCCTTCGCCCAGGCCCTCTCCGAGGCCACCGCGGCCGGCACGGACACCGGCCGCTGATGTCCCACCCGTCTGCCGCCGCCGCCCCTGGCGGAGGGCGCTCCGTGCCCGCCGCCTGGGACGACATCCAGCCGCTCGCCCTCGACTCCGCGCCCCTGCCCGCGTACGGCACGGGATCGCTCGCCGACGTGCTGCCCACCCTGGTCGCCCACCAGGAAGTGGACGGCTTCGCCCCGCTCATCCCCGAGCTGGCCCCCGCCGACCGGAACTGCGTCTTCCTGATCGACGGCCTCGGCTGGGAGCAGCTGCGCGCCCACCCCGCCGAAGCCCCCTTCCTGACCTCGCTGCTCGGCTCCTCGCGCGGCGGCACCGGCCGCCCCATCACCGCGGGCTTCCCGGCCACCACGGCGACCTCCCTGGCCTCCGTGGGCACCGGCCTGCCGCCCGGCGCGCACGGCCTGCCCGGGTACACGGTCCGCAACCCCGACAGCGGCGAGCTGATGAACCAGCTCCGCTGGAAGCCCTGGACCGACCCGCACGCCTGGCAGCCGTACCCGACGATCTTCCAGCGCGCCCACGACGCGGGCATCCACACCGCCCAGGTGTCCTCGCCGACCTTCGAGCACACCCCGCTCACCAAGGTCGCCCTGAGCGGCGGCACCTTCCGCGGCCGCCTCTCCGGCGAGGACCGCATGGACCTCGCGGCCGAGCAGCTCGCCGCCGCCGACCGGACCCTGGTCTACACGTACTACGCCGAAGTCGACGGCAAGGGCCACCGCTTCGGCGTCGACTCCGACGCCTGGCGCGGCCAGCTCATGTACGTCGACCGGCTCGTCCAGCGCCTCGCCGAGCAGCTCCCGCCGCGCAGCGCCCTGTACGTCACCGCCGACCACGGCATGCTCGACATCCCCTTCGACGAGGCCTCCCGCATCGACTTCGACGAGGACTGGGAGCTGCGCGCCGGAGTCGCCCTGCTCGGCGGCGAGGGCCGCGCCCGGCACGTCTACGCAGTCCCCGGAGCCGAGGCCGACGTCCTCACCGTCTGGCGCGAGGTCCTCGGCGAGCAGTTCTGGGTGGCGAGCCGGGAGGAGGCGATCGCGGCGGGCTGGTTCGGCCCGCGCGTCGACGAACGCGTCCACGGACGCATCGGGGACGTCGTCGCCGCCGCCCACGCCGACGTCCTCATCACCGCCTCCCAGAAGGAGCCCAGGGAGTCCGCGATGGTCGGCAACCACGGCTCGATGACCCCCGCCGAACAACTCGTACCGCTCCTCGAAGTACGCTCCTAGCTGCTTCTTGACGTGTACGTCACCGACGGCACCCCACTTCGCACGCCCCCGCGCGCTTCCTCGCGCACCCACCGAAAGGCGCTCAACCCCCCATGCCTGAGCTGGTGTTCTTCTCCGGAACGATGGACTGCGGGAAGAGCACCCTCGCGCTGCAGATCGAGCACAACCGCTCGGCACGCGGCCTGCAGGGCATGATCTTCGCGCGCAACGACCGGGCGGGGGAGGGCAAGCTCTCCTCGCGGCTCGGCCTGGTCACGGAGGCCATCGAGGTGGCCGACGACCTCGACATCTACGCCTACCTCGTCGACCACCTCTCGCGCGGTGCCCGCGCCGACTACGTGATCGCCGACGAGGCGCAGTTCCTCGCTCCCGAGCAGATCGACCAGCTCGCGCGCGTGGTCGACGATCTGGGCGTGGACGTCTTCGCGTTCGGCATCACCACCGACTTCCGCTCCAAGCTGTTCCCCGGCTCCCAGCGTCTGGTCGAACTCGCCGACCGCGTCGAGGTCCTCCAGGTCGAGGCCCTGTGCTGGTGCGGCGCCCGCGCCACCCACAACGCCCGCACCAGCGGTGGCCAGATGGTCGTCGAGGGAGCCCAGGTCGTCGTCGGCGACGTCAACCAGGCGTCCGACAAGGTGGGCTACGAGGTGCTGTGCCGCCGTCACTACCGGCGCCGCATGACGGCGGCCTCCGCGCGCGCGGGCGCGCTGTCCCCCGACGTGCTGCCGGTCGACACCCTGGAGCGGTCCTAGCCGCCCTGGAGCCGTCCCGCGCACCCCGGAGGGCCGCACCCGGAGGGTCACTCCGCGCCGGGACGCTCCGAGTGGATGAGCGTGAAGACCGCCCCCTCGGGGTCGGCCACCGTCGCGACCCGCCCGTAGGGACCCACGCGCGCGGGGATGACGACATGGCCGCCCAGTTCGACCACCCGCCGCACCGAGGCGTCCACGTCCGCCGCCTCGAAGTACGTCATCCAGTGCGCGCCCCGGTCGCCCGGCAGCTCCTGCCCGACACCGCGCACCGACGCCACCGGGACGCCGTCGAGCCGCAGGGTCAGATAGTCCAAGTCGGCGTCGGAGTCGGCCTCTTCGATGTAGCCGAACAGCATCTGGTAGAACTTCGCGACCTCCTCCGTCTCCCGCGTCAGGAGCTCGTTCCAGGTCGGCGTGCCCGGCACGCCCGCGACCGCCGTGCCCACGTGCGACGACGCCTGCCAGATGCCGAACACCGCCCCCGCCGGGTCCGACGCGATCGCCATCCGCCCGGCCTCGCCCGCGTCCAGCGGCCCCACGCCGACCGTGCCGCCGCAGTGCCGCACCCTCTCGGCGACCTCGCCCACGTCGTCCGACGCCAGATACGGGGTCCACGCGATGGGCAGATGACGGTCGGCAGGCAGTTGTCCGATTCCCGCCACCTCGCAGCCGTCGAGCATCGCCCGCACATACGGGCCGAGCTGCTGCGGCCCGGGCTCGTAGGTCCAGCCGAAAAGCGCCGCGTAGAACTCCTGGGTCGCAGCCAGGTCGTGCGCCATCAGGCTCACCCAGCAGGGCGTGCCGGGTGTGCGCCGCGCGCCCTCGGCGCGTCCGTCGTCCGGCCACCGTGCCTCGGTCATCGTCACTCTCTCCTCGGGCCCTCGTGACTTCGACAGGCCGACGACGACGGACCACGACTAACAGAGTTCGAGTTCTGGCATCTGTTGTCTGTTAGCTGTCATCCGTCGTCGCCCGGCCGCAGCCACTCCGCTTCGATTCCGGTTCGATTCGCTGTCCGAACGCGCGTGCTTTCGCCGCGCGTATGCCCGTCCGTGCAGATGCTCGCATCACCTGTCGCCCGGCGCGCCCCGGCCGCGCCGCGCTCGTGGGCTCCCTCGTGGAGATGCCCGATTTGCCATTTCTCATCCGTTAACACGCGATTGCAGGGTTGTGTCCATCTGCGGTACGCGGCGTGCTCGTTTCCGTACGCCGCGTGTCCGGGCGTGGTCCGGCCGAGCAGGGTATCCGGAGCTGAGCGCGGCGGCCACCCCGTGCGCAAGGATGGGGCCCATGAATGCCATCATCTCCGCATCCGAACTCGCGAGCGACCTGGCGGGCGAGAATCCGCCAGTGCTGCTCGACATCCGTTGGCAATTGAGTACGGCCAAGGCGGCCGGTGCGCCGGCCTTCGACGGGCGGGCCGAGCATGCGGCCGGGCATGTTCCCGGGGCGGTCTTCGTCGACCTCGACGCGGACCTCGCGGGCCCGGCGGGCGCCGGGGGCAGGCATCCGCTTCCGGATGTCGAGCACTTCGGCGCGGTCATGCGGGCGGCCGGGGTCTCGGCGGACCGGCCGGTCGTCGTGTACGACGGCGGGCAGGGCTGGGCCGCCGCGCGCGCCTGGTGGCTGCTGCGCTGGACGGGTCATCCGTCGGTGCGGGTCCTGGACGGCGGGCTCGCCGCGTGGACCGGGGAACTGGAGTCCGGCGAGGTGACCGCGCCGGTGGCGGGCACGTTCACGCCGGTCCCGGAGTCCGTGGGGCGCGTGGACGCGGACGGCGCGGCCGCCCTGGCTCGCTCGGGTCTGCTCCTGGACGCCCGCGCCGCGGAGCGCTACCGCGGCGACGTGGAGCCCATCGACCGCGTCGGCGGCCACATCCCCGGCGCGGTCTCGGCGCCCACCACGGAGAACGTTGCGGCGGACGGCCGCTTCCTCCCCGCCGACGAGCTGGCGGCCCGCTTCAAGTCCCTGGGGGCGTCCGGGACTTCCGAGGTCGGCGTGTACTGCGGCTCTGGCGTCTCCGGCGCCCATCAGGTCCTCGCCCTGGCGGTGGCGGGCATCCCAGCGACGCTGTACGTCGGCTCGTGGTCGGAGTGGTCGTCGGACCCGGAGCGTCCGGTGGCGACGGGGCCGGAGCCGCAGTAGTCCGGCATCGCTGAGCGGAGTGCCCGCCCTCGCTGGCCCTGGCGCCCGGCCTGGCTGACCCGCGTACCCGCCCGCGCCGACCCGAGCGCCCGCCCTCCCGGCCCGCCCCGGCTCGCGAGGTCGGACGTTCGTGTCGGCGCGGGCCCCGCGCGGAGCGGGTTGTGGTGAACGAGTGAAGGGCCTGTGCGCATATCGCGTACAGGCCCTTCACCACGTTCTCGACCGCCCGGACCGGCGTGCGCCGGCCGTTTTCATGTGCGCCGCGCGCCGGTCGGTCCTCCGGGGCGCCGCTACTCCTGCTTCTTGCGCCGGGTGCCGAACACGATCTCGTCCCAGCTCGGCACGGCGGCACGGCGGCCGGGGCGGACGCCGTCGGCCTCGGCCTGGCGGTCCGTGGAGCCGACGAGGCGGTCGCGGTGGCTGGCCACGGCGCGCGGCATCAGGACGTCCGCGTACGCGGAACCGGCCGACGCGGCGGTCGCGGGCGGCTCCTCGGCCTCCGGCTCCTGCTCGGGCTCCTCCGGTGCGGACGGCAGTTCGGCGGGTGCCGCGGCGGGACGCTCGGGGACGACCATGTCGCCGCGGAAGCTCGGCACGGCCTCCAGGAGGCTGGTGAGCGAGTCGCGTTCCTGCTCGGCGACGGCGGCGGGCGCGGCCGGCTCCTGCTCGGCCTCGGGTGCGCCCGGGCGCTCCAGGGCGCGGTCGAGCGGCCGGTCCCGGGGGAGCCGGGCGATGCGCGGCACGAACGGGAAGCTGGGCTCGGGCGCCGCGATGTCGTCGGTCTCGCCGATCAGGGCGCGGGCCTCGTCGTCGACGGCCTGGACGAGCCGCCGGGGCGGGTCGTACGTCCAGCTGGCGGAGTGCGGCTCGGTCGCGACGCGGTAGACGAGCAGGACCTCCCAGGTGCCGTCGTCGCGGCGCCAGGAGTCCCACTGGACGGTCTCCTTGTCGGCGCCGCGCAGCAGCAGCCGCTCCTGGACGGCCTCGCCGAGCTGGGGTCCGGTGTTCTCGCCGGGACGGCGCACGGGGGTCTTCCGGGCCCGCTCGGCCATGAAGGCGCGCTCGGCGAGCACGGGGCCCTCGAAGCGGCGGACGCGGTCGACGGGGATCCCGGCGAGCGAGGCGACCTCTTCCGCACTGGCACCGGCACGTATACGGGCCTGGATGTCGCGGGGGCGGAGGTGGCTCTCCACCTCGATCTCGATCTGTCCGAGCCGCGGCCGGTCGCCGCGCACGGCGGCGCGCAGCCGTTCGTCGATCGGAAGCGTGTACTCCGTGCTGTCCGCAGCTTTCAGCACCAGCCGTGTGCCGTCGTTGCTGACGGCCACGACACGCAGTTCGGGCATGGGGACCTCCCGGGTGGTGCCTGCCGACGTCACGTGCGTCGCTGCTTCCGCTAGTCGAGTGTGGCCTGCCCGGGTGCAGCCTGCCACAACCTTGCCGAGTTGCCCGGCGTGTCGGGCATGGGCCCTGGATCGCCGTTATGGCACGGTTACCGATTCGCAACGCTAAGTGACCAACTCGATCACCCTGTGCAGCGATCCCCCTCCCGGCGGTCCTGGCTGGCCCCGGGCACCCTGGTTGGAGACCGGACCCAGGGCTCGCAACACTACTCCATTCGGGCCACCCGGGTGGACCGGCACGCCGCCGAACTTCTCATGGGGGAAGGGAGTTGGCGTCAGCCGATGCCGTGAGTCCCCCGCGCGCGCGTGGCGCTCTTCACGAAAAAGCCAAAAACGGAACTATCTGCTTCGGGTGTACGTCCCTTTCTCATGTACCTCGCGTAGCTCATACGTGAATGCGTAAATCATGCGTGAAGTCGAGAAGGGCAGGCAAGGTCCGCAGATGCGTGAAAAGCCGGAAACCGGCGGGGAGTCGACGGACACGACGGAGGGTGAGTCGGAGAAGAAGCGGTTCGAGCTGAGTGTGCCGCAGGTGGCGGGGAGTGCCGTGGCGGCCGTCGTGGCCGCCAAGCTCGCCTCCTCCTTCGGCGTCTACGGAACGATCCTCGGCGCCGGTGTGGTG
The DNA here is from genome assembly GCF_055594065.1 of Streptomyces sp. NPDC040610. Lineage (NCBI taxonomy): Bacteria > Bacillati > Actinomycetota > Actinomycetes > Kitasatosporales > Streptomycetaceae > Streptomyces > Streptomyces sp. NPDC040610. The sequence goes on along the minus strand of NZ_JBVIXA010000009.1, from coordinate 271,879 downwards.
AGTGGCATCGCCACCTGCGGAGGTACGGTCTTCCAGCACTTCTTCTCGCGTACGGGCGAGCAGATACGCGACGTGGCGGTGCAGGCCAAGCCCAAGGCCCAGCAGGTCCCGGTGACGCAGGCCACGCCGGTGCCGGAGACGTTCCAGGCGCGGGCCCACGCGGGCGGCGGCCCGGTCACCACGACGTGGGGGAGGGCCGTCCCGGACGCCGACCCGACGACGGCACTCCCGGCGGTCCACCCGGCCGACCCCACCGCCGCGCTCCCGGCAGTCGACCCCGCCGACCCCACGACAGCGCTCCCCGTGGCCGGAACCGACCCCGAGCGGACCCAACTGCTCGGCACCGCGGACGCCACCCAGCTCCTGCCGTACGACCAGCAGACCCGCGTCCTGCGCCAAGCCGGACCCAACGGCCATGCCGGGCCCGCCGGACCCGTAGGCCCCGTGCCCCCCAGCGGCCCCGCCCCGGCCGACCCCCCGCTCCCCTCGGACGAGTTCTCCGAAGGGACCACGCACCGCACGCGCGTGCGCAGCTGGAAGCGGCCGTTGGTGGCCGCCGCCCTGGTCTTCGGGGTCTCGCTCGCCGGGATCACCACGTACGAGCTGGTGAGCGGGACGAGCTTCAGCGGCGACGACAAGAGCACCACCCTCCGGGACGCTTTCTCCAACAGCGGTTCCTCGTCGAAGAAGGACGACCAGCCGTCCACCGACGACCCCGGACAGCAGTCGGACGACGGCACGTCCGGATCGGACGACGGTTCGCAGGAGGGCGACGACCCGTCCAAGGACCCGTCGGGCAAGCCCTCGCCCGGTGACGGCACCGGCTCGGGCTCCGGCTCCGGGAACGGCTCCGGCACGGACAAGGGCGACGAGGGCACCGGCAACGGCACGGACAAGGGTGACGGCTCAGGCGACAGTTCGAAGCCCGACCCGAAGCCCACCCCCACGCCGACCCCGACGCCCACTCCGACCCCGTCGAACGGCGGCGGCACAGGCACCGGCAACGGGAGCGGCGACGGCCAGGAGCAGCAGCAGGCGCCGGAGCAGTGACCCCTGGGGCGGGCCGCGTCAGTCGCCGAGGACCCGCCGCAGGTAGGGGTTGGCGAACAGGCGGTCGGGGTCGAGCCGGTCGCGCAGGGCGGTGAACTCGCCGAAGCGCGGATAGGCCTTGGCCAGGTACGCGGCGTCGCGGGTGTGGAGCTTGCCCCAGTGGGGCCGTCCTTCGTGGGCGGTGAAGATCTGCTCCGCGGCGCCGAAGTACCGGCGCATGGGCGTGCCCTTGTAGAGATGGACGGCGATGTACGCGCTCTCGCGGCCCGAGGCCGTCGAGAGCGTGATGTCGTCGGCGGGGGCGGTGCGGACCTCGACGGGGAAGCTGACGCGCAGCGGTGACTGCTCGATCATCGACTTCAGCTCGCGCAGCGTCTCGACCAGGGCCGCGCGCGGGACGGCGTACTCCATCTCGACGAAGCGCACCCGGCGCGGGCTGGTGAAGACCTTGTAGGGGATGTCGGTGTAGGTGCGGGCCGACAGGGCCTTGCTGGAGAGCTTCGCGATGGTGGGGATGGTGGCGGGCAGTGCCCTGCCGAGCGAATTGGCGACCTGGAAGAGGCCGTTGGAGAGCAGTTCGTCCTCTACGAAGGCACTGATCGCGCTCGGGGGAGAGGCTGGGCCGACGCTGCGGTTGTTGCGCTTGGTGTTGCAGTTGCCCGTGTGGGGGAACCAGTAGAACTCGAAGTGCTCGTTCTCGGTGACGAGTTGGTCGAACTCGCCGGTGACCTGGTCGAAGGTCATCGGTTCCTCGCGGGCCCTGAGGAAGAAAATGGGCTCTACGGAGAACGTGATCGCGCTGATGACGCCGAGCGCGCCGATCCCGACGCGGGCGGCGGCGAACACGTCCGGGTGCTCGTCCTTGGAGCAGGTCAGGACCCGGCCGTCGGCGGTGACCAGCTCAAGTGCGGTGATCTGGGCGGCGATCGAGGCCGAGTCGCGGCCCGTGCCGTGCGTCCCGGTGCTGACGGCGCCGGACACCGTCTGCTCCATTATGTCGCCCATGTTCGTCAGCGACAGGCCCTCGCGGGCGAGCGCGGCGTTCAGGCGCTTGAGGGGCGTGCCCGCCTCCACGGTGACGGTCCCGGCCGCGCGGTCGATGTCCCGGATGCCGGTGAGGAGGTCCGGCCGCACCAGGAGGCCGTCGGTCGCGGCGGCGGCCGTGAAGGAGTGGCCGGTGCCGACGGGCTTGACCTTCAGGCCGTCCTCACGGGCCCCGCGGATCGCGGCGACGAGCTCGTCGACCGAGGCGGGCGTCGCCTCGCGAGCGGGCCGCGTGGTGACCGTGCCCGCCCAGTTACGCCACGTCGTCGGCCTTTTCGAGCCGATCGCTGCCGTTCCCGCTCCCGTGCCCCTGCCCGTTCCCGTGCTCATGGGTCCCTCCCCGTCGCGGAACCGGCCGTTGCAGCCGGCGATACCCCAGGAATCCCACCACCACCGCGACCGCCCCGGACACCCCCGGGACCACGTACCCCGCGCGCGAGCCCGCGGCGTCGATCACCCAGCCGGCCATGGAGGAGCCGAGCGCCACACCGACGGCGAGTCCGGTGCTGACCCAGGTCATGCCCTCGGTCAGCTTCGCGCGTGGTACGTGCTGTTCGACGAGGGCCATTGTCGTGATCATCGTCGGCGCGATGGACAGACCCGCGACGAAGAGCGCCGCGGCCAGAAACGGAAGATTCCCGACCAGTTGAAGCGGGATCATACTCACGGCCATCGCGCAGACCCCCAGCAGCCAGCGGCGTGCGGGAGCCCCCTTGAAGTGCAACAGCCCGAAGCCGACACCCGCCAGACACGAGCCGAGCGCGTAGACGGCGAGCACCAGGCTCGCGGCGCCCTTGTGGCCCTCGTCCTCGGCGAAGGCGACCGTGACCACGTCGACCGCGCCGAAGATCGCGCCGGTCGCGACGAACGTGGCGACCAGGACCTGCAGGCCCCCGGAGCGCAACGCCGAGCCCCCGGTGTGGTGTTCGCGCGGATGCGGCACCGGCTCCGTCGCCCGCTGTGCCGTCAGCCAGAAGACACCGACGGCGAGGAAGGCGCCCGCGAGCAGCGGACCGGCCTCGGGGAACCAGGCCGTGGACAGGCCGATCGAGATGATCGGCCCGAAGATGAAGCAGACCTCGTCCACGACGGACTCGAAGGAGTACGCCGTGTGCAGCTGCGGGGTGTCGCGGTACAGCGCCGCCCAGCGGGAGCGGACCATCGATCCCACGCTCGGTACGCAGCCGACGAACGCGGCGCAGACGAACAGCGTCCAGTCCGGCGCCTCGAACTTCGCCGCGAGCAGCAGCCCCGACACCGCGACCAGGGACATCAGCGTCGCCGGTCGGAGCACCCGCCGCTGGCCGTGCCGGTCCACGAGCCGGGAGATCTGCGGGCCGATCGCCGCGGCGGACAGCGCGACGGTGGCCGACAGCGCGCCCGCGAGGCCGTACCGCCCGGTGAGCTGGGAGATCATCGTCACGATGCCGATGCCCATCATCGACAGCGGCATCCGCCCGAGGAAGCCCGCGACGGAGAACCCCTTGGAGCCGGGGGCGGCGAATATGGCGCGGTAGGGGCTCGGCACGTGGGACTCCGCGGGGGCGGCGGAGCGCTCGGACAGCGGACTCCGGTAAGGCGTGAAGGTGGCCGATACAGCTTACGGCCGCCGGGGCGCGGGCGCACCGTGTTTTCCACGCCGCCGGGTGGCGGTTTCACCGCTGTCAGTGGCGAGTGGCAGGATCAAATACATGTCCGAAGCGCTGGATCCCACTCCCTACGACGCCTTGCTGCTGCTCTCGTTCGGCGGCCCCGAGGGGCCGGACGACGTCGTTCCGTTCCTGGAGAACGTGACGCGTGGCCGCGGCATCCCCAAGGAGCGCCTGAAGGAGGTGGGGCAGCACTACTTCCTGTTCGGCGGCGTGAGCCCCATCAACGATCAGAACCGCACCCTGCTCGACGCCCTGCGCAAGGACTTCGCGGAGCACGGCCTCGACCTGCCGGTGTACTGGGGCAACCGCAACTGGGCGCCGTATCTGACGGACACCCTGCGCGAGTTGGTCCAGGACGGCCGCCGCCGCGTCCTGGTCCTCGCCACCAGCGCGTACGCGTCGTACTCGGGCTGCAGGCAGTACCGCGAAGATCTCGCGGCCGCCCTCGCCACCCTCCGCGAGGAGGGCCTCGACGTGCCCCGCGTGGACAAGCTCCGGCACTACTTCAACCACCCCGGCTTCGTACGCCCCATGATCGACGGCGTCCTGAAGTCCCTGGCCGACCTCCCCGAGGACGTCCGCGACGGCGCCCACCTGGCCTTCACGACGCACTCCATCCCCACCGCCGCGGCCGACACCTCCGGCCCCGCCGAGACCCACGGCGACGGCGGCGCGTATGTGCGCCAGCACCTGGACGTGGCGGCCCTCGTCGCCGACGCGGTCCGCGCGGAGACCGGCGTCGACCACCCCTGGCAGCTCGTCTACCAGTCCCGCAGCGGCGCCCCGCACATCCCCTGGCTCGAGCCCGACATCTGCGACCACCTGGAGGAGCAGCACGAGGCCGGCGCCCCGGCCGTGGTCATGGTCCCCATCGGCTTCGTGTCGGACCACATGGAGGTCCTGTACGACCTCGACACCGAGGCCACCGCGAAGGCGACGGAGCTGGGCCTGCCGGTGCGCCGCTCGGCCACCGTCGGCGCCGACCCGCGGTTCGCCGCCGCCGTCCGGGAGCTGGTCCTGGAGCGCGCCGCCACGGAGAGCGGGCGCACCGCGGTGCCCTGCGCCCTGGGCGCCCTCGGCGCGAGCCACGACCTGTGCCCCGTGGGCTGCTGCCCCGCCCGCACCCCCAAGCCCGCGGCCGCGGGCGCCGACAGCCCGTTCGCCTAGCGCGCCGCACCGAGGAGCACCGTGACCGACCCCGCCCCCAAGGACCGCCTCAAGGCCGAACTGCTCGCCGTCGCCCTGGAGGCCGCGAGCCGCGCCGGTGAGCTGCTGCGCGACGGCCGCCCGGCCGACCTCGGCGTCGCCGCGACGAAGAGCAGCGCCGTCGACGTCGTCACCGAGATGGACATCGCCTCCGAGAAGCTGATCACGGACTTCCTCGCCGACCGCAGGCCCGGCGACGGCGTGCTCGGCGAGGAGGGCGCCAGCTCCGAGGGCACCAGCGGCGTCCAGTGGGTCATCGACCCCATCGACGGCACCGTGAACTACCTGTACGGCCGCCCGGACTGGGCGGTGTCGATCGCCGCCCGCAAGGACGGCGAGACCCTGGTCGGCGTCGTCCACGCCCCCGTGCGCGGCGAGACCTTCCGCGCGGTCCTCGGCCAGGGCGCGTACGTCGACGACCGGCCCGCCCGGGTCCGCCCTGCGCCGCCGTTCGAGCAGGCCCTCATCGGCACGGGCTTCGGGTACGTCGCCGAGCGGCGCGCCCACCAGGCCGAGGTCGCCCGGCACCTGCTGCCGCGGGTGCGGGACATCCGGCGGGCCGGTTCGGCGGCCATCGACCTGTGCGACGTGGCGGCGGGACGCCTGGACGCGTACTACGAACGGGGCCTGAACCCCTGGGACTTCGCCGCCGGGGACCTCGTCGCCCGGGAGGCGGGCGCCCTGACCGGCGGCCGCCCCGGAGAGCCCCTCTCGGGCGAACTGACGGTGGCGGGCCCGCCCGGCCTCTTCGAGCCCCTCCAGGCCCTCCTCGACGACCTCGGCGCCTGGCACGACTGACCTGGCCCGCCCCAGCCCGGCCCGGAGCCCCGCGCCCGGACCCACGCACGACAGGGCCCCGACACCTTCCAGGAGGTGTCGGGGCCCTGTCGCGTGCGGCCCGGACCGGACGCTGGAGTCGTCCCGGCCCGTGGGTCGGGCGGGTCGCTCAGTGGGTCGGGGCGGCGACCTCCACGCCGTGCTCGGCTGCCAGGCGGTGCAGATCCTCCAGCTCGGCCAGTTCCACCTCGGCCAGGAAGTCGTCGCCTGTCTCGCGGGCCCGCGTGAGGTCGGACTCCGTGGTCTTTATGCGCTGCAGGAGACCTGCGGTGAATGCGTCCATGGTTGCGCCCCCTCGGCTGGGTCGTGGGTCGGTGGCACGGGGGTGTGCCGTGGAGAAGGGGCGATCACGTCCGGCGCCCACTGCGTGAAGCAGGTCGTGGCGTGCCACATACGAAGCGTGATCGCGGGTGTAAAGCCGTCCTCCCCTCGCCCCCTTCGACGGAAACCTCAACCGGAGCAGAAAATCCCGTATTCCCGGGGCCCGAGGCCGCCTTACAGCCGGTTTATGGCCGAAAGGGGCAGGATGGAGGTCTCACTCCACGTACAGGCCTGCCCCGGCGCGTCCGCGCGCCGGGCACAGAGGAAGGACAAGCGACGTGCGCGTACTCGTCGTCGAGGACGAGCAGCTGCTCGCCGATGCGGTGGCCACCGGACTGCGCCGGGAGGCCATGGCAGTCGACGTCGTGTACGACGGCGCGGCCGCCCTGGAACGCATCGGCGTGAACGACTACGACGTGGTCGTCCTGGACCGCGACCTGCCCGTCGTCCACGGGGACGACGTCTGCCGCAAGATCGTCGAGCTCGGCATGCCCACGCGCGTGCTGATGCTCACCGCGTCCGGCGACGTCAGCGACCGCGTCGAGGGCCTGGAGATCGGCGCGGACGACTATCTCCCCAAGCCCTTCGCGTTCAGCGAGCTGACCGCGCGGGTGCGCGCCCTGGGGCGGCGCACCAGCGTGCCGCTGCCGCCCGTCCTGGAGCGCGCAGGCATCAAGCTCGACCCGAACCGCCGCGAGGTGTTCCGCGACGGCAAGGAGATCCAGCTGGCCCCCAAGGAGTTCGCCGTCCTGGAGGTGCTGCTGCGCAGCGAGGGCGCGGTCGTCTCCGCGGAGCAGCTCCTGGAGAAGGCCTGGGACGAGAACACGGACCCGTTCACGAACGTCGTCCGGGTGACCGTCATGACCCTGCGCCGCAAGCTCGGCGAGCCCGCCGTCATCGTGACGGTGCCGGGCTCCGGCTACCGGATCTGACCCGGTGGCCGCGACGCCCGCGCCCCCAGGGGCGCCCCCGAAGCCCACCTGGGACCCGAGGAAGATCGATCCGCCCTTCCCGTGGCTGCGCCCGACCATCCGGATAAGGCTCACGCTGCTGTACGGCGGGATGTTCCTGATCGCGGGCATCCTGCTGCTCTCGATCATCTACCTCCTCGCCGCGCAGGCCCTGAACACCGGCAACGAACCCCTGTTCAAGATCGTGGGCGGCCGGGAGATCCGGGTGACCAGCGACAACTGCCCGCAGGCCTCCTCGGGCAACCTGCTGATCCCCGAGTTCAACTCCGCGATCAGCGCCTGCACCGACCACCAGCGCCAGGTCGCCCTGGACAACCTGCTCAGCCGCTCGCTGCTGGCCCTGCTCGGCCTCGCGGTCATCGCCTTCGCCTTCGGATACGCGATGGCGGGCCGCGTGCTGTCCCCGCTCGGCCGGATCACCCGCACCGCGCGCGCGGTGGCGGGCTCGGACCTGTCCCGCCGCATCGAGCTGGACGGCCCGGACGACGAGCTGAAGGAGCTTTCGGACACCTTCGACGAGATGCTGGAGCGACTACAGCGCGCCTTCACGGCCCAGCAGCGCTTCGTCGGCAACGCCTCGCACGAACTGCGCACACCCCTGGCCATCAACCGCACACTCCTCGAAGTGCACCTGTCCGATCCCGGCGCACCCGTGGAGCTGCAACAGCTCGGCAAGACGCTGCTCGCCACCAACGAGCGCAGCGAGCAGCTCGTGGAGGGCCTGCTGCTGCTCGCCCGCAGCGACAACCAGATCGTGGAGCGCAAGCCCGTGGACCTCGCGGAGGTCGCCGACCGCGCCGTCGACCAGGCGCTGTCCGAGGCCGATGCCAAGGGCGTGCAGATCCGCGGCGAGCGGGGCCCCGCGGTCGTGCAGGGCAACGGCGTGCTCCTGGAGCGCATCGCGCTGAACCTCGTGCAGAACGCGGTGCGCTACAACGTCCACGAGGACGGCTGGGTCGAGGTGGCCACGGAGACCCAGCACGGCCAGGCCGTCCTCGTGGTGACCAACACCGGTCCTGTGGTGCCCGCGTACGAGATCGACAGCCTCTTCGAGCCCTTCCGCCGCCTGCGCACCGAGCGCACCGGCAGCGACAAGGGGGTCGGTCTCGGCCTGTCCATCGCCCGGTCGGTGGCGCGGGCCCACGGGGGCCGTATCATCGCGGAGCCGCGCGAGGGGGGTGGGCTCGTGATGCGAGTCACCCTGCCGATCTGAGATGCTGCCGCACAAGCGCCAGGATGTTCGCTTTACGCGGAATTTTCGGGACCTGATCCCCGAGGATTCCTGTGTGATCGATCACAGGAGCGATTTTTCGGCCATCTACTCTCCGTGACCGCTGAAGTCGCCGGAAAGCCGGGAAAATCCGGGTTTTCGGGGGTCTTGATCACGGGAAGTACTCGGGGTGGCGCCCGTGAAGTGCGACATTCGGACCGTGTACGGTCCCGATCGCCATCCAAACCGATCACCTCTTCAGGGGTGCGGTTGGGTGTCGATTGAGTAACAGACCTTGATGTGAGGCAAAATCTCCGCCTCAGGTCGGGCACAAGTCCGGCCTCTCACGCGTTACGTGCGCTGAGACACCGCAGACACCCAGAGGGGGAGAGCGACATGGCAACGGACTACGACACCCCACGCAAGACCGACGATGACGTCAACGAGGACAGCATCGAGGAGCTGAAGGCCCGGCGGAACGACAAGTCGACGTCGTCGGTAGACGTCGACGAGTTCGAGGCTGCCGAGGGCCTGGAGCTGCCCGGCGCGGACCTGTCCAACGAGGAGCTCGCCGTGCGCGTGCTCCCCAAGCAGCAGGACGAGTTCACGTGCATGAGCTGCTTCCTGGTGCACCACCGCAGCCAGCTGGCCCGGGAGAAGAACGGCCAGCCGATCTGCCGCGACTGCGACTGAAGCGGGGTCGGCCGTGACAGGCTCGACCCCGCCCAGGAAGCACCGCTTCCAGGACCAGGGAGCGGACGCGGACGCGCCCGAGAGCGCGTCGGAGGCCGAGCGGGGCCCTGAGGCCTCGCTCGACCCTGCCGGTGCCGCGTCGCACGGCGACGGCGCCACAGGGGCACAGGACGCCGCTGAGACGGCGTACGAGGCGGTTCCCGCGCTGGTGCGCGGTTCCGCCCTGGCAGTGCCGCAGACGGCCGCTCTCGCAGCGGCGGACAGGGAGTTCGACGGGGAAGGCACGGAGACGGACGAGCAGGGGGCCCGCGGCAAGGGCCGCCGCCTCACCGCCGTCACGAACGGACTGAAGAACGGCGTGCGCCGCGGCGGGCGCAGCGCCAAGGCCGGTATCGGCTATCTCGCCGACCGGATCATCGAGAACGCCCCGCGGGTCCCGGTCCGCGACCTGGCGACGCTCCGCAAGCAGTTCCCGGGCCTCGGCCCCGAGCAGCTCGCGGACAAGCTCATCGCCGGGGCGGCGAACGCGACCTCCACGGTGGGCGCCGGAGTCGGCGCGGCGGCGATGCTGCCCGTGCCGCCCGCGATGCCCGCCGAGCTGGCCGCCGAGATCACCGGCGTCGCGGCCATAGAGCTGAAGCTGGTCGCGGAGCTGCACGAGGTCTACGGCCGCCGGCCCGAGGGCAACCTCAAGGAGCGCAGCGCCGCGTATCTGCGCGCCTGGACCGAGGAGCGCGGCATCGACGTGGTCAAGCCCGCGTCGATCAACGCGGCGCTCGGCAGCCAGATGAAGCGGGAACTGCGCCAGCAGATCATGAAGCGGATGGTGCGCAACCTGCCGAACCTGCTGCCGTTCATGGTGGGCGCGGCGGTCGGCGCCGTGATGAACCGCAGGGACACCAAGAAGCTCGCCGAGCGTGTGCGGAGCGACCTGCGCCGGACCCAGGTGCCGTGGGACGCGCTCGAAGGCCTGCCGCCGCTGGAGGCCCCCGTCGACCCGCTGCGGCTCGGGCACAAGTCCAAGGAGCTCGGGGCCTGAAACCCCGAAGCCCCCGAAGTTCCCGAAGCCCCCGCACCCGAAGCCCCGGCTCCGCGATCAGCGACTCGTCAGCGACCCGTCGTCGAGGTCCGGCCGACCGAGGTGCCGGCCGACCGAGGCGCCAAGGGCACGCCGGGGGCCCATCGGGGGACCACGGGCGCTACGCCGCGCGTACGGCGTTCAGGGCCGCCGCCAGGCCCTCGGGGTCCCGCGTCGACAGATACACGTACGGAGTGGGGTCCTCGGGGTCCGTCACCTCTACCCGCAGTGCCGTAGGGATGTAGCTGCGCAGCACCATGAACGCGCGCGGGTCCGCCTTGTAGGTCCGCCAGGCGCGGGCCTCGGCCTCGTCCAGGGGCTCGGCCGCCCCCAGCGCCGTCACCGGGATCTTCGCGTCACCGGCGACCAGGGAGCCCGCCACGACACGGATCCGCACCGCGCCGTACGTGCTGGTGAGGACCGCCGCCAGGGCCGTCCCGCCGACCAGGCCGCCCAGCAGGGGCAGCGTGCCGAACGGGAGCATCGTCAGGCCCGCCGCGATACCGACGAGGACCGAGACGAGCCACCACGAACGGGGCGCGGTCAGGCGTTCTTCGTAAGGCTGCATGAAGCCAAGCTTGGCACGGTGCGCGACGGCCGCTGACGCGGAGGTAAGGTCTGCGCCTGTGAGTGGTACATCAGCAGCTCTGACACCCCCGGCGGACGCCATCCGTCCTGCCCGCCACCCGGACGCGCCCGCGCCCGGCGAGCTCATCGGCGCGCACTACGAGCACTGTTTCGGGTGCGGGGGAGGGCAGGCCCACGGGCTGCACCTGGAGGCGCGGGCCGGTGAAGGCGTCGCCATCACCGCCGAGTTCACGGTGCGCGAGGCGCATCAGGGCGCCCCGGGGCTCGCGCACGGCGGCGTGCTCGCCACCGCGCTCGACGAGACGCTCGGCTCCCTGAACTGGCTGCTGCGGGTGATCGCCGTGACCGGGCGGCTCGAGACGGACTTCCGGCGGCCGGTTCCGCTCGGCACCGTGCTGTTCCTCGAGGCCGAGGTGACGGCCGTGGCCGGACGGAAGATCTATTCGACCGCCACCGGCCGGATCGGCGGGCCCGAAGGTCCCGTCGCCGTGCGTGCCGACGCCCTCTTCATCGAGGTGAAGGTGGACCACTTCATCGAAAACGGCCGCCCGGAGGAGATCCGCGCGGCCATGAACGACCCGGACCAGATCCGGCGCGCCCGCGCCTTCGAGGTGAACCCGTGACCCACCCTGCCCCTTTGGACGTGCTGATCCGGCGCGTCGACCCCGACGTACCGCTGCCGTCGTACGCGCAGCCCGGCGATGCCGGTGCCGATGTGCGGACGACCGAGGCCTGCGAACTGGCGCCCGGTGAACGGGCGGTGCTGCCGACCGGGGTTTCCATCGCGCTGCCCGAGGGGTACGCGGCCTTCGTGCACCCCCGGTCGGGCCTCGCCGCACGCTGCGGTGTCGCCATGGTGAATGCCCCGGGGACGATTGATGCCGGGTACCGTGGGGAGATCAAGGTGATCGTGGTGAATCTCGACCCGCGCGAGAGCGTGCGGTTCGAGCGCTTCGACCGGATTGCCCAACTGGTCGTCCAGCAGGTCGAGAAGGTGCGCTTCCAGGAGGTGGCGGAGCTTCCCGGCTCGGTGCGGGCCGAAGGGGGATTCGGGTCCACCGGGGGTCATGCCGCCGTGGGCGTCAGCGCCGATGAACAAACGGGTGGGAATCGATACGCGTCGGTCGTATCCGACCGGGAAGGACAGTGACGTGTTCGGACGTCGCAAGAAGAGCGGTGCCGCCGAGGACGCGGCGAGCGAGGCCGAGCAGGTCGTCGACGGCATCGACAACGAGGCCGAGGACTCCGAGGGCGCCGGGTCGCAGCGGGTGAGGCTGGAGCCGGAGCCGCGCCCCGACGGTCCCTGGGACATCTCGGAGGTCCGTGAGCCCGGCGAGGGCCGGGTCGACCTGGGCGGCCTTTTCGTGCCGGGGGTCGAGGGCATGGAGCTGCGCGTGGAGGTCGCCGGGGACGCGATCGTCGCGGCCACCGTCGTGCTCCAGGACAGCGCCGTGCAGCTGCAGGGCTTCGCCGCCCCCAAGCGCGAGGGCATCTGGGGCGAGGTCCGCGAGGAGATCGCCTCGGGCATCACGCAGCAGGGCGGTGTCATCGACGAGGTCGAGGGTCCGCTCGGCTGGGAGCTGCGCGCGCAGGTGCCGGTGCAGCTGCCGGACGGCACGGGCGGCTTCCAGGTGGTCAGGTTCGTCGGTGTGGACGGGCCGCGCTGGTTCCTGCGGGGTGTGATCTCCGGGCAGGGGGCCGTGCAGCCGCAGGCCGCCGGGCTCCTTGAGCAGATCTTCCGGGACACCGTCGTGGTGCGCGGCGAGGGTCCGATGGCCCCGCGCGACCCGATCGTCCTGAAGCTGCCGGACGACGCGCAGATGGTGCCCGAGGGCGTCCAGCAGGAGGACCAGGAGACCTCCCGGTTCTCCGGTGGCATGGGCCAGCTCGCGCGCGGGCCGGAAATCACCGAAGTACGTTGACGATCCAGCCGCCGACGCGTCCGAACGGGTGACCCCGGGGCGCCGGGTCGGCGGGCCTGATTGATCGGAGAAGTCGCGAGCCGATGGGCCGCACTCCCTTATGGGGGAGTGCGGCCCATCGGTGTTTTCCCAGGTGGAAACGGAACGCGTAAGAGAGTCGTCAATGCGGCGCCAATGCCCGTAAGGGAGGTGTCAACGACGATCGAAACCCGCCAGCGAAGCGGTTTCCTCAACACGTCAGTAATTCCGAATCTCATCTAGGAGCACACGATGGCCGACGTGGCCTTCGTCGTCACCACGATCGCGGTCTTTGCGCTGGTGGCACTCGTTGCCAAGGGGGTGGCGAAGCTGTGACCGCCGAAAACATCGTCGGCCTCGTCGTGGCCGTCGCCCTGCTGGGCTATCTCGTCCTCGCCCTTGTGTTCCCGGAGAGGTTCTGAGTCAACAAATGAGTCCCGTCCTCGCTGGTGTGCTCCAGCTGCTCGCGCTCGTCGCCGCACTGGCCCTGGCATACCGTCCTCTCGGCGACTACATGGCCGGCGTCTACTCCTCCGACAAGCACCTGCGCGTCGAGAAGTGGATCTACAAGGGCATCGGTGCCAACCCCAACACCGAAATGCGCTGGCCCGCCTATCTGCGCGGTGTGCTGGCCTTCTCCGCGATCAGTGTGCTGTTCCTGTACCTGCTGCAGCGGCTCCAGGGCTCGCTGCCGGGCTCGCTCGGCTTCCAGGCCATCGACCCGGACCAGGCGTTCAACACGGCGGCCTCGTTCGTGGCGAACACCAACTGGCAGTCGTACTACGGCGAGCAGGCCATGGGCCACGTCGTGCAGACCGGCGGCCTCGCGGTGCAGAACTTCGTCTCGGCCGCCGTCGGCATCGCCGTCGCCGTGGCGCTGGTGCGCGGCTTCGCGCGCTCGCGCACCGGTGAGCTCGGCAACTTCTGGTCCGACCTGGTCCGTGGCGTCGTCCGCATCCTCATCCCGATCTCCGTCATCGGCGCGATCGTCCTGGTCGCCTGCGGCGCGATCCAGAACTTCTCCGGGATCCACGGCGTCGGCCAGTTCATGGGCGGCGAGCAGCAGTGGAACGGCGGCGCGGTCGCCTCGCAGGAGGTCATCAAGGAGCTGGGCACCAACGGTGGCGGTTACTTCAACGCCAACTCCGCCCACCCCTTCGAGAACCCGAACCCGATCTCGAACCTCTTCGAGATCTTCCTGATCCTGGTCATCCCGTTCGCCCTGACCCGGACCTTCGGCAGGATGGTCGGCTCGATCAAGCAGGGCTACGCGATCCTCGCCACGATGGCGACGATCTGGATCGGCTTCACGGCGCTGATGATGTGGACCGAGTTCCACCACGGCGGCCCGGCGTTCGACCTCGCGGGCGGCGCGATGGAGGGCAAGGAGACCCGCTTCGGCATCGGCGGCTCGTCGCTCTTCGCGACGAGCACCACGCTCACCTCCACCGGCGCGGTGAACTCCTTCCACTCCTCGTACACCGGTTTCGGCGGCGGGATCACGATGCTGGGCATGCAGCTCGGCGAGATCGCGCCCGGTGGTACCGGCTCCGGTCTCTACGGCATGCTCATCATGGCGATCATCGCGGTCTTCATCGCGGGCCTCATGGTCGGTCGTACGCCGGAGTACCTGGGCAAGAAGATCGGCACCCGCGAGATCAAGCTCGCGGCCTGCTACATCCTCGTCACGCCCGCGCTCGTGCTCGGCTTCACCGGTGCCTCGATGGCCCTGTCGACGCCGAAGGACTCGATGCTCAACAGCGGGGCGCACGGGTTCTCCGAGATCCTGTACGCCTTCACCTCCGGCGCCAACAACAACGGTTCGGCGTTCGCCGGTCTGACCGCGGACACGCAGTGGTTCAACACCACGATCGGTCTCGCGATGCTGCTCGGCCGGTTCCTGCCGATGGTGTTCGTCCTCGCGCTCGCGGGGTCGCTGGCCGAGCAGAAGCCGATCCCGGCCACGGCGGGCACGCTCCGTACCGAGAAGCCGCTGTTCACGGGCCTGCTGGTCGGCACCATCATGATCATTACCGGTCTGACGTACTTCCCGGCGCTCGCGCTCGGGCCCCTCGCGGAGGGTCTCGCGTCATGACCACCGACACCAGGAAGCAAGAGGAGCCCGGCTCCATGACTCCCACGTCCACAGCCACTCCCACGCGGGCGCCGCACCAGGACGTGCCTACCGGGCACAAGCCCGAGGACGGCAAGGTCGGCGGTGGCCTGTTCGACCCCAAGCAGCTGCTGAAGTCGTTCCCGGACGCCATCAAGAAGCTCGACCCGCGGGTGATGATCAAGTCGCCCGTCATGTTCGTCGTCCTCGTCGGCTCGGTGCTCACCACCGTGCTCGCCTTCAAGGACCCGGGCGACTGGTTCGGCTGGGCGATCGCTGCCTGGCTGTGGCTGACCACGATCTTCGCGAACCTCGCGGAGGCCGTGGCCGAGGGCCGCGGCAAGGCCCAGGCCGACACCCTGCGCAAGGCCAAGACGGACACGGTCGCGCGGCGCCTCTCGGCGGACGGCAAGACCGAGGAGCAGGTGCCCGGCACCGAGCTCAGGATCGGTGACCTGGTCGTCTGCGAGGCCGGCGACGTGATCCCCGGTGACGGTGACGTCGTCGAGGGCGTGGCGAGCGTCGACGAGTCGGCGATCACCGGTGAGTCGGCTCCGGTC
Source organism: Streptomyces sp. NPDC040610 (assembly GCF_055594065.1). Lineage (NCBI taxonomy): Bacteria > Bacillati > Actinomycetota > Actinomycetes > Kitasatosporales > Streptomycetaceae > Streptomyces > Streptomyces sp. NPDC040610. Next base: position 256,616 of record NZ_JBVIXA010000009.1, on the reverse strand, counting down.
ATCCGTGAGTCCGGCGGCGACCGCTCGGCCGTCACCGGTGGTACGAAGGTCCTCTCCGACCGCGTCGTCATCAAGATCACGACGAAGCCCGGCGAGACCTTCATCGACCGGATGATCAACCTGGTCGAGGGCGCCGCCCGGCAGAAGACGCCCAACGAGATCGCGCTGAACATCCTGCTCGCCTCGCTGACCATCGTCTTCCTGCTCGCGGTCGTCACGCTGCAGCCGTTCGCGGTGTACGCGAAGGCCGAGCAGTCCATGATCGTGCTCGCCGCCCTGCTCGTCTGCCTGATCCCGACGACCATCGGCGCCCTGCTCTCCGCGATCGGTATCGCGGGCATGGACCGCCTGGTCCAGCGCAACGTCCTCGCGATGTCCGGCCGCGCGGTGGAAGCCGCCGGTGACGTCTCGACGCTGCTGCTCGACAAGACCGGCACCATCACCCTCGGCAACCGCCAGGCCTCCGAGTTCGTGCCGGTGAGCGGGACCACCGAGGCCGAGGTGGCCGACGCCGCCCAGCTCTCCTCGCTGGCCGACGAGACGCCCGAGGGCCGCTCGATCGTCGTGCTCGCCAAGGAGAAATACGGCCTGCGCGAGCGCCACCAGGGCGAACTGGTGGACGCCGAGTGGGTCGCCTTCACCGCCCAGACCCGGATGTCGGGTGTGGACGTGGACGGCCGCAAGGTCCGCAAGGGCGCGACCGGCTCGGTCGTCGCCTGGGTCGAGGAGCGCGGCGGCACCGTCACGCCCGAGGCCCAGGAGCTCACCGACAAGATCTCGCAGGCGGGCGGCACGCCGCTGCTCGTCGCCCTGGAGGACACCGAGGGCGCCCGCGTCCTGGGCGTCATCCACCTCAAGGACGTCGTCAAGGAGGGCATGCGGGAGCGGTTCGACGAGCTGCGCCGCATGGGCATCAAGACCGTCATGATCACGGGTGACAACCCGCTGACGGCCAAGGCGATCGCCGACGAGGCGGGCGTGGACGACTTCCTCGCGGAGGCCACGCCCGAGGACAAGATGGCGCTCATCAAGCGCGAGCAGGCCGGTGGCAAGCTCGTCGCGATGACGGGTGACGGCACCAATGACGCGCCCGCGCTCGCGCAGGCCGACGTCGGCGTGGCCATGAACACCGGTACCTCGGCCGCCAAGGAGGCCGGGAACATGGTGGACCTGGACTCCAACCCGACCAAGCTCATCGAGATCGTCGAGATCGGCAAGCAGTTGCTGATCACCCGCGGCGCCCTGACCACCTTCTCGATCGCCAACGACGTCGCGAAGTACTTCGCGATCATCCCGGCGATGTTCGCGGTGGTCTACCCGGGCCTGGACAAGCTCAACGTCATGGACCTGTCCAGCCCCAAGTCCGCGATCCTGTCGGCCGTCATCTTCAACGCGCTGATCATCGTGGCCCTCGTACCGCTGGCCCTCAAGGGTGTGCAGTACCGGCCGATGAGCGCGGACCGGATGCTGCGGCGCAACCTCGGCATCTATGGGCTCGGTGGTCTGGTGGCGCCGTTCATCGGCATCAAGATCATCGACCTGATCATCTCCCTCATCCCCGGAATCGGTTGATCGCCATGAACAAGTCCGTAGGAAACACCGCGCGGTTGCTCGGCGCCGGGCTGCGGGCCCTGCTCGTGCTCACGGTGATCTGTGGCGTGATCTACCCGCTCGCCGTGACCGGCGTCGCCCAGGCCCTGTTCAACAACAAGGCCAACGGCTCCGAGATCAAGGACGGCGGCAAGGTCGTCGGCTCCGAGCTGATCGGACAGCGCTACGACCTGCCGCTGAAGAAGGGCCAGGAGACCCCGGAGCCGGACCTGAAGTGGTTCCAGCCCCGGCCGTCCAACGGGCTCGGCGCGAACAGCGTGAACACGCAGTACAAGCTGATCCTGTCCGGCGCCACCAACCTGGCCGGCGACTCCGGGTCCAAGAAGACGAAGGACGGCAAGGAGGTCTGCGACCCCAAGGCCGAGGAGGGGCTGTGCGCCCAGGTCCTCGCCGCCCGGGACGCCGTCATCAAGGACAACCAGACGGCCGACTACAAGGTCGAGCCCTCGGACATCCCGGCGGAGGCCGTGACGTCCTCGGGCTCGGGCCTGGACCCGCACATCTCCCCGAAGTACGCCGACCTCCAGGCCCACCGCGTCGCGGACAAGAACGGTCTGGACGTCAAGCAGGTGGAGAAGCTGGTCGACGACCACACCGACGGGCGGATCCTCGGCTTCATGGGCGAGCCGCGCGTCAACGTCCTCAAGCTCAACATCGCGTTGAAGCACCTGGTGGCGGAGAAGGGCTGACCTTCCCGAACGCCATTGGCCTCCCGCGGTCCGGTTCGCCGGACCGCGGGAGGCCTTCTTCGTGCCGTACTCCCGCCTTCTTTCCGCCCGCTTCCCGCCTTCTTCAAGCCTTGACGGAAGTCAGGTCCGTACCTATGGTCACCGTTCAACACGCGTGTTCAGACAGGCACTTGAGGTTCACATACACGAACGGATGGCCTCTTCATGGCGCCCACCCCCACACCCGTACGCCACCGCCGCAGACCACGCCCGGCCCTCCTCGCGACCGCCGCCACCGCCGTGGCCGCCCTCGCGGCCACCCTGCTCGCCTGGCCCGGCACCGACCGCGCCGACGCGGCCCCGGCCACCTTCGCGCACCCCGGAGTGACCGTCTCCAAGAGCCAGTTGGACTTCACCCGCGAGAAGGTGAACGCGGGCGCACAGCCCTGGAAGGGCGCCTACGACCAGATGATGGGGAGCAAGTACGCCTCCCTCTCGCGCACCCCCAAGCCCCGCGCGATCGTCGAGTGCGGCTCGTACTCCAACCCCAACTACGGCTGCACCGACGAGCGCGAGGACGCGATAGCCGCGTACACCACCGCCCTCGCCTGGTACGTCACCCGGGACGAGCGGTACGCGAAGAAGTCGATCGAGCTGATGGACGCCTGGTCGGGCACCATCAAGGACCACACCAACAGCAACGCCCCGCTCCAGACCGGCTGGGCGGGCTCCTCCTGGCCCAAGGCCGCGGAGATCATCAAGCACACGTACACGGGCACCTGGGCGAACTCCGGGCGCTTCGCGACCATGCTGCGCAACGTCTACCTCCCGAAGGTCATCAACGGCTCCCACTCCAACGGCAACTGGGAGCTGTCGATGATGGAGGCGGCGATCGGCATCTCCGTCTTCCTGGAGGACAAGGCGTCGTACGACAAGGCCATGGCGAAGTTCCGCACGCGCACCGCCGCCTACGTCTATCTGCCCTCCGACGGCGCGCTGCCCAAGACCGTGCCGAGCCAGAACCTCGACACCCGCGAGAAGATCGTCAAGTACTGGCAGGGGCAGGGCACCTTCGTCGCCGGGCTCACCCAGGAGACCTGCCGCGACTTCACGCACACCGGCTACGGCATCTCCGCCATCGCGCACGTCGCCGAGGCCAGCCGCATCCAGGGCCAGGACCTGTACGGCACCGACGTCGGCGAGCGCCTCCAGCACGCGCTCGGCTTCCAGGCCAAGTACGAGCTGGGCGAGGCGCCGCCCGGATGGCTGTGCGGCGGCTCCGTGCACCGCGGCCTCGGGCCGGTCACGGAGGTCGGCTACAACGCCCTGCACCACCGTCTCGGCGTGCCCATGGCCAACACTCAGCGGCTGACCGAGCGGAACCGCCCGGCCGGGTCCAACAACCTCTTCGTGGCCTGGGAGACGCTGACGCACGGGGACAATCCGCGCTGACCCGTACGCATCGGTCTCTACGAGGCCGTACACGGCCGTACGCCGCCGTACTGGTCCGGATCGGGGCCGCTCCGCTCGCCGGGGCGGCCCCGAGCGCTGTCCGAAAATGGCGGCTTTCGCCCCGCCCCGGACGCGCTGGAGGGCATCAGGGTTGCGTCAAGGAGCCTCAGGAAGGTCGGCCTCATCCGATTTGCCGCAATTATTGGCCGTAAGGTCGACGCTGCGTACACAGCAGTTTCAGGAAGACAATGAGGCCATGGCACGCGGCAAGCTACGGATCTACCTCGGTGCGGCACCGGGCGTCGGCAAGACGTACGCCATGCTCGCCGAGGCGCACCGTCGTATCGAACGCGGCACCGACTGTGTCGTGGCCTTCGTGGAGCACCACAACCGTCCCCGCACGGAGGTGATGCTGCACGGCCTGGAGCAGGTCGCCCGCAAGGACCTGGAGTACCGCGGCTCGCGGTTCACGGAGATGGACGTCGACGCCGTGCTGCGCCGCGCCCCCGCCGTCGCGCTCGTGGACGAGCTGCCGCACACCAACGTGCCCGGCTCGCGCAACGCCAAGCGCTGGCAGGACGTCGAGGAGCTGCTCGAAGCAGGCATCGACGTCATATCCACCGTCAACATCCAGCATCTCGAGTCGCTCGGCGACGTGGTCGAGTCGATCACCGGTGTCCGCCAGCGCGAGACGGTGCCGGACGAGGTGGTGCGCCGGGCGGACCAGATCGAGCTGGTCGACATGTCGCCCCAGGCGCTGCGCCGCCGGATGGCGCACGGCAACATCTACAAGGCCGACAAGGTCGACGCGGCCCTGTCCAACTACTTCCGCCCCGGAAACCTCACCGCGCTGCGGGAACTCGCGCTGCTGTGGGTGGCCGACCGGGTCGACGAATACCTCCAGCAGTACCGCGGCGAGCACAACATCCGCTCCACCTGGCAGGCCCGCGAACGCATCGTCGTCGGCCTCACCGGCGGACCCGAGGGCCGCACCCTCATCCGCCGCGCCGCCCGGATGGCCGCCAAGGGCTCCGGCAGCGAGATCCTGGCCGTCTACATCGCCCGCAGCGACGGCCTCACCGCGGCCTCGCCGAAGGAGCTCGCCGTCCAGCGGACCCTCGTGGAGGACCTGGGCGGAACGTTCCATCACGTCATCGGCGACGACATCCCGGCGGCTCTGCTGGAGTTCGCGCGCGGCGTCAACGCCACCCAGATCGTCCTCGGCTCCTCGCGCCGCAAGTCCTGGCAGTACATCTTCGGCCCCGGCGTCGGCGCCACCGTCGCCCGCGAGTCCGGGCCCGACCTCGACGTCCACATCGTCACGCACGGTGAGGTCGCCAAGGGGCGCGGGCTGCCCGTGGCGCGCGGCGCCCGGCTCGGCCGCTCCCGGATCATCTGGGGCTGGCTGGTCGGCATCGTCGGCCCCGCGCTCCTGACGCTGCTGCTCACCAATGTCGACGCGGACCTCGGTCTCGCCAACGACATGCTGCTGTTCCTGACGCTCACCGTGGCGGCGGCCCTGCTCGGCGGGCTGGTCCCGTCCCTGGCGTCGGCGGCGTTCGGCTCCCTGCTGCTCAACTACTACTTCACCCCGCCGCTGCACCAATGGACGATCTCCGACGCGAAGAACATCGTCGCGATCGTCGTCTTCGTGTCCGTGGCGATCTCCGTGGCCTCCGTCGTGGACCTCGCCGCCCGCCGCACCCACCAGGCGGCACGGCTGCGCGCCGAGTCGGAGATCCTCTCCCACCTCGCGGGCAGCGTGCTGCGCGGCGAGAACAGCCTGGACTCCCTCCTGGAGACCGTCCGCGAGACCTTCGCCATGGAGTCCGTGGCCCTGCTGGAGCGCGAGAGCGACGTCACGCCGTGGACCTGCGCGGGCAGCGTCGGCGCCCGCGCCCACGTCGGCCGCCCCGAGGACGCCGACGTGGACGTGCCCGTCGGCGACCACATGGCGCTCGCCCTGAGCGGCCGCGTCCTGCCCGCCGAGGACCGCCGCGTCCTCGCCGCGTTCGCCGCGCAGGCCGCCGTGGTCCTGGACCGCCAGCGCCTGCAGACCGAGGCCGACCAGGCTCGCACCCTCGCCGAGGGCAACCGCATCCGCACCGCCCTGCTCGCCGCCGTCAGCCACGACCTGCGCACCCCCCTCGCCGGGATCAAGGCCGCCGTGTCGTCGCTGCGCTCGGAGGACGTGGAGTGGTCCGAGGAGGACCAGGCCGAGCTGCTCGCGGGCATCGAGGCGGGCGCCGACCGGCTCGACCACCTGGTGGGCAACCTCCTGGACATGTCCCGGCTGCAGACCGGCACGGTCGCCCCGCTGATCCGCGAGATCGACCTCGACGAGGTGGTCCCGATGGCCCTCGGCGGCGTCCCCGACGGCAGCGTCGTCCTCGACATCCCCGAGGACCTGCCGATGGTCGCCGTCGACAAGGGCCTCCTGGAGCGCGCGGTCGCCAACATCGTGGAGAACGCCGTCAAGTACGCGCCCGAGGAGGAACCCGTGTTCGTCTCGGCGAGCGCCCTCGGCGACCGCGTGGAACTGAGGGTCGTCGACCGGGGCCCCGGGGTCCCCGATGACGCCAAGGACCGCATCTTCGAGCCGTTCCAACGCTACGGTGACGCTCCACGCGGAAGCGGCGTCGGCCTCGGCCTCGCGGTCGCGCGTGGCTTCGTGGAATCAATGGGGGGAACCCTCAATGCGGAGGACACTCCTGGTGGCGGCCTCACGATGGTGCTCACGCTGAAGGCGGCGGCCGGACGACCGCCCGTCGTACCGGACCTCTCCGCCCAGATGACCTCGTGACCGCCACCGAACGCCCCGTGCGTGGCACCGAAAGCCGCGTCAGCGGCGCTGACAAGCCCGAAAGGCAGGTAGGAATGACCCGGGTGCTCGTGGTCGACGACGAGCCGCAGATCGTACGCGCCCTCGTGATCAATCTGAAGGCACGCAAGTACGAGGTGGACGCGGCCCCGGACGGCGCCACCGCCCTCCAGCTCGCCGCCGCCCGCCACCCCGACGTGATCGTGCTCGACCTCGGTCTGCCCGACATGGACGGCGTGGAGGTGATCAAGGGGCTGCGCGGCTGGACGCGCGTGCCCATCCTGGTCCTCTCGGCCCGGCACAGCTCGGACGAGAAGGTCGAGGCCCTGGACGCCGGCGCCGACGACTACGTGACCAAGCCCTTCGGCATGGACGAGCTCCTCGCCCGGCTGCGCGCCGCCGTCCGCCGCGCGGAGCCCACCGGTGCCGGTGAGGACGACGTGATGGTCGACACCGAGGACTTCACCGTCGACCTGGCCGCGAAGAAGGTCAACCGCAACGGCCGGGACGTACGTCTGACCCCCACGGAGTGGCACCTCCTCGAGGTCCTGGTGCGCAACGCGGGCCGTCTCGTCAGCCAGAAGCAGCTCCTGCAGGAGGTGTGGGGGCCCTCGTACGGCACGGAGACGAACTACCTCCGCGTCTACATGGCCCAGCTGCGCCGCAAGCTGGAGGCGGACCCGGCGCATCCGCGGCACTTCATCACGGAGCCCGGGATGGGATACCGGTTCGAGCGGTAGCGCGACCGGGGTGCGTCGGTGCGTCGGTGCGTGGCGGGGGAGGCGTGGCCGGGATTCGCCGTACGGAGGCTTGACGCTCGCCCCGGGCGGGCATCAGCACAGGTGAGCGCACCCATTGCGGGGGCGCCGGTGACCACCGGTACGCTTCGGGTATGAGTGCTGTTCCTGGTTCTGCCCCTGGATCCGGCAAGCCGGCAGGCCGCTTCCGGCGCATGCTCGACCGGCTGTCGTCCTCCCAGGAGGACCTGGAGTCGCAGGAGCTGCGCGAGGACGCAGAGACGGCCGGTTGTACGCGCATCGGTGACTGCCACGACCGCCAGATAGTCACCGTTACTGGTACGTTGCGCACGGTCACCCTGCGGCCCCGGGCCGGCGTCCCCGCCCTGGAGGCGGAGCTGTTCGACGGCTCCGCCGCGCTCGACGTGGTGTGGCTCGGCCGGCGCTCCATCGTGGGGATCGAGCCGGGGCGCCGCCTGATCGCGTCGGGGCGGATCTCCATAGACCGCGGCCGCAGAGTGCTCTTCAACCCCAAGTACGAACTCAGACCGCTCGGACGGGAGTAACCGGTGACGTCAGTCGACAAGCCGACCGACCAGGCCGTGGGCGACCGCCCGCAGGACGCGGAGGCCGCGCGCGCGGCCCAGGACGCCGAGACCAGGGCGCTCACGCAGGCCGCGCTGTTCGACGCCTTCGGCGGCATCCGCGGCACGGTCGAGACGATGGTGCCGGGCCTGCTGTTCGTGCTGATCTACACGATCAACAAGGACCTGCACCTGTCGGCCATCGCGGCCCTCGCCGTGGCACTGATCCTCGTCGTGGTCCGCCTCGTCCGGCGCGACACCGTCAAGCACGCCTTCAGCGGCGTCTTCGGCGTCGCCTTCGGCGTGGCCTTCGCCATGTTCACGGGCAACGCCAAGGACTTCTACCTGCCCGGCATGATCTACGGCACCGGCCTCGGCGCGGCCTTCTTCCTCTCCGCGCTCGTCGGCTATCCGCTGCTCGGGCTGCTGCTCGGGCCGGTCTTCCGCGAGAACCTCTCCTGGCGCACCCGGAATCCGGGCCGCAAGAAGGCCTATACGAAGGCGTCCCTCGCCTGGGGGCTGATCTTCCTCGCCAAGTACGCCATCCTCTTCCCGCTGTACTGGTGGGCGGACACCGAGCAGCTCGGGTGGGTCCTGATCGCCCTCAAGCTGCCGCCGATGGTTCTCGCCGTCTACTTCACCTGGGTGTTCCTGGCGAAGGCGCCGCCGCCGATCGATGTGTTCGCGGAGATGGAGGCCGAGGAGAAGGCCGAGGCCGAACGGAAGGCGGCGGCTGCTCAGCAGCGCCAGGGCTAGGCACCCTCGTCCTTCGCGGGGCGCCCCAGCCCCACCCCCTTCACCGTTCCCAGGGCTCCGCCCCTGGACCCCGGGCGGCGGGTGTCCCGTTGCCGTGGGACGGTCCGCCGCCGATCGGCGCTCCGCGCCTCGTCCTCAATCGCCGGACGGGCTGAAGACTTCGCCCAGGCAGGCTGAGAGGCGCCGGGCAGGCGGTGCGGCCCACCTCTGCCGAAGCAATGGTGGGGGCGGGCGGGTGGGAGAAAGCCCGCCGGCGTTTGAGGACGAGCGCGGAGCGCGACCGGGGCGACCCATTCGGGGCTGAGGGTGCCGGGCTGTCGGTCCGGCCGGTGCAAGTTGGGGCGGGTGGGCGGGAGAGAACCCGTCCGGCGGTCACGCAGGTGGGGGGGGGCAAAAAAGGCCTGCGGACCCCCCCCCCCCCCCACCACACAGAGCCAAAACCCCCCAAAAAAAAAAAAAAAACCCCCACACCCCCCCCCCCCCCGCCCCCAAACCCAAACCAGGACCCGACCCCAACCCCAACAGTCCCCACC
>NZ_JBVIXA010000009.1:0-247444 GCF_055594065.1 Streptomyces sp. NPDC040610 | reverse complement strand
GGGGGGTGGGGGGTGGGGGTGTGGGGGGGGGGGGGGGGGGGGGGGGGGGGGAAAAAACCTTGTTGTGCCGCGGGGGGGGGGGGGGCCCGGGCTCCCTCCCCCCCCCCCCCCACCTGCGTAGAGCCCAGGGGCTAGACGTCGCGACGGACCGACAGCAGGTCCTCCAACTGCTCCTCCCGCGCCTGCGCGGCGACAAAGAGCAGTTCGTCCCCCGCTTCGAGCGAGTCGTCCGGCGTCGGCGCGAGCACGCGCGTACCCCGGATGATGGTGACCAGCGAGGTGTCCTCGGGCCACTGGACGTCGCCGACGCGGGTGCCCGCGAGGGCGGACTCCGGCGGCAGCGTCAGCTCGACGAGGTTCGCGTCGCCGTGGCTGAAGCGGAGGAGGCGCACCAGGTCACCGACGCTGACGGCCTCCTCGACGAGCGCGGACATCAGCCGCGGCGTGGACACCGCGACGTCGACGCCCCAGGACTCGTTGAAGAGCCACTCGTTCTTGGGGTTGTTGACGCGCGCGACGACCCGCGGGACGCCGTACTCGGTCTTGGCGAGCAGCGAGACGACGAGGTTGACCTTGTCGTCGCCGGTCGCGGCGATCACGACGTTGCAGCGCTGCAGCGCCGCCTCGTCCAGGGAGGTGATCTCGCAGGCGTCGGCGAGCAGCCACTCGGCCTGCGGGACGCGCTCGACGGAGATGGCCGTCGGCGCCTTGTCGACGAGCAGGACCTCGTGCCCGTTCTCCAGGAGCTCACCGGCGATGGAACGGCCCACCGCACCGGCTCCGGCAATGGCGACCCTCATCAGTGACCGCCTTCCTCGGGGCCTTCGGCGAACGCCGCCTCGACCTTCTCGACCTCGTCGGTGCGCATCATCACGTGCACCAGGTCGCCTTCCTGCAGCACCGTCTGCGACGTCGGCAGGACCGCCTCGCCGAGCCGGGTGAGGAACGCGACGCGGACGCCGGTCTCCTCCTGCAGCTGGCTGATCTTGTGCCCGATCCAGGCGGCCGACGCGTGCACCTCGGCGAGCTGCACACCGCCGGTGGGGTCGCGCCACAGCGGCTCAGCGCCGGACGGAAGCAGTCGGCGCAGCATCTGGTCGGCGGTCCAGCGGACCGTGGCGACCGTGGGGATGCCGAGGCGCTGGTAGACCTCGGCGCGGCGCGGGTCGTAGATACGGGCCGCGACGTTCTCGATGCCGAACATCTCGCGGGCCACCCGGGCGGCGATGATGTTGGAGTTGTCGCCGCTGGAGACGGCGGCGAAGGCACCGGCGTCCTCGATGCCGGCCTCGCGCAGGGTGTCCTGGTCGAAGCCGACGCCGGTCACACGGCGGCCGCCGAAGCCGGAGCCCAGACGGCGGAATGCGGTGGGGTCCTGGTCGACGACGGCGACCGTGTGCCCCTGCTGTTCCAGGGTCTGCGCGAGAGCGGAACCGACTCTCCCGCAGCCCATGATGACGATGTGCACGTCGTTACCCCGCGCTCCTCATGGCCCTCGTGACCTGCGTAAATGCCCTACTCATGACTCTCGCCCTCGCATGTTCCCCGTGTTTGCTCGAGTCCACGTTAACGGCTTCCTCACCCGGGTCGGATCCCGCGGGACGGTCCAGGCCAGGGCGGGGGCTCACTCGACGGCGCGCAGCATGCTCTCCATGGACTGCACCCGGACGTTCAGCTCGGTGAGCTGGGTCCGTATGGCTTCCTGCTGGGCCGTGACCGAGTCCAGCGCCTTGCGGTAGCCCTCCATCGCCTGCGCGTACTCGAGGTCACGCTCACGGCTGCGCTGCGTCTGGAATTTGGCCACCGTCACGATTGCGCCGGCAAGGATCAGGAAGAAAGCGATCGGGATGATCGCGTCGCTCATTGGGGCGTCCCCTTTGGTGAGTGCTTTCCGGCTTCGCCCGTCCCGTCCGGTGGAGCGTCCGCCCCGTCGAGGCGGGCAGCCGCGAGAATCGTATCGACGTTCAACTGCACGTCAAAGGGCGCGAGTTCGAAGTACTTCAGGGCCTTGCCGTCGTCGGAGAGCTCCAGCCTGCCGATCACCAGACCGGCCTTCTCCAGGCGCTCCAGGTGCATGTAGAGCAAGGGCCGGGAGACGCCGAGGCGGCGGGCGAGTTCGCTCACGTACAGCGGGCCCGTGGACAGCTCCGTGATGATCCGGATGCGCTGGGCGTGGCCCACGGCCGCCAGAAAGGCCAGCAGCTCCTCGCTGTTCATGGCCTGCATGGCCCGCCTTCGCGCCGTCCCGATACCCGTCGGCCAAGGCTTACGCATGGCTTGAACCACTGTCAAACCCTCCGTCGATCGGACTCTTCCATTCCTGCGTGCCTGCTCACGGACGCCGTGCGCCTGCTCAGGGACCTCATGCGCGTGCTCGCGCACCCGGCCTCGTTCGATCCTGACAGTTGACGCTTTAGACCTTCACCTGTCAGTCTCAACTTACACATGGAGGACGGGAGGGTCGCTATGGCAGCGAGGGGGCCGGACATGAGGCGCGGCGCGAGGAAGTCGATGACGGTGCGGGTGGCGCGGTGGAGCGCGCTGCATCCGTGGCGGGCGATCGTCGGCTGGTTCGTGTTCGTCGTGCTGTGCCTGGGAGCGGGCATCACGGCCGGGATGAATCAGGCGACGTCGGCGGACTTCCGCGTCGGCGAGGCCGGGCGCGCGGAGGCCATGGCGGCGCGGGGCGACCTTCAGATCAAGCCGCTCGAGCAGATCCTCATCAGCGCCGAGCCGGGCCGGCGCCTGGACCCCCGCGCCGCCGACGCGGCCGTCCGTGACGTCACCCGGCGCATGCGGGCCCTGCCCGAGGTCGACGAGGTCGCCCCGCCGGTCCGCTCGCAGGACGGCAGGGTCGTCCGGGTGCCCGTCACCCTGAAGGGGCCGGAGCAGGAGGGCAAGAAGAACGTCGTCCCGCTCCAGGCCGCGACCGAGAAGGTGAAGAAGGCCCACCCGGACGTCGTGGTGGAGGAGACCGGCGCCGCGTCCGTGAGCAAGGGCGTCAACGACCAGCGCGGCAAGGACCTGGCGTTCTCCGAGATGATCACGCTGCCGGTCACGCTGATCACGCTGGCCCTGGTGTTCGGCTCGGTCCTGATGGTCGGCGTACCGCTGCTGCTCGCCATCACCTCGATCATGGCGACCATGGGCCTGGCGATGCTCGCCTCGCACCTGCTGCCCGACACCGGCGTCGGGATGAACATGATCCTGCTCATCGGCATGGCCGTCGGCGTCGACTACACGCTCTTCTACCTCAAGCGCGAACGCGAGGAGCGGGCCCGCGCGGGCGGCAGGCTCTCCTCGGAGGCGCTGGTCGAGGCCGCCGCGGCGACCGCGGGTCGCGCCATCGTGATCTCCGGACTCGCCGTGATCGTCTCCACCGCCGCGCTCTATCTGGCCGGGGACGTCATCTTCGACTCACTGGCCACCGGCACCATCCTGGTCGTCGCCGTCGCCGTGATCAGCTCGGTGACCGTGCTGCCCGCGATGCTCGTCAAGCTCGGCAAGCGCGCGGAGCGCCGCGCGGACAAGCGCCGGGCTGCGGGCAAGACCGTGCGGTCCGACGCCGAGAAGAAGCCGGGCCGGGTCTGGAACGCCCTGCTCACCCCCGCCCGCAAGCGCCCCGCGCTCACCCTGTGCCTGTCCGTCCTGGTCCTGCTCGGCCTCGCGGCCCCCGCCGTGACCATGAAGCTCAAGGACCCGGCCCGGGACAGTTTCTCCCGCGAGATCCCCGCCATGCAGGGCTACGACCGAATGCTCGCCGCCTTCCCCGACCTGCGCATCCGCTACCAGGTCGTGGTCACGTCCGAGCCCGGCCGGGCCCAGCAGGTCACCGACGCCCTGCGCGCCCTCGACCGCAAGGCCGCCGCCGACCCGCTCCTCGCCCGCCACGACCGCCCCGCCGTCAGGACCTCCGCCGACCGCCGCGTCAGCACCCTGGACCTGGGCGCCCGGCACGCCACGTACTCCGACAAGGCCGTCCAGGCCCTCGACCACATCCGCGACGACTACCTGCCCGCGACCGTCGGCAAGCTCGACGGCGTCGAGACCGCCGTCAGTGGTGACGTGCCGCGCGGCGTGGACTACGTGGACCACCAGAGCCAGAAGCTGCCGCTGGTCCTCGGACTGCTGCTCCTGATGACGTTCGCGATGACGGTGTACGCGTTCCGGTCGGTCGTCCTCGGACTGCTCGGCGTCGGCCTGAACCTGCTGTCGGCCGCGTCCGCGCTCGGGCTGCTCGTGCTCGTCTTCCAGGGGGAGTGGGCCGAGGACCTGCTGTCCTTCGTCTCCCTGCACGGCATCTCCTCGCGCGTGCCGCTGTTCCTCTTCGTGATCCTCTTCGGGCTCTCGATGGACTACCAGGTGTTCGTGGTCAGCCGGATCCGCGAGGCCGCCCTGAACGGCGTGCCCACCCGGCAGGCCGTCATCGACGGGATCGCGGCGTCCGCCAAGGTCGTCACCAGCGCGGCCGTCGTCATGGTGACCGTCTTCGCCAGCTTCGTGATGCTGCACATCCTGGAGATGAAGCAGATGGGCTTCGTCCTCGCGGTGGCCGTCCTGCTCGACGCGTTCGTGATCCGCGTCATGATTCTGCCGGCGGCGCTGCTGCTGCTCGGCCGGGCGACGTGGTGGCCGTCGAAGGCGGTGCGGCGGGCCGAGGAGCGACTGACCCGCGGGTACGCGGCCCCGGCCGGCGAGAGCGCGGAGTCGCCGCTGGCGGGGGCGGGAACGGCCCGCGAGCGGTGAGCGCGGACGCGGCGCGCGGCAGTGAACGCTGAGTGGGTGGACCGGACGGTGCGAGCACACCGCCCGGTCCACCCACTCACCTTTTGAACATCTCTTTAAGCTTCTGGCCAGAAGCTCTTGACAGGACCGGGGTACTGGGTGGGCGGCGCACTGACGCAGCGCTTACGATCCTCTGCGTGTCCAAACTGACCGACGTGCCCAAACGGATCCTCATCGGGCGCGCACTGCGCAGCGACCGGCTCGGAGAAACGCTCCTGCCGAAGCGCATCGCCCTTCCCGTGTTCGCGTCCGACCCGCTGTCCTCCGTCGCGTACGCGCCCGGCGAGGTGCTGCTCGTCCTGTCCGTCGCGGGCGTGTCGGCCTACCACTTCAGCCCCTGGATCGCCGTCGCGGTCGTCGTGCTGATGTTCACGGTCGTCGCCTCGTACCGCCAGAACGTGCACGCGTACCCGAGCGGCGGCGGTGACTACGAGGTCGCCAACACCAACCTCGGGCCCAAGGCCGGACTGACCGTCGCGAGCGCGCTGCTCGTCGACTACGTCCTGACCGTGGCCGTGTCGATCTCCTCGGGCATCGAGAACCTGGGCTCGGCGATCCCGTTCGTCGTGGAGCACAAGGTGCTCTGCGCGGTCGGCGTCATCGTGCTCCTGACCCTGATGAACCTGCGCGGCGTGAAGGAGTCCGGCAAGCTCTTCGCGATCCCGACGTACGTCTTCGTGGCGGGCGTCTTCATCATGATCGCGTGGGGCGCCTACCGCGGCCTGATCCTCGACGACACCATGAAGGCCCCGACCGCCGACTTCGAGATCAAGGCCGAGCACGAGGGCCTCGCGGGCTTCGCCATGGTCTTCCTGCTCCTGCGGGCCTTCTCCTCCGGCTGTGCCGCGCTCACCGGCGTCGAGGCGATCAGCAACGGCGTGCCCGCGTTCCGCAAGCCCAAGTCAAAGAACGCCGCGTCGACCCTCGCCCTGATGGGCGCGCTCGCCGTCACCATGTTCTGCGGCATCATCGGCCTCGCCATGGCGACCAACGTCCACATGGCCGAGAAGCCCGCCAAGGACCTCCTCGACAACGGCGTCCCGCTCGGCGGCGACTACGTCCAGAACCCGGTGATCTCCCAGGTCGCCGAGGCGGTCTTCGGCGACGGCAGCTTCCTGTTCATCGTCCTGGCCGCGGCCACCGCGCTGGTCCTCTTCCTCGCCGCCAACACCGCGTACAACGGCTTCCCGCTGCTCGGCTCGATCCTCGCGCAGGACCGCTACCTGCCGCGCCAGCTGCACACCCGCGGCGACCGCCTCGCCTTCTCCAACGGCATCGTGCTCCTCGCGGGCGCCGCGGCGCTGCTCGTCTGGATCTACGGCGCGGACTCCACCCGCCTGATCCAGCTCTACATCGTCGGCGTCTTCGTCTCCTTCACGCTCAGCCAGATCGGCATGGTCCGGCACTGGAACCGCCACCTGGCCACCGAGCGCGACCCGGGCAAGCGCCGCCACATGGTCCGCTCCCGGGCGATCAACACCTTCGGCGCCTTCTTCACCGGCCTGGTCCTGATCGTCGTACTCGTCACGAAGTTCACGCATGGCGCGTGGGTGGCGCTGCTCGGCATGGTCATCTTCTACGCGACGATGACCGCGATCCGCCGCCACTACGACCGGGTCGCCCACGAGATCGCTGCCGCCGAGGGCCCCTCCGACGACAGCGTCCGCCCCTCCCGCGTGCACTCCATCGTCCTCGTCTCCAAGATCCACAAGCCGACGCTGCGGGCCCTCGCGTTCGCCAAGCTGATGCGCACGGACACCCTGGAGGCCCTGAGCGTCAACGTCGACCCGGCCGAGACCAAGGCCCTGCGCGAGGAGTGGGAGCGGCGCAGCATCAGCGTGCCCCTGAAGGTCCTCGACTCGCCCTACCGCGAGGTCACGCGCCCGGTCATCGAGTACGTGAAGTCGCTGCGCCGGGAGAGCCCGCGCGACGCGGTCAGCGTGATCATCCCCGAGTACGTCGTGGGCCACTGGTACGAGCACCTGCTCCACAACCAGAGCGCGCTCCGCCTCAAGGGCCGCCTCCTGTTCACCCCCGGCGTGATGGTCACCTCCGTCCCCTACCAGCTGGAGTCCTCCGAGGCCGCGAAGCGGCGGGCACGCAGGCGCCAGGAGTGGAACGCGCCGGGCTCGGTGCGGCGGGGGCCGGTGGAGAAGCGGGCGAAGGAGACGAGCAAGAAGGGGTGAGGGGGCGCGGGGCGCTCCTTGGGGGACGGGCTGGTCCCTGGCGGGGCCTGTAGCCCGGCGGGGCTCGTTCCCGGTTGTGGGGCCCGTGCCCCCGCCGGGTGGGCCCTCTTTGGCGGGCGACCCGGTCCTCGACGGGGCTCGCTCCTCGGCTGGGCTCGGCCCTCGACGGGGCTCGGCCTCGCCGGGCGGGCCCTCCCTGGCGGGCGGCCGGGCAAGGTCAACGTAGACTGGTGGGCTGTCGTCCGGGCGCCCGTGTTTCACGACGTTCTCGATGTTCTCGATGTTCTCGACGTCGTCGACCACCGCCCTTACCTCTTACGTTGTGGAGTCACCCCGCCATGCAGGCTGAACCGAAGAACTCACTGGTGGGCGAGGAGTACGAGGTCGAGGTCGGGCCGGTCGCGCACGGCGGGCACTGCGTCGCCCGAACGGCCGAGGGCCAGGTCCTCTTCGTACGGCACGCGCTGCCCGGCGAGAAGGTCGTCGCGCGCGTCACCGAGGGCGAGGAGGGCGCGCGCTTCCTGCGGGCCGACGCCGTGACGGTGGTGGAGGCCTCCAAGGACCGTGTCGAGGCCCCCTGCCCCTACGCGGGCCCCGGCCGCTGCGGCGGCTGCGACTGGCAGCACGCGAAGCCGGGCGCGCAGCGCCGCCTCAAGGGCGAGGTGATCGCCGAACAGCTGAAGCGGCTTGCCGGGCTCACGCCCGAGGAGGCCGGCTGGGACGGCACGGTCATGCCCGCCGAGGGCGACAAGCTCCCGGCCGGGGAGGTCCCGTCCTGGCGCACCCGCGTCCAGTACGCCGTCGACCCCGACACCGGCCGTGCGGGCCTGCGCCGCCACCGCTCGCACGAGGTGGAGCCGGTCGACCACTGCATGATCGCGGCCGAGGGCGTCACCGAACTGGGCGTCGAGCGGCGCGACTGGCCCGGCATGGCGTCGGTCGAGGCGATCGCGGCGACGGGTTCGCAGGACCGCCAGGTGATCCTGACGCCCCGTCCCGGGGCGCGCCTCCCTCTGGTCGAGCTGGACAAGCCGGTCTCCGTCCTCCGCGTGGAGGAGAAGGACGGCGGGGTGCACCGGGTCCACGGCCGCCCCTTCGTCCGCGAACGCGCCGACGGCCGTACGTACCGCGTGGGCAACGGCGGCTTCTGGCAGGTCCACCCCAAGGCGGCGGACACTCTGGTCACGGCCGTCATGCAGGGCCTCCTCCCGCGCAAGGGCGAGACGGCTCTCGACCTCTACTGCGGCGTGGGCCTGTTCGCGGGCGCCATCGCCGACCGCGTCGGCGACGAGGGCGCCGTCCTCGGCATCGAGTCCGGCAAACGCTCCGTCGAGGACGCCCGCCACAACCTCGCCGCCTTCGACCGCGTCCGCATCGAACAGGGCAAGGTCGAATCGGTCCTCCCGCGCACCGGCATCACCGAGGTCGACGTCATCGTCCTCGACCCGCCCCGCGCGGGCGCGGGCAAGCAGACGGTGCGCCACCTGGCGGGCCTCGGCGCGCGCCGTATCGCTTATGTGGCTTGCGATCCGGCGGCGCTGGCCCGGGATTTGGGGTATTTCCGGGAGGGCGGGTACAAGGTGCGGATGCTTCGGGCGTTCGATCTGTTTCCTATGACGCATCATGTGGAGTGCGTCGCGATCCTTGAACCCGTCGCGAAGGGTCGCTGACCTGGCCGCTCGCCCCGTGCGGCGTCCCGGTGGCAGGGGGTTCGCCTGCGACGATACCCAGCGTGATTGCCTCGATCATTGCTGTTGCCGCCACCCTCGTCGTCTGGTCGTTGTTGGCTGAGAAGTTTGAGGAGTGGCGGTTCACCGCGCCGGTTGTTGTGGTGGTGGCGGGGGTGGTGGTCGGGCTTGCGGTGCGGGACAGCGTGGGGGAGACGCTCAATACGCATGCGGCTTTGCGGGCGGCTGAGATCACGTTGGCTGTGTTGTTGTTCGTTGATGCGGCTGATGTTCGTGGAGGGATGTTGGGGCGGCATCCGGGGGCCGCGTTGCGGGTGTTGTTGGTTGGGTTGCCGTTGAGTCTGGCCTTTGCCGTGGGGGTGGGGGCCTGGTTGCTGCCGGGGGTCGGGTGGCCGTTGTTGTTGGTGATCGCCTGTGTGGTGGTGCCCAGTGACTTCGCGCCCGCGCAGGCGATTCTGCGGGATCGGCGGCTGCCGGCTCGGGTGCGGGACGTGCTCAATGTGGAGGGCGGGTACAACGACGGGATCGTGTCGCCGGTCTTTCTGTTCGCGTTGGTCCTGGCGGGGCACGCCTCGGACGGGCGGTCGCCGGGGGACGCGCTCGGGACGGCCGGGCCCTCGGCCCTGAAGGCGGTTCTCGTGGGGCTCGCGCTGGGGGCCCTGCTGGGGTTCTCCGTGAATCGGGCCGAGCGGGCCGGGTTCATGAGTGCGCAGGCCAAGCGGTTGGTTCTTGTCGCGGCGCCGTTGTTGGCCTACGGGTGTGCCGTGGGGATCGGTGGGAACGGGTTCGTTGCCTCCTTCCTGTGCGGGTTCGTCTTCCACGCCGTGCGGCGCACCGAGGACACGCAGCGGGAGATGCAGCTCATCGATGACGTCGGGTTTCTGCTCGGAGTCGTCATGTGGTTCGTCTTCGGTACGACTGCCGTGTTCGCCCTTTGGGGCGGGGTGGAGTGGAAGCTGGTGCTGTTTTGCGCGGCGGCGCTCACCGTGGTGCGGATCGTGCCTGTGATCGTTTCGCTCGTCGGGTCGGGCGTCCCCGTCAGGGAAGGGCTGCTCATCGGGTCGCTCGGGCCCCGGGGGACCACGTCCATCGTGTTCGGGCTGCTGGCCTTCAACGAGCTGAGCCTCGATGACGACGCCGTTCTTGTGCTGACGGCCCTGGTGGTCACCGTGCTCGGCAGCGTCGCTCTGCATGGGCTCGGGTCCCCCGTGACCGCGCGGAAGTATCGGCAGTAGTTCGGTTCCGTACGGCTGCCCTCGTTGTCCGTCGGCTTTCGGGTGGCTAGAGGGGTGTGGTGTCGTCGGGCGTGAACGGTGCGCCGTGGCCCGGGACGATCACGTCTGCCGTGTCGCGTACGCGGATGCGGGACGCCCGCAGGACGTCGCGGTCCGGTGCCACGGGGTCGTCCGCCGGTCCTGCCGAGTGCCACCAGAGGTCGCCCGCGAAGGCGATCACGCCGGAGTCCGTGCCCGCGAGGAGGGTGATGTCCTCGGGGCTGTGGCCAGGGGTGCGGATCAGGCGGAGGGACGGGGTGAGTTCGTGGCCTTCGGCGTCCCTGTTCGTCCAGGTGTTGTTCTGGTACTCGACCTTGTGGTCGTGGATGCGGGCCTGGGGGAACAGGCCCACATTGAGGGTGTTGTCGGGGTGGTGGTGGCTGAGGACGACATCGGTGATGTCGTCGGGGCCGAGGCCGAGTTCGGCCAGGGGGCCGAGGATGTCGTCGCGGCTGGCGACCATGCCGGGGTCGAAGATGATGTGGCGGCCCGCGTCGGCGATGTAGGAGACGGTGGCGGCGACGCCGGGGCCCGTGGAGCCCACGTAGCCGGTGGTCAGGATCGTGTAGGTGGCGCTGCGGCCGAGCTGTGTGTTCGTCATGGCTTTGATCCTTCCGAGTGCCGTCAGCTCCCACGAGTGGCAGTTCTGCCTGTGATCGCAGGATTTGTGCCAGTGCTTCAGGGGTTCGTGTCCGGCGAGTCTCGTCAGGGGTACGGCCAGGTCACCGCGCGAGCCGCGACGTGGGTGCCGTCAGCGCCAGCCACACCCGGTCGCGGGTCACCAGGAGCGTGGTGAACCGGGTGCCCGTGGCATCGCGCAGGGCGTTGGTCAGGGCGGGGGCCACCGGGTTGAAGGGGCTCTCGCTCATGGACTTGGCGCCCAGGGGGCCGATGGCGTCCCTGGTGCGTGCGAAGTGGACCTCGGTGCGGGGGACGTCCGCGTACTGCGGCAGGCGGTAGCGGCGGAACGCGGCCGTGGTGACCTCGCCGCGGTCGTCGACGCGTACCTCCTCGAAGAAGGTCGCGCCGAGCGCCTGGGCGACACCGCCCTCCACCTGCCCGCGGCACTGCATCGGGTTCATCACCTTGCCCGCGTCCGCGGCGTGCACGCTGCGCAGGACGCGGATCTCGCCGGTTCCGGGGTCCACGGCCACCTTGAACCAGTGCGCGTTGAACGCCACCGAGCGCGGGGTGCCGCCCCGGTGGCCGTCGGCGGAGAGCTCGACCTCGGCGCCCCACGCGTGGGCCGCCTCGTGGAGTTCCTTGAGGGTGACGGTGCGGCCCGCGCAGTCGAAGGCCTCCGCGCCCTGGTGGCACAGGTGCCGGGCCACCCCGGTGTGCCGGGCCGCGAACGTGCGCAGGCGCTCGGCGAGTGCCTGCGCCGCGAGCAGCACCGCCTTGCCCGCCACCACCGTCCCGGTCGAGCCGAAGGCGCCCGTGTCATGGCGTACGACATCTGTGTCCGACTGGCGGATCGTCACCCGGTCCTCCGTGGTGCGCAGCGCACCCGCCGTGATCTGTTGGTGGACCGTGGTGGTGCCGTTGCCGACACACGCCGTCCAGCGCGGCGGTCAGCGAGATCATCGGCCCGGCCGGAAGACCGTTGCAGAGGTTGCCGCCGACGGTCGCCGTGTTCCAGATCTTGAACGAGGCGAGGAAGGCGCGGCAGCACTGCTGGAAGAGCGGTGCCGTCCCTACCGGCAGGGTCGCCGCGAAGCGGGACAGGGCGGTGATCGTGCAGGTCGCCGCGATCTCCAGGGCGCCGTCCCGCCGGAGCGTCACCGGCTCCCAGCCCATCCGGCTCAGGTCCACGAGGCGGCGCACGTGCGGCTGCGGTTCGGAGAAGAGGTGCGTTCCGCCGCCCAGCCAGGCGTCGCCCGGCCGCCAGGGTTCGCGGCGCCGCGCGTCCCGTACGTCGAGCATGGTGTTCAGATCCACGGCTCCCCCTGTCGTGCGCTCATGGCTTCCCCTGTCGTCCGCCCGCCGCCTTCCGGCCACGGGCGGCGTGTGTTCCGGCCATCGGCTGTCCTCAGTGAAGCCCGCCCGACGGGGCTCGGACCACTGGTCCCGTACACGGAAAAACCCCGGACCCGCAGGCCGCCCCTTGTGTGTTCAACCAAGAGGCGTTCTGCTCGAACACCTGGGCATTTACGATGAGGCTTCTCGTATTCGCCTCGTGAATGTGAGATGCGGGCCGTCCCGCAGCCGCGCAAGGAGCACCGCATGCACGTCGACCATCTCCGCCAGCTCGACAGCCTCGGCATCACGCTCGTCTGGGCCGACGAGCACCTGCTCGGCCGGGAGATCAGAGGGGTCACCGCCACCGACCTGGAGGACCCGGAGCGCTTTCTGCGGCCCGGCGAGATCGTCCTCACCGGACTCGTGTGGTGGCACCCCGACGACGGCCGCGCCAAGGCCGAGCGGTTCGTCGCCGCCCTGAGCGCGGGCGGCGCGGTCGCCCTCCTCGCCGGTGAGGAGGGCGACCGCGCCGTCCCCGCCGAACTCGTCGACGCCTGCCGCGCCCACCGTGTGGCCCTGTTCTCCGTGCCCGCGCGCACCAGCTTCCGCGCCGTCACCGAGGCGGTGTACCTCCGGCAGTCGGGGGATCTGAGCCGCCTCCCGGCGTCCCACCACGCCCTGCCGGAGAACGTACGCGGCGAACTCGGCCGTCTCCTGGAGCGCGGCGCGGGCCCGGCCGAGCTGCTGGAGAGCGCCTTCGCCCACCTCGGCGCGCCGCCCTGCCACCTGCTGACCAGCACCGGCCGCACCGTCGCCCGCACCGCGTCGGCCCCGGCCCTGTCCGCCCACGAGGCCGTGCGGCTGCTGCACTCCGCGTCCGGCACCACGCTGCGCGTCCAGGCCGACGCCACCGCGTACGACGCCTGGTGGCTGCACCTGCCGGACGCGGCCGCCGCGCCGCCCCGCGTCGTGCACGAGATAGCCGAGGTGCTCGCCCAGCACCGCCACCACCACGACCGCCGCCGTGCCGCCCGCGACCGGGCCCACGAGGCGCTCGTCGACCTGGTCGTCCGGGCGGACGCCGGGGCACCGGACACGGACGCGCTGGCCGACGCGCTGCGGGCCTGCGGGCTGCCGGGGCGGGGGAGTTATCGGGTGGTGGTCGCGGGGGTGGGTGCGGGAACGGGGGCCGGTGGGGGAGTTGGGGGTGCGGGCGCGGGAATCGGTGCGGGAGTTGGGAGTGCGGGAACCGGTACGGGAGTCGGGGGTCCGGTGGACGGGGCGGGCGCGCATGCCGCCGGGGGCGTCCCGCCTCGTTCCCGGCTCGCCCTCGACGCCCTCGCCGAAGCCACGCGTCACCTCACCTCCGGGCCCTTCGCGGTGGCGGAGCGCCCGGGCGTCGGGGCGGTCGCGATCGTCCCGGTCGACGCCGGGGGCGACGGCGACGGCAAGGCGGGTGAGGGGCGTGAGTCGCGTGAGTCCGACGACGGGCTCCGGGACGGGTTCAGGGGTGTGTGGCCGCTGCTCCGGGCCTGTCGGCCGGACGTCGCTCTGCACGCGGGCGTCAGCGCCCGGATCCCGGACCCGGCCGGTCTCGGCCGGGGCGTCGTCCAGGCCCGCTACGCCCTCGCCGCAGCGCGGACCGCCGTCTCGGGAGCCGTCGCGTCGGGAGCCGTCGGCCCGGAGGCCGCCGCCGTCACGGCCGTCGACGACCTCTCCACCCTGGAGGCGCTGCTCGCCGGAGTCCCCGACGACGTACGGGCGGCGTACCGGAGCAGCACCCTCGGCCCGCTCCTTGGCGAGTCACGGGCGTCGCGCGGCGTGCTCCTGGAGACGCTGGAGGTGTTCCTCGGCCACAACGGCTCCTGGGCCCGCACCGCCAAGGCCCTGCGACTGCACGTGAACACCGTCCACTACCGCATCCAGCGCGTCGAGGCCCTCACCGGCAGGGACCTGTCCCGCCTCGACCACAAACTGGACCTGCGGGCGGCCCTGCTCTGCCGCTGAGGCGCGAACGGCCCGCGGGGGACACGGCCTCAGGAAACATCGACATGGACATTCGTCGACTTCACCCGGGCCGTGACCATCACCCCGACCTCAAGGCCCAGTTCCACCACGGACTCCCGCGTCACCAGGGACACCAGGCGGTGCGGGCCGGACTGGATCTCCACCTGTGCGGCCACGTCGTCGAGGCGGACCGCGGTGACGATCCCGGCGAACGAGTTGCGCACGGACGTGGCCACGCCTTCCGGCACCGGATGCCGTCCCGCGGCTCGCTCCTTCGCGAACGCCGCGAGCGCGGGTCCGTCGATGGCCCGGTTCCCCGTGCCGTCCCGCTCCATCCGCAGCCGACCGCCGTCCGCCCACCGGCGGACGGTCTCCGCGCTCACGCCGAGGAGCGCCGCTGCCTGTCCAATGCTGTACGACCGCACAGCCGCACTCTACGGGGAGCGCACCGTCCCCACCGCTGGGCGGAATTGAAGATTCCGTTTGGGTTCCGGGTGTGCTCCCCGGCGCCGCCGGTCACCCGGGCGCGGCCTCTCCCGGCCGCCCGACTTGTGCTGTCCTGGCGACGGGACATGGCAAACCATCGCGTGTTCGCGAACTGAATGTTGACACTTTCGCGGAGTGCGGTTCGGATTCCCGAGCCACTTCCGTTTTCCGTGCGAGTGTTCCGTGCGCTGTCGTTCCCGGTGGCGCAAAGCGCCTGTACGGGCCGTTCCTTGCCCCTGCCGAAGGGTGCTCATAGGCTCGTTGCGCGGGAGCGGGGGCATTTCTCGTCGGGGGTTCGGGAGTGACCGTCGTCCGGTCTCTTTTATTTCACTCAGCATTTCCGTCCAGTGGCCTTCGCCACGCCTGCGGACAATGGTGTGCGCATGTTATTCGTTAAGAGTCTTGCGTGGTGGGACTTTGGGGTTGACGTATCGGCGTGAAGGTGTGCGGAGGGCTCCGGCGATGAGCAATCGGAGTGATCTTGATGGCGGTTGACTCCGTAGCCGCGAGGTACGAGCCTGTCGGAGCAACGGGAGTGCAAGAGCTGCCCAGCGAGCGGGTTCTGGCTGCTCGGCCGAACCGAACGAGCGATGCGGGCGATCAATTGCGTCGGTGAATAGGGCTTTCACGCCCTGTCATTCGTGCGCGCTTGCCGCTCGGCCTCCGCGGCACGGATTAATCAATGATCCTGGCTTCAGGTCCAACGTCTAACCACTGTGGGGGATGGTCGCTTTGTGTTCTTTTGAGCAGGGTGCGTTGCGGGGCGAGCTCAATGACACGGAGGTTCCGGTACCGGTGGGGACGATTCCTGAACTGTTCGAACGGCAAGTCGTCGCGGCGCCGGATGCGACCTCTGTGGTCTTCGGTGACGAGTCGCTGAGCTTTGCCGACCTTGACGCGCGCGCGAATCGTCTCGCGCGTTTTCTGATGGAGCGCGGCGTCGGCGCGGAAACCGTCGTCGGCGTGGCGCTGCGCCGGTCCCCCCAGTGGTGCGTGACGGTGCTCGCCGTGATGAAGGCCGGCGGCGCCTATCTGCCGGTGGACCCGGCCTATCCCGCCGACCGCATCGCGTACATGGTCGAGGACTCCGCGGCCGTCATGGTCCTGGTCGACGAGGACACCGCCGGGCTGCTGCCCGACCTTCCCGCCCCCGTCGTCCGCCTCGACGACCCGGAGGTCACCGTCGCCGTCGCCGCGTACGACGCCGGGGACGTCGGCGACGCCGAGCGCGCCACTCCGCTGACCGTCGCCAACGCCGCGTACGTGATCTACACCTCGGGCTCAACGGGCCGCCCCAAGGGCGTCACCGTCACCCACACCGGCATCGCCAACCTCGTCGGCGCCATGCTCGACCGGATGAACGTCACGCCGGACAGCAGGATCCTGCAGTTCTGCTCCCCGAGCTTCGACGTGTCCGTGGGCGAGCTCGGCATGTCGCTGCTGTCCGGCTCCACCCTCGTCATGGCCGACAAGGACGCCCTCGCCCCCGGCGCCCCCCTCGTCGAGACCATCAACCGGCACGCCGTGACGCACGCCGTCATGTCGCCCGCCGTGCTCGCCGCCATGCCGACCGGCTCGCTGCCCACCGTGCGCAGCCTCGCGGTCGCCGGTGAGGCGACCGCGCCGGAACTCGTCGCCACCTGGGCCGCCGACCGCCGGATGATCAACGGCTACGGCCCCACCGAGACCACCGTCGCCGTCACCCTCAGCACCCCGCTGACCGGTGACGGCCAGGCCCCGCCGATCGGCGCGCCCCTGTCCAACACCCGGGCGTACATCCTCGACGACGACCTGAAGCCGGTCCCCGAGGGGAGCCCGGGCGAGCTGTACATCGCCGGTGCGCCCCTCGCCCGCGGCTATCTGGGCCGTCCCGCCATGACCGGTGAGCGCTTCGTGGCCTGCCCGTTCGGCGGGCCCGGCGAGCGGATGTACCGCACCGGCGACCTCGTGCGGTGGGGCGACGACGGTCAGCTCGTCTTCCTCGGCCGCGCCGACACCCAGGTCAAGATCCGTGGTCTGCGCATCGAACTGCGCGAGATCGAGGCCGCGTTGCTCGCGCACCCGCGCGTCGGGCACGCCGTCGTGACCGTCCACGAGGGCCGGGGCACCGGCAAGCAGCTCGTGGGCTATGTCGTCCCGGCCGGGGCCGGGGACGCGGAGGCCGCGCGGGAAGAGGCCGCCAAGAGCGGCGGCACCGGCCACATGACCTTCGACTCGGGCTTCTCCACCGGTGAGCTGCGCGGCTACCTCGGTCAGCGGTTGCCGGATTTCATGGTGCCGGCGACGGTGGTGGTGCTTGACCGGCTGCCGTTGACGACGAACGGCAAGGTCGACAAGAAGGCGTTGCCGGAGCCGGAGTTCAAGGGCAGTGCCTATCGTGCGCCGCGCACCGTTGAGGAGGAGGTCCTGGCGGGCGCGTTCGCCGCGGTGCTGGGTTTGGACCGGGTGGGGATCGATGACGACTTCTTCGCGGTGGGCGGGGACAGCATCCAGTCGATCCAGGTCGTCTCGCGGGCCCGTGCGGAGGGGCTGGAGGTCAGTGCGCGGGAGGTGTTCGAGTCCCGGACGGTGGCGCGGCTGGCGGAGGCGGCTGTGGCCAACCGGCTCTCGGGTGCTGTGAGTGTGCTGGAGGAGTTGGAGGGCGGGGGTGTCGGGTGGATGCCTCTGCTGCCGGTCGCGCGGTTGCTGCGCGGGTGGGGGCCGGGCTTCGACCGGTTCCTGCAGGCGATGGTCCTGGACCTGCCCGAAGGCATCAGTGCCGAGCAGCTCACGGCCACCCTCTCGGCGGTGGTCGACCGGCATGA
Organism: Streptomyces sp. NPDC040610; assembly: GCF_055594065.1. Classification (NCBI taxonomy): domain Bacteria; kingdom Bacillati; phylum Actinomycetota; class Actinomycetes; order Kitasatosporales; family Streptomycetaceae; genus Streptomyces; species Streptomyces sp. NPDC040610. The sequence goes on along the minus strand of NZ_JBVIXA010000009.1, from coordinate 230,255 downwards.
CCTGCTGCGGGCGCGGCTGGTCGAGGACGGCGGGGGCGGCCTGGACGTCGCCGCGCCGGGGTCCGTCGATGTCGCCGCGCTTCTCAAGCGAGTGGAATCCGATGGGGTTTGGGAGGGTGAGGCCTGGCATGCGGAGCTGATGGCCGAGCTGGAGACGGCTGCCGCGTCGTTGGAGCCGGGGGCGGGGGTGGTTGCGAAGTTCGTGTGGTTCGACCCGGCCGGGGAAACGCCGGGACGGTTGCTGATCGTGTTGCATCACCTGGTCGTGGACGGGGTGTCCTGGCGCATCCTGATGCCCGACCTCGCGCTGGCCTGGGAGCAGGTCCGCGACGGGCGCACCCCGCAGCTCGCGCCGGTGGCGACCTCGATGCGGCGCTGGGCGCACGCCCTGGCCGAGGAGGCCGCAAGCGATAGGCGCACCGCCGAACTCGCCCTGTGGCAGTCCATCGTGGAGGGCCCCGACCCGGTCCTGGGCATCCGCCGCCTGGACCCGGCCCTGGACACCATCGCCACCCTCACCGAAACCCGCGTCCAACTCCCGCCACAGCTCACCGAGGCGCTGCTCACCACCGTCCCGGCGGCTTTCCACGGCGAGGTCAACGACGGCCTCCTGGCCGGACTCGCCCTGGCGCTGGCCAAGTGGCGCCGCACCCGCGGCACCCACGAGCCCTCCTCCCTGATCCGCCTGGAGGGGCACGGGCGGGAGGAGGCCGCCGCCCCCGGCGCCGACCTCTCCGAAACCGTCGGCTGGTTCACCAGCGTCTTCCCCGTCCGCCTCGACCTCACCGGCACCGACCTGGACGAGGCCATCAGCGGCGGTCCCGCCGCCGCCCGCGTCCTGAAGGCCGTCAAGGAGCAGCTGCGCGCGATCCCGGACAAGGGCATCGGCTACGGCCTGCTGCGCCACCTCAACCCCACCACCGCCGACGTCCTGGCCGCGCACGGCCACGGTCAGGTCGGATTCAACTACCTCGGCCGGTTCTCCGCCCACACCGACATGCCCGCCCACGCACAGAACCTCGGCTTCACCCAAGCCACGGGCATCACCGGACTCGACGCCCTGGACGCCGCGCAGGACCAGGCCATGCCCGCCCCGGCCGAGGTCGACATCAACGCCTCCGTCACCGACACCCCCGAAGGCCCCCGCCTCGGAGCCCTGTTCACCGCCCCCTCCGGCGTGCTCGCGCAGGAGGAGGTCCGTGAGCTGGCCGACCTGTGGCGCACCGCCCTTGAGGGTCTGGCGCGGCACGCCGCCCAGTCCGGCGCCGGTGGTCTGACGCCGTCCGACATTCCCCTGGTCAACGCCACCCAGGCCGACATCGAGGCCTGGGAGGAGCAGTTCCCCGGCCTGTCCGACGTCTGGCCCACCTCCCCCCTCCAATCCGGCCTCCTCTTCCACACGCTGATGGCCGACGGCGCGGAGTCCTCGTTCGACGCCTACCAGGTGCAGTACGCACTCCAGCTCTCCGGGCGCATCGACCCCGCACGAATGCGCGCCGCCGGACAGGCCATGCTCGACCGCCACCCCGCCCTGCGCACGGCCTTCGTCAACGACGCGTCCGGCGACCTAGTCCAGCTCGTCGTCGACGGCGTCGAGCTGCCCTGGCAGGAGGTCGACCTCAGCGGTACGCCCGAGGGCGAACGGGACGCGGCGTTCGAGAAGTTCATGGCGGACGACCTCAAGGCCCACTTCGAGATCACCAAGCCGCCGATGCTGCGGCTCTCCCTGGTCAAGCGCGAGGCCGAGCGGTTCGAGCTGGTCCTGACGGCGCACCACGCGCTGTTCGACGGCTGGTCGCTGCCCCTGCTCATCCAGGACGTGCTCCGCTTCTACGGCACCGGTGGCGACACCTCGGGCCTGCCGCCCGCGCGGACGTACCGTGACTACCTCGCCTGGCTGGCCCAGCAGGACCCCGAGGTGTCCGCCGAAGCCTGGCGCCGCGAGCTGGACGGCGTCGACGAGCCCACCCTCCTGGCCCCCGGCGCGGAGACCGGAAGCCACAGCTCCGGCATCGCCCAGGTCGACGTGCCGCTGACCCCGGCCGAGGCCACCGGGCTGACCCGGCGCGCCGCGGACCTCGGCGTCACCCTGAACACCCTCGTGCAGGGCTCCTGGGGCCTGCTCCTCGGGCAGTTGACGGGGCGTCAGGACGTGGTGCTCTCGTCCACGGTCGCCGGGCGTCCGCCCGCGCTCGCCGGGGTCGACTCGATCGTCGGCATGTTCCTCAACACTCTGCCCGTACGCGTCCAGTGCGCCCCCGGCGACACCCTCGCCGACCTGCTCACCGGCCTCCAGGACCGGCAGGCCGCCCTCCTGGACCACCACCACTACGGCCTCACCGAGATCCACAAGACCACCGGCCTCAAGGCGCTGTTCGACACCCTCGTCGGGTTCGAGTCCTTCCCGCTGGACCGCGGCACGATCAGCGAGGTCAGCGCGGCCGCCGGCATCACCATCACCGGCATCCGCGCGTTCACCGCGAGCCACTACCCGGTGACCGTCTTCGTCTACCCGGACGGGGAGCACCCCCGCCTGAACGTCCAGTACCAGCAGGACGTGTTCGACGAGGACGAGGCGGACACCCTCGCCGCGCGCTTCGGCCGGATCCTCGCCACCGTCGCCGCCGACCCGCACCAGGCCGTCCGCGCCGTCGACGTGCTCGACCCCGCCGAGCGCGAGCGCCTCGTCGTCGGGCTCAACGACACCGCCGAGCCGACGCCCGAGCTGACGATCCCCGGCTTCTTCGAGGAGCAGGCGGCGAAGACCCCGGACGCGGTCGCCGTCGTCTTCGAGGACCGGCAGCTCACGTACGCGGAACTCGACACCCGCGCCAACCGCCTCGCCCGCGAACTGATCAAGCAGGGGGCGGGCCCCGAGACGATCGTCGGCCTCGCCCTGCCGCGCTCCGCGGACCTCGTCGTCGGCATGCTCGGCATCCTCAAGTCCGGCGCCGGATACCTGCCGATCGACCCCAAGTACCCGAGCGCGCGCCTCGGTTCGATCCTCACCGAGGCCGCCCCGCGGTTCGTGCTCACCGACTCGGCGACGACCGGGGTGCTGCCCGCCTCCGACGTCCCGCACGTGCACCTCGACGCGCTGGCGCTCGACGACGCGCCGGGCGGCCCCGTCACCGACGCCGACCGGCACTCGCCGCTCAGCCCCGACGGCATCGCGTACGTGATGTACACATCGGGCTCCACCGGCACGCCCAAGGGCGTCGTCATCACGCATGCCAACGTCGTCAACGGCGTGACGCGGCTCGCGGCGCGGGTCGCCGGGGGCCCCGGCTCCCGGATGCTCGCGGGCACCTCCGTCAACTTCGACGTGTCGGTGTTCGAGACGTTCACGACGCTCTGCTCCGGCGGCACCGTCGAGGTCGTCAGGGACGTCCTCGTCCTCGCCGAGCGCGACAGCTGGTCGGGCAGCGTGATCAGCACCGTGCCGTCCGTCTTCAACGAACTGCTCGAGCAGATCGCCGCCAAGACCAAGGTCGAGACGCTGGTGTTCGCCGGTGAGGCGCTGCCCGCCGCGCTGGTCGGCCGCATCCGCGAGGCCATGCCCGGCGTGAAGGTCGTCAACGCCTACGGCCAGAGCGAGAGCTTCTACGCCACCACCTTCGCCCTCGCCGCCGACGAGCCCTGGACCGGCTCGGCCAGCGCCCCCATCGGCACGCCCCTCGGCAACATGCGCACCTACGTCCTCGGCCCGGGCCTCACCCCCGTACCGGAAGGCGTCGTCGGCGAGCTGTACGTGGCCGGGAACATCGGCCGCGGCTACTACGGCCGCTCCGTCCTCACCGCCGACCGCTTCGTCGCCGACCCCTACGGCCCGGCCGGAGCGCGCATGTACCGCACCGGTGACCTGGCCCGCTGGACCGCCGACGGGCAACTGGAGTACGTCGGCCGCGGTGACGCGCAGGTCAAGGTGCGGGGCTTCCGCATCGAGCCCGGCGAGGTCGAGGCCGCCCTCACCGCCTTCCCCGCCATCGCGCAGGCCGCGGTCGTGGTGCACGACGGCGGCGAGAGCGTCGGCAAGCGGCTCGTGGGCTATGTCGTGCCCACCGAGTCGGACGGCGTCAGGAGCACGGTCGACATGACCGAGCTGCGCGACTTCGTCATGGGCCGCCTGCCCGAATTCATGGTGCCCGCCGCGGTCGTGGTCCTCGACCGCTTCCCGCTGGCCCCGAACGGAAAGCTGGACCGCAGGGCCCTGCCCGAGCCGGAGTTCGCGGGCGCGGCCTACCGCGCGCCGCGCAACGAGAAGGAAGAGACGCTCTGCACGCTCTTCGCCGAGGTCCTCGGCGTGGAGCGGGTCGGCATCGACGACGACTTCTTCGACCTGGGCGGGAACTCCCTGTTGGCCACGCGGCTCACCAGCCGCATTGGCAAGGCACTCGGAGTCAGTGTGCCGATCCGGGCGATCTTCGAATCGCACAGCATCGCCGAACTATCGCGCACGGTGCAGAACGCCACGGCGTCGCGCCGACCCAAGCTGCGCAGGATGAACAGGAGTGGACAGTAAAATGATCCCGTTGTCTTTCGCGCAGCGACGGTTGTGGTTCATCAGCCGCTTCGAGGGCCCCTCGGCGACGTACAACCTTCCCTTCCTGCTCCGCTTCAGCGGAGACCTCGACACCGCCGCCCTGGAGGCGGCCGTACGCGACGTGGTGGAGCGGCACGAGAGCCTGCGCACCCTCATCGTCGAGAACGCCGACGGCGTCCCGGCGCAGGAGGTCCTCGCGCTCGCCGACGCCCGCCTGGAGATGCCGCTCGTCGAGGTGGCCCCCGAGGCTCTGGAGGCCGCCATCGCCAAGGAGGCCGAGTACGTCCTCGACCTCGCCACCGAGATACCCCTGCGCCCGACCCTGCTCAAGTCCGGCGAGCGGGAGCACGTCCTGGTGCTCCTCATCCACCACATCGCCAGCGACGGCGAGTCCATGGGCCCGCTGGCCCGTGACCTCGCCACCGCCTACCGCGCCCGGCTCGCGGGCGCCGCGCCGGACTGGGAGGAACTCCCGGTCCAGTACGTGGACTACACGCTGTGGCAGCGCGAGCTGCTCGGCGACGAGAACGACCCCGAGAGCGTCCTCGCCGCGCAGGTCGAGTACTGGCGCGGCGAGCTGGCCGGTGTCCCGCAGCCGCTGCAACTGCCCGCCGACCGGCCCCGCCCGCCCGTCGCCAGCCACCAGGGCGACGGCGTCAGCCTGCACGTCGACCCCGACCTCGTCGCGAAGGTCGAGCGCCTCGCCCGCGAGCGCGACGTGACCGTGCCGATGGTCATGCAGGCCGCCCTGATGGTCACCCTCCAGCACCTCGGCGCCGGTGAGGACATCGCGCTCGGCTCCACCATCGCGGGCCGCACCGACGACGACCTCACCGAACTCATCGGCTTCTTCGTCAACACCTGGGTGCTGCGCGGCGACCTCTCCGGCGCCCCGACGTTCGAGCGGCTGCTCGCGCAGGTGCAGGACAAGGCGCTCGCGGCGTACGACAACCAGGACGCGCCGTTCGAGCGCCTGGTGGAGATCCTCAATCCCGAGCGCTCCACCGCCTACCACCCGCTCTTCCAGGTCATGTTCACCTGGGAGACCGAGGTCGGCACCGCCCTCGAACTGCCCGGTCTGACCACGCGCCTAGAGATGCTGTCGACCACGACGGCCAAGTTCGACCTGGAGTTCAACTACTTCCACGACCCGGCCGAGCAGTCGATGCTGGTGTACCTGGAGTACGCCACCGAGCTGTTCGACCGGCGCACCGCCGAAGCCATCACCGAGCGCTACGTCCGCGTCGTGCGCCAGCTCGTCGAGAGCCCCGCCGCCCCCGTCACCCGCGTCGACGTCCTCCAGCCCGGCGAACGCGAGCTGGTCCTCGGCCAGTTCAACGACACCGCCGCGGCCGTGCCCGCGCTCACCGTGCCCGGCGCCTTCGAGAAGCAGGCGGCGGCCACCCCGGACGCCGTCGCCGTCGTGCACGAGGACACGGAGCTGACGTACGCGGAGCTGAACGCCCGCGCCAACCGGCTCGCCCGCGACCTCATCGGCCGCGGCGTCGGCCCCGAGAGCGTGGTGGGCCTGTGCCTGCCGCGCTCCGCGGACCTCGTCGTCGGCATGCTCGGCATCCTCAAGGCGGGCGGCGCCTATCTGCCGATCGACCCCAAGTACCCGAGCACCCGCCTCGACTTCATCCTCTCGGACGCCGAGCCGCACCTGATCCTCACCGACGCCGACACCGTCGGCGTGCTGCCCCAGGACCCGGACGGCGCCGCGCCGCGGCTCTTCCTCGGCGACGTCGACCTCGACACCGCCACCGCCGCCGACGCGGAGCTGACCGACGCCGACCGGACCGCGCCGCTCGGCCCGGACCACGTCGCGTACGTGATGTACACCTCCGGCTCCACCGGCACGCCCAAGGGCGTCGCCATCACCCACGGCAACGTCGTCAACGACGTCACCGGGCTCGCGTCCGCCGTGGGCGTCCAGGCCGGTTCGCGGGTGCTCGCGGGCACCTCCATCAACTTCGACGTGTCGGTCTTCGAGACCTTCACGACGCTGACCACCGGCGGCACCCTCGAAGTGGTCCGCGACGTCCTCGTCATCGGCGAGCGCGGCGGCTGGAGCGGCGGCGTCGTCTCCACCGTCCCGTCCGTCTTCGCCGAACTCCTCGACCAGGTCGACGGCAAGATCAACGTCGACGCCGTCGTCTTCGCAGGTGAGGCGCTGCCCGCCGCCCTGGTGCAGCGCGTGCGCGAGGTCATCCCCGGCGTGCGCGTCGTCAACGCCTACGGCCAGAGCGAGACCTTCTACGCCACCACCTTCGCCGTGTCCGACACCGACCAGTGGCACGGCACCAGCAGCGCCCCCATCGGCAGCCCGCTCGGCAACGTCCGCACCTACGTCCTCGGCCCGGGCCTCGAGCCCGCCCCCGTCGGCGTCGCGGGAGAGCTCTACGTCGCGGGCGTCGTCGGCCGCGGCTACCACGGCCGTCCCGACCTCACCGCGGACCGCTTCGTCGCCGACCCCTTCGGCCCGGCCGGGTCCCGCATGTACCGCACCGGCGACCTCGCCCGCTGGAACGCCGACGGCCGCCTGGAGTACGTCGGCCGCGGCGACGCGCAGGTCAAGGTCCGCGGCTTCCGCATCGAGCCCGGCGAGATCGAGGCCGCGCTCACCGCCCACCCGGGCGTCGCCCAGGCCGTCGTGACCGTCCACCAGAGCCGCGGCAGCAAACAGCTCGTCGGCTATGTCGTGCCCGTGGGCTCCGACGACGGCGCGGTGGGCTCCGGCGACGTCGACAGCCTCGGCGAGCTCGACGTCGACCTGACCATGGTCGTCTCCTCGCGCGAGCTGCGTCGCTTCGTCTCCGCGCGCCTGCCCGAGTTCATGGTCCCGTCCGTCTTCCTGATGCTGGACCGCCTGCCGCTTGCCCCGAACGGCAAGCTGGACCGCAAGGCCCTGCCCGAGCCGGAGTTCACCGGGGGCCAGTACCGCGCCCCGCGCACCCCCACCGAGGAGGTCCTCACCGGCGTCTACGCCGAGGTCCTCGGCCTGGACCGGGTCGGCATCGACGACGACTTCTTCGCCGTCGGCGGCGACTCCATCCGCTCCATCCAGGTCGTCTCGCGGGCCCGCGCCCAGGGCGTCGAGGTCAGCCCCCGGCAGATCTTCGAGTGCCGCACCGTGGCCGAGCTGGCCGACGTCGCGGCGGCCGGGGGCCAGGCCACCGTCCTGGAGGAGCTGGAGGGCGGCGGCGTCGGCTGGATGCCGCTGCTCCCCGCCGGGCACTTCCTCAAGGAACTGGGCGGCGGCAGCGACCGCTTCTCCATGTCGATGGTCCTCGACCTGCCCGTCGGCATCGACGAGACGGGCCTCGTCGCCACCCTGGGCGCCGTCGTCGACCACCACGACATCCTGCGCTCGCGCCTGCTCACCGACGGCGACGGCGGCCTCGAGGTCACTGCGCCCGGCACCGTCGACGTCGCCTCGCTCGTCCACCGCGTCCCGTGCGACGGCCAGTGGGACCAGGCGTGGCGCGAGCGCGCGTTCACCGAACTCGACGCCGCCACTGCCCGCCTGGACGCCGCCGCCGGCAGCATGGCGCGGTTCGTGTGGTTCGACGCGGGCGCCGACAGGCCGGGCCGCCTGCACGTCGTCCTGCACCACTTCGCCATCGACGGCGTGTCCTGGCGCGTCCTGCTGCCCGACCTCGCCGCCGCCTGGGAGCAGATCAAGGCGGGCAGGAAGCCCGCGCTCGACCCCGTCTCCACCTCCGTGCGCCGCTGGGCGCACGCCCTCGTGGACGAGGCCGCGACGCCGGAGCGCACCGCCGAGCTGGAGCTGTGGAAGTCCGTCGTCGCCGGGCCCGACCCGGTGCTCGGCAGCCGCCACCTCGACCCGGCCACCGACACCGTCTCCACCGTGGAGCACGTCGTCGTACAGGTGCCCGTGCCCGTCACCGAGCAGCTCCTGACCACGCTGCCCGCGGCCTTCCGCGGCGGCGTCAACGACGGCCTGCTCGCCGCCCTCGCCCTCGCCGTCACCCGCTGGCGGCGCGCCCGCGGCGTGGACGAGCCGACGGTGCTGCTCCGCCTGGAGGGCCACGGCCGCGAGGAGTACGCGGTGCCCGGCGCGGACCTGTCCCGCACCATGGGCTGGTTCACCAGCATGTTCCCGCTGCGCCTCGACATCGGCGGCATCGACGTCGAGGAGGCCTTCGCGGGCGGCGCCGCCGCGGGCGCCGCGGTCAAGGCCGTCAAGGAGCAGGCGCTCGCCATCCCCGACAAGGGCCTCGGCTACGGCCTGCTGCGCTACCTCAACCCGGAGACCGCCGAGATCCTGCGCCGCTACTCCACCGGCCAGATCGCCTTCAACTACCTCGGCCGCTTCTCCACGTCCACGGACATGCCCGACCACCTGCGCGGCCTCGGCTTCAGCCAGGCCGAGGGCACCGCCGACCTCCTCGCCGACCTCGACGCGGACATGCCCGCCCTGTCGGTGTTCGACGTCAACGCCCTGGTCCTGGACTCCGACGAGGGCCCGCAGCTCAACGCCCGCATCGGCTTCCCCGCGGGCGTGCTCCCCGCCGCCGACGTACACGACCTCGCCGACCTGTGGATCCAGGCCCTCGAAGGCCTCGCCCAGCACGTGTCGGCGCCCGGCGCGGGCGGCCTCACGCCGTCCGACGTACCGCTGGTGACGACCACGCAGGCCGACATCGAGCGGTGGGAGCGCCGCTACCCGAGCGTGTCCGACGTGTGGCCGCTCACCGCCGCCCAGTCGGGTCTGCTGTTCCACACGATGCTCTCGGACGCCTCCTTCGACGCGTACCAGATGCAGCTCGTCTTCCACCTGTCCGGCAAGGTCGAGCCCGCCCGCATGCGCGCGGCCGGACAGGCCCTGCTCGACCGGTACGCGAGCCTGCGCACCGCGTTCGTCACGGACACCGAGGGCAACCAGGTGCAGCTCGTCCTCGACGAGGTCCCGCTGCCGTGGCTGGAGTTCGACTACAGCTCCCTCGGCGACGCCGAGCGCGACGCCGCCCTGAAGAAGCTCCTCGCCGACGACCACGCCAAGCACTTCGACCCGGTGAACCCGCCGATGCTGCGGATGACCCTGGTCACCCTCGGCGACGACCGCGCGGAGCTGGTGTTCACCGCCAACCACGTGCTGTTCGACGGCTGGTCCGTGCCGCTGCTCCTGCAGGACCTGCTGCGCCTGTACGGCTCCGACGGCGACGCCTCCGAGCTGGCACGCGTCCGCGGCTACCGGGACTTCCTGGTCTGGCTGAACCAGCAGGACCGCGCCGAGGACACCCGCGTGTGGGCCGAGGAGCTGGCCGGGGTCGACGAGCCCACCCTGCTCGCCCCCAGTGCCCGCCCCGGCGCCGAGCCGGGCGGCATCGGCCAGGTCGACGTGCCGCTGGCCGCCGAGTCGGCCCGTGATCTCGCCCGCCGCGCCGCCGAGCTCGGCATCACCATGAACACCGTCGTGCAGGGCGCCTGGGGCCTGCTCCTCGCGGAGCTGACCGGCCGCAGGGACGTCGTGTTCGGCGCCACCGTGTCCGGCCGTCCGCCGGTCGTGCCGGGCGTGGACTACATGGTCGGCCTGTTCATCAACACCCTTCCGGTGCGGGTGGACTGCGCGCCGCGCGAGTCCCTCGCCGATGTCCTCACCGCCCTGCAGAACCGGCAGGGCTCGCTCCTCGACCACCAGCACTTCGGTCTCAGCGACATCCAGAACGCGGTCGGCCTGACCTCCCTGTTCGACACGATCGTCGTCTTCGACTCCTACCCCGTCGACTCCGTCGGCATCACCGACGCCTACTCGGCGGCGGGCCTGGAGGTCACCGGCATCAGCCCGCTCAGCGGCACCCACTACCCGCTGATCGTCTCCGCCGACGCCGAGCCGCACCTGCGCCTCGGCCTGCAGTACCAGCACCACCTCTTCGAGCGCGCGGACGTCGAGGCCATCGCGGCCCGCTTCCACCGCATCCTGCTCCAGCTCGTCGAGGACCCGCGGATCCCCGCGGGGCACGTCGACGTCCTGGAGGCACAGGAGCGTGAGCACGTCCTGTACGGCCTGAACGCCACGGCCGCCGAGACGCCCGCCCTCACCATCCCCGGCCTGTTCGAGCGGCAGGTCGCGGCGACCCCGGACGCGGTCGCGCTCGTGCACGGCGACACCTCGCTGACGTACGCCGAGCTGAACGCCCGCGCCGACCGCCTCGCGCGGGAGCTGATCGCCCGCGAGGTCGGCCCGGAGACGGTCGTGGGCCTGGCGCTGCCGCGCTCGGCCGACCTGATCACGGCGCTGCTCGCGGTCCTGAAGGCGGGCGGCGCCTATCTGCCGATCGACCCGAAGTACCCGAGCTCCCGCCTGGACCACATCCTGTCCGACGCGGCGCCGAAGCTGCTCCTCACCGACGCCGACACCGTGGGCGTGCTGCCCGGGACGGACATCCCGCGCCTGTTCCTCGGCGACGTGGACCTCGCGGCCACCACCGCCGGGGCCCCGCTGACGGACGCCGACCGCAGGGCCCCGCTCAAGCCGGACAACGTGGCGTACGTGATGTACACGTCCGGCTCGACCGGCACCCCGAAGGGCGTGGCGATCACCCACCACAACGTGGTGAACGGCGTGACCCGCCTCGCCGCCTCGGTGGGCATCGACGCCGGTACCCGCGTCCTCGCGGGCACCTCGGTCAACTTCGACGTGTCGGTCTTCGAGGCCGTCACGACCCTGTCCCGGGGCGGCACCCTGGAGGTCGCACGGGACGTCCTGGTCATCGGCGAGCGCAACGGCTGGACGGGCGGCGTGATCTCCACGGTCCCGTCGGTCTTCGCCGAACTCCTCGACCAGGTCACCGGCGAACTCGCCGTGGAATCCGTGGTGTTCGCGGGCGAGGCGCTGCCCGCCGCGCTCGTGGAGCGGGTGCGCGAGGCCGTCCCGGGCGTCCGGGTGGTCAACGCCTACGGCCAGACGGAGTCGTTCTACGCGACGACGTGGGCGCTGCCCGCGGGCGACGCGTGGGACGGCACCGGCAGCGCCCCGATCGGCGCTCCGCTCGGCAACATGCGCGCCTACGTGCTCGGTGCGGGTCTCGCGCCCGTGCCCGTCGGTGTCGTGGGTGAGCTGTACATCGCGGGCAATGTGGCGCGCGGCTACTTCGGCCGCGCGGACCTGACCGCGGACCGGTTCGTGGCCGACCCCTACGGTCCGGCCGGATCGCGGATGTACCGCACGGGCGACCTGGCCCGCTGGAACGCGGACGGGCAGTTGGAGTACGTCGGCCGCGGTGACGCGCAGGTCAAGGTGCGGGGCTTCCGTATCGAGCCCGGCGAGGTCGAGGCCGCCCTGACCGCCCACCCGCAGGTCGCCCAGGGCGTGGTCGTGGCCCGCGGCACCGGCACCACCGACAAGCGCCTCGTGGCGTACGTCGTCCCTGCCGGGACCGTCGAGGACATCGACATCACCGCGCTGCGCGAGTTCGTGGGCGGGAAGCTGCCCGAGTTCATGGTGCCGTCGGCGTTCGTGGTCCTTGAGCGGCTTCCGCTGGCGCCGAACGGGAAGCTGGACCGCAAGGTGCTGCCCGAGCCGGAGTTCACCGGCGCCGAGTACCGGGCCCCGCGCACTCCGCAGGAAGAGGCCCTGTGCGGCCTGTTCGCGGAGGTCCTCGGCCTGGAGCGGGTCGGCATCGACGACAACTTCTTCACCGTCGGCGGCCACTCGCTGCTCGCCACCCGCCTCGCCAGCCGCATCCGCACCACGCTCGACGTCGAGATCCCGATCCGCGTCGTCTTCGCCTCGCCCACCGTCGCGGAGCTCGTCGAGCACCTGACCGGCGGCGGCAGCGTCCGCGCGCAACTGCGCCGGGCCGAGACCCGCCCCGAGTTCGTGCCGCTGTCGTACGCGCAGCGCCGCCTGTGGTTCATCGACCGCTTCGAGGGCCCCTCGGCGACGTACAACACGCCGTTCCCGCTGCGCCTGACCGGCACCCTGGACACCGCCGCGTTCGAGGCCGCCGTCAACGACGTGGTCACACGGCACGAGAGCCTGCGCACGCTGATCATCGACGACAGCGAGGGCGTGCCCTTCCAGAAGGTGCTGCCCGCCGCCGACGTGCACATCGGCGTGCCCGTCGTCGACGTAGCCCCCGACGCGCTCGACGACGCCATGGCCGAGGCCGCCGGATACAGCTTCGACCTGGCCGGTGAGGTCCCGACGCGGGCCACCGTGTTCCGCTGCGGCGAGGACGAGTTCGTCCTGCTGCTGCTCTTCCACCACATCGTCAGCGACGGCGTGTCCATGGGCCCGCTGTCCCGCGATCTCGCCGCGGCCTACACCGCCCGGCTCGCGGGCGCGGCCCCGGCGTGGCCGGAACTGCCGGTGCAGTACGTGGACTACACGCTGTGGCAGCGCGAGCTGCTCGGCGCCGAGGACGACCCGGACAGCGTGCAGTCCGGGCAGGTCGACTACTGGCGCGAGGAGCTCGCGGGCGTGCCCCAGCCGCTCCGCCTGCCCACCGACCGGCCCCGCCCGCCGGCCGCGAGCCACCGCGGCGCCACGGTCGAGTTCGCCCTCGACCGGGACGTCATGGACGCCGTCGAGGAACTGGCCCGGCGGCGCGGCGCGACCGCGTCGATGGTGCTCCAGTCCGCCCTGACCGTGCTGCTGCACGGCCTCGGCGGCGGCGACGACATCACGATCGGCGCGCCGATCGCGGGCCGCACCGACGAACTCCTCGCGGACCTGGTCGGCTTCTTCGTCAACACCTGGGTCCTGCGCGCCGACCTGTCGGGCAACCCCACCTTCGAGGACCTGCTCGACCAGGCCCGTGACAAGTCCCTGGCCGCCTACGACAACCAGGACGTGCCGTTCGAGCGCCTGGTGGAGGTGCTCAACCCGGAGCGGTCCACGGCGTACTCGCCGCTGTTCCAGGTGATGTTCGCCTGGCAGAACTTCAACCGGGACGACTTCGCCCTGCCCGGCCTCGACGTGCGGTTCGAGCGGATCCGCAACGAGAGCGCCAAGTTCGACCTGTTCTTCAACATGGCCGACATCCCCGGCTACGGCGTCGTCGGCCACCTGGAGTACGCCACCGACCTGTTCGACCACGCGAGCGCCCAGGAGATCACCGACCGGTTCATCCGCGTCGTGGGCCTCCTCGCGGCCGACCCGGCGCAGCGCGTCGGCGCCGTCGAGCTGGTCGAGCCCGCCGAGCGCGACCTGGTCCTGCGCGGATTCAACGACACCGCGCAGCCGACGCCGGACCTCACCGTCCCCGGCCTGTTCGAGAAGCAGGCGGACAAGCACCCGCACGCCGTCGCCGTGATCGACGGCGACACGTCGTGGACGTACCGCGAACTGGACGCGCGGGCCAATCTGTTGGCGCGGGAGCTGATCCGGCGTGAGGTGGGCCCGGAGACGATCGTGGGTCTGGCGCTGCCGCGGTCGGCGGACCTGATCGTGGGTCTGCTGGGTGTGCTGAAGGCCGGTGCGGCGTATTTGCCGATCGACCCGAAGTATCCGAGTGCGCGGCTTGACTACATCCTGTCCGACGCGCGGCCGAGGCTGCTGCTGACCGACGCGGACACCGTCGGCGTCCTGCCCGTCAACGACATCCCACGGCTGTTCGTCGGCGACCTCGACCTGGAGCCGAGGAAGCGCAACGTCAAGGTCCGCGACAAGGACCGCACGGCCGCGCTCAAGCCGGACAACGTGGCGTACGTGATGTACACCTCGGGCTCGACCGGCACCCCGAAGGGCGTGGCGATCACCCACCACAACGTGGTCAACGGCATCACCCGCCTCGCCGCGTCCGTGGGCATCGACTCCTCCACGCGGATGCTCGCCGCGACCTCGGTCAACTTCGACGTGTCGGTGTTCGAGACCTTCACGACCCTGTCCCAGGGCGGCACCGTCGAGGTGGCCCGCGACGTGCTCGTCATCGGCGAGCGCGGCGGCTGGACGGGCGGCGTCGTCTCGACCGTCCCGTCGGTCTTCGCCGAGCTCCTCGAACAGGTCGACGGCGAACTCGAGGTCGACTCGGTGGTGTTCGCCGGTGAGGCGCTGCCCGCGGCCCTCGTGGAGCGGGTGCGCGAGGCCATCCCCGGCGTCCGCGTCGTCAACGCCTACGGCCAGACCGAGTCGTTCTACGCGACGACGTTCGCGCTCCCCGCCGACCAGGAGTGGACCGGTGCGGGCAGCGCCCCGATCGGCGCTCCGCTCGGCAACATGCGCGCCTACGTCCTCGGTTCGGGCCTCGCGCCCGTGCCCGTCGGCGTCGTGGGCGAGCTGTACATCGCGGGCAATGTGGCCCGAGGCTACTTCGGCCGCGCCGACCTGACCGCGGACCGCTTCGTCGCCGACCCGTTCGGCCCCGCGGGCGGCCGCATGTACCGCACCGGTGACCTGGCCCGCTGGACCCCCGAAGGCCAGCTGGAGTACGTCGGCCGTGACGACGCGCAGGTCAAGGTGCGCGGCATCCGCATCGAGCCCGGCGAGGTCGAGGCCGCGCTCGCCGCGCACCCCGGCGTCGCCCAGGCCGTCGTGGTCGTCAAGGACGGCCGCGGCAGCAAGCAGCTCGTCGGCTATGTGGTCCCCGCCGGTGAGCAGGTCGAGGACGTCAACGCCGACCTCGACCTGACCGCCGGTGTCTCGGTGGAGGAACTGCGCAAGTTCGCCTCCGGGCGCCTGCCGGAGTTCATGGTGCCCGCGGTGTTCGTGGTCCTCGACCGCCTGCCGCTGGCTCCGAACGGCAAGCTGGACCGCAAGGCCCTGCCCGAACCGGAGTTCACGGCAGGGGAGTACCGCGCGCCCCGCACCACCGAGGAGAAGGTCCTCGCCGGGGTGTACGCCGAGGTCCTGGGCCTTGGCCGGGTCGGTGTCGACGACGACTTCTTCGCCGTCGGCGGCGACTCCATCCGCTCCATCCAGGTGGTGTCCCGCGCCAAGGCGCAGGGCATCGAGATCACCCCGCGGCAGATCTTCGAGTGCCGCACGGTGGCCGACCTCGCCGTCGCGGCCGTCGAGAACCGCCTCGCGGGCGCCGGCGCGGTCCTGGAGGAGCTGGAGGGCGGCGGCGTCGGCTGGATGCCGCTCCTGCCCGTGGCCCGCTACATGACCACCGAACTCGGCGAGAACACCGACCGGTTCTCCATGTCGACGGTCCTCGACCTGCCGAAGGACATCGACGAGGCGGGCCTCTTCGCGACCCTCACGGCCGTCGTCGACGCCCACGACGTGCTGCGCTCGCGCTTCCTCACCGAGGGCGACGGCGGCCTGGAGGTCACCGCGCCCGGCACCGTCGACGTGGCGTCGCTGGTGCACCGGGTCGAGTGCGACGGCGACTGGTCGACGGAGGCCTGGCAGCGGCTCGCCGCCGCCGAACTCGACGCCGCCACGGGCCGGTTGAACCCGGCTGCCGGGGTGATGGCGCAGTTCGTGTGGTTCGACACCGCGGGTGTGGAGTCGGCCGGGCGGCTCATCGTCGTGCTGCACCACCTGGTGGTGGACGGTGTGTCCTGGCGCATCCTGGTGCCGGACTTCGCCGCGGCCTGGGAGCAGGTCAAGGCGGGCAGGGCGCCGGAGCCGGCGCCCGTGGCGACCTCGCTGCGCCGCTGGGCGCACGCCCTGAAGGACGAGGCACACAACGAGACCCGCACCGCCGAACTCCCCCTGTGGGAAGGCATGCTGGACGGCGACGACCCGGTCCTCGGCTCGCGCCCGCTCGACCCGGCGGTGGACGTCACCGCCACGGTGGAGACCGTGTCCGTCAAGCTGCCGGTGGCGGTGACGGAGTCGCTCCTGACGACCGTCCCGGCCGCGTTCCACGGCGGCGTCAACGACGGTCTGCTCGCCGCGCTCGCCCTGGCGGTGTCGCGCTGGCGGGACGAGCGGGGCGTGACGGAGTCCTCGACGCTGATCCGCCTCGAAGGCCACGGCCGCGAGGAGTATGTGGCTCCGGGCGCGGACGTGTCGCGCACGCTGGGCTGGTTCACGAGCATGTTCCCGGTACGTCTGGACGTGGCGGGGCACGACGTGGCGGAGGCGTTCGCGGGCGGCCGGGCCGCGGGGTCGGTGGTCAAGGCGGTCAAGGAGCAGCTGCTGTCCGTACCGGACAAGGGCATCGGCTTCGGTCTGCTGCGCTACCTCAACCCGGTGACGTCGCTGGCTCTGGAGGGGCGGCCGACGGGGCAGATCGCGTTCAACTACCTGGGCCGGTTCTCCGCCGACGACATGCCCGAGGAACTGCGCGGCCTGGGCTGGAGCATCGCCCCCGACACGGACGCGCTCATCGCCGACCTCAACGCGGAGATGCCCGCCCTCGCGACGGTGGACTTCGCCGCGTACGTCACGGACAGCGCCCAGGGACCGGAGCTCACCGCGAGCGTCGGCTTCCCGACCGGTGTGCTGTCCCGCGCCGAGGTGCAGCGCCTGGCGGACCTGTGGTGCGAGGCCCTGGACGGCCTCACCCGCCACGCCGCCACCCCGGACGCGGGCGGCCTCACGCCGTCCGACGTGCCGCTGGTCACCGTGGAGCAGTCCGACATCGAGGTCTGGGAGAAGAAGTACCCGGGCGTCTCGGACATCTGGCCGCTCACGACGATGCAGTCGGGCCTGCTGTTCCACAGCATGCTCGGCGCCGGCGACACCGACGGCCCGGCCGACGCCCGCGACGCGTACCACATCCAGCTCGTGATGCACCTGTCCGGACAGGTCGACCCGGCCAGGATCCGCACGGCCGGGCAGGCCCTGCTCGACCGGTACGCGAACCTGCGGGCCGCGTTCGTCACCGACGCGCGCGGCGAGCAGGTCCAGTTGATCGTGGACGGCGTCGAACTCCCCTGGAGCGAGGCCGACCTGAGCGCGCTGCCCGAGGGCGAGCGCGAGGAGGCGTTCGAGAAGCTGCTCGCCGAGGACCAGGTCACCCACTTCGACCCGGGCACCGCGCCGCTGCTGCGGATGTGCCTGGTCAAGATGGACGACAACCTCTCCGAGCTGGTCTTCAGCGCCCACCACGTGCTGTACGACGGCTGGTCCTTCCCCATGCTCATCCAGGACCTCCTGCGCCTCTACGGCTCCCACGGCGACCCCGCGGACCTGCCCCGCGTACGCAGCTACCGCGAGTTCCTGGCCTGGCTCTCGCAGCAGGACCGGGGCGAGGCGGCCCGGGCCTGGGCGCAGGAGCTGGACGGCGTCGAGGAGCCGACGATGCTGGCTCCGGGTGCCTCGGAGGAGCAGGGCGGCCTGGACATGGTCGAGGTGCCGCTGCCCACGGAGGACGCCCGCACCCTCTCGCGGCGCGCCTCGGAACTGGGCATCACCCTCAACACCCTGGTGCAGGGCGCCTGGGCCCTTGCCCTCGGCCAGTTGACGGGACGACAGGACGTGACCTTCGGCGCCACCGTCTCCGGACGCCCGCCGTCGGTCACCGGCGTCGACACCATGGTCGGCCTCTTCATCAACACCCTCCCCGTCCGCGTTCAGGCCGACCCCGGCCAGACCCTCGCCCAGCTCCTCACCGGCCTCCAGGACCGCCAGGCCGCCCTCCTCGACCACCACCACTACGGCCTGTCGGACATCCAGCAGGCGACCGGACTCAGCACGCTCTTCGACACCATCGTGGTGTTCGAGTCGTTCCCGGTCGACCACGCGGGCATGAGCGACGCCAACGCCACGGCGGGCATCGCGGTGACGGGCCTGCGCGCGTCCAGCGGTACGCACTACCCGCTGATCGTCGGCGCCGACGCCTCGCCGCATCTGCGCATGGGCCTGCAGTACCAGGACACCATGTACGACAAGGACGTGGTGAAGGGCATCGCGGGCCGCCTCGGCCGGGTGCTCCAGCAGATCGCGGCCGACCCGGAGACGCCCGTCAAGGACGTCGACGTGCTGGAGCCGGGGGAGCGGGAGCGGCTGCTCGGCGCGTACAACGACACGGCCGCCGAGACGCCCGCACTCACCGTGCCCGGCCTCTTCGAGGAGCAGGCCGCGCGGACCCCGGACGCGGTCGCGGTGGACTTCGGCGACACGTCGTGGACGTACCGCGAACTGGACGCGCGCGCCAACCGGCTCGCACGCGAGCTGATTCGGCGGGAGGTGGGCCCGGAGACGATCGTGGGTCTGGCGCTGCCGCGGTCGGCGGACCTGATCGTGGGTCTGCTGGGTGTGCTGAAGGCCGGTGCGGCGTATCTGCCCATCGACCCGAAGTATCCGAGTGCGCGGCTGGACTACATCCTGTCCAACGCGCGGCCGAGGCTGCTGCTCACCGACGCGGACACCGTCGGCGTCCTGCCGGACAACGACGTGCCGCGACTGTTCATCGGCGACCTCGACCTGGAACCGAAGCAGCGCAACACCAAGGTCCGCGACCAGGACCGGGTGACGCCGCTGCGGCCGGACAACGTGGCCTACGTGATGTACACCTCCGGCTCGACCGGCACGCCGAAGGGCGTCATGGTCACGCACGCCAACGTGGTCAACGGCATCACGCGGCTCGTCGAGCGGGTCGGCGGCGCGGGCTCGCGGATGCTCGCGGGCACCTCGGTCAACTTCGACGTGTCGGTCTTCGAGACCTTCACGACCCTGTCGACCGGCGGCACCCTCGAAGTGGTCCGGGACGTCCTGGTCATCGGCGAGCGCAACGGCTGGACGGGCGGCGTGATCTCCACGGTCCCCTCGGTCTTCGCCGAACTCCTCGACCAGGTCACCGGGGAGATCCGCGCCGAGTCCGTGGTCTTCGCCGGTGAGGCGCTGCCCGCCGCGCTCGTGGAGCGGGTGCGCGAGGCCGTCCCGGGCGTCCGGGTGGTCAACGCCTACGGTCAGACGGAGTCGTTCTACGCGACGACGTTCGCGCTGTCCGCCGACCAGGAGTGGACCGGCACCGGCAGCGCGCCGGTCGGCACCCCGCTCGGCAACATGCGGGCGTACATCCTCGGCCCGACCCTCGCCCCCGCACCCGAGGGCGTGGTCGGCGAGCTGTACGTGGCGGGCGCCGTCAGCCGCGGCTACTTCGGCCGCGCCGAGCTGACCGCGGACCGGTTCGTGGCCGACCCCTACGGTCCGGCCGGATCGCGGATGTACCGCACGGGTGACCTGGCCCGCTGGAACGCGGACGGGCAGTTGGAGTACGTCGGCCGCGGTGACGCGCAGGTCAAGGTGCGGGGCTTCCGTATCGAGCCCGGCGAGGTCGAGGCCGCGCTCACGGCGCACCCGGAGGTGGCGCAGGGCGTGGTCGTGGCCCGCGGCACCGGGACGGTCGACAAGCGCCTCGTGGCGTACGTCGTCCCTGCCGGGGAGCGGGACGTCGACACGTTCGACATCACGGCGCTGCGGGAGTTCGTGGCCGGGAAGCTGCCCGAGTTCATGGTGCCGTCGGCGTTCGTGGTCCTTGAGCGGCTTCCGCTGGCGCCGAACGGGAAGCTGGACCGCAAGGCGCTGCCCGAGCCGGAGTTCACGGGGGTCGAGTACCGGGCCCCGCGCACTCCGCAGGAGGAAGTCCTGTGCGGTCTGTTCGCGGAGGTCCTCGGCCTGGAGCGGGTCGGCATCGACGACAACTTCTTCACCGTCGGCGGACACTCGCTGCTCGCCACCCGCCTCGTCAGCAGGATCCGTACGGTCCTCGGGGTCGAGATCCCGATGCGGGTCGTCTTCCAGTACTCCACGGTCGCGGACATGGCCGACTGCCTGACCTCGGGCAGGGAGTCGTTCAGTTTCACCGACCCGTTCGGTGTGGTGCTCCCGATGAAGACCGACGGCGACGGCGGACCCCTGTGGTTCATCCACCCCGGCGTCGGCCTGTCCTGGGTCTATCTCGGCTTCGCCACGCAGCTCGGCGACCGGCCCGTCCACGGCATCCAGGCGCGCGGCTTCGACGGCTCCGAACTGCCCGGCTCCATCGACGAGATGGTCGCGGACTACCTGGAGCAGATCCTCGCCGTCCAGCCGGAGGGCCCCTTCCGACTCGTGGGCCTGTCCATCGGCGGCACCCTGGCGCACGCCCTCGCGGGCGAACTCCAGGCGCGCGGCCACGAGGTGGCGCTGCTCGGCCTGCTCGACTGCGTGCCCGCGGAGTGGTTCGCGCGGAACAACACGTCGCTGGAGATGGCCGAGGTGGAGGACGTGCTCGCCGGGTACATCCCGCACACGGGCCCCGAGGGCGACGCGGACGGGGCCGAGGGCGGCGAGCGGAACTCGCTCGTGAAGAACGCGTCCCTCATCGCCGTCCGGCACACCGACATGATGATGGAGTACACGCAGCCGAAGTACCGCGGCGACGCGGTGTTCTTCAACGCGACGCTGAACCCCGACGAGTCCTACGCCCCGCAGTGGGCGGCGTACATCGAGGGAACGGTGGAGGAGCACGACATCCACTCCACGCACATGGGGATGTATCTGCCACGGCCCGCGGCGGAGATCTGCCGGATCCTCAGCCGTCACCTCGACAGCGAGTAGGGGGCGGGAGCGGGCAGCACGGGACCCCGAAGGGGGCGAGGCCGGAAGGCTTCGCCCCCTTCGGGGTTTCCCACGCCGGGTGCGCACGGCGACGGCCCGTGCAGCGGCGGCGTACACACGGCGAAGCGGTCCTGGGCCGCGCCTTCCGGCGCCGCTCAGGACCGCTTCCGTGAGGTGTGCGGACCGCCCGCTAGTACGCGAGCGGGCCCGACGGGACCACCAGGTCCCGGGTGATGTCCGCGATCGTCCTGCTCCCCGTGAGGGTCATCGCAAGGTCCAGATCGGCGAGCAGACACCGCAGGACGTGCTCCACGCCCGCCTGTCCGTCAAGCGCGAGACCGTACAGGTACGGCCTGCCGAACAGGATCGCGTCCGCGCCGAGCGCGAGCGCCTTCACCACGTCCGTGCCGGTGCGCACCCCGGAGTCCATCAGGACCGGGACATCGGGCCCGAGGGCCGCGCGCACCGCGGGCAGCGCGTCGAGCGCGGCCACACCGCCGTCCAGCTGGCGGCCGCCGTGGTTGGAGACCACGACACCGTCCGCGCCGGACGCGAGCGCCTTGCGGGCGTCGTCCGGGTGCTGGACGCCCTTGATGAGGATGGGCAGCGTCGTCCACGACCGCAGGCGCGCCAGATCGTCCCAGGTGAGCGCCGGATTGCCCGAGATCTTCGCCCAGTGCCCGACGGCCGCCATCGCCCCGCCGCCCTCGGGCAGCTGGGCCTGGAACGCCGGGTCGCTGGTGAAGTTGGCGATGCCCTGCCCGTGCACGAACGGGATGTACGCGGTGTCCATGTCGCAGGGCCGGTAGCCGAAGGTGGGGTTGTCCACCGTGACCACGATCGCCGCGTACCCGGCCGGTTCGATCCGGCGGACCAGGGACTCGGCCACCTCCGGGTCGCTCGGCCAGTACAGCTGGTACCAGCGCGGCTCGCTCCCGGCCGCCTTCGCCACGTCCTCCATGGAGTGCGAGGAGAAGGACGAGAGGACGAACGGCAGGCCGACCTCGGCGGCGGCGCGGACCGAGGCCAGCTCGCCCTCGGGGTGCGCCACCGTCTGCGCGGCCACCGGCGCGAGCAGCACCGGCGCGTCCAGGCGCTGCCCGAACAGGGTCACCGACATGTCCCGCTCGCTGACGCCCTTCCACATCCGCGGAAGCAGCCGCCAGCGCTCGAACGCCTCGCGGTTGACGTGGCCGGTGGTGCCGGTGCCCGCGTCCCCCGCGATGTAGGCGTGCGCGTGCGGTTCGAGGACCGCGCGCGCCGCCTCCTCCAGCGTCGTCAGGTCCGTGGACAGCTTCGGCTTCTGCCCGGAGATCCCGGCCAGATAGATCTGCCGGACCATCTCGGCCCGGGGCGGCCGCGCCTGACCGCTCTGCTCGCTCATGCGCCGCCCGCCTGTCCCGCCGTGCCGGGGGCCGCGGCCCGCGCCAGGTCCTCGCGGATGACGCGGGTGAGCAGCGGGACCACCGCCGGGTCGGGCTCGGTGAGGGCGAAGTGGCCGCCGGGAAACAGCTCCAGGCGGTACTCGCCCGTGGTGTGCCGCTCCCAGTCGGCCATCTGCTCGGCCGTGTTCTTCGGGTCGTCCTCGGCGAGCAGGACCGTCAGCGGCGCCGTGACGGCGGCGCCGTCCTTGGCCTGGTAGCGGCCCAGGACCTCCTGGTCGCCGCGCATCAGCCGGATCATCTCGCCGACCATCTCCGGGTCGTTGAGGATGATGTCGGGCACGCCGCCGAGCCACCGGATGTGGCCGAGGAGCTCCTCGTCGGAGTGCGCCCCGTCGGCGTGCGCCCGCCAGTCCGCCGACGGCGGCCACGCCGCCGACGCGAACAGCCGGGCCAGGCCCGCCCGCTCCTGCAGGAGACGGGCCGACTCGAAGGCCACGAGCGAGCCGAAGCTGTGCCCGAGCAGGAACAGCGGCCGGTCGTCGAAGTCGGCGAGCGCGTCCACGATGCCCGTGGCGAGCGTCGTCACGTCCTCGGCGAACGGCTCGGACCTGCGGTCCTGCCGCCCCGGGTACTGCACGGCGAGCAGCTCGACATCGGCGGGCAGCGCCGCCGACAGCGCGGTGAACGCGATCGCGGGACCCCCGGCGTGCGGGAAGCACACCAGGCGGGCCCTGGCGTCGGGCTTCGCATGGAACGTACGAATCCATTTGTTGCGACTCATGGTGTGGGTCCCGTTCCTCAGGAGCCGAGCTTGGTGAGCAGGGCGTTCAGTCGGTCGGTCACGGTGTCGCGCACCGCGTCACCGAGCTGAGCCCCGGTGACATCGGCGAACACCGACTCCAGCTTGGTGATCTCGTCGAGCAGCGCCTGCGGGTCACCGGCGGCGTCCGCGGGGTCCGCGGCGGCGCTCTCGGCCTCGTCGGCTCCCGCGGCTCCCGCAGCTCCTTCTACGTAACCCTGCTCCGCCTTCAGGTGCTCCACGAGCTCGGCCGGGGTCGGCCAGTCGTAGATGAAGGTGGCGGGCAGCTTCACGCCGGTGGTGGCGCCGAGCCGGTTGCGCAGCTCCACCGCCGTCAGCGAGTCGAAGCCGATCTGGTCGAAGGCGCCGTGCGGGTCGACGACCGCCGCGGAGGCGTGGCCGAGGACGGCCGCGACCTCCTGCAGGACCGTGTCCAGGAGCCGGTCGCCGGTGCCCGCGCTCTGGGCGGGGGCGTCGGCGGTGGCCGCCGCGGCCTTGCGGGCGGCGGCAGGGACCAGGTTCTTCAGGAGCGCCGGGACGGTGCCGCCGTTCGCGAGCTGGTCGCGCAGGCCCTCCAGGTGCCACGCGGCGGCCACGGCCACCGCGGAGTCCCTGCGGACCGCCGCGTCGAGCAGTTCCAGACCCCGCTCCGACGTCAGCGGCGCCACGCCGATACGGCTCATGCGGGTGATGTCGGTCTCGGTCAGGCCCGAGCCCATGCCGCCGACGCCCTCCCACAGGCCCCACGCGATGGACACGCCGGGCTTGCCGATGGAACGCCGGTACTCGACGAGACCGTCGAGGAAGGAGTTGCCCGCGGCGTAACCGCCCTGCGCGGGCGAGCCCATGGTGCCCGCGAGCGAGGAGAACAGCACGAACGCGTCCAGACCCAGGTGCTCGGTCAGCTCGTGCAGGTTCAGCGCCGCGTCCACCTTCGGGCGCAGCGACCGGTCCAGGCTCTCCGGGGTGAGGTCCGCGAGGATGCCGTCGTCCAGGACGCCCGCCGCGTGCAGGACGCTGCCGACGTGCACGCCGTCCGCCGCGAGGGAGTCCAGGGCCGCGGCGAGCGCGTCCCGGTCCGCCGCGTCGCACGCCACCACGCGCACGTCCACGCCCTGCGCGCGCAGCTCGTCGATGTCGCGCTGCGCCTCCTCCTTCGGCGCGCCGCGGCCCATCAGGACCACGCTGCGCGCGCCGTGCTCGGCCACGAGGTGCTTGGCGACGAGGCGGCCGAGCCAGCCCAGGCCGCCGGTGACGAGCGCGGCGCGGGTGGTGTCGTACGGCTCGTCCGGGTCGGACAGGGCGAGGACGACCTTGCCGATGTGCCGGGCCTCGCTCAGGTACCGGAAGGCCTCGGGGGCGCGCCGGATGTCCCACACCGAGATCGGCGGGGCCTTGAGCGCGCCCTGCTGGAACAGCTCAAGGAGTTCGAGGAGCATGCCCTGGATGCGGTCCGGGCCGGGCTCGCGCACGTCGTAGGCGCGGTAGTCGACGCCCTCGTGCCGCGCGGCCACCTCGGCCGGGTCGCGCCGGTCGGTCTTGCCCATCTCCAGGAACCGGCCGCCGCGCGGAAGCAGCCGCAGCGACGCGTCGGCGAACTCGCCCGCGAGGGAGTTCAGGACGACGTCGACGCCCTTGCCGCCGGACACGCCCAGGAAGGACTGCTCGAAGTCGAGCGTCCGGGAGGAGGCGATGTGGTCGTCGGCGACACCCGCGGCGCGCAGCGCGTCCCACTTGCCCTGGCTCGCCGTCGAGTAGACCGTGGCGCCCAGGTGCCTGGCGATCTGGATGGCCGCCGTGCCGACGCCGCCGGCGCCCGCGTGGATGAGGACCGACTCGCCCTCGCCGAGCCGGGCGAGGTCCACCAGGCCGTAGTACGCGGTCAGATACGTCACCGGGACGGCGGCGGCCTGCCGGAACGACCAGCCGTCGGGGATCCGGCACACCAGGCGGTGGTCGGTCACCGTGTTCGGGCCGACGCCGTTGATGAGGCCCATCACCCGGTCGCCGGGCTTGAGGCCGCTGACGCCGGGGCCGACCTCGACGACGACGCCCGCGCCCTCGCCGCCACCGCCGTTGTCGGACGCGTTGGCGTCGACGGAGGCGTGGATGACGCCGAGCGCGAGCAGCGCCTCACGGAAGTTCAGGCCCGCGGCGCGCAGCCGCAGTCGGATCTGGCCCTCCTTGAGCGGCTCGGCGATCTCCGGCCACGGCTCGAAGGACAGGTTCGCGAACGACGACTTGGCGACGTAGTCCAGGTACCAGTTCGGCTCGTTCAGGGGCGGGCGCAGCGTGGTGCCCGCGGCCGTGGTGCTCAGGGCCGGGCGGTAGCCGGTGCCGCCGCGCAGCGCGAGCTGCGGCTCGTCGGCGGCGACGGCGACCGCACCCGCGAGCGCCGCCCGCGAACCGGCCGTGCCGTCCTCGTCCAGGAGCGCGAAGCGGCCCGGGTGCTCGGCGACCGCCGAACGCAGCAGACCCCACACCGCGCGCTGGCCGAGCCGTCCGGTGGGCTGCTCGGCGTCCACGGCGACCGCGCCGCGCGTGACCGCGACCAGGCGCGTCGTCGACAGACGGTCGTCGGCGAGGAGGAGCTGGGCGGTCGTCAGGACGTGCCGCAGGGCGTCGCGGACGGCCGCCGGGTCCGGCGTCTCGTCGGCGGCGCCCGCCGCGACGGGAAGCAGGATGACCTCGGGGGCCTCCTCGCCCTCGTCCAGGGCGTTGGACAGGGCCGCCTGGTCGGCGAAGCGGCGCGGGACGACGCCGTGCGCCGCCTCGTCCGCGAAGTCGCCGATGACCGCCCACAGGTCCGTGTCACCGGACGCGGGCAGCTCCGAAAGGGCCTCCCACGACGGCACGTACAGGCCGTCGCGGTCGCTCGCGGACGCCATCGCGGCCGGGCGCAGCGCCAGCGAGCCGATCGACGCGACCGGGTTGCCTGCGGCGTCGGCGACGTCCACGGAGATCGCGTTCTGGCCCGCGGGGGCGAGCCGCACGCGCAGCGCGGCGTCGGCGGAGCCGAGGGTGCGGGCGTTGTTCCAGGCGTAGGGCAGCAGCGTCTTGCCGCCCGAGGTGTCGGTCAGGCCACCGGCCGCCGACGGGTGCAGGGCCGCGTCGAGCAGCGCCGGGTGCAGGCCGTAGCCGCCCGTGCCGGGCTGCTTGTCGTCCTCCAGCGCCACCTCGGCGAACACCTCGTCGCCGCGCTTGTACATCGCCTTGACGCCGCGGAAGACCGGGCCGTACGACAGGCCCTTCGCGGTGAGGTCGGCGTACAGGTCGTCCAGGGCGACCGGCAGCTCCTCGGCGTCCCGCGGCGGCCACACCGTGAGGTCGGCGGGGGCCGCCTCGTCGGTGGCCTTCGCGACGGAGCCACTGGCGTTGCGCAGCCAGCCGCCCAGGTCGGCCTCGCCCTCGCGGCGCGAGTGGATCGTCACCTCACGGCTGCCGTTGGCGTCCGGGGCCGCGAGGAACACCCGCAGCTGCACCTCGGTGTCCTCGGCGACGATCAGCGGCGCCTCCAGGAGCAGCTCCTCCACGACGTCGTAGCCCGCCTCGCGGGCGGAGCGCGCGGCCAGGTCGAGCAGGGCGGTGCCCGGCACCAGGACCTGGTCGCCGACCTTGTGGTCGGCCAGCCACGCGTGCGTGGCCAGGGAAAGACGGCCGGTGAGCAGCAGGCCGTCGAGCTCGGGGAGTTCGGCGACGGCCGTCAGCATCGGGTGGTCGAGCGCGACCAGACCGGCCGAGCGCACGTCACCGGAGACGACGCGCTTGTCGAGCCAGTACGGGCGGTGCTGGAAGGCGTACGTCGGCAGCTCGACGCGGTGCGCGCCGTGGCCCGCGAACACCGCGGCCCAGTCGACGTCGCCGCCGCTCGTGTGGGTGCGGCCGAGCGCGGCGAGCAGCGTCTCGGTCTCCGCGTGCCGACGGCGCAGCGAGGGGATCAGCTCGTGCGCGGAGCGCGCGGTGCGCTGCTCGGCGAGGCAGTCCGCGGCCATCGCGGTGAGGTCGCCGGACGGGCCCATCTCCAGGAACCGCACGCAGCCGTCGGCGGCGAGGCTGTGCACACCGTCCTGGAAGCGGACGGTGCTCAGCATGTGCCGCACCCAGTAGTCGGGGTCGGCCAGCTCGTCGGGCTCCACCGGCTGCCCGGTGAGGTCCGAGACGACCGTCAGCTCCGGGAAGCGGAACTCCAGGCGGGCGGCGAGCGCGCGGAACTCGGCGAGCGCGGGCTCCATCAGCGGGGAGTGGAAGGCGTGGCTGACCTTCAGCCAGGTCGCCTTGCCACCGGCCTCCTCGAACGGCTTGACGGCGGCGGCCAGCGCCTCCTTGTCGCCGGACAGCACGGTCGCGGCGGGGCCGTTGACGGCGGCGAGGGACACCTTGCCCTCGAACCCGGCGAGGAGCCCCGCCGCCTCCTCCTCGGAGGTGCGCAGCGCCACCATGGCGCCGCCCGCGGGCAGCTGCTGCATGATGCGGCCGCGGGTGACGGCCAGCTGGGCGGCGTCCTCCAGGGACAGCACCCCGGCCGCGTGCACGGCCGCGAACGCGCCGACCGAGTGGCCGAGCACGGCGTCCGGGCGGATGCCCCACGACTCGAAGAGCCGGAACAGCGCCACCTCGACGGCGAACAGCGCGGGCTGTGTGTACTCGGTGCGGTTCAG
This sequence comes from Streptomyces sp. NPDC040610, assembly GCF_055594065.1. Classification (NCBI taxonomy): domain Bacteria; kingdom Bacillati; phylum Actinomycetota; class Actinomycetes; order Kitasatosporales; family Streptomycetaceae; genus Streptomyces; species Streptomyces sp. NPDC040610. The sequence goes on along the minus strand of NZ_JBVIXA010000009.1, from coordinate 202,462 downwards.
GAGCTCGGCCTCGGGCGTGCCCTCGGCGGCGAAGACCACCTCGGACAGCGGCTTGGCCAGGTGCGGGTCGACCACGGCGCACACGGCGTCGAAGGCCGCGGCGTACGCGGGGAACGTCGCGTACAGCTCCTTGCCCATGCCCGGGCGCTGCGAGCCCTGCCCGGCGAAGAGGAACGCGGTGCGGCCCTCGGCCGCTTTGCCGCGCACGACCTCGGCGCCCGCCGTGTCGTCGGCGAGGGCACGCAACTGGGTGAGCAGGGACGCGCGGTCGGCGGCCGTCAGGACGGCGCGGTACGGCAGGTGGGCGCGCGTGGTGGCCAGCGAGAGGCCGAGCGGCGCGAGGCCGTCGGCGGTCACGGAGGGCTCGGCCGTCAGGTGCTGGTGCAGCCGGTCGGCCTGGGCGCGCAGGGCGGCCTCGGTGGTGGCCGACAGGACGTGGGGGACGGCGGGCAGCGGCTTGGCGGCGGGCTCCTCGGCGGGCCGCTCGGCGGGCTCGGGGGCCTGCTCCAGGATGACGTGCGCGTTGGTGCCGCCGATGCCGAAGGAGGACACGGCGGCACGGCGCGGCCGGTCGACCTGGGGCCACGGCTTGGCCTCGGTCAGCAGCTCCAGGGTGCCGGTGGACCAGTCGACGTTCGGGCTGGGCTCGTCCACGTGCAGCGTCTTGGGCATCACGCCGTGCTGCAGCGCCATCGTCAGCTTGATGAGGCCACCGACACCGGCGGCCGCCTGCGCGTGCCCGATGTTGGACTTCAGGGAGCCGAGGTACAGCGGGTTGTCCGCGGTGCGGGCCGCGCCGTACGTGGCGAGCAGCGCGCCCGCCTCCAGCGGGTCGCCGAGCGGCGTGCCCGTGCCGTGCGCCTCCAGGAGGTCGACGTCGGCGCCGCTCAGGCCGGTCCCGGCGAGCGCCTGCTTGATCAGGGCTTCCTGGGCCGGGCCGTTGGGCGCGGTCAGGCCGTTGCTCGCGCCGTCCTGGTTGACGGCCGAGCCGCGCACCACCGCGAGGACGGGGTGGCCGAGGCGGCGCGCGTCGGACAGCCGCTCGACGAGCAGCAGGCCCGCGCCCTCCGCCCAGGCGGTGCCGTCGGCGGACGCCGCGAAGGACTTGCAGCGGCCGTCCTTCGACAGGCCGCGCTGACGGCTGAACTCCACGAAGGAGTTGGGGGTCGCCATCAGCGTCGCGCCGCCCGCGAGGGCCAGCGAGCACTCGCCGCGGCGCAGCGAGCTGACGGCCAGGTGCAGCGCCACCAGGGACGACGAGCACGCCGTGTCCACGGTGATCGCCGGGCCCTGCAGGCCGAAGGTGTACGACACGCGGCCGGAGGCGACGCTGCCGGTGCTGCCGATGGTCAGGTACGCCTCGTACTCCTCCGGGGCGGGGGACAGGCGCGCCGCGTAGTCGTCGTACATGGTGCCGACGAACACGCCGGTGCGGCTGCCGCGCAGCGTCGCCGGGTCGATGCCCGCGCGCTCGAAGGCCTCCCAGGCGGTCTCCAGGAGGAGCCGCTGCTGGGGGTCGATCGCGTGCGCCTCACGCGGGGAGATGCCGAAGAACTCGGGGTCGAACTGGGCGGCGTCGTAGAGGAATCCGCCCTGCTCGACGTAGGAGGTGCCGGCGTGGTCGGGGTCCGGGTCGAACAGGTTGGACAGGTCCCAGCCGCGGTCGGTGGGGAAGGCCCCGACCGCGTCGACCTCGTCGGTGACCAGCTGCCACAGGTCCTGCGGCGAGCTGACGCCGCCGGGGAAGCGGCAGCCCATGCCGACGATCGCTATCGGTTCCTCGTCGCGCTCCTTGGCGCGGGCGTTCGCGGCCTTCAGCCGCTCGTTCTCCTTCAGCGCGGCCCGCAACGCGTCGACGACTTGCTGGGGTGATGTGGACGCCATCGTGTCTCTCTCCATAGTTCCCTGCTGGGGCTGTGTCAGGACTCGCTGTCGCCTAGAGCCAGGCGGATCAAGTCGTCGGTGTTCATGTCGTCCAGGAGGCTTTCGCTCTCGGACAAGTCGGTGCCGATCAAGGCGTTCTGCGGGTCGTGCGGACCGGCTTCGCCGCTTGCCGCGGACTCCTCGACGGGCTCGGGAGCGAGCGCGCCGAGCAGCCACTGCGCGAGGGAACCGGGGGTCGGGTGGTCGAAGACCAGGGTCGGCGGCAGCTTGATGCCGGTCGCGGCGATCAGCCGGTTGCGGAGCTCCACCGCGGTCAGCGAGGTGAAGCCGAGGTCCTGGAAGCGCCGGCCCGCCGAGACCTGCCCCGGCTCCTGGCCGAGGACCGCGGCGACCTCGGCGCGGATGAGCTGCAGCACGATGTGCCGGTGCTCGCGCTCGGGCGCCCGCCCCAGCTTCTCGCGCAGCTCCGCCGCCGTGTCCTTCGGGGGCGCCACGGCCGCCGCGCGGTGCGGGGCCAGGCCCTTGAGGAGCGCGGGGGCGGTCGCCTTGTCCAGGGCGCGCGGGTCGAGCACGAAGGCCGCGAGGACCGGAGCGCCGTCGCCGAGCGCCGCGTCGAACAGGGCGAGCCCGTCCTCGGCGGACAGCGTCCCGATGCCGGAGCGCTGCAGCCGCAGCAGGTCGGCCTCGCCGAGGCCGCCCGTCATCGTGGACTCGTCCGCCCACAGGCCCCACGCCACGGACAGCGCGGGCCGCCCCTCGGCGCGGCGCCGCTGCGCGAGGCCGTCCAGATAGGCGTTGGCCGCCGCGTAGTTGGCCTGGCCCGGGGTGCCGAGCGTGCCCGCGAACGACGAGAACAGCACGAACGCCGTCAGGTCCAGATCGCGCGTCAGCTCGTCAAGGAGCGCGGCGCCCACGGCCTTGGGCCGCAGGACCGTGTCCAGGCGCTCGGGGGTGAGGGAGCCGACGACGGCGTCGTCGAGGACACCGGCCGCGTGCACCACACCGGTCAGCGGGTGCTCCGCCGGGACCGCGCCGAGCACCCCCGCGAGCGCGGCCCGGTCGGCCGTGTCGCAGGCCGCGACCCGCACCTCGGCGCCGGTGGCCCGCAGGGAGGCCACGAACTCCTCGGCGTCCGGGGTGCTCATGCCGCGGCGGCCGGTCAGCAGCAGTCGGCGTACGCCGTGCTCCGTGACGAGGTGCCGGGCGAGCAGGCGGCCCAGGGTGCCGAGGCCCCCGGTGATCAGGACATGGCTCGTGGCGTCGAAGACCGGGGTGGCGGCCTGGTCCAGTCCGGCCCGCTCATCGGGGGTGCGCGGCTCGTGCTTGTGCAGCAGCGGCACCGTCATCCGCCCGGCGCGCAGCGCCAGTTGGGGGTCGTCGCCCGCCGCGGCCTGGACCACGCCGGGCGCGGACTCGGGGCGCCCGTCGGTGTCGATGAGGGTGAAGCGGCCCGGGTTCTCCGTCTGCGCCGAGCGCAGCAGGCCCCACACCGGGGCCCCGGTCAGGTCGACGCTCTCGTCGGCGCCGACCGCGACCGCCCGCTCCGTCACCACGGCGAGCCGGGATCCGGTCAGACGGGTGTCGGCGAGCCAGTCCTTGGCCAGGGCGAGGGCCGCGCGGGTGGCGGCGGCAGGCCCCTCGGTGGGTCCACCGGGTTCGGTGGACCCACCGGCCGTGGCGGGCCCGGTGGTGGCGGGCTCGCTGATGGGGGATCCGCTGGGTGCGGCGGATCCGCCAAGTCCGGTGGCGACGACGACGGTCGGCACCGCTGCCCCGTCGTCGAGCGCCCGGCGCAGTCCGGCCAGGTCGGGGTAGGCGTCCACCGACACCCCCGCGGCCCGGACCACGCCCGTCAGGTGGGAGCGGTCGTGACCCACGACCGCCCAGGTGCCCTCCGGGGTCGCCCCCGGCGTCTGCGGCTCGGCCCAGTCCAGGGCGAACAGCGCCGCCCCGTCGGCCGATGCGGCCGAAGCGGCCGAAGCGAGCGTCTCCGCCGGAAGCTCGCGCACCGCGAGGGTCTCGGCGTCGAGAACCGGCGTACCGGTTTCGTCGGCGATGTGCACGGAGCAGGAGTCCCTTTCGTGTTGCCGGATACGGACGCGCAGCGCGGTCGCGCCGGGCGTGTAGAGGGTCAGGCCGCTCCAGGCGAACGGCACCACGAGCCGGGTGCCCTCGCCGCTCGTGCCGCTGACCAGGGTCTGCAGCGCGGAGTCGAGCGCGGCCGGGTGCAGTTGGAAGCCGCGGCCGTGCGTGTGCGCCTCCGCGGGCAGCTCCACCTCGGCGTAGACGTCGGCGCCCCGGCGCCAGACGGCGCGCAGCCCCTGGAAGGAGGGCCCGTACTCGTACCCGATCTTGGCGAGTTGGGAGTAGAGGCCGTCGATGGGCACCGGCACCGCGTTCAGCGGCGGCCACAGGGCCAGGGCGGCGGAACCCTCCGGGTCGGCGGTGGGCTCGGCGACCTCCAGGACACCGGCCGCGTACCGCTTCCAGTCGTCCTTCGCCGCGGCCTCGGGCCGGGAGTAGAGGGTGAAGGCGCGCGAGCCGTCCGCGTCGGCCGGGCCCACCATCAGCTGCAGGCCCACCGGCTCGGACAGCAGCAGCGGCCGCTCCAGGGCGATGTCGCTGACGCGCTCGGCGCCGGACTTGCGCCCCGCGTACAGGGCGAGCTCGGCGACGGCCGCGCCCGGGAGCAGCGGCTGGCCCATCAACGTGTGGTCGGCCAGCCAGTGGTGCACCTCCGGGTCGATCTCGCCGGTGAACAACCAGCCCTGGTCACCGGCCAGTTCGACGGCCTGGCTCAGCAGCGGGTGCCCGGTGGAGTTCTGCGCGGGCGCGCTGCTCGCGGCGGTCAGCCAGTAGCTCTCGCGCTGGTACGCGTACGTGGGCAGCGCCACCGTACGGCCGCCGCGCAGCAGGTCGCCCCACTCCACGGCGACGCCCTGCGCGTGCGCCTCGCCGAGCGCCAGCGCGAACCGGGCGAGGCCGCCGTCGCCGCGGTGCAGCGTGCCGACGGCCGCCGCGTCCCGGACGCCCGCGCGGCGCGCGGTCTCCACGACCGCCGACGTCAGGACGGGGTGCCCGCCGGCCTCGACGAACGTCCGGTAGCCGAGGCCCACCAGGCTGCTGACCGCGCGGTGGAACTCCACCGGCGAGCGCAGCCCGCGCGCCCAGTACCCGGCGTCGAGGCGCGCGGTGTCCACGGCCTCGCTGTCCACCGTCGAGTAGAACGGCACCTGCGAGGAGCGCGGGGTGATCCCGTCGAGCAGGCCGGGCAGTTCGGCCGCCGCCGCGTCCGCGGCCGCCGTGTGCGCGGCGTGCCCGGCGTCGACGCGGCGGGCCGTGATCCGCTCCGTCGCGCAGGCCGCGAGCAGCATCTCCAGGGCCGCGGGCTCGCCCGCGACGACCGTGGACGAGGGGCTGTCGACGGCCGCGACGGCGATCCGGCCCGCGGAGCCGGTGAGGCGGGCCTCGGCCGCGGCGCGCGGCAGGCCCACGGCGACCGCGCCGCCACGGCCCGCGAGGTGCTCGGCGATCAGCTTCGAGCGGACCGCGACGACCCGGGCGGCGTCCGTCAGGGACAGGCCGCCGGTGACGGCGACGGCCGCCAGCTCGCCGTGGCCGTGGCCGACGACCGCGGCGGGCTCGACGCCGTGCGCCCGCCACAGCTCCGCGAGGGACACCATCACGGCCCACGACAGGGGCTGCGTGATGTCGACGCGGTCCGGGCTGCCCGCCAGTTCGGTGGCGAAGTCCCAGTCGACGAACGGGGCGAGCGCGTCGCCGCACTCCCGCATCCGGTCCGCGAAGACCGGCTCGGACTCCATCAGCTCACGGGCCGCGCCCGCCCAGTGCGCGTCCTCGCCGGGGAAGACGAAGACCGCGTCACCGGCCTGCCGGGCCTTGCCCACGACCGTCAGCGGCGACTGCTCGCCCCGGGAGACGGACTCAAGACCGGCCAGGAGCTCGTCCCTGCCGCCCGCGACCACCACGGCCCGGTGCTCCAGGGCCGCACGGCCGCGCACCAGCGAAGCGGCCACGTCGACCGGCGCGAGGCCGGGCCGCCCGGCGACGTGCGCCCGCAGCCGCTCGGCCTGCGCGCGCAGCGCGGCCGGGCTCTTCGCCGACACCGTCCACGGCACCACGGCGGGCGCCGGGACCGGCGCGCCTTCTGCCGCGGCGGCCTCGGTGTCCGGGACCGGCTGCTCCAGGATGACGTGCGCGTTCGTACCGCTGACGCCGAACGAGGAGACGCTGGCGCGGCGGGCGCGGCCGGTCTCGGGCCACGGCCGCTCCTCGGTGAGCAGCGACACCGCGCCCGAGGTCCAGTCGACGTGGGTCGTCGGCCGGTCGACGTGCAGGGTGCGGGGCAGCACTCCGTGCCGCATCGCCATGATCATCTTGATGACGCCGCCGACCCCCGAAGCCGCCTGCGCGTGCCCGATGTTGGACTTCAGCGAGCCCAGGTACAGCGGCTTGTCGGCGTCGCGGCCCTGGCCGTAGGTGGCGAGCACGGCCCGCGCCTCGATCGGGTCGCCCAGCTTGGTGCCGGTGCCGTGCGCCTCGACGGCGTCCACGTCGGCGGCGGCCAGGCCCGCGAAGGCCAGCGCGTCCCTGATGACCCGCTCCTGCGAGGGGCCGTGCGGGGCGGTGATGCCGTTGCTCGCGCCGTCCTGGTTGACCGCCGAGCCGCGCACGACCGCGAGGACCTCGTGGCCGTTGCGGCGCGCGTCGGAGAGCCGCTCCAGGAGCAGCACGCCCACGCCCTCGCTCCAGCCGAGCCCGTCCGCGGACTCCGAGAACGACTTGCAGCGCCCGTCCACGGACAGGCCGCGCTGGCGGCTGAACTCCTGGAACGTGCTGGGCGACGACATGATCGCGACACCGCCCGCGAGCGCCAGGTCGCACTCGCCGCCGCGCAGCGCCTGCGCGGCCAGGTGCAGCGACACCAGCGACGACGAGCAGGCCGTGTCGACGGTGACCGCCGGGCCCTGCAGACCGAAGGTGTACGACACGCGGCCGGAGGCCACGCTCGGCGAGTTGCCGATGAAGCGGTTCGCCTCCACGTCGTCCGGCGCGGTGTGCAGGCGCGAGGTGTAGTCGCTGTACATCACGCCGCTGAACACGCCGGTGCGGGTGCCGTGCAGGGACGTCGGGGCGATGCCCGCGCTCTCCACGGCCTCCCAGCTGGTCTCCAGGAGCAGCCGCTGCTGCGGGTCGAGCCGGACGCTCTCACGGGTGCTCAGGCCGAAGAACTCGGCGTCGAACTGGTCGGCGTCGTACAGGAACCCGCCGTGGCGCGTGTAGGACTTGCCGTGCCGGTCCGGGTCGGGGTCGTACAGGTCCTCCACGTCCCAGCCGCGGTTCTCCGGGAACGGGCCGATCGCGTCGGTGCCGGACGCCACCAGGTTCCACAGGTCCTCGGGGGAGCGGGTGTCGCCCGGGTAGCGGCAGGCCATGCCGACGATGACGACGGGGTCGTCCTGCGCGGCCGAGGCGCGCGCCGGGACCGCCTGCGCGGCCTCCTCGGGCCGCTCGTCACCGGCGGCCTCGGCGACCTGCGCGAGGAGGTGGTCGACGAGCGCGCCCGGCGAGGGGTGGTCGAAGACCAGCGTGGTCGAGAGCGCCACACCGGATGCGGCACCGAGCCGCCCGCGCAGTTCCAGGGCCGTCAGCGAGTCCATGCCGAGGTCCTTGAACGCCACGGCGTCGGCGACGGCCGCGGGGCCCGCGAGCCCGAGCACGGCCGCCACGGTCGAGCGGACCAGGTCCGTGACCGCGCGCCGCCGCTCGCTCTCGGGCAGCGCCGCCGTCGTACGCGCCCACGTGGACGCGTCCGCACCGGCCGCCGCGGCCTTGGCCACCGTGCGGCGGCGCGCGGTGCGCACCAGGCCGCGCAGGAGCGCGGGCGCGGACGGGGAGGCGTCCGCGTCGCGCAGCGTCGCCAGGTCCAGCTCGGCCGCGAGGAACACCGGGTCGGTGGTCGTGAGGGCCGCGTCGAAGATCTCCGCGCCGCGCGCGGCCGTGATCGGGGCGAGCCCGCTGCGCCGCCAGCGCGCCAGGTCGCCCTCGGACAGCGTCCCCGCCATGCCGTCGGTGCCCCACAGGCCCCAGGCCAGCGAGGTGGCGGGCAGGCCCCGGTCGCGGCGGTGCCGGGCCAGGGCGTCCAGGAAGACGTTGGCCGCCGCGTAGTTGGCCTGGCCCGCGTTGCCGATGAGGCCCGCGATCGAGGAGAACAGCACGAAGGCCGCGAGCGGCGCGTCGGCGGTCAGCTCGTGCAGGTTCCAGGCGGCGTCCGCCTTCGGCCGCAGCACCGCGTCCAGGTCGGCGTCCGTGAGGTTCTGCAGGGTGGCGTCGGCCAGTACGCCCGCCGTGTGGACGACGGCGGTCAGCGGGGCTTCCCCGGGTACGCCGGAGAGCAGCTCCGCGAGCGCGGCGCGGTCGGCCACGTCGCAGGCCGCGACGGTGACCTCGGCGCCCAGGCCCTCCAGGAACGCGGTGAGTTCACCGACGCCCTCGGCGGCCGGGCCGCGGCGGCTGGTCAGGAGCAGGCGCCGGACGCCGTGCCGGGTGACGAGGTGCTCGGCGAAGATCCGGCCGAGGGCGCCGGTGCCGCCGGTGATGAGGACGGTGCCCTCGGGGTCGAGGGCGGTGCCTGCGGGGGCGGGGGCCGTCCGGTCCGGGGTGCTGTCGGTCGGGGTGGCAGGAGCGGCCGAGGCGGCAGGAGTGGCCGGGGTGTGCTCCAGGGCAGGCTCGTGCAACTCGCCTGCTCGGAGCGCGAGTTCGCCTCCTTCGGCTACGACGGCCAGGGCGGCGGCGACGGCCTGCGCGGGCAGCGTGGTGCGGGGGTGGGCCGGGGCGTCGTCCTGGGTGTCGGCGTGGGCCTGGGCGTGGGCCTGGGTGTCGGTGTGAGCGTCGGCGTCGGCCTGGGCGTCCGCGTGGGCCTCGACCGCGGCTTCGCCGCCGTCGATGGCGGCAGCGGTGCCCGCCACGTCCAACAGGGCGAACCGCCCCGGGTGTTCGCTGCGTGCCGTCCGCACGAGCCCCCACGCGGCCGCGCCGGGCAGGTCCCGCACCGCCTCGTCGGCGCGCGCGGCCACCGCGCCCTGGGTGAGCAGAAGCAGTCGGCTCGGGGCCAGGCGCTCGTCGGTCAGGCAGCGCCGGACGGTGTCCAGGGCGTCGGCGGCCGCGGTGTGCGCGGCGTCGGCGACGGCTCCGGAGGTGCCTTCGGCGCCGGGCTCCGGGCGGGTCAGGACGACCACGTCCGGGGCGCCCGCGCCGAGCACGGAGGTGAGGGCGGCGGCGTCCGCGTAGCCCTCGGCGGCCACCCCGGCGGCGGTCAGCGCCGCCGTGAGGCCGAGCGGGTCGGCGCCGAGCACGGCCCAACGGCCCGCCGCGGCGACGGCGTCGGCCGCCACGGCGGCGGGAGCCTGCCGCACCGGCTTCCAGCCGAAGCGGTAGAGCCCGTCGTGGTGCGTGCCCGCCCGCTGCGCGAGCCGGTCGGCGGGCAGTGCCCGCAGGACCACCGAGCCGACGGTGAGCACCGGCTCGCCGCCGGGCGTGACGGCGGTCAGGGCGGCGCCGTCACGCCCCGCCGGGGTCAGCCGCACCCGCAGCGCCGTGGCGCCCGAGGCGTGCAGCGTGACGCCGTCGAAGGAGAAGGGAAGCCGCAGTTCGTCGCTCAGGCCGCCCTCGGGCCCGGCGAGCAGCAGCGCGTGCAGGGCCGCGTCCAGGAGCGCCGGGTGCACGCCGTACCCGGCGGCCTCGGCGTGCAGGTCGGCGGGCAGCGCCACCTCCGCGTACCGGTCCTCGCCCGCCTGCCAGGCGCCGACGAGGCCCTGGAAGGCCGGGCCGTAGGTGTAGCCGAGATCGTTCAGGCGGTCGTACACCCCGTCGACGTCGATCGGCGTCGCGTCCTGCGGCGGCCAGACCTCGCCGACGGTGGACGGCGCGTCGCCGTCCACCGAGAGGACGCCCGACGCGTGCCGCGTCCAGCCGCCCTCGTCCCACGGCTCGCCCTGGCCCGCGCTCTCCTGGCGGGAGTAGACGGCCACCGGACGCCGACCGGCGCCGTCGGTCGCGCCGACGGTCACCTGGACGCGGACCGCCCCGTCCGCGGGCACGATCAGCGGCTCCTCCAGGACGACCTCGTGCAGCCGGTCGCAGCCCAGGCGGTCGCCCGCGGCCACGGCGAGCTCGACCATCGCGGTGCCCGGGAGCAGCGCGGCACCGGCGACGACGTGGTCGGCGAGCCACGGGTGGCCGCGCAGCGAGAGCCGTCCGGTCAGGAGCAGGCCGTCGCCCTCGGCGAGGCTCGTCATGCCGCCGAGCAGCGGGTGGTCGGCGGGGGAGATGCCGAGGCCGGTGGCGTCGGCCGTGGCGGCGGGCGCGTCGAGCCAGTAGCGCTCGCGCTGGAAGGCGTACGTGGGCAGGTCGGTGCGCAGGGCGCCGGGGAAGAGGCGCGCGGTGTCGGGCGCGGCGCCGCGCAGCGCGGCGTGGCCGAGCGCGGCGGCGACGGTCAGGGACTCGGCCCTGCCCTTGCGCAGGACCGCGACGGGCGCCGCCGCCTCCGCCTGCTCCTCGCCCAGGCAGGTGCGCACCATGGCGGCGAGCACGGCGTCCGGGCCGAGTTCCACGTACGCGGTGACGCCCGCGTCGCGCAGGACGCGCACGCCGTCCTGGAAGCGGACGGTGCCGCGCAGGTGGCTCGTCCAGTAGTCGGGCGAGGCCAGCTCCTCGGGGGTGGCGAGGGCGCCGGTGAGGTTGGAGACGACGGGGATGCGCGGGGCGGCGTACGTCAGACCGGCGGCGACCGCGCGGAACTCGTCGAGGACGCCGTCCATGTGGTGCGAGTGGAAGGCGTGGCTGACCTTCAGGCGCGAGGTGCGGCGGCCCTGCTCCTTGAAGGCGGCGGCCAGTTCGAGCGCGGCGTCCTCGTCGCCGGTCACGACGGCGGCGAGCGGGCCGTTGACCGCGGCGACGTCCAGGCGCCCCGCGTACGCGGGCAGGGCCTCGCGGACCTCCTCCTCGGTGGCCTCGACGGCGACCATCGCGCCCCCGCCCGGCGCGGCCTGCATCAGCCGGCCGCGGGCCGCGACCAGGGCGCAGGCGTCCGCGAGACCGAGCACGCCCGAGACGTGGGCGGCGGCCAGCTCGCCGACGGAGTGGCCGATGAGGTAGTCGGGGGAGAGGCCGCTGTGCTCCATGAGGCGGAACAGCGCGACCTCGACGGTGAACAGCGCCGCCTGCGTGTACAGCGTCTGGCCGAGCAGCGCGGCCTCGTCGCTGCCCTCGGCGGCGAACATCACGTCCTTCACCGCGTGCGGCAGATGCGGGTCGAGGTGCGCGCACACCGTGTCGAGGGCGACGGCGAACGCCGGGCAGTTCTCGTACAGCTCCCGCCCCATGCCGAGGCGCTGGCTGCCCTGCCCGGTGAACAGGAACGCCGTCCCGCCCTTGGCGGAGCGGCCGGTGACCGCCTTCGTGGGGACGGCGGGCGGGCCCGCGAGGACCTCGGCGGCCGACTCGCCCGCGGCGAGCGCGGCCAGGCCGCGGACGAAGCCGTCGCGGTCCTCGGCGACGACGGCCGCCGTGTGCGCGAACAGGGTGCGCGCGGACATCAACGACAGGCCGATGTCGGCGAGTTCACGCTCGGGGTGCTCGGTGACGAAGTCCCGCAGCCGGGCCGCCTGGTCGCGCAGCGCGTCCTCGGTACGGCCGGACAGCAGCCACGGCGTGGCCGGGACCGGCGCGGGTTCGACGGCGCGGGGCGTGGGCTCGACGGCGGGCGCCTGCTCCACGATGACGTGGGCGTTGGTGCCGCTGATGCCGAACGAGGAGACGCCCGCGCGGCGGGCGCGGCCGGTCTCGGGCCAGGGGCGCGCCTCGGTCAGGAGCGTCACGGCACCGGCGGTCCAGTCGACGTGGCTGCTGGGCGTGTCGACGTGCAGCGTGCGCGGCAGGACGCCGTGGCGCATCGCCATCACCATCTTGATCAGACCGCCGACGCCCGCCGCGGCCTGCGCGTGGCCGACGTTGGACTTCAGCGAGCCCAGGTACAGCGGCTCCACGGCGCCTTCGCGCTGCCCGTACGTGGCGAGCAGCGCCTGGGCCTCGATCGGGTCGCCCAGCTTGGTGCCGGTGCCGTGCGCCTCGACGGCGTCCACGTCGGCGACGGTCAGGTCCGCCCCGGCGAGGGCGTCGAGGATGACCCGCTCCTGGGAGGGGCCGTTGGGGGCGGCGATGCCGTTGCTCGCGCCGTCCTGGTTGAGCGCGGAGCCGCGCACGACGGCGAGGACCTCGTGGCCGCCCCGGCGCGCGTCGGAGAGCCGCTCCAGCATCAGCATGCCCGCGCCCTCGGCCCAGCCGGTGCCGTCGGCGGAGTCGGCGAACGCCTTGCAGCGCCCGTCGGGGGACAGGCCGCGCTGGCGGCTGAACTCCATGAACAGGCCGGGGCTCGACATCACCGTGACGCCGCCCGCGAACGCGAGGTCGCACTCGCCGTCGCGCAGCGCCTGCGCGGCCATGTGCACGGCCACGAGCGAGGAGGAGCACGCGGTGTCGACGGTGACGGCGGGGCCCTGGAGGCCGAAGGTGTACGAGGCGCGGCCGGAGACCACGCTGGTGAAGTTGCCGGTGATCAGATAGCCGCTCGCGGTCTCGTCGGCGGCGTCGAGGCGGGGGCCGTAGTCCTGCTTGATGGCGCCGACGTACACACCGGTGCCGCTGCCGCGCAGCACGGAGGGGTCAATTCCGCTTCGCTCGACGGTCTCCCACACCGTCTCCAGGATCAGCCGCTGCTGCGGGTCGAGGCCGAGGGCCTCACGCGGGCTGATGCCGAAGAACTCCGCGTCGAACAGGTCCGCGTCGTGCAGGAAGCCGCCCTCGCGGGCGTAGGAGCGGCCCGCGCGGTCCGGGTCGTCGTCGAAGAGGGCGTCCAGCGGCCAGCCGCGGTTCTCGGGGAACGGCGAGATGGCGTCGCGGCCGTCGAGGACGAGCTGCCACAGGTCCTCGGGCGATGTCACGTCGCCGGGGAAGCGGCAGGCCATGGAGACGATCACGATCGGGTCGTCCGCGGCGCCGCCCCGAGCGGCCGCCCTGCGCCCGCTCGCCTTCGGCGCGGTCTTCGTGCCGAGGATCTCCTCGGCGATGCGCTCGGCGAGGTTCCGCGGCGTCGGGTGGTTGAAGAGCAGCGTGGCCGGGAGCTTCAGACCGGTCGCCTCGACCAGGCGGTTGCGCATCTCCACGGCCGTCACCGACTCGAAGCCGAGGTCGATGAACGCGCCCTCGGGGTCGACGTCGGCGCCGCTGTCGTGGCCGAGCACCAGGGCCGCCTCGGCGCGCACCAGGTCGAGCGCCCGCTCCAGGGTCTCCTCCGGGCCCAGCCCGCGCAGCCCCGACTCGTCGTCGAAGTCGGCTGCGTCGGCCGTGTCCGGGGCACCGGGGGTGTCGTACTCCGCCCGCGCCGGTGCCGTCGCCGGTACGAGGCCGGTGCGCGGCTCGTCCCCGGCGGGGGCCTGCGACGTGGCGGGCACGGCGTCGGCCGCGGGAGCCGTGGCGCCGATCGCGTCGGCGGCAGGGGCGGCGCCCGCGAGGCCCTCCAGCCAGTAGCCGCGCCGCTGGAACGCGTACGTCGGCAGCTCCACGACCAAGGCGTCCGCGGGGAACGCCGGACGCCAGTCCACGTCCACGCCACTGGCGTTGAGCTGCGCGAGCGAGGTGAGGAACCGGCGCTGTCCGTCCTCGCCGCGGCGCAGCGTGCCGACGATCGCCGCGTCCGAGCCGACGTCCTCCGTGATCTGCTGGAGCGCCATGCCGAGCACCGGGTGCGGGGTGATCTCGACGAACGCGTCGGTCTCGGGGGCGAGTTCGCGGACGGTGCGCTCGAAGTCCACGGTGCCGGTGAGGTTGCTCATCCAGTACGTGCCGTCGAGCACCGGCCCGGCCACGCGCTCGCCTGTGATGGTCGAGTACATCGGCAGCGTCGGCGTGCGCGGCTGGATCGGCTCCAGGAGGCCGAGGATCTCCTCGCGCAGGACCTCCATCCACGCGCAGTGCGGCGCCAGGTCGATCTGGATGCGCCGGGCCTGTACGCCCTCGGCGACCAGCTCGGCCTGCAGGGCCTCGATGGCCTCGACGTCACCGGACAGCGTGAACAGGCGCGGCCCGTTGATGGTGGAGACGAACAGGCGGTCCCGCCACGCGGACAGGCGCGGCGTGACCTCGGCGACCGGCAGCGGCACCGAGAGCATCGTGCCCTGGCCGACGACGGCCAGCATCGCCCTGCTCCACAGCGCCACCACCCGCGCGCCGTCCTCCAGGGACAGGGCGCCGGAGACCACGGCGGCGCTGATCTCGCCGTTGCTGTGCCCGACGACGGCGTCCGGCTCGACGCCGAACGACTGCCACAGGGCGGCGAGGGACACCATGACCGCGAACAGGGCGGGCTGGGCCACGTCCTCGCGCTCCAGCGAGGCCGCGCCGGGCGCGTCGCGGAGCACGGCCTCCAGGTCCCAGTCGATGTGCGGCGCGAGCGCGGCGGCGCACTCGTCGATACGGGCCCGGAACACGTCCGAGGCGTCGAGCAGGTCGCCCGCCATGCCGGTCCACTGCGGGCCCTGGCCGGGGAAGACGAACACGACGCGCTCGCGCGGCTTGGCGGTGCCGCTGATCCGGGTGGCCGAGCGGCGGCCCTCGGCGAGCGCGGCCAGCTCGGCGGTCAGCTCCTCGCGGCCGGAGCCGAGGACGACGGCGCGGTGCTTGAAGGCGGTACGCGTGGTGGCGAGCGAGAGCCCGATGTCCGCGGCGCTTCCGGCACCGCCCTCCAGGTGGGCGAGGAGCCGCTCGGCCTGGGCGCGCACGGCGGCGGGGGTGCGGCCGGAGACGAGCCAGGGCAGGGTGTCGCCGCGCAGGGACGGGGAGCCCGCGGCCTCCTCGGCGTCCTCGGGACCTTCCGTGCCCTCGGGCGCCGAGGCCACCACCACATGGCAGTTGGTCCCGCCGACGCTGAACGACGAGACACCGGCGAGCCGTTCGCCCCCGCCCGGCCAGTCGCCCACGGTGTCCTGCACCCGCAGGTTCAGCTCGGCCAGGGGGATGCGGGGGTTGGGCGAGGCGTAGTGGAGGCTCGGCGGGAGCTGGCCGTGGGTGAGGGAGAGGACGACCTTCAGGAGCCCGGCCATACCGGCCGCGGCGCCCAGGTGCCCGATGTTGGTCTTCACGGAGCCGACGAGCAGCGGCTCCCCGGCGGGCCGGGCCGCGCCGAGCACGGCGCCGAGCGCGGCGGCCTCGACGGGGTCGCCCACGGGGGTGCCGGTGCCGTGCAGTTCGACGTAGCCGACCGCGGCGGGCGCGGTCCCGGCCCGCTCGTGGGCGCGGCGCAGCAGGTCGCGCTGGGCGTCCTCGTGCGGCACGGTCAGGCCCGCGCCGCCGCCGTCGTTGTTCACGGCGCTGCCGCGCAGCACCGCGTGCACGCGGTCGCCGTCGGCGAGGGCACGCCGCAGCGTCTTCAGGACGACGACGGCGCCGCCCTCGCCGCGTACGTAGCCGTTGGCGCGGGCGTCGAAGGTGTAGCACCGGCCGTCGGGGGACAGGCCGCCGAACTTCTGGGCCAGGGCCGTCTTCTCGGGCGCCAGGTGCAGCTCGACGCCGCCCGCGAGGGCGACCTCGGACTCGCCGTTGCGCAGCGACTGGCAGGCCATGTGCACGGCGACCAGGGAGGAGGCCTGGCCCGCGTCGACGGTCAGGCTCGGGCCGCGCAGGCCGAGCACGTACGAGACGCGGTTGGCGATGAGGCTGCGGTCGAGGCCGGTGAAGGAGTGGTGCGTGACGTGCGAGCCGTCGGCGGCGCGGTGCACAAGGTCGGCGTAGTCGCCGGTGGTCGCGCCGAGGAAGATGCCGGTGTCGCCGCCCTGGAGGTCGGCGGGGACGACGCCGGCCTGCTCAAGGGCCTCCCAGCCCAGTTCGAGCACGAGCCGCTGCTGCGGGTCCATCATCGCCGCCTCGCGCGGCGGGATGTGGAAGAAGCCCGGGTCGAAGCGGTCGATCCCGTCGAGGAAGGCACCCTTGCCGGCCGGGCCGTGCTCGATGCCGAGGCCGAGCTCCGCGCGCTCCGCGGGCATGTCGGTGACGGCGTCCTGCCCGGTCACGAGCAGCCGCCAGTACGCCTCGGGATCGTGGGCGCCGGGGAAGCGGCAGGACATCCCGACGACGGCTATGGGTTCCCCGGCAAGCCCTGCATCGCTGCGGGTGTTGTCAACAGACATGCCATTCCTCACTGAAGGTCAAGCGGTGTTCTAGGGAGAGCCGCCACCAGGGGGCGGGCGGCGCGCGAGGGGCGGAGGGGGCCGACTACCAGGCGACGAGCAGCCGGGAGAGACCGCGGGTGCCCATGCCGTCCTTCCAGACCACCGGCTCGGGGACGTCGGCGAAGCGCAGCCCGGGGAACCGCTCGACCAGTCGGCGGAAGACGATCTGCAGCTGGATCCGGCCGAGCGGGGCGCCGAGGCAGCGGTGCAGGCCGTGGCCGAACGTGAGGTGGACCGAGTCGCGGCCCTCGGGCTCAAGGAGGTCGGGCTCGGGGTAGACCTTGGCGTCGCGGTTGCCGTTCAGGAGCGACACCATCAGGGCGTCGCCCGCCTGCACCTGGACGCTGCCCAGCTGCACGGGCTCCGTCGCCACGCGCGAGAAGCTCAAGGGCGTGGTGGGGGTGAGGCGCATCAGCTCCTCGACCGCCGCGTCCACGCGCTCGGGGTGCTCGACCAGGTCGCGGTAGCCGGCCGGGTCGGAGAGCAGCACGTGCGCGGACAGGGCGATCTGGCCGACCGTCGTCTCGTAGCCCGCCATCAGCAGGGTCAGGCCGAGGGTGATCAGCTCGCCCGGGGTCAGCTCGCCCCGGTCCTGCGCCTGGATCAGCGAGGAGAGCAGGTCGTCCTCGGGCGCGCGGCGCTTGGTGGCGAGCAGGTCGGCCATGTAGCCGCTGAGTTCGAGGCGCTTGCGGCCCTTGTCCTGCGGGGAGCTGGCCGAGATGTCGAAGAGCACCTCGACCCAGTCGCGGAACTTCGCGCTGTCCGCCAGCGGGATGCCGAGGAGCTGGCACAGCACGTCGAGCGGCAGCGGGTTGGCGAGGCCCTCCATGAGGTCGGCGCCGGGGCCGACCTCTTCGAGGGCGTCCAGATAGCGGTCCGTCACCTCGGTGATGCCCGGGGCCATCGCGGCCATCTTGCGGGCGGTGAACGCGCCGATGACGGTCTTGCGCAGGCGGGCGTGCTCGGCGCCGTCCATGCTCATCATCGACTCGGCCACGGGCTGCGCGTCGTTGAACGTCGGCGCGCCCGGCGCCACGGCGGCGGTCCTGCTGAACCGCTTGTCCGCGAGGACGAGACGGCTGAGCGCGTAGTCGCGCACGAGCCACATCTTGTCGCCGGTCGGCGTGATCATCTGCGTGACGTCGTCGGCGCCCGGCTCCCCCGGCTCGAAGAAGTCCGGCAGCGGGCCCAGCTGGTGATAGGGGCACTGCGTCATGGGTGTCTTTCCTCCCCCTGGTTGGCGGCTGTCAGGCAGCCGGAATTCGGCGCTCCGTTTATCGCGGTGTCACGGTGTCGTGGTGTCACGGCCGTCGGTAGAACGCTCCGCGCGCTGTCCCGGACGCACGGAGGCCCGCCGCGGGGGCGGGACGGTGACGCGTACTCAACGGCTTTGCGGTCCCCCGCCGCGGACGGCCGGTGGGCCGAGCGGTCGCGGGTGACACGGCACGGGGGCGGTGGTGGGTCGCCCCGGTGTGCGGCCGGTACCGAAGAAACCGGAAGAGCCGGAAGACGGGACAGGACGCGGTCGCGCGGTCACGGACACGGCCATATCCCCCCTTCACCTCGAATTCACTGTGCACAAGCCTGGATCGGCCCCGGGAATCCTTCTCCATTCCGTACCTGGAAAGGAGGGCTGCTGCCGCGCCCGCTCCTGGATTTCCGGCTTTCTGGCCGAGCTCGAACATACCCTCCGGCCGGGAAACGGTGAACCGGAAACTGGAGACTACGGGGGTAGTTGACGACAGGTCGCGGGACCGCTGCCGCCAGTGTGCTCACGGCTGTCCTGTCAACGGGACGGACTGGGCTGTCGGCCCTCGGGTACGGGGCCTTCGGGCCTCGCGCGAAGGGGTCCCGACGGGCCGAACTTGACACGCGCGACCCGCTCGTACTCGCTCTTCGGCGAATCGCGAATTCCGTATGAGCGGCCGTCGGGAAATCTTTGACGCATTCATAACGGACCGCACTTCGGGTGTTCTTCGTTACGTACTCAGGTACGTCGCCGAAGAACATCTGGAGTTCGCCGGGAAGTCGGCTTCCGGGGGCTCCGCGCATGGTGGCACGGGTGGGAACCGGTGCGGCGGTGAACTCCGTCATATTCATTTAACAGTTCGCGGCGCGGTGGGGGGGGCGAGTGGTCCTGCGGGGCCGGGGGAGACGGCGGGACGCTGGGAGGCGCTGGGAGGCGCCGGGAGACGGAGGGGGCCGCCGCCGCGAGCGCGGCAGCGACCCCCTTCAGTGGTGCGGTTCCTCCGTGGTCCGGTTCTTCCGTCAGGCCGCGGCGAGGGCCTCGATGAGCGTGGCCCGCGCCCGGGCCACCCGGGAGCGGACCGTGCCGACGGGGCAGCCGATGGCGGCGGCCGCCTCCGCGTAGGGCTGCTGGAGGAGCTGGGTGAGGACGAACGCCTCGCGCCGCTCGGCCGGTATGCCGTCGAGCAGTTCGGCGAGCGCGATGCCGTCGTCGAACCCGGGAAGCCCGCGCGGCTGCGCCTGCTCGGCGGCGGCCTGCCAGTCGTCGCGGTCCGAGAGCCGCGGCCGGGCGGCCGCGTGCCGCAGGCTGTCGACGACGGTGCGCCGCGCGATCGAAAGCAGCCAGGTGCGCGCCGAGGAGCGGCCCTCGAACCGGTGCAGACTGCCGAGCGCCCGCAGGAACGTGTCCTGCGCGAGGTCGTCGGCGGCCTGCGGGTCGGCGCTCAGGTGCGCGACATAGCGCAGGACGTCCCGGTGCAGGGCGCGTACGAAACGCTCGACGGCCTCGGGGTCGCCGTCCCGCGCGGCGAGGGCGAGCCGCGTGACGGGTTCGTCGGCGGCGTCGGTGCGGCGGGTGCGGGTACGGGTGGGGGCGGCTGGGCCGGGACAGGGGGAGGGCGCGGGTGCGGGCGCGGATTTCCGTGCCGCCGGTGCCGGTGCGGATTCCCGTGCGGCCAGTGCCGGTGCTGATGTGCGGGCCGGTGCCGGTGCCGGTGTCGTGGTGTGGGCAGGGGGTGCCGTCAGGGCAGGGGTCATCGCCTGAAGTCCTTTAGGAGTCCGGGATTTCGGGATCCGGCCGCGCGCGGGGCGGGGCCGGTGAGGTGTCGTACGACCCGGCGCCGTGAAGGCGGCGCGGGCCGGTGCCCGACCTGCTGGGCGTGTGCGCCACGACGTGCCGCGGTGCGGTGTGACGTGGCGGGACGCGCGCGGACGGTACGCGGCCCGTCGGCGGGTACGGCGGCACGGGCGCGGAGCCGTGGGGCGCCGAGCCTGATGTGCGGGAAGAAGTCGTACCGTGCCGGGCGGATGCCGTGCGAGCGCCGTGCGGTGCCGTGGCGGGTCGGGGGAAACCAGCTGTCAGACGACAGCGATCCCGAGGGGCGGACCCCTGGACGTGATGGCGTGGACGAGCAGCAGCCGCCGCGCGCGCCGGGCGCCGAAGTCGCGGCGCGGGCGCAGTCGCGGCCGGTGCGGGGGTTGCGGCAGGCGCAGGGCGAGCCGCAGCGGGGCGACGATCCAGCCCGCGACGGCGCGGCCGACGCGGAACGCGGCGCGCTCGCCGTACGCGAGCCACAGTCCGCACAGGAGCGCGGCCAGGAGGTGGGCGGCGAGCATGCCGGACGGGGACATGCCGCCCATGTCGTGCCCGGAGTGCATGCCTGACATCCCCGGCATGCCCGTCATGTCAGCCATGTCGGCCATGCCGGAACCCGAGCCCGAGCCCGATCCCGAGATGCCGCCCGACGGGTCGTGCGTGCCGGACATGCCGTGCCCCATGGAGGCGTGGGCGCCGGACGCCCCGGCGTTCCCCGCGTCGACGGTCTCCTGCATGCCCATGGAGTGCCGGGCGTGCCCCGGCGGCGGCCCGTGCAGCCGGTTGGCGAGGCCCGCGTCGGTGACGGCGCGTACCGCGTCCGCCTCCGGCAGCATCCCCGTACCGCCCGTCCCGCACAGCAGATGACGCGCCCACTGCTGGGCGACGGACGCGCCGCCGCCCGCCGGGGACTGGGCCATGGCCTGCGCCAGCGAGAACCAGGTGTGCAGCGCGGCCTGGGCCACGACGGACGCGGAGGTGACGGCGAGGACGCCGCGCTCGCGCCCGGCGACGAGCCAGGCGCCCGCGAACGTCACGCCGCCCGCGCCGGGCAGCGCCCACCAGGGCAGCGGCGCCGACGACATCAGGGCGTGGCCCGTGGCCGCGAGCAGCACACAGGAGGCCGCGAACACCGCAGCCCGTACCGCGCGACAGCTTCGGCCCCCAGTCATGGCGGCCTCATCCTTGCATCCGCCTCGCGGCGGCAACGGGCGGGTCCGGAATGTTCCGTCGGGAGACGTGGGGAGGCCGGGCGGCGCCTGGGTTCCGGCCGGGGTGTGGCCGGGGTCACGAAGATGCCCGGGAACCCCGGAGGGAACGGATCCGACTCCTGCGGAGGCGCGTCGGGTCACGACGCGAACTCGGTGGATTTGTCCGGCTGTACGAGACTTCCTGGGGGCGGCTGAGTGGGGACGGAGCGGGCGGGGAGCGGGCCGGAGCACGCGGGGCGCGGCGCGGAGCCGGGGCTGCACCCCGCGCCACAGCCGAAGGCCCCCGACCCCCACCACCCGGTGCGACCCCCTTCCCCGCCCCCAACAACGCGCCCCCTCCCCACCGCCCTCCTCACCTGCGCGATGGCCTTCTCCATGCTCCAGCTCTTCCTGCTGGGAGCGCTCGGCCCGCGCCTGGTGGACGAGTTGGACATCTCGCCCACGGTCCTTGGCCTGACCACGACGATCGGCTTCGGAACCGCGGCCGTACTCTCGCCCGCGGGCGGCCGGATCGTGGACCGCGTGGGCCCGCGCAGGGCACTGGCGGCGCTGCTCCTGCTTTCGGCGCTGGCGCTGGCGCTGATCGGCGCGGCGCCCGGGGCGGCTTTCCTGCTGGCGGCGGTGGCCCTCGGCGGGCTGCCGCAGGCGCTCGCGAACCCGGCGACGAACAAGGCGATCCTGGCGGCGGTGGAACCGGCGCGCCGGGGCGCGGTGACCGGCATGAAGCAGTCGGGCGTCCAACTGGGCGCGTTCGCGGCGGGCCTGCCGCTCGCGGCGCTGGCCGGGTGGCTCGGCTGGCGGGGCGCGGTGTGGACGGCGGCGGGGGCGGCGGTGGTGACGGCGGTGTGGGCGCTGCGGACGCTGCCGCCGGACGCGCCCGCCCGGACCGGCGGGCCACCGGCCTCCCTGGTGCCGCGCGGCACCATCGCCTGGCTGGCGGGCTTCTCGCTCCTGCTCGGCTGCGGCATCGCGTCCGTCAACACATACCTGGCGCTGTACGGGGCGCACCGCCTCGACCTGGGCCCGGGAGCGGCCGGGGCGCTGGTGGCGGTGCTCGGGGTGTCCGGGGTCGTGGGCCGTGTGGCCTGGTCCAAGGCGGCGACGCCCGGCCGTGCGGAGTGGCTGCCGGGCCTGCTCGCGGCGGGGGCGGTCGGCGCGGCGCTGCTCCTGGCCGGGGCGGCGGCGCTGGGCGCGCTGGTGTGGCCGGGCGCGGTGGCGGTGGGGGTGTTCGCGGTGTCGGCCAACGCGGTGTCGATGGTCCTGGTCATGCAGCGCGCGGCACCGGGCCGCGCGGGCCAGGACTCCGCCCTGGTCTCGGCGGGCTTCTTCGCGGGCTTCGCCCTCGGCCCACCCCTCTTCGGCCTCCTGGCCTCCGCCGACCACTACGGCTGGGGCTGGACCCTGGTGACGACGGAGTTCGCGGCGGCGGGCGCGGTGGCACTGACGTGGGCGGTACGGGAACGGGGGCGCGGGGTCGGTGGCGCTGGTCGGAGTGCGGGTGAGCGGGAGGGACTGGCTGTCGTGCGGGGCGAGCAGGGTGGGATCCGGGTGACGGGGGATCGGGATGCGTGAAGGGCCTGGCGGGACCACGGGCGGGTGGGCCGGGGGTGCCCTTGAGGCCGTCCTCGGCCGGGTCGCCGTGACCCTCGCCGAGGTCGGCCCCCGCTTCCCGCTGTCCGCCGACCCCGGCACCGGTACGTGGACGACGACCCGCCGGGGCTCCTGGACGGGCGGCTTCTGGGCCGGACTGCTCTGGCTGCGGGCGCGGTACACGGGCGCCCCGGCCGACCGCACCGCCGCCGAGGACTGCACGGCGCGCCTCGCCGACTGGGCCGACGCCGACACCGCGACGCGCGGCCTGATCCTCTGGTACGGCACCGCTCTCGCCACCGACTCGGAGCCAGCCGACGCCCTCCGCGCCCGCGCCGCCCACGCCTGCCTCACCGCCTTCGATCCCGAACTCGGCCTGGTCCCCTGGGGCTCGGCCTTCGGCGGCCCCCGCCTCCTCGCCCGCGCGGACGGCGCACCGGGGCTGGGCCCCCTCCTGGCCTCGGCGGGGCCACGGGGCAGGGAGGCGGCGGCCGCACACCTGCACCGGCACCTGGAGCTGTGCGTCGGGGACGAGGGGCATCTCACCCCCGCCTGGCGTCACGACCCCGCCACCGGCTGGCGCCCCCTCGCCGAACCGGCCCCCGGCTGGAGCCGCGGGCGAGCCTGGCTCCTGCTCGCCGTGGCGGACGCCCTGACGCGGCCCGGCGGCGCCATGGCGCGCCCAGGCCACCTGCGTGCGACGGCCGCGTGGCTGGGGGCACCGGTGCCCGAGCCCACCGCGGACGAGGCGGGGTCGGCCTCACCCCCGCCGGGCCCCCTCGTCCCACCCGCCGACGAGTCCCGCCCCGACGGCCCGCCCGACACCTCCGCCGCCGCCATCACCGCCGTCGCCCTCCTCAAGCTCGCGACCCTGCCCGGCCATGAGGCCTGCGCCCGCCGAGCGGAGGCCGTCCTGCACCGCCTGGCCACCGCGCACCTGAGCGGCACAGACACCAGCGGCACGACCGGCACCAACTCCAGCGCCGACTCTGGCACTGGCACTGGCACTGGCGCCAACCCCGACCCCGGCACCAACCCCGGCCCCGGAAAAGCCCTCGCCACCCCCGCCCCCAGCGCCTCCATCGCTCCCCTCCCCCCACCCGGCATGCTCCTCCACGGCTGCCACGACGCAGCCACCGGCACCGCCGTCCAACACGAGCTGATCTGGGGCGACTTCTTCCTGGCCCTCGGCCTCGCCGCGCTGACGGGTCTGGTGGATCCGCGCGAGGCGTGAGGCCCCGGCCGGGGGCCGCGCAGTCCGCAAAGGCCCCCGGCCACGGGCAACCGCTACGCGTACCCGCGCAACACCCGCCGAGCCACCGACGTGATGTGCAACTCGTCCGGCCCGTCGAGGATCCGCGCCGCGCGCCCCGTGCGCAGGAGCGCGGGCAGCGCCGTGTCGGGCCCGAGCCCGGCCGCGCCGTGCACCTGGACGGCCGCGTCCACGACCTGCTGCAGCGTGCGCGCCGCCGCGACCTTGGCGAGCCCCACCTCGACGTGCGCGTCCTCCTCGGCGACGAGCCGTGCCACCGCCTCGTGCACCAGCGGCCGCGCCGTGCGCAGCGCGAGCAGCGACTCGAAGACATGGCGCTGGACGAGCTGGTGGGAGGAGAGCGGCCCACGGGACCCCGTACGGGCGACGGCACGCGCGGCCATCAGGTCGAAGGCCCGCTGCGCCTGCCCGAGCCAGCGCAGACAGCGCAGCGTACGGCCGAGTTGGAGCCGCTGCCCGGCGACGGCGAGCGCGGCGCCGCGCGCCCCGACGAGATGGTCGCCCGGCACCCGTACGCCGTCGAACTCGATCTCCCACTGGCCGCCCGCCCCGAGCACGGGCAGTTCGCGTACGACACGGAAGCCGGGCGACGCCGTGGGCACGAGGAACAGCGAAAGGCCGTCGCGGTCCGGCGGCGCGCCGTCCGTGCGGGCCAGCACGGTGACGAGGTCCGCGCCCGCCGCCCCGGAGGTGAACCACTTGCGGCCGGTCAGGCGCCAACTCCCGTCCGGCCGGAGGGTGGCGCGGGTGCCGGTGAGGAAGGGGTCGGTGCCGGGCACGTCGGGCTCGGTCATCGCGTAACAGGTGCGGAGTTCGCCCGAGACGAGCCGGGTGAGATACGTCTCGCGGACCCGCGCGGTGCCGTGGCGACGCAGCATCGCCACATCGAGGAGCGGCGCGGAGCCGAGCGCGGCGGGCCCGTGGTCGCTGGCGCCCTCGGCCTCGGCGAACGTCGCGTACCGGGCCAGGCCGAGCCCCTGCCCGCCCAGCTCGGCGGGCAGGGGCAGCGCCCACAGCCCGGCCCGCCGGGCCCGCTCCCGCAGGGACCGCAGCGCGGCGTCGGCCGGTGGTCCGCCCGCGTCCAGGGTGTCCTCGTACGGGATGACGTGTTCGCGTACGAAGGCGGCGACGCGCTCGGACAAGGACGCGACGCCGTCGCCCGGGGGCACGGCACCCACCCCGTCCCCGGACGAGTCCCCGCACCCCTCGCCCTGCCGGTCCACCACATCCACCACGTCCTCTGCTCCCACCGCTCCCACCGCTTCCTTTGGTTCACCGGGAACCCGCGGGCCCGGGCACCCGACTGTCTTCCAAGGAACTGGTCGGGTGCCGACGGCCTCGGGTTCCCGCGTTCGGAACGACCCCGGCGGGGGCTGCCCCCGCACCGGGAGAGGAGACACGACTGACATGACGTCACCACCCCTCACCACAGTGCGGACCGCCGCCCTGCCCCTGGAGTCGCTGCGCTGCGACATCACAGGGCCGCCGGAGCTGACGCGGGTCGTGACCGAGCATCTGCGCCTGCTCGGCGCCGGGACGGCCGAGGCGGCGGAAGCGACCGGGACGGGCGGGGCGGGCGGGACGGCGGAAGCGTCGACCGGGACGGCCGGGACCGCGGAGGCCACCGAGACCGCAGCGCCCGCCGGGGCCGCCGGGGCCGGGGTCACCGCAACCGCAGAGCCCCGCACGCACGCCCATGTCGCCCTCACCGGAGGCGGGTTCGGCCCGGTCACGGCGGAGGTGCACTGGGCGGAGGAACGGACGACCGCGTCGCGCGACGCGGTGGGCACGCCGACGCAGGCCGCGGCGGGGTCCGTACCGCCCCCCACCCCCGACGAGGCCACCGTCCAGGCCGCCACCGGCATCATGTCCGTGCACGGGCGCCGGGACGGCGGCCCCCGCGGGCTCGGCGCCGACTACGCGGCCACCGCCGCGGGCGTCCTCGCCGTCCAAGGAATGCTGGCCCAGCTCCTCGCCCAGGCCAGGGGCGCAGATGCCCGCGCGGCCGGGCGGGTCACGACCAGTGCGGCACGGGCGGGGCTGCTCGCCGTGTCGCAGTACCTCGCCGCCACCGGCGCCGACGAGGACGAGGCGGCCCGAATCGCCCCGGGCGGACCCCCGTTCACCTCCGCCGACGGCGTCCACTTCGAGCTGGAGACCCTCGACCCCGGCGCCTGGGCCGCGTTCTGGCGGGCCCTGGACGCGCCGGGCGAGGCGATACGCGGCGGCTGGCGGCCCTTCCAGTTCCGGTACGCCACCGCCTGCGCGCCCTTCCCGGAGGCCCTGCACGCCACGGCCCGCTCCCACGGGTGGGCGCGCGTCAGGCAGGCCGCGGCCACCTCCGGCGCCGAGGTCTGCGCCCTGCGCACCCTCGCGGAGCGGGCGGCCGAGCACGACGGTGCCGCGCCCTGGTCCCTGGCGAGGCTCGGCCCGGCCGCCGCCGCGCCGGAGCGGCAGGGCCGCCAACTCCCGACCCCTGAGAGTCCGTTGGCGGGCATCACCGTCCTGGAGGCGGGCCGCCGCATCCAGGCTCCCCTGGCCGCCCACCTGCTCCGTCTCCTCGGCGCCGACGTCGTCCGCATCGAGCCCCCGGGCGGCGACCCCCTGCGCGGCATGCCGCCCGCCTGCGGCGGCGTCTCCGCCCGCTGGCTCGCCCTCAACCGCGGCAAGCGCGCCGTCGAGGCCGACATCAAGTCCCCCTCCGGGCGCCGCCGCCTGCGCGGACTCGTCGCCGACGCCGATGTGTTCCTGCACAACTGGGCCCCCGGCAAGGCCGCCCAGCTCGGCCTGGACGCCGCCGACCTCACCGCCGTCAACCCGGGCCTCGTGTACGCGTACACGAGCGGCTGGGGCGACCGGCTCGACGACGCCCCCATGGGCACCGACTTCATGGTCCAGGCCCGCACGGCCGTCGGTGCGGCGGTGCGCCCGGCCGACGAGCCGCCCGCGCCCTCCCTGATGACCCTCCTCGACGTGCTCGGCGGCCTCCTCGGCGCGGAAGCCGTCCTCGCCGGGCTGCTCCTGCGCGAACGCAACGGCGGCCGCGGCGTACGCGTCGACTCCTCCCTGCTCGGCGCCGCCGACACCCTCACCGCTCCCGCCCTGCGCCGCGCGGCCCAGGGCGCCGACCCCCGCCCGCCCGCCGGTTTCCGGCGCCCCCTGCGCACGGCCGACGGCTGGCTCGCCCCGACCGACGCCTGCGCGGCGGCCGCGTCGGCGTACGACCTGAGCGCCCTGCCCACGCCCGAGGCCCTGGACCTGCTCCGCTCCCACGGTCTGACCGCGACCCCGGTCACCACCGACCTCGCGGCCCTGCACACCGGCGCGCGCCGCACGGACGCCATCGGGCGTGACGCGCACGGGGCGCCCGTCGTCCCGGACCCGTGGGCCTTCTCCTGACGCCCGCCGTGCCCCGCGCCCGCCGCACCGGCCCGCGCGCGACACCCCGAAAGCCTCCACCCCTCGCCTTCCAGGAGCCCGCATGCCCCGCCCCCTGAACGACCTCCTGCCCGCCTCCCTCCGCCGCGCCTGGGCGGTCGACGGCACCTGCCCCGACCTCGACCTGTACAGCCTGTTCCGGGCCCGGCAGATCAGCGATCTGCACCGCACGGCCGTCATCGACGCCAAGGGCAAGCTCTGTTACACCGCCCTGGACCGCAAGGTCCGATGTCTGGCCGTCGGGCTCAGAGAGCTCGGCGTCGCACCGGGAGACGTCGTCGGCGTACAACTCCCCAACGCCCGCGCGGCGGTCATCGCCGACCTCGCCCTCGCGGCGATCGGCGCGGTCGCCCTGCCCTTCCCCGTGGGCCGCGGCGCGGCGGAGGCCACGAGCCTGCTGCGGCGCGCCGAAGCGGTGGCCGTCATCGCCGCCGCGGAGCACCGCGGCGCCCACCCGGCGGCGGCCCTCCTCGCCTCGGCGCCCGGGACCCAGGACCGGCCCGGGGCCACCGAGCGACCCGAGGCCCCCGGCCGACCGGGGACCCCCGACCTGCCCACCGCCCCTGACGAGACTGCCGCCCCCGACAACGCCGCCCCCACCTCCCTGCGCCACGTCATAGCCGTAGGCCCCGGCCCCATCCCCGAAGGCGCCGTCCCCTTCGCCCAGTTGCTGCGCGCCGACCCGGCCGCGTTCGTGGCCGCGCGCCCCGACCCGGACGGACCCGCCCGCATCCTGGTGTCCTCCGGCTCCGAGGCCGAGCCGAAGATGGTCGCGTACTCCCACAACGCCCTCGCCGGGGGCCGCGGCAACTTCTTCGCCTCGCTGATGCCGGACCCGGCGGAACCGCCGCGCTGTCTCTTCCTGGTGCCGCTGGCCTCCGCGTTCGGCTCCAACGGCACGGCCGTCGCCCTCGCCCGGCACGGCGGCACCCTCGTCCTGCTCGACCACTTCACGCCCGAGGCCGCCATCGCCGCCGTACGCGAACACGAACCCACCCACGTCCTGGGCGTCCCGACGATGGCCCGCATGATCCTCGACCGCCTGGAGCAGGAGCGGGAACAGGACCAGGAAGGGGCCGGGAAACTGCCCGCGCCCACAGCCCTCGTCCTCGGCGGCTCCTCCCTTGACGCCACGACGGCCGCCGAGGCCCGCCACGCCTTCGGCTGCCCCGTCGTGAACCTCTACGGCTCCGCGGACGGCGTCAACTGCCATACGGGACTGGGCGATCGGGAGGGGCCGCGGCAGAGCCCGGCCGGAGACGGGGACGTACCCGGGACCGGCCACGGGGACCGCCACGGCATCGTCGCGGGCCGCCCCGACCCCCGCGTCGCCGACATCCGCGTGGCCGACCCCACCACCCACGAACCCCTGCCGGACGGCGCCGTCGGCGAGATCGTCGCGCGCGGCCCGATGACCCCCCTGTGCTACGTCGGCGCCCCCGAACTCGACGCCCGCTACCGCACCCCCGACGGCTGGGTCCGCACCGGAGACCTCGGCCTCCTCGACGCCGACGGCGTCCTGCACGTCGTCGGCCGCCTCAAGGACGTGGTGATCCGCGGCGGCGCCAACATCAGCCCCGCGGAGGTCGAACGGGAGCTGAGCGCGCATCCGCTGGTACGTGACGTGGTGTGCGTCGGCGTCCCCGACCCGGTGATGGGAGAGCGGCTCGCGGCCTGCGTGGTCCCGGCGTCCCGCGCGACCGGGCCCGCGCCGACCCTCGACGACCTCGGCCACCACCTCACCGCGCGCGGCCTCGACCGCGCCAAGCACCCCGAACGACTGCTGCTCGTGGAGGAGCTGCCGCTGACCCCGGCGGGCAAGCCGGACCGCGCGGCGCTGCGGGAGCGGGCCGCGGGCGCGTGAGGCCGGAGGCGGCCGGTTGCTGAAAGGGGCGGGGGGGGGGGGGGGGGGGGGGGGGGGGGGGGGGGGAAAAACACCCCCCCCCCCCCTCCCCCCCCCCCCCCCCCCCCCCTCCTCCCTCCCCCCCCCCCCCCCCCCCCCCCCCCCCCCCCCCCCCCCCCCCCCCCCCCGCCTCAGTGAGTCCGACGCGCCCGACTCCCCACCACGAGGCCGAGCCCCGTCAGCTCTTGGCCCCAGCCGCCTTCATCGCCTTCTTCAACTCCGCGGCCGCGTCCCGGTATACGGGCAGCAGGTCAAGGTCCTTGCCCGGGTAGTTGACGATCTTCACCTGTGCGGCGCCGGAGTCGGGGAGGACCTTCCCGGTGGACATGTGCGCGTTGTCGAGGACGAACGCGGGCTTCTTCGCGGAGAGCCGGGCGAGCTGTCCGGCGGTCACGGCCTCGGGCCCGTACGTGCCGACGGTCCGCGCGCCCGCCATGCGGGCCGACCAGGTGGTGAACACCTGGCTGACGACGGCCGGGCTGTTGCCGCCGGGCCAGGAGGCCTTGAGGTCCTTGGCGAGCGCGGCGTACTCGCGGTCGAAGGTCTTGTTCCAGTCGGCCGCGGCGGCCTTGGTGCCGAAGAGCCCGCCGAGGCGGGTCACCTCGCCGCGCACCTTGGTGGCGTCGTTGTCGAGGTCGACCTTCACCAACTCGGCATCGGAGCCCGCCGCGTCTTTGATCTTCCCGGCGTACGGCTCGAAGGGCGCGTACAGCACGAAGTCGGCCTTCGCGACGGCGGCGAGGTCCGACGGCTTCGGGTCGTAGTCCGGGGCGTGCTGGGTGGACGGCGGGACGAGGACGGTGACGTTCTTGGCGCCGGCGGCCTTGGCGAAGGCGCCCTCCCAGGTGGTGGTGGCGACCACGACGGGCCCGTCCTTCTTGCTGTCCGAGCCGCCGTCGGACGAGTCGTCGCCGCAGCCCGCGGCCGTCAGGGCGAGGACGGTGCTCAGTGCGAGGAGGGCGGGCTTGCGGGAGTGGGGGATGCGGACGCCGGTGCGCGCCATGAGGTGATGCTCCGTTCGGGAATGAGGTGGACGGCGAGGACGACGGCCCCCGCGGTCAGGACGAGGACGGGCCCTGGCGGCCAGTCCAGCCAGAGGGCGATGAGGAAGCCCGTGACATTGACGGCGAGGCCGATGGCCACGGCCCACAGCGCGATGGTGGTGAGCCGCTTGCCGAGACGGCGTGCGGCGAGGGCGGGCAGCAGGGTGAGGGCGTCCACGAGGAGCGCCCCGGTCAGCTTGATCGCGCCCGCCACGGCGACGGCGACGAGGACGAGGAGGACGACGGTGAGGGGGCCGACGCGTACGCCGGAGCACTGGGCGAGCTCGCGGTCGTACAGAAGCAGCGCCAGGTCGCGGCGCCGCCACCAGAACAACGCCGGTACGACGACGGCGAGCACCCCGACCACGACGATGTCCGCGCTGCCGACGGACAGGATCGACCCCCACAGCAGCGCGAACGCGCCGGAGGCGTTGACCCCGGAGACGGAGAGCACGAGCAGCGCGGCCGCGATGGCCATGCTCATCAGGAGCCCCATCGCCCCGGAGAGACCGGCCGGAGTCCGGGCCAGCGGCGCGACTCCCGCACCCGCGAGCGCACACGCCACCAGGGCACACAGCATCGGGTCGAGCCCCGTGAGCAGCCCCACGGCGATACCGAGCAGCGCGACATGCATCATCGCGAACCGCACCGGCATGATGTCGAGCCCAACGATCACAACCCCGACGATCGGCAGCCCCACAGCGGCAAGGAGCAACGCGAACCCGGCCCGCTGCACGGGCACAAGCTCAAGCATCAGCCCAAGGTCGGCAGTGGCGAGCCCCATCATCGCCACACCCCCGCCACCCCGAACCGACTCCGCCCGCCCCACCCAGATCCGTCCCACCCAGATCCGTCCCGCCCACCGGCGACGCGCACCCCGCCCGGGATTCCCGCTCCGCCGGGCCGCCGCACCCCCCAGCCGGTCCGGCGTTTGAGGACGAGCCGCGGAGCGGCGATCGACGGGGGCTTGTCCCACCCGCCGGAGACTCCCACCCCGCCCGGGACCCCCACCCTGCCCGGGATTCCCGCTCCGCCGGGCCGCCGCACCCCCCAGCCGGTCCGGCGTTTGAGGACGAGCCGCGGAGCGGCGATCAGCGGGAGCCTGTCCCACCCGCCCGGGACCCCCACCCCACCCCGTCCCACTTCAGCCCGTCCGGCGTTTGAGGACGAGGTGCGGAGCGCCGATACGGGGTCCGGGGCGGAGCCCCGGGTTCGGGAAGGGGCGGGATGGGGGAGCCCCCGGCAAGGCCTCACACCCCCACCTCCCGCAGCCGCCCGGCCGCCATGTCCAACACACGATCGCAACGTTCGGCGAGCGCACGGTCGTGCGTGACGACGACCAGCGTGACCGGCAGAGCCACGAGCGCCTCGGCAGCCTCCTCCTGCCCCGCGAAGTCCAGCGCGGCGGTGGGCTCATCGGCCAACAACACCCCGGCCCCGGCGGCCACACACCCGATGGCCCGCGCCAGATACATCCGCTGCAACTGCCCCCCGGACAACGTGTCCAGAGGCTGCCCCCGCAACGCCCCCACACCCAGCGCACGAGCCGCGTCGGCCGCCTCACCGGGCGCCCCACCGGAATCCAGCAACTCCCCCGCGAGCAGCGGAAACCGCCCGGCCGCAGGCTTCTGCGGCACCCACGCACAGGCCCGCCGCCGCCACCCCCGATCCGCCGCGGACGCGACCCCGCGACCACCGACGAGGATGCTGCCCGCAGCAGGCCGGTGCAGCCCGAGGACGGCCCGCAGCAGTGTGGACTTGCCGGAGCCGTTCGTCCCGGTGAGCGCCACCCGCTCCCCGGCGGCGACCTCCAGATGCACGTCGTCGACGGCGACCACGCGCCCATGCCCGCAGGTCACACCCCGCATACGTATGTCCAGACCACCCATCGGTCGCCCGCGCCCCTCTCCCGCCCCTGTTCCAGGGCCTGTTCCGTCCCGCCTCGGCCGGTCTCGGCCCGTCCGGGCCGCCGTCCCGGGGCAGTAGTCGGACGGGCGCGCCGGGAAGTTCCCGTACGCGCCCGACGGATCGGCGGCTCAGCTGCCGGGCCTGACCACCACGGCCCGCACCGCCACCTCCCCGCTGTGCCGGAAGCGCAGCACGAAGGGCACCCGGTCACCGAGCCGCAGCGCCTTGGCGGGCCGCAGCATCACGTCCAGGCCCTCGGGCGTCATCCGCACCACGGACCGCCCGGGCACGGCCGCCGAGTCCACCATCCGCATCGACTCCACGTTCCCGGGCAGCTCCACGGTCCGGCTGAGCATGACGTCGTCGGCCGCGGGCGACCGGACGGACAACAACACGTCCCCGGACTCCCCGGTGTTGGTGATCCGGAAGAACGCGGCGGTCTCCTCCTTGCCGCCGTACGGCAGGAACACCCGCCCGTCGTCGACGGTCACGCGCGCGGGACTGCCCGCGGCCCCGACGGCGACCCACGCGGAGAGCCCGCACAGCGCGAGCGCGCAGGCGAGGACGGGAGCGAGGACACCGGGAAGGGCGGACCGCAGACGCGCGTACGCCTCGCCGGAAGCACCGGGGTTGTCGGCGGCATCGGTGGCGCCGGGCGCGCCGGTGGCCCACCGCCGGGCATGCGTACGACCCTTCACCGAAGGCTCCTTCCCCGTGCGACCCGCTGCCGCCGCGCCTGCTGTGGCCGCTCCCGCTCCCGCCCCGCGCCCGCTCGCCCCACGGACTCCCGCCCCGCACTCCGCGGCACCGGCTCCCACGTACGCAGCCGCAGACTGTTCGCGACCACGAGCAGCGAGCTGGCCGACATCGCGAGGGCGGCGGTCATCGGACCGAGGCGGCCGACGGCGGCGAGGGGCACGGCGAGGGCGTTGTAGCCGAACGCCCAGACCAGGTTGGCGCGGATGGTGGCGAGGGTGCGGCGGGCGAGGCGCACCGCGACGGCCGCCGCACCGATGTCACCGGCGGCCAGCGTCACGTCGGCCGCGCCGATCGCGGCGTCGCTGCCACACCCCATGGCGATGCCGAGGTCGGCGCGGGCGAGCGCGGCCGCGTCGTTCACGCCGTCGCCGAGCACCGCGACCCGGCGCCCCGCCGCCCGCAGCCGCCCGACCAGCTCCGCCTTGTCCTCAGGCGTGCAGCGCGCGTGCACTTCGTCGATCCCCAGCTCGGCGGCCACGGCGTGCGCGGTCGCCGCCCGGTCCCCGGTGGCGAGGACCGGCTCCACGCCGAGCCGCCGCAGCCGGTCCACCGCGCGGTAGCTCCCGGCCCGAAGCACGTCCCCCACGGCCACGACGGCCTCGACGACACCGTCCACCCGTACCAGGACCACGGTCCGCGCGGCGGCCTCGGCGTCGGCGAGAGCACGGGCGAGGACGTCGGGCAGGGCGTGGACGCCGTCCCTGGACGCCCCTTCCGACCCCACCTCCGCCCCCACACCCGCTCCCGGCGAGCACACCTCCACAACTCGCCCCTCCACGACCCCGCGCACACCCCACCCGGGCCGCGCCCGGAACTCCGTGACCTCGGGCAGCTCCCGCTCGGCCAGCTCTTGTCGGGTGTACGAAGTGATCGCGCGCCCGAGCGGATGCTCCGAGCCCCGCTCCACCGCCCCGGCGAGCCGCAGCACCGCGTCCCGGCCGAGGCCGTCCGGCGCGGCGGTGACCTGGGTGACGGTCATGTGGCCCGTCGTCAGCGTGCCGGTCTTGTCGAGGACGACCGTGTCGACGTGGCGCAGCGTCTCCAGGGCGCGCGGTCCGCCGACGAGGACGCCGAGTTGGGCGCCGCGCCCGGTGGCGGCGAGCAGCGCGGTGGGCGTGGCGAGGCCGAGGGCGCACGGGCAGGCGACGACGAGGACGGCCACGGACGCGGTGACGGCGGCCTGCGGGTCGGCCCCGGCGCCGAGCCAGAACCCGAGGACGGTGACGGCGAGCGTCAGGACGACGGGGACGAACACGCCCGCCGCGGCGTCCGCGAGGCGCTGGGCGCGGGCCTTCCCGGCCTGCGCCTCCGTCACCATCCGTGTGATGCGGGCGAGTTGGGTGTCGGCGCCCACGGCCATGGCCCGCACCACGAGCAGCCCGCTCTCGTTGACGGCGGCCCCGACGACGTCCTGTCCGGGGCCGACCTCCACCGGCTCGCTCTCGCCGGTCACCAGCGACAGGTCGAGCGCGGAGTGCCCGGACACCACCACACCGTCGGTGGCCACCCGTTCCCCGGGCCGGACCACGAACTCCTGCCCCACCCGCAACTCACCCGCGGGCACCCGCCGTTCGCCGCCGCCCGCGTCCCGTACCGCGACGTCCTTGACGGCGAGCGAGGCCAGCGACCGCAGCGCCGCCCCGGTGCCGTGCCGCGCCCGCGCCTCCAGGAAGCGCCCCGCGAGCACCGAGAGCGGCACGCCGACCGCCGCCTCCAGATACACGTGCGCGCCCCCGCCCGCCGACGGCAGGACCTCGAACGGCATCCGCATCCCCGGCTCGCCCGCCCCACCGAGGAACAGCGCGTACGCCGACCAGGAGAAGGAGGCGGCGACACCGAGCGACACCAGCGTGTCCATGGTCGCGGCGGCGTGCCGCAGGCCGCGTACCGCCCGCAGGTGGAAGGGCCACGCGCCCCACACCGCGACCGGCGCCGTCAGCATGAAGCACAGCCACTGCCAGTTGCGGAACTGCCAGGCGGGCACCATCGAAAGGACGAGCACGGGCAGCGAGAGCAGCGCGGTGACCAGCAGCCGCTGCCGCTCGGCCCGCGCCTCGTCGTCGCCCGCCGCCGCGGGCTCCGCCTCCGACGGCGTGGGCGGTGCGGGCGGCGGGGGCGGCTCGGCGGTGTATCCGGCGCGTACGACGACGGCGACGAGCTCGTCCGTGCCCGTGCCGACGGGGTGGCGCACCCGGGCCCGGCCGGTGGCGAGGTTGACGGTCGCGCTGACGCCCGCCAGCTTGCCGAGCTTCTTCTCGACGCGGTTCACGCAGGCGGCACAGGTCATCCCGCCGACGATCAGGTCGGTGGTGACGGTGGCCTCGGAGGTCCCGGGGGCTTCGGGGGCGGCAGCCGTGGGCTCGGGAGTCACTGGCCGTGCCCCCCGTGCCCCCCGCCGTGGCCCCCGCCCGAGCCGCCGTCCTTGTCGTCGCCCGCACCGCCGCCCGGCGTCGAGGACCGCATCCCCGGCGCCACCGGCCCCACGGACGAGCCGACTTGATACGCGACGGCGAACACGACGACGAGCAGCACGAGGAACCCCAGCAGCGCGGGTGGCGGCCGCCACACCCCGGACGCTCCCGGCGTACGTGCACTGCTTGACGTACGCGAACTCGGCGACGTACCCGAAAGGGACGAACGCTCGTCTGCCATCGACGCTCCCGTGGCTGATCCGGCGGCGCGGGCAACGGACGCCCGGCACCGGACAGGTGGTCGCGCGCGGCCGCCGGTGGGTTCCCGGAAGGTGTGAGACGTGCCATGCGGACGTGTCGCAGTTGGGCCGAACGGGTGACTTGCGCAAGAATTGCCTGGTGCAGACGTTGAGGACGAGCCAGGACGGGGTTGCTCTGTGACCAGCCACGAAGCCACCGACGAACAGTGGGAAGGGCTCGCCCAGGTCGTACCGCTGCGCGGCCGCAACGAATGGCCGTCGTGGCCGGGGCACCGGGCGCTGCCCGACGCGGAGACGGAGGCGCGCCGACGCTTCGTCGTGACACGTGTGAACATCTTCGCGGACGCCCGCGAGGTGGCCGAGAACCTGATGTCGCAGACGCCGGTCCTGCTCGACCTGTCCGGCGCCGAGACCGAAGTCGCCAAGCGGGTCCTCGACTTCAGCAGCGGCGTGGTCTTCGGCCTCGGCTGCGGGATGCACCGCGTGGAGAAGAACGTCTTCCTGCTGTCCCCGGCGGACACGGAGGTGCAGGGCCTGGTGGAGGCGGCGACCGGAATATAGCCGGGAGGGGGCGCGAGGGCCGGGGCCCGGTGGTGATCCCGGTCCTGGTGCGGATCCGGTCCCTATGCGGGTCCGGTCCCGACGCTGATCCAGCCCTGATGGTGATCTAGCCCAACTCGCCGTCCCCCGTGGGGCTTCGGCCGCCGATCCCTCGATCGTGCGAAGGTCGCCTGGGCAAAACGGTTCGGCTTGTCCACCGGCCCGTAGCTTCCGTTCATGACTGTGCACTCCCGCCGGGCGCTCGCGCAGGATCCGTCGGCCCGGGCCAAGCCACGCGTCACCGAACTGCGGCTCTCCGCCTTCGCGGGCCACCGCGGCGCCGCGTTCCCGCTCGGCCCGCTCACGCTCTTCGCGGGCCCGAGCGGCAGCGGCAAGACGAGCGCGCTGCGGGCGTACGAGGCGCTCGCGCTGCTCGGCGCCGGAGTCGAGCTGATCGACGTCTTCCCCGAGCCCACCCGTTGTGTGCCCGAGCGCGCGCGGGCCGACGGCCAGGCCCGTCGTGGCTTCCGCATCGGCTGTACGGTCGACGGCCCCGCCGGACCCGTCCGGCTCGACGTCGCCGTCCAGGCCGAGCCGGAACTGCGCATCGCGGGCGAGCGGTTGACGCGCGACGGGCTCACGCTCCTGGAGACCGCGCTGCGCGACCCCGGCCGCCGCGCCGTCCAGGCCGCCTGGCACACCGCGGGCGCCGCGCCCGTGACCCGCGCGCCGCTGCCCGACGACCGGCTCGGCACGGCCCTGCTGCCGCTGCGCGTCGCGGGCAAGACCGACGGCCAGCGCCTGGTGCTCGCCGCGGCCGAACAGGTCGTCGTGGCGCTGCGCTCGGTGTTCACCTGCGATCCGCGGCCCGGCCGGATGCGGGAGCCCGTGCCGCCCGGACTCGTCGGCGCGGGCCGGCTGCTCGGCGGCTGCGACAACCTCGCCGAGGTCCTGTGGCGCACCCGCTCCGAGTGCGGCAACCGGCACGCCCAGCTCGTGGCGGCGCTGCGCTCCGGCTGCGCGGGGCCGGTCGCAGACGTCCTCGCCGAGGAGACCCGCGACGGCGCGCTGCGGGCCCTGCTCGACCGCGGCGACGGCGTCCGCACCTGCGTGGGACGGCTCGGCGACGGCGAACTGCGCTATCTCGCCCTCGCCCTGGTGCTGCTCACCGGCCCGCGCGTCCTGGAGGTCGACCCGGTGGCGGAGGTCCCGGAGGCCTACCAGAGCCTCACCGTCCTCGCGGACGGCTTCGACCGCTGCCTGGACCAGCGTCAGAAGCGGGCCCTCGCGGACCTCGCGGCCCGCATGTGCGGCCGTGGGCACCTGCGCCTGATCGGCGCCGTGGCCGACGCGACCTGGGCCGCGACGGCGGACGGGGTGACGGTGGTGGACCTGGGGCGGGCCGGGGACGGGGACGGGCGCGGTGCGCGGGCCGGGGGCGGCGCCCGGGCCGGGACCGGCGGCGGGGCCGGGGCTGCCGGAGCGGGAAGCGCACCGGCAGCCCGCCGCGCGCGGGTGCCGAGATCGCGGACGCCCGGGATGTAGTTGACTTGAGCCGTGACAGACCAAGACGTAGCGGGACTGCAGCGCAGACTGGCCGAGTTCGCGGCCGCGCGGCACTGGGAGCCCTACCACACGCCCAAGAACCTGGCCGCCGCGCTCAGCGTGGAGGCCTCCGAACTCGTGGAGATCTTCCAGTGGCTGACGCCGGAGGAGTCGGCACGGGTGATGGCCGACCCGGAATCGGCGCACCGCGTCACGGACGAGGTCGCCGACGTCCTCGCTTATCTCCTCCAGTTCTGCGAAGTGCTCGGCATCGACCCGCTGCGGGCGCTCGCGGCGAAGATCGAGCGGAACGAGCACCGCTTCCCGGCGCCGTAGCGCCCGCGTGCGCCGGGGGTCTTGGCCCATCCGCCCCTTGATCCCCGGCCGTCACCGCCCCTTGGACATGCCGAAAGCCCCCCAAAGACACCTCATCGTCACTCTCCGGAGTGGATGCATTGTCCACAGTCGATTTTTTGTCCACAGATTTCAGGCTTCCTCTGGCTTTTCGTCCTGAAGGCGCTCACTGTGGGTAGTGGGTAAGGGAGTTCGGATGTACGTGCTGTGAGTGGGCGCGCGATGAATGGGGACGGCGCATGGATGCGATGCGGCTCATCGAGGCGAGCAGGTGCGCTCTGGCGCGGAGTCAGGAGTCCGCAGCCATCGTGGCGGAGGTGTGGCAGTCCCAGGCCCTGGCCCAGGCGATCGGCAGCCGCCTGGCGGTCGCGGGCCCGCCGGAGTTACGGGGCGAGGCGCTGGGCCTGAGCGAACTCAGCGGCAGAGGCTGCGCGGTCCTCGACCCCCGCCAGTCCGGGACACAGGAGATACGCGCGGCGGGACTGACGGAGATAGGAGACGCCCACGACACCCTCCTCGGCCTCGGCGCCCTCCTGGGCGAAGTGGGCATCGCCCTGGTCACGGTGGCCATGGGCGCCGAGGACGAGGGGGTCTACTGGCAGTGCATGGAAGCCATCGACGCCGCCGACGAGTCCCGCGACCGGGTCCTCGAAATGCTCCGCAGACTCGCGGCCCGCGAGCGCAACGCGGTGTCTGGCGGGGGCGCCTTGGACCAGCGGAGAGACAACCGGGTCCCGGAGGGCAAGTCGCCCTCGTGTTGAGGGCGGGGGTGCGTGACGTGAGGACGGGAGGCGGCTTGGCCTGGGGCGAGGCACGGCCGGGGTCGGCAAGTCGGTCCGGGGCGAGGCACGGCCCAGGTCGGCAAGTCGGTCCGGGGCGAGGCACGGCCCAGGTCGGCAAATAAGAGCCCGTCCGGCGATTGAGGACGAGCGCGCCAGCGCGATCGGCGGTGCCACGGGCCGGGCGGTGCCAGGGGGCGAGCGGTCCCCCCGGCCGACGGACGGCTCGCGGCGACGCCCCGGGCCGCGGGCGGGCCCGGGCCGCCGGGCGGGATGCGGCGGCCGGGGGCGTCCGGTGCGGCGACGGCGCCCGTCAGACGCGGCCCTGCTCCTCCCCGGCAGGGGGCCGCGTGGACTGCTGGAGGTCGGCATCCAGTTGGGTCAGATCCGCGTTGAGCGCGGCCATGAGCTCCTCCATCTGCTGCAGCAGGCCCTTGGGCGCACCCTGCTGCCCGGCCGGTGCCTGCGCGCGAGCCTGCTCCGGCACCACCTCGTCGCGGGGCTGCTCCGGCGCGAACGGGTCGTGCGCCTGCTCGGGCACGGCTTCCTGGGACATGACGGCCTCCTCGGCCCGCGCCCCGCCGGTGCCGGGGCGCGCCCCGGCCGGGCAAGGCAGTT
The DNA here is from genome assembly GCF_055594065.1 of Streptomyces sp. NPDC040610. Taxonomy (NCBI): domain Bacteria; kingdom Bacillati; phylum Actinomycetota; class Actinomycetes; order Kitasatosporales; family Streptomycetaceae; genus Streptomyces; species Streptomyces sp. NPDC040610. Next base: position 163,582 of record NZ_JBVIXA010000009.1, on the reverse strand, counting down.
GGTGCGGGGGACGCGTCGGCAGCGACCGCCGGCGCGGGTGCCGGGCGGTCCGGCTCCGCCGAGCCAACGATCACCCGTGCGGCGCGGTCACTGCGGCGGACCCGCCCCGGTCGCCGGGTTGACGGATTTCACCCGACCGGGGCGGCGGTGGACCGGTGGGACAGGGGAGGTTGACGGGCGTTCGACCGTGCAGGATGGAGGTATGGATCTTCGCATCTTCACCGAGCCCCAGCAGGGGGCCACCTACGACACGCTGCTCGCCGTCGCCAAGGCGACCGAGGACCTGGGCTTCGACGCGTTCTTCCGCTCCGACCACTATCTGCGCATGGGCGCGGTCGACGGCATGCCCGGACCCACGGACGCGTGGATCACGCTGGCGGGGCTCGCCCGTGAGACCCGGCGGATCCGGCTCGGCACGCTGATGACGGCGGGCACGTTCCGGCTGCCGGGTGTGCTGGCGATCCAGGTGGCGCAGGTCGACCAGATGTCGGGCGGGCGGGTCGAGCTGGGTCTTGGCGCGGGCTGGTTCGAGGAGGAGCACAAGGCGTACGGCATCCCCTTCCCGAAGGAGAAGTTCGCGCGCCTGGAGGAGCAGCTCGCGATCGTCACCGGGCTGTGGGAGACCCCGCCGGGCGACAAGTTCTCGTACGACGGCACGCACTACCAGCTCACCGAATCGCCCGCGCTGCCCAAGCCCGCGCAGGCCAAGGTGCCCGTCCTGATCGGCGGTCACGGCGCGAAGCGCACGCCGCGCCTGGCCGCGCGGTACGCGGACGAGTTCAACATCCCGTTCGCCTCGGTGGAGGACAGCGAGCGGCAGTTCGGCCGGGTGCGGGCCGCCGCCGAGGAGGCCGGGCGCAAGGCCGACGACCTGGTGTACTCGAACGCCCTGGTGGCGTGCGTGGGCAAGGACGACGCCGAGGTGGCCCGGCGCGCGGCCGTCATCGGGCGTGAGGTGGAGGAGTTGAAGGCCAACGGGCTCGCCGGGTCCCCCGCCGAGGTCGTCGACAAGATCGGCCGGTACGCGGAGATCGGCGCGAGCCGTGTCTACCTCCAGTGCCTTGACCTGTCCGACCTGGACCACCTGGAGCTGATCTCGGCACAGGTGCAGTCGCAACTGTCGTAGCAGGCGACGAGGGCCCGCCGACGGGTCGGCGGGCCCTCGTGTCAGCTGCCGCCGAGCACTGCTCGGTGCTGCTAGCCGCGGCCCTGGGTGGTGTGGGCGACGATGAAGTACTTGCCGCAGTCGCCGCCGAACCGCCACTGGCCGCGGCCCACCCACTTGCCGTAGATGGTCTTGCCGTTGCTGCAGTCGGTGACGGCGCGGGCCTGGCCGCTCTTCACCTTGCAGGAGGCGGACCAGGTGTTGACCTTCATCTTCCAGTTGCCGCAGCTGTAGCTGCCGGCGGCGGAGGCGGGTGCGGCGGTGGCGAGGCCGCCGACGAGGAAAGCGGCCGCGATGGACGTGGTCACGGCACGGCGCGACACAGTGAGCTTCAAGGAAGTCTCCCCCAGGGATGCCCTGTCGGGCGAACGATACGTGTGCGAACACGGCGAGGCGCGTTCATGATCATTCTAAGGGTGGGGCCGGGCCCCGCCGAGGCCGGGGCGGGGGCGTGCGGCGGGCTGGGGCCGCGGGTCGCCGTGGTAGGAACGGATCGTGGCCGAGACACGGATCAATGTGGTGATCGCCGACGATCAGGAGCTGGTGCGGACCGGATTCAGCCTGATTCTCGGGGCGCAGCCGGGCATCACCGTGGTCGGTGCGGCGGCCGACGGCGTGGAGTGCATCGACATGGCGCGTCGGCTGCGCCCGGATGTGGTGCTCGCCGACATCCGCATGCCGCGCCTCGACGGCCTTGAGGTGGTACGGCAGTTGGCCGGGCCCGGCGTGGCCGATCCGCTGAACGTCGTGCTGATCACCACCTTCGACCAGGACGACTACGTGCGGACCGGGCTGCGGAACGGGGCGTGCGGGTTCCTGCTGAAGGACGCGTCACCGGGGCTGCTCGTGGAGGCGGTGCAGGCCGCGTCCCGTGGGGATGCCCTGGTGTCACCGGCGGTGACGGTGCGCCTGCTGCGGCGACTTGAGGAGTCGGAGCGGGGCCCGGCGGCCGGGAACGCGGGGGCCGCCGGGCTCAGCGAGCGGGAGCTGGACATCGTGCGGCTGGTCGCGGTGGGGCGTACGAATCAGGAGATTTGCGACGAGTTGTTCCTGTCGTTGTCGACGGTGAAGACGTATCTGGCGCGGATCCAGGCCAAGCTCGCGGCCCGCAACCGGGTGGAGGTCGCGGCGTGGGCCTGGGAGCACGGCGTGGCGCACCCGGCGCGCTGACGCCCGGCCCGTCAGCGTCCCGGCCCGTGGTCCTGGAGGACGTCGTCGGCGCACGTCGCCAGCGGAAAGGCGGCCTCGACCTGCCAGCCGCCCTGGGGGAGCGCGCCGGTGCGCAGCGTCCCGTCCAGGGCCTCGACGCGTTCGCGCAGCCCGAGCAGACCGAAGCCGCCGCGCCCGCCCGCCGGTGCGGTGGCCCGGTGCGGGGCCGCGGTGTTGGTGACCGTCACCCGTAGCCAGGCCGGGTCCGCGTCCAGGCGGACCGTCGCGCGGGCGCCGGGGGCGTGCCTGCGGACGTTGGTGAGGGCTTCCTGGACCAGCCGCTGCACGGAGATCTCGACCTCGGGGCTGAGGCGGGCGGTGCGGGCGGCCGCCGTGGCGTCGAGCCGGGCGGGCGTGTCGTCGTCGGCGCCGGTGTGGGCGCAGTGGGCGGAGACGAGGTCGGCCAGCTCGGTGAGCAGGTCGCCGGGGCGCAGCGCGGCGTGGTTGTCCTCCCGCAGGACGCCCACCAGGCGGCGCATCGACTCCAGCGTCTCGGTGCCGGACCGGGCGATGTTGCGCAGCAGGGGGTCGACCTGGTCGGGCGCGGTGCCCTGGATGGTCACGGCGGCGTTGGCCTGGACGATGATGCCCGTCATGTGGTGGGCGATCAGGTCGTGCAGGTCCCGGGCGAGGGCGAGGCGTTCGGCCTGGCGCACGTCGTGCACGGCTCGTTCCCTGCGGAGCTCCATCGCGCGCAGGGCGCAGCCGGTGGCGACGCAGATCGCCAGGGCCACGGTCAGGATGTAGCCGCCCGCGACGAAGACGGACCAGGAGCCGCCGCGCAGCGGCAGCATCAGGACGGCGACGCACAGGGCGAGGGTGGCCGCGGTCGCGCGCGCCGGACGCCAGGCGTGGGCCGTGGTCCGGATGGTGAGGGACAGCAGCCCGCAGGTCTCCAGGGCTCCCCACCACTGGAGGCCGGCGGAGTCGACCAGGGTCCACACGGTCAGGGCTAGGGAGACCGTCACGGCGCCGATGACGCGTCGGCCCAGGGCGAACGAGTGCGGCAGGCCGAGGACGGCGAGGCCGACCAGCGGGCCGGTGACGACCACGGGCAGCCACGCCGTCGGCGCCTGGAACGGATCGGGGTCGGCGATGCGCACGGCGGCGAAGTCCCCGACCAGGATCAGCGTGAACGCGGTCAGGCTGCTGATCCTGAGGAGCCTGCCGTCGGCGGCCGGGTTGAGGGGGAGTTTCCAGTCCACGCCGATCAGCGTAGGAGCGGAAGCGGAGGCCCGTGTCGGCCGAATGACCGACAGGCCGGTGCGCGAAGGGTACGCACGGCCGACGGAACGGGCCCCCGCCGGGCGGAACCCTGGTGACCACGGCGGCCGGCGACCTTCCCCCGGGGCCCGGCCGCCGCCCGCACGTCCCGGGACCGGGGGCACCGCGCGGCCCGCTGTGACCCCGCAGCCGGGCCAGGGCCGACCGCACCCGTGGCCGGGCCGAGCCCGACCGCACCCCGTGGCTGGGCCGAGCCCGGCAGCATCCGCACCCGTGGCCGGGCCCCTCCTGCTCGCACCGACAGACAGAGAGTGATCGCACCCCCTCATGGCCACCTTCCTGCACCGCATCGGCCGGACCGCCTTCAGGCGACGCTGGCTGGTCGTCCTCCTCTGGGCGCTCGTCCTGGGTGCCGTGGGCATCGCCGCCGCCAACGGCTCCGGCCCGCAGACGTCCAACGTCACCCTCCCCGGCACGGAGGCACAGCGCGCCAACGACCTGCTGGAGAAGCAGTTCCCTGCCGCCAACGCCGACGGCGCCAACGCCCGCGTCGTTCTGCGGGCCCCCGGCGGCGAGAAGATCGGCAGCGCCGACAACCGAGCGGCGCTCGAGGCGACCCTGGCCGAGGTGAAGAAGTCCTCCACGCACATCGCCAAGGTCAGCGACCCCTTCGCGGCGAAGGCGGTCAGCGCGAACGGCACCACCGCCTACTCGCAGGTCACGTACAGCGTGTCGGACACGAACCTGACGGACCGTGACCACACCGGTCTCGACGAGGCCCTGGAGTCGGGCCGCGACCGGGGGCTGACGGTGGAGGCGTCCGGGAACGCGCTGCGGCCCCCCGAGGAGGGCCACACGGCGGAGGCCATCGGCTTCGCCCTGGCCGCCGTGATCCTCCTCATCACCTTCGGCTCCCTGGTCGCCGCGGGTCTGCCGCTGGTGACCGCGCTGGTCGGGGTAGCCGTGAGCATGACCGCCATCACGGCGCTCAGCGGGCCGTTCGAGCTCAACAGCAACGCCTCGGTCCTCGCCACGATGCTGGGGATCGCCGTCGGCATCGACTACGCCCTGTTCATCGTGTCCCGCTACCGCTCCGAACGCGCCGCCGGGTACGACGCCGAGGAAGCCGCCGCCCGCGCCAACGGCACCGCCGGATCGGCCGTCGTCTTCGCCGGACTGACGGTCGTGATCGCCCTCGCGGGCCTCGCCGTGGTGAACCTGTCCATCCTGACCGCGATGGGCCTGGCCGCCGCCGGTGCGGTCGCCGTCGCCGTGCTCGTCGCCGTCACGCTGATGCCCGCGCTGCTGGGCTTCGCCGGTGAACGGGTGGTCGGCAGGGGCCGCGGGCGGTTCGTCCGCCGGTTCCTGCCCGGCCGCGCGGCCTCGTCCGGCACCGGTGCTGCCGGGGCGTCCGCCACGAGTCCCGCCCCGGCAGGGTCCACCACCGGCCCCGCCCCGACAGCGCCCGCAAGGACCGGCCTGGCCCAGCGCTGGATCGCGTACGTCCTCCGCAAGCCCGCGAAGGTCCTTGTCCTGGCCGTGCTCGCCCTCGGAGTGATCGCCCTGCCCGCCACGCGGCTCGAACTCGGGCTGCCGGACGACGGCTCCAAGGCCGCCTCCTCCACGCAGCGCAAGGCGTACGACATGCTGTCGCAGTCCTTCGGCCCCGGCTTCAACGGGCCGCTCACGGTGACCGTCGACAACGAGGACCCGGCCGTCGCCCGTACCGGAGCGGCGAAGTTGGGCACGTCCCTCAAGGACCTGGACGACGTGGCCGCCGTGACCCCGGCCGTCTTCAACAAGGCGGGCGACACCGCCGTCATCTCGGTCGTCCCGCGGAGCGCGCCGGGCAGCGATGCCACGAAGGAACTCGTCGGCGACATCCGCTCCCTGGCCGACCGCATGGGGGCGGACTCGGGCGTCCGCGCCCTGGTGACCGGCACGACGGCTCTCAACATCGACGTCTCCGACAAGTTCAGCAAGGCGATCGTGCCCTATCTGGCGCTCGTCGTCGGGCTCGCGGTCCTCGTGCTGATCCTGGTGTTCCGTTCGATCCTGGTGCCCGTGAAGGCCGCCCTCGGCTTCCTGCTGTCCGTGCTCGCCTCGCTCGGCGCGATCGTCGCGGTCTTCCAGTGGGGCTGGCTGAAGGACCTGATCGGCCTGGAGCAGACCGGCCCCCTCATGAGCCTGATGCCCATCCTGATGGTCGGCATCGTCTTCGGCCTGGCGATGGACTACCAGGTGTTCCTCGTGACCCGGATGCGGGAGGCGTACGTTCACGGCGCCGACGCGCGGACGGCGGTGGCGGACGGGTTCCGGCACAGCGCGACCGTCGTCACCGTCGCGGCCCTCATCATGATCACGGTCTTCGCCGGGTTCGTCGGCTCCGAGGACGCCATGATCAAGGCGCTCGGCTTCGGGCTCGCGGTCGCCGTCGCCTTCGACGCGTTCGTCGTCCGCATGACGATCGTGCCCGCCGCCCTCGCCCTCCTCGGCAAGCGGGCCTGGTCCCTGCCCGGGTGGCTCGACCGGATCCTGCCCCATGTCGACATCGAGGGCGAGAAGCTGGCGCGCGCCGAGCCCGCGCCGCCGCTGCCGGAGCAGGAGGGCCGCCGGCCCGACCACGACTACAGCGGACGGAGCTGAGCGGCGGGGGGTGGTGCCCGGCTCGGCACCACCCCCGCGCCGGGGCGGGCGAGGCGCGTGGTGTCTGCTCGGTGCCACCCCGGGCCGGGGCGGGTTGAGGCTCGACGTATGCGTGAACGGCGGCATCCCGGGGCTGGTCACCCCGCGCGTCCCTGGTCCAGGCTGTCCCTGCCCGACCTGACGTCCGCCCGCCGCGCCGCCGCCCCCCGCCGCGCCTCACCCCGCCCCAGGAGCCGCCCATGCCCAGGCCCCGCTTCGCCGTCCTCGGTGCCGGCAGCATCGGCTGTCACCTCGGTGGCCGTCTCGCCGCCGCCGGGCACGACGTGACCTTCATCGGCCGGTCCGCCGCCATGGAGACCCTGGCCGAGCGGGGACTCACCCTCAGCAGCTCCACCCGCCCGCCCGTGCACCTCGCGCCGGACCGCCTGACGCTGGCCACCGGACCCGAGGCGGCGGCGGGCGCCGACCAGGTGCTGGTCACCGTGAAGAGCGCCGACACCGAGGCCGCCGCCGCGGGCCTGGCCGCCCATCTCGCCCCGGACGCCGTCGTGGTGAGCTTCCAGAACGGGCTGCGCAACCCCGCCGCCCTGCGCGCCGCGCTCCCCGGCCACACCGTGCTCGCCGGGATGGTGCCGTACAACGTGATGCGGTCCGAGCCGGGCACCGTGCACCAGGGCATGCCGGGCCGTCTCATGGCCGAGCCCGACGACGTGCTCCTCGCCGCCTGCCAGGAGGCGGGCCTGGACATCGAGGCCCGCACCGACATGTCCGAAGTGCTGCACTCCAAGCTCCTGATGAACCTCAACAACGCGGTCAACGCCCTGTCGGGCCTTCCGCTGCGCGACCAACTCGGCCTGCGGGCCTACCGCGGCTGCCTCGCCCTGTGCCAGCGCGAGGCCCTCGCCGCCTACCGTGCCGCCGGGGTCGCGCCCGCCCGCCTCGGCCCCATCGCGCCCGGCGCCGTCCCGTTCGTCCTGGGGCTCCCCGACGCCGTCTTCCGGCGGGTGGCGGCCGCGTCCCTGCGGACCGACGCCCACGCGCGCTCCTCGATGTGGGAGGACCTGCGCGGCGGCCGCCCCACGGAGGTCGATTCCCTGCAGGGCGAGATCGTCGACCTCGCCGCCGCGCACGGCCTGCGCGCCCCCGTGAACGCGCGCCTGGTCGCCCTCGTGCACGAGGCGGAGTCCGCGCCGCGTACGTGGACGGGCCCCGAGCTGTACGCCGAGCTGCGCGCGGCACGCTGAACCGCGGGACGTCGAACCAGGGGCGGCGGAACGGAAATTCACGCGTGCGTTCGGGGGCTTCGCTGTACGTTTGTGCAGGTGCGCCGGGAAGAGGGCGGTGCGCGGCGAGAGGTCCGCGCCGCGGCGCACGCGACAGATACGGGGGGTTGAGGAGCAGGCGGGGCGGCGACGCGAGACGCGCGCCCGGCCCGCAGGGGCACGATCTGCCACCCCTCCGCGCCCGCGCGGTCGGCCGACGCGACGACGGTCGGTCCGACGCGCCGCGCGCCAGACAGCCCAGCACGTCACCACGGCCCGGACGGCCCCGTCGAGTTCTACGGCTCGCACGGCCCGTCGGGTCCACGGCCCAGATTGCTATCGAGGCATACCCATGTTCTTGACGATCAGCACCACCGGCACTCCGGAACGCCCCGCGACCGACCTCGGGTTCCTGCTGCACAAGCATCCCGGCAAGGCGCAGGCGTTCTCCACGTCCTACGGGCAGGCGCATGTCTTCTACCCCGAGGCGACGGCGGAGCGCTGCACGGCCACGCTCCTGCTCGAAGTGGACCCGGTGGCGCTCGCGCGGCGCGTCAGGGGTGCCACGAAGGGCCGGGGCGGCGCCGCGGACGCGGCCCTCGCGCAGTATGTGAACGACCGCCCGTACGCCGCCTCCTCGCTGTTCGCCGTCGCCCTGAGCACGGTGTTCTCCAGTGCCGTACGCGGCGTCTGCAAGTCCCTGCCCGAGCGGGCGGCGGCGCCCCTTCCGCTGCGCGTCGAGGTGCCCGCGCTGCCCGCGCGCGGCGGGGCCCGCCTGGTCCGGGCGCTGTTCGAGCCGCTGGGCTGGACGGTGGGCGCCGAGCCGGTGCCGCTGGACGAGCGCTTCCCGGAGTGGGGCGACTCGCGCTACGTACGCCTCGTACTGGACGTGCCGGACGGCAGGCTGACCCTCAGTGAGGCGCTGCGCCACCTGTACGTCCTGCTTCCGGTGCTCGACGACGCCAAGCACTACTGGGTCTCGGCCGACGAGGTCGACAAGCTGCTGCGCGCGGGGGAGGGCTGGCTCGCCGGCCACCCCGAGCAGAAGCTGATCACCAACCGCTATCTGGCGCGGCGCTGGTCGCTGACGCGCGCGGCCATGGAGCGGCTCGAACTGGCGCGGCTCGCCGACGCCGACGACACGGCCGTCGAGGAGATCGACAACGCCGTCGCCGCCGACGAGGGGCCGGACGCGGAGGACAGGCCCGCGCCGCTCGCCGAGCAGCGCAGGGACGCGATCCTCGCCGCCCTCGGCGCGGCGGGCGCCGCCCGTGTCCTCGACCTCGGCTGCGGCCAGGGCGAGTTGATCAAGGCGCTGCTCAAGGACACCCGGTACACGGAGATCGTGGGCGTCGACGTGTCGATGCGCGCGCTGACCGTCGCGTCCCGGCGGCTGAAGCTGGACCGCATGGGCGAGCGCCAGGCGGAGCGCGTGACGCTCCTCCAGGGCTCGCTCGCGTACACCGACAAGCGCCTCAAGGGGTACGACGCGGCGGTGCTCTGCGAGGTCGTGGAGCACGTCGACCCGGAGCGGCTCTCCGCCCTCGAGTACGCGGTGTTCGGCTCGGCGCGCCCCCGCACCGCGCTCGTGACCACGCCGAACGTCGAGTACAACGTCCGCTGGGAGTCCCTCCCCGCCGGTCACGCCCGGCACGGCGACCACCGCTTCGAGTGGACCCGCGCGGAGTTCCGGGCCTGGGCCGAGAGGGTCGCCCACCAGCACGGTTACACCGTCGCGTTCGTGCCCGTCGGCCCCGACGACCCCGAGGTGGGACCGCCGACCCAGATGGCGGTGTTCACCCAGACCCAGCCCCAGACCCAGCCCCAGACCCAGCCCCAGAACGACCGGAACACCCGTAACACCCAGCACTCGAAGGAGGCGAAGGCAGCATGACCGGCAACAGCACCGACAACACCACCGGCACAAGCACCAACAGCTCCAGCAGTACCACCGGCACCAGCACCACCACCCCCGGCGGCCGCCGCCTCCCCATCACCGACCTCTCCCTCGTCGTCCTCATCGGTGCCTCCGGCGCGGGCAAGTCCACCTTCGCGCGGCGGCACTTCAAGCCGACCGAAGTGCTGTCCAGCGACTTCTGCCGGGGGCTCGTCGCCGACGACGAGAACGACCAGGGCGCGAACGGCGACGCCTTCGACGTCCTGCACTACATCGCGGGCAAGCGGCTCGCCGCCGGGCGCCGTACCGTCGTCGACGCGACGAGCGTGCAGTCCGACAGCCGCAAGCAGCTGGTCGAGCTGGCCAGGCGGCACGACGTGCTGCCCATCGCCGTGGTCCTCGACGTGCCCGAGGAGGTCTGCGCCGAGCGGAACGCCGCGCGGGCCGACCGGGCCGGGATGCCGCGCCGGGTCATCCAGCGCCACCAGCGCGAACTGCGGCGCTCGCTCAAGCACTTGGAGCGCGAGGGCTTCCGCAAGGTGCACGTCCTGCGGGGCGTCGCGGAGGTCGAGGGCGCCGAGGTCGTCACCGAGCGGCGCTTCAACGACCTCACGCACCTCACCGGTCCTTTCGACATCATCGGCGACATCCACGGCTGCGCGAGCGAGCTGGAGACGCTGCTCGGCAGGCTCGGTTACGTCGACGGGGCGCACCCCGACGGCCGCACCGCCGTGTTCGTCGGCGACCTCGTCGACCGCGGCCCGGACAGCCCCGGCGTGCTGCGCCGCGTCATGGGCATGGTCGCCGACGGCACCGCCCTGTGCGTACCGGGCAACCACGAGAACAAGCTCGGCCGCTATCTGAAGGGCCGCGGCGTCCAGCACACCCACGGTCTCGCCGAGACCATCGCGCAGCTGGAGGCGGAGGACGCGAAGGACCCGGACTTCCGGGCCCGGGTGCGGGAGTTCGTGGACGGCCTCGTCAGCCACTACGTCCTCGACGGCGGCCGCCTCGTGGTGTGCCACGCGGGCCTGCCGGAGAAGTACCACGGCCGCACCTCGGGCCGGGTGCGCTCGCACGCCCTCTACGGCGACACCACCGGCGAGACCGACGAGTTCGGCCTGCCCGTGCGCTACCCGTGGGCGGAGGACTACCGCGGCAAGGCGGCCGTGGTCTACGGCCACACCCCGGTGCCGACGGCGACCTGGCTGAACAACACCATCTGCCTGGACACCGGCGCGGTGTTCGGCGGCAAGCTCACCGCGCTGCGCTGGCCGGAGCGCGAGCTGGTCGACGTCCCCGCGGAGCGGGTCTGGTACGAGCCGACGCGGCCGCTGCGCACCGACGCCCCCGGCGGCCACGACGGCCGCCCGCTCGACCTCGGTGACGTCCACGGCCGCCGGGCCGTGGAGACCCGGTACGCCGGGCGCGTCACCGTGCGCGAGGAGAACGCCGCCGCCGCGCTCGAAGTGATGAGCCGCTTCGCCGTCGACCCGCGCCTGCTCCCGTACCTGCCGCCGACGATGGCGCCCTCGGCCACCTCCCGGCGGGACGGCTATCTGGAGCACCCGGAGGACGCGTTCGCGCAGTACGCGGCCGACGGAGTCGCCCGGGTCGTGTGCGAGGAGAAGCACATGGGCTCCCGCGCGGTGGTCCTGGTGTGCCGGGACGCGGACGTGGCGCGCGAGCGGTTCGGCGGAGTGGGTACCTCCCACGCCGTTTCCGGCAGTGGGGGAGGGCCGACGGGCGCCCTCGTCACCCGTACCGGCCGCCCGTTCCTCGGCGACCCCGACCGCACGGAGCAGGTGCTCGGCCGGGTGCGGGACGCCGCCGACGCGGCCGGGCTCTGGGCGGAGCTGGAGACGGACTGGCTGCTGCTCGACGCGGAGCTGATGCCGTGGTCGCTGAAGGCGTCGGGGCTGCTGCGCACGCAGTACGCGGCCGTGGGCGCCGCGTCCGGCGCGGTCTTCCCCGGTGCGCTCGCCGCTCTTGAGGCGGCCGTCGCCCGCGGTGTGGACGTCCAGGGCCTGCTCGGCAAGCAGCGCGAACGCGCCGCGGACGCGACCGCGTTCACCGACGCCTACCGCCGTTACTGCTGGCCGACGGACGGCCTGGACGGCGTGCGGCTCGCGCCGTTCCAGATCCTCGCCGTCCAGGGCCGCAGCCTCGCCGCACTGCCCCACGACCGGCAACTGGCCCTGATCGACCGGATGGTGGAGCACGACACCACGGGGCTGCTGCGCACCACGCGGCGCCTGTACGTCGACACCGGCGACGCGGAGTCGGTGCGCGCGGGCGTCGACTGGTGGCTGGAGATGACCGGGCGCGGCGGCGAGGGCATGGTCGTCAAGCCGGTCGGCGCGCTGGTGCGCGACGGCAAGGGGCGCCTGGTGCAGCCCGGCATCAAGTGCCGGGGCCGGGAGTACCTGCGGATCGTCTACGGCCCGGAGTACACCCGGCCGGAGAACCTGGAGAAGCTGCGCGGCCGCACGCTCGGCCACAAGCGCTCCCTGGCGATCCGGGAGTACGCGCTCGGCCTGGAGGCGCTCGACCGGCTCGCGGAGGGCGAGCCGCTGTGGCGGGTCCACGAGGCGGTGTTCGCCGTGCTCGCACTGGAATCGGAACCCGTGGATCCGCGGCTCTGAGGTGTGTATGGCGCGTTTTGGGCGTCCGTGTCCTGCCTGGCGGGACGTCCAAAACGCGCCGTCGGGCGCGTGACGCGGCCCCGGTGGGGTGAGGATGGGGACATGGGATTCCATGTCGACTCCGAGGCCGGGCGCCTGCGCAGCGTGATCCTGCACCGCCCGGACCTGGAGCTGAAGCGCCTCACGCCGACCAACAAGGACGCGTTGCTGTTCGACGACGTGCTGTGGGTGCGGCGGGCAAGACAAGAACACGACGGCTTCGCCGACGTGCTGCGCGACCGGGGAGTGACGGTCCACCTCTTCGGTGATCTGCTCACCGAGGCGCTGGACGTGCCGGCCGCGCGGCTGCTCGTCCTGGACCGCGTCTTCGACGAGAAGGAGTACGGCCCGCTCGCCACCGACCACCTGCGGGCGAGCTTCGAGTCGCTGCCGTCCGCGGAGCTCGCCGAGTTCCTGATCGGCGGCATGACCAAGCGGGAGTACCTGGAGCGGCACCCGGAGCCGACGTCCGTGCGCTTCCACTGCATGGACATGGACGACTTCCTGCTCGGCCCGCTGCCCAACCACCTGTTCACCCGCGACACCTCCGCCTGGATCTACGACGGCGTGTCCATCAACGCGATGCGCTGGCCCGCCCGGCAGCGCGAGACGGTCCACTTCGAGGCGATCTACCAGCACCACCCGCTCTTCCACAACCAGGGCTTCCACCTCTGGTCGCAGGGCCAGTCCGACTACCCGTCCACCATCGAGGGCGGCGACGTCCTGGTCCTCGGCAACGGCGCCGTGCTCATCGGCATGAGCGAGCGCACCAAGCCGCAAGCCGTCGAGATGCTCGCGCACAAGCTGTTCGCCGCCGGTTCCGCGACCTCGATCGTGGCCCTGGACATGCCCAAGCGCCGCGCCTTCATGCACCTGGACACGGTCATGACGATGGTCGACGGCGATACGTTCACGCAGTACGCGGGCCTCGGCATGCTCCGCTCGTACACCATCGAGCCGGGCGTCGACGAGCGCGAGTTGAAGGTCACCGACCACCCGCCGGAGCACATGCACCGCGCCATCGCCGCCTCGCTCGGCCTCGGCGGCATCCGGGTCCTCACGGCCACCCAGGACGTGCACGCCGCCGAGCGTGAGCAGTGGGACGACGGCTGCAACGTGCTCGCGGTCGAGCCGGGCGTCGTCGTGGCGTACGAGCGGAACGCGACCACCAACACGTATCTGCGCAAGCAGGGCATCGAGGTGATAGAGATCCCCGGCAGCGAGCTGGGCCGGGGTCGGGGCGGGCCGCGCTGCATGAGCTGTCCGATCGAGCGGGATCCGGTCCGCTAGGGGCACCCTGGAGCGAGCGGGGCGGGGCGGGCGCGGGGGCCTGCATATAAATGTGAAAGATCGTATAGACTTTCAAAGGTTCCCTGCCCGCCTCGACGCACGCGTACCCCAGGAGCGCCCCATGGCGACGACAGCCACGACCGACCTCACCGGCCGCCACTTCCTCAAGGAGCTGGACTTCACCGCCGACGAGTTCCGCGGCCTGCTCGCCCTGGCCGCGGAGTTGAAGGCCGCCAAGCGTGCGGGCACCGAGACCCGGCGCCTGACCGGCAGGAACATCGCGCTGATCTTCGAGAAGGCGTCCACCAGGACCCGCTGCTCCTTCGAGGTGGCCGCCGCCGACCAGGGCGCCGCCACGACGTACATCGACCCCTCCGGGGCGCACATCGGCAAGAAGGAGTCCGTCAAGGACACTGCCCGTGTCCTCGGTCGGATGTTCGACGCCATCCAGTTCCGCGGCGATGCCCAGGAGACCGTCGAGACCCTCGCCGCACACGCGGGCGTGCCCGTCTACAACGGCCTGACCGACGCCTGGCACCCCACGCAGATGCTCGCCGACGTCCTGACGATGACCGAGCACTGCGCCAAGCCGCTGGACCGGATCACCCTTGCCTACCTCGGCGACGCCCGCCTGAACATGGGCAACTCCTACCTGGTCACCGGCGCCCTGCTCGGCATGGACGTCCGGATCGTGGCGCCCCGGGCGTACTGGCCCGCGGCGGACGTCGTCGCCCGCGCGCGGGAGCTCGCCGCGTCCACCGGCGCGCGGATCGCTCTCACCGAGGACGTCACCGAGGGCGTCGCGGGCGCCGACTTCGTCGCCACCGACGTATGGGTGTCGATGGGGGAGCCCGCCGAGGTCTGGGACGAGCGCATCACCGCCCTCGCTCCGTACGCGGTCACGATGGACGTCCTGCGCGCCACCGGCAACGCCGACGTGAAGTTCCTGCACTGCCTGCCCGCCTTCCACGACCTGGCCACGCAGGTCGGGCGCGAGGTGGCCGATCGGCACGGGCGCGACTCGCTGGAGGTCACGGACGAGGTCTTCGAATCGGCGCACTCCGTCGTCTTCGACGAGGCGGAGAACCGGATGCACACGATCAAGGCGGTCCTGGTGGCGACGCTCGCCTGAGTCGGCCGGTGCCAGGACCTAGTGGTCGGCCGGTGCCCGCAGTGTGAACCACACGGCCTTGCCGGACTCCGTGGGCCGGTGGCCGCAGGACGAGCTGAGCGTGCGGATGAGGAGCAGGCCGCGGCCGTGCTCCTGCCAGGGATCGGGCTCGTCGTCCGGCGACGGGTCGGTGAGGTCGCCCGGCGGGATCGGGCTGGAGTCGCGCACCTCGACCTGGCAGCTGGTCGGCAGCAGCTCGATGACCAGCTCTATCGGGTCGTGCCCCGGGGCGTGCTCCACGGCGTTGGCGACCAGCTCGGCGGTCAGCAGCTCCGCGGTGTCGGTGTCCGCGGTGGAGCCGATGTCGACGAGGGCCGTGCGGACCAGGGCGCGCGCGATCGGAACGGCTGCCGTGGTGTGCGGCAGTCCGATGCGCCAGGAGGCGGGGGCGTGCGGTTCGGGCAAGGCGGGTCCGTTCGGCGAGCAGGTGGTCCCGAGCAGGGGGTCCTGTGCGGTCCTGCTGTCAACCGTACGAATCCTAAGCCGAGTGGAGACAGGGGCGACCGTCGGCCGGTTTGCGGCCCGATGCCAGGACATTGCGGGACTTACGCCTCTGCGGCCGGGGGCGACGGCCCCCCGGGGGCAGGGGAAGGGTGCCCCTGAGGTCGGGCGGGTGGCCCCGAAGTGCTCCGGACGTGCGTGCCCCACCCCTCGTATCGCGTACTCGTGACGACAGTCAGGGACGAGTGATAACTTCGAGAGGGAGCGAGACCGCGCCCCGGCGCGTCCGACCCCGCCCCGGCCAAGGCCCGCGCACCGGCCCCCGCCGCCCCCGACCGAGGAGGCCGCACCTCATGAGTCCCTTCACCGGTTCCACCGCCCGCACGCCCGAGTGGGAGCATCTGCGCCTCACCGTCGACGACGGCGTCGCCACCGTCACGCTCGCCCGCCCCGAGAAGCTCAACGCCCTCACCTTCGGCGCCTACGCCGACCTGCGCGACCTGCTCGCCGAGCTGTCCCGGGAGCGGTCCGTGCGGGCCCTCGTCCTCGGCGGAGAGGGCCGCGGCTTCTGCTCCGGCGGCGACGTGGACGAGATCATCGGCGCGACGCTCGCCATGGACACCGCGCAGCTCCTCGACTTCAACCGCATGACGGGCCAGGTCGTGCGGGCCCTGCGCGAATGCCCGTTCCCCGTGGTCGCCGCGGTCCACGGGGTGGCCGCGGGCGCGGGCGCGGTGCTCGCGCTCGCCGCGGACTTCCGGGTCGCCGACCCGTCGGCGCGGTTCGCGTTCCTGTTCACCAAGGTGGGGCTCTCCGGCGGCGACATGGGCGCGGCCTACCTGCTGCCGCGCGTCGTCGGCCTCGGCCACGCCACGCGGCTGCTGATGCTGGGGGAGCCCGTGCGCGCCCCCGAGGCCGAGCGCATCGGCCTCATCAGCGAACTGACGGACGAGGGCAGGGCCGCGGAGGCGGCCGCGGCCCTGGCCCGCCGCCTGGCCGAGGGCCCCGCCCTCGCGTACGCCCAGACGAAGGCCCTGCTCACCGCGGAGCTGGACATGCCGCTCGCGGCCGCCGTCGAGATGGACGCGGCGACGCAGGCGCTGCTGATGAACGGCGAGGACTACGCCGAGTTCCACGCGGCGTTCACGGAGAAGCGGACGCCGAAGTGGCAGGGCCGATGACGGCGCCGGGCTCGGAGGAAGAGCCCGTCCGGCACCCCGTACCAGCGGCCGGTGAGGCCCACCGGATCGCCGTCATCGGCGGCGGCCCCGGCGGCCTCTACGCCGCCGCCCTGCTCAAGCGACTCGACCCGGACCGGGAGGTCACCGTCTGGGAGCGGAACGCGCCGGACGACACCTTCGGCTTCGGTGTCGTGCTGTCCGACGAGACCCTCGGCGGCATCGAGCACGCCGACCCGGTCGTGTACGCGGCGCTGCAGGCGGAGTTCGTCCGCTGGGACGACATCGACATCGTGCGCGGCGACACCCGCCACACCTCCGGCGGCCACGGCTTCGCCGCGCTCGGGCGGCGCTCCCTGCTCGCGGTCCTGCACGAGCGGTGCCGCGACCTCGGCGTGGACCTCCGCTTCCGTACGGAAGCCCCGCCCGCCGCCGAACTCGCCACCGCGTACGACCTGGTGATCGCCGCGGACGGTGTGCACAGCCTCACCCGCGAGGCGCACCCCGAGGCCTTCCGCCCCACCCTCACCAGCCACCGCTGCCGCTACATCTGGCTCGCCGCCGACTTCGCCTTCGACGCGTTCCGCTTCGAGATCGCCGAGACCGAGCACGGCGTGATGCAGCTGCACGGCTACCCCTACGAGGCCGCGACGGCCACGAGCCCCGGCGCGTCCACCGTCATCGTCGAGATGCGCGAAGAGGTGTGGGAGGCCGCGGGGTTCGCCGACCTCGACGCCGCCGCGTCCGTCGAACGCTGCGCCAAGCTCTTCGCCGACGCGCTCGGCGGCCGCCCCCTGCGCTCCAACAACTCCTCCTGGCTCACCTTCCGCACCGTCGTCAACGCCCACTGGTCGCACGGCAACACCGTCCTGCTCGGCGACGCCGCCCACACCGCGCACTTCTCGATCGGCTCCGGTACCAAGCTCGCCGTCGAGGACGCCCTCGCGCTCGCCGCGAACCTCCAGGAGCAGCCCGACATCCCCGCCGCCCTCGCCGCGTACGAGGCCGAGCGCCGCCCGGTCGTCGAGTCCACGCAGCGCGCCGCCCGCGCCAGCCTGCAGTGGTTCGAGGAACTGCCGACGTATCTCGGCCAGCCACCGCGGCAGTTCGCGTTCAACCTGCTCACCCGCAGCCGCCGCGTCACGCACGACAACCTGCGGCTGCGCGACGCCCGCTTCACGGAGGCCGTCGAGCGGGACTTCGGCTGCCCGCCCGGCACGCCGCCCATGTTCACGCCCTTCCGCCTGCGCGACCTGGAGCTCCGCAACCGCGTCGTCGTGTCCCCCATGGACATGTACTCCGCCGAAGACGGCGTGCCCGGCGACTTCCACCTCGTCCACCTCGGCGCGCGGGCGCTCGGCGGGGCGGGCCTCGTCATGACCGAGATGGTGTGCGTGAGCGAACGGGGCCGCATCACGCCGGGCTGCGCCGGGCTCTACACCGACGAACAGGCCGCCGCCTGGGCCCGGATCGTCGACTTCGCCCACGCGCAGGCGCCCGGCACCGCGCTCGGCGTCCAGCTCGGGCACTCCGGCCGCAAGGGGTCCACGAAGCTGATGTGGGACGGCATCGACGAGCCCCTGCCGGCCGGCAACTGGCCGCTCGTCGCTCCCTCCGCCCTCCCGTACACCCCCGCGAACCAGACCCCGCACGCCCTGTCCGCAGCCGAACTGCCCGCCGTCCGCGAGGAGTTCGTCGCCGCCGCCCGGCGCGCCGCCACCGCCGGCTTCGACCTCCTCGAACTCCACTGCGCCCACGGCTATCTGCTCTCCAGCTTCCTCTCCCCCCTCACCAACCACCGCACCGACGCCTACGGCGGCTCCCTCGAAGCCCGGCTCCGCTTCCCCCTCGAAGTCTTCGACGCCGTACGCGACGTGTGGCCCGCCGACCGGCCCATGACCGTCCGCATCTCCGCCACCGACTGGGCCGACGGCGGCAACACCGCCGACGACGCCGTCGTCGTGGCCCGCGCCTTCGCCGCCCACGGCGCCGACGCCATCGATGTCTCCACCGGCCAGGTCGTCTCCGACGAACGCCCCGCCTACGGCCGCTCCTACCAGACGCCCTTCGCCGACCGCATCCGCAACGAAACCGGCATCCCCGTCGTCGCCGTCGGCGCCATCTCCTCCTGGGACGACGTCAACTCCCTCCTCCTCGCCGGCCGCACCGACCTCTGCGCCCTGGCCCGCCCCCACCTCTACGACCCCCACTGGACCCTCCACGCCGCCGCCGAACAGAACTACTCCGGCCCCGGCGCCCCCTGGCCCACCCCCTACCGCGCGGGCAGCCGCCGCCCCCAGACGGGCCGCACGGACGCCCCGAAGCCGCGGTTGTCGCTGGGGGGTTGAGGGCGGGGGCCTTGCCGGGGGCTCCCCAACCCCACCCCTTCCCGATCCTGGGGCTCCGCCCCAGACCCCGCTCCTCAAACGCCGGAGGGGCTGGATTTTCCAGCCCGTCCGGCGTTTGAGGACGAGCCGCGGAGCGGCGACAAGCGGGGGGGGTCCGGGGGCGCAGCCCCCGGGTTCGGGAAGGGGCGGGATCGGGGAGCCCCCGGCAAGGCGCCCCGCCCCTCAGCCCACCCCCGCCACGAACCCCCGCCCCGCCTCCCCGAGGCGGTCGTCCAGGGCGCGGAAGACTTCTGCGGAGCGCGTGCCGGGCCAGTCGGCCGGGAGGAGGTGCGGGGGGAGGCCGGGGTCGGCGTAGGGGAGGTGGCGCCAGGAGTCGAGGGCGAGGAGGTGGTCGCGGTAGGCCTGCTCGGGGGGCGTGTCCGCGCGGGCCTGCCAGGCACGCAGGACGGGTTCGTGACGATCGAGGAACGCTTCGTGCTGCTTGGCGAGCGCGGTCAGATCCCACCACCGCCCCACGGCCTCCACGGTCGGCGTGAAGCCGAGGTGCTCACCACGGAACAGGTCGACGTACGGGGCGAGATGGAGGCGTTCGAGGGTGTGCCGGGTCTCCTCGTGGAGGTGGGCGGGGGCGATCCACACCCCGGGCGCGGCACTGCCGAAGCCGAGCCCCGCGAGCCGCGAACGCAGCACGTGCCGCTTGTTGCGCTCGGCCTCGGGCACGGAGAACACGGCGAGCACCCAGCCCCCGTGCTCCGCACGCCGCTCGGCCCACGGCCAGTAGATGCGGCGGTCCCCGTCCTCCAGAAGCTGCCGCGCGTCGGCGGAGAGCGCGTACCCCGCGCCCCCGGCGTCCGTGCGCGCGGCCACCAGCAGCCCGCGCCGTTTCAGGCGGGACACGGAGGAGCGCACGGACGGCGCGTCCACGCCCACGGGCGCGAGGAGCCGGACCAGTTCGGCCACGGCCACGGGGCCGGGCGCGGCCCGGCCGTGCGCCCCGTAGAACGTGACGATCAGGGACCTGGGAGTGTGCTGCTCGGACACGTGATCACTCTAGGCCCCGGGCGCGGGCCCGGGCTCGCGGAGCCGGAAGCGCTGGAGCTTCCCGGTCGCCGTACGCGGCAGGGTCTCCAGGAACACCAGCTCCCGGGGGCACTTGTAGGGCACCAGCTCCGCCTTCACGAACTCCCGCAGCCGCTCCGCGTCCGCCACCGCCCCCGCACGCAGCACCACGTACGCCACGACCACCTGCCCGCGCCGCTCGTCGGGCCGGCCCACGACCGCGGTCTCCACCACGTCCGGGTGGCGCAGCAGCGCCTCCTCGACCTCGGGGCCCGCGATGTTGAACCCGGCCGAAATGATCATGTCGTCCGCGCGCGCGACGTACCGGAAGTAGCCGTCGCTGTCGCGGATGTAGGTGTCGCCGGTGACGTTCCAGCCGTGGCGTACGTACTCCCGCTGCCGGGGGTCGGCCAGATAGCGGCAGCCGACCGGGCCGCGCACCGCGAGGAGCCCCGGCTCGCCGTCCGGCACGGGCACGCCCGCCTCGTCGACCACGCGCGCGTGCCACCCGGGCACGGGCAGCCCGGTGGTGCCGGGGCGGATCGCCTCGTCGGCGGCGGAGATGAAGATGTGCAGGAGTTCCGTCGCGCCTATGCCGTTGATGATGCGTAGGCCCGTGCGCTCGTACCAGGCCTGCCAGGTCGCGGCCGGCAGGTTCTCGCCCGCGGACACGCAGCGGCGCAGGGAGGCGAGGGCGGCGGGGGAGGCAGTGTCCCCCGGGGGTGGCTCCGGTCCGTCGTCCGGCGGGGGCGCGGCCAGTTCGTCCAGCATCGCCCGGTACGCCGTCGGCGCCGTGAACAGCACGCTCACCCCGTGTTCCGCGATCGCGGGCAGGAGTTGGCGCGGGCCCGCCTGTTCGAGGAGCAGGGACGAGGCGCCGACGCGCAGCGGGAAGACGACCAGGCCGCCGAGGCCGAAGGTGAAGCCCAGCGGGGGGCTGCCCGCGAACACGTCGTCGGGGCGGGCCTTGAGGACGTGGCGCGCGAAGGTGTCCGCGATGGCGAGCACGTCCCGGTGGAAGTGCATACAGCCCTTGGGGCGCCCCGTGGTGCCCGAGGTGAAGGCGATCAGGGCCACGTCGTCGGCGGCGGTGTCCACGGCCTCGTACACGGCCCCGGGGCGGGCCGCCGCGCGGGCGACGAGGTCGTCGGGGCCCTCGCCGCCGTACGTCGTGACGGCGAGGCCGGGCACCCCGGCCTTCGTCAGGTCGTCGACCGCGCGGATGTCGCACAGGGCGTGCGTGACCTGCGCGATCTCGCAGATCGTGGCCAGCTCCTGGGTGCGCTGCTGGGCGAGGACGGTCACCGCGACCCCGCCCGCCTTCATCACCGCGAGCCAGCACGCGGCGAGCCACGGCGTGGTGGCGCCGCGCAGCAGCACGCGGTTGCCGGGGACCACGCCGAGCTCGTCGGTGAGGACGTGCGCGATCCGGTCGACCTGCTCCTGGAGCCGTCCGTACGTCCAGACGGCGCCGTCGGCCGTGCGGAACGCGGGGCGGTCCGTGCCGTGCCGCTCGGCCGAGCGGTCGAGCAGTTCCGTGCCGCAGTTGAGGCGGTCCGGATAGTGCAGCTCGGGCCGGTCGCGGACCAGCGCGGGCCACTGCTCGCGGGGCGGGAGGTGCTCCCGCGCGAAAGTGTCGACGTGGCCGGATGTCTCCATGGTGCCTCGCCCCTTTGCCGGTCGGGCGTAGTGGTGCGCCAGCCAGACGAGCGTATCGTGATGGTGACGACAGTCAACGGTGCGCGATAAACGCGATGGAGCGGCGCGCGAGGGGAGAGGACCGGGATGACCGTATTCTCGCTCAATCCGGAAGAGATCGCCCGGTGCGAACGGCTGCGGGAGCTGACCGCCGAGCGGCTGCTCCCCCTCGCCGACAAGGGGGAGCCGGGCCGGGTGAACCGCCCCCTGGTCCAGGAGCTGGGCGAACTGGGGCTCCTGGACGCCCTGTTCGACTCCGGCGCCCTCGACCTGTGCCTGCTGCGCGAGTCCCTCGCCCGCGGCTGCACGGAGGCCGAGACCGCCCTCGCCCTGCAGGGCCTCGGCGCCCACCCCGTGCACGCCCACGGCTCCCCGGCGCAGCGCGAGCGCTGGCTGCCGCCGGTGCGCGCGGGCCGCGCCGTCGCCGCCTTCGCCCTCTCCGAGCCCGGCGCGGGCTCCGACGCGGCCGCCCTCGCCCTGGCCGCCGAGCCCGACGGCTCCGGCGCCTGGCGCCTGACCGGCGAGAAGTCCTGGATCTCGAACGCGCCCGAGGCCGACTTCTACACCGTCTTCGCCCGCACGACCCCGGACGCCGGCGCCCGCGGCGTCACCGCCTTCCTCGTCCCCGCCGACCGCGAGGGCTTGACCGGCACCCCCCTCGCGATGCTCTCGCCGCACCCCATCGGCACGCTCTCCTTCGACGGCGTCCGCGTCGGCGCCGACGACGCCCTCGGCGAGCGCGACCGCGGCTTCCGCGTCGCCATGACCACCCTCAACCGCTTCCGCCCCAGCGTCGGCGCCTTCGCCGTCGGCATGGCCCAGGCCGCCCTGGACGCGACGCTCGCGCACACCGCGGCGCGGGACGCGTTCGGCGGCAAGCTGAAGGACCTGCAGGCGGTGTCCCACCAGGTGGCCGAGATGGCGACGCGCACGGAGGCGGCGCGGCTTCTCGTGTACGCGGCCGCGGCGGCGTACGACCGCGACGAGCCGGACATCGCGGGGCGCGCGGCGATGGCGAAGCTGTTCGCCACGGAGACCGCCCAGTTCGTCGTCGACACCGCCGTCCAGCTGCACGGCGCCCGCGCCCTGCGCCACGGGCACCTTCTGGAGCACCTGTACCGGGAGGTGCGGGCCCCGCGCATCTACGAGGGCGCCAGCGAGGTCCAACGGGCCGTCATCGCCAAGGAGTTGTACGGAAAGGAGACCCCGTCCGCATGAGCATGGAACGCCTGAACCCCGCCGACCTCTCCCCGCCCACCGGATTCAGCCACGCCGTCGTGGCCACCGGCAGCCGCCTCGTCTTCCTCGCGGGCCAGACGGCCCTCGACACCGAAGGCAAGGTCACCGGCACCACCCTCCCCGAGCAGTTCGAGAAGGCCCTCACCAATCTCCTGGCGGCCCTGCGAGCCGCAGGCGGCACCCCAGCCGACCTGGCCCGCGTCACGGTCTACGCCACCGACGTCGCCGACTACCGGGCCCAGGCCCCCGAACTGGGCCGCATCTGGAAGAAGTTGGCGGGCCGCGACTACCCCGCGATGGCGGTGATCGGCGCGGTACGCCTGTGGGACGACGAGTGCATGGTCGAGCTGGACGGCTTTGCGGTGTTGCCGTAGCCCCTGTGCGTTCCCGGCGCAGCCCAAGCCCCTGCCCGCAGCGGAGCCGCCGACCCGGACCTCACCCCCGCCGGGCGAACTTCCGCGAGGAGAAAGCCGCGTCGTCCTTCGTGCTCACGCCGTCCGTGACCCACCAGTGCGTCGGCGTCGCGCCGTAGGCGTCGTACAGCTTCGTCGACGTCCAGGAGAGGACCACCTCGTCCTTGCCGTCGCCGTCGAAGTCGGTGGCGGCGTGTATGTGCTTCGAGCCGTTGGCGGCGGGGATGCGGGTGCCGTCGACGCGGGCGGGGGGCCTGCGGGTCAGTAGTCCGACGCGGCGGTCGCCGTCGATGAGGACCGGGGTGTGGGGATCGCCGCGCAGGAGCGTGTCGCGGCCGTCGCCGTCGGGGTCGACGGCCGTGAACGAGCCCTGGCGGGCGCCCTCGGGCGGCAGGTAGGTGCGTACGGCGCCGTCGCCGCCCGGGTAGACGGCGTAGCTGCCGTGGACGTCGGCCGGCTCCTTCGAGGCGCCGGGCTCGTCGTTGCGGCCGCCGTCGTCGCCGACGGCGAGGTCACGGGTGCCGTCGCCGTCGAAGTCGCCGAACGCGTGACCGTTCCCCTTGCGCACGGTACGGCTGGTGGTGGCGAGGCCGCCGCCGGGGCGGGCGGCGAAGTACTCGCCCGCGGACTGCTCGCCGTCGTTGCCGTAGTGCACGAACACGCCGGTGACGCGCGGCTTGCCCGTGGCGGGCAGCTCGTCCGCGTGGA
Organism: Streptomyces sp. NPDC040610; assembly: GCF_055594065.1. Classification (NCBI taxonomy): domain Bacteria; kingdom Bacillati; phylum Actinomycetota; class Actinomycetes; order Kitasatosporales; family Streptomycetaceae; genus Streptomyces; species Streptomyces sp. NPDC040610. The sequence goes on along the minus strand of NZ_JBVIXA010000009.1, from coordinate 139,950 downwards.
GCGTGCCGTACGACGTCGGGCCCGACCGGGCCAGGGGCCGCCGCTCCGTGCGCGCCGCCGTGCCCGCGCGCGTGAACGGGCCGAACAGCAGCACCACGGCCGTGCCGTCCGCCCGCAGCCCCGCCAGGTCGTGGCGCCCGTCGCCGTCGAAGTCGCCGCGCACCGTCTCCGAGTAGCCCTCCGCCGCGTCCTGCGCGGGCAGCCGGAGCCGGGTCGCCGTCGTGGCGCGCCGGGGTCCGTCCGGGCCGCCCCACGTCACGTACTCGACCCGGCGCTGCGTCGATCCGGTGGGGCCACGCTCCGCTTCGGGGATCTCCTCGCCGCCGGTGCTGAGGAAGTCGGGGAAGCCGTCGTCGTCCAGGTCGGCGGTCGTCTCCGGGAGCACCGCCCCGGTCGCCGGGGGCTCGACGGCGGGCAGCCCGAGCTCGCGCGACGAGTACACGCTGCGGATCGTCGGGTCGGGACCGCGCCCGGTGCCGAAGACCACGGCGATGTGGGAGGCCGCGCCGCCGCGGCTTCTCGGGTCGGGCCCCGACACCTGCATGAGCAGGTCGCGGTGACCGTCGCCGTTGATGTCGTCCGGGTCGCCGGAGCCCCGCCCGGGCGCGGGCGCGCGGCTCTCGGTCGGTACGACGTCCGGGGCGCGCGAAGCGGACGCGTCCCGGTCGGACGTGCCCGACCCGTCGCCACCGGATCCGCCGCACCCCACGAGCAGGGCGAGCGCGGCACAGACGGCGAACGGGCGGGTCACGGCGGCAGAAGGCATGGGGCACACCTTCACACCGGGACCCGCCCGGACTCCAGCGCCGACCGGCAACTACCGGCCCGGACGCCTCAGATGTCCCGGAACGTCTCGATCTGCGCGCCGACCGAGTTCAGCCGCTCCGCCAGGTCCTCGTACCCGCGGTTGATCACGTACACATTGCGGAGCACCGACGTGCCCTCGGCCGCCATCATCGCGAGCAGCACCACCACGGCGGGCCGCAGCGCGGGCGGGCACATCATCTCGGCGGCGCGCCAGCGCGTCGGGCCCTCGACGAGGACGCGGTGCGGGTCGAGGAGCTGGAGGCGGCCGCCGAGGCGGTTGAGGTCGGTGAGGTAGATCGCGCGGTTGTCGTAGACCCAGTCGTGGATGAGGGTCTTGCCCTGGGCCGCCGCCGCGATGGCCGCGAAGAAGGGGACGTTGTCGATGTTGAGCCCGGGGAAGGGCATCGGGTGGATCTTGTCGATGGGCGCCTCCAGCTTGGAGGGGCGCACGGTGAGGTCGATGAGGCGGGTGCGGCCGTTGTCCGCCGGGTACTCCGGCGAGCGGTCGTGGTCGAGGCCCATCTCCTCCAGGACCGCGAGCTCGATCTCCAGGAACTCGATCGGCACCCGCTTGACGGTCAGTTCGGACTCGGTGACGACGGCCGCGGCCAGCAGGCTCATCGCCTCGACCGGGTCCTCGGACGGGGAGTAGTCCACGTCGACGTCGATGGTGGGGACGCCGTGCACGGTCAGCGTCGTCGTGCCGATGCCCTCGACCTTGACGCCGAGCGCCTCCAGGAAGAAGCACAGGTCCTGGACCATGTAGTTGGAGGAGGCGTTGCGGATGACCGTCGTGCCGTCGCTGCGGGCGGCGGCGAGCAGCGCGTTCTCCGTCACCGTGTCGCCGCGCTCGGTCAGGACGATCGGGCGGTCGGGCGTGACGTCGCGGGCGACCTCCGCGTGGTAGAGACCCTCGGTCGCGGCGATGTCCAGGCCGAAGCGGCGCAGCGCGATCATGTGTGGCTCGATCGTGCGGGTGCCCAGGTCGCAGCCGCCCGCGTAGGGCAGCTTGAAGTGGTCCATGCGGTGCAGGAGCGGGCCCAGGAACATGATGATCGAGCGGGTGCGGCGGGCGGCCTCCGCGTCGATGGCGTCCATGTCGAGCTTCGCGGGCGGCACGATCTCCAGATCGACGCCGTCGTTGATCCAACGGGTGCGCACACCGATGGAGTTGAGGACTTCGAGGAGGCGGTAGACCTCCTCGATGCGGGCGACGCGGCGCAGCACCGTGCGGCCCTTGTTCAGCAGCGACGCGCACAGCAGGGCGACACAGGCGTTCTTGCTCGTCTTGACGTCGATGGAGCCCGAGAGGCGACGGCCGCCGACGACCCGCAGATGCATCGGACCGGCGTAGCCGAGCGAGACGATCTCGCTGTCGAGCGCCTCGCCGATACGGGCGATCATCTCAAGGCTGATGTTCTGGTTGCCGCGCTCGATGCGGTTCACGGCGCTCTGACTGGTGTTGAGCGCCTCGGCCAACTGCGCCTGAGTCCAGCCACGGTGCTGCCGGGCGTCACGAATGAGCTTGCCGATGCGTACGAGGTAGTCGTCTGCCATGGGTGCAGGCTATCTCAGATATGAGATGGCGTACGCGTTGGGGTGGGCCATTGGTGGAGTGACCGGTTCCGGACGGGGCGCACGGCCCCGCCCGCGCCCGCGGGAGCCGCCCGGCGCCCGGGAGTTGAGCCGGGCCGCACCAGCGGCCCGACCCGGCACCCGCCGCGACCGACGACCGCCCGGCCGAAGCCACCGGCCGTCACCCGCAACCGCAGGTCACCGCGCTCAACCGCAGCCGCACGACACCCGGGGCCGGCCCGCCGCCCGCGTCACCCGGGCGGCGGCCGCGCGCCCCGACGGCGACTCGCCGTCGTGCACCACTGTGCCTCCGCTCAGCGTGAGACGCACCTCGACGCCGCTGATCTCGGCCACCGGACACCGCGTCACATCACGGTCGAGCAGCGCCAGATCCGCCTGCTTGCCGCACTCGACGGTCCCGGTGAGATGCGCCATACGGAGCTGCCGCGCGCTGCCGAGGGTGTGCGTGAGCAGCGACGACGTACGGCTGATGCCCTCCTTGGCGCGGTAGAGGTCGCCCTCTCCCTCGGCATCCGTGCCGCGCCGGTCGACGGCGGTGCGGACCTGGTTCCACACCTGGAGCGGGTCGACCGGCCAGTCGGAGCCACCCGAGAGCCGCGCGCCGTGCGACTGCAGACCGCGCGCCGGGTACAGCCAGCGGTGCCGCGCCGCGCCGAGGTAGGGGAGCAGCGCGTCCACCGTCCAGGCGTTCCGTGTCGCCCATTGCAGCTGCATACAGGCGACGACGCCGAGTTCGGCGAACCGGGGCAGATCCGCCGGGTCGACGAGCTGGAGGTGCGCGATGGTGTTGCGGACGTCACGGCGGCCGGTGCGGCGCAGGGCGTACGCGTAGCCGTCGAGGGCGGTGCGCACGGCCCGGTCGCCGATGGCGTGCGCGTGCAGCTGCCAGCCCTCGGCGTTGAGGGCGGCGGTGAGCCGTCCGAGGTCGGCGGCCGACACATACAGGTCGCCCCGGTGATCGGTGGGCTTGCCGTCTTTGTCCAGATACGGCTTGAGGAGCGCGGCGGTCTGCGCCGGGTACTCGATGACGCCGTCGAGGAACACCTTGACGGTCCCGAACCGGAGCCCGCGCACACCGTCGAAGTCGTCGCGCAGCTTCTTCGCGTACGCGACGGAGGCGCGCGGGTCCTTGGCCTGCTCGGAGGTGAGCCGCAGGGCGGGCACGACCCGCTGGGGCAGCTTGCCCGCGGCGGCGAGCGCCCGGTACAGGGCCAGCTCGTCCTCGCCCGTCACCGCCTCCATGAACGTGGTGATCCCCGACGCCGCCGCCTCGGCGAACACCTTCGCGGCCGCGGCCACGAGCGCCGCCTCGTCGGGCTCGGGGATGTGCCGGGACACCAGGAGCTGCGCGTCGTCCTTGAGCACGCCCGTCGGCTTGCCGTCGGCCCCCTTCACGATCTTCCCGCCGACGGGGTCCGGCGTAGCGGCGGTGATCTTCGCGATGTCCAGCGCGCGCTGATTGACCCACATGTTGTGGCCGTCGGCGCCGCGCAGGGCGAGGGGGCGGCGGGTGGGCAGGGCGTCGAGCATGGAGTGGTGCGGGGCGGTGCCGCGCGGAAGGAGCCCCACGGGGTTCCAGTCCTCCACGACGAGCCAACCGTCGGGCTCGCCGCCCGCGCCCTCGCCGGATGTCTCCTTCAGAAATCCGGTGAGGGTCTTCCGCAGCTCCTCCACGGTCTGCTCGGCCCCGTCGAGCGAGGGCCGGAGCGAGCGCGCGGCCGCGTCCGTCGGATGGGCGTGCCCGTCGTGGATCCCGCTGAGCAGGCTGCCGCCGCGCCCGTCGACGACCTCGGTGTCCCGCCCGGCGAACCGCCGCACCTCCGCGTCCGACCCGACGGCGAGGATCCGCCCGTCCCGCCCGACGGCGACCGCCCGCGCGGGCCCGGAGCCGCGCACGCCGGTGAACACGCGGGCGTTGTGCACGACGAGCGCGGCGCCGCGGCGGGGGCGGCGCGCGGGCGAGGCGACGGCGGGGGCGCCGGTCGCCCCGACGAGCCCGGCGGCGCCGACGGCACCGGCGGCGGCGAGCAGGCTGCGGCGCGCGACGGTCGAGGACGGCGCCTTCGGCGCGGGCGGTGCGGACGACTCGGCGGACTCGGCAGGCGCGGACTCGGCAGGCGCGGACTCGGCAGGCATGGCCACTCCAAGGCGATACGTCGACTGGGCAGTGACCGCACGCTGCGTGAGTAACCCGTTAACCAGAACCCACCCCGCACAACGAAATCCGCACGCGCGCCGCCGCGAGGCCCGTGCACCTCCTCCGGCCCCGGGCCCTCTCCGTACGATGGCCGCGTGCCGGACAGCGGACCGACTCTCGCCGACATCGCGCGCGCCGCCGAGGTGTCGACCGCGACCGTCTCGCACGCGCTGAACGGAACGGGCCGTCTGTCCGAGGCGACCCGGCGCCGCGTCCGCGCGACCGCGACCGCCCTCGGCTACGGCGCTCCGCGCACGGGCCCGCGCACCCGCACCCTCGGCATCGCCGTCACCACGTTCCCCGGCCCCTGGAACTACGCCGAGATCGCCTACTTCTCACGTGCCGTCACCGCGGCCACCGCCGCCGCCCACGCGCACGGCTACGCCCTCACCACGCTGCCCGCCGACCGCCTCGCCGACGCGGCCTGGCACACGCTCGCCGTCGACGGCATGCTCATCGCGGACAGCCCGCCCGGCGACCCGATGGCGCGGGCGCTGCGTGCCCGTGGCATCCCGGTCGTCTTCGACGGTGTCCCCGGCGACGTGCGCGAGGGCGACCACTGGATCGACAACGACCACATCGCCACCACCCGCGAGGTCCTCGACCACCTCACGGACGCGGGCGCCCGCCGCATCGCCCTGCAGTCGGGCAGCGGCGCCGAGACGTACGCGCGCGTGGTGACGGAGACGTACGAGGAGTGGTGCGCGGAGCGCGGCGTCCCGGCGCGCGCCGTGCGGTTCGACGTGGCCGACGCCGAGGGCCGGGCCTTCGACGCACTGCTCACCGGTCCCGACCGCGCCGACGCCGTGTACGCCGCGTACGACCCGGGCGGCCGTCAGCTCCTCGCGGCCGCCCGCCGCCACGGCCTGCGGATCCCCGACGACCTGCTGCTCGTGTGCGCCAGCGAGGACCCCGGCTACGCGCAGACCGCACCGCCCGTCAGCACGGTGAGCCTGAAACCCGAACTCATGGCCCGCGCGGCCGTGGCCCACCTGGTCGCCCTGATCGAGGGCGCCCAGCCACCGACCCCCGGCCCGACCGTGGTCCCGGCGGCACTGCACGCGCGGGCCTCGTCCCGGGGCATGCCGGACGGCCGCTGTGACGGGACAGCGGGGCGCGCCTCGTCGTCACGGCGGCTGATGTACTAGAGTTATCTCGACATCGAGATATCTGCCGAGGCGCGCCGCAGCCGCACGCCTTCGCCGCCGCTGACGGTAAGGGTTACCTAACTAAGCCTTACCTTAGCTGATCGGCGAGAAGTTGTGACGGCAGGATGCGGTGGACTGCGCACATATATGAAGGAGACTGTCGTGTCGGCGAACAGCTTCGACGCCCGCGCCACGCTGCGCGTGGGCGACGAGTCGTACGAGATCTTCAAGCTGGACAAGGTCGAGGGCTCCGCACGCCTTCCCTACAGCCTGAAGGTTCTCCTGGAGAACCTGCTCCGCACCGAGGACGGCGCGAACATCACCGCCGACCACATCCGCGCGCTCGGCTCCTGGGACTCCCAGGCGCAGCCGAGCCAGGAGATCCAGTTCACGCCGGCCCGCGTGATCATGCAGGACTTCACCGGCGTGCCGTGTGTCGTGGACCTCGCCACGATGCGTGAGGCCGTGAAGGAGCTGGGCGGCGACCCGGCCCAGATCAACCCGCTGGCCCCGGCCGAGCTGGTCATCGACCACTCCGTCATCGCCGACAAGTTCGGCACCGCCGACGCCTTCGGCCAGAACGTCGAGCTGGAGTACGGCCGCAACAAGGAGCGCTACCAGTTCCTGCGCTGGGGCCAGACCGCGTTCGACGAGTTCAAGGTCGTCCCGCCGGGCACCGGCATCGTCCACCAGGTCAACATCGAGAAGCTGGCGCGTACGGTCATGGTCCGGGGCGGCCAGGCCTACCCCGACACCCTGGTCGGCACCGACTCGCACACCACGATGGTCAACGGCCTGGGCGTCCTCGGCTGGGGCGTCGGCGGCATCGAGGCCGAGGCCGCGATGCTCGGCCAGCCGGTCTCGATGCTCATCCCGCGCGTCGTCGGCTTCAAGCTGACCGGCGAGCTGCCCGCCGGCACCACCGCCACCGACCTGGTGCTCACGATCACCGAGATGCTGCGCAAGCACGGCGTCGTCGGCAAGTTCGTCGAGTTCTACGGCGAGGGCGTGGCGGCCACGAGCCTCGCCAACCGTGCCACCATCGGCAACATGTCGCCCGAGTTCGGCTCCACCGCCGCGATCTTCCCGATCGACGACGAGACGCTGAAGTACCTGCGCCTGACCGGCCGCGACGAGCAGCAGGTCGCGCTCGTCGAGGCGTACGCCAAGGAGCAGGGCCTCTGGCTCGACCCGGCCGCCGAGCCGGACTTCTCCGAGAAGCTGGAGCTGGACCTCTCCACGGTCGTCCCGTCGATCGCCGGTCCGAAGCGTCCGCAGGACCGCATCGTCCTCGCCAACGCCGCGCAGCAGTTCGCCCTCGACGTGCGCAACTACGTCGACACCGCCGACGAGGCGGGCGAGGAGTCCTTCCCGGCCTCCGACGCCCCGGCCACCACCAACGGCGTTCCGTCGAACCCGACCACGGTCACGGCCCCCGACGGCTCGACGTACGAGATCGACCACGGTGCGGTGACGGTCGCGGCCATCACCTCCTGCACCAACACCTCGAACCCGTACGTGATGGTCGCCGCCGCGCTCGTCGCGAAGAAGGCCGTCGAGAAGGGCCTGACCCGCAAGCCCTGGGTCAAGACCACCCTCGCCCCGGGCTCGAAGGTCGTCACCGACTACTTCGACAAGGCGGGCCTCACCCCGTACCTGGACAAGGTCGGCTTCAACCTCGTCGGCTACGGCTGCACCACCTGCATCGGCAACTCGGGCCCGCTGCCCGAGGAGGTCTCGAAGGCCGTCAACGACCACGACCTGGCCGTGACGTCCGTCCTCTCCGGCAACCGGAACTTCGAGGGCCGCATCAACCCCGACGTCAAGATGAACTACCTGGCGTCGCCGCCGCTGGTCGTCGCGTACGCCATCGCGGGTTCGATGAAGGTGGACATCACCAAGGACGCGCTCGGCACGGACCAGGACGGCAAGCCCGTCTTCCTCGCCGACATCTGGCCGACCGAGGCCGAGGTCAACGACGTCGTCGCCAACTCCATCGGCGAGGACATGTTCAACAAGTCCTACTCCGACGTGTTCGCGGGCGACGCCCAGTGGCAGGCGCTGTCGATCCCGACCGGCAACACCTTCGAGTGGGACACCGAGTCCACCTACGTCCGCAAGCCCCCGTACTTCGAGGGCATGCAGATGGACCCGGCCCCGGTCAAGGACATCTCCGGCGCCCGCGTCCTCGCCAAGCTGGGCGACTCGGTCACCACCGACCACATCTCCCCGGCCGGTGCCATCAAGGCCGACACCCCGGCCGGTCAGTACCTCACGGAGCACGGCGTGCAGCGCCGTGACTTCAACAGCTACGGCTCGCGCCGCGGCAACCACGAGGTCATGATCCGCGGCACGTTCGCCAACATCCGCCTGCGCAACCAGCTCGCGCCGGGCACCGAGGGCGGCTACACCCGCGACTTCACGAAGGAAGACGCCCCCGTCTCCTTCATCTACGACGCCTCGCGCAACTACATCGAGCAGGGCACCCCGCTGGTCATCCTGGGCGGCAAGGAGTACGGCTCCGGCTCGTCCCGCGACTGGGCCGCCAAGGGCACCGCGCTCCTCGGCGTCAAGGCCGTCATCACCGAGTCGTACGAGCGCATCCACCGCTCGAACCTCATCGGCATGGGCGTGCTGCCGCTCCAGTTCCCGGAGGGCCAGTCCGCCGACTCCCTGGGCCTCACCGGCGAGGAGACCTTCTCCTTCACCGGCGTCGAGGAGCTGAACAACGGCACCACCCCGCGCACGGTCAAGGTCACCACCGACACCGGCGTGGAGTTCGACGCGGTCGTCCGCATCGACACCCCCGGCGAGGCGGACTACTACCGCAACGGCGGCATCATGCAGTACGTGCTGCGCAGCCTCATCCGCAAGTAAGCGGCCGAGGCGGGCAGTCGAGGGCCGTACCTCCCGGGCGTCGTCCGGGGGGTACGGCCCTTTCGCGTGTGTCCCTACGCGGTGACGAGGGGCACCGGTGCGCCGGAGCGCATCACGTGGTCGACGTGGATCAGGCGGGCGATGAACCGGCCGTTGCGCACGTTCGCCGCGATGCCCACGGAGGCGAGCGAGTCCCCGTCGGGGAGCCCGGCGTAGTAGAGGCCGGGGAGCGCGCCGAGGAGGCCCTTCCGCTGGAGGGGAGCGCCGTTCGCGTCGAGGACGTGGCGCGGCAGGATGCCGTAGTCCGGGCCGAATCCGGTGCACCAGACGATGCCGGTGATGCTGTGCCGCGCCAGGTCGAGGGTCTCGCCGAAGTCGGTCACGCCGTCCATGGGCATCGCCGGGGCGGGGTTCTCCTCCGGTGCCGCGAAGCCGCGTTCCCGGAGCACGGTGTCGATCAGGTCGACGGTCCGCCGGAACGACCGCGCGGACCCCTCCGCAGTGGCGACCACGTTGTCCTTGAGCAGGAGCCTGCCGCCGTCCGCCGCGCGCACGGAGCCGACCAGGGTGACGCCCCTCGCGGCCAGGGCGCCGACGTTGAGGTCGCCGGTCCTGTCGTTCACGGCGGTGACGCAGGCCGGGCAGGACCGGCCCCGTCCGGCAGGGCCCCGGGGTTGCGGTAGTCGCGGGAGTGGATCTGGTGGACGGCGGGGTCGACGTCGGCGGCGAGGGCGGGGGTGCGGGGAGCCGCGTAACCGCCCACCGCCGCGACGAGGTTGCGGGATCCGATGACACCGCCGGTGGCCAGGTGGGTCCTGAACCGCACGTCGTCGCGGTCGGAGGCGTCCGGCGGGCACTCGACCTTCCGCACGGCCGTGTGCTGCCGCACCCGCAGCCCCCGTTCCGCCACGTATCGGCGCAGGGCGCGGGCCAGTTCGGGGCCCGAGGGGCAGCCGTAGGGGTCGTCGCCGTCGTACTCCCGGCCGGGGAACCGGACCGACTGGTTCCCGCTGCCCACGAGCAGGCTGTCCCAGCGTTCGTGGGCCCAGGCCTGACCGATCTCTCCCCGCTCCAGGACGAGCGCCTCCCGACCCCGCTCCTGGAGGGCAAGCTCGTCTGCTGCCATGATCCGACCCTTCTGCCGCGAGAACGCGGCTGCTCAGGCTTACCTGAGTGAGACCTTGTCTTCTCAAGTCGCCTTGATGTCAACTGGGTTCATGACGCAGCGGGACGCGGTCCTCATCGGTGAAGCCGCGGCTCTGTACGGCCTCGCGCCGTCCGCGGTGCGGTGGTGGGAGCAGCAGGGTGTGCTCGACCCGCCTGCCCGTGAAGGCGGCAAGCGGCTCTACGACGACACCGACCTGCGCCGCATCGGCCTCGCCTATCTGTGCTGTGTGGTCGGGCGGATGCCGCTGGACCAGGCCGCCGTCGTCACCTCCGGGACGGCCACGCGCGACGCCTGGCAGCACGCCGTCGACGCCCAGCTCGCGCAAGTCGAGCGGCAGATCGCGCAGTTGGAGGCGGCCCGGGGATACCTCCGCCACGCGCTGGGCTGCACGGACGACGACATCGCGGGCAGCTGCCCCGTCCTGGACGCCGAACTGTCCGCGCACACACCGCGCGGGCGCTTCCCGGGCTCCGACCTCGTCACCGCCGCCCGCACGGCCCGCGGCGGGGCGGAGGGCGGGCCCCTGCGTGAGGAAAACGCGGGGGCCCGCCCTCCGTGTGACGAAAGTCCGGTGCGCTGCCCCGGCTGCCGGGGGCCGGTCACACGGTCGTCGCGCGGACGGCCCCGGACGTACTGCTCACGCGCCTGTCAGCAACGCGCCTACCGCGCGCGTCACCGCGAGTGATCCGCTCAGGGGGGATCCGCGTGACGGCCGACAGCGATCCGGGGTTCGCGGCTACGCCTGCGGCCGGCCGCCGTACGGCACCGTGATCAGCTCCATGGCGTGCTCCGACGGATCGAGGAAGTAGACGCCCTTCCCGCCGTCGTTGTGGTTGATCTCGCCCGGCTGCTTCTGGCGCGGGTCGGCCCAGTGGGCGAGGCCGCGCTCCTTGATCTTCGCGTATGCCGCGTCGAACTCCTTCTCGGAGACGAGGAAGGCGTAGTGCTGCGGGGTGATCTTGTCCGCGGGGATGGTGGCGAAGTCGAGCGTGACGTCATTGCTCAGGGCCACCGCGATGAACGGGCCCCATTCGCCTGCGATGTCGAGGTCCAGCAACTCCGCGAAGAACTCGGCGGACTCCCGGTTGTCACGGGCGTGGACGATCGTGTGATTGAGCTGAACTGCCAAGGAATGCCTCCGTGGGCATCTCCCGCACCTCCATGCCTCACCCGGGCGGTGACCGGCACGCGATGCTGGCGTGGATCTTAAGCGGGCCGGGCGCGCGCTGTCGAGCGGATGCGGTCAGTCCTGTGCGGGCTCTCGGTCCCGCGCGGGCTCGGCGCCCACCAGGCCGAGCAGGCCGGGGAAGCGGTCGTCCAGGTCCTCGCGGCGCAGGACGGCCGTGCGGCTGTTGCCGTGGTCGACCATGCGGAGCAGGCCCGCCTCACGCATCACCTTGAAGTGGTGCGACGTCGTCGACTTCGACACCGGCAACTGGAAGGACGCGCAGGTGCGTTCGGTGCCGTCGGGCTCGCGCAGGAAAGCGGCGATCACGCCGAAGCGAAGCGGGTCGGCGAGGGCGTGCAGGACCGTGCGCAGGTCCATCTCGGCGGGCAGCGGGTGGCCTTCTTCGTCCGGCACGGCGACGCTCCTCCCATAGGTTCTACTTGCATCGTACCTCGGATGCGTGTCAGGGTCGGGCTAGGTTCGATTCGAGTCGAACCTGAGCGTGTCGCTCCACCGCCTGTCTCCTCCCTGGGGGTTCCCTCGTCATGCCCGAATCGTCGAAGAGTGCGGCGACGCTGCCCGCGTCCAGCGCAGCGGACCCCGCACCGGACCCCGGGGCCAGCCCCGCACCGGACCCGGCGGCGGCCGCCGCGCCGAAGCCCCCGATCGCGCCGCTCGCAGCGATCCTCCTCGCCGTCTTCGTCGTCCCGATGTCCATCTCCGGCACGGCGGTCGCCCTGCCCGGCATCGGCGCCGACACCCATGCCGGGGCCGCCCCGCTCCAGTGGGTGGTGAACGCCTTCAACGTGGCCTTCGCCTGCTTCACCCTCGTCTGGGGCTCGGTCGCCGACGTCGTCGGCCGGGTCAGGGCGTTCGCCGCCGGGGCGGCGGTCTACGCGGTGGCCTCGCTCGCCAGCGCGCTCGCCTCCGGCGTGCTCCTGCTGGACGCGGCCCGCGCCCTCGCGGGCATCGGCGGCGCGGCGATCTTCTCGTGCGGGGCCGCCATCCTGTCGACGGTGTACGAGGGTCCGGCGCGGGCCAAGGCGTTCGCGCTGTTCGGCACCGTGGCGGGCGTGGGCATAGCGGTCGGGCCCTCGCTCTCCGGGGTGCTGCTGCAGACGGTGAGCTGGCGCTGGGTGTTCGCGCTGCACGCCGTGGCGCTCGCCGTCGTCCTGCTCGCGGTGCCGGTGATCGCGCGGGCGGTGCCGCCGACGCCCCGCACCGGCGCGAGGATCGACGTGCCCGGCAGCGCGGTCTTCGTCGTCGCCATGGTGCTGCTCACCACGGCCATCGTGCAGGGTTCCCAGTGGGGTTGGGGGAGCGCGGGCGTGCTCGGGCTCTTCGCGGGCGCGGTCGTGGCGCTCGCCGTCTTCGCCTCCGTCGAGAAGCGGCGCGCGCACCCCCTCCTCGACCTCGCCCTGCTGCGCAATCGCCGCTTCCTCGCGCTGTGCCTGGTCCCGGTCGCCGGATCGTTCGGCTTCGTCACGATGCTCACGTACCTGCCGACCTATCTGACGGAGGTGACCGGCCGCGGCACCGGGGCGGCGGGCCTGATCATGGTCCTGCTCACCGCGCCGATGCTCGTCTTCCCGCTGCTCGCCGCCAAGTTGGTGGCCCGTGGCGTCTCCGCGCTCACCATCATCTACGTCAGCCTCGCCGCCCTCGTCGTCGGCGACGCCGCCCTCACGGTCTTCGGCCCCGATGTGTCCGTCGCCGTCGTCGCCCTGCCGATGATCGTCACCGGCGCGGGCATGGCGCTCGCCGCGGGCCTCGTCGACGGCCAGGCCCTGGCCCTGGTCGACCCCGCGAAGGCGGGCATGGCGGCGGGCTTCCTCAACACGCTGCGGCTCGGCAGCGAGGCGGTCGCGGTGGCGCTGTACGGCTCGGTGCTCACGACGCTCACCGCGTCACGGTCGTACGACTCCGCGTTCCATCTGGTCCTCTGGGGGCTCGCGGCGATCTGCCTGGTCCTTGGCCTTGTCGTCTTCGCGCTGATGGGCGGGCGCGGCGCCGCCGAGTCGGGCGCCGATCTGTAGAAAGGCCTGGACGAGGGGGCTCGGGGCACGGCCGGTGAGGCGACCTGGGACGCGAAGTGCGCGACGACCAGGTCGAGCGCGGGGGAGACGAACAGGCGGCGGGGTGCGGTGTTCGGCATCGTCGCCGGGACGGGGTACGTTGCCCGGTCTGCTGGCGCCGTGGCTCACCGGGCACCTCGTCGACGCCGGGGCGACCAGTGCCTCCGGCTACAGAACCGCCTTTCTGGTGGGGGCGGTTGGGATGCGTCTCGTCCTACGGCCCGAGCCGGATGCCCCGCGCCTCGGCTATGGCGTTCACCGCTTCGACGTGCCAGTCGTAGAAGTGCGTCGCCCTGCGGCAGTACGCCAGCACGTGCTCGTGCGCCTCGTCGGTGCCGATCTCCAACAGGGCGCGCACGGCGGCCTCCTGGGCGCCGAACCACGCGTCGGGGTCGAGGAGCGTGGTCAGGGGCGTGAGGCACTCGGCTGTGCCGCGCTCGGTCAGCGCGAGGGACGCGGCCTCCCGCGCCGGGCGCATCCTTGAGAGCCGTCCCGCGCCCGCCTTGACGTACCCGGCGCCCCACGGCGGTTCCGGCGACGCGGCCAGTCGGATCAGGACGGTCGTCGCCTCGGCCTCGGGGCGGGCGGCGAGCGCCGCGACGAGCCGCTCGGCCAGGTCCTCGCCCAGGTCGTCCGCGCCGTCGGCGAGCGCGATGAGGACGGGCAGGGCGGGGGCGCCGATGCGGCGCAGGGCGTGCAGGGCGGTGCGGGCGAGGTCGGGGTCGGTGGTGTGGGGTTCGGTGGGGGTGGGGCCGGGTGGGGTGCCGGGACGTTCGGCGGGGGTGACGTCGGGCGGGCTGTCTGGAGGTGCGGCTCGGTGCCGTCCGGTGCTGTACGCGACGAACTCCCCGAGCGCCTGGGCCGCCTCCGCCACGGGGAACCCGCCCAGGGCCGCCACGGCCCGCGCCCGCACCGCCTCGTGCGGCGAGCGCGCGCAGGTCAGCACGACCGGCAGGGTGTGCGGCGCGCCGATCAGGCCGAGGGCCCGCACGGCGTGGGCGCGCAGCGTGCCGGGTTCCTCCTCGTCCTCGGCGAGGGCGGTGAGGGGCGCGGCGGCCTCCGGGGGCCGTAGGGCGCCGAGCGCGTCCGCGGCGGCGGCGCGCACCACCGCCGGGGCCGCGTCGTCCGCCAGGGCGGCCAGGAGCGCCGACGCGGCCGCCGAGTGCCCGGCGGCGCCCAACGCCCTTGCCGCGCCGCGGTGTTGGGGCGCCGTCCGATCCTTGTCGGTGAGCAGTTCCAGGAGTTCCCAGAGCGGCGGCTTGGGGAGACGGGCGACGACGTCCGCCACGTCGTCGCTGATGGGCGCGTCGTCCAGCGCCTCCAGCAGGGCCTCGCTCGCCTCGGTGCGCGCGTACGCGGCGAGGGCCCGGGCGGCGGCCCTGCGCACGGCCGGCGCCGCCGACTCGCGCAGGTGGTGCCGGAGCAGGGCGTGGTACTCGCCCCGGTCCGGTACGTCGAAGAGGCCGGGCCGTTCCGCCACGCGGGCGCAGACCGCGGCCACGGCGTGGGGCGGGCAGTCGGGGTGGTGCGGGTCGCGTGCCGCTGTGCGGAGCACGTCCCACAGGTGGTCGCGGCCGTCCTCGGTCCGGGAGAGCAGGACGGTCGCGAGGCGGGCCGTTTCGGGGTCCGGGTCGCGTTGCGGGGCGTGCAGGAGCTGTTCGGCGGACGGGTACCGGCGCGCGGACGGCCAGGGCGCGTCGGGCAGCGCCTGGAGCGCCGCGACCGAGGCCCGGCGCAGAGGGGTGCCCGAGGCGGGGGAGTGCGCGAGGACGAGGAGCGCGGAGGCCGCGCGCGGGTCGCCGATCGCGCCGAGCGCCCGCACCACGTGGAGCGCGTGGTCGGGCAGGTAGTGCCAGAGCGAGGCGAGGAGCGGGGTCACCGCCTCGGGCGGGCGCAGCCGGGTCAGCGCGTCGAGCACGAGGACAGCCGTGTACCTGTACCCGTCGGCCGCCACCTGGTCGAGCACGTCGAGGAGTCCGCCGACGGCCTCCGGTCCGCCGATGGCGGCCAGGGCGGCGCATGCGGGCCGGTCCAGTTGCGCGCGGCCGTTGCGCTCCTCGAACAGCAGCCGCAGCAGCTCGGGAACCGCCCGGCGCTCCCGCAGCCGCCCCAGGGCCATGGCGGCCTGCCACCGCAGCCCGGGGTACGGCTCGTCCCGCCGCCGCAGACAGGCGAACAGCGCCTCCACGGCCTCGGGCGGACCCGTGCTCCGGCCCAGGAAGACGGTGGCCTCCACGGACACGTCGTGGTTCTCGGACCGCGTGGCCCGGCACAGTCCCGCGACATCGCCGTCCAGGCGCAACCGCACCAGATCGGTGAGCGACGACGCCCGCTCCACTCAGGCCTCCCCGTCCGCGGGCACCCGGTCCGACATCGCCACGTACAGCGGGGTCCCGACGACGACCGTCAGCTCCCGCCCGTCCTCCCGCGTCACCGTGCCGCGCATCAACTGCCGCGCCAGGAAATCGCAGTACACGGGCGGCACGGTCAACGCCTCGGCGACGCGGAGCACGTCGTCCGCCACGCGCCCCCGGTCGGGCATCCGGCCTCGCCAGCGCACATCGAACTGGCCCTCCCACTCGGGCGGCATGTCCTGAAGCAGCCGGAAGATCGACGGCAGCCCCGAGAAGCCGACCCGGTGCATGTCGGGGGCCGCCTGATAGCCGATCAGATGGTGCGTCGACCCGATGAGCGCGACGATCGTGTCCCCGTCGCGGCCCGTCATCAGCGTCGGACGGTTCGCGTCGCCGTACCCCGCGATCCGCAGCCCCAGGTCCCCCCGGAACCAGGCCGTGGGCTCCGACATCCAGCCGACGTCGAACTCCCGCTCCAGATAGGCCTCCACGAGGTCGAGCCGGTCGTACGCACTCGTCTCGGCCCGCGGTGACTGCACGGCCACGCTCACGACCTTCAGATCGACCTTGGCCTCGACGGCGAGCCGCCGCAGCAGCTTGGGCGGGATCTGCTCGTACAGCATGTCCACCTTGGCGGTGGAGACATAGACGTAGTACCGCACGCGGTTGGTGTCCTCGGTGTGGAGGGCCTTTTGCCCGCAGCTTCCCACACGCGTGTCTCCAGTGACTCGCCTTTGACGTCGTGGACCGGCCCCGGTCCGTCGACGGAGGGGTCGACGGACCGGGGCCGGGGTTCGTGTGGACTCACCGGGGCGTCAGCGCAGCAACTCCACCTCCGAGAGCGTGCCCCGGCCCCCGGTGAAGACGAGGCGGTACTTCACGTACGACCCGGGGTCGCTCACCGTGAACGGACGGGTCTGCCGGTCCCAGGCGAAGGACTGGCCGGACCGCTTGTCGACGGTCTTCCACTTCTCGCCGTCCAGGGAGCCCTGGAGGACCCAGTCGCGCGGGGCCTTGGCCTTGTCGGCGGAGGTGAGGGTGTACTGGACGGCCTTGGTGCGGCCCTGGACCGGCAGGACGACGGACGCCGAATCGGCGTACGTGGTCGAGGAGTTGTCGAAGAGTTCACCCTCGACCTTCAGGGCGTCCTTGCGCGGGGACGGCACCTTGTCGTCGTCCGTGACGGAGACCGGCTGGGCGTTCTTGCCGGTGCCCCACGCGGACGGCTTCGGGCCCATGTCGAACTCCAGGACCCCGCCGCGGGCGATGGCGGTGTGCGGCAGGGCGGTCGAGTTCCACTTCTTCCCGTTGACCTTCAGCCCCTGCACGTACACGTTCTTCGCGCTGTTCTTCGGGGCCTTGACCACCAGGTCCTTGCCGTTGTCCATGTGCACGGTCATCTTCGTGAACTGCGGCGAGCCGATGGCGTACTCACCGCTGCCCATGACCAGCGGGTAGAAGCCGAGCGCCGAGAACAGGTACCAGGCCGACTGCTCGCCGTTGTCCTCGTCGCCGTGATAGCCCTGCCCGATCTCGCTGCCCGTGTACAGGCGGGACATGACCTCGCGGACCTTCTCCTGCGTCTTCGAGGGCTGCCCGGCCGCGTCGTACATGTACGCGGCGTGGTGCGCGACCTGGTTGGAGTGCCCGTACATGCCCATGCGCACGTCACGGGCCTCCGTCATCTCGTGGATGACGCCGCCGTAGGAACCGGCGAACTCGGGCGAGGCCGTCTCCGGCGTGGCGAAGTACGTGTCGAGCTTCTTCGCCAGGCCGCCCCGGCCGCCGTACAGGTTGGCGAGGCCGCGCGAGTCCTGCGGGGCGGTGAAGGCGTAGCCCCACGCGTTGGTCTCGGTGTAGTCGTGGCCCCACACGCGCGGGTCGAACTTGTCGGACGGGACGCGCCAGTCGCCCTTCTTGTTCTTGCCCTGGAAGAAACCGGCCTTGGAGTCGAAGAGGTTCACGTAGTCGCGGGCGCGGTTGAGGAAGTACGCGGACTCCTCCTTGTAGCGCTTCTCGCCCGTCTTCTTGTAGAGCGCCCGGCCCATCTTCGCGATGCCGTAGTCGTTGACGTATCCCTCAAGGGCCCAGGACAGGCCCTCATGGGTCTCGGACGGGGTGTAGCCGAGGAACGGCGACGTGGTCATGCCCTTGCGGCCGTAGCCCGACTTGTCCGGCGCGACCGTCGCGTTCTTCACCGCCGCGTCGTACGCCGCCTTCGCGTCGAAGCCGCCCACGCCCTTCACATATGCGTCGGCGAACGCCACGTCGGAGGACGTGCCGGTCATCAGGTCCGCGTAGCCGGGCGAGGACCAGCGCGACGTCCAGCCGCCGTCCTTGTAGTGCTGCACGAAGCCGTCGACGAGCTCGCCCGCCTTCTTCGGCGTGAAGAGGGAGTAGGCGGGCCACGTCGTGCGATACGTGTCCCAGAAGCCGTTGTTCACGTACGGCTTGCCCTCGACGATCTTCGCGCCGGTGTGGGTGGGCGTGTCCGGGCCGGTCTGCGGCGAGAACGGGGACGCGTACTTGTGCTTCGAACCGACCTTCTCGAAGCCGGAGTTCGGGTACAGGTAGAGGCGGTACAGGCTGGAGTACAGGGACGTCTTCTGGCCCTCGCTCGCGCCCTCCACCTCGACGCGGCCGAGGAGGTCGTCCCACTTGTCCTGTGCCCGCTCCTTGACGCGGCCGAAGGACGTGCCCGCCGGGATCTCCTCGTTCAGGTTGGCCTTCGCCTGGTCGACGCTGATCAGGGAGGTCGCCAGGCGCAGCGAGACACTGCGGTCCTTGCCGGGCTCGAAGCGGAAGTAGCCGGTGGCGTCCGTGGTGCCGCCGCCCGTCAGCTTGCCGCTGTCCGTGACCGGGCTGTCGAAGGTGCCGTACACGAACATGCGGGTGGCGCCCGTCGACAGGCCCGACTTCACGTCGGAGTAGCCCGTGACGATGCCCTTCTCCTTGTCGAGGGTCAGGCCGACGTTGTGCTTGGTGTCGCCCGTCTTCTCGATGTTGTCGAAGACGATGCTCGCGTCATCACCGGGATAGGTGAACTTGAACATCGCCGCGTGGTCGGTCGGCGTCATCTCGGCCTTCAGGCCGTTCTCGAACGTCACGCCGTAGTAGTGCGGCTTCGCCGTCTCCTTCTCGTGCCGGAACGGCAGCGCCCGCTTGGCGCGGTCCGCCTCCGGGGTGCCCTTCGCCACCGACGGCATCACCTGGAAGGTCTGCCGGTCGCCCATCCACGGGCTCGGCTCATGGCTCGCGCTGAACGCCTGCACGGTCGGCAGGTTGTCGTCGTTGTTGCCGCGCGCGTAGTCGTACAGCCAGCTGATGGAGCCCGCGTTGGTCACCGGCGTCCAGAAGTTGAAGCCGTGCGGGACGGCCGTCGCCGGGAAGGTGTTGCCGCGCGAGAAGCCGCCGCTTGAGTTCGTGCCGCGCGTGGTCGAGGCGTAGTCGGAGGGGCGCGCCTTCGGCTTCGCGGGCGGGGTCTCCTTCAGCGACACGTCGTCCAGCCAGCCCCGGAACTTCGCGGGGCCCTTGGGGGAGTCGTAGCCGACGAGGATCCGGTCCACCGTCTTGCCGGAGGCGACCTCGCCGATCCGCCCGACGACGTCGTTCCACTGGTTGACGTAAAGCACCTTGGCATCGCCCTGCCCGCGCGGGGTCAGCGGGAAGCCGTGCTGGTCGGTGGCCTTGAGGTCACTCAGATAGGTGCCGTCCGTGAAGGCCAGGTCGACCGCGACATTCGTGGCGTCGTAGTCCAGGTCGCCGTCCGCCATCGACGGGAAGACGCGGTACGACAGCTCCGTGTCGCGCCGCACGTCGACGTTCACGTCGAAGACCTTGTTGTACGAGAAGCCGCGCTGCCCGGCCGTGTGCGTGCCCGCGTACCGCAGCGCCTGCCTGCCGGTGAACCCGGCCCGCGCCTTCGCGGTCGGGGAGCCCGCGGGACCGCGGTCGATGAGGCTCAGCATGTCGTCGGGCGGGGCCGGATTGTCGCTGCCGCCGACGGAGAGCTGCACGTCGGCGAGTTGCAGGGCGTCGCTCGCGCCGTTGTTGGCGGTGATGTCCAGGCGGTAGTGGGAGTACGCGGCTGCGTTCTCGAAGTCGTACTTCTTCGTCGTGAAGGGGCTGGCGAACTTCTCGCCCTTGCGGGTGTCGAGGTCCTTCCAGTCCTTGCCGTCCGTCGAGCCCTGGAGCGTCCAGTCCTTCGGGTCGCGCTCCTGGTGGTCGTTGGCGGAGGTGAGCGCGTACGTCACCACCTTCGCGGGCTCGTCGAGCTCGAACTCCACCCAGCCCGTGGGCTTGAAGGTGAGCCACTTCGTCGACTGCTCGCCGTCGACGAGCTTCTCCTTGGTCTCCCCGGCGCCCGTGTTCTCACCGCTCGCCCGCACGTCCACGACGTGGTCGTTCACGCTCCCCGGAATCCCGGAGCTGAAGCCGCCGTTGACCCCGCCGGCCTTCTTCTTGCCGTCGGCGCCCGTCTCGACCGTGTTCAGCCAGTCGGGCTGCGCGTCGTCCTTCTCGAACGAGGAGCTGAACTCCCTGTCCGCCCGCGGCGCCCGCTCCGGACCGGCCACGGCCGCGCCCTGCGAGGCGGCGAGCACCGCGAGGGCGGTGAGGCCGACGGCGGCGGTGGATCGGCGCCGGTGCCCCGCCGCGCCCGCGAGCGGGGCCGAGGCCCAGCGCGGTCTGTGTCCCCGAGGTCTGTGTCCCATCCCCTGAGTCCCCTCCAAGCAACTGTCCGGACAACGTTGTCAGTGGCTGCGCAGGGTCCAGTAGGGCGGTAAGTGGGCTGTGGTGTCAAGGGGGTTGTAGGGGGTTCCCGGGGGCTCTGTGGACGTCAGCGCAGGAAGCGCTCCACCTCCCGCGCGCGGTCGTCCATCTGCGCGCTGATCCGCTCGGCGACATCGGTGACCAGGCGCTCCACCTCGGTGGGGTCGAGCGCGGCGTTGCCGAGGGTGGTCTTGATGAGCTGCCGGGCGGCGAGTTCGGCGCCCTTCGGCAGTGCGACGATGACGGCCATCCCGGCGACGAGCGCGGCCATCTGCGCCGGTGTCGCCCCGGCGCGCAGCGCGCGCCGCAGCCGCATCAGACCCAGCTGCGGCGCCCTCGTGGCGACGTGCAGCGCCCCCTGGGAGTTGCGAAGCACCCGCCACAGGGCGCGGATGCGGCGGCTGATGGCCGTACCGATGATCTCGGGCAGCGCGATGTCGAGCGTGAACTGGTCGTCGCGGATGCCGTACGAGCGGCAGATGTCGAGCACCGGCGGGATCAGCGCGGTCTCCAGCGTGGCGCGCAGCTCGGCCAGGACGTCGTCCAGGCCGGTGAGTTCGCGGATCAGCGCGTCGAGGTCGTCCTCGTCGTCCGCGTTCAGGCGGTCCGCCCGGGCGAGGAGGCGGGTGAGAAGGGAGTTCTTGGCCTGGTCGAACGCGGTGAGCAGCCCGGCACGGATCGCCTCCTCGAACTCCGGGCGGTCCCTGAGCGCCTGGATGTCGCGGCGGAAGCGGGTCACGTCGGCGCTGTGCCGCCCGATGCTGGCGAGCCCCCGGGTCACCGAGAGGGAGGGCTCGGCGGCGTGCTCCACGGTGGCCTCCGGGAACGCGGCGCCGCACAGCTCGCGGACGACGGGCATGCGGGAGCCGCCGCCGGTGAGGACGATCAGCTCGGGGGCGACTCCGCCGAGCAGCCCGCGCACCTGCGTCAGCATGTCCGCGAAGCGGTCGGCCCAGCCGCCGGGGGCCCGGACGACGCGCCCGGGTATGTCGACCGACCGCAGGCGCTCCACGCTCAGGGTGACCAGAGAGACGAACTCGGGGGCGCAGCCGGACTGCATCTCCTGCACCTTGAAGTCCTTGCCGGTGAACTGGGCCTCCTTGGCCCGGCGGCACACCAGCATCAGCATGTGGGAACCGCCGTCCCGGCGCAGCTCCTCGGTGAACCGCGCCGCGTCCTTGGAGTCCGCGCCCTCGAAGTCGGCGCGCACGATCCGGGCGACGGCGGCGTCGATCTCGCGGCAGCCCAGTTCGGCGCCCACGG
This sequence comes from Streptomyces sp. NPDC040610, assembly GCF_055594065.1. Classification (NCBI taxonomy): domain Bacteria; kingdom Bacillati; phylum Actinomycetota; class Actinomycetes; order Kitasatosporales; family Streptomycetaceae; genus Streptomyces; species Streptomyces sp. NPDC040610. Next base: position 118,527 of record NZ_JBVIXA010000009.1, on the reverse strand, counting down.
GCAGGTTCCGCGGGCGCAGGTCCTCCACGACGGTGAAGTCGGTCGTGGAGGAGCCCACGTCGACGACGAGGACCCGGTCGAGCCCGCCGTCGCCCTCGCGCTCGGCCCGGCGGTCGCGGACGTGCACCAGGGCCGACTGGGACTCGGCGACCAGGCGCACCGGCACGTCCATGGCCCGGAGCTGGCGCAGGTAGGCCTTGACGGAGCGGCGGTCCCAGCCCGCGGGGTGGCCGACGTACACCACGCAGTCCGCGTGCACCTCGGGGTGCTTGGCGAAGAACTCCGCGAGGAACACCTGGGCGAACTGCACCGCTTGCAGGTCGGTGTGCCGGTGCCGGTTCTTGAAGTTGACGCTGAAGTGCACGCAGTTCCTGGCGAGCACGGCGTCCTCGCCGATGACGACCTGGTGGCCCAGGTCGGCGTCGGTGTCCGAGGCGTCGGCGGGAGCCAGGGGGACGCGCCCCAGGGCGGTGACGACGGCGGTGCCCTCGGCGCCGCGGACGTGCACCTTCGCCGGGTCCCGCGTGGTGGTGTCCAGCCAGCACAGGGAGCTCTCGCCGTCGCCGAGGTCCAGGCCGACCGCGTACCGGACGTCGTGTTTCCCGTCATGCGCCATGGCCGGGGCCCTCTCCGGTTCCCCCGGTGGCGGAGCTCGTCGGCAGGTCCGCCGAACCGTTCGACAGGCCGCCGGTCACCGTCAGGACCTGGGTCAGGAGCCTGATCTCGGTGGGGCTCGGCGGGTCGGGGAACTCGTAGCCCTCGCGCCGGAACGACACCCTCGCGAGGAGCCGTCGCACTCCCGGGTTCGCGGCGGAGAGCATCGCGTCCTGGCCGCTCAGGTCCGTCTTGAAGAACTCGGTGTCGTCGAAGCGCCGCCAGACGCCGGGGTCGGACTTGAGCGCCGCGAAGAAGCCGGGGTGCTTCATGTGCAGGGCGAGGAGGGTGCCCGCGTGCAGGAGGAGTCTGCGCGAGGGCGGGTCCGACGGGTTGAGGCGCAGGGTCATGGCCGTCAGGTTCAGGCCGTTGACGAAGCGGCGGACGCGGCGCGGGTTGGCCTCGAAGGCGACCTCGACCAGCTCCCACAGCTCCCGCGAGCCCGCGAGCTGGGTGTCGGCGATCTTGTCCTGGAGGTGCCGGACGATGGCTTCGAAGGAGACTCCCGGCAGGTGGTACGGGAAGTGGATGAGCTTTTCCAGGTACTGCCGGCCCCGGGCCTCGTCCGGGTCATCGCGGTGGAACCGGCGGGCGGCGGCCTCCGCGACGACCTGGTAGTCCATGGCGAGCACGAACACGCAGGACCCCTCGCCGAGGAACAGCTTGAGGGAGTCGAGGACGGTGATCGCCGCGTCCGGGCTGCACCGGTCCAGGTCGTCGATGAACAGCACCAGACGCCCGCCGTCGGTGTAGGTGTGGACCACGTCCTTGAAGTCCTGCTCGAAGCGGTTGACGTGCAGATAGGTCTCCGTGCCCGGTTCGGTGAGCGCGGCCTGCGCGGCGTTCACGTCGTCGGCGGTGAGGACGCCCGCGGTGAGCGGGCCCGCGGCGCGGCGGGCGAGGAGCCAGGCGGCGGCCTGGCTGAGCCGCCGGATGGTCTCCAGGGCGCCCGCCATCCGCTCGCGCAGGGCCAGGTCGCCCTTCAGCCGCCGCTCCTCCAGCTCCTGGGCGATCTCGGTGAGCACGCTCTGGATCAGGGCGTGCCAGATCTCGTCCTTCTGGTCGTACTTCCATGGGTTGAACCACACGGTCGGGATGTCGCGCTGGGCCAGCAGGTCCTGGCAGACCTTCATGAAGCTCGACTTGCCCATGCCCCAGGGGCCGAAGACCCCGACGGTCAGCGGCAGGTCCTCGGTGGCGGTGATCGCCGCGCAGAGCACGTCGGCGTGGGTCCGGAATCCGAAGCGGTCCCCGTCCGCGTTCGGGATCGGGTTGTCGGTCAGCAGCATGAGCCCCCCCATGCGCCGCGATGAATCAGCCACCGTGACTGATTGTCAGCGGCATACCGCTCATGGTGCCCGAATCGGCCCTTGTGTGAGCGAAGTTCGCCGAAGTGCCCACAAATGCCGGGCGCCGTTCCGGGGCCGAGGAGGGCGGGGAAATAGCCGACGGGATTCCTCATTGGTACGGACTTTTATGGCGCGCGTGAGGCCGCCGCGCCGGACGCCCCACCGGCTCCCGGCGCCGTACCCGAATGCCCCCGAGGGGCGGTGAGATACATGTATCCGAACCGGAGATGCGGCCGGTCTCCGCGAGGTCTCAACTCGGAAAAGCCTGCAGTCCAAACCTGCATTCGATCTTGCTTGGCCGACTGTAAGTGGACTATACCTGTCGGCGTCCGAGTTCCCTGGGCCGTCCCGCACCGACCTGTCGCGGCGGCCGTTTCCACCGGCGTCGGACACATCCCGCACCATCGCACAACCCCAGCTTCACAACTCCGCGGTGCCGGGGAGGATCCGGTTCACCGCCTGAGTCCTGGAAGAAGGCGAGGACTTGAGCATGGGATCCACCCCTGGGACCTCCGGCAGGCCCGGCAGCGACGGCGTCGGCCGACGCGATCTGATCAAGCGCGCGGCCGCGCTCGGCATCATCTCCGTCCCGACGATGGGCTTCCTCTCGGCCTGCGCGTCCGGCGGCGGCGGTGACAACGACAAGGCCAAGACCGTCAAGAAGACCAAGGGCAACCCCTTCGGCGTCGCCAAGGACAACGACCTCGACGTCTTCATCTTCAAGGGCGGCTACGGCGACGCCTACGCCAAGGCGTGGGAAGCCTCGTACGAGAAGAAGTACGGCGGATCGGTCGCGCACAGCGGTGAGCAGGACGTCACCGGCAAGCTCCAGCCCCGCTTCAACAAGGGCAATCCGCCGGACGTCGTCGACGACTCCGGCTCCAAGAAGATGAAGCTGGACACCCTGCACAAGGAAGGTCATCTGACCGATCTCACGCAGCTGCTCGACGCGCCGTCCATCGACGACCCGAGCAAGAAGATCCGCGACATCATGCTGCCCGGCACCATCGAGCAGGGCACCTTCGGCGGCAAGTTCCACGCGCTGTTCTACGTGTACGCCACCTGGGGCCTCTGGTACTCCAACAAGCTGTTCAAGAAGCACGGTTGGAAGGTCCCGAAGACCTGGGACGAGATGCTCGACATCATGAAGGACGCCAAGTCCAAGGGCATCGGCGGCCTCGCCCACCAGGGCAAGTACCCGTACTACATGAACATCGTGATCATGGACCTGATCGCCAAGACCGGCGGCATGGAATCCGTGAAGGCGATCGACAACCTCGACAAGAAGGCCTTCGTCGGCAACCCGGCCGCCGAGCGCGCCATCGAGGCGGTGTACGAGATCGTGGAGAAGGGCCTGCTGATGCCGGGCACCAACTCCCTGGAGCACACCGAGGCCCAGACCAAGTGGAACGAGTACAAGGCCGTCTTCATCCCCTCGGGCTCCTGGCTGGAGAACGAGCAGGCCAAGCAGACGCCCGACGACTTCGAGATGACGTTCCTGCCGCTGCCCCTGCTGCCCGACTCCAAGATGAAGCTGCACGCCCTGCGCACCGGCGCGGACGAGCCCTTCATCGTGCCGTCCAAGGCGAAGAACGTCCCCGGCGGCCTTGAGTTCCTGCGCCGGATGCTCTCCAAGGAGGGCGCCACCGCCTTCGCCAAGGAGGCCAGTTCGCTGTCCGTGATCGGCCCCGAGTACGTCGACAAGAGCGTCCAACTGCGCCCGGGCATCAAGACCGCGCTCGCCGCCGTCGACGCCTGTCCGGTCGACGAGCGCTTCAACTTCCGCTACTCGGAGTGGTACGGCGAGCTGGACGTCGCCATTCAGAACGCCACCGGCGAGCTGATGGCCAAGCGCATCACGCCCAAGAAGTGGCTCGAGCGCTGCCAGGCGGCGGTCGACAAGGAAGCAGAGAAGAACCCGGACACGAAGCGGAAGTAGTCGTCGTCAGCCGCCGGCCGGGGCCGGGCGCCGCCCACGGCCCGGCCGGGGGTGCGGTGCCGCCTCGGCACGGTCACGGCAAGGCCAGGAGCAGGGTGTTATGCATCGGAAAAAGTACCCGTTCATCGCGGGGTTCCTCATTCTTCCCGTCGGGCTCTATGTATTGCTGGTGATCTGGCCCTATCTCCAGACCATCAGTTACTCCTTCACCGACTGGAGCGGCGCCTCCCAGAACTTCAATTTCGTCGGCCTCGACAACTACAAGGACCTCGCGAACGACGACGTCTTCATCAAGGCGCTGCAGCACAATGCCCTGCTCCTTGTCCTGGTGCCGACCCTGACGATTCTGCTCTCGCTGTTCTTCGCCTTCATGGTGAATGTCGGCGGGCGCGGCGGAGCCGGCGGTGTGTCCGGCGTCAAGGGTTCCGCCTTCTACCGCGTCATCTTCTTCTTCCCGCAGGTCCTGTCCATCGCGATCCTCGCCATCCTGTTCAAGGCGGTCTACCGCGGCGACGACTCGGGCCTCATCAACGGCACGCTGCAGGCGGTCGGCCTCGGCGACAAGAACAACCCCACGGAATGGCTCAACGACCCCGACCTGGTGCTCTGGTGCATCGTCTTCGTGATGGTCTGGGCCGGGGCGGGCTTCTACATGGTGCTGTTCTCGGCCGCCATGCAGTCCATCCCCAAGGACATCTACGAGGCGGCGCTGCTCGACGGCGCCGGACGGTTCCAGACCTTCTTCCGGGTCACCCTGCCGCTGCTCTGGGAGACCATCCAGACGGCCTGGGTGTTCCTCGCCATTCTGTCCATGGACGCGTTCCTGCTCATCTCCACCCTCACGTCGCAGGACTTCGGCGGTGGCCCCGACCACAGCAGTGAGGTCATCTCGACGTACCTCATGCGCAACTTCCAGACGTACAGCAAGAGCGGATACGCCTGCGCCATGGGTGTGGTGATGCTGCTGCTCACCCTGATCGTGTCCATCGTCACGCTGCGGCTCAGCCGTCGTGACCGCATCGAGTTCTAAGGAGGCGCGAGCGATGACGGCTCCTGCGACTCAGCCACCGGTCACCAAGGTCAAGGTGCCGGGCCAGCGCGGCGGCGGCCGCGGCCCCGGCAAGGACGGCATGGAGGGCAGGACCCTCAACGCCTTCTCGCACGGCTTCCTGGTGCTGTGGGCGGTCATGATCGTCCTGCCGCTGTTCTGGATCCTGCTCGGCAACTTCAAGACCGACTCCCAGATCAAGTCCAGCGCCTGGACCTGGCCCACCGAGTGGACCTTCGACGCCTTCCAGCGCGGCTGGGAGAAGGGCGTCGGCGACTATCTCCTGAACACCGTGATCGTGATGGTCATCTCCGTCCCGCTCACCATGCTGCTCGGCGCGATGGCGGCCTACGTGCTCGCCCGCTACGACTTCGTCGGCAACCGGTTCGTGTACTACTTCTTCGTCGCCGGGTCGATGTTCCCGGTGTTCCTGGCGCTCGTACCGCTGTACTTCATGGTCGACCGGCTCGGCATGCTCAACACGTACCAAGGGCTGATCCTGGTGTACGTCGCCTACTCGCTGCCGTTCACCGTGTTCTATCTGCACTCGTTCTTCCGCACCCTGCCCACGGCCGTGCACGAGGCCGCCGTGATCGACGGCGCCTCGCACACCCGGGTGTTCTTCCAGATCATGGTGCCGATGGCGAAGCCCGGACTGATCAGCGTCGGGATCTTCAACGTCCTCGGCCAGTGGAACCAGTACATCCTGCCGCTGACCCTGATGCAGAAGCAGAGCGGCTCCGACCCGGACCGCTCGATGCTCGCCCAGGGCCTGGTCAGCCTGATGAACCAGGGGAACTACGAGACCGACCTGCCCGCCCTGTACGCGGGCATGACCATCTCCATGATCCCGGTCCTCGTGGTCTATCTGTCCTTCCAGCGGCAGGTGCAGTCCGGCCTCACGGCGGCCACGATCAAGTAGTCGAACGCGATCAAGCACAGGGAACGCCCCGCACGCGGGGCGTTTCGTGTGTGTGGTGTGACCTACTGGATTTTCGTCAAGGACTTGACTGCGGTAACCCCTTCAGCAGAGCTTGGAGTTCACAACTTGTACGGGCGGCGCAGGCGCCGCCCGCCATAGGCGGGAGTGGATGAGTCGATGGAGACTCCGGGGTCGCAGTCCTCACTGCACCGAGCAAATCTCGAGCGGGTCGTACGCGCGGTACGGCTCGCCGGATCGCTCACGCAGGCGGAGATCGCCAGGACGACGGGCCTGTCCGCCGCGACGGTGTCGAACATCGTCCGGGAGCTGAAGGACGGCGGCACCGTCGAGGTCACCCCCACCTCGGCGGGCGGCCGCCGGGCCCGCAGCGTCTCCCTCAGCGGGGACGCGGGCATGGTCATCGGCATCGACTTCGGCCACACCCACCTGCGGGTCGCCCTAGGCAACCTCGCCCACAAGGTGCTCGCCGAGGAGGCCGAGCCGCTGGACGTGGACGCCTCCGCCGCGCAGGGCTTCGACCGGGCCGAGCGGCTCGTCGGCAAGCTGATCGAGGCGACCGGCGTGGACCGCACCAAGGTCGCGGGCGTCGGCCTCGGCGTGCCCGGGCCCATCGACGTGGAGTCCGGCACGCTCGGCTCCACCGCGATCCTGCCGGGCTGGGCGGGCACCAAGCCCGCCGAGGAGCTGAACGAGCGGCTCGGGGTGCCCGTGCACGTCGACAACGACGCCAACCTCGGCGCGCTCGGCGAGCTGGTCTGGGGCAGCGGCCGCGGGGTCAAGGACCTCGCGTACATCAAGGTCGCGAGCGGCGTCGGCGCCGGTCTGGTGATCAGCGGCCGGATCTACCGGGGGCCGGGCGGCACAGCGGGAGAAATCGGGCACATCACCCTGGACGAGTCCGGCCCCGTCTGCCGCTGCGGCAACCGCGGCTGCCTGGAGACCTTCGCCGCCGCCCGGTACGTCCTGCCGCTGCTCCAGTCCAGCCACGGCACCGACCTGACCATGGAGCGCGTGGTCGCCCTCGCCCGCGACGGGGACCCGGGCTGCCGCCGGGTGATCTCCGACGTCGGCCGGCACATCGGCAGCGGTGTCGCGAACCTGTGCAACCTCCTCAACCCCAGCAGGGTCGTCCTCGGCGGTGCCCTCGCCGAGGCCGGGGAGCTGGTGCTCGCGCCGATCAGGGAGTCCGTGGGGCGGTACGCCATCCCCAGCGCGGCCCGTCAACTCTCCGTGCTTCCGGGGGCACTTGGCTCGCGCGCCGAGGTCCTGGGGGCGCTCGCCCTCGCGCTCAGCGAGATGGGAGATTCAACCCTTTTGGACGAGAGTCTGCCTGCTGCCACACCCGCCTTCACTTAGATAACGCATGGCACCGTTGTCATCTCGTTAAGGATTTACTCCTTGACGCGTGTCGGGCGGCCGAGTTGACTTCGAGCCACCTCGGCCGCAGCGACGCGGCCACGTCAGGGAGGCACCCCCAAATGAACGCATTGACGCGCCGCGTCGGCATAGGCACCGTCACCGTTTCCATGGCGCTGGCCTTGGCCGCGTGCGGCGAGGCCGGTGACGGCGACGACAAGGGCAGCGGCGGCGACGGCAAGACCATCGGCCTGCTCCTTCCGGAGAACAAGACCACCCGCTACGAGACCTTCGACCGCCCCATCATGGAGGCGAAGATCAAGTCGCTGTGCAGCGACTGTGAGGTCAAGTACAACAACGCCGCGCAGGACATCGAGACCCAGAAGAAGCAGTTCGACGCGCTGATCACGCAGGGCGTCAAGGTGATCATCCTGGACTCGGTGGACTACAAGTCCACCAAGGGCTGGATCGAGCGCGCCAAGAAGGAAGACGTGCAGGTCGTCGCGTACGACCGGCTCGCCGAGGGTCCGCTGGCCGCCTACGTCAGCTACGACAACGAGAAGATCGGCCGCCTCCAGGGCGGCGCACTCGTCAAGGCGCTGGGCTCCGACGCCAAGGACTCCAATGTCGTCATGATCAACGGCTCCCCGACCGACCCGAACGCCCCCTTCTTCAAGAAGGGCGCCCACTCGGTGCTCGACAAGAACGTCAAGAAGGTCGCGTACGAGCAGGACATCCCGGACTGGTCCCCGGACGAGGCGAACAAGAAGATGGCCGCCGCCATCGACAAGCTCGGCAAGGACGGCATCGACGGCGTCTACTCCGCCAACGACGGCATGGCGGGCGGCATCATCACCGCCCTCAAGCAGCGCGGCATCGACGTCCCCGTCGGCGGCCAGGACGCGGAGCTCGCCGGCATCCAGCGCCTGCTGAGCGGCGACCAGGCCTTCACGATCTACAAGCAGATCAAGCCGGAGGCCGAGACCACCGCCGAGATCGCGGTGCGGCTGCTCAAGGACAAGAAGATCGACGACCTGACCGACCGCAAGGTCAACTCGCTCAGCGGCGACTACAAGGGCATCCCCGCCAAGCTGTACGACGCCCAGGCGATCACCAAGGACGAGGTGGCGGGCACCATCGTCAAGGACAAGGTGTACAAGGCCAGCGACATCTGCACCAAGCAGTTCAAGAAGGCCTGCGACGAGGCCGGGATCAAGTAACTCCCGGTCAGGTTCAAGGTGTTGACGCGGCCCGCGGGCCGCGAGACACCTTCCCCAGCGGTCCGGTGTCCGCCCGCTCCATTCCGCCCCGCAGTCGGAGGGCGGGCACCGGGCACCTTGTCCTGCGTGCCGCACGCACCCGTGTTCCCCCGCACGGGGTCCGTGCCGCCCGCGCGCACCACCATCCCCGCCCCTGAAGGCGGCGAAGGAGATGATTCACGTGTCCGCTACGCCCGTGCTGGCGTTGCGCGGGGTCTCCAAGCGGTTCGGCGCCGTCCAGGCGCTCACGGACGTAGACCTCGAGATCCACGCCGGTGAGGTGGTCGCCCTCGTCGGCGACAACGGCGCCGGCAAGTCCACGCTCGTCAAGACCATTTCCGGGGTCCACCCCATCGACGAGGGCGCCATCGAGTGGGAGGGCAGGGAGGTCCGCATCGGCCGCCCCCACGACGCACAGGGCCTCGGCGTGGCCACCGTCTACCAGGACCTCGCGCTCTGCGACAACCTCGACGTCGTCGCCAACCTCTTCCTCGGCAGCGAGCTGAAGAGCGCCAGCGTCCTGGACGAGATCAAGATGGAGAAGCGCGCCCGGGTCCTCCTGGACACGCTGTCCATCCGCATCCCCAGCGTCCGCATCCCCGTCGCCGCCCTCTCCGGCGGCCAGCGGCAGGTTGTCGCCATCGCCCGCGCGCTGGTCGGCGATCCCAAGGTCGTCATCCTCGACGAGCCCACCGCCGCCCTCGGCGTCGAGCAGACCGCCCAGGTCCTGGACCTGGTGGAGCGGCTGCGCGAGCGCGGCCACGGCGTGATCCTCATCAGCCACAACATGGCCGACGTGCAGGCCGTCGCCGACCGGGTCGCGGTGCTTCGCCTCGGCCGCAACAACGGCGTCTTCCGGGTCGCCGACACCTCGCCCGAGGAAGTCATCGCCGCCATCACCGGCGCCACGGACAACGCCGTCACCCGCCGCAGGGCGCGCACGGCCACGGCAACGAAGGAGGGCGCGAAGTGAGCGACCTCGCCAAGACCCCCGACACCGACAAGGTCGAGGCGGCCACCGGCGGCATCGTGGACGCCGAGCCGTCCGCGACCCCCGCCGCGGCCGTCGACCCGCGCCTGCTGGTGCGCGAGCAGGGCTTCGCCGGTTACTGGACGGAGTTCGTCCGCAAGGTCCGCGGCGGTGAGCTGGGCTCGCTGCCCGTCGTCGTCGGCCTCATCGTCATCGCCCTGGTCTTCCAGCTCCAGAACGACAAGTTCCTGTCCGCGAGCAGCCTCGCCAACATCGCGGTGTTCACCTCCGGCGTCGGCATCATGTCGGTCGGCATCGTCTTCGTGCTGCTGCTGGGCGAGATCGACCTGTCCGTCGGCTCCGTCGCCGGTGTGGGTGCCGCCGTCTGGGCGGTCCTGAGCGTCACCCACGGGTGGGGCGACTGGCTGTCGGTGGTCGTGGCCATCGGCTCCGGCCTGGTGATCGGCGCGCTGCACGGATTCTTCTTCGCCAAGATCGGCGTACCGGCCTTCGTGGTCACCCTGGCGGGCTTCCTCGGCTGGAGCGGTCTGCAGATCTGGCTGATGGGCAAGGAGGGCAGCATCAACACGCCCACCGGCTCCGTCGTCGAGGACCTGACCACGCACTTCTTCGCCGACAAGGCCGCCGCGTACGGCCTCGCGCTGATCGCCGTGCTCGCCTACGGGGCCTCCCAGTACCTGGACGCCCGCCGCCGCAAGAACGCCGAGCTGCCCTCGCGTCCGCTCAGCGAGATCCTGCTGCGCACCGGCCTGCTCGCGGTCCTCGCCTTCGTCGCCGCGTACTTCCTGAACGAGCCGGAGGGCGCCCGCGGGCTGCCGCTGGCCCTGGTGCTCTTCCTCGCCGTGCTCGTCATCGCGGACTTCGTGGCCCGCCGCACCACCTTCGGCCGCCAGGTCTTCGCGGTCGGCGGCAACGCGGAGGCGGCGCGCCGCGCGGGCATCAACGTCGACCGGGTGCGGATCACCGTGTTCGCGATCTCCGGCATGCTCGCCGCCTTCGGCGGGCTCTTCATCGCGAGCCTCTCCGGCGGCGCGACCAAGAGCCTCGGCGCCGGCAACACCCTGATGATGGTGATCGCGGCGGCCGTCATCGGCGGCACCAGCCTCTTCGGCGGCCGCGGCAAGATCTGGTCCGCCATGCTCGGCATGCTGGTGATCCAGTCGATCCAGCAGGGCCTGAACCTGGAGGGCATGCCCAACGAGATCCAGTACATGATCACCGGCGCGGTGCTGCTCGCCGCCGTCGTGATCGACTCGGTCTCGCGCAAGACCCAGAAGTCCGCGGGCCGCGCCTGACCGCGCAGGTCCATGCTTGATCACGCGTGTCCGTGCCCGGTACCGGTCATTCCGGTACCGGGCACGGGCATGTCGCCGAATGGGAACATGCGTTCCCGTCCGAAGGGTCGGATTTCCGGGCCGCCCCCGGTCGTACCAGTCGATTTACAGCCGATCGCGTGACGCGGGACCCCTGGCCCGGACTACGCCGTCAGCGGCGGAACATTAGACTCGACAGGCCCGGCAATGCTCGAACAGCGCTACACGCTCTACTGCAAGGAGGCACGGGTGCCGCTGCTGACCCGCATCACGGGACCGCGCGATCTGGACCTGCTCGGCCCGGAACAGCTCAACCAGCTGGCGAACGAGATCCGCGGCTTCCTCGTCGACGCTGTCTCCAAGACCGGCGGTCACCTCGGCCCCAACCTCGGTGTCGTCGAGCTGACCATCGCCCTGCACCGCGTCTTCGAGTCGCCGAAGGACAAGGTCCTGTGGGACACCGGCCACCAGGCCTACGTCCACAAGCTGCTCACCGGCCGCCAGGACTTCGCCAAGCTGCGCGCCAAGGGCGGCCTGTCCGGCTACCCCTCGCGCGCCGAGTCCGACCACGACGTGATCGAGAACAGCCACGCCTCCACCGTCCTCGGCTGGGCCGACGGCCTCGCCAAGGCCAACGAGGTGCGCGGCAAGGACGACCACGTGGTCGCCGTCATCGGCGACGGCGCCCTCACCGGCGGCATGGCCTGGGAAGCGCTGAACAACATCGCGGCCGCCAAGGACCGCCCGCTCGTCATCGTCGTCAACGACAACGAGCGCTCCTACGCCCCCACCATCGGTGGTCTCGCCAACCACCTCGCCACCCTGCGCACCACCGACGGCTACGAACGCTTCCTGGCCCGCGGCAAGGACCTCCTGGAGCGCACGCCGGTCGTCGGCAAGCCGCTGTACGAGACGCTGCACGGCGCCAAGAAGGGCCTGAAGGACTTCATCGCCCCGCAGGGCATGTTCGAGGACCTCGGCCTGAAGTACGTCGGCCCCATCGACGGCCACGACATCGAGGCCCTGGAGTCCGCCCTGCAGCGCGCCAAGCGCTTCGGCGGCCCGGTCATCGTGCACTGCATCACCGAGAAGGGCCGCGGCTACAAACCCGCCGAGGAGGACGAGGCCGACCACTTCCACGGCATCGGCCCGATCCACCCCGACACCGGCCTTCCGATCGCCGCGGGCGGCATGGACTGGACGTCCGTCTTCGGCGAGGAGATGGTCAAGCTCGGCCACGAGCGGGACGACATCGTCGCCATCACCGCGGCCATGCTCCAGCCCGTCGGCCTGCAGAAGTTCGCCAAGGCCTTCCCCGACCGGGTCTACGACGTCGGCATCGCCGAGCAGCACGCCGCCGTCAGCGCCGCAGGCCTCGCCTCCGGCGGTGTCCACCCCGTCTTCGCGGTGTACGCGACCTTCCTCAACCGCGCCTTCGACCAGCTCCTGATGGACGTGGCCCTGCACAAGTGCGGCGTCACCTTCGTCCTGGACCGCGCGGGCGTCACCGGCACGGACGGCGCCTCGCACAACGGCATGTGGGACATGTCGATCCTCCAGTGCGTGCCGACCCTGCGCATCGCCGCGCCCCGCGACGCCGACCAGGTCCGCCTCCAGCTCCGCGAGGCCGTCGAGGTCGACGACGCGCCGACCGTCGTGCGCTACTCCAAGGGCGCCGTCGGCCCCGCGGTGAAGGCCGTCGGCAAGGTCGGCGGCATGGACGTGCTGCGCAAGCCGGACACCGGCCGCCCCGACGTGCTGCTCGTCTCCGTGGGCGCGCTCGCCCCGATGTGCCTGGAGATCGCCGACCTGCTCGACAAGCAGGGCATCTCCACCACCGTCGTCGACCCCCGCTGGGTCAAGCCGGTCGACGAGGCGATGGCGCCGCTCGCCGAGCAGCACCGCGTCGTCGTCACCGTCGAGGACAACTCCCGCGCGGGCGGCGTCGGCTCGGCCGTCGCCCAGGCCCTGCGGGACGCGGGCGTGGACGTGCCGCTGCGCGACTTCGGCATCCCGCCGCGCTTCCTCGACCACGCGTCGCGCAAGGAGGTCATGGCGGAGATCGGCCTGACGGCCCCGGACATCGCCCGCCAGGTGACGGGTCTGGTCGCCAAGCTCGACGGCCTCCCCCACTCCTCACTTCGTTCGAGCGGGGGGACCCCCACCGGACGCGACGCCACGGGCGTGGACTCCGTGGAGCCCGCCCGCGACTGACGTACGTGACGTGCGCGGCTGACGTACGAGGACGACGTTAACGACCGATGTGTCCGGATGGGTCGGTTTCACCACCGTGAAGAGTGGTGAAACCGGCCCATTTGCGTGAATCCACCCGCGTCGGGGCATAAGCAGAACGTGCCCTCTCGATCATGTCGAGGACGACAAGCGTGGGAGGTACGCCGTGAGCAGCACCCTCTTCCGGACGAAGAAGGTCGAGCAGTCCATCCTCGACACCGAGGAACCAGAACACGCGCTCAAGAAATCCTTGTCCGCGCTGGATCTGACCGTCTTCGGCGTCGGTGTCATCATCGGCACCGGCATCTTCGTCCTCACCGGCACGGTCGCCAAGAACAACGCCGGTCCCTCGGTCGCCCTGGCCTTCGTGGTCGCCGGGGTCGTCTGCGCCCTCGCGGCGCTCTGCTACGCCGAGTTCGCCTCCACGCTCCCGGTGGCGGGGTCCGCGTACACGTTCTCGTACGCCTCCCTCGGTGAGCTGCCCGCCTGGATCATCGGCTGGGACCTCGTCCTGGAGTTCGCGCTCGGCACGGCGGTGGTCGCCGTCGGCTGGTCCGGCTATATCGCCTCGCTGCTCGACAACGCGGGCTGGCAGCTGCCGGAGGCGCTCAGCGGCCGGGACGGCGCCGACGGCTTCGGCTTCGACATCCTGGCCGCCGCCCTGGTCCTGGTGCTCACCTTCATCCTGGTCCTCGGCATGAAGCTCTCCGCGCGGATCACCTCCCTCGTCGTCGCGATCAAGGTCCTCGTCGTCCTCGTCGTGATCGTCGCGGGCGCCTTCTTCATCAAGGGCGAGAACTACGATCCGTTCATCCCGAAGGCCCAGGAGGTGGAGGCGGGCAGCGGACTGCACTCCCCGCTGATCCAGCTGATGTTCGGCTGGGCTCCGGGCAACTTCGGCGTGATGGGCATCTTCACCGCCGCCTCCGTCGTCTTCTTCGCCTTCATCGGCTTCGACATCGTGGCCACCGCCGCCGAGGAGACCAAGAACCCGCAGCGGGACATGCCGCGCGGCATCCTCGGCTCCCTGCTCATCTGCACCACGCTCTACGTGGCCGTGTCGATCGTCGTCACCGGCATGCAGCACTACAGCGAGCTCTCCGTGGACGCCCCGCTCGCCGACGCCTTCAAGGCCACCGGGCACCCCTGGTACGCGGGCTTCATCAGCTTCGGCGCCGCCGTCGGCCTGACCACGGTCTGCATGATCCTGCTGCTCGGCCAGACCCGGGTGTTCTTCGCGATGAGCCGCGACGGACTCCTTCCGCGCTTCTTCTCCCGCGTCCACCCGCGCTTCCACACCCCCTACCGGCCGACCATCCTGCTCGGCGTGATCATCGCGGTGCTCGCCGGGTTCACCCCGCTGAGCGAGCTCGCCGAGCTGGTCAACATTGGCACCCTGTTCGCCTTCGTGATCGTCGCGATCAGCGTGATCATCCTCCGCAGGACGCGCCCCGACCTGCACCGCTCCTTCCGCACGCCGTGGGTGCCTTTCCTGCCGATCCTGTCCGTCGGCGCCTCGCTGTGGCTGATGCTCAACCTGCCCGCCGAGACCTGGGTCCGGTTCGCCGGGTGGATGGCGCTCGGCGTCGTCGTCTACTTCCTCTACAGCCGCTCGCACAGCCGCCTGGGACGGCAGCAGGAGACGGCGGTGGGCGAGGTGCTGCGGCCACCGGGCCGCGACGGCAAGGAGTCGTAGCCGCGTCGGTCGCCCGGCCCCGTGTGGTCCCTTCGGAGGGGAGCGCACGGGGCCGGACGCTGTCCCGGCCGTGCCGTTCGAGTCCCTCGCCCCGCTGCCCTTTCGGGCACATTCGCCCTGCAAATCCTGCCCTCGGGGCGGACGGCCGGGGCAGTCTCCGTCTCCGCGTGGGTCTGCTCGCCGTCCGCGGGCCGGGGGGAGCGGTGAGGGGAGGGTCGGGGGCCTGGCGGCCCCGGGCGGGCGCGGGTGCCCCTGAGGGCTCCTGGGTGCCCTCAGGGGCACCGGCGCTACATCCGCCGCCAGTCCCGCGTCACCGACGCCATCGCCGACACCGCCGCCCGCAGATGCCGCTCGCGGTCGCGGATCCGGGCGCCGAACTCGACGTGCAGGAACTCCGTGTCCTGTGCGGCGGCGCCCCGGCCCTGGACGTTCTTGCGGCCTTCGAGGGGGCAGGAGCGGGCCCAGGCGCGGCATACGTCGTAGCCGCGGCGGCGCAGCGCGTCCGCCAGGTCCCGGCCCTCGGCGACGGCCTCGCGGCCCTTGCCCGTGGAGGCGACCACGTCGTACTTGGGGGCGGAGTCGTCCGCCATCCCGTGCACCTGGATGCCGGGCACGCCGCGCTTCGCCAACTCGTCGCAGATGGCGTGGAATACGCTCTTCCGCCGGTGCGCCACGTCCGCCTCGTCGTCGCGCCCAGCTTTGCGATGTGCCCCCGCAATGACCATGACGCCGCCGGGGGAGCGGCTCAGGAGCGCGGCGCCGAGCCGTTCGGTGTGGCGGTCGGCGACGGGGTGGGGGACCTGCACGGACCAGCGGATCGGGGAGTCGAGGTCCACATAGATCCGGCCCCAGCCGCGCGGCGCGGAGGCGTCCTCGGACAGGTCGGACACCTCGGCGTAGCGCCGCCCGGACTCGGTGTCGGTGACCGTGCGCACCCGGAAGTCGACGTCGGCCAGGCGGCGTTCGGCCCGGGAGCGGTGCCGGTCAAGGAGCAGGGCCACGCCCTCGGCGACGGTGCGCCGGTCCCGGGCGGAGGGGCGGCGGTAGCCGCTGTCCTCGGAGAAGCCCGAGGTGTACGCGGTGACCCGGCGCTCCAGGTCGGCCCGGACGCGGCCGCCGGACGACGGCGACGACGTGGCCGAGGGGGACGGCGTCGCGGACGGCTCCCGGCCCTCCGGGGAGCGGTCGGCCGACGGGCGGCGGTCGGGGGAGCGGTCGGCCCACCCGGAGCGCGGCTTCTCGCTGTCCGACGCCGAAGAGCACTGTGTGAGGCACAACACGCTCGCCAGGACGATGGCAAGCGCCACAAGACCCCTGCGCCGCTTTGCGTTTGTTATCGACCGAATTGGAGGGTGAGTCATGGTTGTATAAAGATAGCCTCGTGATGACACGTCCTTCTCGCAGGCTCATATCGACCTGCGCCGCCTCGCTCGTCCTGCTCGCGGGCACCGCCTGCGGTCCTTTCGGCGACGACGACGGCGACGCCGCCGACGGCGAGCCCACCTTCACCGTCGCCGCCGCGGGCGACATCCTCATCCACCCCGAACTCACCGAGCAGGCCCGCAAGGACGGCAAGGTGACGGGCAAGGGTGAGAAGGGCATCGACTTCGACCCGATGATGGCCGGCATCAAGCCGGTGATCAGCAAGGCCGACCTCGGCATCTGCCACTTCGAGCCGGTCGTGGGCGCACCCGGCGGCCCGTTCCAGGGCTTCCCGGACTTCGTGGTCCCGCCGCAGATCACCACCGCCGTCAAGAACGTCGGCTACGACCAGTGCTCCAGCGTCTCCAACCACAGTCTCGACCACGGCCCCGAAGGCGTCACCCGCACCCTCGACGCCCTCGACAAGGCGGGCCTGCGCCACACCGGCACGGCACGGAACAAGGCGGAGGCCGACAAGCCCCTCATCACCAAGGTGAAGGGCGTCAAGGTCGCCCAGATCGCCTTCGCCCTCGGTTTCAACGGCCGCGAAGTCCCCAAGGACAAGCCGTGGCTCGCCAACCTCACCGACTTCGACCGGATCGCCGCGGCCGAGAAGAAGGCCCGCGCCGCGGGCGCCGACGTCGTGATCCTGAGCATCCACTGGGGCAAGGAGCACCAGCCCAACGCCGCCGCCCAGCAGGTCGAACTCGGCCGCAGGATCGCCAAGGAGACCGGGATCAACCTCGTCATCGGCCACCACGCGCACGTCGTGCAGCCGATGGAGAAGATCGACGGCACCTGGATCGCGTATGGCCTCGGCAACCAGATCGCCCGGCACGACGCGCCCAGCGGACTGACCGAGGAAGGCGTCATCGGCTGGTTCGAGTTCCGCAAGAACGGTGACGACTGGGACGTCAACGCCAAGTACGCGCCCACGTTCACGGAGATCCCGCCGGAGCCCGACGAGGACGGCGGCGCGCTGCCCAAGGGCGCGGTCAAGGACCACCGGCTGCTCGACGTGGCCAGCGCGCTGCGCGCGGACAAGGGCCTCACCACCCAGCAACGCGCCCGCTACCGCCTCGCGTTCGAGCGCACCCAGGGCACGCTGCTCAACCGCGGCGCGAGCAAGGACGGCCTCAAGCCCCTGGAGACGTTGCCGGACTGAGAAATTCCGCGGAACTCCAGGTGAACCGTCCGGCGGCCTTGTGAAGGATGCCGGAAGTGGATCTTTGACGTAGCTCACATCTCGCTACTCTCGTACATCCATCCGGACCCGTCATGGGTCATGACATTCCAGATCGCACCCGTGCGCCCGCGCGCGCCGCGGCGCGACACCCACACCCCGTGTCACATCAGTGTCACTCGCTGTGTCACTCCAGGAGAGGAGCACCCCCTTGGCCGCTTCGCCCACGAAGCGGCGGCACAAGGTCCGCCGAAGGACCGACATGTCACTGATCGGAGGCATCCGCCCCCCGATCGCCGTGTTGTCGGTCCTGCTCCTTGCCCTGGCGGGCGTCACCGCCCTCACTCTTGGCCGCGTCGGCCAGGAAGCCGTCCCCAAGGCAGTCAAGTCGTCCCAGCAGCACTTCGCCGAGGACGGCGCCATCGCCCTGCGCGCCTCGATCGACGAGAGCGTCACCGACCTCACCCGGACCGCGGATCTGTTCAACGCGTCCGACCCGGTGCCCGCCGACGCCGTGCTCGACAAGATCAGCAGCGTGTACCAGAAGTGGATGGGCACCGCGGTCATGGAGGTCCGCTCGGGCAAGCTCCTCGCCGCCCGCGGCGAGAACGTGCCGCTGGCCGCGATCGACCGCGCCAAGCTGTCCGACGAGGACGGCCTCGCGCCCCGCATGGTGCGCCTGGAGAGCGGCGAGACCCGGCTGCTCGCCTTCGCCGTCCTCGCCTGGAAGGGACAGCCGCAGCAGCTCCTGGTCGCATCGAGCAGCCTGCGCTTCCCCGGCATCAGCCTCGGCAACTTCCGCTCCATCGCCGTCGTCGGCGACGACGGCAAGGTGCTGAGCACCGACGGCATCCCCGCTCCCGAGCAGGTCAGCACCGACCAGGAACGAGCGGAGGTCAAGGCCTCCGAGAAGCAGCTCAAGGCGTTCGCCGAGACCGCCGCGAAGAAGTCCCGCAGCCACCCGATCCTGGCCAAGGAGCCCGGCTCCGGCGGCTATCTCGGTGTCAGCGGCCATCTGGTCGGCGACCGCCACCTCGGTGAGCGGTCCATCGCCGGTTACGCCTCGCTCGCCGCACCGGAGGCGGGGGAGTCCACCGTGGCCACCCGCCTCGGCCTCAGCGTCGTCTCCATGGTGCCGGTCGCCGAGGACGCCAAGCGCACCAAGGGCTCCGCCCTCGGCCTGTTCGCCGCGGGCGCGCTCCTCCTCATCGGCGGCCTCACCGTCTTCCTGCTCCTGCGCACCGTGCAGCGCCCGATCGTCCGGCTGTTCCTGGAGAGCCGCAGACTCACCCGCGGCGACCTCGGCCGGCCGGTGTCCGTGCCCAAGCACGGCGAGGCCGCCCGCATCGGCGGCGCCCTGGAACGGCTGCGCCGCCAGCTGAACGGCGAACCGGCGGCCAAGGCCACCCCGGCCAAGCGCAAGGGGCTCGGCAGCCGGACCCTGCTCGCCGTCGCCGGTGTGCTGCTGCTCGTCTGGTCGGCGCCGCTGCTGCTGCTCCTCAACCGCGCCGGGGACACCGTCCAGGTGCCGCAGCAGATGGTCAACGACCAGCGCGAGCGCACCGACACCCTCTCCGACCGGGTCCGCCGCGCCCTCAACGAGGGCCACGCCGACCTCACCTCGCTCGCGTCCCTCATCGGTGCCCGCACCGACCCCGCGGACATGGACAAGGTCCTGGAGAGCACCCGCAACCAGCACTCCCGCTATCGCTCGCTGTACGTCCTCGACAAGGACGGCAAGGTCCTCTCCAAGGCGGGCGACGACCCGCGCAGCCCCTCCGGTGAGAAGCCGTCCGACGACGCGGTCCGGGTGATCGACGACGACGGCAAGGAGCCGGTCATCATCGGCACCGCCGAGGTGCCGGGCCGCCAAGGCGCCGCCGTGGTGGGCGAGTTCCGTATCGAGTTCCTGAACTCGCTGCTCAAGCGCCCCGGCCTCGGCGAGGTCCGCGTCGTCGACGCCAAGCGCCGGGTGCTCGGCGGCAACAACGGCTACCGCGAGTTCCAGGGGCTGCCCAGCGGCCGCCTCAACGGGCTCGTCGAGGGCACCGGCCAGAAGGTCGGCGGCAAGCCGCGCCCCAGCGGTGTGCTGTACCGCGACGGCGGCGACATCCAGATCGCGGCCGCGGCCCCGTTCGCCGGCGGCGGCGCGGCCGAGCAGCTCGGCTGGTCCGTGGTCAGCTGGCAGCCCGCGTCGAACCTCGAGATCCCCGAGTACACCCTGCAGAACCGCACGGTCCTCGCGGGCATGCTCGGCATCACGGCGGCCGCGGCCTGCCTCGGCTGGCTGCACATCATCGTGGTGCGGCCGCTGCGCAAGCTCGCCGACCAGGCCGAGGCACTGGCCGACGGCGACCGCAAGACCGTCCTGTACCCGGTCCATCACGACGAGGTCGGTGCCGTCACGCGCAGCCTCGAACTGATCAGGCAGCAGCTGCCGTCGGGCACGCAGCGCAAGCGGGACGGCGCGAGTGCCGGCCTCGCCGGAAGGAACTGAACCGCTGTGCTCTTCCTCTACACCGTCCTGGTGGTGTGCTGCGCCGTCCTGCTGGTCGCGGGCGTGATCGAGCAGCGACGGCACTTCACCAACCTGGAACACATACCGTCGCGGGTGCTGGTCAACGGCATCCGCGGCAAGAGCTCCATCACCCGCCTGTGCGCGGGCGCCCTGCGCGGCGGCGACCTGACCACGGTCGCCAAGACCACCGGCACCGCGGCCCGGTTCATCCACCCGGACGCCACCGAGGAGCCGGTCTACCGCAAGTTCGGCATCGCCAACGTCGTCGAGCAGATCGGCATCGTGCGGCGCGCCGCCGCGTACAACCCGGACGCGCTGGTCATCGAGTGCATGGCGGTCATGCCGGCGCTCCAGGAGATCAACCAGTCCAAGCTGATCCGCTCCACCATCGGCGTGCTCTGCAACGTCCGTGAGGACCACCTCGCCGAGATGGGCCCGACCCTGGACGACGTGGCGCGCTCCCTGTCCCGCTCGATGCCGGAGAACGGCATCTGCGTGACCGCCGAGAAGGACCGCTTCGCGATCCTCAAGGAGGAGGCCGACGCCCGGAACTGCGAGCTGATCTACGCGGACCCGGAGACGGTCAGCGACGAGGAGCTGCGCGGCTTCAGCTGGTTCACCTTCAAGGAGAACGTGTCGATCGCCCTCAAGGTCGCCGAACTCCTCGGCGTCGGCCGCGAGGTCGCCCTCCAGGGCATGTACGACGCGCCGCCGGACCCCGGTGTCCTCTCCGTCGAGCGGTACGTCACCGAGGAGGGCAAGAAGCTCCGCTTCGCCAACGTCTTCGCGGCCAACGACCCCGAGTCGACGCTGATGAACATCAACCAGCTGCTCGACCTCGGCGCCATCCACCGGCCGCTGAACGTCGTCATCAACTGCCGCCCCGACCGCGTCGAGCGCAACGGCCAGATGGGCGAGATCATCCCGGACCTGCAGCCGGACAAGGTCTTCGTCATCGGCCACCCCGCCAAGTCCGCCATCGACGCGATCCCCGCCGACTGGCGCTCGCGCGCGGTGGACCTCGGCGGCGACCGGCGCGACCCGGAGGAGTTCATGGGCCAGCTGCTCGGGCAGCTCGGCGCCGACTCCTCGCTCGTGGCCATCGGCAACATCCACGGCCAGGGCGAGCTGCTCCTCGAGCACCTCGCCGAGCTCCCCGCCGACGAGAGCGAGGACCCGGCGACCCCGGCGGCCCCGGCGGGGGAGTCCGCCAACGAGACCACCGGCAGCCACCAGCTGTACGAGCCGCACATCGACCCGTACCAGCACTACCCGGAGGCGTACGAGTCGCGGTACACGAACACGGGATCGCACCGGATGGTCCCGGTGCCGCCCATCCCCGTGCAGCGCACCGCACAGCAGCCCTACCCGCAGTACGACGCCCAGGCCGCGCAGGACCCCTACGCGGGGCAGGGCGCGTACCAGCAGGGCCAGGGGCAGTACGCGGCGCAGGAACCGTACGCGGCACAGCAGGCGTCGTACGACACGTCGGTCACCTACGACGCGTACGGCCAACAGCACCAGCAGGCCCCGCACGAGCACCACGGCCAGCAGGGTCACTACGGCCAGCACTCGCAGCACCACCAGCACGCCCCGCACCAGCCCCAGGGCGCGCACGAGCAGTACGCGCCGCACGAGTCCTACCGCGCGCCGCACGCGCCGCACCCCGAGGACCCGTCCCAACCTCCCGCCCCCCGCGGCCTGTTCGAGCCGCGCGTCCCGCCCGCCCCGCCCGCCGCGGATGAAACCCAGCAGTGGCACAGCCCAGGAGAGCAGCGTTGATCCCGTCCGTCCTCACCCCCGAGATCGCCGCGGTCGGCATCGCGCTCGGGCTGCTGTTCTCGCTCGTCTGCTATCTGACGACCAACCTGTCGCCCGGCGGCATGATCACGCCGGGCTGGCTCGCGCTGACCCTCGTCGAGGACCTCCAGCGCGCCGCCATGGTGGTCGGCGTCACCGTCCTGACGTACGTCTGCACCCTGCTGATGCAGAAGTTCGTCATCCTCTACGGCAAGCGCCTGTTCGCCGCGGTCGTGCTCACCGGCGTGGTGCTCCAGGCCACCGTGATGATCGTGCTCTCGATCGAGTTCCCGCTGATGTACAGCAACCAGACCCTCGGCTTCATCGTGCCGGGCCTGATCGCCTACCAGCTGGTCCGTCAGCCCAAGGGCCCCACCCTGCTCGCCACCGGCTCGGTGACCCTCATGGCCTATGTCGTCCTCACGGCCGGGATCCTCCTCGGCTTCATGCCCTCCGCCTGACTTACCGGAGCCACACATGCCGCCCAAGAAGAAGCGCCCCGCAGTCCACGCCGTCACCGTCCTCGCCCTGCTCGCGGGCAGCACCTACCTGACCGTCGAGCTGCGCAAGGACGAGAAGGACAAGACGCCGACGGTGCAGGCCGTCACCGACACCCCGGACCTGACCAACGGCACCGGCCAGGCCGACGGGAAGCAGAAGTGGGAGCGGCTGCGCAACCCCGACCGCTCCGTCCTGCGCACCGAGGACGGCAAGGTCCTCGCCTCGTTCACCGACGGCGCCCGCACGGCGACCCTGTCCGGGCCGAGCCGTACCTTCGCCGAGCCCAGCCAGACCAAGTCGAAGGTCGTCACCGACGACTGGGTGCGGCTGATGCCGGAGGTGTGGCGCAAGGGCGCGGAGAAGGAGAAGTGGTTCAAGGACTGGTTCAAGGAGTTCGCGGGCAGCGAGGAGGACGACCTCTTCGCGATGGCGTTCCAGTACGTGGAGGGCGCGCCCGTCAAGAAGGACGACGAGGGCATCTCCTACGCCGGTGACGCCAGCTTCGGGCCGCTGAACCCGGCCGGCAGCGAGGGCAACGACCTGCGCGAGGAGCAGTCCGACTTCTACGACTACCTCGGCATCCCGTACACCTTCCGCGACGGCACCACGATCCAGCCCGAGGCCAAGCGGGCCCGCGCCATCGACTGCTCCGGCTTCATCCGGACCGTCTTCGGCTACCGCGCCCGCTTCCCGCTGATGGCGAGCGACACCACCGGCGACGGCCTGCCCCGCACCGCCAACGGCATGGCCCGCGGCAAGCTCGGCGCGCCCGTCATCCCGCTCAAGGGCGTGGGTGCCACCGACCGCCCGAAGACGATCGATGTGGTCCAGCCCGGCGACCTGGTCTTCTTCAAGCTCGACGCCCGCACCAAGGAGCGCCTCGACCACGTGGGGATCTTCCTCGGCCACGACGCCGAGGGCCACAAGATATTCATCTCCAGCCGCGAAGAGGTCAACGGCCCCACCATCGGCGACAAGGGCGGCACGTCCCGCCTCGACGGCAACGGCTACTACGCCAAGGCGCTGCGCAGCGCCAAGCGCCTCTAGCCACCCGGCTCCCGCGCGGCCCGGCCAGGCCCGCGCGGGAGCGCCGTACCCCTCCTCACCCCCTACCTGGCGAGAACGTCACCCGTGACAGGAGCGAGAGCCCCTATCGCTGATGACAGGCCGCGGGGCGGCGTGTTTGTCTGGGCCGCCCGATCACGGACGGCCCCGCAACGCGGGCCGCAGAAGGGGGAGTTCATGAAGTTCGCCAAGGTGCCCGCGCGCGTGCTGCTGCCGCTCGCCGGAGCCGCGCTCGCCACCACCGCCCTCGCCGCGCCCGCCACGGCCGCGCCCGAGCACTGGACCGACGGCGAGGTCCACTACGCCGAGTCCCGCTCGTTCGTCACCCCGTACGACGGCTCCCAGGGCGCCCGCGCCGTCCTCCGCGTGGACTGGGAGACCGGCAAGGGCGGCGTCTACGGCAACACGTGGGACCTCAAGAAGGACGGCAACGACGCCATCCTGCAGGCCGGTTACTCCTGGCTCGACGGCGCCACCTGGAAGTCCACCACCCGCACCCTCAACACGGTCAAGGACGCCAGCGACAGCGGCCGCCACACCAGCCTGCACACCGACCCGGCAGTCAAGATCAAGGACCTGAAGGTCAGGGTCTGCACGGTCGACGGCGCGGGCGCCCAGGTGTGGTGCGGGGCCTGGTACTGAGCACCGGAGCGGGCCTGAGCGCCGGGGCGGGCAGGCCCTAGTCCCGCACCGTCCGCGGCCCCACGCACTCCGCCCCCAGCGCGCCGACGCGGCGGCGCAGTTCGCGGTCCGCGGTCACCACCACACGGCGGCCCGGGATCTCCGCGACCAGCTCCACGATCCGGTCGTCGCCGCTGCCGGGGGCGGAGTCGACCCGTACACCGGGGACGGACTCGACGCCTCGGGCCTGCCCTTCCACGACGAGGACGACAGCCAGGGGCCCCGGCAGTTCGGGCAGGCCCGCCGCGGCGAACGGCACCAGCCGGTCCCGCAGCCGCTCCGCCGCGCCCCGCCGGTCCCGCCACCAGCCGTCCGGCACGGAGCCCACGACATTGGCGGCGTCCACGACGAGGGTCACAGTGTCCATGCGGCCAAGCCTCGCACGCCCGGGTGCACCCACCCCCACCTCGCCCATTAGAGTTGCTGTGACCCGACGTCCCTGGCCACGGAAACCGCCGCATGCCCCCAGCCCCCACCCCACCGACCGTGAACGGCGACTGGCTCATACGCGCACGCGACGGCAGGCTCGCCGTCTACGCCTGCGAGAGCGACGCCGTGGTCTGCCGCACCCAACGCCACCCCGGCGAGCCCTGGACCGCGCCCCGCGTCGTCGGCGGCGACCAGCGCGTCCACCCCGTCCTCGCCGTCGCCCAGGGCACCGACACCTACGCCCACCTGGTGTCGTGGCGCCCCACGGTCTCCGGCGAGTCCGGCCTCGTGCACTCCACACACTTCCAGCCACATCTCACCGCCCTCGACTGGAACCCCCTCGGCCACCCCAACAAGAAGGGCGCGAGCACCGGCGTCCCCGCCGTCACCGTCGACGCCCAGGGCCGCGCCCATGTGTTCGTGCCCAACCGGGGCGGCGGGGTCAGCATGCGCGGTCAGAAGGAGAAGGGCGGCTGGGGTCCCTGGCGCGACCTCAAGGGCCAAGGGGTGCGCGGTCCGCTCGCCGTCGTGACGGGTGAATCCGGCCTGGTCACGGCGTACGCGGCCACCCAGGACAGCATCCTGTGCTGGCGCCAGGCCTCACCGGGCGCCGTCCCCGCCCCGGACGAGGAGCCGCTGCCGGTCAGGGCCCGCCCCGGCACCCTGCGCGCCCTCGCCACCTCCGCCGAGCACACCACCCTGTTCTTCACGGACGAGGACGGCGAGCTGTGCGCCTGGCGCGGCACCGCGGCCGACGAGCCCGTACGCCTCCTCACGGCCGCGGGCCCGGGGCCGGTCTCGGCCATGCGCTGCGAACTCGACGGCCACGACTGCACGTTGCTGGCCCAGCGCGCCGAGAGCGGCCGCGTGGCCTTCGCCGCCTACCCGACCGAGCTGGAGTCTGCGGGCGCCTGGTGGGCCGAGTCGGGCCCCGCCCTGCCGGTGGACGCGCGGGTCGCCCTCGCCACCGACGCCGCGGGACGGGTGATCGCGGCGACCTTCGTGCCCGGCACCGGAGCGCTGCGCCTGACCCACCGCAAGGACGAGCCCGGCCTCGCCCTCAAGGCGTGGGAACAGGCGGCCTCCGCGTAGCGGATCCGGACACGACAGTGCCCGGCACGCCAGTCGGCGTACCGGGCACTGAGGCTTCTCCTGTTACGCGGGGACGCTCGCGAGACCCTGCGCCAGGAACCGCTTGCCGTTCACACGCTCGCTGACACCCTCACGGTCCAGGTACGGCGTGACGCCGCCCAGGTGGAAGGGCCAGCCCGCGCCGGTGATCAGGCACAGGTCGATGTCCTGCGCCTCGGCGACGACACCCTCGTCGAGCATGAGCCCGATCTCCTGGGCGACGGCGTCGAGCACGCGGGCCCGCACCTGCTCCTCGGTCAGGACGGAGTCGCCCTGCTTCAGGAGCGCGGCGACCTCCGGGTCCAGCTCCGGCTTGCCGCTGTCGTACACGTAGAAGCCGCGCTTGCCGGCCTCGACGACCGCCTTCAGGTTCGGCGACACCGTGAAGCGGTCCGGGAAGGCGCGGTTCAGCGTCTCCGAGACGTGCAGACCGATGGCCGGGCCGACCAGTTCAAGGAGGACCAGCGGCGACATCGGCAGGCCGAGCGGCTCCACGGCCTTCTCGGCGACCGGCACCGGGGTGCCCTCGTCGATGACGTTCTGGATCTCGCCCATGAAGCGGGTGAGGATGCGGTTCACGACGAACGCCGGGGCGTCCTTCACCAGGACCGCGGTCTTCTTCAGCTTCTTGGCGACACCGAAGGCCGTGGCCAGCGAGGCGTCGTCGGTCTGCTCGCCGCGCACGATCTCCAGGAGCGGCAGGATCGCGACCGGGTTGAAGAAGTGGAAGCCGACGACCCGCTCGGGGTGCTTCAGCTTCGACGCCATCTCCGTCACCGACAGCGAGGACGTGTTCGTGGCGAGAATCGCGTGCGCCGGAGCGACCGCCTCCACCTCGGCGAACACCTGCTGCTTGACGCCGATCTCCTCGAAGACCGCCTCGATGATGAAGTCGGCGTCGGCGAAGCCCTCGGCCTTGTCCAGGACACCCGTGACCAGGGCCTTCAGGCGGTTGGCCTTGTCCTGGTTGACGCGCCCCTTCAGCAGGAGCTTGTCGATCTCCCCATGGACGTACGAGACGCCCTTGTCCACGCGCTCCTGGTCGATGTCGGTCAGGACGACCGGCACCTCCAGGCGGCGCAGGAACAGCAGCGCCAGCTGCGAGGCCATCAGGCCCGCGCCGACGACGCCGACCTTGGTGACCGGCCGCGCCAGGCTCTTGTCCGGCGCGCCCGCGGGACGCTTGCCGCGCTTCTGCACCAGGTTGAACGCGTAGATGCCGCTGCGCAGTTCGCCGCCCATGATGAGGTCGGCGAGCGCCTTGTCCTCGGCGTCGAAGCCCTTCTGGACGTCGCCGTCCTTCGCGGCGGCGACGATCTCCAGGGCGCGGTACGCGGCCGGGGCGGCGCCGTGCACCTTGGAGTCGGCGATGGCGCGGCCGCGGGCGACCGCCGCGTCCCAGCCCTCGCCGCGGTCGATCTCGGGCCGCTCCACCTTGACGGTGCCGTTGAGGACGGAGGCCGTCCACACCAGCGACTGCTCCAGGAAGTCCGCGCCCTCGAACAGCGCGTCCGCGATGCCGAGTTCGAAGACCTGCTTGCCCTTGAGCTGCTTGTTCTGGTTCAGCGAGTTCTCGATGATGACCGAAACTGCTCGGTCCGCGCCGATCAGGTTCGGCAGCAGCGTGCAGCCGCCCCAGCCCGGGACGAGCCCCAGGAAGACCTCGGGCAGCGAGAACGCGGGCAGCGCCTTGGAGACGGTGCGGTACGCGCAGTGCAGACCGACCTCGACGCCACCGCCCATCGCCGCGCCGTTGTAGTACGCGAACGTCGGCACGGCCAGGCCCGAGAGGCGCTTGAAGACGTCGTGGCCGCCCTTGCCGATGGCCAGCGCGTCCTCGTGCCGCTTCAGGATCTCGACGCCCTTGAGGTCGGCGCCGACGGCGAAGATGAACGGCTTGCCGGTGATACCGACACCGACGATCGTGCCCTCGGCCGCCTCCTTCTCGACCTGGTCGATCGCGGCGTTCAGGTTCGCGAGCGAGCCCGGGCCGAAGGTGGTCGGCTTGGTGTGGTCGAAGCCGTTGTCGAGGGTGATGAGGGCGAACCGCCCGGCGCCCGCGGGCAGGTCGAGGTGACGTACGTGGGCCTGCGTCACGACCTCGTCCGGGAACAGCTCCGCCGCACCCTTCAACAGCTCAGTGGTGGTGGTGCTCACTTGTCGCCTCCGGCGTCCTTGTGGTGCGGGTTCTCCCAGATGACCGTGGCGCCCATGCCGAAGCCGACGCACATGGTGGTCAGGCCGTAGCGGACCTCCGGCTGCTCCTCGAACTGCCGGGCCAGCTGCGTCATCAGGCGGACACCGGACGAGGCGAGCGGGTGGCCGAAGGCGATGGCGCCGCCGTACTGGTTGACGCGGGTGTCGTCGTCGGCGATGCCGTAGTGCTCCAGGAAGGCGAGGACCTGGACGGCGAAGGCCTCGTTGATCTCGAAGAGACCGATGTCGGAGATGCTCAGGCCCGCCTGGGCGAGGGCCTTCTCGGTGGCCGGGATCGGGCCGTAGCCCATGACCTCGGGCTCGACTCCCGCGAAGGAGTACGACACGAGCCGCATCTTGACCGGAAGGCCGTTCTCCCGGGCGAAGTCCTCGGAAGCGATGATCGAGGCGGTGGCGCCGTCGTTGAGCCCGGCGGCGTTGCCCGCCGTGACGCGGCCGTGCGTACGGAACGGCGTCTTCAGCCCGGACAGATTCTCCAGCGTCGTGCCCGGACGCATGGGCTCGTCCTGGGTGGCCAGACCCCAGCCGGTCTCGCCCGCCTCCTCGTTGGTGCGGCGTACGGAGATCGGCACCAGGTCCTGCTGGATCTTGCCGTTGGCGTACGCCTTGGCGGCCTTCTCCTGCGAACGCACCGCGTACTCGTCGGCGCGCTGCTTGGTGATGGAGGGGTAGCGGTCGTGCAGGTTCTCGGCGGTCATGCCCATGAACAGGGCGGACTCGTCGACGAGCTTCTCGCTCACGAACCGGGGGTTCGGGTCGACGCCCTCGCCCATGGGGTGGCGGCCCATGTGCTCGACGCCGCCCGCGATCACCGCGTCGTACGCGCCGAACGCGATCGAGCCGGCCGTCGTCGTCACGGCCGTCAGAGCGCCCGCGCACATGCGGTCCACCGAATAGCCCGGCACGGACTGCGGGAGCCCCGCGAGGATGCCCGCCGTGCGGCCGATCGTGAGCCCCTGGTCGCCGATCTGCGTGGTGGCGGCCACCGCGACCTCGTCGATCTTGGCCGGGTCCAGGGCCGGGTTGCGGCGCAGCAGCTCCCGGATGGCCTTCACGATGAGGTCGTCGGCGCGGGTCTCGTGGTAAATGCCCTTGGGGCCCGCCTTGCCGAACGGGGTGCGGACGCCGTCGACGAAGACGACGTCCCTGACGGTACGAGGCACGATGGCTCTCCTCCAGGGTGCGGTGCGCCTGCGGCGCGCTTCCTCCGGTCATGCTACTTGTCGGTAACTATGAGGCCAAGGGTTGGTCCGGGGAGGCACACGTCACATGCGGTGCGCAGCCCGGACGCCTGCCTCCGTCCCACCGCTCCGCGGCGGGTTCCTCCCACCCGCCCACCCGTGACTGCCGTCCCAGTCGTACCGCCTGGAGACCCGCTTGTCGGCTCGCGGCGGGGTGGTGTGGTGTCTCGGGGGTGAGGTCTGTTGTTGGGGTGTCCGCCGGTGGTCGGCTGCATCCCTCCGCCGCTTCGCGGCGGGTTCCCCCCACCCGCCCACCCGTTCGCCGCCGTCCCAGGGGCACCGGCGGGGGTGGGTGTCGGGGTGCCGAAGTGGGTGCTCGGGCCGGCGTTCGGGTCTGTCGGGTCGAGAGTCGTCTGCAAGTTGGTTGATGGGGGGCGGGTGGGAGATCGCCGCGCACCGGCGGGGGTGGGTGTTGGGGTGCCGAAGTGGGTGCTCGGGTCGGCGTTCGGGTCTGTCGGGTCGAGAGTCGCCTGCAAGTTGATGGGCGGGTGGGTGGGAGAGACCGCCGCGCAGCGGCGGGGGTTGGCGCCCCGGGGGAAAGGGTGAGGCGCCCTCGGGGATGAGGGCGCCTCTGGTGGGGTCGGGGTGGTGCGGTCGGGCAGGGGGCAGGGGGCAGGGGGCAGGGGGCAGGGGGCTCGGGCCAGGGGCCAGGGGCCAGGGGGGCCGGGGTTTACGGGGCCGGGGTTGTGAGGGCTGTGGTGAGGGTGGGGGTTACCTGGGTGATTTGCCAGGGGCGGGCGCCGTGGGTGGCCAGGGCTGTGGAGACCGTGTCGGGGGTGAGGTCGGACGGGGGCTCCCAGCAGACGCGGCGGACCGTGTCGGGGGTGATCAGGTTCTCCTGGGGCATGTTCAGGCGCTCGGCGAGCGCGGAGACGGCCGCGCGGGCCGCGGACAGGCGCGCGGCGGCGGCCGGATCCCGGTCGGCCCAGGAGCGCGGCGGCGGCGGCCCCGCCACCGCCTGCCCGGGCTGCGGCAGCTCGGAGTCCGGCAGCGCCCGGGCACGATCGACCCCGGCCTGCCACTGCTCGAGCTGGCGCCGCCCCATCCGGTGCCCGAACCCGGGCAGCGCGGTGAGCGCGTGCACATTCGGGGGCAGGGCCAGAGCCGCCTCCACGATCGCCCCGTCACTGAGCACCTTGCCGGGCGAGACGTCACGACGCTGGGCGATCCGGTCCCGGGTCACCCACAGTTCCCGTACGACAGCCATCTGACGCCGCCGCCGGACCTTGTGCATGCCGGACGTACGCCGCCAGGGATCCTTGCGGGGCGGCGCGGGCGGCGCGGAGGCGATGGCGTCGAACTCCTCGCGGGCCCACTCCAGCTTCCCCTGCCGGTCCAGCTCCTTCTCCAGGGCGTCCCGCAGGTCGACGAGCAGCTCCACGTCGAGCGCGGCGTAACGGAGCCAGGGCTCGGGGAGCGGACGGGTCGACCAGTCGACGGCGGAGTGACCCTTCTCCAGGACGTACCCGAGGACGCTCTCGACCATGGCGCCGAGCCCGACCCGGGGGAATCCGGCGAGCCGCCCGGCGAGCTCCGTGTCGAAGATGCTGGACGGGACCATGCCTATTTCCCGCAGACACGGCAGGTCCTGGGTGGCGGCGTGCAGCACCCACTCGGTACCGGCGAGCGCCTCGCCGAGCCCGGACAGGTCGGGGCAGGCGACGGGGTCGATCAGCGCGGTGCCCGCGCCCTCGCGGCGCAGCTGGACCAGGTAGGCGCGCTGGCCGTAGCGGTAGCCGGACGCCCGCTCGGCGTCCACGGCCACCGGTCCCGTACCGGCGGCAAATGCCGCGATGACCTGCGCGAGCGTCGCGTCGTCGGCCACGACGGGCGGAATGCCGTCACGCGGTTCGAGCAGAGGGGTGGGTGTCCCTTCGACGGAGACGCCTGTGACGCCTTCGTCCGGAGGAGCGCCTCCGGTGGTTCGCAGTGAACTGTCTGCTGCGGTCTCTTGGGCGTCGGTCACCTGTCAAGGGTATCTGTGAACGCACGGCGCCCGTCGACGGAACGTTACGTCGACGGGCGGCCGGGGGGTGTAAATCGGTCAGTGGATGATTCCCGTGCGCAGGGCCACCGCGACCATGCCCGCCCGGTCGCCGGTACCGAGCTTGCGTGCGATGCGGGCGAGGTGGCTCTTGACGGTCAGTGCGGACAGGCCCATCGAGACGCCGATGGCCTTGTTGGACTGCCCCTCGGCCACCAGGCGGAGAACCTCCACCTCGCGGCCCGACAGTTCGCGGTAGCCGCCCGGGTGGCTCGGGGTGCCCGGCGGGCGCCGGTGCATACGGGCGGCGGCGGAGCCGATGGGGGCGGCGCCGGGACGGGTGGGCAGACCCACGTTGGTACGGGTGCCGGTGACGACGTAGCCCTTGACGCCGCCCGCGAGGGCGTTGCGCACGGCGCCGATGTCGTCGGCGGCGGAGAGCGCGAGTCCGTTGGGCCAGCCCGCGGCGCGGGTCTCGGACAGGAGGGTCAGGCCGGAGCCGTCGGGAAGGTGGACGTCGGCGACGCAGATGTCGCGGGGGTTGCCGATGCGGGGACGAGCCTCCGCGATGGACGAGGCCTCGATGACGTCACGTACACCGAGGGCCCACAGGTGGCGGGTCACGGTGGAGCGGACGCGGGGGTCGGCCACGACGACCATGGCGGTCGGCTTGTTCGGGCGGTAGGCGACCAGGCTTGCGGGCTGCTCGAGGAGAACGGACACCAGGCCTCCTGGGGTGGCGGGTCGGAACCGGCTCGGGGATGAAGCCGGGACGAACCGTACGTTTCAAGGTCACAGACCTCTTCGGCACCAATGGCACCCGCCTTTAGGGGATGATCACGATTTGGTGAGTAACAAATTCGGGCGATTCGGACGCGTGATCGATCATCCGACGATCAACCCCTCTCACCAGGCGTGCCGTTCCCGTCGCCCGCGCTCGACCCCCGGCCACGTCAACGCCGGGGGTCATCGCCGCGACGCCGGGGGTACCGCGCTCCCGCGCCCTCAGGTGGAACGGGGCCCCCGCCGCTGCGGCAGCGACACCACTGAGCCGTCGGCGGCCGCCACCGGCGGCAGCCCCGCGATCTGGCACAGCAGGTCGCACCACGCCGCCAGGTGCGCCGCGGTGTCCGGCACCCCGGTGGCAGACTCGCGCGGCGTCCAGGACGCGCGGATCTCGATCTGGGAGGCGGGCGGGCGCTCGGCGAGACCGCCGAAGTAGTGCGAGCCCGCCCGCGTCACCGTCCCGCTCGGCTCCCCGCACGCCAGGCCCCGGGCGGCCAGCGCCCCGGTCAGCCAGGTCCAGCACACCTCCGGGAGCAGCGGGTCCGCCGCCATCTCCGGCTCCAGCTCCGCCCGCACCAGCGTCACGAGCCGGAACGTCCCCTGCCAGGCGTCGTGCCCGTCCGGGTCGTGCAGCAGCACCAGTCTGCCGTCCGCCAGATCCTCGTCGCCGTCGACGACGGCCGCCTCCAGCGCGTACGCGTACGGAGCGAGCCGCTTCGGCGACCGGGTCTGTTCGACCTCGATCTGCGGCCGCAGCCGTGCCCCGCGCAGGGCGTCGACGGCAGCACGGAACGGCGGTGGACCCGCGTCCGCCACCACCCCCTGCGCGCCGTCCATCTCGCCCGCGTCGTCCGACCGTTGTCCTTGAGCCGCAGCCATGCGGGGAAGATTAAGGGGAACGGCGCCTCCGTGCAGGGAGGCGCCCCTCTCGGGGCGCGCTTTGCTCACTCCTTGACACTGGCTCGGGGTGGTGTCCGCCTGTCGCGCTGCGTGCTTGTCCTCGTGCGCCGGGCGGGCTGGTTCCTTCCGGGTGTGGGTTTTGTCCCTTCTCGCCGTGGGGGTGCTGGTCCGTCGCGCTTTGCGCTCGTCCTCAAACGCCGGACGGGCTGGGTGTGTCCGGCTGCGGGCTTTCTGCGTGCCGCAGTGGGGGAGTTCCGTCGGCTGACCCGGCGTTCCGGGGCTCCGGGCGCGTGCGAGACTTTGGGGGTGAGTGTCAATGACGAGGCCACGGGCCGGCAGAACGCAGCTACGTACGACTCCGCATTCCTGAAGGCGTGTCGGCGGGAGCCCGTGCCGCATACGCCGGTCTGGTTCATGCGGCAGGCCGGGCGCTCACTGCCCGAGTACCGCAAGGTCCGTGAGGGCACGGCCATGCTGGAGTCCTGCATGATGCCGGAGCTGGTCACGGAGATCACGCTGCAGCCGGTGCGCCGCCACGGCGTGGACGCCGCGATCTACTTCAGCGACATCGTCGTCCCGCTCAAGGCCATCGGCATCGACCTCGACATCAAGCCGGGCGTCGGGCCCGTCGTCGAGCAGCCGATCCGCTCCCGCGCCGACCTCGCGCGGCTGCGCGACCTCACGCCCGAGGACGTCTCGTACGTCACCGAGGCCATCGGGATGCTCACGCGCGAGCTGGGCGGGACGCCGCTCATCGGATTCGCCGGTGCGCCTTTCACCCTCGCGAGCTACCTCGTCGAGGGCGGTCCGAGCCGTAACCACGAGCACACCAAGGCCATGATGTACGGCGACCCGCAGCTGTGGGCCGACCTGCTCGACCGGCTCGCGGAGATCACCGGTGCCTTCCTGAAGGTGCAGATCGAGGCCGGCGCGAGCGCCGTGCAGCTCTTCGACTCCTGGGTGGGCGCGCTCGCCCCCGCCGACTACCGCCGCTCCGTGATGCCCGCGTCCACCAAGGTCTTCGAGGCCGTCGCGGGGTACGGCGTGCCGCGCATCCACTTCGGTGTCGGCACGGGTGAGCTGCTCGGCCTGCTCGGCGAGGCCGGGGCCGATGTGGTCGGCGTCGACTGGCGCGTGCCGCTGGACGAGGCCGCTCGGCGCGTGGGTCCCGGCAAGGCGCTCCAGGGCAACATCGACCCCGCCGTCCTCTTCTCCTCCCGCGAGGCCGTCGAGGCGAAGGCCGACGAGGTGCTCGCCGCGGCCGCCGGGCTGGAGGGGCACGTCTTCAACCTCGGGCACGGCGTGCTCCCCACCACCGACCCCGACGCCCTCACCCGGCTCGTGGAGTACGTCCACACGCGTACGGCCTGAGGCGCGCGTACGGCCTGAGGCGCGCGTACGGCCTGAGGGGCGAGTCCGCACCCCCTCCCGGAGCCCGACGCCGCGCGCGACGCCCCCCCTGGGCCCCGGGAGGGAGCCCCCCCACCATCCGCGGCCGCCCTCCCACCTGCCCCCCGACGGGTGGGAATGCGGCCCGCGGGCCTCGCCGAGGGCCACCGGACCGAGGTCCGGAAGCCCGAGTCCCCCCAGCGAACCGAACGCCTGTTGCCGTGTGTGTTCGTTCCGCTCTGACGCGTCACATAGTGCGGCCCGCCCGTGGGGCCTGTGCCGATTCTGTGAAAAGTGGCGGAAAAGAGCGGGCAGCTGCTGGGAGGCGTGGGGCGGGGCGTATGGGGCCCGTGGGGAGGGGTCCGGTGTCGCCGTGTGTCCGGTGGGGATGACGGCGTGGCCGCTCAGCGGGGTTCGGGCTGCCTCGTCGGCGTAGTGCATGGTGCACGCATGTATGGGGCGTGCGCCCGGCGTGTTCGGGTTTTTGCAGTGGACCGGACCAATGAAGGAAATCGGCCACGCCCCAGGGCTTGCCGAACGCCGCACCGGAATGCCGGAAAGCGCGTTCTGACCTGCACGGCAGACGCGTTCCGGGGGAGCGGTGCGCGGTGGGTATCAGGCCCCGTTCCCCACGGTGCCGGGCGCCGTCGCGCCGTGCCCCCGGAACCCGTCGCCGCAAGGGTGCGGACCGCGCCAGCGGCAGGGGGGCGGCCGGACGGCGGACACCTCAGCCCCGGGTGCCGCCCCGCCGCACCCCCGGCGCCGCCCCCGCCGTCCCCGGCGCCCCCGACGCCCCCGTCCCTCAGGCCCCGCCCGCCCGCACCGCCGACACCGCCTTGCGCGCCGCCACCAGGACCGGGTCCCACACGGGCGAGAACGGCGGCGCGTACCCGAGGTCGAGCGCCGTCATCTGCTCCACCGTCATGCGTGCCGTCAGCGCCACGGCTGCCACGTCGACCCGCTTGGCCGCGCCCTCGCGGCCCACGATCTGGACGCCGAGCAGCCTGCCCGTGCGCCGCTCGGCCAGCATCTTCACCGTCATCAGGGCCGCCCCGGGGTAGTACCCGGCCCGGCTCGTCGACTCGATGGTCACCGCCACGTACTGCAGGCCCGCCGCCCGCGCGTCCTTCTCCCGCAGGCCCGTGCGCGCGATCTCCAGGTCGCAGACCTTGCTCACGGCCGTGCCGACGACGCCCGGGAACGTGGCGTACCCGCCGCCCACGTTCGACCCGATGATCTGCCCGTGCTTGTTCGCGTGCGTGCCGAGCGCGATGTGCCGCTCCCGGCCCGAGACCAGGTCGAGGACCTCCACACAGTCGCCGCCCGCCCAGATCGCCCCGTCCGCGACCGGCCCCCGCACCCGCATCGCCAGGTCCGTGAGCAGGCCGCCGTGCTCCCCGAGCGGCAGCCCGGCGGCGCGTGCGAGCGCGGTCTCGGGGCGTACGCCGATGCCGAGCACCACCACGTCCGCGGGGAACTCGCGGTCCTCCGTGGCCACGGCCCTGGCCCGGCCGTCGTCCCCGGTGAGGATCTTGGTGACCTCGGCGTCGTTCACCATCGTGATGCCCATGCCGGTCATCGCCTCGCGCACGAGGCGGCCCATGTCCGGGTCGAGCGTGGACATCGGCTCCCGGCCGCGGTTGACGACCGTGACCTCGTAGCCCCGCCCGATCAGCGCCTCCGCCATCTCCACGCCGATGTAGCCCGCGCCGATCACCACGGCCCGGCGGCCGGGCGTCCCGGTGAGCGTGTCGAGGAGCGCCTGTCCGTCGTCCAGGGTCTGCACGCCGTGCACGCCCGGGGCGTCGATGCCGGGCAGGTCCGGGCGCAGCGGCCGGGCGCCGGTGGCGATCACGAGCTTGTCGTACGCGGTCCACTCCTCGGCGCCCGACGCGAGGTCCCGTGCGCGCACCCGCCGCTCCCGCGCGTCGATCTCGACGACCTCGGTACGCATCCGCAGGTCGATGGAGCGTTCCCGGTGCTCCTCGGGCGTCCGCGCGATCAAGTCGTCCCGCTCGGCGACGTCGCCGCCCACCCAGTAGGGGATCCCGCACGCCGAGAACGAGGTGAAGTTGCCCCGCTCGAAGGCGACGATCTCCAGCTCCCGCGGCGACTTCAGCCTGCGTGCCTGCGACGCGGCCGACATCCCGGCCGCGTCCCCTCCGATGACCACCAGTCGTTCACTCATGCGGACACGCTACGGGGCAGGGGCAGTTCGGGTCCCGGTGCCGCCCCCGGCACGGCACCGGGACCCCGTTCCCGCCCCCGCGCAGGTCAGGAACCGCCCGACGCCTCGGGAGGCTTCGGGCCGCCAGTACCGCCAGTACCGCCAGTACCGCCCGGCCTCCTGCCGCCGGAGCCGCCGGAGCCGCCGGAGCCGCCGGAGCCGCCTGCGCCACTGCCACCGGAGCCGCCGGAACCGCCCGTGCCGCTGCCGCCGGAGCCCCCCGCGGGCAGCGCCACCACCCGCCGTCCCATCCGCGGCCGCACCACCCGCAGCCACAGCAGCACCAGCAGCGCCGCGACCGCCGCGAACGGCAGGGCCGCCGCCAGGGCGACCGCCAGCCACCCCAGCATCGTCACGAACGCGCCCCAACCGCCGGACAGCGCGCCCGTGAACGTCGGGTCGTCGTCGTCCTTGCCGTCCGCACCGGAGTCCGGCGACTCGGTGAGCGTGAGCGTGATGGTGGCCATCGTTGTGCGGTCCTTCAGCGAGGACTGCCGTGCGAGCAGTGCCTCCAGGTCCGCCTGGCGGCTGCTCAACTCGCCCTCCAGCGAGACGATGTCGCTGATCTTCGTGGCCTTGTCCATCAGCGTCCGCACCCGTGCCACGCTTGCCCGCTGCGTCCTGATCCGGCTCTCGACGTCCACGACCTCCTCGGTGACGTCCTCGGCCTTGGCGTTGCGGCTGATCAGCTTCCCCGTGCCCGCGAGGTCGGAGAGGACCTGCTGGTAGCGGTCCTGCGGGACGCGGAGCACGACGCGGGAACGGTCGTGGCCGCGCCCGTCGCGGTCCGTGGACTCGTCGCCGACGAGCCCGCCCGCGCCCTCGGCCGCCGTCCGCGCCCGCTCCAGGGCCCGCGGCACGTCCTTGACGCGCACGGTCAGCGAGGCGGTGCGGATGATGTGGGTGTCGGCGCGCCGCAGCGGACCGGACGGGTTCCGGGCGTCGCCGCGCTTCTTCCCGCTCCCGGCACGGTCGCCGCCCGCCTCGGCGTCGCCCCGCGCCCCGCTCTCGTCGGTCAGGGCGGCACTGCCGTCGCCGGGCCCCTGGCTGGCCTGCGCAGCCGCGGCCCGGTCGCCGCCGGAGTCGCTGCCCTTGGCGTCGTCGTTGTCACCGCCCGCGCCGCACCCCGCGAGCGCGAGCGTCACCGCGAGGAGCACCGCGGCGAGCCCGGTGAGCGGGCCCCGCCGCACCGCGCGCCCGCGCCCCGCCCGCCCGGGAGGCGTCGGCGCACCCGGAAGCGGCGGCCCATCGGCGGGCGCGGGCCCACCGCCCGTACCGGATGACCCTGACGTGCTGGACGTGTACATCGACATACCCCCGAGGTCGTGGTGAGTGTGCTCCTACGACGCCGGGACCGGTCACGGCGTTCGGTCCGGGTGGTCCCGATGAGGTTCCGGCGCGGTCACGGACGGGACTCGTCCGCAAGAGTGCGCGGGGGCACGGAGCGGGGGCGAGGGGGTGCCCGGGCCCCAGGCCGTGCGGGCGCCTGGGCCGGAGGGGTGTGCGGCGCCGGGGTCGGAGGGGTGCGTGGGCCACCGGCCCGGAAGGGGGTGCGGGCTCCCGGTCCGGAAGGGCGGGTGGGCACCGGGGTTCGGATGGGCATGCGGGTGCCGATCCGGAAGGCGGCGCGGGCCCCCGGCCAGGAAGGGCGCAGGTGCCCGAAAGCGGTTCTGATCGGCTCTGAGAGAGTGGGGGTATGTGCGCAGCGGACACACGGGCCAGCAACAGGACGAGTCAGGATTCCTCCGCCCCCGGCGGCCCGCCGGGCGGCCTCGGGCACGTCGTCGTCATCGGTGGTGGCATCGCGGGGCTCGCCGCCGCACACCGGCTTCTGGACGCCGGAGCGCGTGTCACCGTCCTGGAGGCGTCCGACCGGCTCGGCGGCAAGCTGCGGGCGGGTGAGATCGCGGGCGTGCGCGTCGACCTCGGTGCCGAGTCGATGCTGGCCCGCAGGCCGGAGGCGGTGGGCCTGGCCCGCGAGGTCGGCCTCGGTCAACGGTTGCAGCCACCGGCGACGGCGAGCGCCGCGATCTGGACCCGCGGGGTGCTGCGCCCCATGCCCAAGGGCCACGTCATGGGCGTGCCCGGGGACGCCTCCGCCGTCGCCGGGGTGCTCTCCGACGAGGGCCTGCGCCGCATCGAGCGGGACCGCGAACTGCCGCCCACCGAGGTCGGCGAGGACGTCGCGGTCGGGGAGTACGTCGCCGGGCGGGTCGGCCGCGAGGTCGTGGACCGGCTGGTGGAGCCGCTGCTCGGCGGGGTGTACGCCGGGGACGCGTACCGCATCTCGATGCGCTCCGCCGTCCCGCAGCTCTTCGAGGCCGCCCGCACCCACACCTCCCTCACCGAGGGCGTCCGCGACCTCCAGGCGCGGGCCGCCGGGAACCAGCAGACCGGCC
Source organism: Streptomyces sp. NPDC040610 (assembly GCF_055594065.1). NCBI lineage: Bacteria > Bacillati > Actinomycetota > Actinomycetes > Kitasatosporales > Streptomycetaceae > Streptomyces > Streptomyces sp. NPDC040610. Next base: position 79,874 of record NZ_JBVIXA010000009.1, on the reverse strand, counting down.
CCGTCTTCATGGGCATCGACGGCGGCGTCGGCCAACTGCCGCTCGCCGTCGCGGAGTCGGTGCGGGCGCGCGGCGGCGAGATCCTGCTGGGCTGCGCGGCGCACGGCCTGCGCCGGGTCGAGGACGGCTGGGAGGTGTACGTCGAGGACTGGGACCTGGAGGCCGACGCCGTCGTCCTCGCCGTGCCCGCCCCGCACGCCGCCCGCCTCCTGGAGCACGACGTCCCCGGGGCCGCGGCCGAGCTGCGCGCCGTCGAGTACGCCTCCATGGCGCTGATCACCCTCGCCTACCGCCGGGCCGACGTGGGCGCGCTGCCCGCCGGGAGCGGGTTCCTGGTGCCGCCCGTGGACGGGCGGACGATCAAGGCGTCGACGTTCGCGAGCCAGAAGTGGGGGTGGATCGCGGAGCAGGACCCGGAGCTGTTCGTGCTGCGCACGTCCGTGGGGCGCCACGGCGACGAGAAGGACCTGGGCCGCCCGGACGACGAGCTGATCGGCGTCTCGCGGTCGGACCTGCGCGCGGCCACCGGCCTCGACGCGGCGCCCGTCGCCTCGGCCGTCACGCGCTGGGACAGCGGACTGCCGCAGTACCCCGTCGGCCACCACGCGCGCGTGGCCCGTGTCCGCGAGCACGTGGGCCGGGTGCCGGGCCTCGTGGTCTGCGGGGCGGCGTACGACGGAGTGGGCATCCCCGCCTGTATCGCGAGCGCGAACGCGGCCGTCGACCAGCTGACCGGGGACCTTTCCGGGGTGCGGGAGCTCACCGCCAACCCGGTGCAGAGCCTGCACGGCGGCGCGGGAGAATAGCCGCATGAGTGACGACGCCCCCGCCAAGATCCCGAACGCCGGCAAGAAGGCCAAGGACCTCAACGAGGTCATCCGCTACACCCTGTGGTCCGTCTTCAAGCTGCGCGACGTCCTGCCCGAGAGCCGCCTCGGGTACGCGGACGAGGTCCAGGAGCTGTTCGACAAGCTCGCGGCCCGTGACATCACCGTCCGCGGCACCTACGACGTCTCCGGCCTGCGCGCCGACGCCGACGTCATGATCTGGTGGCACGCGGAGACCGCCGACGAGCTCCAGGAGGCGTACAACCTCTTCCGGCGCACCAAGCTCGGCCGCGCCCTGGAGCCGGTCTGGTCGAACATGGCGCTGCACCGCCCCGCCGAGTTCAACAAGTCGCACATCCCGGCGTTCCTGGCCGACGAGACGCCCCGCAACTATGTGAGCGTCTACCCCTTCGTGCGCTCCTACGACTGGTACCTGCTGCCCGACGAGGACCGTCGCCGCATGCTCAAGGACCACGGCATGATGGCCCGCGGCTACCCCGACGTGCGCGCCAACACGGTCGCCTCGTTCTCCCTCGGCGACTACGAATGGCTGCTGGCCTTCGAGGCCGACGAGCTGTACCGCATCGTCGACCTCATGCGGCACCTGCGCGCCTCCGAGGCCCGCATGCACGTCCGCGAGGAGGTGCCGTTCTTCACCGGCCGCCGCAAGTCCGTGGCGGACCTCGTGGCGGGCCTCGCCTGAGCCGAAATTCGGTTGCCGCGCCCGCCCCGCGGGGGTTTCATCGAGAGGTCGAACCTCTGGCCGAGAGGACCGACCTCCTCAGCCGAACCCCCAGACGGAAAGCCGGTGTTGTATGCCCAGGGCCCTGCGGAATCTCTCGAGTTCACCCCATTCCGCATCGCTCAGGAGTCCTCTCTCCCATGTCACGCAACACCTCCCGGCGGGCGCGCACTGAAGCACGCGCCCAGTCCTTCCGCTGCCTGCACTGCGGCCTCGACGTACCGATGACCGCACCCGGCACCGACCACCGCAACCACTGCCCCACCTGCCTGTGGAGCCGTCACCTCGACGACACTCCCGGCGACCGGGCGGCGGACTGCGGAGCCCGGATGGAACCCCTCGCCATCTCCGTACGAGGAGACGGCGAGTGGATCCTCGTCCACCGCTGCACCCACTGCGGCGTCCTGCACGCCAACCGCACTGCGGGCGATGACAACGCCCTGCCGCTGACGCGTCTCGCGGTGCGCCCGCTGGCCCAGCCACCGTTCCCGCTGGAGCGGCTCGGCGCGCTCTGACGTCTAGAGCGGCTTGGGGAGGCCCGCCGCCCGCGCCGCGGACAGCGGCTTCGGCTCCGGGTGCGGCGCGCACGACGCGCGTCGCACCGGGAGCTCGCCCTCCAGGAGATACGCGTCCACGTGGCCGTTGACGCAGGGGTTCGGGCCGCCCGCGATGCCGTGCGTGCCCGCGTCCTTCTCGGTCACGAGGACCGAGCCCGCGAGCCGGTGGTGCAGCTCCAGAGCGCCCTCGTACGGCGTCGCCGCGTCCCGCTCGGCGGCCAGGATCAGGGTCGGCGGCAGGGCGCCCGCGGCGGTGCGCACGTCGAGGGCCTGCTGGCGCGGCGCGGGCCAGTAGGCGCACGGCAGGTTCATCCAGGCGTTGTCCCAGGTCTCGAACGGCGCGAGGCGCGCGAGGGCGGAGTTGTCGCGGTCCCAGGTGGGGAAGTCGGTGGGCCAGGCGGCGTCGTTGCACTCGACGGCCGTGTAGACGGCGTTGCCGTTCTCGTCCTCGGCGGCCGCCGCCGGGTGCGGCGCGGCCTGGTCGATCAGCGGCTTCGGGTTGCCCTTCAGATACTGCGACAGGGCCGTCGCCCGCATCGGCCAGTAGTCGTCGTAGTACGCGGCCCGCAGGAACGCCGCCCGCAGCTGCGAGGAGCCGACCTTGCCGCCCGCGGGCTTGTGCGTCAGCTCGGCGCGGACCGTCTCGTAGGAGCGCTGCACCTCCTGCGCCGTCGTGCCCAGGCCGTACGTCTTGTGGTGCTTGGCGATCCAGGTGCGGAAGTCCGCCCAGCGCCGCTCGAAGGCGAAGGACTGGTCGAGGTTGTTGGCGTACCAGATCTGGTCCGGAGCCGGGTTGACCGCGGAGTCGAAGACCATGCGGCGCACGTGTCCGGGGAACAGCGTCGCGTAGACGGAGCCGATGTAGGTGCCGTACGAGGCGCCCATGAACGTCAGCTTCCGCTCGCCGAGGGCCGCGCGCAGCACATCCAGGTCGCGGGCGTTGTTCAGGGTCGTGTAGTGGCGCAGGTCCGGGCCCGCGTGCCGGGCGCAGCCGCGTGCGTACGCCTTCGCCTGCGCGATGCGCTCCGCCTTGTACGAGGCGTCGGGGTGCGTCGGCGAGTTGGTGGGCGCCTTGGTGAACTGCTTGGGGTCCTGGCAGGACAGCGGCGCGGAGCGGCCGACGCCGCGCGGCGCGTAGCCGACGAGGTCGTACGCCGCCGCGATGCGCCGCCACTCCGGCATCGGGCCGACCATCGGGAAGTACATCCCCGACGCGCCCGGGCCGCCCGGGTTGAAGACCAGCGCGCCCTGCCGCGACACCACGGCCCGGCCCGACTTCCCGGTGGCCTCGACGCGGCTGACGGTCAGCCGGATCTGCTTGCCGTCGGGCTGGGCGTAGTCGAGGGGGACGGTGACCGTGCCGCACTCCACGGACGGCGGCAGGTTCTCCGCCCGCGGGCAGGGGCCGAAGTCGATGCCGGTGGTCTGGGCGCGCTGGGCGGCGAGCGCGGTGCCGAGGGTCTCGGGGGAGGGGGTGGCGTTGGCGGGGGTGGCGGCGCTGCTCGCGGGGGCCGCGGCGAGGGCGGTCAGGACGAGGGAGCCGATGGTTCCGACGGTTCTGTACAGGGCGGCTGCTGCTGGTGCTCTCATCGCTGTTCTGTGTCCCTTTCGCGGCGCGGGCCCAAGTGACTGCGTAAATCGCAAAATCACAACAAAAGGGATATTCAGTTCGAAGAGTGGCAATGTCCAGCACCGGCCCGCGGGCGTCGCGAGTCGCGCCCCAATGGCCCCTCGGGGGCGGCGGGGCGGGGCCCTACGGCCGGGTCTCGCGGTACCCGTCGAGGTTCGGGTCCCGGTGCGAGAGCGCGGCGCGCAGGGCCGGGTCCTCCAGGGCCCGCAGACCGCGCACGGCCACCGACGTCAGGTCGTCCCGCGAGGGCAGCGCGCCGAGCAGCCGCCGCCCCGCCGGGGAAGCCCAGCGCGTGGTCGGCACCTCGAAGCGGGCGATGGCCAGACAGCTCACCGTGAGGAAGAACGGCAGCGCGAACCACACCGCGACCGGCAGCTCCCCCTCGCGCCCCTGGGCCGGAAGCAGCGCCGCGCACGCCCCGAGGACGACGACGGCGACCGCGGCCGCCCGCACCTGCCGCGCCGCGCCCGCGATCCCCGACCACATCCCGTCCGGCACCGCGAGGCCCGCCGCGACCAGCCGGTCCGCGAGCGCCCGCACCCCGTCCCCGGCCGCCGCGGCCCTGCGCACCGGCGCGATCCGCGACTGCCCGGCCGGACCGATCGCCCCGAGCACCGACCGCTCCAGGTCGTCCCCGGCCACCGGATCCACCACGGTCGCCCACCCCGTGTGCGCGAGCAGCAGCCGCCGCCCCCGCGCCATCGAGAGGAGCGCCACATCGACGACCCGCCCGGGCCCGCCCGACAGGAACGCCGCCTCGTACAGCGTCAGACGCCGCCCCTCGTGCGCCCCGCGCGCCTCACTGGCCGCGGCGCGCACCGCGGCCACGCAGAGCCGGCCGCAGGACAGCGCGGCGAGAGCACAGGCGAGGAGCAGCAGCGGGACCCAGAACATGCCGGTTTTCTATGTGAAGGAGGTGTGACGCCGCTACCGGTATTCCACGATGTGGACACCCGCCCCCGCGCCCCGCTGATCCGCCGCCCCGGCTGCCCCGCCGCCCCGGCTGCCCCGCCGCCCTGGTCGTCCCGCTGTCCCGCAGCCCCGCCACCCCGGTCCCGCCTCAGTCGCGCGCGCCGGGCGCGGGCCGCGAGACCGCGGGGGGCAGGGAGTACGTGGGCGTCGGGGACACCGGTACCGCCGGGGGCGGGGAGTCCTGGGGGCCCGGGGGCGCGGGGGAGCGGGCCGGGGGCTGGGGCGTGGACGTGGCGGCGTCGCGGGCCAGGCCGTCGAAGTCGACCAGGCCCGTCCCCTCCAGGACCTTGATGTGGTCGAGGACCGTGGTGTTCGCGTCGTCGGCGAGCGCCCGCACCTGCGAGTTGCGGGTGGTGGCGCGGACCTCCGCCACGAGCGCGAAGACCTTGCCGTGCGCGCGCCGCAGGATGTTCGCGAACTTCACGTCGTACGCCGTGCCGCGCTCCGCGCTCAGCTCCGCCAGCCAGCGCCGCTGCTGGCCGCTGGGCTGGCTGGGCAGTTCGAGCCGCAGCGCCGCCGCCACCTCGCGCACCCGCGCGTCCAGGAACGTGTGCCCCTCGACCAGGTGCTTGCCCGCGATGTGCACGGCCCGCGTGGTGCCGCGCTCCCCGGCCTGCTGGCCCGCGGGCAGCTCCCACAGGCCCGCGAGCCGCACCTTGGTGATGAAGTCCCGGTCGAGCGCGGACAGCGGTCCGTAGTCCGTCGACACGGTCTGCGAGGTGAGCGCGTCGAGGCCGGTGCCCGAGCGGTCCTCGTACGACCACACGGGATAGACCAGCGCGGCCAGCGTGGCCACGAGACCGGTGAGAACGAGACCGGTGCCGCTGATGATTCGGGAACGCATGCCGCCTCCTGTCGCGCCACCGCACGCTAGTGCGCGGCGCGGGGGAGGCGTTCCGCATACCGAACGGAGTACGTCAACGGCTGTACGAGGCCGGGAGATTCCGTTACGTCGCCGGGGCGGGGTCGGCGTCCACGCCCTCGTGGCCGGGGGCGGACCGCCGCGCCCTGCGCAGCGCGAGCCGGGCCGCCCGCGTCCGCAGCCAGCGGGTGAGGGGCCGCCCGTCGAGCGGCTTCGGCCCCGAGCGCTCCAGCCACCAGGCCGTCAGCTCGCCGCGCGCCGCCGCGTCCTCGGGCCGCCCGGCGAGCAGCAGGTGCTCGGCGAAGTCGAGGGCGTCCTGGCGGTAGCCGCCCGTCATGGGGCGGGTGCGGGCGTAGTCGAGGAACTCCGCGCGGTACGCGTCGCCGACGATCCACGGCAGCTCCGGCGCGACCTTCGCCACCACGTCCGCCCGCTTGGCGCCGAGCGCGCGGCTCTGCACCCGCAGCCGGGCCCCGTCGAAGCCCTCCGGCGCGGGGGTGCCCGCGACGAGGGCGGAGAGGAGGGCGGCCTGGGCGAGGGCCACGCGCTGGCGGGCTTGGGGCGTGGTGGGCTCGGTGGTCGGCTCGGGCTTGAAGGGTGTGGGGGACGTGGTGGGCGTGGGGCCGTCGGCCGGGTCCGGTGCCGGGGGCAGCGCCGACCTCGTGGCCGTGACCGTGGCCGTCGCCACCGTCTCCCGGATCGCCGCCAACTCCCGCTCCAGCTCGCCCTCCTCGGGGAAGTTCTCGTCCCGCTCCAGGAGCACGCCCGGCGGCCGGGTGCGCGCGGCGAGGTCGGCGAGGATGTCGAGGACGGGCCGCGGCACGGGGTGGGCGTGGCTGTCGTGCCACACGCCGTCCCGCTCGAAGCCGCCCGCCACATGGACGTACGCGATGGCCTCCACCGGCAGCTCGTCCAGGGCGCGGGCCGGGTCCTCGCCCCGGTTGACGTGGTTGGTGTGCAGATTGGCGACGTCGATGAGCAGCCGGACGCCGGTCCGCTCCACCAGCTCGTGGAGGAACTGCCCCTCCGTCATCTCCTCGCCGGGCCAGGAGATGAGGGCGGCGATGTTCTCGACGGCGAGCGGCACGGGCAGCGCGTCCTGGGCGATGCGGACGTTCTCGCACAGCACGGCGAGCGCGTCCCGGGTGCGCGGCACGGGCAGTAGGTGCCCCGCTTCGAGGTGTGGCGACGCGGTGAGGGCGCCTCCGGCCCGTACGAACGCGATGTGCTCGGTGACGAGCGGTGAGCCGAGTGCCTGCGCACGCTCCGCGAGGGCGGTGAGCCGGGCCTCGTCCGGGCGCTCGGCCCCGCCGAGGCCGAGCGAGACGCCGTGCGGCACGACCGTCACGCCGCGCTCGCGCAGCCGCAGCAGGGAGTCGGGCAGGTGGCCCGGGCACACGTTCTCGGCGACGGCCTCGACCCAGTCGATGCCGGGCATGCGCTCGACGGCGTCGGCGATCTCCGGACGCCATCCGATGCCGGTCCCCAGCTGAGCCATCGTGCCTCGTGCGGTCGTTCGTGTGGTCGTTCCTCGTGCAGTGGCGGCCTCGCCCGCCGCTGTCTCCTGTACCGCTCGTACCGTCGTCGTCCCCCGTGCGGTCATCGTCGTTCCCCCTCCTTGCCGCTGGTCCTCCCCGGTCGTTCACGTAGCCGTAGTCATGACCGCGCCAGACCTGGGTGAACCCTCTGATCAGGGGTTTCAGAGCTACATTTGAGGTTCGGGCCGATCGGTGTTGACGGTGCCCGGAGCGCCGGGGGAGGGCCGTGAGGTGCCGGAGACGTCGCCGGTGGGGGCTGCGGGGTCGGGCTGCGGGGGAGCGTTGCCGTCGGGCGGCGGGGGCCCGGTCGGGCTCGCGGTCGCCTTGCCCGCGGTGTCGTTCGCGATGGCGTCGAAGTCGACGTAGCCGGTGCCTTCGAGCATCGTGATGTGGTCGAGGACGGTCTGGTTGGCGTCGGACGCGAGCTGGCGCACCAGGGAGTTGCGGGTGGTGTCGCGCACCTGGGCGACGAGGCTGAAGACCTTGCCGTGCGCGACGCGCAGCCGGTTGGCGAACTTGCGCTGGTAGTCCTCGCCGGTCGCCGCGGTCAACTCCCGCAGCCAGCCCTGCTGCTGGTCTGTGGGCTGGTTCGGCAGCTCGACCCCGAGCTGCGAGGCGATGCCGCGCACCCGCTCGTCGAGGTCGGTGTGGCCGACGATCAGATGGTCGCCCGCCTCCTTGACGGCCTTGCTCGGTGCGCGCTCCACGGCCTGCTGTCCGGCGGGTATCTCCCAGAGCCCGGCGAGGCGCACCTTCACCAGGAAGTCCCGGTCGGTGGCGGACAGCGGGCCCCAACGGGTCGACACGCTCCCGGCGTTGAGGTTCGCCTCGCCCGTGCCCGAGCGGTCGGCGTAGGACCACACCGGGAAGGCGAGGGCGCCCACGGTGACGACGAGAGCCGCGATGATCAGGGCCGTGCCGTTGATACGCCCCATGTGCCTGATGCGCTGCAAAGTGCCTCCCGAGCCGCATCCCGGCCGGGGGCCGGGCCACTTGGTGGTACGGGAAGGTACGGGAGGGGCGGGGCCGGTGTTCAGCGACGTGAAGGTTCTGTGACGGGGGTCACGTGTCGGGGGTGCGTGGGCGGGTGGTGCGCGGCCTCGGCGTTGTCAGTGCCGTCGACTAGGGTCCGGAAGGACAGGGGCCGGGGCCGTGTGGAACGACCCGGTCCGGACACGATCGTCAACTCAACACCGCGGGGCGGCTCACGCGCGCACGGGGAACGTGTTCGGAGTGCGCGGGGGAGCCGTACCGGGCGGTGCACACGGGGAATTGGGAGGGGCCATGGCGCCTGCGGAGCCGATCGACCTGATCCGCCTGGAGGGCGAGGACAACAGCGTCGTCGTCAGGATCACCGGAAAGCGCCCCGCCCCGGGGCGCCCCGGAGTCGACGAACTCGTCGGCGAGATCCTCGTCGACACCGCCTTCGTCCGGGGGACGCTCGCCACGTCGGTGTCCCCGGAGGACCTCACTCAGTGGCGCGAGACCCTCGACGCCCTGGACGGCGGCGACGACACCACCTGGCGCGAGGGCGACCGCGCCCCCGAACTCCTCGTCGAACTCGACCCGGACGGCGAGCACGCCCACGTCACGATCACCGACCATGCGATGTCCCGGACGACGGTCACGGCGACCGTCACGCTCACGGACGAGTGGTTCGACGAGGCGTACGACCGGTTGGACGCGACGCTGCGGGCGTGGCCGGTGGAGGGGGCGCTGCAAGGGTGACGGGACGGGCGGACGTCGAGTACTGGCGGGGCTACCTCGCCTCCTACAGCGCCGACATCCTGCGGGCGAACGGGAGCGACGCGTCGCGGGAGATCAGCGACGCTCAGCGGGCTGCCGGGTGGCTCGGGCAGGCGGGCGCGACCGAGGAGCAGCTGGCGGCCGCGGAGGAGCGGCTCGGTGTCCAACTGCCGCCCAGCTACCGCGCGTTCCTGGGCGCGTCCAACGGCTTCAGCCACCTGGGTCCGTTCATGTACGAGATGAGAACCACAGGAACGGTGGGCCTGCTGCGCGAGGCGGCTCCCTCGACCTGGGCGATCATCCGCAAGGGCGGACCCGAGGAAGCCGCCTACATGGACCGGGTGTTGCTGGTGTCGGACTTCGGCGACGCTCAGTTCTGGCTGCTCGACCCCGGTGACGTCTCGCCCGACGGGGAGTGGGCCGCCAACATCTGGGCCAGCTGGTACCCGGGCCTGCGTGAGCGTCGCCGCTCGTTCGCCGACCTCGTCGCCGACGAACGGCGGTCCTTCGAGCAGTTGCGGGACGACGCCTGACCCGGCCGGACGCGCCGGCTCACCCCGCGCGGAGCCGGGCTCAGGCCTGCCGCAGCGCCGGGTGGTCCGCCACCACCGTGCAGGAGCCGGGGGCGATCTCCGTGAAGCCCGCGTCGCGGACCACGGGGAGGCCGCTCGTGGTCAGTCCGGGCCAGCGGGACGCGGGGGCGGTGCGGACGGACAGGGGGAAGCCCGCCTCGCGCCAGGCCGTGCGGTCCGCGGCGGAGAGGTCCCACCAGGCCAGCTGGGCGCCGTGGCCCGCCTGGGCCATCGCCTTGCCCGCCGACATGGTGATGTCGGGGTTCAGCCAGAGCACGGGGGTGGACGGGTCGGGGTCCCGCGGGGGCTCCGGGTCGTCCAGGTCCGTGCCGGAGACCTGGAGGCGGGCCAGGTCCTTGGGCCAGCCGTCCAACGGCACCGGCGGATACACGCGCACCTCGGCCGACTTGCCCGTCACCGTGATGCCGGGCAGCGCCTCCGCCCGCCGCCACTCCGCGCCGCGCGCCCTGCGCACCACCTTGCGGATGCGGGCGTCCTGCCAGTCCCGCATCGCCCGCGCCCACTCCCCCTCGCCGAGCGCCCGCTCGTCGCTGAGGATCGTCAGGACCGCCCGGGCCGCCGTCTCCAGCGCGTCCGTACGGGCCGGGGGCGCGGCCCGCTCGATCCGGGCCACCAGGGGCAGCACGAACTGCGGGGCCTCGTCGCGCGGCGTGCGTTCGACGCGGAAGGGGCCGGCCGGAGCGGAGTCCCCGGCGGCGGGGGTGCCCTGGGAGCCCTGCGGGTCTTGGGGGCCCTGCGGGTCTTGGGAACCCCGCGAGTTCTGGGAACCCCGCGAGTCCTGGAAAGCCTGCGTGTCCGGGGAGTCGTCGGGGCGGGGCGCGTTGCTGGTCACCCGTCCAGTCTGCCAGGGCGGTGATCGCGGCCCCGGCGCGGTCCCGCGGCCCCCAGAGCCCTCGCCCGCGGCCGTGCGCGAGGATGAGGCGCATGACGAGCGACCCCCTGGTGCGCCTCGACGCCGTCGGCCGCCGCTACGGACTCCGCGGCCCGTGGGTGCTCCGGGACGTCCGCCTCGACGTGCGGGCCGGCACCCTGGTCCGGGTCCAGGGCGGGAACGGCACCGGCAAGTCCACGCTCCTGCGGCTGCTCGCCCGTATCGACGCCCCCTCCACGGGCCGCGTCACCGGCCGCCCCCGTACCGCCTACGTCCCCGAACGCTTCCCCGCCGCCCTGCCGTTCACCGCACGCGGCTACCTCACCCACATGGGCCGCGTCCACGGCCTCTCCGGGAACACGGCGGCCCGGCGGGCGCGGGAGTGGCTGGAGCGGTTCGGGGCGGGACACCACGCGGACGCACCGCTGTCCGAGCTGTCCAAGGGCAGCAGCCAGAAGGTCGCCGTCGCCCAGGCGCTGCTCGCCGGGCCCGAGTTGCTCGTCCTCGACGAGGCGTGGACCGGCCTGGACACCGAGGCCCGCGACACCCTGGACCGCGCGGTCGCCGAGCACACGGCGGCCGGTGCGGCCGTCGTCCACGTCGACCACGACCCGCGACGCCTCGCGGGGCACGCCGACGAGACGTACGCGATCACGGGCACCGGCGTGAACCGGGTCACGGGGACGGGGAGTTCCGCGGGGACGGCGGCCGAGGCGACCGCCGGTCCCGTCGTCGTCATCGAGGCCCGCGGACCCCACGGGGCGCCGCCCCCGCTGCCCGTGACGGTGACCCGTGCCGACGGCACCGTCACCCCCGGCCCGGACGGCACCACCCGCCTGGTCGTCGCCGCGGCCCACTCCGACCTCGCCCTGCGCACACTCCTCGCGGCACGCCCGCCGTGGCACGTGGTGTCGGTGAACCGGGGGAGGGCGCCCGGCCCGGCGGGGGAGAGCGCGGAGGCCGGGGGCGCGGACGTGGACGAGGGCGGGCGTGGTGACGTACCGGGTGATCGGGGCGTACCGGGTGCTCGGAGCGCACCGGCCGACCGGCCCGACGGCCGAGCCGCAGCCGAGCACCAGAACCGGGACGAGAACCGGCACCAGAACAGGGACCAGGACCGGCACCAGCGCCGCCACGACGACGAGGACGCACACCGGTGATCGCCCTGCTGCGCTATCAGACCGCCCTCCTCCTGCGCTCCCAGCGCTGGCTCGCGCCGGTCGTCCTGTACGCGGCGTTCCTCGCCGTCGGCGTACAGGGCGGGCAGCCCGTGCTCGACTCGCTCGCGTACGCGGCCGCCGCGCTGCTGCCCGTCGCCGCCTGGCTGGTGCGGATCTGCGTCACCAACGAACCGCCCGCGGCCCGCGACTGCGCCGCGGCGGCGGGAGGCACCCGGCGGGCGCACCTCGCCTGTGTGCTCACCGCCTTCCTCACCACGGCCGTGCTCGGCACGGCGGCCGTCGCGGCGGTCGCCGTCATGAGCGACGCGGCGAGCACCGACCACCAGACGGCGGTGGCGCGGGGTCCCGCGGCCGGGGCGGGGCTGCTCGCGATGCTCGTCAGCGCGCTGCTCGGCACGGCCGTCGGCGCCCTCACCAGCCGACCGCTGCTGCGCTCGCCAGGACGGGCCGTTCCGGCGCTCCTGTCCGGCGTGCTCATCGCCCTGGTGACGGCGGGCTCACCGGCCAGGACGGCGCTGACGGAGCTGGTCGGCGGCTCGCGGGACGGGGTGGTCCCGGTGCCGGTGGGGGCGTTCGCGGGGGCGCTGGCCGCGGCGGCGGTCGCGGTGGGGGTGGCGTGCGGGGTCTGCTCGCGGCGGGGGTGAGGCCCGGCCGCGGCAGGCCCGGACGACCGCCCCGCTCAGCCCGAGCAGGCCGTCCGCTGGGCCTCCTGCCACTCGCAGACCGGGCACAGGGTGCTGCCGCGGTGGGACTCCGGGTACTCCGTGGGCTTCCGGCACAGCACGCACTCCGCGAACGGTGGGCCCTCCGCCGGGAGGGGGCCGGTCGCGGGGGCCTGGGCGCAGTACTCGTCCTCGTCCGCCATGGTGGCGAGCCTAGGTTCTGCCCGGTGGGCCGGGCGACAGCCCCCCCGGGACACGACAGCCCCCGGACCCGACAAGCTCCCGCCGGACAGCCTCCAGGTGCCGCGTCGGCGAAGGCTCATGAGTCGGACGCGTCAGCGGCGGCCCAGGAGACGGGTACGTCCGGCGCGGCCGCTGAGACGAGCGCGTCAGCCGAGGCCCATGAGACGCAGGAGCGTCTCCCGTGTGGTCAGGCCGGCATGCGAGCCGGTCTTCTCGCCCTGGTCGAAGGCCATCGCCATCGGCACGGACCGGACGCTGTACCGACGCACTGTCCCGGGGCAGTCGTCGATGTCGACCGAGACGACCTTGATCTTGGTCCGGAAGTCCTCCGCGATCTTCTCCGCGACCGGGGCCATCTGCTTGCACGGCCCGTTCCACGAGGCGCGGAACACCACAAGGACCGGCACGGGGGCCATGAGGACATCCCCGGGGAAGTCGGCATCCGTCGCGACGGCCTTCACGAACTGGTTGTCTGCCATGGGGCTCTCCCCGGTCTCGGCCGCGCACGCCGCATCGGACAGCGCTTCACGCTAGTGCCGCCGCCGACGGTCCAGGAAGAGCGCTGTCAGGCCAGGGAGACGCCCTCGGACAGGGCCTAGCCCCGCGCGGCCCCGATCTGCTCGGAGACCCGGACGAAGCGGAACCCGCGCTCGCGCAGCTTCGGGACGATCGTGCGCAGGGCGCGCTCCGTCGCGGGGGCGGCGCTGCGGGTGCAGTGCAGGACGACGACCGAGCCGGGCCGCACCCCGTCGAGCACCTGCCGGGCCACCGCGTCGGGGTCCGTGGCGAACGCGTCGCCGCCCACCACGTCCCACTGCACGGCGGTGACCCCGGCCGGGGCGAGCGCGCGCAGCGCCCGCTGGTCGTAACAGCCGCCCGGGAAACGGAAGTACGGCACCGGGCGCTCGACGCCCGCCCTGCGGAAGGCGGTGAACGCGCGCTCCACGTCGGCGCGCATGCGGTGCGGGGCGACGGTGGGCAGGCCGTAGCAGTCGGGGGTGAAGGAGTAGTGGCTGTACGAGTGGTTGGCGACCTCGAAGAGGGGGTCGCGGCCGATGGCCTTGGCCTGCGCCGGGTACTCCTCGGCCCACCGGCCCGTCATGAAGAACGTCGACGGGACCTCGAGGCGGCGCAGGGTGCCGACCAGGGCCGGGTTGTCGAAGCGCTCGCCCGCCCGGGCGCGGGGGCCCTGACCGGCCGTCATGTCGGCGTCGAAGGTGAGGGCGACGGTGGGGGACCCCTGCCGGGCGCGGGGGGCGTTCCTGAAGACCGGGGTGAGGCCCTGGGGGCCGGGGGCGAGGGTGGGCGGGGCGGCCTTCTCTGCGGGGGCGGTGTGGCGGGGAGCGGGCTTGCTGGGGCGTGGGGCGGGCGCGGCGCAGGCGCTGAGGGCGGTCAGTGCGGCGGCGGTGAGGGCGGCCAGGGAGACGCGGGCGGCCCGCTGCTGTGCGCGAGTGATCATGCCGCGAAGATAACTGTGCAAATAGGATTAATCGGGTAGGTGGGGCCTGGTTCGCGAGGCCGTGCCGGGCTGTGCCGGGCCGGGCCGTGCCGGGCTCGCGGGAGACGACGCGCGCTCGGCTCGTGATCGCAGGAGAGGGCGTGCCCCCTGCCCGCCTCCCTCGCGTTCGCCGGGGAAGTCCGGGTTTGCCAGGGGGCGGTCGCTGTGTAATCGTCCTGAGATCCTGAACGCTTCCCGGTCGCTCCGCGGCCCCGGGCCCCGCGCACCCGCGACCACGAGGAGTTGACGAGCCGTCGATGTCCGACCGCACCGACATCACCTGGACCGAGGACATCCGGCCGACCAGAACCCCCGCCCCTGAGTCCGAGCCCGCCCCCACCACCCTCACCCACACCACCCCCTGGCACTCCGAGAGCGGCCTCCCCGCCCCCCGGCGCGTCGTCGTCGCCGACGACCGGATGAAGGCCGACGCCGCCTACCGCCTGGTGTGCGAGGGCACCGCGCTGCTGTGGCGCGGGGACTACCAGGGCGCCCGGCAGCTGCTGAGCGCCCTCGGGCGGCGGCTCGACCGGCTGAAGCCGAAGCCGGGGGCCACCCCGGCCGAGACGTTCCACCGGCACCGGCAGGCCCGCGGCCACCGGGCCAGGGTGCTCGGCATGCTGCTCGTCGTGCTCGAGGACGACCACGGGCTCGCCCTGCGCCGCGCCCCCGACGTCCGGGCCGCCTGCACCGAGGCCTACGGCCCGCCCCGGCACCGCACCGTCGTGTCGCTGCGCGAACTGCTCGGCGTGATCGGCGCCCACGAGTGGCGCCGCAAGGGCGTGCCGATCCCGGCGCTCGACGCCCGCATCCACCCGCACTACGGCGTGTTCTCCCCGGTCAGGGGCGAGTACGTCGACCTCGTCGGCGACGCCCCGCTGCCCGCCGCGGCCGCGGGTGCCCCCGCGGTCGCCTTCGACCTCGGCACCGGCACCGGCGTGCTCGCCGCCGTCCTCGCGCACCGCGGCCTCGGCCGGATCGTCGCCACCGACAGCAGCCCCCGCGCGCTCGCCTGCGCGCGGGACAACGTCGAACGGCTCGGCATCGGCGACCGCGTGGACGTCACCGACAGCGGGGACCTCTACCCGGCGGGCCGCGCCGCCCTCGTCGTCTGCAACCCGCCGTGGCTCCCGGCCCGCCCCACCTCCAGCGTGGAGCAGGGCGTGTACGACCCGGGCAGCGCCATGCTGCTCGCCTTCCTCGACGGGCTCGCCGAGCACCTGGAGCCGGGCGGCGAGGGCTGGCTGATCCTCTCCGACCTCGCCGAACACCTGGGCCTGCGGAGCCGCGACGAACTCGTCGGCGCCTTCGACGCGGCCGGGCTGCGCGTCGTCGACCGCCTCGACGCCAAGCCCCGCCACCCTCGCGCGAGCGACACCACGGACCCCCTGCACGCCGCCCGCGCCGCCGAGGTCACCTCCCTGTGGCGGCTCGCCCCCGCCGTCTGAACCGGGGAGTCAGCCTTCGCTCAGCAGTCGCGCCTTGCACTCCGCCACGTCGAAGTCCGCCTTCGGGTACTGCGGGTCCAGCGCCTCCAGGTGCTCGCGAAGCAGTGTGCTGATCGCCCAGTTCCGGTACCACTTGCGGTCCGCGGGGACCACGAACCAGGGCGCCGCCGACGTCGAACAGCGTTCCAGGGCCAGCGCGTACGCCTCCTGGTACGCGGGCCACACCGCCCGCTCCTCGATGTCCGTCGGGTTGAACTTCCAGTGCTTCTCGGGGGTGTCGAGGCGGGCCGCGAGACGGCGCCCCTGCTCCTCGTACGAGAGGTGCAGGAAGCACTTCACGAGCGTGACGCCGTCGTCGGCGAGGGACTGCTCGAAGCGGTTGATCTGGGCGTAGCGGCGGGTCACCTGGGCGCGCGGCACCAGTTCGCGGACGCGGGCGATGAGGACGTCCTCGTAGTGCGAGCGGTCGAAGATGCCCAGCTCGCCCGCCTCGGGCAGGGCCTTGCGGATCCGCCACAGGAACGGGTGCGCGCGCTCCTCGGGCGTCGGCGCCTTGAACGCCCGGATGCGGCAGCCCGACGGGTTGAACAGGCCGACGACATGCTTGATCGTGCCGCCCTTGCCGCTGGTGTCCATGCCCTGGAGGACCAGGAGCAGCCGGCGCGGATCGCCCTTCGTGCTCGCCGCGTACAGGCGCTCCTGGAGGTCCGCGAGATGTTCACCCATCCGTGCGGTCGCCGCGAGCCCGGCCGCCTTGTCCGCCGGGCCCGCGGGGGTCGCGGCCGCGTCCTGCGCTGCGAGGTCGTAGGGCTCGCCCCCGGGGACGCGCAGCAGGTCACTGAGTCGGAGCGCGGGCTCCTCGACGGCGCCCCTGCCCTTCCCGTCCCGACCCTTGGCACCCTTCGCGCCCTTCTTGCCCCCGTCCTTCCTGCCTTTGCCCTCGCTCTTGCCCTTGGCCACAGCCCGCACCTCTTCCGGTCGCCTGCCCCGATCGTGCGCCGGGGCAGGCGGCGGCGCTACCTGTGCCAGGGGCCGGTCACGGCGAACGTGGTGCCGGGCGTGTAGCAGTTCACGTACATCGTGTCGTGGTCGGGGGAGAAGGCGACGCCCGCGAACTCGCCCCACTCGGGCTCTTCGGGGGTGCCGATGTTCTGGGCGTTGCGCGCCATCGCGTACACCGTGCCGCCGCGCGTCACGCCGTACACGTGCTGGGTGCCGCCGCCGTCCTCGCACACCATCAGGCCGCCGCTGGGCGCGAGGCAGATGTTGTCCGGGGACTCGCCGGGGAGCTGGACGTCGGTGTCGGGGCCGAAGACGATCACGAGGGTGAGGCGGCGGCGCGCCGGGTCGTAGCGCCAGACCTGGCCGTAGTGGTCGCCTGCGGAGCCCTCCGCACTGCGCGCGTAGCTGGAGACGAAGTACACACAGCGCCCGCCCCAGTAGCAGCCCTCCAGCTTCTGGGCGTGCGTGATGCCCTTCGGCCCGAAGTCCTGGTTGCGGATGGGTGTCCGGGCGGCCAGCGGGTCGGGTACGTCGGCCCACTCGACGCCGTCGAAGGTGGCGCCGGTCTCCTGGATCGCGGACAGGTCCGGCACACCGGGCACGCGCATCGCCTGGAGCTTTCCGCCCGCGCGCAGCGAGCCCCTGCCGCCCTCGGGCTTGTCCGGCAGGAAGCGGTAGAACAGGCCGAACGGCTTCTGGAAGGCGTCCTCCGTCTCGTAGACGACGCCGCGCCACGGGTCGACGGCGACCGCCTCGTGCTGGAAGCGGCCCATGGCGGTCAGCGGCACGGCTCCCGTGCGCCGCGGATCCACCGGGTCGACCTCGAAGACGAAGCCGTGGTCCTTGGTGTAGCCGTTGGTACCGGCCTTGTCCTCGGTCTCCTCGCAGGTCAGCCAGGTGCCCCAGGGGGTCGGGCCGCCCGCGCAGTTGACGGCGGTACCGGCGATGGCGACGCGCTCGTCGACCACCCGGCCGTGCCGGTCGAGCCCGAGCGCCGTACAGCCGCCCTTGGCCATCGGGTCGTACGTCAGGCCCTTGACGGTCGGGACGCCGAGCTTCGCGGTGACGCGGTTCTCGTGGTTGCGGACGAGGTGGACCCCGCCCCGGCGGCCCCGGAACGCGGCCATCCCGTCGTGGTTGCTGGGGACCTTGCCCTCGCCCGAGCGCAGTTCGTCGCCCTCGCGGGAGAGCACCCGGTAGCGGAATCCTTTCGGCAGATCGAGCAAGCCGTCGGGGTCGGGCACGAGCGGGCCGTAGCCCGCCTTGCCCTGGGTGGCCGCGGTGGCCGTGCCCGCGAACAGCTCCGACAGGGCGCCGGTGAAGGCGATGGACGCCCCCAGGGCTCCGGTGCCGGCGAGCACTTGGCGTCTGGTCGCGGACAGCTTGGCGTCTGACATGGGGCAACCTCCTGCTGGCGGACAGGAACATGACCCGCACGTGTGTAGCACGCACACGGCCCGCGCACGAGGGTTTGCACACCCCCGCGATCAACCGTCGCCGGGACGGCCGGTCAGTCCCGCACGAGCCCCTTCGCGTCCCGCGCCAGCGCCGTCAGCCGCGAGATCGCCCGGAAGTACTTCTTCCGGTAGCCGCCGTTCAGCATCTCCTCGCTGAAGAGCCTGTCGAACGGGACGCCGGAGGCGAGCACCGGCACCTCCCGGTCGTAGAGCCGGTCGGCGAGGACGACCAGGCGCAGCGCCGTCGACTGGTCGGGCACCGGAGTGACGTCCGTGAGGCAGACGGCCGTGACGCCGTCGGTGAGGGCGCCGTACCGGCTCGGGTGGACGCGCGCGAGGTGGCCGAGCAGATGCGGGAAGTCGTCGAGGCTGGCGCCTTCGGTGGCGTACGCGGCCTTGGTGACCTGCTCGTCGGAGTACGGCTCGGGGGCCTCGGGCAGCCCCCGGTGGCGGTAGTCCTCGCCGTCGATGCGCAACGCCTTGAAGTGGGCCGAGAGGCCCTGGATCTCGCGCAGGAAGTCGGCGGCGGCGAACCGGCCCTCGCCCAGCTTGCCGGGCAGCGTGTTGGAGGTCGCCGCGAGCGCCACGCCCGCCTCGACGAGCTTGCCGAGCAGCGAGGACACCAGGACGGTGTCGCCCGGGTCGTCCAGCTCGAACTCGTCGATGCACAGCAGGCGGTGGCCGCTGAGCGTGCGCACCGTCTGCTGGAAGCCGAGCGCCCCGACGAGGTTGGTCAGCTCCACGAACGTGCCGAAGGCCTTGAGCGCGGGCTCCGCCGGGGTGGCGTGCCACAGGGAGGCGAGCAGGTGGGTCTTGCCGACGCCGTAGCCGCCGTCCAGATAGACGCCCCGGGGCCCGCTGGGAGCCGTCTGCTTGGCCCGGGAGAACCAGCGCCGCTTGCCCGATCCGGTCGCGTGCGCCCCGCCGAGCCCGCCCGCGAAGGAGCTGAGGACCCGCACGGCCTCGCTCTGGCTGGGCTGTCCCGGGTCCGGGATGTACGTATCGAAGCGGACCGCGTCGAAGCGCGGCGGCGGCACCATCTCGGCGACGAGACGGTCCGCGGGCACCTGCGGCTCGCGGGCGCACAGGGACACGGGGCCCGCTTCGGCTATGGGGCTCTGCCCGGCGGCAGGGGAGGTTGCTGACACGATTCTCCACTGTAGAGCCGTCGCGGGGCCGTGTAAGACTGCCCGGCATGCGACGCCTGTTCCCTGTGACCGACCACACAGTAGAGCCGAACCCGGACGGGAGCGCTCCGGCGGCCGCCCGGGACCGGGCGGCCGAGGACCGCGAGTGGTCCCTGGACGAGCTGGCCGACGCGTACGCCTACCCCGCGGGGGCCGGCCCCTGGCTGCGCGCCAACATGGTCTCGACGCTGGACGGCGCCGCCCAGCACGAGGGCCGCTCCCAGCCCCTCTCCAACGCCACCGACATGCGGATCTTCGGCACCCTGCGCGGGCTCGCCGACGTGGTCGTGGTCGGTGCGGAAACGGTACGGCAGGAGGGCTACCGGCCCGCCCGCGCCCGGGACGCCTTCGCGGCCCGCAGGGCGGCGGCCGGACAGCCCCCGGCCCCGGCGGTCGCGGTCGTCAGCGCCAGCCTCGACCTGGACTTCACGCTGCCCCTGTTCACCGCCCCGCTCACCCCCACGCTGCTGGTCACCGGCGCCGCTGCGGCCGCCGACCGGGTGGCCGCGGCCCGCAAGGCGGGCGCGGAGGTCGTGATCGCGGGCGAGGGCGCCGGGGCGGACCCCGCGCGGGTCGTGCGGGAACTCGGCGAGCGGGGTCTCACCCGGCTGCTCACCGAGGGCGGGCCGAGGATGCTCGGCCAGTTCGTGGCGGCGGGCGCGCTCGACGAGCTGTGCCTGACGGTGTCGCCGATGCTGACCGCGGGGGACGCCCAGCGCATCGCGGGCGGACCCGGTCTCGCGGTGCCCGAGAAATTCGTACTGGCGTCCGTTCTGGAGGAGGCGGGGTTCCTGTTCACCCGATACCGCAGGGGCTCCTGACAATCGGCGGAATATTCCGTTCCGTTTCGCTTTCGCGGGGCACACTAAATCTCGCAGCCCCCGCTCAGGCAGGGGCAGGATGGTTTCAGCAGGGGGCCGGAAGCACGGCCTACGGAGGAGAAGGGCGCCTGTCGTGTTCACAAGCGTATTGATGATCGAGAAGGCCCTGACGTCCGCCGACGTGGAGTTCGTCACCACCTTGCACAGCGACGAGCCGGTCACCTTCCACGTACTGCTCCAGCCCCGCGGCGACCAGGCGGACCGGCTGCTTCGGGCCATCGACGACGTCGCACTCGGCGAGCTCGACGAGGCCGTCCGCGAGGGCGAGGTGCCCGAGGGCAAGGACGCGGTGGCGCCGGCCGAGCAGGCGCTCCAGGTGTCCCTCCTGGCGCTGCGGGCGGCGGGCAGCGAGGCGACGGGCCGTCTGATCGAGGCCCACCCCCTGGACGCGCTCCAGGAACTGGTCGACGCCGCGGGCGCGGACGAGGTCATCGTGCTGACCGAGCCGCACCTGGTCGAGGAGTTCTTCCACCGCGACTGGGCCTCACGGGCCCGCCACAAGGTGGGCGTACCCGTCCTGAAGCTCTTCGCGCACAGTACGTGAGCGCTGACACGCGTGGCCCGGCGCCGGACAGGGCCGGAAACAGCCCGTCCGGCGCTTGAGGACGAGGCCGCGGGCCGATCAACCCAGGGTGGCGGAGCCCAGTAGGCTGGCCCCGCACGTGACCGTCCCACCCTTCGGAGAGAACTCGATGCCCACCGCCATGGACCGACCGCACTTCATCGGCATCGGCGGCGCCGGAATGTCGGGCATCGCGAAGATCCTCGCCCAGCGCGGCGCGAAGGTCGCGGGCAGCGACGCCAAGGACTCCGCCACCGCCGAGGCCCTGCGCGCCCTCGGCGCCCGGGTGCACATCGGCCACGCCGCCCGTCACCTGGCCGACGACGCGACCTGCGTCGTCGTCTCCTCCGCGATCCGCGCCGACAACCCGGAGCTGGCCCGCGCCGCCGAGCTCGGCATCCCGGTGGTGCACCGCTCGGACGCGCTGGCCTCCCTGATGGACGGCCTGCGCCCGATCGCCGTCGCGGGCACCCACGGCAAGACCACCACCACGTCGATGCTCGCGGTCAGCCTCGCCGCGCTCGGCCTGCGTCCCTCGTACGCGATCGGCGGCGACCTGGACGCGCCCGGCTCCAACGCCGACCACGGCAGCGGCGAGATCTTCGTCGCGGAGGCCGACGAGAGCGACCGCAGCTTCCACAAGTACGCGCCCGAGGTCGCCATCGTCCTCAACGTGGAGCTGGACCACCACGCCAACTACGCCTCGATGGACGAGATCTACGAGTCCTTCGAGACCTTCGCCGACCGGATCGTGCCCGGCGGGACGCTGGTGATCGCGGCGGACCACGAGGGCGCCAGGGAGCTGACCCGGCGCGTCGTCAAGCGCAATCCCGAGCTGCGGGTCGTCACCTACGGCGAGTCCGCCGACGCCGACGTGCGGATCACCGACGTGACCCCGCAGGGCCTCAAGAGCGACGTGACCGCCGTCATCGACGGCACCGAGCTGCGCTTCTCCGTCTCCGTGCCCGGCCGGCACTACGCGCACAACGCCGTCGCCGCCCTCGCCGCGGGCGTGGCCCTCGGCATCCCGGCCGCCGAGCTTGCCCCCGCCCTGGCCTCGTACACGGGCGTGAAGCGCCGCCTCCAGCTCAAGGGCGAGACCGCCGGAGTGCAGGTCGTCGACTCCTACGCGCACCACCCGACGGAGATGACCGCCGACCTGGAAGCCATGCGCGGCGCCGCCGCCGACGCCCGCCTCCTGGTGCTCTTCCAGCCGCACCTGTTCTCCCGCACCCAGGAGCTGGGCACGGAGATGGGCGCGGCCCTGGCGCTCGCCGACGCCTCCGTGGTCCTGGACATCTACCCGGCCCGCGAGGACCCGATCCCCGGCGTGACCAGCGACCTCATCATCGACGCCGCGCGCGCGGCGGGCGCCGACGTGACGGCCGTGCGCGACAAGGCGGCGGCGCCCGCGGCGATCGCGGGAATGGCGCGGCCCGGCGATCTCGTTCTCACCATGGGAGCGGGCGACGTCACCGACCTCGGCCCGCTGATCCTGGCCGAGCTGTCGAAGTAGCCCGGCCCGCCGCGGCGGGCCGGAATGTCCACGAAGGGGATGCGACCCATGTCGTACGACGTCGAGAAGCCCGACGAGCAGTGGCGCGCGGAGCTGACCCCCGCCGAGTACCAGGTCCTTCGTCAGGCCGGCACGGAGCCCGCGTTCCGGGGCGAGTACACCGACACCACGACCAAGGGCGTCTACTCCTGCCGGGCCTGCGGCGCGGAGCTGTTCACGTCGAACGAGAAGTTCGAGTCGCACTGCGGCTGGCCGAGCTTCTACGACCCGCGGGACTCCGAGGCCGTCGAGCTGATCCAGGACACCTCGCACGGCATGGTCCGCACCGAGGTGCGCTGCGCCCGGTGCGGCTCGCACCTCGGGCACGTCTTCGAGGGCGAGGGCTACCCGACGCCGACGGACCAGCGGTACTGCATCAACTCCATCTCGCTGCGCCTCACCGCCGACGAGAGCTGACCGGATCCCGGCTCAGCGGGGCCGTGGCCCGCGACTAGCGTGAGGGCATGTCGACCACGGGGGCCCGCGGGCCGGTTGGAGTGAGGTGTCCCGGCTGCGGCGGCGCGGACGTCGCCGCGGTGCGGGAGGCCGCGGACGGCCGCGGAGCCGCCCGCAGGGAACTGGCGGCCCGGCTCGCCAAGGGGCCCGACAAGTCCGGCGACGGACTGCTGCACTTCGCCGAGGGCATGCTGCTCGTTGGCCTCTCCCTCGCCTGGGCGTGGATGGGCACGGACCCGGAGAAGCCGTTGTACGTCTGGGGCGGGATCGCCCTGGCCGTGCTCCTGTTCATCGGCACGCTCGCCGTGGTGCGCGGCGACGGACGCGAGAAGGCCGCCGAGCGGGCCGGTGCGCCGCTAGCCGCCGCGCTCTGGGACCCCGCGCACTACTGCCGGGGTTGCGAGTCCGTGTTCTGCCCCCGAGGGGAGCCGTGGCAGGGCCTGTTGACGCCGGAGCAGTTCAAGCGGCTGGTGTGGGGCGAGGCCGGGTACGCCGACCAACTGCCGCCGGGGGACCGGGCGAAGGACGTGGACGTGCCGCCGGGGACCGTGGTGGGGCGGCCGTTGCGCGGGTGACTCCGTTGGAGAGAACGGCAGTTGTGAGGGGCGTGTGGCAGGAGTGCGGTCGTGCGCCGGTAGTGCGCTCCCGTGCGCCGTGAGATTTCCTCGAACGTGGCGTTCCGGTTCCGCGTTTACGTAGCTAAGGTATGCGTCAACTCGGGGGCGAACATTCATTCAAGGACAAGAAACACGGAGTCGCACGTGATCCCTGCACGATGCTCGAACCGGCACGACCTCTCCGCCCCGCTGCCCGGCGAGGAGAGCATCTTCATGTGGATGTGGCGGGGCTAGTCACCCCGGGCTCCCCGAGGGCGAGGCGGAGATCCCGCGCCCGCCCCGCACAGCCGAGCCGCTCGTAAAGATCCAGCGCGTCCTCCGCGAAACCCCGTGCGGAGGGCGCGTCCTGCGTGTGCGGGGCCGTGCGGGCCAGGCCGTCCAGGGACCGGGCCGTCGCCAGCGGGCTGCCGACCTCACGGGCCAGGCGCAGCGCCTCGCGGAGCGCGTCGAGCGCCGCCTCGTACCGGCCGAGCAGGCGCAGCGCCGTGCCGGTGCCGAGGAGCGCGGCCTGCAGGTCGAAGGGGCTGCCGATGCTGCGTGCGATGCGCTCCGCCTCCGCGAAGTGCCACAGCGCCTCGCCGGGCCGCCGGTTGCCGGTGTACGCCGAACCCAGGCTGATCAGGGTGTCCGACTCGCCGCGTGCGTCGCCCGCCGCGCGGTAGCTGGTCAGGGCGCGGCGGAAGTACGTGAGGGCCTGCTCCACCTGGCCGGTGGCCTCACAGACGCTGCCCAGGTTCGAGAGCAGGTTCGCGCGCTCCTGGCGGCCCCCGACGCGGTGGGCCAGGCGCAGGGAGCGCTCGAAGTGGGCGCGGGCCTCGTCGTGGCGGCCGTCGAGGCGGTACACCTCGCCGACGTTGTTCAGCGCCCGCAACTGTCCGTAGAGGGAGCCGGTGTCCTCGTGGATGCCCAGCATCGTGCGGAACTGGTCGAGGGCCTCCCGGTGGCGGCCCGCCGCGTGCAGCGCCACCCCCATCATGTTGGCCACGTCCGCCCGGCCGCCCGCGTCGTCCACCCGCTCGTACAGCGTGTGTGCCGCCCGCAGCACCCGCAGGCACAGACCGCCGCGGCCCGCGGCGAAGTGGGCCCGGCCGGACTGGAACAGGGCGTCCGCGCGGCCGCGCACATCGTTCAAGTCCTGAAAGAGCAACAACGCCTCGGTCGCCCGGTGCAGGGCCTTGGCATGGTCCTTCTGCGTCAGTACGTCGGCGTGCTCGACCAGGGTTCGGGGCAGCGCCACCCGGTCCTCGCGCAGCCGCGCCGCGGCCACCGCCGCCTCGAACAGCTCCGCCGCCAGGTCCCATGTCCCCCACAGGCGCAGCGACTTGGCCAGGACGTGCGGGAACAGCACCGCGTGCTCCGGCGACTGGGCGGCCGCCGCGCGGGCCAGGGCGAGCAGATTGCCGCGCTCCACGCTCAGCCAGGCCGCGGCCACGTCCGCGCCGTCGGCCGCGTCGGCGCCGCCGAAGTCCGGCGCGTACGGGCAGGTCAGATGCGGCCCCGGCGGCAGGACGCGGCGGTGCGGGTCGACGCGGACGGCCGCGCGGTGGGCCCCCGTCAGATAGCAGTTGAGCAGCCGCGCGAGCGCAGCGCGCCGGGCGGAGTGCGGCTCGTCGCGGGTACACATCCGCAGGCCGAAGGCGCGGGTGAGGTCGTGAAGGCGGTAGCGGTCGGCCATCGGCTCCTCGACGAGGTTGCGGTCCAGGAGCTGATCGAGGATCTTGCGGGTGCGGGCGGTCTCCAGGAGCGGGTCGGGGGCGGCCTTCCCGGCCCCGCGCGCCGGACCCGTGTGCTCCGCCGCGAGCGCCGTCGCCGCGCGCAGGGTGATGTCCGGTCCCGGGTGCAGCGCGAGACGGCGCAGCAACCTGGCGGCCTGCGGGGGCAGTTCGGTGTACGAGAGGGAGAAGGCCGACGCCACCGCGTCGCTGTCGAACTCGTCGAGCGGGTCGGCCGCCTGGACGAGCCGGTCCGTGAGGTGGTCCAGGCTCCAGGAGTCCCGGTGCCGGAACTGGCTCGCGAGGAGCTGGAGCGCGAGCGGGTGGCGGCCGCAGGCGGCGACGGTCCGCGTGAGCGCCGACGGTTCGGCGGGCAGCCGGCCCGCCCCGGCGACGCGCGTGAACAGCGTCGCGGCCTCCGCCGTGGACAGCACCTCCAAGTACAGCGGTGTCGCACCGGCCAGCCCGGTGAGCCGGTTCCTGCTGGTCACGAGGGCACGGCAGGACGCGGCGCCGGGCAGCAGCGGGCGGACCTGCTCGGCGTCGCGGGCGTTGTCGAGGACGACCAGGACGCGCCGCCGCGCCGTCCACTCCCGCCAGCGCGTCACGCGCGCGTCCAGCGAACCGGGCAGCTCGCCCGTGAACCCGGCCGCGTGCAACAGGACGGCCAGCGCCTCGGCCGGGTCGTACGGGGGCAGCGCGCCGTACCCGCGCAGGTCGACGTAGAACTGGCCGTCCGGGCAGGCCGTGTGCAGGCGGTGCGCGGCGTGCAGCGCGAGTGCGGTCTTGCCGACGCCGGGCATGCCGTGGATGACGGTGAGGGGGAGGGAGGTGCGGGGGGCCGGGTCGGCGGGAGTGGCGGGGTCGGCGCTGGGGTCGCCGGGGTCGGTGGGTGGGTGGTCGCTCAACTCGCCTAGCAGAACGCGCAGTTCACTTGCCCGGCCGGTGAAGTCGCGGACGTCGCGGGGGAGGTTGGTGCGGGGGCCGTTGCCGTCGACCCGGCTGCCGTTGTCCGGGGCGCTGCTCTCTTGGTCGCTGTGGTTCGGGGCGGGCTCCTCCGGGGTGGCGGTCGGCGTGGACCCTGCGGCCAGCGCGGACACGGTGGACAGCGCGTGCCCGCGCGCATCCGGCGTGGTCGTCATCAGGACGCGGTCCTGTTCCAGGATGCGCAGGTGCAGCTCCTGGAGTTCGGCGCAGGGTTCGATGCCCTGGCCGCTGTGCAGGCGGGCGCGGGTGGCGCGGTACAGGCCGAGGGCCTCGTCGTCGCGGCCCGAGCGGTACAGGGCCAGCATCAGGGCGGCGACGACCCGCTGGGCCAGGGGATTCTGGGCGGCCAGCTCGCGCAGTTCGCCGATGAGGTCGGCGTGCCGGCCGAGGTCCAGCTCCAGGCGGATGCGTTCCTCGCGCACCCGGCGGTGGTCCTCCAGGAGGCGGGCACGCGCGGAGCGCGCCCAGGCGCCGGTGAACTCCGTCAACGGCTCGCCCCGCCACAGCGACTCGGCGGTGCGGAGCAGGTCGACGGCGCGCCCGCTGTCGCCCCGCCGGGCGGTCACGGCGGCCTCGGTGCGCAGCCGCCGGTAGCGCAGCAGATCGACGGCGTCCGACGCGACCCGTAATCGGTACAGGCGGGGTGCGTACCGCTCCAGGCAGGCCTGTTCGCCCGCCGCCCGGGTGAGCCGCGAACGCAGCCGCGACAGATAGCTCTGCAGGGTGTCCTGGGCCGTGCGGGGCGGATCGTCGTCCCACACGCGGTCCATCAGGGTGTCGAGGGAGACCGGCTCGCCGTGGGCGTGCACCAGGACCGCGAGCACGCAGCGCTCCTTCGGCGATCCCAGCTCGCAGCGCACGCCGTCCTGCCAGAGTTCGAGCGGCCCGAGGGCCCGTAAGTCCACCGTCACCCCCGATGGGCGCACGCCCGGCGGGCACACCGCGCCGCCGCCGTCGGCCGTCCCGCACGCGTGTCCATGGGCGGAACATTCCCCCGCCCGGCCGGGTGAACCTCAACAGGCGTTGCGAACAAGGGAGTTGAGGTGTGGGTGGTGTGCGCCGGTGCGAGCCGGAGTACTGGCGTATGCCCTCGGCCAGCGGCACTCGGACTGCAGGATTCCTGCAAGGCGGCCATCCAGTCCCCCCGGGCACGCTGGGCGCGTCCGAGCGACACCGCCGGTCCGACGGCGGGGAGACGGGGGAGACGACCATGAGTGTGACGATGCTGGAAGCGCACGGGCAACCCGTGCCCGTGCGCCCGGACGTGGAGCGCTGGGCCACCCGAACCGCCCGGCGCCGCGTGCTCGCCGTGGTGCACACGGTGACGTCGGGGCGGCGGCTCCTGGACGCGGTACGCCTCCTGGAGGGCGACTGGCGGGTGCAGGTGTTCTTCACCGCGGCCCCCGACGTGTTCAGCGGCGGGGTGGCCGACTTCCTCGACGGGCTGCGCGCCCTGGTGCTGCCGTGGAGCCAGGCCGTGCAGACGGTCTTCGACCTCGCGCTCGCCGCGGGCCACGGCGGCTTGCACGAACTGCACGCGCCGGTGGTCGTGCTGCCGCACGGCGCCGGGCACAACAAGATCGTGCGGGCCCGGCGGGGCGGGGCCGTCGCCGCGCGCGGCGTGTACGGGCTGAGCAGGCAGCGGCTCGTACGGGACGGGTCGGTGATCCCCGAGGCGATCGTCCTCGCCCACCGGGAGGAACTGGAGCGGCTCGGCCGCGAGTGCCCCGAGGCGGTGCCCGTCGCCGAGGTCGTCGGCGACCCCTGCTTCGACCGCGTCACCGCGAGCAGGCCCGCGCGGGCGCTGTACCGGCAGGCCCTGCGCACCGGCGCGGGACAGCGGCTCGTCCTCGTCTGCTCCACCTGGGGGCCGGGCTCGCTCCTCGGCTCCTGCGGCCGGGAGCTGATCGAGCGCCTGATGGCCGAACTGCCGCCCGCGGACTACCGGGTGGCGGCGCTGCTGCACCCGCACGTGTGGCACTCCCACAGCGAATGGCAGGTCCGCAGCTGGTTCGCGGGGCTCAGCAGGGACGGGCTCGGCGTCGTCAGCCACCGCGCCGACTGGGTCGGCGCGCTCGTCGCCGCCGACTTCGTCGTGGGCGACCACGGCTCCGTGTCGCTGTACGGCGCCATGACGGGGCGGCCGGTGCTGCTCGCCTGCCTGCCCGACGCCGACGTGGACCCCGGCTCGCCGATGGCCGAACTCGGCTCGTTCGCGCCCCGGCTGCACGACGACAAGCCGGTACGCCGCCAGCTCGCGCGCGCCGCCGCCACGTACCGCGCGGACCTGCACGAGCGGGTCGCCGCCCGCATCAGCTCCGAGCCCGGCCGCTTCGCACGCAAGATGCGCGCCCTGCTCTACCGCAAGCTCCGCCTGCGCCCGCCCGGAGCCCTCCCGGCCACCGAACCGGCCCGGCTGCCCCGCGTCCTGTCGTACGACGAGCCGGGGAGCGTCGCGTCATGGCGCTGACGGCCCACGTGACGACCACGGCCGTGGTGAGCCGTGTCGAGCGTGTCCGGGTGGCCCTGCGGTGGCCGGAACGCGGCGTGGACTTCGTGGACGAGCACGTGCGCGTGGCGCTGCCCGCGCCGGCGGGCTGGGCGCGGGCCGGGGACGTGCTCCACGAGGCGTCGGCCGCGCCGGGGCGTGCGGTGCGGGTCGCTTCCCGGCACCCGGGGGCGTTGGTCGTGGCCGTGTACGACGGGGAGGTGTGCTCCCTGCGGGTCGGGTCGTGCGATGCGCTGGTGCGCGCGGCCCAGGGGGTGGGGGTGCCGCCTTGGCCGGTCTGGGCTTCGTTGGCGCATGCGGTGCTTGCGGCTGCGGGTGGGGGGTGGTTTCCCGCCGCTACCGCGGCGGGTGTTTCCCGCCCGCCCGTTTCCAGTTGACCAGGAGGTGACGGCCTCAGTGGGGGGTACTCGACGTTGGCGGTTGCGGTGCTGTGTCCCCGGCAGGGGGCCGGTCACTGGTCCGGCAGGGACTCCAGGCGGGACCTGGCCGTGTCCGCGTCCGGGGACGTGGCGCGGCCCGCCGTGCCGTAGAGGGTGAGGGCCTCGGCGTAGCGGGTGCGGGCCGTGGCCGGGTCGCCGCGGTGTTCGGCGAGTTCGGCCAGGGCGTGCAGGGCGCGGGCCGACTCGTAGGCCGCCGACATGGCGCGCAGGGCGGTGAGGGCGGGGGCCAGGTGGGTCTCGGCCAGGTCGGGTTCGTCGCGGGCCAGGTGGGCGCGGCCGAGCAGGACGGACGCGCGGGCCGCGTTGTACGTGTCGCCCGCGTCCCGCAGCGTCGCGTGCGCGGCCGTCGCGTGCCGGGCCGCCTCGGTGGGGCGGCGCCGGGTGAGGGCCACGTCGGCGAGGTTCAGTCGGGCCAGGCCGCCCGCGCGGACGTCACCGACGCCCGGCAGGGTCTCCGCGGCCCGGGTGAAGTAGCGGGCCGCCTCGTCGAGCCGCCCCAGACGCTGGTGGGCCAGACCCCGGTAGTTGAGCGTCCGGGCGTGCCCCAGCGCGTTGCCGTCGGCCCGGAACTGGCGGGCCGCGCGCTCGAACATCGCCAGGGCCCGCTCGTGGCAGCCCATGCCCAGCTCGCCCACGCCGCCGGAGGTGAGCATCCGGCACTGCGCCGCCGTGTCGCCGAGCCCCTCGGCAGCGGCGAGGCCCTCGTCGTGCGCGGCCCGCCACTCCGCGTAGAACTTGCGGCGCAGGAAGAGCGGCCACAGGGCGTCGGCGAGCTGCCAGGTGACCGTGGGGAAGACCGTGCGGGCGAGGCGCAACACCGCCATCAGGTTGGGCAGTTCGCGCTCCTGCCAGTCCAGGGCCGCCTCCGCGCCCGCGCCGAACTCCTCCGTGAGCACCGGCCCGGGGCCGTGGTCGCGGGGCAGGGTGCGGTGCTGCGGGTCGACGGCCCACTCCGCGGCGGTCGCCGTGGCGAGATAGTGGTCGGCGATCCGACGCAGCGCCGCCGCGCGCTCCCACGGCGGCTCGTCCTGCACGGCCTTCGCCGCCGCGTGCAGCCGGACGAGGTCGTGGAAGCGGTGGCGGTCCTCGTCGGCGTCGGTGAGCAGGTTCGCCTCGTGCAGCAGGTCGAGGAGCGCGCGGGTCCGGGCGGCGCCGGGGGAGGCGGCCGCCGGTGCGGTCCGCGCGGGCCCGGACGGTGCCCCCGCGTCGATGGGCGCCGGGTCGGGCGCGGCCAGCGCGGCGATCGCCACCGCGTCCCCGAACTCCGTGCCCGGGTGCAGTCCGAGCAGCCGGTAGAGCCGCGCGGCCTCCGGCGGCAGCTCCTGGTACGTGAGGTCGAGGGCCGCCCGCACATTGTGGTCGCCGTCGATCGCCAACCCCTCCAGCCGGTCGTGCTCCTCGGCGAGCGCCCGCACCATCGTGGTGATCCCGCGCCGGGGCCGGGCCGCGAGCCGCGCCCCGGCGACCCGCACCGCCAGCGGCAGCCCCGCGCACAACTCGACGAGGGCGCGGGCCTGTTCGGGCTGCGCGTCCACGCGGTCGTCGGCGAGCGTGGCGGCGAGCAGCTCCACGGCCTCGTCCACGCCGAGCGGCTCCAGCTGCACGGAGTGACAGCCGTCGACGGTCAGCCCCGGCATCCGCCAGCGGCTGGTCACGACGGTCACGCCGGTGCCGCCCGGAAGCAGCGGCCGGACCTGCGCGGCGGACGCGGCGTCGTCCAGGAGCACCACGAGCCGCAGCTCCGCCGTCAACGACCGGTACAGCGCGGCCCGTTCGGCGAGCCCCGCGGGGACCTGCCCGGCCGGTACGCCGAGCGCGCGCAGGAACCGGCCGATGACCTCGCCCGGGTCGGCGGGCCCGCCGGGCGACTGGGCGCCCAGGTCCGCGTACAGCTGGCCGCCGGGGAAGTCCGGGCGCAGCGTGTGCAGCCAGGCGAGGGCGAGCGCGGTCTTGCCGACGCCGCCGAGGCCGCTGACCGCGACCAGCGTGTGGTGGCCGGCGTGTCCGGCCCGGCGCCGCTGGCGTTCGAGCAGGCCGAGTTCGGCGGTGCGGTCGGTGATGCGGGCGGCGGGCGGCAGCTGCCAGGGCGGGCGGGGCGGCGGGTGCGGGGGCGTGGGCGACTGGATGTGGATGCCGCCGTACACGGTCTGGGCCTGTACGGCCGCGCCGTGCACCGTCCCGCTCAACTCGTTCTGGCCGCCCTGCTCCTGCCCCCGCACCGAGCACCCCCTCCGCCCCGGCTCCATGCGAACCGGCCCCGGTAGGGCATCCTTTCCGTACAGGCGAGCGGTATCCGCGGTGCGGCCGGGGCGCGTCGGAGGCGGCCGAAAGGCGACCCTCGGGTGCCGGTCGGGGGGGCGACCGTCAGCCCGGGAACGGCACCCGCAGCCACGGGCTGTCCGGATCCGTCGTCAGCGCCCGGTGCGCCCGCAGCACCGACGTGTACCACGTGCCGAACTCCTCCTCGTCGAAGTGCAGACAGCGGCCCAGGATGTAGCCCGCGGAGAACTCCTCCCAGGACGCGTACGCCGAGCGGGTCCCCTGCGCCACGCGTTCGAGGGCGGTGACCAGTTCGGTGTGGGTGGCGTAGCGGGCACCGCGGCCCCAGCGGGCCATCTTGGAGGCGCGGCCGAGGTCCCAGGCCGCGACGGTGGCGACATGGCCGTCCGGCGGCAGCAGGCCGTCGGCGCGGAAGCGGGCCTCGTAGCGCAGGACCTTGCCGACCAGGGCGCGCAGCGCGTCGACGAACTGGTCGAGCTCCGGGTCGTCGCCGGGGCGGTGCGGCACGTCGGGTCCGCCGGTCTCCACGACGCGGTTGCGCAGGGTCACCTCGACGCAGCGGCGCCACAGCTCCGCGTCCAGCGGCGGACCCTGCTCGGCGAGCACGGCGGTGCGGGCGCCGAGGACGAAGTCCCAGTACCAGGGGCTGACTTCACGGTTCAGGAGGCGCTCCTGCACGCCGTGCCACTCCTCGCGGTCCCGCACGCCCCACCACTCCTCCAGGCGCGCCACCTCGTTGGTGTAGCCCGCGCCGTGCCAGTCGAGGGTGTTCCAGGGCGCGCCGTTGGCGAAGCACAGGTGGGCGCCGCAGGCCAGGCCGTGCAGGACCGGGCCGTCCGGGGCGCCGGTGCGGCGGGTGTCCACGCGGTCGTCGATCCGCCCCGGGCGGTGGTGCTCGTCGTGCAGGTCGGCCCAGACCTGCCGCTCCTCGTCCGTGGTGAGGTAGTACTGCTCGCACGGCGTCTGGGTGTTGACCACCATCACGTCGATGTCCTCGGGCCACTGGCGCGCCAGGGTGCCGAGCGTCACGTACTCGTACACGACGTCGGGGTGCGGGCGCGGCAGCAGACCGGCCGTGTACACCTGCGCCACCCTGCGGCCGTCGGGGACCTCCACGCTGAACAGGGGCGGGGCGTCCGGCGCCGCCGCGAGGTCGGTGAGCAGCACCGGGCGGTACAGGCCCTCGACGGCGAGCGCCCGCAGATAGCCGTAGCCGTCCTCCGCCCCGATCAGCTCGTACAGGTGCTCCTCCAGGTCGGCGGGCGCCTGCCAGCGGGTGCCGTCCTGCGGCGCCGGGACGACCGGGAACACGTCGTCGTGGTAGTCGTCTTCGGCTGCCGCGTACATGGCCGCATGCTCGCTTCCGTGCTGGGGATGATCTTTCCCGAACGGTATCCGACGCGGCGCGGGGCTCCCTCAGTCCAGCACCCGCAGGGGCAGCGACTTGAGGCTGTTGATGAAGTGCGAGACCAGCCGTACCGGTGGCCCGGCGAGCCGCGGATCCGGCACGGCGGCGAGGAACTCCTCGTAGAATAGGGCGAGTTGCAGCCGCGCGAAGTGCGCGCCCAGGCAGACGTGCGGGCCGCCGCCGAACGACACGTGCGGGTTCGGCGCGCGCCGCAGGTCGAGCCGATCGGGCTCGGCGAAGACGCGCTCGTCGCGGTTGGCCGAGGCGTGGAAGACGACGACCTTGTCGCCGCGCCGGACCGGCCGCCCGGCCAGCTCGGTGTCGCGGGCCGCCGTCCGCCGGAAGCTGAGCACCGGCGGATGCCAGCGCAGCAGCTCCTCCACCGCGCCGGGCACCGGGGCCGCCCCCGACCGCAGCGCGGCGAGCTGGTCCGGGTGCTCGGCGAGGGCGAGCACCCCGCCGGGCGCGGCGCCGCGCACCGTGTCGTTGCCCGCGACGGTGAGCAGGAAGAAGAACATCTCCAGCTCGCCCGCCGCCAGTTCGGGCGTGGTGGCGAGCGCCGTGAGGATGTCGTCCCCGGGGTGGAGCCGCTTGTGCGCGGCGAGTTCACCGGCGTACGCGAACATGTCCGCCAGCATCGCCGGTGACCGCGGATTCACCGGTTGCCCGCCGGGGCCGAGCACCGGCTCGCCCGCCTCGTCCGGGTCCTGGTAGCCGATGACCCGCCGCGTCCAGTGGAGCAGCAGCCCCCGGTCGCTCTCCGGCACGCCGAGCAGGTCCGCGAGGTTCAGGAGCGCGTAGTCGTCGGTCACCGCGGGGACGAGGTCGAAGGCGCCGTCCCCGGCGCGGGCCCCGGCCACCGCCCTCCCGAGGAGCGCCCGGGCCCGCTCCCGCGCCCGCTCCTCGAAGCGGGCGATCCGGCGCGGAGTGAAGGCGCGGCTCACGAGCGTGCGCAGCCTGCCGTGCCCGGGCGGATCCTGGTTGAGCATCATGCGGCGGATGAACGGCAGGTCGTCCGGGTCCGGGTCGCGGATCTGGGTGGCGCCGTCGTACGAGGAGTACGTCGCCGCGTCCTTGAGGACCGCCGTCACGTCCGCGTGCCGCGTCACCGCCCAGAACCCGGGCCCCGCGGGCCAGCCGAGCACGGCCGGTTCCTCCTGCCGGGCGACGGGGTGGTGGTCGCGCAGGACACGGTAGCGGTCGTAGGGCACGCCGTCGGCGTACAGGCGCGGGTCGAAGACGTCGGGGAGCGCGGCGGCGGGACCGGGCGGTGGGGTCATGCGCCGGGGGCGCCGGGCGCGGCCTGTTCCGCGCCGTCGTCGGCCCGCAGGAAGTCCTCCACCGCGCGGATCAGGTCGAGGGGCGCCTCGTCCATCGCGTAGTGCCCGGCGCCCGGCAGGTCCACCAGCTCGCCGCGCGCGAACCAGGTCAGCCAGGTCTGCCGCATCAGGTCCGCCGACAGGGCCGGGTCGAGGGCGCCGGTGACGGCGAGCGCGGGCACCTGGCAGTTGTCGAGGCGCGTGTGGAAGTCGTCGCCCGTCCAGGAGTCGAGCCAGGCCCGGAACGCCTTGGCGTCGCTGCACGCCAGGGACCGGGCGACCATGCGGCCGAGCCAGGCCTCCGGACGGACCCCGCCCGTCGTCACGTCGATGATGGCGCGCCGGTTCTCCGGCCGGTGCGCGGCCGACGCGAACAGCTCGCCCTGCTCGGGCGGCAGCGGCAGGCCCGACGCGGGCACCGGCGAGATGCCCACGATCCGCCGCACCCGGTGCGGCGAGAGCGCCACCACGCGCTGCGCCACGCTCCCGCCCATCGAGTGCCCCACCAGCGAGAACCGCTCCCATCCGAGCCGGTCGGCCAGATCGACGAGGTCGGCGGCCCCTTCCGCGGTGGTGTACGAGCCGACGGCGTCCCTGGCCTCGCCGTACCCCCGCAGATCCACCAGGGCGTACTGGAAGGCGTCGGTGTCGAGGTCGGCGAGCAGCGGCGCGTACGCCGAGCGGTCCGCGAACCAGCCGTGCACGGCCAGCACCTTGTGGGGTCCTTCGCCGATCAGCTGATGAGGAAGTATGAAGGCGGTCACGTCGGTCACCATGGCCGGGACCGGCGGGTCGCGCAAGAGTGCCGTCGTGCCCCGGGGGCCGGGAGCGGCGGGGCGAAACTCCCCGTGTGCGTGGGAAGTTGGCTGACTTCCTGCGGGCGGTGCGCGCTGATGGTCACAATGTGGCATGGCCATCCGCCACCTCAACTACCGGCTCGACGAGGAGTCGGTCACCGGCGCCGTCCGGCTGGTTCCTGTCCCTGTCCCGCCCGGCTCCGCGTACGGATCCGGGCCCGGCCCCGGGGCCGCGTCCGCCGCACCGGAGGGCGCTTCGACGGCTGCTCGGGCGTCGGCGTCTGCCTCGGGTTCGGATTCCGGGGGTGCGTCGGGGCTGGTGCCCGCGCAGGCGTCCGGCTCGGAGTCCGGCTCGCGGTCCGGCGTGGAGTCCGGTTCGCGGTCCGGCGTGGAGTCCGGCGTGGAGTCCGGTTCGTCGGCGGACGACGTGGAAGTCGCCGAGTGGGTGGCGCTCGCCGTCGGCGCCGGGCGCGGACGGGGCGCGGACGGGCTCGGGAGCGAGGCGCGGTTCAGCTTCAGCAGGCTGCCCGACGGCGCCAGCCTGCTGTGCCGCACCGGCGGTACCGAACGCGGGGTCCTTGCCATTCACCTCACCGGGGCCGACACGGCACACTTCGCCGAGGAGTGGCCGGTCACGCTGCTCGCGGCCGGGTCGGCCCTCGCCGCCGACACCCCGGCCGACGGGAACGCCGACGCCCACTCCAGTGAACTCCCGGGCCCCGGCGGCCCGTTCGGCCACGACGAGCTGGCCGCCTTCGCCCGCGCGCACGAACCCCGCGTCGCCCCCTTCCTCGCCGACGTGCGCCGCCTCTTCGACGACCCGGCCGGGCGCCAACTCGTCGTGGCCGAGGAGAGACCGGACACCGTCGCCCGCTGGATCGCGCTGGCCTGCGCCTCGCTGCCGCCCGCGTACGTCCCCTCGCTGACGTTCACCACCCGGGCCGCCGACCCCGGCCGGGCCCCGCAGCACATCGTCGGCATCGGCCCCGACGCCGACTTCGACCGCTTCGACGTCACCACGCTCGACCACCTCTACCGCGTCCACGACGGCCTCGACGGCCCCGGCAGCCCGCCCGCCACCGACATCTGGGCCACCTGGACGGCCCGCTTGTGGATCGCGGGCGTACCGCTGCCCCGGCCCACGGTTGGCGCCACCACCGCCGACACGGCCGCCGCCACTGCTGCCATCGCCCACGCGGACGCCCCCGACGGCCGCGACGACCCGGCGGACTCCGGCACTGGAACCGACCCCGCCCCCGACTCCTACGCCTTCTCGCCGACCCGGCTCGTGCCCGCCCTGCTCCGCGCGGGCCTGCTGTCCGGCGGCGACCTCGCCGAGCTGACGGGCGACGTGCGGCGGGACGCGGTGGCCGCGCTGGTGGAGGCGGTGCGCGTCAGCGGCGGGGGTCCTTCTCCGGGCCGTACGGGAAGGGGGCCTTCGGCGAGTCGTACCGGCGAGGGCGCGTCGGCAGGTCGTACCCGCGAAGGCTCTTCGGCGCCCGGCACCGCACCCCCCACCGTCCCCGCCGCCGACCTGGCGCCCCCTCCCATCGACCCCACCCACCTCACCGCCCTCTGCCAAGAGCTGCACGCCCACGCCCCGGACGCCGCCGAGCCCCTCGCGCTCGCCCTGGCCCGGCACCGCCTCGGTGGCGCCGACCCGGGCGAGCTGGCCGGGGAACTGGCCGCGGTCTGCGAGGAGTTGCCGCTCGGTGCCCACGGCAAGAGGACGCTGCGGGCCGAGTACGGCGGGGACGCCGACGAGGCGCTGTGGCGGGCCCTGCGGGAGCCCCCGGAGGCCTGGGTGGAGCCGCTGCGGCTCGCGCTCGCGGTCGCCGCCGACGGCGGGCGCGGCATCGACGCGGCGCTGAAGCGGCTCGCCCGCGCCCTGCGCACCCCCGACGGCACCGACCGCGAACAGGCCGTGCACGTCCTCGACGCCGTCGACTACGCCCCCCTGACCCGGCGGGTCCTGAAACTGCTCGGCTCCGACGGCGGCATGGGGCGGCTCGACCTGCTGCGGGAACTCGCCGCATCGCCGCAGGGCGACTGGCTGCGCCGCAACCTCGACGACAACTCGCCGCCGCCACTGCGCCTGGCCGCGGCCGCCGCCCAGTGGAGCGGCCCCGGCAACGGGCTGCGCGGCGCCGAGCTGTTCGGCAAGCTCGCCGAGACCCT
The DNA here is from genome assembly GCF_055594065.1 of Streptomyces sp. NPDC040610. Taxonomy (NCBI): domain Bacteria; kingdom Bacillati; phylum Actinomycetota; class Actinomycetes; order Kitasatosporales; family Streptomycetaceae; genus Streptomyces; species Streptomyces sp. NPDC040610. Next base: position 43,157 of record NZ_JBVIXA010000009.1, on the reverse strand, counting down.
GCCGGGGCGCCGGGTGAGCGACGCGGCGACGCTGCGGCAGGTGTGGCGGCTGGTGTGGCGCGGCGCCGACCCCGCGCCCGCCGAACTCCCCTGGCTCGCCCGCACCTGCACCGTGCCGCTGCTCGTCCAGGCGGGCCTCGGCAGGCACATCACCGGCGTCGTCACGGCACCCGACCGGTTCGACCGGGAGACCGTCACCTTCGCCCGCGACCTGCTCCACGACCGCGGCCTGAACCGCTACCAGCGTGCCACCGCCCAACTCCTCGTCCTCGCCCAGGACCTGGCCGACCGCAGGATCGCCCTGCCGCAGAGCGTCCACCGGCTGCAGGCGCTGCACGTCGACGCGGCCCCGCTGGCCGTCACCGTGCGCCGGGGCGTGGGCGAGTTCGTCGCGGTCGCCCTCGTCCACGCCGAGGCCCAGCAGCTCGCCCGCCCGCCCGTGTACGACTACCTGATCTCGGCCGGTCCCGAACTCCTCGACCACTACCGGCAGTTGATGCTCGACGACCGCAGACGCGACCAGCTCGAACGGGACCTGCCACGGCTACCGGAGGACATCAGCGCGTACTACTGCCTGTGGCGGCCCACACGGCGCCCCGGCGTCAGCCGCGACTGGCGGCAGGCCGCCCAGGAACTCCTCCACGAGATCCTCGCGCCGGTCGTGGCCCGCCTCGACGAGCGGGGCCTCAGCGAGGTGGCCACCGTCATCGCCCACCGCCAGGGCGAGGCCCGGCTGCGGGAGTGGAACGCCTGGCGCCACGGCTTCCGCTCCGGGTAGCCGCCGCCCCGCCCCGCCCGCCACGTCCCGCAACCGCGCCTCGTTCCCCGTACGTCACCGTGTACTGAGGAACCGTCAGCACCGACGAGGCGTACCGAGACCGTCAGCGCCGACGAGACCGTCAGCACCCGACCTGATCCACCCCGATCCACCTGGAGAGGACCAGCGTGAGCCGAACGAACAGCACCATCGTCACCGGTGAGTCCAGCGAGACCGCCGACAACTTCCCCGGCGGCTCCATGGCGAGCCGCCCCGTGCACTTCATCTGGATGCTCGACTGCTCGGGCTCCATGAGCGTGAACGGCAAGATCGGGCAGCTGAACTTCGCCATCCGCGAGGCCATCCCGGAGATGCGGCAGGCCGCCGACTCCAACCCCGCGGCCTCGCTGCTCGTGCGGGCCATCTCGTTCGCCAGCGGCGCGAGCTGGCACGTCGGCGAGCCGACCCCGGTCGACAGTTTCTCCTGGGAGGACGTGCACACCTACGGCGGCACCGACATGGGCGCCGCCTTCAAGCTGGCCGCGGGGGCCCTGGAGACCCCGCCGATGCCGCAGCGCGCCCTGCCCCCGGTGCTCGCCCTCGCCTCCGACGGCCAGCCCACCGACGACTGGCGGGCGGGCCTGCGCGCCATCGACAGCACGCCCTGGGGCAAGCGGGCCGTGCGCGTCGCCGTCGCCATCGGGGACGACGCGGACAAGAGCATGCTGAAGGAGTTCCTCGCCAACCCCGAACTGGAGCCGTTGCAGGCCAAGAACCCGCGCCAGCTCGCCGCCGCCATCCGCTGGATGTCCACCGCCGTCGTGAAGGACGCCTCCACCCCCAAGGTCGAGGACGCCAAGCCCGCGGCTCCGGTGGGCCCGCCGCTGACCAAGGGCGGCGACGAAGACGAGATCTGGTGACCGCGGTCCGTGCGCCGCTCGACCGGGCAGCGGACTGGGAGCTGCTCCGCGGCGCCGTCAAGGGCGTCGCCAAGAAGTACAGCCAGGACTGGTGCGCCGCCCAGGCCACCGCGGACGGCCGCGCCGTCGTCCTGACGGTCGCCGACGGCCACGGCTCCGCCGCGCACTTCCGCAGCGACCAGGGCGCCCGCTGGGCCGTCGAGGAGTTCACGGCCTGCGCGGAGGTCTTCGCGCACGAGGCGGTGCGGCTCGGCGCCGACGCGGCGAACTGGCCGGGGCTGCGCGCCGAGGCCAGGCTGCTGCCGCGGGCCGTCGGGCACCGCTGGCAGCAACGGGCCCTGGTGCACGACGCCAGCTCGCCCGCGCACGGAGCCGGGCCCGTCCGGCGCGCCGCGGCCCGCGCCCGCCGCGACCGGGAAGGACCGGCGGGTACCTGGGACCTCTCCGCGTACGGCAGCACCCTGCTCGGCGCCGTCCTGACCCCGCACATGCTGCTGTGCTGGCAGTTGGGCGACGGGGACATCGTGCTCGTCGACGACGGCGGCGTACCGCACACACCGCTGTCCACCGGGCCCGACATGGGCGACGAGACCGACTCGCTGTGCGAGCCGGAGCCCTGGCGCAAGACCCGCACCCACTGGCAGCCCCTCACCGGCGGCCCGCCGCCGGCCGTGCTCCTGTCCACCGACGGGCTCTCCAAGAGCTTCGCCGACCACCAGGGCTTCCTGGACTTCGCCACCGGCGTGTGCGAACGGGCCGTCGGACAGGGCGTCGTCGCCGTACAGGGGCAGCTGGAGGACTGGCTGGCGCGGGCGGCGAAGTACTCGGGGGACGACACGACGCTCGTGGCGGCCTTCGCGACGGGGACGGCGGCGAGCGCGGAGCGCGGCGCGCCCGGCACCGCGGCCGCCGACGCGCCCGGCACGGCACCGGAAGGAACGACAACGGCATGACGGAAGGAACGGGGACCGCATGAGCAACGGCATGCTCGCCACCGGCAAGAAGCTGGTGACCGAGGCCGGAGAACAGGTCACGGTCGGGGAGCTCTTCGGATCCGGCGGCCAGGGTGAGGTGTACCGCGTGTCCACGGTCCGCGGCGACCGCGCCGTGAAGTGGTACTACCCGCAGCTCGCCGACGCCCGCCAGCGGCACATCCTGGAAGGGCTCATCGAGAAGGGCTGGGACGACGACCGCTTCCTGTGGCCGCGGTCCATCGTCATGGACCCCGACGGCAAGGAGCCCGGCTTCGGCTATCTGATGGACGTACGCCCCGCGCGCTTCCAGGACCTGCCCGCGCTGTTCCGGCGCGACCCGTCCGTGAAGGAGGCGACGATGCGCACGCTGGTGACGGTCGCCCTGCACACCGTCGAGGCGTACCGCGCGCTGCACTCCAAGGGCATCGCCTACCGCGACATCAACTGGGGCAACATCTTCTTCGACCCGCGCACCGGCGACGTCCTGGTCTGCGACAACGACAACGCGGTCGTCGAGGGCGGCACCGCGGGGGTCGCGGGGACCATGGACTTCATGGCGCCGGAGCTGGTGCGCGGCGACCGGGGCGCGCAGCCCGGCACCCAGACCGACCTGCACTCCCTCGCCGTGCTGCTCTTCCTGCTCCTGATGAACGAGCACCCCTTCAACGGGGCGCTCGCCATGCGCATCCACTGCATGGGCGAGGCCGCCAAGCGCAAGCTGTACGGCACGGACCCGGTGTTCGTGTACGACCCGGCGGACACCCGCAACCGTCCCGTCGTCGGTGAGCAGCCGACCGTCATCGCGACCTGGGCGGCGCTGCCGCAGATCCTGCGGGACCTGTTCGTGCAGACGTTCACCGACGGCCTGAAGGCGCCCGCGAAGCGGGTCCGCGAGACGCAGTGGCGGGACGCGCTCAGCCAGGTCCTCGACGCCATCACCCAGTGCCGCGTGTGCGGCAGGCAGAACCTGACCCAGCCCGACGGCGCGCCGCCGGACTGCTGGAAGTGCGGTCGGCCTCTCCAGCTCCCGCCCCGCCTGGAACTGGTCACCGCCACCGGCACCACCCTGCGCACCCGCCGCGGCATCCGCCTCGACCCGAGCGCCCGCGTGTACGCCCACCACCTGGACGGCGACCCCGACCGGCACGACTTCCGCGCCGTCGTCGGCGAGGTCACCGAACACCCCAAGCAGCGCGGCCGGTACGGCCTGACCAACCGCACCCAGAACGTCTGGACGGTCCGCAAGGACGACGGTTCGGTACGCGAGGTGGAGCCGGGCCGCACCATCGCGCTGCAGTCGGGGCTGCTCCTGGAGTTCGGGGGCGGGGTGGAGGCGGAGGTCAAGGAGTAGGGGGGCGGGGAGTCCGGGAGTCCGGGGCTCCGGGGATTCCGGGGCTCCGGGGGCTCCGGGGTTCCGGGGCTCCGGGGCTCCGGAGTCCCCGGCGAGGCAGGGGAGCGGTGGGTCCGGCCGGGTGCCGGTGTCGGGCGAAGGTGTCAGCCCTGGCGGCCACTGGTGCGCAGCCAGCGGCGCCACCACTTCCGCCACAGCGGGGGCTCCGGCGGGGGTGGCGGCAAGTGCGCCGCGGGCAGGCGGGCGTGCGCGGGCGGCGCCGGGATCGCGACGGCGTCCGGGCGGGTCAGCGGGGTGACCGTGACGGTGCAGGCGGTGTCCGGCACGGACAACTCGACCGCGCCGAGCCTCGACATGTACGTGCTGCGCGGCACACGACGGGAGTCGCCGCGCGTGCCGTCGTGCCAGCCGACCTCGACGAGCACGGCGGGCTCCGGCCAGCTGAACCACGCGTTGGCGCGCCCGGGCGCGAGCCGGACCACCGCCAAGTCCTCGACCGGGGGCGGATTTTCAATGACGACACTGGACCCGGCCACCGCGCGCTCGCCCAGCACGCTCACCGCCGTCATCCGCAGCCGCCCCACCGAGGGCGGCCTCACTTCGAGCAGCAGGTCCCGTGCGTCCTCCCCGCGCGGGTGCGGCTCCGCCGCCCGAGGCTCCGACAGGTCCGGCGCGCTCCCGCCGGGCGTGGCGTCGGCGGTCAGGCGGGCGAAGCGCTCCGACACGTCCGTGCCCGGCTCGACCGGACCACCCGGCCACGGCACGAGCGTGCTCCAGCCGCGCCTGGGCGCGCGCCACCCGAGCAGCACGCGGTCCCCGGCGAGTTCGCCGGTCAGCTCCTCCACGGGGGTCGGCCACTCGTCGGCGCGGGCCATGACGTGCACCCCGGGCGACCGGACGACGGTGCCGCCGGGGCCCGGATAGCCGCAGCTCACCTGGTACGTGTAGATCCCCGGGGGCAGCGAATCGTCCACCAGTCCCCGGCGTCCGCAGGGCACGACCGTCGGCCCGTGCGCCGCGCCGACGTCCGGCACGTCGTAGCGCAGCACCTCGACGTCGACGGCCGCCGGGTGCGGCCGCCAGTGCACCTGGACGCCGCCCGGCACGGGCTTGGTCAGCAGCCCCTCGACGTCCGGGGCGACGAGGACCGGCGCGGTGACGCGCGGCACCCCGGCGACGCGTTCGCCGCGCAGCGGCAGCACGGCGTAGCGCAGCACGCGGCCCAGCGGCGCGGCCGGGTCGTGGGCCGTCAGCAGCCGCCCCTCCGGGCCGGTCACGTCGACCGTCGCGATCTCAGTGGTGGTCTCCGGGGCTCCGTCGTGGAAGCGCAGGACGGCGTATGTCACGGGGGCGGCGGAGCGCGTTCCCGGGACGTGCGGAGTACGCCAACTCAGGCCGACGCGGCGGTCGTTCGTCCACGTCCGGACCGCGGCCTGCTCGGGTGCGGAGGGTGCGTCGGCCAGCGCGGTGGCCGCCCGGAGCAGGCCCGCCCGCAGCTCCGGCGCGTCCGTGGCCTGCCGCAGCGCGGCGAGGCACGCGGTGGCCGCCGCCCGCGCGTCGCCGTCCTCCTGCGCCCTGCGGGCCGCGTACGCGAGGAACCGCACCTTCGCGGAGCGGGCCCGCAGGGCGCCGAGCAGTGCGGCCAGGACGTGGTCGTCCGGCGCGGCCGGAAGGAGGTCCGCGAGGTGCTCGGCCCGGCGCAGGCGGGCGCTCGGCCAGACGTCGTTGAACTCCTCCGCCGCGCGCCGCGCCTCCCCGGCGGCCGGGAACGCGGCGTCCACGGCGGCGGCGAGGAGACGGGCCTCGCTGCGGTGCACGCCGAGCGCGGCGACGTCGTCGGCGGTCGTCGCCGCGTACGCACCGCCGCCGCGCCCGCCGCCCTTGCTGCCGCCGTCCTTCAGCAGGCAGCACAGCTCCCACAGGACGATGTGCCGCAGGCCCATCGGGTTGTCGCGCGCCAGGGTCTCCAGGACGTCCGTGACCGCCGCCGCCGTCAGCGCGCGCGGGTCGGCCGACGTCTGCCAGGCCTCCCGCGCCCGCCGCACGAACGGCACGTCCACGCGCTGCCACAGGCCGCCGCGGCCGGGGAACCACAGGCCGTCCAGGACACGGAAGCCGTCGTCGGTCTCCGCCATGGGCAGGGTGCCGAAGACACCGCTCGCCGCCCGCTGCCGCCCCGGCTCCCGCAACAGCTCGGCGGCGTGCCGGAACCCCAAGCCGCGGATGCTGGTACGCAGTTGGCGATAGCCCCGCATGCCGGGGAACTGGGGGAGCACGGGCAGCGGCGGGGGCGCGCCGTCGGTGCCCCGGACGCCGGGCCGCCAGGTCGTCGCCACCGGTCAGCCTCCCGGCGCCGTGAAGAAGTACACCCGGACCACGGCGGTCGACGGGCTGCTGCTCAGGTCGTGGAAGTCGTCCGTCGCCGTCTTGCGGGTGAACATCTCCGGACGGCCCTTGCCCAGCAGCGAGTTGACGCGATGCGCGTACGTCGTACCGCTCTGACCGCCGCCGAAGGTCAGCACCAGCGCGGCCGTGCGGCCCTGCCACTTCTTCGTCGACCGGCCGATCTGCGCCACGAGCGCGTCCTTGTCCGTGCCCTTGACCTCGAACTGCTCGGGCCTGCGCTCCACCGAACGCGGCCCCGTGGGCTTCGGTTCCGGCTTCTTCGTCCCGTCCGCGCTGTTCGACGGCTTCGGGCGCGCGGCGAGCGGGTCGGGCCGGTCGGCCATCGACACCAGGGCGAGGACCAGGAGGAGGTCCGCGAAGAGCCAGCCCGCGAGGACGACGCCCGCGACCCGGCTGCCCGTGCCCCGGCCCCGCCGTCGGGACGGGCTCACGCGTCACCTCCGGAGGGCGGGGGAGAGGAGGGGCGGCGAGTGGGTGGGCGCAGGGCGCGGGTGCGGTTCGAGGCGACGTCCGACGCGGAGTCCTGCGGGGCGTCCTGCGGGATGGAGTCGCGTGGCGCGTCCTGCGGGGCGGTGTCTTCGTACGGTGTCGTGGCTGGTGCTGGTGCTGGTGCTGGTGCTGCGGCTGCTGGCGGGGTGGGGGCGCCCTCGGCCGCCCGAGGCCCGGGCACGGGCGCCCCGTTCGTGCTGCCCGGTCGGGGCGTCGGCGTGCCGTACGGGCCCGTCGACGCGTCGTACGAGGGCAGCGACGTGCCGTACGGCTCCGTGTCGGGCTGCCCGTGGCCGCCCGTGTGCGATGCCCCGTACGGGTCCGGCGTCGACGCCCCGTACAGATCCGCCGCCGGACGCCCCGCCCCGTTGCGTACGGGCGCCCCCGCCGAGGACACCGTGGCGGAGCCCGCCGCGGACCGCACGCCCGACTCCACCCGGGCCGCCGCGTCCTGCCAGTGGGCCGCCGCCGCGTCCCAGCGCTCCGTGGCCTCGCGTATGCCGTCCATCGCGTCGCTCGTGCGGCCGGTGCTCGTGATCAGGGCCTGGGAGGCCTGTTCGGTGGCGCGGGCGACCGACTCCGTCTTGGCCACGAGCGCCCGCTGGGCGGTGACCAGGGCCTGGAGGGAGGTCTCGACCGTCGTGCCCGCCGCCTTCACGCGCTCGGCGATGACGTCGGCCGCGGCGGTGTTCGCGGCGCCCGCCTGGACCGTCGCCGCCTGGACGTCGCGCAGCGTGGTCTCCATGCGGTTCGCCGCCGCGCCCAGCTTCGGCACCTCCTCGGTCAGCTTGGTCGCGGCGTCCTGCATGGACGTCGTCGCGGTCGCCACCGCACCGGCCGCGACGGTCAGCTCCATGTGGTTCTTCTCGGCCTTGGCGGCGAGGGAGTTCATCTGCCGCGCGGCCTTGGTCAGTTCGGCGGCGAACTGGGCGGGAGAGGCGCTGCGATGCTGGGCGAGCAGCATCTGGAGCCGGGTGAGCACGGACGCGAGCCGGGCGAGCAGCCGCTCCCGCTCCGCCTCCTGGTCCACCTCCTCCTTGTCGGCGCGCCAGCGCACGCGCGCGTGCACGACCGAGAGCAGCACGAGCAGGGCGATCAGCACCACGGCCGTCAGCGCCACGTTCTCGAACCGCCCGAGCGGCGACAGATGCCCGCCGAAGCCGGACTGCCACAGCTGGAGGAAGGGCCGCGTCGCCTCCTTGCGGTTCTCCTCGGCGAGTTCCCCGTACGCGCGCACGGCGTCCCGCAGACCGAACCAGGTGATCAGCAGCGGGATGAAGACGAGGACGCCGAGCGCGGCCTCCAGCACGCCGTCGCGGCGCGCCGACGGCCGGGAGCTCGACGTGGTGACGGTCTCGGGGCGCACATAGGCGTGTACGAGGTCCAGCTCGGCCCACTTGTCGAGCCGGTTGCTGTGCGTCAAGTCGTCGGCGAGCGCCTGGAGTTCGGCGGCGCGCGGGCTGAGCGCCGGTCTGCCCGCGAGGTCCTGAAGCTGCTTGATGAGATCCTGCTTGTCCAGCAGTTCCGCGGGCGTCAAACGCGTACTCCCTGTCTCGGAGTGGCTTGAAGGGGCCGTCCCGGGCCGGTGGCATGGGCGCCTGGGGCGCCGCGCCCGGGAGGCCTCGTCAGTCGAGGACGTCCCCCCGGCCGCGCCGGTTCCTGCCGTCGCGGCCGAGCAGGCGCGACAGCGCCTCGGCTCCGGGGTGTTCACGGTCCCACACGAGGCACTTGCCAAGGGCCTCAATCGCCTCATCCCGCGCACCGATCCGGTGCAGTTCCTCCGCGTGCCGGAAGGTGCGCCGCGCGAGCAGCCCCCGCACCCGCTCGTTCGTCGGGTCGTGGCCGTACGCGCACCGCAGCCACCGCTCGGCGTCCGCGAAGTGGTCCGGCGACATGTCGGCCATCGCCGCCGCGCAGTGCACGTCGATCATCGCGTCCAGCACGTCGGCGCGGTCCGTGTGCGCGGTGGCCTCCTGCCAGGCCTGGTGGGACGCCTGCACGGCGTGCTCGTACCGGCCGTGCTCCAACAGAAGCCGGGCACGGGCGAGTTGGCGCTCACTGCCGCGGGCGGGGCGCTGTCGTACGACACGGGCCTCGGCGTCCGGCCGCTCCCGCCGCTCTTCCTGCTCCGGCTCACCGGCGCCCTCCGCCCGGCTGTCCCCGGCACTCGTACCGGAGCCCACACCTGTGCCGGTGTCCGGGGCCGCACCCGCTCCCGTGCCCGGGGCCGCACCCGGAGCCGTGACCGCGTCCGCCCCCGTGACCGTGTCGGCCTCCGTGGACGTGACCGCCTCCGCGGACCTGACCGCCCCCGCGCCCACCTCCCCACCCACCCCCGTCCCGAGCCCCGCCTCCAGCCCCGCGAGCAGCTCCCGCGCCTCCGTCACGATGTCCCGCAGCAGCGCCACCGCCTCCTGCCTGCGCCCCTGCCGGGCCAGGTCCCGGGCGCGGGCGACGTCCTGGCGCGGCGCGGCCGGGGTGCCGTCGGCGGGGGAGTCGGACGGAGTGTCGAGGGGGAAGAGGCTCGCCGTGAGGGCGGGGGCGTCGGCGAGGGTGTCGCGGGCCGGGTCGGCGGGCTCGACGAGGCCCTCCTCCAGGGCCGTCGAGCGGGACGAGGGGGCGCCGCCGCCCCCGAGCCGCACCGCGTGCTTGAGCGCGCCGAGGGCGAGCAGCTCCGGCGGCCCGTGGGCGGTGCGCCGGCCGAGGCCCGCGACGCCCGCGCGCACCTGTTCCATCAGGGTGCCGCCGCCGACCAGGAGCAGGGTGTCCACGTCACCGCGCGGCACCGCGGACTCGTCGAGCAGGGCCTGGGCGCGCCGCACGGTCCGGCGTACGTGCGGCTCCAGGAACATGTCCAGGTTCGGCCGGGTGATGCCCATGCGCAGGGCGGGCCCGGTGCCCAGGTCGAGGGTGAGCGCCGCGAAGTCCGTGACCGCGGACCCGCCCCCGGCGGCCGGACCGGTCAGCGCCTCCCTGGCCCGCTGCGCCCGCTCGCGCAGGCCGAGCCACACCTCGGCCGGGGCGCCCGTCACCGACGCGGGCCCGCGGTGCGCCCGCAGCAGCCGCACCGCGGACTCCAGGGTGGCCTCGTCGAAGGCGCGGCCCCCCGAGGTGCCCGCGCCGTCGTAGCCGAGGGCGCGGCAGTGCCCGCGCACACCTCGTACCAGGCCGAGTTCGAACCCTTCGTACCCCATGCCGTACACGAGGAACGTGCCGCTGTCGCGGTCCGTGGTGTGCCCCATGACCGCGGCCATCGAGTCGCTGATCAGCCGCACGGGCGTGAGCCCGGCCTCGCTCGCCGCGTCCCGCAGGGCCTGGCGCTGCGCCGACTGGAAGGACGCGGGCACGCTGACGACGGTCTGCGCGACCAGCGCGTCCGCCTGCTCCTCGACGCGCTCGCGCAGCGCCCGAAGGAGCCGCACCACGACCGTGTCCACATCGGCCGCCTCCCCCCGCCACGGCACCGAACGCCCGCTGCCCACCAGGGACTTCAGGCTCGGAAACGTCACCGGAAGGACGCCCGCCCCGGCCGGGGCACACCCCAGCCACGGGGCTCCGGCCGCGGGCAGGTCGAGGCGGCGCACCTGCTGTCCGGGCCCGGCGAACAGCGCCCGCACCCCGGTGGCGCCGAAGTCCACGCCGAGGCTGACGCGGTCCGCCCCGGCCCTGGCTGCCGTCATCCGCCGGCCGTGTCGTCGGGGACCTGGAGGATGCCTCCGTAGTCCTTCTTGCTGGGCAGGGTCGGCACCGCGCGCTCCGAGTAGGCGACGGCGATCATGCTGCGCAGGTTCTTGGCCTGCTCGGCGGTCTGGATGCGATTGCCCTGCCGATGGGCCGCCTTGACCTGCTCGACGGCGTCACTGATCGCGTTGACCGTCTCCAACGGCGCGCCGTCCGAGGCCAGTTCGGCCTGCCGGAACTGACTGGCGAGCCCGCACTGGTGGTACATGTCGTCGAGCAGCAGCTCGGTGAGGCGCTTGTACTCGCGGCTGTCGCCCATCTCCACGGCCCGCTGCGCCTGCGCGATGTCGCGGCGCGCCTTCATCTCCTGCGTCTGCTCGATGTACGTGCCGTACTGCTTGAGGAAGCGCTGGGCCTCCCGCACGGCGAGCCCCAGCTCCTCGCGCAGCACCGCGCTGTCCACCTCCTGCTCGGTCTCGGGCGGCGGGGTGCGGGGCTTCTCGCGCCGGGGTGTCGCCTCCAGGACCATGTCCGTGCCGCGCACGGAGATCCGTACCGTGATGATGCGGTCCGCCGAGTAGTTGAACGACACGTCCACATGGCAGTTGATCTCGATCTCCTGCGGCAGCTCGAACTCCACCACGCCCTGTTCGTGGTTCTCGCTCGCCACATGGCTGTCGCCCTCGTACACCGGCACCCGGATCAGTCTGCTGTCCGTCGCGTGGAACGTGCGCTGGCGCGGCTCGGGCAGCGGATAGGGGGAGCCCGCCGGGATGATCTCGACGAACACGTCCCGCTGCGCGCCTTTCACGGCGGCGATCCCCATGGCCATGGGCGTCGACTCGAACAGGCCCGTGGAGCCCACCGGCCGCCCGTTGACCAGGCTCTGCCCGCAGTCCACGCAGGTCTCGGCGGTGTACTCGTTCGTCCGTGCGCACTTCGGCGCGGGGCACTCCACGCCGTCGAGGGTCTGCGCGAGCACGCCCGCGCCGTAGGCCACGCACTCCATCGGGTTGATGTTGCGGCGCACCTTGTCGGCGCCGAAGAACGCCTCCACCGCCTCGTACACCGGGCGGGTCAGCGTGCCGCCGCCGACGAGCAGCACGTCGGAGATGTCGCCGGGGGTCAGCTCGAAGCCCGACAGGGTCTCCTTGACCAGGTCCATGGTGCGGGCCACCAGGGGCGCGATCATCGCCTGGAACTCGTCACGGGTGAGCGCCATCTCGACGTCGACGATCCCCTCGGGACCGCGGTACGCGGCCGGGATCACGATGTACGTCTCCGGGAGCTCGTTCAGCTCCCGCTTGGCCGCCTCCGCCGCCTTCTTCGCCTGGAACAGGAACTCCTTGTCGGCCACCGGGTCGACGCCCCGCTCCGCCCGCATCCAGGCGATGATCCGCTCCACGATCACCAGGTCGAAGTCGTCGCCGCCCAGCCAGATGTCCCCGGCGGAGCGGAGCACCTGGAACTGGCTGTGCCCGTCGCGGTCCTTGACCGTGTTCAGGACGGAGATGTCGAAGGTGCCGCCGCCCAGGTCGTACACCAGGACGCGGCTGCGGGCGCCGTCCGGCTTGTGCAGGCCGAAGGCGACCGCGGCGGCCGTCGGCTCGTCGACGATCTTCTTCACCACCAGACCCGCGCGCTCCGCGGCCTCCCGCGTCGCCGCCCGCTGCGCGTCCCGGAAGTACGCGGGCACCGTGATCACCGCGTGCGTGACCTGCTCGCCGAGGGTGCGCGCCGCGTCCCGCACCAGCTTGTCGAGGATGACGCTGGAGATCTCGGCGGGCGTCCGGGTGCGGCCCCCGAGCGTCACATGGGCGCGCGGGTCGTCGTCGGGTCCGGGCACGATCTCGTAGCTGAGCCGGTCGCGGGCCTCGGCCACCGAGGTGTCCGCGAAGTCCCGGCCCATCAGGCGCTTCACCGACACGATGGTGTCCGTGGGCTGGCGCACCGCCCAGTTCAGGGCGTCCTCGCCGACGATCGTCTGCTCCTTGCCGTCGCGCCGCACCAGGCCGACGACGGACGGGGTGAGGCGGTCGCCCTTGCTGTTGGTGAGCACCGCGATGTCGCCGCGGTGCGGATCGTGGGCGGCGACGGCGCTGTTCGTCGTGCCGAGGTCGATCCCGATGGCCTTCATCCGTGCGTGGTCCCTTCCCGTGGTGCCCTGCCTGCCCCGCCGTCGGTGCCCCTTTCGGCCGCCGCGACCACGACCCGGGCGGCGCGCAGCACCTGACCCCGGTATCGATACCCGCGCCGCACGACCTCAAGGACCTCGTCGTCCACCGCCCCGTCCGGAGCGGCGCGCACCTCGACGACGTGGTGCGTCGCCGGGTCCGCGCGCTCCCCGGCGCGCCCGAACACCTCCAGGCCCTCGTCGGCGACGGCCGACTCCAGCTGCCGCACGACGAGTTCGAGACTGCGGTGGTACGCGGCCGGGTCCGCGCCGCCAGGACCTTCGGCGAGCAGCCGCCCGCAGGCGTCCAGCGTGTCGGCGCACACCAGGAGCAGCCGCTCGGTGTGCGCCCGGTGCGCGGCGTCCCGGGCGGCCAGCGCCCTGGAGCGCTCGTACGCGGCCAGGGCGGCGGCCCCGTGCGGGTCGTCGTGGTCGAGCGGGTCGTCTGGGTCCGGGCGCGGGGGGCCCGGCGGGTCCATCGGGTTCATGTGCGCCTCCTTTCGGGCGGTCGGATCGGGCGGTCACACGTCGAAGCGGACGAGGTCGGCGAGGAGGCGGGCGGCGGCCTCATCGGACAGGGGATCCCCGGCGCCGGGGCCGCCCGGCTCCGCGAGCAGCCGGTCGATCCCGGCGACGGCGCCCGGGAGTTCGGCGGCGAGGTCCACGTCGTAGCGGAACAGATCGACGAGCAGCCGCCCCGGTACGGTGCGCAGCTCGTCCCAGGCCGCCTGCGTGAACGGTGTCATCAGGCGCCGGGCGAGCAGCTCGAACGGCACGTCCCGCAGGTCCGCGTGCGAGGTCCACGGGGTCACACCGGCCTCGGCGAGGACGTCGTAGGGGCTCGGTGCGCTGTCGGGATCCTTGATCACGAGGGGCCGCCTCCTTCGGTGGTCAGGGCGGTCAGCCAGCGGCTCACCGCGTCGAGCAGCGCCCGCCGGACCCTGCCGTCCATGACGTCGGCGCGGGTGGCGCGGATCAGGTGGTGCAGGGCCCTGCGGACGTCGCCGCGGGCGAGTTCGGCCTCCGCGCGGTCGGTCAGGGTGGCCGCCCAGGACGCAAGGTCGTTCTCGTCGGGGGGCGGCTCCGCGCCGTCGCTGCGCATCAGCTCGCCCACGCCCACGACACCCAGGTCCGTGGCGAGCAGCCGGTCGAGCTCCTCCAGGCTCTCGCCCAGGGTCTCGCGGTAGTTGTGGGTGAGGGCCTGGCCGAGGCCCACGTCGAGCAGGCCGAGCGCCTCGTGCAACAGGCGCAGCCGGGCCGGGAGTTCGTCCGTGCGGGCGTCCAGGGTGAAGACGAGGGCGCGGGCCAGGTTGTCGCGCGCGTGGTTGGACGCCGGGTTCAGGGCGAGGGCGCGGCGCAGGTCGGCCTCCGCGCCGTACACGTCGGAGCGCATGCCGTGCTTGGTGCGGGTGTAGCCGCGCCACACGCCCCGCATCGAGTACAGCGACGAGAGCCGCCCGTCGAGCACCTCGCGCACCTCGCGCTCCAGCGGGTGCAGCACCGGCGGCACCGCCTCGACGAGCGTGATCGCCTCGTCCAGGACGTCCCCGCGGCGCACCCGGTCCTCGTCGAGCAGCGCCTCCACCCGCCCGAGCACGGTCCGCACCAGCGCCTTCTTCGCCCGCGCCGTCATCCCCGCGCGGCGCGCCACCCGCACCAGGCGCTCCCACTGCTCCAGGGCCCGGCCGAGCCCGCACTCGCCGTCGGCGAGCGCCGTGCGCGACAGCTCCAGGCGCACCCGGACGGCCAGTTCCACCCCGTCCTGCAGCAACCGGGCGTGCCGGTGCGGCAGATGGACGTACGCCGGGTCCCTGCGCAGGAACTCCTGGCAGTACGCGCACCCCTCGATGTGGCGGCGCGGGTCGGGCGCGGCGGCGGGGCCCGCGCAGTCGTCGGGGAGCGTCGTCAGGGTCGGGAACGCGGGCAGGGCGCGCAGGGCGGGCTCGAACTTGTGCACCGCGCACAGCGTCAGGGCCCGCGCCAGGTCCGAGAACGCCCAGCGCAGCTCCCGCACCGCGTACTCGCCCGGGTCCTTGCCGTCCTTCGCGGCGGCGTCCAGGTCCGCGGCGAGCTCGGCCAGCGGCAGTTGCAGCTCCAGGAGGCGCAGATAGCGCGGGCCGCAGGCGAGGGCGGTGCGCGCCCCCGGCACCCCGGGCAGCCCGCCGACGTCCTTGAGGACCCGCGCGCCCGCCAGCTCCGCCTCCAGAAACTCCGCCAACTCCTCGTACCAGGCCGCCTGTTGAGGCCGGTCCTGCTCGGTGTGCCGCTGCTCGTACGCCGAGAGCAGACCGAACAGATGGCGGCTCAGCTCCCAGCGCAGCCGCGTCATGTCCTCATGGGGCAGCTCCCGCTCGTAGCAGGCGGCCCGCTCGGCCCGCCAGCCGTCCCAGTACACGTCGTCGCTCAACAGCGTTGCCCAGTAGGCGAGCGCCAACTCCCAGGTCCGCACAGCGTGTTCCCACGCCCCGCTCTGCTCCAGGTCCTGCGCCTGCCACAGCCGGGCCACGGCGAGCCCGTGCACGGCCGCCATGTCGCCCGGCGCGGCCGCGAGCCGCCGCTCCCACTCGGCGGTGGCCGCGTCGCGCCCCCGCGCGAGCAGCAGAAGCAGCGGGGCGTCGCCCGGGAACCGCTCGCACAGCACGTCCACGAAGCCGGGCCCCGCGTGCTCGTCGTCCGGCGACAGCGTGGCGAGCGCGGCCCGCAGCCCGTCCGGCTCCTGCCACCGGTACAGCAGCGCGTCCACCTGCAGCCGTCGGCCCGGCAGCCGCAGCCTGTCCCACGCGACCCGCTCCGACCACGTCATCCCGCCACGCTCCAGGAGCGTGTACGAGGCGTCGCTCACCGCGGCCATGGACACACCAGGGTGCACGCCCGCCGCGCGCAGCGCCCGGTAGGGGTACGTCTCGTCGCGCAGCGCGAACGGGTCCGCGGCCAGCGGGCCCCGGGTGGGGCCGTCGGCCCACGGCAGCAGCTCGACGAGCCGCCGCAGCCTGCGGCGGCGCACATCGGCCCGGTCCAGCCGGTCCGCCGCCCGCCCGTACGCCTCGACGGCCTCGCCCCACCGGCCCTCCGCCTCGAGCGACCTGCCCCGCGCGTACGCCAGATGGGCGTCCGCGTCCCCGTGCCCCCGGCACTCCTCGAAGGCCTCGGCGGCCCGCCGCCACTCCTGGTGCGCGTCCGCGATCCGGCCCCGGGCGTACGCGGCGACGGCGGGCGCGTCCCGGTACGGGCCCAGCGCCCCGGCGGCCGCGACCACGGCGGCCCACTCGCCGTCGGCCTCGGCGGCGCGGACGCGGGCGTACTCGGCGCGTGCGACGTGATCCCGCCCCGCACCGGCCCCGCGCACGCCGCCCGCGCCACACGCACCGCTCGCGCCGCCAGCGCCACTTGTACCGCCCCCGCTGCCCGCGCCACCCGTACCGGCCGCGCCGCTCGCCTCGCCGAGCAGGTCGTACGCGGCGGCGACCGCCCGCCACTCCGCGGCTGCCCCCGGCGCCCCGCCCGCCGCCTCGACCGCTTCCTCGGCCACCCGGGCCCGCGCGTACCGCCGCCGCAGCGCCACGTCGGCCCACGCGTCGGGCAGCACGAGCAGCGCGTGCAGGGCGTCGGCCCAGCGGGAGGACAGCTCGTGGGTGCGGGCGAGCGCGTAGAGGTGGAGGTGGAGGGATTCGCGGGTGGTGGGGGTGAGGGCGGGGGTGAGGGGGGTCGGGGCGGTGGTGTTGGTGGTGAGGGGGGCCGGGTCGACGGTGGTGGTGTGGGAGTCCGGGTTGGTGTTGGCGGTGTGGGAGTTCGGGATGGCGGTGACGTCGGGGGCGAGGGGGGCCGGGTCGACGGTGGCGGTGGGGGAGTCCGGGTCGGCGTTGGGGGTGAGGGAGTTCGAGGTGGTGTCGGCGGGGGGAGCGGCCGGTGTGGAGGCGGGGGCGGATGCGGTGGTGGCGGGGGTGCCCGGAGTGGTGGTGCCTACGGGCCCGGAAGTGTGCGGTGGCAAGGGGGTGCGGGGTGGCGGCGGGGTGCCGCCGGGGGCGCCGCCGGTGAACGCGCGGGCGTAGATGGCGCAGGCCGCCGCCCAGTCGCCCCTGGCTTCCGCGCGGCGGCCCTCCGCCTTGCGGCGCAGCGGGGCGACGGTGCCGTCGCGGGCGGAGTCGGGGAGGTCGGCCAGGAGCCCGGAGGCGGCGGCCCAGTCCCCGCGCCGGTCGGCGGCGGCACGGGCCCGGGCGTAGAGGCGGCGCACCTTCACCTCGCCGTCGGCGTACTCGTCCGGCAGCCCGCCGAACCCGTCGATGACGCCCTCCCACTCGCCGTGCCCGTCGGCGAACATGCCCCGGGAGTAGCGGAGTTGGTCCTGTACGTCGGCGAACTCGGCCGGGAGCGCTGCGAGGTGGGCCACAGCGCCGCCCCAGTCCCACAGCTCCTGGCAGCGACGGCCTTGGGCGTAGGCCCAGCGGAGGGTGACGTCGTTGTGCCCGGTCACCCCGCCCCCGGGGGCCGCCTCCCTGCACGTGCCGAAGGCGTCGGTCGCCGTCGCCCAGTCGCCCGCGTCGGCCGCCGCTCGCCCGCGTGCGTAGGCGTGCCGAACGGGGGCGTCGGAGAGATCCGGGGCTTCCGGCGGGCCGGAGGGGGCGGGGTTGTTGGCGGAGTCGCCGAGGGGTGCGGGTGGGGCGGTCGGTGGACCGGGTGGCGTGGTGGCCGTGTTGCCTCCGGGGAGCGTGTGGTCGGCCGTGATGGCCCGGTTTCCGGTGGCCGCACCCGCTTCGGTGGCCGCCGTGCCGTTCCTGGTGGGTGCGGTGGCCTCGGTGGCTGCGCCGTATCCGGGAGCGGCGTCCTCTGCGACGCCCACAGCCCTGCTCCCCAGGGCCCCACCGCCCCCAGCCCGCAAGCCGTACCCGGCACCCACCCCCTCCCCGCCAGCCCCCCTTTGCCCCACAGCCACGCCGCCCCCGGCCGCCACTCCGTCCCCCGCACCCCCACCGTTCACGGCGCCCCCGCTCAAGGTGCCCCCACCAGCCCCCATACAGATCCCGAACGCCTCCACCGCCCCCCGCCAGTCCCCGGCGCCCTCCGCGATCCGGCCCCGCACGTATGCCGCGCGGGCGGTGAGTGTCGGGTCGTCGGGGAGGAAGGTCAGGGCCTCGGCGTAGGCGTGGGCGGCCCGGGGCCAGTCCGTGTGGTGGTGGGCGTGGGTGGCCGTCGTGAGGGTGGTGGCCAGGTGGAGGTGGGTGCGGGCCGCGGTGAGGCGGGTGCGGGGGGCGGGGGAGTCGGGGGTGGTGGCGAGGATCTGTTCGTAGAGGGCGATCGCGGTGGGCCAGTCGGCGGCGGCCTCCGCGGCCCGGGCCCGGTCGGCCAGGTCGGCGGCGTGGCGCAGCCGGTCCGCGCGGTGGACGAGCGCGGCGGGCAGCGGGCACGGCAGGGCGTCGCGGACCGCGGCGAGCCGCCGTGCCGCGTCCGCCCCGTCCCGCCCGGCGGCGAGCACTCCGCAGAGCGCTTCCAGCTCGGGCCAGGCCAGCTCGAAGGCCGCCTCGTCCCGCAACTGCCGCTGCTCGTCCTCGTACTGCCGCGTCGGTGTCCGCAGGATCCGCAGCACCTGCGCCCACTCGCCCCGGTCGCGCTCGAACCGTGCCGCGTCGATCAGCGTCGCAGCGCCGACGTGCCCGACGGGCCGCTGGAAGGCGCGCAGGGCGTCCGCGCCCTCGCGCAGCGGGTCGGGCGCCGCGGTGTCGTCGTCGCGCACCTCCCGCGCCTTGAACAGCCACCCGTGCCGGTACCCCGCGTGCAGGAACAGCGCGGGCGTCGCCCACTCGACGGCGGTGTGCCGCGGCAGATGGGAGATGCGGCGGCGCGCGGCGGCCATCGACTCGTCGACGGTCCGGTTCGCCGCGAGCCCCTTCAGGAGTTCCGGGCTGAAGCGCCCCGCCGACACGTCGCTGACGCGGCCGCGCATGGCGACGACGGCGGGCACGCCCCCGCCGATCAGCGCCTGCGCGAGCCCCGAGAACGGCTCGGTGTGCACGCCGTCGGGGCCCGAACTGTCCGCCCCGGAACAGAGGTTGAGGACGGCGAGGCGCAGCCGTGGCGCCTTGAGGAGGATGCCGCTCAGGAGGTCGGCGGGGACGGGGTCCGTGCCGCCGTGCTCCGTCTCCAGTTGGACGACGCCCTTGCCGAGGTCCTCGTCGTACGTTCCGTGGGCGATGAGGAGCACGGCCGTCGGCAGGTCGCCGTGCGCGCCGAGCGCCGCCTCCAGACGCTCGCGGGTGGCCCGCTCGACGACCGTGGTACGCACGGACACCTCGGGCAACTCCTGGCGCAGCGCGGCTACTTCGGTGTCCACGCGCAGCGCGGGGCCCGGCCCGGCCGGGGAGGCGCAGGCGACGACGAGGCGGATCAGGCTGGGCTCGTCCGTCGGGTCGGGCAGGCGGCGGCCGAGGGGCCCGCCGGGCAGCGAGCGGGCCAGGGAGTAGCCGGGGCCGAGGGCGAGGGACTGCTGCGGCAGCCCGGCGGGCGCGCACAGCGCTTCGAGCGGCAGTTCCCGCAGGTGCGGCGGCAGGTCGAAGCGGAGCCGCAGGCCGCGTGGGGGGCGCAGGCGCTGGGCGAGTTCGAGGGCGGCGGCCAGGCAGGTCCCGACCTCACCGTCCCCGGTCCCGTCGACCCCGGCCCCGACTTCGCCCTCGCAGGGTCGGCCTTCACCTCCCCTTCCGCCACCCCCGAACAGCAACTCGTACACATCCCGGCCGAGTTCACGCAGCTGCTCGGCCGTGTGCCGCTCACCCATGGGCGCGAGGCCGAGGTCGGCGGCGACGAGCCGGTCCCAGCGGGCCCGGAACGCCGCCGGTGCGCCGTCCACGGCGATCACGCCGAGAGCGCAGGCAGGGCCGCTGAGGGCCACGAGGCAGTGGGACGGGCCGAACGGGCGGACCCGGATGCGCAGTTCCTCGTACTGGAGCACTGCCGTCGCTCACCTCCAGCTCTCGTCGAACTGTTCGCGTACGAAGTCGAGTTCGCCCTGGGCGCGGTTCCGCTCCTCGGTGATCTCCGGGTCGTCGGGGAAGTGGACGAGTGCGGCGGTCAGTTGCCCGACGGCCTCCTCCAGGGCGGTGCGCGCGCCGGACAGGCTGCCCGAGCCCCACCGGTGCAGGGCCAGGCCGCGCAGCACGATACCTAGGCTGAGCTGCGCCCGCCGCAGTCGCGGGCCGATCGCCACGGAGCGCCGCAGGTCCGTCGCGGACGTCTCCAGGTCGGCGTCCTCGCGGTTGGCCTCGCGGATGCCGCGGTCGGCGAGGACGCGGGCCAATTGACCGTCCAGGCGAGGGCGTTCATTGGCGCCGATGACGGAGCGGGCCGTCTCCAGGGTGCTCGCTGCGCGGGTCAGGTGCCCGGCGCGGTAGGCGTCCTTGGCGGCGGCGAGGGCGAGGCCGACGACGGCCGCCTGCGTGTGCCGGTAGCGCTCCAGCTGTCTGCTGTGGACGAGGGCGCGGCGCCAGCACGCGGCGGCGGCGCCGAAGTCCGGCCGGTCGGCGGTGAGATGGTCCCTGCCGAGGGTGACGCGGGCGTGCAGGGCCAGCTCCCGGGCGTCCCGGGCGAGCCGCCGGTGGCGGTCGGGGAGGCCCGCGTATCCGGGGTTGAGCCCGTCGAAGCGGGCGCAGTCCGGTTCACAGACGGGCCCCGCGGCCGAGCCCGCCGCCCGGGCCCGCGCACGGCAGTCGCGACAGCGCAGCTCGGCGAGGGCGGCGAGGGCGTCGCCGGGGAGCCCGGCGGTCAACTGGAGGTGGGCGAAGCCGAGTTCGGAGAAGGGGTGGAGGAGGGTGGGGTGGGCGGGGCCGAGGTCGGTGGCGGTTGCCGTGCCCGCGTCGGTGGCGGTGGCGGTGGCGGTGCCGGTTTTCGGGCTCGGGTCGGTGCTCGTCTCGGCCCCGGCGGCGGTGGCCGTACCTGTGGCGAGGGCGCCGCCGCTCCCGGCGGTGAAGGCGCCGAACTCCCGTACCTGGCCGAGTGCGGCGATCGCCAGCGGGCCGCAGCGCAGCGGGGTGGGCCAGGGCCCGGGGAACCCTCCGGCCTCGTCGAGGAGCCGCGCGGCGTCGGCCTCGCGCTGGAGGAGTACGTCCGGGGGTACGCGGCTGCCGCTGTCGCCCTCGTCGGGCAGGTGCCGCGCCACGCGGTCACGCAGCCCGGTGCGGAGGTCGGGCACGAGGTCGGCGCCCACGTCCACGCCGTACCGCCGCCCGGCCGCGAGCCGCACGCGGTCCCAGAAGGAGGTGTCGTAGAGCAGGGTGCCCCAGGCGGCGATGGCTCGCTCGCAGGGTGGGGTTGTCAGGGCAGCCGAGGCAGTCGAAGCTGTCGGGGCTGTCGGGGCTGTCGGGGCTGTCGGGGCCGTCGGTGGCGCCGGGGGCATCGGGGGTGCTGCGTCCGCCGGGGATGTGGGGGGTCTGGAGGAGTCCGTGGTGCGCGAGCCGCCGGTGAGGGGCTCCTTCGCCGAGTTCGCCGAGTTCGCCGAGGCGTCCGCCGGGGCATTCGCGGGGGCGTCCGCCGGGAAGTTGAGGAGGGCGATCGCGAGGGCGTGGGTGACGCGGTGGTCGGCGGGGTCGCGCCGGGCGGCGGTGTCGAGGACGTCGACGGCGTGGCCCCGCCGCCCGCCCGCGGCCAGGGCGACGCCGTACAGCGCCGCGAAGCGCCCGGGGTCCGGCTCGATGTCCCACGCCGCGCCGAACAGGGCGGCGGCTCGCGGCCAGTCCGGTTCGGCGCCGTGGAGCGCGGCGAGCCCGGCCTTGCGGAGCAGGGTGGCGATGCGCGGGGCGTCGCATTCGGGTTCGGGGGCGCTCGCCGGGTCGGCGCTCGCCTCGGCGGTGCCGGAGGGGGTGGTGCCTGCATCGGCCGCGCTGCCCTGTACCGGCCCCGCGCCGGTCAGCACCGCCGCCGCGCTGCCCCGCGCCCCCGCCGCGCTGCCCCCCGACGCCCCCGCCGCGCCGCCCCGCGCCCCCGACAGAACCGCCGCCACCCACCTCGCCTCGTCGTCAAGGACCCCACCGCGCTCCGCCGCCCGAAGGTCGGCCCGCGCCCCTTCGCGGTTCCCCGACGCGACGCGTACGTAGGCGCGCTGGACGAGGGCGCGCGGGTGCGGAGCCGCGCACGCGAGGGAACGGGTGAAGTGGTCCTCGGCGCCGTCGAGTTCGCCCTGGTGGGCCAGGGCGCAGCCGAGCCAGAACAGGGGGGTGGAGTCGTCGGGCGCCGAGTCGTGGGCGAGGCGGAACTGGGTGAGGGCGTCGCCGAGTTCCCCGGCGGCCAGGCGGACGCGCCCGAGCCCCACGTGGGCCCGCGCGGCGAGGCGGGAGCCGGGGGCGAGCGACAGAGCGAGCCGGAAAGACCGCTCGGCCGCACAGCCATCAGCGCCCGCGTGGCCGCCAGCCCCCGCCCGGCCGCCAGTACCCACACCACCCTCAGCCACCGGGCCCCCATCCCCCCTGGCCCCGGCCTTCACCCCTCCATAGAGCCGCGCCACCGAACCCCCCTCGGCGCCCACTCCCACCCCCCGCCGCCCCAGGCGAGCCTCCCCCTCCGCGCAAGCCCTCTCCGCATCGGCGAGTGCCGACTCCGTCCGTGGCTCCACTCCCACAAGCCCCCGTTCAGCAGCCGGTGTCGGGTCCTTCAGTCCGCGGCCTCGTCCAACTCCGATCGCCAGCGGCCGAGTTGGCGATCGTAGTGCAGTGGCCCCACCCGGAACTTCGTCAGGTCGAGGCCCAGCAACTGCTCATACGCCTCGGCGGGCAGATCCGGTTCCAGGACTACGCTCAGCCCGCTCCGGTCGTCCTGGAGCACCAAGGGACGCGGCGCCCCGCCGTCACCCACCGCCTCTCGGCCCGCCCCGCGCCGCACCACCCCCTTGAACGACGCGTACGCGTCCCGCACCGCCTCCGCACCCAGGCCGCTGAGGAAGGCCTGGAGCGGCAGGGAGACGAGCAGGAGCCACGGGAGGTCAAGCGCACCGCGGTGGTCGACGGCCCGGCGGACGCGGGCCGTGCGGACGCCGAGTCCGTCGAGCGCCGCGACCAGGTCCTGGCCGAGGGCTTCCGGGGCCTCCTGGTCGAGCAGCAGCTCCGCGCGCAGCGGCAGGGCGTCGGGCATGGGGCGCGTTCTCCTTCCGGCGGCGGACGGGGCCGGGCGGGCGGTCGACACGAACCCGGGTCCCGGGACCCGCAGCCTAGAGGCGCCGGTCACTCCCGCACCGGGAAACCGCGATCTCTCCCCCGCACCAGCGGCCCGGGAGCCCCCACCCGCACCACCCCTCGGCACCCCATCAGCCAGCCGCCAGGCGCCCACCGTGCATCCGCCATGCACCCGTCATGCGCCCTTTTTCCGGAATGCGAGATTCATGGAACTTTCGCCGTATGCCGGGAGTCTTCTGAGGTGAAGGCTGAAGAACAGCCGAGTCAGCCGTATCACTGGAGACAGCTGAGCACGGGGGTGTTCGACCTTGACCGACGTGACTGACACTCAGACCGCAACGCAGACCGAGAGCCAACCCGAACCTCGGACCGGATCGCAGACCCACACCGGAACCCGCCGAGGCGCGGGCGTACGACCGACCGACCTCGACGCCGCCACGCGCGACCTCGAAAGCGGAGACCTCGAAACCCGCGACCTCGAACCCCGCGAACTAGCGCCGTTCATGGCGCCGTTGACCGTCCCGCCCGTCCTGCGCCCGGCGGGCGGCGACGTCCTGGAGGAGACGGAGATCGCCGTCCGCCCCACCTGGGTGCGCCTGCACCCCCAGCTGCCGCCCACGCTCATGTGGGGGTACGAAGGGTGCGTGCCGGGACCCACCATCGAGGTGCGCCGCGGCGAGCGCGTGCGCATCGCCTGGACGAACCGCGTGCCCAAGGACAGCGAGTTCCCCGTCACGGCCGTCGAGGCCCCGCGCACGTCGCCGCCGCCGAGCACCCGCCCGGGCCGCGACGGCGTCGAGCCGGACAAGAACGTGGCGGCGCTGCCCGCCTGGACGGTCACGCACGTGCACGGCGCGCAGACGGGCGGCGGGAACGACGGCTGGGCGGACAACGCCGTGGGGTACGGCGACGCCCAGCTGTCGGAGTATCCGAACGACCACCAGGCGGTCCAGTGGTGGTATCACGACCACGCCATGAACATCACCCGGTGGAACGTCTACGCGGGTCTGTACGGCACGTACCTGGTCCGGGACGACGAGGAGGACGCGCTCCAACTCCCGTCCGGAAAGCGGGAGATCCCCCTGATCCTGGCCGACCGGAACGTGGACACGGACGAGGACGGCCGCCTCACCGGCCGCCTGCTGCACAAGACCACCATCGTCGACCCGAAGAACGCGGAGACGGGCAAGCCGGTCTCGCTGCCCTTCACCGGCCCGTACACCACGGTCAACGGCCGCATCTGGCCGTACGCGGACGTGGCACCGGGCTGGTACCGCCTCCGCCTGGTCAACGCCTCGAACGCCCGGACGTACGACCTGGTCCTCGTCGACGAGGACAACGAACCGGTGCCGGGCGTGCTGCACCAGATCGGCAGCGACGGCGGCCTGCTGCCCCGGCCCGTGCCCGTCGACTTCGACGCGGCCCTGCCCGCGCTGACCGTCGCGCCCGCCGAGCGCTTCGACCTGCTCGTCGACTTCCGGACGCTTGCGGGCAAGCGGCTCCGCCTGGTCAACAAGGGGCCGAACGCGGCGCCCGGCGTGCCCGACCCGGCAGGTGACGTGGCGTATCCGCACGTCATGGAGTTCCGCGTCGGCAGGGGCGGCGGCGCCCAAGAGACCTTCCGGCTGCCCGAGGTCCTGTCCGGCTCCTTCAGGGCCATCGGCCACGGCGTGCCGCACGGCCACCGCCTCGTCGTGCTCACCCCGCCCGCCACGAAGGGCGGCGGCGGCCACCCGGAGATGTGGGAGATGGTGGAGGTGAAGGACCCGGGGTCCATCCAGATCCCCACCGAAGGCATCATCCAACTGCGCGGACCGGACGGCGTGCTGAAGACGTACCGGCGCATCGCCCGCACGTTCAACGACGGCCTCGGCTTCACCATCGGCGAGGGCGCGTACGAACAGTGGAGCTTCCTCAACCTCGCGGTGAACCCGAACGTGACCCACCCCATGCACATCCACCTGGCCGACTTCCAGCTCCTCGGCCGCGACGCGTACGACGCCTCGGGCTTCGACGTCACGATCGGCGGCACCCGCGCCCCGATCGCCCACGACCCGGACACGCGGATCCCCCTGGCCCCCAACGAGCGCGGCTGGAAGGACGTATTCCGGGTGCCCGGCGGCCAACTCCTGCGCGTCATCGGCAAGTTCGACGGGGCGTACGGCCGGTTCATGTACCACTGCCACCTCCTCGAGCACGAGGACATGGGGATGATGCGGCCGTTCGTCGTGATGCCGAAGGAGGCGCTGAAGTTCGACCACGGCGGCGGGCACGGTGGGCACGACGGCGGCCACGGGAGCGGCCTCTGAGGGCGATGCCACCAGCCCCGGCGGGCGGGGCGTGGGCTCAGGCGGTCCGCGCCTCCTGCCCCTCCGACGCCCGTGCCTCCGCAGCATGCGCCACCGCCGCCCGAGCGAGCCCCCGCACGAACGGATGCGCGCGTGAGCCGTCGCCGTACTGCTCCGGCTGGAAGAGCGAGGCCAGGAAGAAGGGGTGGCCGGGAAGTTCGGCGACCCGCACCTGGCCCTGCTCGTCCCTGCCGCTGAAGCGCAGGCCGTGGGCTTCGAGGGTGGGCAGATGGGCGCTGCCGTCGGGGCCGTACTGGCAGTGGAAGCGCTCCAGGGAGCGGTCGGCGCCGAGCAGCGACTCGGCTAGCGAGCCCGGCGTGAGCCGCACCATGCCCTCGTGGCCGACGAGCGAGCAGGCCAGCGGCGTCACCAGCAGGTCCTCGGCGTCCGGGTCGTTCTCGGCGTGCGCGACCTCGGTCAGGCCGCACGCGTTCCGCGCGAACTCCAGGAGCGCGTGCTGGAAGCCGCCGCACGTGCCGAGGAACGGCACACCGTCCTCGCGGGCGGCGCGGATCGCGGCCAGCGCGCCCGCCTCGCTGCGGTACGGACTGCCCGGAAGCACCCACACCGCGTCGAAGCCGCGCACCGCGTCCGGCTCCTCGGCGTCCCGCGTCGGGATCCAGTAGGCGTCGAGGAGCAGTCCGTCGCGGGCGGCGAGCGCGGACAGCAGGAGCGGGACGCGGGTGTGGGCGAGGACGGACGGCGAGCGGTCGGCGATCAGGGCGATTCGGGCCACGGGGGCCGGTGTTCCGGTCATGACCCTCATCCTGGGCGGCCCCGCCCGTTCACGTCCAACGATGAAATCTGCACCCTCCATAAGCAACGCTGATGCACGTGGGCGATCCTGGACGGCATGGACCCGCACCTCCTGCGTACGTACGTCGTCGTCGCCCGGCTGGCCTCGTTCTCCGCCGCCGCCCGCGAACTCGGCTACACCCAGTCCGCCGTCTCCCAGCACATCGCCGCCCTGGAACAGGACCTCGGCACCCCGCTCCTCACCCGCCGCCCCGTCGCGCCCACCCGCGCGGGCGAGCGGCTCCTGGAGCACGCGGGCCCGCTGCTGCTGCGCCTCGACGCGGCCCGCGCGGAGGTCGCGGCCCTCGCGGGCGCGGTCGACGAGGGCCTCACACTCGTCGCCGCGCCGACGGCCCTGACGCCCCGCACGCTCCGGGCGCTCCCGCCGACCGGCGTCACCCTGCGCGTCCTGCCGCGCGCGGACATCCCCGAGGCCGTCGCCACGGGCGCCGCCCTCCTCGGGCTCGTCGACGGCCTGGCCGCGCCCAGCGACCCGCTGCGCCTCGCCGACGTGGCCCCGCTCGGCGTCCGCGGCGTCGGCGAGGAACCCGTCCGCGTCCTGCTGCCCGCCGACCACCCGCTGGCCCGCCGCACCGGACTGCGCCTGGGCGACCTCGCCGACGCCCGCTGGCTGGACGCGCCCGGCGCGGGCCTGCCCCTGGACCAGCTGCGGGCGGCCCACGGCACCGGCGGCTTCCGCCCGGCCCTGCGCTACGAAGGCACCGACGTCCGCACCCTCACCGCCCTCGTCGCCGCCGGCCACGGCCTTGTCCTGCTCCCGGAGTCGGCCGCCACCGCACCCGGCACCGTCGCCGTAGCGCTCACCGAGCCGCGCGTCGTCCACCGCACCGAACTGCTGCACGCCGGGGCCCCGCACGGCCCCGCCGAGATGTTCGCCGCACGCCTGGACGTCACCCGTTCGTGAATCGTCGCGCGGTGTCACGCCGGGTAGGGCTGTGGCCGGAGGCGAGCCATGGAACAGACCGCGTTGCGTCCCAAGCCGCTGCCGGGAGACGAGCCCGGCCCCGGCCAAGAATCCGTCACAGCCACCGTGTCCGCCGCGCCCGGGAAACCCGGACGCTCCGCCGCACCCCGCAAGGGCCACCGTCCGCACGCCGCCCGCCGCCGCGGCAGACGGCTCTTCTCACTCCTGTTCGGCCTGTTCTGCGCCGCGGTCCTGCTGCTCTCGGGCATCGGCCTCGGGACCGTGGGCGCCACGGTCATCGGCATGAGCAAGCTCGCGGAGATGCAGAGCCAGGCGGGCGAGCAGGGCGCGGCCATGGGCGCGGCACCGGCGACGGCCTCGGGGGCAGGGGCAGGGGCGGGGACGGGGGCCGGGGCGGACCACGCCGCGTCCCCGAAAGCGGCCCCGAAAACCTCCCCGAAGGCGCCCCCGGACGCGTCCCCGAAGAAGACCTCCTCCGGCAAGGGCGCCGCCGCCCTCGGACCGGGGTCCCCGCGCCCCGCCCTCGGCGTCGAGGCCGTCGACGCCCCCGGCGGAGGCGGCGCGCTGCTCATCGGGGTGCACCAGCCGGGCCCCGGGCACACGGCGGGTCTCGTACGCGGTGACGTCCTGCTCGCGTTCGGCGGCAGCCGGATCGCCTCGGCCGGTGACCTGGCGAAGGCCGTGGCGCGGGCCGGGCCGGGCAGGAACGTCACGCTGACGGTCCGTCACGCGAGTGGCGCACGGCAGGTGTTGTCGGTCCGACCGGGACTGGTGACGTGACGACGACCCCGAACCGCTGCTTACACGACCACCCTGAAGTGCGTGGTCAGCCGCCGCTCGTCGTCCAGGATGTGGAAGGCGAGCCCGACGGGGGCGTCCAGGTCGACCAGGCCCTCGCCCTCCCACGGCAGCCGCAGTGTCGAGACGACGCCGGGGCCGACGATCAGCGGCCGCCCCGCGAAGGTGGTCGCCGCCGGGGTGTGCGCGTGCCCGATGATCAGGCCCACGATCTCGGGGTGCCGCTCCACCAGGGCCGCGAGGGGCTCCGGCCGGCGCAGTCGCCAGGTGTCCAGGCGCGGGTGGTGCATCCGGACGGGGTGGTGGTGGAAGGACAGCAGGACCGGCGTGCCCTCGTCGAGCCCGGCGAGCCGGTCCTCGAGCCACGCGTACGTCTCCTCGTCCAACTGCCCCTCGTCGCTGCCGGGCAGGCTGGAGTCGACCATCAGGATCTCGGTGCCGCCGACGCGGTGGGCGCGGTTCACCGGCGCCTCGGAGGGCGCGCTCTCGCCGAGCAGCGCCGTCCGGTAGGGGCCGCGCACATCGTGGTTGCCGGGGCAGGTCAGGACCGGCCAGGGTGCGTCGGTGAAAAGGAGGCGCGCGGCCTCCTTGTACTCGGACTCCTCGCCGTGGTCGGCGATGTCGCCGGTCACCAGGAGCGCGTCCAACGGCCCCGGCAGCGCCCGCAGATGGTCGAGCACACGCTCGGCCCGCTCCGTCGCGCGTGCCGTACCGTCCAGGTGAAGGTCACTGATCTGCGCCAGTACCAGCATGTCGTACGCCCCTCCGTACCGAGTTGATCTAATGGCTGGAGTGGATCCAAGCATTAGTCGGGTCGGTGGCGGAACGGCCAATCGCAAACGGGTGGCATGGGGAGGCCGGGCCGCCCATGATGGGCGCCATGCTGACCACCCTGATCGCCTTCCTCGGCGCGTGCACGCTGATCGCCGCCTCGCCCGGACCGAGCACGGTCCTGATCGTCAAGCAGTCGCTGCGCAGCAGACGGGCCGGGTTCATGACGGTGCTCGGCAACGAGACCGGCATCTTCATCTGGGGTCTCGCCGCCGCCTGCGGCCTGACCGCTCTCGTCGCGGCATCGGAGTTGGCGTACGACGTCATGCGCGTCGTCGGCGCCGGGGTGCTGCTCTTCCTCGGCGCCCAGACGCTGTGGAACGCGCGCAAGAAGAAGACGGGCGACGGAGCCGCCGAGGACGCCGACGCGCCGGTCAGGGCGCAGTCCTCGTGGGCGGCCTACCGGAGCGGACTGCTGCTCAACCTCGCCAACCCCAAGGCCGCTGTCTTCGCGATGTCCTTCCTGCCGCAGTTCGTGCCGTCGGGCGCGCCCCAACTGCCCGTCATGATCGGCCTCGCCGCGCTGTGGGCGGTCTACGAAGTCGGCTACTACGGCCTGTACGTGTGGTTCGTCGGCCGGATGAAGGCGGTGCTCTCGCGGGCCGCGGTGCGGCGCAGGCTGGAGCAGGTGTCCGGCGGGGTCCTCGTGCTGCTCGGCGCGCGGCTCGCGGTCGAGGGCTGAGGCGGCGCGGGTCTCCTGGCCCCGGTCGCGAGGCACGGGGATACCCGGTCGCGAGGCGCGGGGCGGCCGTGCAGGATGCTGGGGGAGATCCCGCACCCAGCCCAGGAGGCCCGATGACCACGGTCACGCCCGCGCCGTTCACCGCCGACGACTACCGCGCCCGGATGGACCGCGCCGCCCGCGCCGCCGCCGACGCGGGCCTCGCGGGCGTCCTCGTCGCGCCAGGGCCGGACCTGGTCTGGCTCACCGGCTACCGCGTGCCCGCCGACACCGAGCGCCTCACCCTGCTCGTCATCGCCCCCGGCCAGGACCCGGTCCTCGTCGTGCCGAAGCTGGAGGCCCCCGACGCCGCGCGCGCGACCGGCGCCCCCGCCCTGACCCTGCGGGACTGGACCGACGGCATGGACCCCTACGACGTGACCGCGCCGCTGCTCGACGCGCGCGGCCGCTTCGGCGTGAGCGACAACGCCTGGGCCCTGCATCTCCTCGGCCTGCAGCGGCAGTTGCCCGACAGCTCCTACACCGCCCTCACCGAGGCCCTGCCGATGCTCCGCGCCGTCAAGGACGCCGCCGAGCTGGAGCGGCTCGCCGCGGCCGGGGCCGCCGCCGACGCCACGTACGAGGAGATCAAGAAGGTGGCCTTCGCGGGCCGCAAGGAGACCGACGTCGCCGGTGATCTCGCGGACCTGCTGCGGCAGTTCGGGCACGAGCAGGTCGACTTCACCGTCGTCGGCTCCGGGCCCAACGGCGCGAGCCCGCACCACGAGGCGGGCGACCGTGTCATCGAGCGCGGCGACATGGTCGTCCTCGACTTCGGCGGCCTGCGCCACGGCTACGGCTCCGACACCTCCCGCACCGTGCACGTCGGCGAGCCGTCGGCCGAGGAGCAGCGCGTCCACGACGTGGTCCGCGAGGCCCAGGACGCCGCCTGCCGCGCGGTCGAGCCGGGCATCGCCTGCCAGGACGTCGACCGGGTGGCGCGCGCGGTGATCACCGAGGCCGGGTACGGCGAGTACTTCATCCACCGCACCGGCCACGGCATCGGCGTCACCACGCACGAGCCGCCCTACATGATCGAGGGCGAGGAGCAGCCGCTCGTCCCGGGCATGTGCTTCTCCGTGGAACCCGGCATCTACCTGCCGGGCCGCTTCGGCGTCCGCATCGAGGACATCGTCACGGTCACGGAGGACGGCGGCCGCCGCCTCAACGCCACCGCGCGCGAACTGGCCGTCGTCGACTGACGCCTGACGCCCGCGCGGACCGCTCCGCGCGGGCGACGGGGGTTCAAGAGCAGGCGCTCAGCCGTGCGGCCGCTCGTCCGTGAAGTGCGCCAGCAGGTCGTACGGATACGGCAGCGGTCGCGCGCTCGCCTCCGTCAGGCGCCGGTCCTGCGCCGCCGTCAGCGTCCAGCCCGCCGCGCCCAGGTTGTCCGTCAGCTGCTCCACCGAGCGGGCGCCGACGATGGGCGCGGTCACGCCCGGCCGCTGGAGCAGCCAGCGCAGCGCCACCTGCGCGGGCGTGCGGCCGGTCTCCTCGGCGACGGCGAGGACGGCGTCCACGACCCGCCAGGTCTCCTCGGTGGCGCGCCCCTCCCAGTCCCCGCCGCCACGGGCCCCCGCGGGCGGCGCGGCCATGCCGCGCCGGAACTTCCCCGAGAGCCAGCCCGCCTGGAGCGGGCTGTAGGGAATCACGCCGACGCCCTCCGCCGCGCTCAGCGGCAACAGCTCCCACTCCACCTCGCGGGCGAGCAGGTTGTAGCGCGGCTGGAGGCAGACGTACGGCTCCCAGCCGCGCGCGCGGGACACGTCCAGGGTCTTCTGGAGCTGGGCCGGGCTGACGTTGCTCGTGCCCAGGTAGCGGACCTTCCCGGCCCGCACCAGGCCGTCGAGCGTGGACAGCGTCTCCTCCAGCGGCGTGCGCGCGTCCCACACGTGCGTCTGGTAGAGGTCGATGTAGTCGGTGCCCAGGCGGCGCAGGCTCGCGTCGACGGCCGACAGGATGTGCTTGCGGCTGAGGCCGCGCGCGTTCGGGCCCTCGCCCATCGGCAGGAACACCTTGGTGGCGATGACGAGGTCGTCGCGGCGGCGGCCCTTGAGCCAGCGGCCGAGCACCTCCTCCGAGACCCCGCCGCCGTACACGTCCGCCGTGTCGATGAACGTGCCGCCCGCCGCCGTGAACGCGTCCAGCATCCGGTGCGCCGTCGCCTCGTCCGCGCCGCTCTCGCCGCCGCCGAACATCATGGCGCCGAAGCACAGCTCGCTCACCCGCAGCCCGGTCCCGCCCAGGTACCGCTGTTCCATGCGATCTCCTCCTGTGTCCGGCGCAGACTAAAAGTTCAAGTGCCCTTGAAGTCAAGGGCCCCGCGCGACGGCCGTCACGGCCCCGCGTGCCGCCACGCCCCTACGCGAGGCCGAGCACCGCGCACGACTCCGGCGGCAGCCGCAGCACCCCGTCCGCCCCCGGCGCCGCGACCGTGCCCCAGGCGGCGAGCACACGCGCATGGGGCACGCCCAGCGGGACCGCGGCCGCCTCCCCGGACAGGTTCACGGCGACCCGCAGATCCCCGCGCCGCACCGCGAACCAGCGCGCCGCCTCGTCGTACGCCACCCGGACCGCCGCCAGGTCCGGGTCCGTCAGGTCCGCGCGGGCGTGGCGCAGCGCGATCAGCTCGCGGTACCAGGCGAGCACGCGCGCGTGCGGCTCGCGCCGCTGCTCCGACCAGTCGAGGCAGGAGCGCTCGCGGGTCTTCGGGTCCTGCGGGTCCGGGATCTGGTCCTCCGCCCAGCCGTGCGCGGCGAACTCCCGCCGTCTGCCCCGGCGTACCGCCTCCGCGAGCTCCGGGTCCGTGTGGTCGGTGAAGAACTGCCAGGGCGTACCGGCCGCCCACTCCTCGCCCATGAACAGCATCGGCGTGAACGGGCCGGTGAGAGTGAGCGCCGCCCCGCACGCGAGCAGCCCGGGGGACAGGGCGGCGGACAGCCGGTCCCCCTGCGCGCGGTTGCCGATCTGGTCGTGCGTCTGCGTGTAGCCGAGGAGCCGGTACGCGGGCGTGCGGGCGCGGTCGACCGGGCGCCCGTGACCGCGTTCCCGGAACGTCGAGAACGTACCGTCGTGGAAGAAGCCGTGCGTCAGCGTCTTGGCGAGCGCCGCCAGGGGCGCGGCCGCGAAGTCCGCGTAGTAGCCCTGGGACTCGCCGGTGAGGGCGGTGTGCAGGGCGTGGTGGAAGTCGTCGTTCCACTGCGCGTGCAGACCGAGGCCGCCGCCCACGCGCGGGGTGATCACGCGCGGGTCGTTCAGGTCGGACTCGCCGACCAGGGCGAGCGGCCTGCCCAGTTCGTCCGCGAGGCCGTCCACGGCCGCCGCGAGCTCCTCCAGGAAGTGCAGGGCGCGGGTGTCCCGCAGCGCGTGCACGGCGTCCAGGCGCAGCCCGTCGATCCGGTACTCCCGCAGCCAGGCCAGCGCGCTGCCCACCAGATACGCCCGCACCTCGTCCGACCCCGGCGCGTCCAGGTTCACGGCGGCGCCCCACGGCGTCTGGTGGGTGTCCGTGAAGTAGGGCCCGTACGCGGGCAGATGGTTGCCGGACGGGCCCAGGTGGTTGTGCACCACGTCGAGGACGACGCCGAGGCCGTGCGCGTGCGCCGCGTCGACGAACCGTTTCAGCGCCTCGGGGCCGCCGTACGGCTCGTGCACGGCCCACAGCGACACCCCCTCGTAGCCCCAGCCGTGCCGCCCCGGGAACGGGCACAGCGGCATCAACTCAACGTGCGTGACGCCGAGTCCGGCGAGGTGGCCGAGGCGCTCCGCGGCCGCGTCCAGGGTGCCTTCGGGGGTGTACGTGCCCACGTGCAGCTCGTAGAGCACCGCGGCGCGCAGGCCGCGCCCCGCCCACGGCGTCCGCCACGCGTACCGGTCGTGGTCCACGACCGCGCTCAGCCCGTCGGGGCCGTCGGGCTGGCGCGCCGAGCGGGGGTCGGGCCGCGCGGGGCCGCCGTCCAGGGAGTAGCCGTAGCGCGTGCCGTCGGCCGCCGCTGCCTCCACCGCCCACCACCCCGGGCGCTCCTTGTCGCGCGCCAACGCGCGCGTGGCGCCGTCCAGGACCAGACCCACCCGCTCCGCGCGCGGCGCCCACACCTCGAACCTCACCGGCAGTCCCCTCGTCGGTCGACCATGCCCATGGACTTGCGTATACCCGTCGGACCCGTCGGACGTACGGCACGACCCGTCGGACCGTACGGCCCACGATCCTCCGTCAGGTCACGCCTTCTCCAACAGGTGGCCCGATACCGCGAGCCTGAGCACGGCGTCCGGATCCCCCTCCGCGCCCCGGCGGAACGCCAGCTGGAACGCGTACTCGCCGATGGACGCGACGGCCGCCGCCCGGCAGGCGCGCCGCATCTCGCGCAGTTCGGGGGTGCCGCGCTGCGCGTGCCCCACGGCGGCCCAGTACGTCTGCCCGGCCCCGGAGGCGAGGGCGGCCGGCTCGCCGAGGCCGCGGGCGGCGGCAGCGGCGGCCAGGACGTCCATGCCGAGGGCGATGCCGAAGGTGTCGCCCAGGTGGCGCATGCCGGTCAGCATGGCGCGGGCGTGCTCGGCCGCGGGCACGGGCCGCCCCTGCGCCAGCGCGATGAGGGCGAGCTGCTGATCGGTGTACGCACGCGTCCAGTGCTCGCCGCGCGCCGCGCAGAGCGCCCGCAGCGCGGCGGCCTCGCGGTGGGCCAGGTCGAGCCTGCCGAGCGCGGTGAGCGCGAACACCCGCACCAGATGGCAGCGGAGCGTGGACGCGGACGCGAAGGGCCGCGGCGCCCCGGCCGCCGCGAGCGCCTCGTCGGCCACCTCCTTGGCCCGCTCCGGCTCCCCGCCGAGCAGCCCGGTCAGGCCGATCAGATAGGCCGCGGCCAGCCTGGCCTCGACGTCGTCGAGGCGCTCGGCGCCCCGCGCGCACCGGTCGCCGATGGCCGCCGCCCCGTCGAGGTCGCCCTGAAGGGCCTTGACGACCCCGAGCGCCCACCGCGCCCGCTCGCCCGTCCTGCTGAACCCCGGGCTCAGGGACAGCACCTGCTCCAGATACGCGTGTGCCTCCCGCAGATGCCCGCAGCAGACCCAGAAGAAGCCGACCAGGGCGGCGAGTTCCACGGCGGCGAGGGGTTCGTGGTCGCAGAGGTGGTCCAGGGCGGCGCACAGGTCGACGTGCGCCGCCCCGATCCTGCGGTACCACAGCGACTGCCCGGGCCCGGCCCAGCCCCGGTCCGCGGACCGGGCGCCGGCCAGGAAGTATCCGGCGTGGCGGGCGGCCGTCGCCTCGGTCTCCTGGAGCTCCTCCAGCCACATCGCGCCGTAGTCCCGCACGGTCCGCGGCAGCCGGTGGCGGTCGTCGTCCTCCCTGCCGACCACCGACTTGGCGATGAGGCCCGCGAGCGCGGTGTCCACGGCCGCCGCGGACAGCGGCCCGCCCGCGCACACGCCCCGTGCCGCGCGGCTGTCGAAGGAGCCGGGGAACACCGAGAGCCTGGCCCACAGCAGCCGCTCCAGCGGGGTGCACAGCTCATGGCTCCAGCCGATGGCCAGGCGCAGCGAGCGGTGGCGCGCGGGCCAGGTCGGCGACATCAGCCCGGCGCGGCGCGAACTCAGGCGCTCGCTCAGTTCGTGCAGCGTGGTGTGCATCAGCTGGGCCGAGGCCAGTTCGAGGGCGAGAGGGTTGCCGTCGAGCAGCGCGCAGATCTCCCGGGCGCTGTCGTTCTGGCGCGGGGTCCGCAGGCTCAGGGCGGGGGCCACGACCAGCGCCCGGTCAAGGAACAGGGTGAGCGCGTCGCCGTCCGTCGGCAGGGGAGCGATCCGCAGGGCGCGCTCCCCGGGTAAGCCGAGGCGTTGCCTGCTCGTGGCGAGGATCCTCAGGTCGGGGCAGGCCGCGAGGAGTGCGCCGACCACGTCGGCGCACGCGTCGACCAGGTGCTCGCAGGAGTCGAGGACGAGCAGGAAGCGGCGTCCGGACAGCCAGGTGATGAGCGCGTCCAGGGCCACGCCGGTGGTGTGGTCGGCGAACCCCACGGCGTGCGCGAGGGTCGCGATCAGCTGCCGCTCGTGCGGGAGCCCGCCGAGGTCGGCCCAGCGCGTCTCGCCGAGCGCGTCCGGCCGGTCCGCGGCGATCCGGTGCAGGCTCTCGACGGCCAGGCGGGTCTTGCCCACGCCCGCCATGCCGGTGATGGTGGTCACGGGGTGCGCCACGAGCGCGGCGGCCACGCGGTCCAGATCGGTCGCACGGCCCACGAAACTGTTCGCCACTTGCGGAAGATCAGCCACCATCCGCCCATTCTGGCCCAGGGGGCGGCGCCGTAGTCCAGCCGCCGTAACCCGTAAGGCTGTTGGGGCCCGGGGCGGGGCGGCCGGTGCGCCCGGGGCGGGTCCGCGCGCGGTGCGCACGGCTCGGGCCGCGCGGCCGGGGGCGCGCCTCCTCGGGCCCTGCCCGGCCCTTGCCCGGCCTTTTCTGGACACCCGCCGTGGCCTGGCCGACAATTGTCGACGTGACCTCGCCTTCTTCGCTGCCCTCCGAGTCCGGTACCAACCCGGTGCGGCTGACCGACGCCGAGCGGGAGCGGGCCCTCGAGGTGCTCAGAGAGGGCGCGGCGATGGGCCGGCTCTCGCACGACACGTTCGTACGGCGCATGGAGCTGGCCCTCGCCGCCCGGCGCCGGGACGAACTGGCCGCGCTCACCGCCGACCTGCGCACCGAGAGCCGCTGGTCGAAGCTCGTGCTCGGGTCCGTGGGCGCGGTGTCCGGGTTCACGGTGAAGCTGCGCAGGGCCTGGCAGTCCGAGCGGCTGCCGAAGCTGCTGCTCCCGGCTCCCGGCGCGTACCCGCTGCGGATCGGCCGCGACCCGGCGAACGGCCTGCGGCTCAGCCACGACACGGTCTCGCGGCTGCACGCCGAACTGTCCGCCCAGGGCGGCATGTGGGTCCTGCGCGACCTCGGCTCGACCAACGGCACATCGGTGAACGGCCGCCGCGTGATCGGCGCCGCCGTCGTCCAGGCAGGGGACCAGGTGTCCTTCGGGAGCCTGTCGTTCTGCCTCGCGACGGCCTGAGCGAAACCGTCCACGGCGCCGCGCGCTGAGCCGCGCCCGGCACTCGTAACCAGGTCGCGTCCGGCGAGCCCGCACGCAGGCCGCCCCCGGCGCCCGCCTCCTCAGTCGAGCGCCTCGCGCGCGTGCAGCGCCGCCTCCACCGCCGTCCTTGCCTGGTGCTCCACCTGGTGCTCCAGCGGCACCCACCGCGCCCCGAACCGCTCGGCGAACGTCTCGCTCCACTGCGTCACAAGGCGGTCAAGGCGCGGCGCGGCCCGGTCGCCCGCGCTGTTGAGCACCCGCAGCAGCATCGCCGCCGCCCGCAGCGGCAGCCGCCGCCCGAAGGCGTCGACGCTTGCGATGTACGCCATGGACGTGCCCGCGGGCGGCAGCCGCCCCCAGTCGTCGGCGAGCCCCGGCACCAGGCCGAGCGCCCACCTGGCGGCCCGCAGCAGCGGCCCCTCCGCGCGTGCCAGCCGGGGCAGCGCGTCCCCGAGCACCTCCTCCACCAGGCGCGCGTCGTGCCGCAGCCGGGACGCGAAGGACCGCATCGCCGTCCGCGGCGCCGGGTGCGCCGCCACGTCGCCCACCGTGTCGCTCGCCCACATCGGCACCTCCACGATGGCCGTCGTACCGCCGTAGCGGTGCGCGTGGTGCCACGTCGTGTGCCGGGCGTCCTCCGGCAGGCTCGGGTACGCCGCCGCCGACCCCGGCCCCGGCAGCACGTGCACGCCGGGCCCGGACACCGGCCACCCGGCCGCGTCCGACGCGCCCGTCTCCACCGGGATGCCGTGGCGGGCCGCCGACTTGGCGAACGGCTCGGCGAGCCCGGGGATGTCCCGGGTCAGCTGCACCCAGCTGCCGCCGAGGTCCGTGCAGTGCAGGGACACCTGCAAGTAGGGCCGCAGTTCGTCGATGACGCCGGTCAGGGCGCGCGTCTCCGGCGGCAGCCGGTCGGGCGGGAGCACCGAAGGGGACCACTCGGGCTGCTCAGGGCCCGCCGGGCGGAAGAAGTGCCGGTGGTAGTCGAGGAGGCTGCGCGGCGCCGGGGTCCGGTGCAGGCTCGCGCCGTCCGGGTCCGCGCACAGCAGGAAGTGCCAGGAGGTGTCGGCCCGCAACTCCCGGTCGAGAAGGGACTGTTCGGCGAGTGCGAGCAGGGTCGAGCCGCCGGTGGGTTCGTTGGCGTGGGCGCCCGCGACGACCAGGACCGCGTGTGGGGAACGGCCCACGGACAGCAGGTGCAGGGGACGGCCGCCGCGTGAGGTGCCGATTTGGCGCAGCGTGCTCAGCTCGGGACGGTGGGCCGCAAGCTCCCGAACGGACAGGACGAGTTCGGGAACAGTGGGATAGCGGTTTTCCGCCAGTTGACTCACCCCCGCTGGTCCGTCCGCTGACGCAATCCGCAGTACGCCACGCGACGGTTCAGGTGTCAAGCACTCCGGACCCGGGCTCCCCAGGGCCCGCGCAAGAAAGGCACGCCTCCGCCTCGTCACCGCCCCGTCCGCGGCGCTTCCCCGGTGCGTTCCAGGAGCGCCACCGGAAGCTCCGCGAACAGCTCCGCCACGCGCACGTGGCCGCTGAACCGCCGCCCCGGTACGAGCAGATCGGCCCAGTCGCCCTCGGGGAGCGGCAGCGCGGTGTCGCCCCAGCCGCCCGCGTCGGCGAGCCGCAGCGACAGGCGTGTCACGGCCGCCACGACGTCCCCGGAGCGCGCGTGGGCCAGGCAGTGCCCGGCACCGGGGCCCGTCGCGGTCAGCGGTTCGTACGTGCCCGCGCCGCCGAACAGCTCCGGTCGCCGGGCCCGCAGCCGCAGCGCCGCGACCGTCACGGCGAGCTTCTCGGCGGACAGGTCCGCGGAACCGCCGAAGGGGTCGCCGGAACCGTCGACGGGGTCGCCGAACGACACGGGGTGGCGGTTGTCCGGGTCCACCAGGGCCCGGTAGTCGCGCTCGGTGCCCTGATAGAGGTCGGGCACCCCGGGCATCGTCAGGTGCAGCAGCGCCCCGGCGAGCACGTTGGCCCGCACGTGCGGTGCCAGCTCCGCGGCGAACTCGGTCACCGCGTGCAGCGGCGGCCCGCACGGCCCGGCCTCCAGGAACGCCGTCACCGCCCCCTCGTACGCCTCGTCGGGCTCCGTCCAGCTCGTGTGCAGCCCGGCCTCCCGGACGTGCTTCAACAGCGCCTCCCGCAGCCGCTGCCCGTACGGCCCGGCCTCCGTCGCGGCCCGCGCGGTGAGCGCGGACGGCGCGAACCCGACCGCCGTCTGCCAGGCGGCCCACGCCAGTTGGGGGTCGGGGGCCCGCCTGCCGCCCGCCCGCGCGGTCCGCCGCGTCACCTCCGCGAGCAGTGCCGCCCACCGCGCGGGCGCCTGCGACAGGACACTCACGGCCGCCCGCACGTCCGCGCTGCGCTTGGAGTCGTGCGTCGTCATCACCGTGCCCGAGTACGGCCAGTCGCGCTGCACGCGCGCGCAGTACGCGTGGAACTCCGCCACGTCCACGGCGGGCCGCGCGGGCGAGCCGCCCACCTCGGCGGCCGAAAGGAGCGGCGCGTGCCGGTAGAACGCCGTGTCCTCCACCGACTTGGCCCGCAGCGCGGCAGCCGTCTGCGCGAACCGCGCCCGGAACGCCTCGCGCGCCCCGTCGCCCGGCGCCCTGCCGAGCACCAGGTCCCGCACGGCGTCCACGGCCTCGGCCTCCTCGGGGACGGCGAACACCCGCTTGGCCTCCCGCGCCGCCCCGGCCGTCAGGACCGTCTCGGGATCGGCGCCCCCGGTGGCGTACGGACGGTAGACCTCAAGTCGTACGAGGAGTTCCCGCAGCGCCGTCCGCAGCGCCCACGGCGCGTGGTCCCGCAGCGCGGGGTCCGCCGCGCACAGCGCCACCGCCTCGCGCGTGAGGCGGTCGACCTCGGCGGCCAGCTCGCGCGTCACGACCTTGTACGCGGCGCGACGCAGCGTCGCCGTCCAGTCGCCGCCGCGGTCGGCGGGCGGCGCCGCGAACCTGCGGTACTGGTCGAGGAGTTCGGCGGCGCCCGCCCCGTCCGCGAGGACCCCGTCGACGTGCCGCAGCGCGTCGTAGCCCGTGGTGCCCGCCACGGGCCACGCGGCGGGCAGCCGCTCCCCGTCGGCCAGGATCTTCTCCACGGCCGTCCAGCGCCCGCCCGTCGCCTCGTGCAGCCGCTGGAGGTACGCCCCGGGGTCGGCGAGGCCGTCGGGATGGTCCACGCGCAGGCCGTCCACGACGCCCTCGTCCAGGAGCCGCAGGACCGTCGCGTGCGTCGCGTCGAACACCTCCGGGTCCTCCACGCGGACGGCGACGAGGTCCGAAATGGTGAAGAACCGCCGGTAGTTGATCTCCGTTCGGGCGAGCCGCCACCAGGCCAGGCGATACCACTGGGCGTCGAGAAGCCGCGCGAGCGGCAGCCCCTCCGTGCCCTCCCGCAGCGGGAACTCGTGGTCGTGGTAGCGCAGGACGCCGCCCTCCACGCGCAGGTGCTCCAGCTCGTGGCCGAGCCGGTGCCCCAGCACGGGCAGCAGCACCTTGCCGCCGCCCGCCTCCCAGTCGATGTCGAACCAGCGCGCGTACGGGGAGCCCGGCCCCTCGCGCAGGACCTCCCGCAGCGCCCGGTTGTGCCGCGGCACCGCCGCCATGTGGTTCGGCACGATGTCCACGACCAGGCCGAGCCCCGCGTCCCGGGCCGTCCGCGCGAGCGCCCGCAGCCCGTCCTCCCCGCCCAGCTCCGCACGCACGCGCGCGTGGTCCACGACGTCGTACCCGTGCGTCGACCCGGGCACCGCCTCCAGGACCGGTGACAGATGCAGATGCGAGACCCCGAGCGAGGCCACATACGGCACCGCCCGCGCGGCGGCCGCGAACGGGAAGTCGGGCTGCAACTGCAGCCGGTACGTGGCGGTGGGCGGCGGCGGAACCACAGGCACAGAGCGCGCTGACGTCATGCGAACGTACGTACCCGCCCCACCGCCTTTCGTGCCTTCGACGCATGCGCGCTCGCGCGGGAGCGCGGTTAGCGTCCAACGATGGCCGAAAGGGACACCGACACCAGTACCGCCCCCGCTCCGACCGCTCCCACCCCGACCGCCCCCGCGCCGGGCGCCACCCCCTCCCCCCGAGCCACCCTCGACGCCTACCGGCAGGTGCTCGCCGTCACCGGGGCCGTGCTCCCCGTGGTGTCGTTCCTGGGGCGCTTGCCCGTGGCCGTGATCCAGTTCGGGAGTGTGCTGCTGGTCAGCCGGACCAGCGGGTCGATCGCCACCGGGGGAGCCGTCGCGTGTGCGCTGGCGCTCGGGCAGGTGGGCGCGGGGCCGTTCGTCGGGCGGCTCGCGGACCGGCGGGGGCAGCGGCCCGTGGTCCTCGCG
Organism: Streptomyces sp. NPDC040610; assembly: GCF_055594065.1. Classification (NCBI taxonomy): domain Bacteria; kingdom Bacillati; phylum Actinomycetota; class Actinomycetes; order Kitasatosporales; family Streptomycetaceae; genus Streptomyces; species Streptomyces sp. NPDC040610. The sequence goes on along the minus strand of NZ_JBVIXA010000009.1, from coordinate 2,419 downwards.
TTCGCCGCCCTCAACGCCCTCTGCGTGGCCGCGTACACGCTCGGCGCGCTCCTGGGGCTGCCCACCCCCGCGCTGCTCCTCCTGGGCGTCCTCGCGGGCGCCAGCGTGCCCGGCATCGGGCCGCTCGCCCGGGCCCGCGTCGTGCGGCTCGTCCGGAAGGAGGGCGGCGACGCGCGGCTCGTCGGCACCGCGCTGTCCCTGGAGTCCACGATGGACGAGCTGTCCTTCGTCCTCGGCCCCGCCCTCGTCGGCCTCGCCGCCCTGGCCGGCCACCCCGCGTACGCCTTCGGTGCCGCAGCCGTCCTGGTCGCCGTCTGCGGCACCGGGTTCGCGCTGCACCCGACGGCCCGCGCGGTCCCGCCGGGCGGACCGGCCGCGCGGAGCGCCCCCGGCGGCCGCCCGCCCCTGCCGCGCGAGGTGTACGTCGTCCGGATCGGCCTGGTCTTCCTCGGCGTGCTGCTCGGCGCCTGCGGTGCCGGGATCACCGCGCTCACCGAGGAACTGGGCGCGTCCGGCCAGGCGGGCCTGGTCTACGCGGCGATGGGCGTGATGAGCGCCGTCACCGGGCTCGCGACGGCCGCGCTGCCGGACCGGTTCGGGCTGCACGCGCGCTGGCGGGTGGCGACGGCCGCGGCGGCGCTGCTCTCACTGCCGCTGGTGTGGACGCACAGCATGGCGGCCCTGTACGCCGTCGTGACCGTCTTCGGAGCCGTGTACGCCCCGAACCTCATCACCGGCTTCGCCCTCACCGAACGCTCCGTGCCGCAGGCGCGGCTCGCCGAGGGCATGACGTTCGCGGCGAGCGCCTTCGTCGGCGGCCAGGCCGTCACGCTCGCGGTGGCCGGCCGCCTCGCCGAGACGCACGGGGCGGCCGCCGCGTTCGCCCTCGGCAGCGCGGCCGCGGCGGTGGCCTTCGCGGTGGCGCTGCTCGCCCGCCCGGGGAGGGGGGAGGGCGCAGCCGGGGGTGGGGACGGGGGCGGGGAGGACGACGGGCACGCGCGCGTACCGGACGCCGCTGCCCGGGCGTAGGAAGTCCCCCGTACGACGAAAGCAGCCCTCACGCCGGACGGCCCCCGCAGGACAGCAGCCCCTGCACCCCGGACAGCCCCCTGCCCGCCTCCTCAAGCCGGCCGCTGCAACACCACCAGGCTCCGGTCGACCAGCGTCACCCGCTCGCCCGCCCGCACCTTCCCGCCCGTCCCCGGCGGCACGCCGTCCTCGCGGGCGGTGTCGACCACCACCTGCCACTGCGCCCCCTGGTTCACCGGCACCACGAAGTCGAGGGGTTCGGCGGAGGCGTTGAACATCAGCAGGAACGAGTCGTCGGTGATGCGTTCGCCGCGCTCCCCGGGCTCGGAGATGGCGTTGCCGTTGAGGAACACCGTCAGGGCCCGCGCCTGCGCCGCGTCCCAGTCGTCCTGGGTCATCTCCTCGCCCTCGGGTGTGAACCAGGAGATGTCGGACAGTTCGTCGTGGGTGCCCTCGACCGGGCGGCCGTGGAAGAAGCGGCGCCTGCGCAGGACGGCGTGGTCGCGGCGCAGCCACGTCATCGCGCGCGTGAACTCCAGCAGCGTGCTGTCGCCGTCGGGCCAGCGCACCCACGCGACCTCGTTGTCCTGGCAGTAGGCGTTGTTGTTGCCGCCCTGGGTGCGGGCGAACTCGTCGCCGTGGCTGAGCATCGGCACGCCCTGGGACAGCAGCAGGGTGGCGACGAAGTTGCGGAGCTGGCGGGCGCGCAGCGCGAGGACGTCGGGGTCGTCGGTCTCGCCCTCGACGCCGCAGTTCCAGGACCGGTTGTGGCTCTCGCCGTCCTGGTTGTCCTCGCCGTTGGCGTCGTTGTGCTTGTCGTTGTACGCGACCAGGTCGTGCAGCGTGAACCCGTCGTGGCAGGTGACGAAGTTGATCGAGGCAAGCGGTCGCCGCCCGTCGCCCTGGTACAGGTCGGAGGAGCCGGTGAGCCGGGACGCGAACTCCGCGAGCGTGCGCGGCTCACCGCGCCACATGTCCCGCACCGTGTCGCGGTACTTGCCGTTCCACTCCGTCCACAGCGGCGGGAAGTTGCCCACCTGATAGCCGCCCTCGCCGACGTCCCACGGCTCGGCGATCAGCTTCACCTGGCTGACCACGGGGTCCTGCTGCACCAGGTCGAAGAACGAGGACAGCCGGTCCACCTCGTGGAACTGCCGCGCGAGCGTCGCCGCGAGGTCGAAGCGGAAGCCGTCCACATGCATCTCGGTGACCCAGTGCCGCAGCGAGTCCATGATCAGCTGGAGGACGTGGGGGTTGCGCATCAGGAGCGAGTTGCCGGTCCCCGTGGTGTCCATGTAGTAGCGGGGGTCGTCGGTGAGGCGGTAGTACGAGGCGTTGTCCAGGCCCCGGAAGGACAGCGTCGGGCCCAGGTGGTTGCCCTCGGCCGTGT
>NZ_JBVIXA010000008.1:80776-512178 GCF_055594065.1 Streptomyces sp. NPDC040610 | reverse complement strand
CCCCCCCCCCCCCCCCCCCCCCCCCCCCCCCCCCCCCCCCCCCCCCCCCCCCCCCCCCCCCCCCCCCCCCCCCCCCCCCCCCCCCCCCCCCCCCGGTTCCGATCCGAGTGGTTCCGGGGGGTCAGACCCCGGCGCGCTCGGGGGTCTCCGACTCCGCCATCTTCCGCAGCACGGGCGTACGCGGCGCGTGGGCCGCCTTCAGCCCGAGCAGGGAGACCGCCGCGACCAGGACGAAGGCCGCTCCGGCGATGGCGAAGCTCAGCGTGAACTGGCTCTCCTCGGGCAGCGTGGGCATCCCGGCCGGGAGCTTGATGGTCTTCGACGCGAGCAGCGAGGTGATGGTGGCGCTCGCGATGGCGCTGCCGACCGAGCGGGAGATGGAGTTGATGCCGTTGGCGATGCCCGTCTGGTGGGCCGGGACGCTGGCGACGATGAGCGCCGGCATGGCGGCGTACCCGAAGCTGATCGCGAGGCCGACGACCATGCCCGCGCCGATCACCGAGGCGGTGGTGCCGTGCGCCAGGGTCAGCCAGGCGAAGCCGATCACACCGAAGGCGGCACCGGCGGCCAGCGTGACGCGGGCCCCGATCCGGCGGACCAGGACGCCGCCGAACTGGGCGCCCACCAGCGAGACGAGGGTGGTCGGCAGGAGGTAGACGACCGAGGCGTCGAGCACGGAGGCGCCGAAGCCGTAGCCGGCCAGCTGCTCGGGCATCTGCACCAGGTACGAGACGCCGATGAACTGGGCGAACATCGCGAAGCCGAGCAGCAGGCCCGCCAGGTTGGTGAAGAGCACGGGGCGGTGCGTGAACATCTCCATGTCCACCATCGGCTCCTTCACCTTCTTCTCGGTGAACACCCACACGCCCGCCATCACGACGGCGGCGGCGAAGCTGCCGAGCACGCGGCCGGACGTCCAGCCCCACTCGTGGCCCTGCGAGATCGGCAGGAGCAGCAGCACGAGGAGCGCCGCGAGGGTGAGCGCGCCGAGCCAGTCGGTGCGGCCGCCCGTCTTCGAACGCGAGGCGGGCACGACGAACAGCACGCCGACGAGCGCCACCACGGCGAGGACGACGGCGAGCCAGAAGACCCGGTGGTAGTCGGGGTCGGAGCCCTGCGTGAGCAGGCCCGCGCCGACCAGGGCGAGGCCGCTGCCGAACGCGAGCGTGCCGCTGACCAGGGCCATCGCGCCGTGCAGCTTCTCCGGCTTGATCTCCTCACGCAGCACGGACAGCGCGAGCGGGAAGATCGCGGTGGCCGCGCCCTGCATCACACGGCCGACGATGAGCCAGGTCAGCGAGGTCGTGGTGGCGGCGAGGACGGAGCCCGCGATCATCACGAGCAGCACGCCGACCAGGGTCGGCTTCTTGCCGTGCATGTCGCCGAAGCGGCCGAGGAGGGGCGTGAAGACGGCGGCGGACAGCAGCGTGGCCGTGGTCACCCAGCTGACGTTGGCGGTGGTGGCGTCCAGCTCGCTCTGGATGATCCCGAGGATCGGGACGACCAGCGTCTGCATCATCGAGACGACCATGGCGGCGAGCCCGAGCACCAGGACGACCGCGGTCTGCCCGGAAGCCCGTGCGGGGGCCGTGTGCTGTGCGTGAGACACGGAAACTCTTTCCCAACTACTTAAGAACCTAGAAGCTTGAGAACTTCAAGTAATGCCTTTACGGTAGACGTCAATATTTGAGATGGTCAAGTTTCTGGGCGTAAGGTGGATCACATGCCAGGACACCCGCGCGTCGGCACGGGCCAGCTCATGGAGCTGCTCTCGGTGTCGCTAGGCGCCTACTACGGCGATTTCACGGCCGCGGCCACCCGTGAGAACCTCACGGCGAGCCAGGCCAAGACGCTCACCGTGCTGCGCCGCGGCCCCGCCGCGATGCGCGTGCTCGCCGAGACGCTGGCCTGCGACGCCTCCAACATGACGGGCATCGTGGACCGCCTCGAGAAGCGCTCGCTGGTCCGCCGCGAGCCGAGCCCCGGCGACCGCCGCGTCAAGAACGTCGTCCTCACCCCCGAGGGCGAGCAGACCATCGACACCATCCGCGCCACCATGCACACGACGACGGCGGGCCTCGCCACGCTCGACGACGAGGAGAGGGCGACGCTGTACGCCCTCCTCGGGCGCGTGTTCACGGGCAAGGAGGGCTAGCGCCCGCCCCGTGCCGCCGCCCCGCCCCCGGGAAAGGCCCGCTCCACGAACGACGCGATGTGCGCGTGCAGGGCGCTCGCCGCGCCGTCGCCGTCGCCCGCCAGGGCGAGCCGCAGGATCTCGCGGTGCTCGGCGGCCTCGCGCCGCCAGGACGGCTCGGCGGCCCAGGCGACCGCGGAGACCAGCGCGGCCTGGTCACGGACCTCGTCGAGCATCCGCCCGAGCAGCGGGTTGCCGCACGGCAGATACAGGGCGCGGTGGAACTCCCTGTTGGCGAGGGAGCGTTCGGCGCTGTCCGCGGCCTCGTCGGCACGGGCCAGCGCCTCGGCCGCCGCGTCCAGGCAGGCCTCGCCGCGCACCGTGCGCCGCAGCGCCTCCGGTTCGAGGAGCAGCCGTACGTCGTAGACCTCATGCGCCATGTCCGCGTCCACCGTGCGGACCGTGACGCCCTTGTACTGGTTCATCACGACGAGCCCGGTACCGGCCAGCGTCTTGAGCGCCTCGCGCACCGGCGTCTTGGACACCCCGAACGACGCGGCGAGCTCGGCCTCGACCAGGGGCTGCCCCGGCGTCAACTGCCCGGTGAGGATGCGGTGTTTGATCGCCTCCTGCACGAACTGGGTGCGGGAGGGGATCGGTACGGGCGCGGAGGTCATGCCTGCCTCTCGGCTCTCACGTATCACGTCTCATATATGGCGTACGACTGAACGGGTCGAAGGTAGAAGCGGGGTGACGGTTCGTCAATGCCACCGGTCGTCGATGCCACGAGGCGCCCATGCCACCGGTCGTCCATGCCACCGGCGAAGAATCAGGCCGTCCGCTCACTGGAGCAGGTCCCCGAGGACCGACACGCCCTCCCGGATGTCCGACGGCGTGCTCGCCGCGTAGCCGAGGACGAGGCCGGGCCGCCCCGGGCGCTGGGCGTGCCAGGACAGGGGCTGCACCTTGACGCCGCGTTCCAGTGCGGCCGCGGCCAGCGCGGTGTCGTCGCGGCCGGGCTCCAGGGTGACCGTCAGGTGCAGGCCCGCGGCGGCGCCGTGGACGACGGCTCCCGGCAGCCGGTCCGCGAGCGCCGCGATCATGGCGTCCCGGCGGCCGCGGTGGCGTCGGCGCAGGAACCGCAGATGCCGCTCCAGCTCACCGGACTCCATGAGGTGGGCGAGGACCAGCTGGGGCAGGGCCGCGTTGCCGAGGTCGGCGAAGCGCTTGGCGTCGACGAGGGCGTCCCGGTAGCGGCGCGGGGCGAGCAGCCAGCCCACGCGCAGGGCGGGCGCGAGGAGCTTGGAGACGCTGCCCGCGTACGCGACGTGGTCGGCGAGGGTGGAGCGCAGCGCGGGCACGGGCGGGCGGTCGTAGCGGTGCTCGGCGTCGTAGTCGTCCTCGATGATCAGTCCGCCGTCCCGGGCCCAGTCCGTGAGTTCGCGGCGCCGGACGCCGTCGAGGACGACGCCGGTCGGGAACTGGTGGGCGGGGGTGAGCAGCGCGACCCGGGCTCCGGTGGCGCGCAGCGCGTCGACGCGGACGCCCCGCTCGTCGACGGGCACGGGCGGCGACTGGAGGCCGGAGTTGCGCAGGTGCTGCCGGATGCCCAGGGAGCTGGGGTCCTCGAGGGCGACCTGTGTGACGCCCTCGTCCTTGAGGACCAGGGCCAGCAGGCCGAGCGCCTGGGCGGTGCCCGCGACGACGAGGACCTCGTCCGGGTCGGCGGCGATCCCGCGGTTCAGGGCGAGCCAGCGGGCGACGGCGCGGCGCAGCGCCGGGGTGCCGCGGGGGTCGCCGTAGCCGAAGTCCGACGGTACGAGTCCGGCGAGCACCGCGCGCTCGGCGCGCAGCCACGCCGCGCGGGGGAACGCGGCGAGGTCGGGCAGGCCCGGTGAGAGGTCGACGCGGGCGGGTGCGGCGCGGAGCGCGTCGAAGACGCCGGTGTCGAGGGGGTCGTCGAACAGCGCCCGCTCCCCTGACGCGCTGTCACGCACCCCCGTCCGGCGCGCCGCGCCCCTGCGCTCCCCGGCCCCGCGCTCTCCCGCCCGTCGCCCCACCTGACCGGACCCCGCCCGGCCACCCTCCGTCGGCCGGGCGAGCGGCGCCGCCAGAACCACGGTCCCGGCGCGCCCCCGCCCCTCCACGTGCCCGTCCTCCGTCAGCCGCCGGTACGCCTCGGTCACCACACCCCGCGAGACGCCCAGCTCATCGGCGAGCACCCGGGTGGCGGGCAGCCTGCTCCCGGGCGGCAGCAGCCCCTCGGCCACGGCCCGCCGGATCTGCCGGGCCAGCCAGTCCGCCATCCCGCCCCTGGGGGCGTCGGCCGGGTTCAGCTGCAGGAAGTCGGAGGCGGCCACGGTCCTGCCGAGCAGCGTTATGGACCTGTCGGAGGGAGATCCATTGGACCTGTTCATGGATCCATTGTGGCGGGAGAGTCAAGCCATGGAGTTCCTGCTGACCACGCTCATCCTGACCGTGACGCCCGGCACCGGCGTGCTGTTCACCGTCGCGGCCGGTCTCTCACGGGGCACCCGGGCCGGTGTCGTGGCGGCCGTGGGGTGCACCGTGGGCATCGTGCCGCACATGCTGGCCGCGCTCACGGGTCTCGCCGCGCTGCTCAACACCAGTGCCCTCGCGTTCCAGACGCTCAAGTACCTGGGGGTGGCGTATCTGCTCTTCATGGCATGGAGGACGCTGCGCGACAAGAGCGACCTCGCGGCCGAGCGGGACGGCGCGCCGCGCTCGGTCGCCGACGTCATCGGGTCGGCCATCCTCATGAATCTGCTCAACCCGAAGCTCACCGTCTTCTTCTTCGCCTTCCTGCCGCAGTTCGTCGACAAGAACGATCCCCACAGCTTCCTGCGCATGGCCGAACTCAGCGCCTGTTTCATGCTGGTGACGCTCGTGGTGTTCACGCTGTACGGGGTGTTCGCCGCGGCGGTGCGCGACCACGTGATCGGGCGGCCCCGGGTCATGGCGTGGCTGCGGCGCGTCTTCGCGGGCGCGTTCGCCGCGCTCGGCCTCAAGCTCGCCCTCCTCTGACCACGCCCCGCATCGCCCCGCCGCCCCCGGCCCCCTGCCCGCGCATCTCCCGCCCCCTCCTCCCGACCTCCCCGCCCCCACCCGCCCTCTCCCGAACGGAAACACCGTGCACTTCCAGCATGCGAGCGACGTCTGGCAGGACTTCCCCCAGCTGGTCCCCGGAGTGATCGCCACTCGGGGCATCACCGCCGACGTGTCGGTCGACCGGCCCGTCGCCGCGTTCGGCGCGGCGGCCGCCGAACGGCTCGCCGCCACGCAGGAGAGCGGCCTGCCCGAGGTGCGGGCCTGGCGGCGCGCCTTCGCCGCGATGGGCCTCAAGCCGACCCAGTACCGCTGCGCCTCCGAATCCCTCCTGCGCCGCTTCCGCAAGGAGGGCTCCCTGCCCCGCATCCACCCCCTGATCGACCTCTGCAACGCCGCGTCCCTCGCGTACGGCATCCCGGTCGGTGTCTTCGACGTCTCCCTCATCTCCGGGGATCTCGAAGTCCGGTACGCCGACGGCGACGAGGTCTACGAGACGTTCGCCGGGTCGGAGGAGCATCCCGACCCACGCGAGGTGATCTTCGCCGACGACGCCCGCCGTGCCCACGCCAGGCGCTGGACCAACCGGCAGAGCGGCCACTCCGCGGTCCGCGACACCACGACGGACGTCCTGATCGTGGTGGAGGCGCTGCACGAGTCGGCTCCGGCGGACGTGGCGAAGCTGATGGACGCGCTGACGGCGGAGCTGCGCGGGGTCTGGGGCGTCGAGACCACGTCGGCGGTGCTGTCCCGGTCGGCGCGGCGCTTCGAGTTCTGAGGCCCGACCGACACCTCAACTCCCGTACTCCACCAGGTCGGTGGGCAGCACCACGCGCCGGTACGCGCCCGCTCCCCCGCCCTTCCGCTCCCGTATCCGCTCCATGAGGAGGCGCCCCGCCGCGCGCCCCAGCTCGTCGCTGTCGTACGTGACGAGGGTGAGCGGCAGCCCCAGCGCGTCGGCGAGTTCGAAGTCGTCGAAGCCCGCGAGGGCGGTGTCCGCGCCGGTGGCACGCAGGGCCCGGAACGCTCCTATGGTGTTGCGGTTGTTGGAGCAGAACAGCGCGGTCGGCGGCTCGGGCAGGGCGAGGAGTTCGGCGGCGGCGCGCTCCGCCTCGGCCGGTTCGGTCTGGCCCTGGCGGACGAGGCGGGTGCGGGCGGGCACGCCCGCGGCGGCGTGGGCGGCGTGGTATCCGCGCAGCCGCTCGGTGCCGGTGTACACGGCGGGCGGTGAGCCGAGGAAGCCCACGCTGCGGTGGCCGTGGGCCAGCAGCCGGGCGGTCGCCGCGCGGGCGCCGCCGAAGTCGTCGACCAGGACGCAGTCGGCGTCGAAGCCCTCGGGCGGGCGGCTCGCGAGGACCACGGGGACGCCCTCGGCCGCCGCCGCGGCGAGGTGGCGCTGGTCGGAGCCCGCGGGCACGGCGATGATGCCGTCGACGCGCCGGGCCACCAGGTCGGCCACCAGGTCCCGTTCGCCGTCCAGGTCCTGGCCGGTGTTGCCGATGACCGTCTTCAGACCGTCGGCCGCGACGACGGAGTCGACGCCGAGGGCGAGCCGCGAGTAGAAGGGGTTGGCGAGGTTGGTGACGACCAGGCCGACCAGGCCCGTGCCGAGGCCGAGGCGCAGGCTGCGGGCCACCTCGTTGGGCCGGTAGCCGAGGGCGGCCGCCGCCGCGCGGACGCGGTCGCGGGTGGCGGGCAGCACGCGCGGGTCGTCGCGCAGGACCCTGGACGCCGTCATCGCGCTCACCCCGGCCCGCTCGGCGACGTCGCGGAGGGTGGGGGGCTGCCCGGCCCCGGGGTCTCGTGGTACGGGCATGGGGCTCGCGTTCCTCTCGTCCTGCCGGGCCCCGGCGGCGCGCTCCTCGCGTGCTCCGACGGCCCGGTCCTCTGCGTACCCCGACGGCCCTGCTCTCACCCCGCTCCCGCGTACGCCCCGGCCCCCACGAGCCCCGCGTCCGCACCCAGCGCGCCCACGCGGACGCAGACCGACGTGTCCCCCAACGCGCGGCGCAGCGAAGGCCCGACGAGGTCCCAGGACCGGGCCAGGCCCCCGCCCACCACGAGGGCCGTGGCCCCGAAGTCCCGCACGTGCGGGGCGAGGACCGTGCCGAGCGTGGTCAGGGCCTCGTGCAGGACGCGGCCCGCGCGCGCCTCGCCCGCGCGGGCCCGTCCGGCGATGTCGTGCAGCTCCGCGCGGCGGTCACCGTAGCGGGCGAGGAGCGCCCGGCGCGACACCGACTCCTCCAGCGGCCGCCCGTGCGCGGTCACCAGGTCGATGCGACCGAGCGGCGGCACCCCCGGTCCCTCGTGGCACACCCGCCCGTCCACGAGGAACGCCGAGCCCACCCCCGTGCCCAGCGTGACGCCCACGCAGCGCCGGTGCCCGCGTGCCGCCCCCGCCGACCACTCGCCGAGGGCGAAGGCGTGGGCGTCGTTGAGGAACAGGGCCCCACGGGGGCGCGGCCACACGCCGTCGAGCAGGACCGACCCCACGTCGATGCCGTACAGGTCGTCGAACTTGCCCACGCCCTCGAAGCGTGCGATGCCCTTGTCGTAGTCGAAGGGGCCGGGCACGGCGACGCCCCACAGCGCGGCGGCGGGCGCGTCGAGCCGGGTGGCGCAGCGCACCACCGTGCCGAGGACGTGCTCGGCGGTGCCGCGCGGGTCGAGGTCCCGGTGCGCGCGGCGCAGCACGCGAGCCCGTCCGGGGTCGACCAGCGCGGCGGTCACATGGGTGCCGCCGATCTCGAGGACGGCCCGCATCAGCGGCCCGCGTCCCGGCGGGGCGGGCCCGGGCGGCACGCCTGCGCGGCCGCCGCCAGGGGCCGGACCAGCGCCTTCACCACCTTCGCCGCCCCGCCACGTGCCGCGATCCGGTACGCGCCGACGGCCGCGGGCACGGTGAGCGTCTCCGCGTACGCGAGCGGGTGCCGGTCCCCCGCCGCCGTCAGGATCTCCACGCCCTCGCCCGCCACGACGTTCAGGACGTGGAAGCGGCCCGCCGTGTCGTCGTCGGCGACGGCGCCCGGGTCCAGGGCGTACCGCCGTACTTCGAAGAACATCTCCGGCAGCGCGCCGATGACGTCCTCGTGCCAGCCGTCGCCGGAGCGCAGCAGGCGGGGTTCCTGGACGAGGTCGCGGGCGACGGCCTCGCCGCGGCGGTCGGTGTCGAGGTTCGCGAGGCCGTGCTCGTAGGGGAGTTGGCGGGGGTTGCCGTCGGCGTCGGGGCGCAGCCAGTCGTAGAAGCGCAGGCTGTAGAGGTAGGGGGTGGCGCTTATCTCCAGGACGAGGTTGCCGGCGCCGCCTGCGTGCGGGGTGCCCGCGGGGATCATGAAGAGGCGGCCCTGTTCGGCGGGGAAGGTCAGGATGTGGTCCTCGGGGTCCATCGGCACGCCGTCCTGCGCGGCTTCCTCGATCTCCTTGCGGAACAGGTCGACGTCGGCGTCCTCGCGCAGCCCGAGGAAGACCCGGCCGCCGGGGCCGCCGTGTGTCAGGTAGTACGTCTCGTGCTGGGTGTAGGGCCAGCCGAACCGTTCGCGCATGTACCGCTCGCGGGGGTGGCAGTGCACGGACAGGTTCCCGCCGTCGACGGTGTCCAGGTAGTCGAAGCGGATCGGGAAGGACGTGCCGAAGCGGGCGTGCACGTCGGGGCCGAGCAGCTGGCCGGGGTGCAGGACACACAGGAGCTGGAAGGGGATCTCGGCCTGCAGGGCGGAGCCGGTGCCGACGAGGACTCCCGCTTCGGGGGCGATGAGTTCGTAGCCGAGGGCGGTGTTGCGGGCGCCGGGGTCGAAGCCGAGGACGCGCTGGGCCCAGTGCCCGCCCCACGGCGTCGAGTTGAAGTACGGGCGGGTGCGCACGGGGCGCCGGGCGAGGGCGCGGAGCGTCGCGCGCAGGCCGGGGCCGTCGAGGTACACGGGGTGGCCCGGGTCCTGGGTGTCGAGCCAGGCATCGACGCGCGGGGCGAGGGCGTCGCGGTGGCGGTCGAGCATGGGCCAGTCGATGTAGAACAGGCGCCTGAGGTCGGCCGGTTCGCCGGGGAGCCCGAGGTTGTCTCCGCGGCCCGCGGCGACGGCGGCCTCCGCGTACCGCTTGGGCACGTCCGCGTACCAGAGGCGGTCGTGCGGGACGAGGGCCGCGCCGGGGCCGTGCACGAGCAGCAGGCCGTCCGCGGGCGGCTCCGGCCAGGGCAGGGCGTCGAAGAGGTCGGTGAGGGGGTTGTCGGCGAGGGCGCGGTAGTAGGGGTCGCCGGTGCCGTCGTCGGTGCGGCGGCGCACCTCGTCGGGCGGGGCGTGGTGCGCGGTCACGTCGAGGGTGTCCACGCGCACGCCGGTGGCGGCGAGTTCGGCGGTGAGGCGGGCGACGAGGCGGGGGAAGTCCACGGACGGCGGCCCGTCGACGGCGACCGTCGACGGGCCCTCGGGCAGCTGTGCGGCCACGGCGCGCCATCCGGCGGCCATCACGGCCCCCGGTGCCGGGCCGTAACGCGGGTCGAGCCGGTACACGCGTTCTCCTTCGTGCGGAGGTTCCTGCGGTGCTTCCTGCGGTGCTTCGTGCGGTGCTTCGTGCGGTGCTTCGTGCGGTGCCTCGTGCGGTGCTTCGTGCGGTTTTTCCTGCGGTGCTCAGGGCGAGGGCGCGCGCTGGTTCGCGCCGTGCTTCAGGGGCGTACGAGAAGCAGGGCCGCCGTCGCGAGGGGCGGGACGGCGAGCGTCGTCGTGCCGTCCGTGTGGTCGAGTGCGGCGCCCTTCGTGCCGAGGTAGTCCGCCCGGTACGCGGCGGCCACCGGGAAGCGGGTCAGGACGCGGCAGTCCACCGCCTCGTGCGCGAACGACTGCAGGCGAAGCAGCACCTCACCGGGCCGCGGCACCGTCGCGCCGACGAGGCGCACCCGCGGGTCGTCCAGCTCGACGAAGGCGTGCGCAGCCGCGCCGGAGGCGACCGGACCCCGTGCCCGGACCGCCCGCAGGGGGCGGCTGAACGCGGCGGCGGTGCGCGGCCCGAGCCCGTCGGCTGTGGGCGCGCACGCGAGGCTGTAGCGGAACGTGAGCTCGAAGCCCTGGGCGCTCGGGAAGTTGGTGTCCCACAGGTTGTTGTGGATCCAGGAGAAGACGGTGGCGGGCTCGTCGTGGCCCATCGTCTTCGGGAACGGCGCGTACGGCAGCGCGACGTTGCCGAACTGCACGAGCGGCGCGTCCTGCGAGGACCACGCGACCGCTCCCCCGCCGTCCGCGAGGGTCACCCAGCGGCGCACGGCCCGCATGTGGCGCGCGGATCCGGGCACCACCGGCAGGCCGGTGCCGGTGACGCCGCCGGAGGCCTCCATGCGGACGACCGGGTCGTCGAAGGCGAAGGGGAACGCGAAGTAGGCGCTCTCCTTGCCCAGGGTGCGGTCCTTGTCGAGGCGGTTCTCGATGTCGAGGCGGGGCACCCCGCGCGGCAGGGTCAGCGTGGTGCGCAGCCGATTGGCGCCCGCCGGGCGGGTCTCGTAGGTGAGGGTCTCCGCGGTCGCCGTGGAGTGCCGGGCGATCAGGGCGGCGGGCGGGGCGACGGCCCGGGTCCCGAGGTGTTCGAGGCGGTCGGACGCGGTGGTGCGGCTGGAGTTGTGGTTGAAGCCCCCGGAGGTGGTGTAGCTGTCGTGGAAGTAGCCGTTGAAGCCGACGACGGGGTCGGTGCGGACGAGTTCACGTCCGGTCGACTTGTCGATGACCGAGGCGACACAGGCGTGCGCGAGGTCGACGCGGACGGCGAGGTGCTCGTTCTCCAGGAGCGTCGGGTCGGGGTGGACGAGGGCCTGTGCGGCGGTGTCGGCGGGATCCTCGCGTTCGGTGCCGCCGGTCGGGTTCCAGCCGGTGGCCGCCTTGACGACGGGGGTCGCTGCGGTGTCGCGGGGGTCGGTGTCGGCGGCGACGACCTCGACGCGTACGGAACCGGCGGGCGGCACCTCGTCGACCCGCACGACGAGGAACCGCCCGGCGTCCCGGTGGTCCTCGTTGGTCTGCGCCCGCTCCTCGTGCGCGAGCCGCCGGCCGCTGCGGCCGTCCCGAACGGCCACAGCCTGGGCCGGCGGCACGCTGCTCTCCGGCAGGAAGATCCGCACGACGTCCGTGCGCGGCCAGGAGCAGGTGTTGACGACGTGGTACGTGGCGAGGGCGCCCGGCGCGGCGGCCAGCCGCTGGCCGAGCCGGGCGCTCGCCCGGTGCAGCAGCGACGTGCCGTCGTCGTGGGCGCGCAGCGCCTGCCCGTACTTCCAGTGCCACTGCTGCTCGCCGCTGTGGCCGCCCTCGTCGCCGTGCGTCCACGGGTCGCCGGCGCCCCAGGTGTGCTCGTCGAAGAGCGACACCGCTTCGTAGACCCCGGCGGCGTCCCGCGTGTCGTCCTCGGCCCCCGTGGCGTCGAGGAGGGACGCGAACGCGCCGATGGTCTGGGCGTCGGCGACCGCGGACTGGGCGGTGCGGGCCAGGGACAGGGGCTGTGCCCCCGCGCCCACCCCGTCGACCCACCAGTCGGTCCAGTCGCCTTCGAAGGTGGCGATCTCGTCGCCGAGCCTGGCCTCGGCGTCGAGGAAGAAGTCCTCGTTGCGGGAGAGCCGGAGGCGGGGGTAGGCCCAGGTCTCGTTCCACCGCCGCACGGTGTCGGCGATGACGCGGCGCGGCGGCGCGTTGTCGCCGAACTTGCCCTGGACGCGCAGGTGCAGGACGTCCCAGGGGTAGGGCTCGCGCTTGATGTCCTCCTGGTCCATGGCCCAGCCGAAGATGCCGCCGCGATAGGGGTAGGGGTGGCTCGCCAGGGACGTCAGATAGGCGGGCAGCAGGTCGTCGACGTCGGCGTAGGCGGTGTCGAAGCCGAGCAGCGGGCCTTCCATGTAGGCGAGTCCGTGCGGGGTGTCGGTCATCCACACCAGGACGCTGTTGCCGCTGGGCGCGCGCCAGCGGAAGAGGCGGGGCAGTTTCTCGCCGCCGACCAGGTGCGGCACCGAGCGGCCCGCCCAGTTGTGGGCGACGGACAGATAGCTGACGCCCGCCGCGGCGAGGGCGTCGACGAGGCCCACCACCGCGCCGGGCACGTCGGTCTGCATCGCGGAGGTGAAGCGCACGCCGTAGCGGTCGCGGATGTCGTGGGCCAGGCGCAGGAGTTCGTGCAGCTCGTCCGTGGAGCAGGTCTCGGTGTGCAGGTTGAACGGCAGCGCCGTCAGCTCGATGCGCCCCTCCCCCACCCGGCGTATCAGCTCGTCGACCTGCTCCGCGGGACGGGACCGCGCCCACTGCTCGAAGGACCACAGCGACTCCACGCACCAGCGGAACCGCGACTCGGCGGGCCAGTCGTCGGTGGCCCGCGTCAGCTCCAGGCAGGAGTCGAGGAACGACAGGTGCTCGTTCAGGACCAGTCCCTGCGGGTCGGTGTACCCGATGTCGAGGTGCGAGTGGTGCACCAGGTGGATGGTCCACTGCCGCTGCGGCGAAAGCTGTACGCCGATGCCCTCGCCGCCGTCGGGCAGGGCGACGGTGACGCGGGTGGGCGCGGTGACGGCGGGCAGGAGCAGCCGCACGGCGGGGCCGGGCCCGGGGACGCGCTCGGTGCGCAGCGCGGTCCCCGACTCGGTGCGCACCTCCAACTCGCCCGGTAACGCTGCCCCGTTGACGGGTTCGACGCGCAGCGACTGCAGCAGCGTGCCGTCGGCGGCGCGGCGCATCAGGGGCTCCTCGGTGAGCCGCAGCACGCGGCCGTTCAGCGCTCCCTCGGCGCTGACCACTCCGGCGCGCAGGCTCGCGCGGATGCGGTCGTTGTCCCAGTCGGTGGTGCGGACCAGGGCCCGTGTGGTCATACGGATCTCTCCCGGGGCGGTCGGCGGGGCAATCGGGGTCGGACAGCGGGCGGTCAGCGGGCGGATGCGGTGATGCCGCGCAGGAACAGGCCGCGGAACACCAGGAAGAGCAGCAGGGTGGGCGCGGACACGATCAGCGCGCCCGCGAGGATCACGGGCGGGCCCGCGGAGGAGTAGGCGTTGTTGAGGGTGGTGAGGGCGGCCATGACGGGCTGGACGTCGGCGCTGCGGCTGAGGGTGATGCCGAGCAGCAGGTCGTTCCAGACGGCGGTGAACTGGAAGATGAAGGCGGCGCCGAGCCCCGCCCGCATCAGGGGCACGTGGATCTGCCAGAAGATCCGCCCGAAGGACGCCCCGTCGATCAACGCGGCCTCCGTCAATTCCGGTGGCATCGTGGTCATCTGATTGCGGATCAGGAAGAAGGCGAAGGGGATCGCCCAGGCGATGTACACCAGCATCAGGCCGAGCCTGGTGTCGTACAGGTTGGCGTCGGCGTACAGGCCGAAGAGCGGCGCGAGGAAGATCTGGAGCGGGAACAGCGTCCCGGAGTAGATCAGCCAGAACCAGAACGCGGGCCTGGGGAGGGGCAGGACGACGACGGCGAAGGCCGCCATCGCGGCGACGAGCACGGCGAGCAGGCCGCACACGACGGAGTACAGGAGCGAGGCCTGGAAGCTGTCCCCGATGCCCACCTCGGTCCAGGCGGTCCGGGCGTTGTCGACGAAGGCGAAGCCCTGGAAGGTCCAGTCGGGCCTGCCCTCGTACGCGGTGGACGGCGTCAGCGCGTTGACGATGAGCAGATACAGCGGGATCAGCCACAGCGCCACGCATCCTGCGACGAAGAGACGACGTACGACGCGTCCCACGGCCACCCCCTCCTCAGGCCTTCGCCCAGCCGGTGTCGGGCATCTGGTGGCGCAGATACGCCCAGGACGAGGCGACGACGATCATGGAGAGGACCAGGGCGATCGCCGAGCCGTAGCCCACGTGGAAGAGCCGGAACGCCTCGCGGTACATGGTCAGGGCGAGGGTCTCCGAGGACCGCGAGGGGCCGCCCTTGGTGAGGATCCAGATCATGTCGAACGCCTTGAGGCTGTTCACCACGGCCATGCCCACGACCACCACGGTCACCGCCCTCAGCTGCGGAAGGGTGATGTGCCGGAACATCCGCCAGCCGCTCGCCCCGTCCAGTTGGGCGGCCTCGACGGTGTCCCGGGGAATGGCGCGCAGACCGATGGCGAACAGCACGACGTTGATGCCGGTCGCCTGCCAGGTGGACGCGACGATCAGGGCGAGCGTGTTCTGCGGCCACTCAAGGAGCCAGGTCTGCGCCCAGGAGTCCAGGCCGACACCGCGCAGGAACTGGTTGACGGCGCCGTCGGACGTCAGCATGAAGTTCCACAGGACGGCCGTGGCGGCGGTGGAGATCGCGAACGGCAGCACGATGACGAGCTGCGCGACGCCCCCGAACCGCGTCCGGTGCGTGGCGACCGCGATCAGCAGTCCGAGGAGCACCGGCAGGAGCAGTGTCCCGGCCACCCACATCAGGGTGTTGAGCAGCGACCGGCCGAAGATGGGGTCGTCGGCGAGCCGGGTGTAGTTGTCGATTCCGGTGTAGCTGCTCGTGAATCCGTTGTCCTCGAAGAAGCTGCCGTACACGCTGCGGAAGAACGGGTACACCAGCAGGACGCCGACGAAGGCGAAGGCGGGCAGTGCCCAGGGCAGCGCGGCCAGCGGCCCGCCGCGGCGGGCGCGGGGGCGGACGGCCCGGTGGGGCGTGCGGGTGGGGATCCGACGGCGGGCGCGGTGCGCCTTGGCGGCCGTCGCCGCGGCCGGTGCGGGGGTGGTGGTCCCGGTCATGTCCGCGCCGCCTCCCGCCACACCTTCCAGGCCTCGTCGGCTCGCTCCTGCATGGTGCGCAGCACCTTGCGGTACGAGGACGGGTTCAGCAGGAAGCCCGCGAGGTCGTCGACGGTCGCCTCGACCAGCTCGGGCGGGCCCTGTTCCCAGAACCGGTTGAGCAGCCGCAGCCGTTCGCCGCGCACCTTCTCGGCCAGCGAGGCGATGACGGGGTTGGCGGCGGGGACCCGCGGGTTGGGGCAGCCGTCCTGGAGGGTATGCGAGAACGCCTTCAGGACGGTGGGGTGAAGCCAGTTCCTGGTGGCCTCGAGGGCCTCGGTGCGGTCGGGGCCCTTGACGGTGGCGACCAGGGCGCTGGACTCGAAGATGATGGCGGGCCGGGCCGCGGGGTCCGCCATGGGCAGCACGAACGCCCCGACGTTCTTGCCGGGCTTGCCGCCCGCGGCGGTGAGGGTCGAGCCGAGCCAGGTGCCGCACGGCAGCATGCCGACCTTGCCGTGCACGACGGCCGCGGCGGCGTCGACGTGGTTCATGTCCATCGGCGTGAACCAGTCCTTGTCGAAGTACCCGGCGAGGGTGCGCAGGGCGCGTTCGGCGCGCGGGTCGGTGTACTTCTCGCGGCCGTTCATCAAGTCGTCGTAGAACCGCGGGTCCTGGCGGCTGAGGATCTCCTGGAACCAGATGAACGAGGGCCAGCGGCCGTCGGCCGTGCCGTGCAGCGGGGTGACCTCGTTCCGCTTCAGGCGGTCGGCGGCGGTGAGGAAGTCGCCCCAGGTCGCCGGGGGTTTCAGACCGTGCTCCGCGAAGACCTCGGGGTTGTAGAAGAACACCCAGTACGCGAGGTTCATCGGCAGCCCGTACACCCGGCCGCGGTACGTGAACGCCTCCCGCAGGGACCTGTCGGCCCAGCCCCGGCCGACCGCCGTGTCCCACTGGTCGGTGAGGTCGGCGATGCCGCCGGTGCGGGCCAGGTCCTGGAGCCGGTAGCCGGACCAGTACTTGAGCAGGTCCGGGGTCTTCCTCGTCCGCAGCGAGGACTTCACCACCTGCTCGAACGCCTCGAGCGACGGGTTGACCTCCGGGACGAGCCGCAGCCCCGCGACCGATTTCATGGCCGCCCCCGCCGCGGCCATCGGTGCCGACCAGGCCGCGCTGTCCCCGAACACGGCGACCTTCCCCGCCGGTTGGCCCGAGGCGGTGCCGCAGGCGGTGGTGAGGGTGCCGATCGCGGCGGTGCCGATGGTGGCGGCGGACGCGGTGAGGAGGGTGCGGCGGGTGAGGGTGGGCGCGGCGGGCGTGGGTGTGGGCCTGCCGGGTGTGCTCGGCGTACCGGGTGAACTCGCTGTGCTGGGCGTGCTGGGCGTGCGGCCTGACATGGGTGGCCCCCCAGGTGCTTCCCGGGTGTGTCCCGGCCCGGTGTTAGCGTTAACACGAGCGTGATGGAGCGTCGTGGCGACGCGGGCGGATGTCAAGGGAGCGCGGGAGAGACGGGCGGGATCGCGCCAGGGCGCGCCGGAGGGTGCCGAGGGCGAGGCGTCTCGGGTCCCGTCCGACACACCGTCAAACGTGGCCATGCTCACGCTGGTTGAGGGCACGGGTGGGGCCTGGATTCCGCCGGGTCACCCGAATGCCGGAGTCGATGCAACCAGGCGGCGCTCCCGTCGGTCATCCATGCGCACCACCGCACACGCCGACTGTCGACGTACCGAACAAGGGACACCGCACCATGCGTACTCGCTCGCTCCTCGCGCTCACCGCCACGGCCGGGGCCGCACTCCTCACGCTCGCTCCCTCGGCCGGGGCGCAGCCGACCGCCGCCGCCGAGCGCCTGGCGACCTGCAAGGCGTCCGCGCTCACCGTGAAGGCGGCCGCCGCCGCCAAGCCCGGCGTGCTCCGCATCAGCATCAAGAACAAGACCACCAAGGCCTGCGCCGTCGACCGCATCCCGACCGTCACCTTCGGCACGCTGGACGGCGCGGCGCAGCCGGTCCCGGCCACCGAGAGCGCCCCGTACCGCGTCGCCGCGGGCCGCACCGCGTACGCCGCCGTCCGCACCGCCGCCGACCCGAGCGACACCACCGCCCGCCTGGTGGACTTCGTGACCGTCGCGGGCGACCCCTCGATCCGCGGCCGCCAGTTCACCGACGACGCGCTCGGCCTGCCCCAGGGCGTACGGGTGTGGGAGCCGGTGACGACGTGGTGGAAGTCGTCGCGGGCGAAGGCGGACGCGGCGCTGGCGAACGCTACGCGGTGACGTGGAGGCCTGTGGCGGGGGCGCGGTGGCCCCGGGGTGGTGGTGTGGGCGCGGTCACGTGGGCGCGCTGACGCCGAGGACGCGCCGGGTGCCGGGTGCCTCCGGCCACCCCGCACCGCACAAATTCACTTGCCCGGGCGGTGGCCCGCGCCACACGATCCCCGCATGTCGTTCATCCCGCGCGTGCCCCTGAGCACGCTCCCCGCCGCCCCGCTGTCGCCCGCCTCCACCGGTCGTCCGGTGGAGCGGCAGCAGCGGTCCGGCCGACGGTGGGGGCCGACGCTTCCGCGACGGTGACCGGGTATCTGGTCGCTGGCCTCCTCGCCGGGTATGGCATCGCCGTCCCGGTCGGGGCGGTCGCGGCCCACCTGATGGCGCTGACCGCGCGCACCTCGCTGCGGACCGGCGCCTGCGCGGCGCTCGGGGTGGCCACGGCCGACGGCGTGTACGCGCTGGTCGCCACGGTCGCGGGCGCGGCGGCGGCCCCCGTCGTGCGCCCGCTCATCGGCCCGCTGCGCTGGGTCTCCGCGGGCGTCCTCATCGCCTTGGCGCTGCGCTCGGCCACGCAGGCCCTCGCCGCGTACCGCCGACCGCACACGGCCGGACGGACCGAGGAGAACCCGGTGGCTCCCGCCCGGGCGTACACGAGCCTGCTCGCCCTCACGCTGCTCAACCCGATGACCGTCATCTACTTCGCCGCGCTCGTCGTCGGCAGCCAGACCGACGCGGCGCCGGACCGCCTGGGCCAGGCGGTGTTCACCCTTGCCGCCTTCGCCGCGTCCGCGAGCTGGCAACTGCTGCTCGCCGGGGGTGGCGCGCTGGTCGGCCGGGTCCTCACGGGCCGCCGTGGCCGCCTCGGCACGGCGCTGGCGTCCAGCGCGCTTATCGTCGCCCTGGCCGTCCACCTGCTGGTCCCGGCCCCATGACCCCCGCCGGAACCGTCCCCGTCCACCGCCCAGGAGCACCTCGATGACCGCGACCGCCGCCCGCTACCTCTATCTCGCCCGGCACGGCGAGGCATCCCCGGACGAGTCCGAACTGACCGACCGCGGGCGCCGCCAGGCCGTCCTCCTCGGCGAGCGCCTGCGCGGCATCCCGCTGGCGGAGATCAGCCACGGCCCCCTGCCGCGCGCCGCGCAGACGGCAGGCCTCGTCCACGGCCAACTCACCGACGTCCCCCTCACGCTGTCCGAGGCCGCCGGGGACTACATCCCGCACCTGCCGACCCGGGACGAGTTGCCGCGGGACTCGGACGCCACCGTGCTGGACCGGCTCGCCGCCTTCCCCGCGGACGAGCGGGAGCGCGGCCCCGCCCTCGCGCAGGCGGCCCTCGACCGGTTCACCGGCCCCGTCGAGGGGGACGCGCCCCGCCACGAGCTGGTGGTCACCCACAACTTCCTCATCGGCTGGCTGGTGCGCGCCGCGCTCGACGCGCCCGCGTGGCGCTGGCTCGGCCTGAACCACACCAACGCGGGCCTCACCGTGATCCGTTACGCGCCCGGCCGCCCGGCGTCCCTGCTTCTCTACAACGACACCGGGCATCTTCCGCCCGAGCTCCGCTGGACCGGCCTGCCGCCCGAACTGCATGTCTGAGCACGCCGGTCGGCGCCCGACGGCGCCACCCGGCCGTCAGTGGGCGTGCGGTTCGCGCCGGTGCGTGGGGCCGTGGCCGTTGGCGCAGTGGGGTGCCGTCGCGACGCCGGTGGACGCGGACGCCGACGCGGCGGCGGGGTGCGGGGCGTCGTCCTCGTGGTCGATCTGGAGCGTGGTGTGGGTGAGGCCGTACGTCTCGGCGAGGACGTGGTCGAGGTCGCGGCGTACGGCGTGGCAGTCGCCGCCCGGGTGGACGAGGACATGGGCGGACAGGGCGGGCTCGCCGGAGGTGATGGTCCAGACGTGCAGGTCGTGGACCTCCGCGACCGCGGGCGCGGCGGCGAGCCGGTCGCCGATGGCGTCGGGGTCGAGGCCCGCGGGCGCCGCTTCGAGCAGGATGCGGCCGGAGTCGCGCAGCAGCCCGCAGCCCGCCTTGACCATGAGGACGACGACGAACAGCGTGGCGATGGTGTCGGCGCGGGCGAAGCCCGTGGTCATGACGACGACACCGGCGACGGCGGTGCCGATGAACGCGAACAGGTCGTTGAGGATGTGCTGGTAGGCGCCCTCGACGTTCAGCGAGGCGCGGTTGGCCCTGGACAGGCACCAGGTCGCCGCGAGGTTCACGGCGACGCCGGTGAGCGCGGTGGCGAGGACCATCCAGCCGGTGACCTCCGGCGGGTGCAGCAGCCGCACGACGGCCTCGTACGCGAGCCACACCGCGGCGAGCAGCAGGGTGAGGCCGTTGGCCTGCGCGGAGAGTATCTCGACACGCTTGAGTCCGAAGGTGTACGTGCCCTTCGCGGGCCGCGCGGCCAGCCGCATCGCGACCAGGGCGAGGATGATGGAGAAAGCGTCCGTGAGCATGTGGACGGCATCGGACAGAAGCGCAAGCGAACCGGATATGAATGCGATCGCCGTCTCCACCGAAATGAAAACGCCAATCAATACAAGCGCCAGCGAAAGCCACCGCCGGTCGGCGTCGGCGGAGACGCCATGACTGTGCCCGCCATGGCCTCCTGCCTGGTGATCGTGCCCGTCGTGGTGCGTGTGAGCGTGCCCCACAGGAAGGTCCCCCCGGCTGGTCTCGGAATCCGACGCACGGCAGTCAAGCGCAGATCGACGAGGTCCGCAAAGGCTGCATCGGTGACCGTTTTCAATGCCGGAATTACGGGCCCCGCGGCCTCCGCGAAACGCCCGAATTAACCGCCGGGACAACGGCCGATTAACGCCGTTGCCCACCGACCCATTTCCTCATCCACCGACCACCGCCCCCTTGCGCGCGGCCTCCGGCACGACACGCCGCCTGACGTGCAGATGCCCCGGCGCGGGAAACGGCGGCCTGACGGGCAGCACCGCGTGCAGTTCGTAGCCGGCGTTCCCCGCGACTCGGCACGAAGCGACGTTGGCCACCAGCTCCCGCCCACCGCCCCCGCGCTCCTCCTCGACGACGAAGCTGACGTAGTCCTGCCTGGCCCACCCCTCGTGCCGCACCGCCAACCAGCGTGCGGCGTCGGCGTGGTCACGGACGGGCATCCGCGTCCACCGCCGCAACACAGGATCGCGGTACGCGTCGATCAGCGCCGCCGCGTCCCCGTCCTCCCACGGCCGCAGCACCATGCCGGGCACCCCACCCGTCGCACCCACGCGCAGCGTGACGGTCATGGGGCCTCCGGGCCGAACACGTACAGCACTTGCGGCTCGCCCCACTCCACGAAGGTGTCCGTCTCGCGGGCGCCGAGGGCTTCGAGCAGGCGTGTGGAACGGAGGTTCGCGCGCTGTGTCACCGCGACCACGCCGGGCGCGGAGGATCGGACGCCTTCGCGGGCCCAGGCCACGACGGCGGCGACGGCCTCGCGCGCGTACCCGTGGCCCCAGTGCGCGGGCAGGAGTTGGTAGGACACCTCTGTGCGGCCGTCGCGGGCGTCCGGCTCGGCGACGGCCAGGCCTAGGACCGCGCCGTCGGCGGTGCGTACGACGCTGAACAGGCCGGGCGCGCCCGCGCATTGCTCGCTGCGGGCGCGCACGACGTCCTCCGTGACCGGGCCGCCGAGGTGGCGGCGTACCTCCGGGTCCGTCCACAGGCGGGCCGCGTCGGGGACGTCCTGCTGTTCGACGGGGCGCAGGGTCAGGCGCGATGTCGTGAGGGAGACGGGCCAGTCGACCGCCGTACGGCCAGGGGTCGTCCGGGGTGGCGTGGGCTGTGGTGCTGTCATGGGCTCATCCCAGCACCCAGCACAGTGGCCCGTCACTTCTCCCCCAGCACAGCGCGGCCCGTCGCTTCTCCTGGGCGGTCCCGCCCGATGCGCGCCCGGGGCCGGCGTGTGCGCTACGGCGTCGGCACCGTGTCCTCGAACGCCGTGCCCGCGGCCCGGTACGCCGCGACCCGCTGGGTCGCCTGTGCCGGGGTGAGGACCTGGTCCTTGACGTGCAGGACGTAGTCGACCTGCTGGTGGTAGGAGCGGGGCTGGGTGGCGGGCTGGCCCGCGAGGTCGATCAGCCAGTGGTTGAAGTTGATGGACATGGGGCGCTCGGGCAGATACGCGGCGTCGTGGGTGCCGAAGTGCCGGCCGTCGATGTAGTACGTGATGGCCCGGTCGTCGATGGTGAGGACGAGGTCGTGCCAGCCCGCGAAGCTCTCGCGGCGTTCGGTGTGCTGGTTGACGGCCTGCCAGGGGTCGGGGTCGTAGGTCTCCCAGGACGTCGTGTACAGGATGTTGCCGGGCTCGCCCCAGCCGCCGTTGGGCAAGTACTCGAAGTCGTACTCGGCGTAGTCGTCCGCCATCGGGGCCTTGAGGTCATTGATGGTGAAGAACGTCTGGACGACGCGGTCGCCGTCGGGGCCGGACGCCGGGGCGTCGCTGAACTTCACGCGGGCCGCGTAGGTGCCGTTCCTGAACTTGGTCGACCGGGTGAGGATCTCGGTCTGCTCGGTGCTCGCGGCGGTGCCCGCGGTCTTCGTCTCCAGGTCCATGACGGAGGTGCCGCCGGTCGACGAGAACGTGATGTTCCGCGGCACCCAGGAGGCGCCGGGCACCCCGGGGCCGCCGGAGTTGGAGCGGACGTTCCAGCCGTGCGCGGAGACGCGCGGGTCGTCGTGGGCGGTGTAGGAGAAGTCGTCGAACAGGACCGCGTCGGCCGCGTCGCGCGCGTCGGCCGACCGGGAGTCGCCCCGCGGGGAGTCCGCGGCGGACGCGGCGGCGGGCAGGACGGCGAGGGCGGCGCAGCCGAGGGCGCAGGCCAGGGCGGCAGCGGCACGGCGACGCGGGCGCCGGGCGGGGGCGGGAGGCGGGGGCGATGCGGGCGTCAAGTGCTGGGTCATGACGGGGCGTTCCTCTCCGGAACGGTGGGGGAAACCGGTCGGGTCGGCGTGCCGGTCCGACGACCCTCGAACTGACCAGTTGGGCAACTGGTCAGTTGACCTCTTGCCGGTGAATGAAGGTGGCACGGCACCAGGGACCCGTCAACCCTGGGCGCGCGAGACCGCACATCCCTCAACTCACCTGTTCTGGTATCGAGTTGACAGGTTCCGTACACCGACCCCATGGCTACACTTCACCTGACCAGCGAGGTGACGGAGGACGCCATGGAGACCGACGCACCGGGGACGGTGCTCAAGCGGGAGCGTGTGCGCGACTTCGTCCTGGAACTGATCGAGTCCCGGCAGGCCGGTGACGGCATCCCCTCCGAGCGCACCCTGTGCGCCCGCCTCGGCGTGTCCCGGCCGACGCTGCGGGCCGCGGTCGACGAGCTCGTCGCGGCGGGCCTGCTCGTCCGCGAGCACGGCCGCGGCATGTTCGTCGCGCCGGAGAAGATCACCCAGGAGCTGGTCTCGGGCCGCGCCGCGCTGTCGGTGCCACAGGCGGCGGGCGCCTGGTCGAGCCGCCTCCTTGAGTTCACCACCGTCCCGGCCGGCGCCCGCGTGGGCCGCAGGCTGCGGATGTCACCGGCCGGGCGGATCGTGTACGTGGCGCGGCAGCGGCTCGTCGACGGCACGCCGATGGCCGTGGAGCACCTGCACCTCAAGGCGGATCTGGTGCCGGGTCTGACCGCGCGCGAGCTGGAGTCGGGCGACCTGTACGCGCACCTGCGCGAGCGGCACGGCGTACGGGTCCACGAGGCGACGCAGACGATCGAGCCGACCGTCGTCACCCGCTCCGAGGCGCGCCTCCTTGACGTGCCCGAGCTGTCCCCCGCCCTGCTCTTCGAGCGCCTCACCACGGACGCGGCCGACCAGCCGGTCGAGTACGTCCACTCCCTCTACCGGGGCGACCGCTACCGCATCGTGTCCCGCCTCGCCCTCGACCCCACCACCCCGCCCGACACCGCGTCCGGCGGCCACCACCCCGGCATCCCGCCCGGCGACTTCGCCGAGGGCGACCCCCTGGCCGCGTCGACCCTCGGCGACGTACAGGACACGCCGGACCAGGCGTGACCTCGGCCGCCCCACCCCTTGCCCATGCACCTGTTCGAGTCCCGAACTCCCGTCGTACCACCCCCTGTGCGCTGGCATAATCCTGATCATCCGCGCCGCGGCCCCTCCCGGCCCCACCCGCACTGGAGTCACGTATGACGGCAGCATCCGACCCTCACGTGATCGACACCAGCAAGCCGCACCCGGCGCGGGTCTACGACTGGCTGCTCGGGGGCAAGGACAACTACCTGGTCGATCAGGAGCTGGCGCAGAAGCTGCCGCCGCAGGCGCGCGAGAACGCGCGGCGCAACCGGGCCTTCATGCAGCGCGCGGCGGCCTGGCTGGCGGGCCAGGGCATCGACCAGTTCCTGGACATCGGCACCGGCATCCCCACCGAGCCGAACCTGCACCAGATCGTGCAGGCGATCACGCCCGCCGCCCGGGTCGCGTACGCCGACAACGACCCGATCGTGCTGCGGCACGCCGAGGCCCTGCTGGTCAGCACGCCCGAGGGTGCCACCACCTACATCCAGGCCGATGTCCGCGAGCCGGGCGCGATCCTCGAACACGCCCGCGGTTTCCTGGACTTCGACAAGCCCGTCGCGCTGTCCCTGATCGCGCTGATGCACTTCATCATGGACGACGAGGACCCGTACGGGCTCGCGCGCACCCTGGTCGACGCCCTGCCGTCCGGCAGCTACCTGATGTTCTCGCACGGCACCGCCGACGAGCACCCGCAGCTGGAGCAGTCCGTCTCGACCGCCTACAAGGACGGCCGGGTGCCGCTGCGCATGCGCTCGCGCGCCGAGGTGGAGCGCTTCTTCGACGGCCTGGACCTCGTCGAGCCCGGCCTGGTGACCGCCACCGAGTGGTTCAAGGACGGGCCCGCCCCGCAGCGTGAGCTGAGCGGCTTCTACGTGGGTGTGGCGCGTGTCCCCGGGGCCCCGCGCGGGTGACGTCCGCGGGCATCGCGAGCGGGACGGCCGAGGCCGCCGGGACTCACATCGGGGGTGTCGCCGGGGCCGGGCCGAGGGTCGTGGTGCCGGGGGCCGCACGGTGGCCGAGGCCGGTGCGGTAGGCGTCGAGGGCGGCCTCGACACGGCCGGTGCGGCGCAGCAGGTCGCCGAGGAGACGGCACAGGTCCGCCAAATCGCCCGCCGCGCTGGAGCGTTCCAGGAGGGAGAGCGCGGCGCAGTAGTGCTCCTCGGCGCTGTCGGTGTCGCCGCGCTCCTCGGCGATCAGGCCGAGCAGCCGGTGGGCGCCGCCCGCGTGCACGGCGCCGCGCTCGGCTCCGAGGGCACCGACGTCCTCGCCGGACGTGAGCAGGGGCCGCAGCAGCGCCTCCGCCTCGTCGGCCTTGCCGCGTCGCCGCAGCACGTCCGCGAGTTCGACCTCGACCTGCACGGTGAACAGGGCGGCGCGCTTGGAGGCGAGCATGTCGCGGGCCGTGCGCAGCTCGCTCTCGGCGCCCTGGAGGTCGCCGTCCTGGGCGTGGACGTAGCCGCGCATCCAGTGGCAGTGGGCGAGTTCGGTGCGGATGTGCAGGTGCCGGTAGAGCTCCTGGGCCTTGGCGAGGGACGCGTCGGCCTCCGCGGTGCGGCCTTCGGCGATGAGGGTGCGGGCGACGCCGCGGTGCATATGGGCGACCAGCGCGGGATCGCTGACGCTCGGGGCGAGCGCGAGGGCGAGTTCGGCGGCGTGCGCGGCGCGGGCGTGGGCGCCCATGTCCATGTAGGGCGCGATGGACGCGGTGTAGAGGAGCAGCAGGGCGTCGGGGTCGTGCAGGCCCGAGGCGTTGAGTTCGTCGAGGGTGGTTTCGAGCAGGTAGCAGGAGTAGCGGAGTTCGCCGGTCAGGAGGTGGGCGGTGGCGCGGCCGCGGATGGCGGGGACGCGCACGGGCAGGGGCTGGTCGGCGAGGAGGCGTTCGGCGGCGGCGAAGCAGTCGCGGGCGTCGGTGAGTTCGCCGGACTCCAGGAGGCAGTCGCCGAGGCCTTGGAGGGCGGTGGCCTGCTCCTCGACCAGGGTGTGTGCGACGGCCTCCTCGTGCAGGGCGCGGAAGAGTTCCGCGGCGTCCTCGGGGGCGCCGGTGGCCAGGGCGCGCCGGGCGTCGGTCAGGCGCAGCCGCAGGTCGGTGGCCAGGTGGGCGGGGCGGCCCGTGACCAGCTCTTCGTAGTCGACGCCGAGGCGTGCGGCGAGGTGTCGCAGCGCGGCCTCCGAGGGCCGCACCTTGCCCGACTCCAGCGTGGAGACGTACGCGGCCGTGTAGGCGGGTTCGGCCACCTGCCGCTGTGTGAGGCCTTGTTCGGTACGCAGCCTCAGCACGCGGCGGCCGATCTCGGCAGCCGCGTCGGACCGGGCGGCCTCGGGACTGTTCTCCGCCACCTCTCCCCTTCCCTGGGTCAGGCCCTGAGCTAAGTCGATGACGGCGGTCGTGCATAGATGCCGGAGGGAATTCAGGTGTCTGTCAAGGGTACGGCCACCAGGACCCGCTGTCCGGTGAGCGGGCGTTCCGGCCGCGCGGCCGCCCCTCCCGGCGCCGCGGCCACCGCCGCCCCTGGCTTGAACCCATCTGTCTCATACACATCTTGCGCCTCACCATTGCCTGCACGCCCCCGAAGCCCCTACGTTGAGCGACGCCTTAAACGGCTTTAACTCGCCACTTACACGGCGGACTTCGGAAGGACCCCCACCATGCGCAGACGCAAGTCCGGCATAGCCAGACGTACGCCGCTCAAGATCGCGACAGCCGCCGGGATCGCCCTGGCGGCGACCCTCGCCGCCACCGCGGGCGCGACCGCGGAGCCCGATTCGCCCTCCCCCCGGAGCGGCGCCGACTCCACCCAGCACGTGGAGTACTTCACCGGTCCGGAAGGTCACCCCCGGCACACCGAGGTGCCGGCCTCCGACCCGCTCACCGCCAAGGAGCGCAGGACCGCCGCGGACGACGGCACCGTCGTCCCGATCGTCCAGAACGGCCCGGTCGGCTCCAAGGCCGACGTCGTCTTCATCGGCGACGGCTACACCGCCTCCCAGCAGGAGGACTTCCACGCCGACGTGCGCACGAAGTGGGCGGAGGTGTCGGCCGTCGAGCCGTACGCCTCGTACAAGAACCTCTTCAACGTGTGGGCGGTGGACGCGCACTCGCGCCAGTCGGGGGTCTCGGGCGACCCGACGAGCGACGTCCGCAAGGACACCGCGCTCGGCTCGGGTTTCTACTGCGACGGCATCGAGCGGCTGCTGTGTGTCGACACCAACAAGGTGGAGGCGTACGCGAGCAAGGCCGCCGATCCCGACCTGGTGATCGTGCTGTCCAACTCCACCAAGTACGGCGGCGCGGGCTACAACGACATCACCTCGCCGTCCGGCTACGACGGCATCGCCACCGCCTCCTCGGACAACGAACAGTCCTCACAGGTCGTCGTGCACGAGACGGGGCACTCCCTGGGCAAGCTGGCGGACGAGTACGTGTACGAGGAGTACGGCACGTACACGGGCGCCGAGCCGTGGGAGTCGAACATCAGCAAGCTGACCGCCGCCCAGCTGACCGCGCAGAAGAAGAAGTGGTACCGCTGGATCGGCCAGTCCTCGCCCGACGGCGGCACCGTCGGCGCGTACGAGGGCGGCGGCTACTACCCGCGCGGCCTCTACCGGCCGACGGACAACTCGATCATGCGCACCCTCGGCCGGGAGTTCAACTCGCCCGGGCGCGAAGCCATGATCGCGGGCTTCCACCGGCACGGCTCGGCCGTCTCCGCCGTCACCCCGACGGACAAGGAGGTGCGGCGCGCCCAGCGCGTCAAGGTCCTCGCCGCCGAGGGCGTCCGGCTGCGCTGGTCCGTGGACGGACGCTCCGTCAAGAAGGGCGTCGACGCGCGCTCCATCACTCCGAAGGCCCTGGGCGTCCCCGCCGACGGCCGCGCCCACAAGGTCACCGTGCGCGCCACGGACCCGACCCGCGCGGTCCGCGCCCCGGAGCTGCGGAAGCTGCTCAAGGGATCGCTGACGTGGCGGGTGGCGCGCTGAGGCACCGTGCGACGAGGTGACACCGCGTGACCGACGAGGGTGCCCGCCGGGTCGCCGCCTCCTGAGGGAGCGGTGAACCCGGCGGGCACCCTTGCGCGTGCCGTCAGACGACCGCGCCCGTCCCACGGTGCCGCTTGGCCTCCAGCGGGCTGCCGTCCTTCGGCCGGTCCCGCTCCCCCGTGGGCCGCCGACGCGGCGGTGCGGGCTTGCGGCGCTCCAGGGACACGGCGACCGGAACCGCCACGGACACCGTCGACGCCACGCCGACGACGACGCCGGCGATCAGGGCCACCGAGAAGTCGGCGAGCGAGTCGCCGCCGAGGACCGCGAGGGCGGCCAGGACGAACAGGGCGCCCATGCCGGTGTTCACCGTGCGCGGGAGCGTTCGGACCACGGCAGTGTTGGCCGTTCTGGCCAGGTCGGCGCGGGGGTCGCGGCGCCGGGCCTCGCGGATGCGGTCGAAGACGACCACCGTGTCGTTGACGGAGTAGCCGATGACGGTGAGCACGGCGGCGAGGAAGACACTGTCGACGGTCTTGCCGAGCCACGCGAAGAGGCCCACCACCAGCAGCACGTCGTGGACCATCGCGGCGACGGCCGCCGACGCGAACGTCCAGCGGAACCGGACGGTGAGATAGATCAGTTGGGCGGCCACGGCGATGCCGAGGGCGATGAGCGCCTTCTGACGCAGTTCGTCGCCGAGGCTCGGGCCGATCCGCTCGTCGCGTTCGACGGTGGCCCGGCCGCCGCCCTTCTCGGCCAGGGCCTCCTTGATCTTCTCCTGTTCGACGTCGGTGAGTTCACCGGTCCGTACGGTGATGTCGTCCGAGCCGGACTCCTGCACCACCGCGCGCGGGAAACCGGCGTCGGCGACGGCCTTGCGTGCGGTGTCGGCGTCGACCTGCTTGCTGGTGCTGTACTCGACGAGGCGCCCGCCGGTGAACTCGACGCCCAGGTCGAGGCCGCGCAGTGCGATGCCCGCGACGGCCACGGCGACGAGCAGGGTGCTGGCGCCGAGCCAGCGGCGTCGACGGCGCACGATCTGCGGCTCGCGACGCGCCAGCAGGGTGCGCAGCCGCCCCGTGGTGGCGAGCCCGGTGAGGCGCGGGCGACGGCGCACGAAGCCGCGGCGGACGGCGGTCTCGGCGAGCACCCGCGTGACGACGAACGCCGACACCATCGACACCAGGACGCCGATGGACAGCGTCACCCCGAAGCCCTTCACGGGTCCGGTGGCGAAGGAGAACAGCAGGCCCGCGGCCAGCAGCGTCGTGACGTTGGAGTCGATGACGGCGCTCCAGGCCTTGGTGAAGCCGGTGTGCAGGGCCTTGGGGAGGCTTCTGGACCCCGCGCCCCGGTCCCGGGCGTCCGGGTTGGTGGCACGGGCGCCGAGGTACTCCTCCCGGGCCCGTTCGAAGACCAGCACGTTGGCGTCGACCGCCATGCCGATGGCCAGCACGAACCCGGCGAGTCCCGGCAGCGTCAGCGTGGCGCCGAGCGCGAGCAGGGCCGCGTACGACATCAGTCCGTACAGGGCCAGCGCCACGGTGGCGAGCGCGCCGAGGAGCCGGTAGACGAAGGTGATGAACAGGGCGGTCAGGGCCAGGCCGATGAGGGCGGCCTGGGTGCTCGCGGCGATGGCATCGGCGCCGAGCGTCGGGCCGACGGTGCGCTGTTCGACGACGTCGACGGGCACCGGAAGGGCGCCGCCCTTGACGAGCGCGGCCAGGTCCTTGGCCTCGCCCTCGTCGAACCCGCCGGTGATCTGGGTGCTGCCGCCGGTGATGCCGGTCCCGCACCGGACGTCCGCGTTCACGCCGGGCGCCGAGATGACCTTGCCGTCGAGCACGATGGCGACGCGCCGTTCGGGAGCGCCCTGCGGCGCGCACGCGGCCTCGCCGGTGACGCGCGCCCAGTCGCCGCCCGCCTTGCCCCGGAAGTCGAGCGTGACGTACCAGCCGTTCATGGACTGCTGGTCGAGGGCCGCCTCGGCGTTCTTGACTCCCTCGCCGGTGAGCGCGGTCGGGCCCAGCACGACGTGGCCGCCGGGCCGGTCGGGGTCGGGCAGGGTGCGGGAGCCGTCGGCGGCGGGCCGGGCCTGGCCCTTCCGGTCGGTCTCTGCGGTCACCGGGTGCACGGTCAGCTGCGCGGTGCGACCGATCACTTCGGAGGCCTCGCGGGGGTCGCGCACCCCCGGCAGTTCGACGACGATCCGCCGGTCCCCGGCCTGCGCGAGGCTCGGCTCGGACACGCCGAGGGCGTCGACGCGCTGCCGCAGGACCTCCAGTGCCCTGCGGGTGGCGTCGGCGTCGGCTTCCACGGTGGGTGAGTCCTTGGTCTGCAGGACGATCTGCGTACCGCCTCTGAGGTCGAGGCCGAGGCGGGGTGACTGGGTGAGGGCGAGGTACAGCGAGGCGGCGACGGCGACGAGCGCGACGATCGCCCGCCACAAGGGTGCGCGGGGCATGGGAGTTCTCCACATCCACGGGGACCCATGGGGCCCGGGGCCGTGGGGCGGTGAAGCCGGTCGGTCCGGGCGCTGCAGGGGTCCGTGAGGTCCATGAGTTCGTGGGGTTCACGGGTGCGTGAGGTCCACGAAGAAGGCATGACGAAGGGGGACGGCCCCCGGGGACCGGTCCGGGCGCGGGGCAGGCTCGCGCCCCGGCGGGTCCGGCCTTGCGGGCGGCGTCCGGTGAGGTGTCGTCAGCTCTGTCGGGACGGGGGTCCGCGCGGCTCGGGCGCGGCGTCCGCGAACCGCGTGGACGGTGTGGAGGTACTCGGGCGTGCGTCCGGTCCGCCGAGGGCACGCAGCGGCGCGCGGTCGGCACCGGGGCCGGTGGCGCCGGGGTACGGCGGGTGCGGGACGTGGGCCTGGTGGAGGTGCGCGACGGTCGCGTGGACGGCGCGCGGGGTGTCCTGGCCGGACGAGGCGTACGGGCCGTGGGACCTGGGGCGTTGCTGGCCCGGGGAGTTGGAGGTGTGCGGACCGCTCGGCTGGGCCGCGGCGGTCCAGGCCTGGACGGCGGCACCCGTGGCCGCGCTCGCGGCGCGGGACGGTACGGCGAACGCCAGGACGGCGACGACGGCCGAGAGCAGCGACGCGGCCAGCAGAGCCGACCGGGTGCGATACGGCACGCGGGGCCTCCTGGTCGAGTCGGTGCCGGGGCGGCGTGGGTCGGCGAGCGGGCAGTTGGTTCGTACGCGAGCGGTTGGTACGTGGAGTCGGTGCGAGGTCGGTGTGCGTCGGTGCGAGGTCGGTGTGCGGTGGGCGCGCGGGGCGCCAATCGCTTCAACGCGCGGGGCACTTGATTAGGTTCCCGGCGACGCGCTCCGGCGTGTCGCGGACGAGCGTGCCCCGTGCCCGGCTCGGCCACGCGGTGCGCCCACCCCAGGACTTCGCCCTGGAACTTCCCCGTGAACCTTCCCCCGGGGCCTTCGCCCTGGGAAGAACGCGCTACGCCATCGGCAGAACGCGAACCACCGCGGGAACACCCCTCCTAACCTGAAGCCGTGAGCAGCCACGCGACGAACCCGACGAATCCCACGAGCCCTGCGCACCAGGCGGGCCGGGCCGCCGCCCGCGTCATCCCCCTGCGGCCCGCGCGCCCCGCGCGCCCATCCCAGGGCCCCGAGGCCGCAGCGCCGCAAGCCACCCCGGCCACCGCGCCCGGCCCCGGCGCCACCCCCGGCCCCGCCCCCAAAGAGCCCCTCTGGCGCCACCTCGTCGGGAATGTCCTGCGCCGCGAACGCCGCGCCCAGGAGCGCACGCTGAAGGATGTCGCGGACGCGGCGCGGATCTCGGTGCCGTACCTCTCCGAAGTGGAGCGCGGCCGCAAGGAGGCCTCCTCCGAAGTGCTCGCCGCGGCGGCCGCCGCCCTGGGCCTCGACCTCGCCGCCCTCCTCGCGCTGGCCCACGGCGAACTGCTCGCCGCCGCGCGCCGCCCGCGCGCCCGGGGCCAGCGGGTCGCGACGCCCACCGCGACGGCCCGGCAGCGCCCGGCCACAGCACCCCAGCAGCGCGCGGTGTCCATCGTCACCACCCCCCTCGCGGCACCGCAAGGCACCACGAACCACGGCTCGCACCGGGCCCGGCTCCGGCTCGCCGCCTAGGCCCCGGGTGCCAGGAAAACCGGCCGGAACGACCGGTCCGGAGTCACCCCCGCCCGGCGTGGAGCTCCTGGACGTACACCGTGTCCGCCTCGTCGAGGCGCCCGCGCCCGAGCCGCCGCCGTGGGAACGGCTGGCCATGGACCGCGTCTGGGACGAGGCGGTCCGGGCCAACCCGAGCCTCTTCGACGGACCGGTGGCGGCGTGCACGGGGCTGGCCCGGGAAGGCCCGCACGGCGTGGTCCTCACCTGGTCCAGGACGACGTACCGGCGCTACGCGCTGCGGTGGGTCCCTGGGGCCACCGCGCGCCTGCCCGGGCTCTTCGTCGACGTCGTGCAGCCGACCGGCGACGGCCGCCTGCTCGTGGGCCGGATGGGGCCCTCGACGTCCACGCCCGGCCGCTGGCTGCTGCCGGGCGGCTGCGTGGAGCCGCCCGCCGACGGCCAGGTCCTCGACCTGGCGGCGCTGCGCGGGCACGCCGCCCGGGAGCTGGCCGAGGAGACCGGCGTCGAGTCGGCGCCCGGGGAGCTGCGGCTTTGGCTCGTGACGCGCGGGGTGCACGGCGGCGTCGGCGTGCTGTTCCTCGCTCCGCCCCGCCCGGCCGCGCTGCTGCGCGAGCGCTTCGCGGCCGTGGTGTCCGCCGAGACGGCCCGGGGCCGCGAGCCGGAGCTGGACCGGATCGCGTTCGTCGGCTCCCGGGCCGAGGTGGCGGAGCTGGCCGGTCCGCACGCCGGCCCCGCTCGCCGTGCCGACTATCTGGAGCCGGTCGTGACCCGGTACGCGGCGGGCGCGCCGCTCAGACCGCCACCGCCCGGCGGCGGCTGACGACCTCGTCGGCGAGTCCGTAGGCGACCGCCTCGTGCGCGGTGAAGACCTTGTCCCGGTCGGTGTCCGCGCGCAGCGTCGCCACGTCGTGCCGGGTGTGCCGGGCGAGGACCTCCTCCACCTGGGCGCGGATCCGGACCATTTCCTTGGCGTGCAGGCTCAGGTCCGACACGGTGCCCTGCTGGCCGCCGCTTGCGGGCTGACCTAGCAGTACCCGGGCGTGCTCCAGGACGAACCGCCGCCCGGGGTCGCCGCCCGCGAGCAGCACGGCCGCGGTGGAGGCGGCCTGGCCGACGCAGAACGTCGAGATGGGCGCGCCGACGAACGTCATGGTGTCGTAGATCGCCATGAGTGAGGTGACGGAGCCGCCGGGCGAGTTGATGTAGAGCGCGATCTCGTGCTCCGGTGCGGCCGACTCCAGGTGGAGGAGCTGGGCGATGACGACGTTCGCGACGCCGTCGTCGATCTCGGTGCCGAGGAAGATGATGCGCTCGGAGAGCAGTCGGCTGTAGACGTCGTACGCGCGCTCGCCCTGCGGGGTGCGTTCGACGACGGTCGGGATCGTGTACTGGCTCATGGTCATCGGGTGCGGGCCCGCCTGCCGCGTGGAGTGGTCCATCTCTACAGCCCCATCCGTCGCTTCGAGGCCGCCGGGCGGACGTCGGCGAGCGACGTCACGACGTGGTCGACCATGCCGTACTCCTTGGCCTGTTCGGCCGTGAACCAGCGGTCGCGGTCGCCGTCGCGGGCGATGGTCTCCGGGGACTGCCCGGTGTGCTCCGCGGTGATCCGCTCGATGGTCCGCTTGGTGAACTCCAGGTTCTCCGCCTGGATCGCGATGTCGGCGGTGGAGCCGCCGACACCGGCCGACGGCTGGTGCATCATGACGCGCGCGTTCGGCAGCGCGTGGCGTTTGCCGGGGGTGCCGACGGTGAGCAGGAACTGGCCCATGCTGGCGGCGAATCCCATGGCGAGCGTGGACACGTCGTTCGGGATGAGGCGCATCGTGTCGTAGATGGCGAGTCCGGCGTACACGCCGCCGCCGGGGCTGTTGATGTACAGGCTGATGTCGGTGCGCGGGTCCTCGGCGGACAGCAGCAGGAGCTGGGCGCAGACCCGGTTCGCGGAGACCTCGTCGACCTGGGTGCCGAGGAACACGATGCGCTGGCCGAGCAGTTGGGCGGCGAGCTGGTCGTCGAAGCGGTTGGCGGGGGTGTCCCCGTCCTCGGCGCGCGGGGACGCCGACCTGGGCGTCCCGGCGGTGTGCGGCAGGGTGTACGGCGGTGTCATCGCACGGCCTCCTCGTCGTGGTGCGGTCGGTGAGACCCACTGTGGATCACGAGGAGGCGGCCCGGCCTGTTTCTCGGCCGTCGGCAGATTCGCCGAGGGCAGACGCGCTGCGGCGGCGCGACCCGGGTGAAGGGGTGCGGGACCGGCGCCCGTGGTGGCACGCCGGTCCCGCGGGGACGGCCCTACGCCTTGGGCCACCACGGCGCGGTGGCGTCGCGCAGTGTGTTGGTGCCGCAGTGCACCTCACCCATGCCGAGGTGGTACGTGTACCAGTCGTCGATGTAGGTCGTCTTGAAGCCCGCCTTCGCGTACACCGAGGTCACGGCGTCGGTGAAGATGTCGCGGCCGCCGATGACCGGGCCCCACTGCTGGGGCGCCAGGTAGCGCGTCGGGCTGAGCAGGACGCCGTTGACGGCGCCCGGAACGTAGGCGCTGTGCGTCCGGGTGGGTGCCCGGCGGGCGCCCGCGCCGTCGCCGCCGCGGTCCTTCTGCTCGTCGGCGCCGCGCAGCTGGTTGAACTTCTCCAGCCGGTCGGGACCCATGCGGCGCAGCTTGCGGCTGTCGCTGAGGGCGCTGCTCTCGTCCCCGTCGCGCGTGAACAGTCCGGGCACCTTGACGATCTCG
This sequence comes from Streptomyces sp. NPDC040610, assembly GCF_055594065.1. Classification (NCBI taxonomy): domain Bacteria; kingdom Bacillati; phylum Actinomycetota; class Actinomycetes; order Kitasatosporales; family Streptomycetaceae; genus Streptomyces; species Streptomyces sp. NPDC040610. Next base: position 478,165 of record NZ_JBVIXA010000008.1, on the reverse strand, counting down.
TCGTCGGTGATGCCGGTCTCACGCTTGAGGATGTCGAGGTTCGCCTTGATGCGCTCGGCCGCCAGCTTGTTGTCGGCGTGGAACTTCGACGAGGCGAGGACCTTGTCGATGGTCTCCTTGGGCGCCGGGACATCGGGGGAACTCGGTACGGAGAACATCTTCTTGGCGCCGTGGCCGTCCCGCTTGGCCTTGGCGAGCAGCTCCACACCCATGGCCGGGTCGGCGACGCCTATGCGCCAGCCGCGCGGGGTGTCGGCGGGCAGGAACTGGATGAACTCGTCCACGTGGCCGACGGTCAGCCAGGACGTGTCGAGCAGCAGCGGCGCCTGCACGCCCTGCGACTTCAGGAACGTACGCATCGCCTTGGCGGGCTTGGAGCCGGAGTCGGCGCGGTAGCCCTGGATGATGCGTCCGGCGGGGTAGCTCTTGCCGTTCAGGGTGTACGGCGGGATGGTCTCCAGGTTGCCCATGGAGTTGAGCGTCCACTCCTCGCTGTCGCGCACCCCGTTGACCTGCACGACGCCGACGTCGGGTCCGCGCAGCTTCTCGAACAGCTCACGTCCGGCGTCCCGGTCCGGCTGCGCGGAGCGGATGAGGACGCGCATGGTGTGCTGCTTGCCGCCCGGGCCCGGGACGCTCGCGTAGGCCGGTTCGACGAAGTCCTGCGCCCAGGGGTCGGCGTACTTGGTGAACTTCGTCATGGGCTTGGTGATCCCGGCGTCCTTCACCTTCTTGGCGAGGGACTTGACGAACTTCTGCTGGGCGCGGCTGTAGGGGCCCTGGCCCTGCACCTCGGTGACGAGGACTTCCTCGGTGCGCTGCAGGTGGTGGTGGGTGAGGACAGGCGCGGTGCGCAGCACGACGTCGTCGGAGCGGGACGTGCCGCCGCCGGTGACGGTGAAGCGGACCTTCACCTCTCCGTTCCACTTCGCCGCGTCGCGCACCACGTCGGTCGCCTCGACGCCCAGCTCGACGCCGTCGCGCAGCTCCTTCGTGGTGAGCTTGTCGGTGGGCCGCAGCAGGGTCCAGCGGCCGTCGCGCTTGATGAACAAACGGGACTTCTTGGCGCCGACGCCGACCGTCTTGGCGGTGCCGTGGCTGCCCGCCGGGGTCTTGGGCAGCGGCACGGTCTTGAGCCGGGCCAGGTCGGCGGCGTCGCGCGCGCCGTTGACCTTGGTGTCCGACGCGTCGTTGCAGCGGGCCAGCTTGGCGTCCGTCAGGGGCTCGCCCTGCGCGTCCTTGACGGGGCAGCGCTTGGCGTCGTCGTCGACGTTCGGCAGGACGACGGCGCCCCGGGTCGCCGTCCAGGTGTTCTCGCCGGCCGAGTCGGTGGTGCCCTCGACGTCGACGGTGCCGTCACGGTTCACGTCGGCGCGCAGGTCGGGCACCTGGGGCGTGGCCTGGGTGCTGCCCGTCTCGGCGACGGCGGTCGCTCCGGTGGCGGCGAGCACCCCGGCCATGCCGGTGGCAAGGGCGGCGTTTCTCCATCTGTGCGTACGCACAGTTCCCCTCCTTGTTCTGGCCCCCTGGTCAATTGGTCAGGACGAGGGCCGTTGCGAAGGAAGAGTCATCTCGGGGGCGGGAGGTTGATGCGCGGAAGGAAGAGAGGGAAAAAATCCCGCACGGCCGTGGTCGGGGGCAGGATCGGGGGACGGGGGCAGGGTCGGGGGCCGGGGTCAGAGCTTGCGGGCGACGCCCCCGAAGTCGTCGACCTCCGCGGGGGCCGTGGATCCGCCGGGCTCCGGGCGCCATCGGGACACGGAGACCAGGCCGGGCTCGACGAGGTCAAGGCCGTCGAAGAACCGGGCGAGCTCCTCGGGGCTGCGGTTGACCCGCGGATTGTCGCCCGCCTCGTTCCACTGCTCGATCATCCGGCGCATCTGCTCGGGCCGGATCACCTCGGTGTCGTCGCACAGGACGAGGTGGCTGCCGGACGGCAGGGCGCCGGTCAGGCGGGCCACGGTCTCGTACGCGGAGTCGTCGGTGAGGTGGGCGGTGATGCCGAGCAGCATCAGGGCGACGGGCCGCGTGAAGTCCAGGGTGGCGGCGGCGCGTTCCAGGATGGTGCCGGGGTCGCGCAGGTCGGCCTGGATGTAGTCGGTCGCGCCTTCGGGGGCGCTGGTGAGCAGGGCCGCGGCATGGGCGAGGACGATCGGGTCGTGGTCGACGTAGACGATCCGGGACTCGGGGGCGTTCCGCTGGGCGACTTCGTGGGTGTTGTCCGCGGTGGGCAGCCCCGTGCCGACGTCAAGGAACTGCCGGATCCCGGCCTCGGCGACGAGGTAGGTCACCGCGCGTGCCAGGAAGGCCCGCTGGGCGCGGGCGATCTCGGTGATCTCCGGGTTGGCCGCCCGGATCTCGTCACCGACCCGACGGTCGACCTCGTAGCAGTCCTTGCCGCCCAGCCAGTAGTTCCAGATGCGCGCCGAGTGCGGCACGTTGCTGTTGATGAGCGATACGTCGTACGTCATGACGACTCCCCCTGGTCGATCGGCCCCTGCCCGCCCTCAACCTAGCCCGCTGTGGTCATGGCGTCACGGGAACGGAGGGGACCCCGGCACCGGCGTCGGGCCGGTAACAGAATTCGCCGAAACGCTTCTCCTGGTTCATGCGGGGCTGGTGGGCTGGCCGCGCTCAACTCACCGATCAACAGGAGGCGTGCGTGAATCTCGTCGTCAACGGCGACGCGGAGAGCGGGGCGGGCGGCACGGCCGACCCCGTCGCGACGGTCCGCGGCTGGAAGGTCGCCCAGGGAGCCCCGGCGCTCATCGCCTACAGCCTCGGCGGGGGCTACCCGACGCCCGCGGACCCCGGTCCGGCCCGGCGCGGCAGCCGGTTCTTCGCGGGCGGGAACAGCCCGCGGACCACCCTGGTCCAGGACGTCCCCCTGCCCCGGAGCGGCCCGACGGGGCGGCGCGCCGTCGACGCGGGCAAGGTGCGGTACACCGTGACGGCGTGGCTCGGCGGCTACGCGACGCAGGAGGACGGCGCGCGTCTCTCCGTGGAGTTCCGCGACGCCAAGGGCACCCCGGTCGCCCTCAGCGTCCTCGGCCCCGTCGGCGCGGCCGACCGCGAAGGGCGCACGGGGCTCCTTGAGCGCACGGCCGAGGCGGCGGTGCCGCCCACGGCCCGCTCGGCGCGGGTCCTCCTCGTCTTCACCCGCAGCGGCGGCGGAACCTCCAACGACGGCTACGCGGACGCCCTTTCCCTCACCCTCGAGCCCGCCGGAGACCGCCGATGACCGTCAACCGCCGTGACCTGCTGAAGTCCGCCGCGGCCGCCGGCGCGCTCAGCCTCGCCTGGCCGCTCGCCTCCGGCCTGACCCCCGCGCAGGCGCGCGAGGCGGCCGAGAACCTGGGCGCCGAGTACGACCGCGCGCCCTTCACGCTCGGCGTGGCCTCCGGTGATCCGCAGCCGCACTCGGTGGTGCTCTGGACCAGACTCGCGCCCGAGCCCCTGGCCGCGGAGCAGAGACTGCCCGAGGTCGTCGAGGTCGACTGGGTCGTCGCCAAGGACCCGGGGCTGCGGCGCGTCGTCGCCCGCGGCACCGCGCCCGCGTCCGCGACGCTCGGCCACAGCGTGCATGTCCCGGTCGGCGGCCTCGCGCCCGGGCGCCACTACTGGTACGCGTTCAAGGCGCTCGGCAGGACCAGCCGCGTCGGGCGTACGAAGACGGCGCCGCGCGGCCGCGTCTCCCAGGTGACCTTCGCGGCCGCGAACTGTCAGGCGTTCCACGACGGCTTCTACGCGGCGCACCGCGGGATCGCCCGCGAGAAGGTCGACTTCGTCGTCCACCTCGGCGACTACATCTACGAGCACGGCCAGGTCGGCGGCGTACCCGAGAAGCACGTGCGCGACCACGACGGGCCGGAGATCCTCACTCTCGCCGACTACCGCAAACGGCACGCTCTCTACAAGGGCGACAAATCACTCCGCGAGGCGCACGCGGCTCATCCGTGGTTCCTGACCTGGGACGACCACGAGGTGGTCAACGACTACAGCGGCACCGGCGGCGGCGCGCCGTTCATGCGGCGGCGCGCGGCCGCGTACCAGGCGTGGTTCGAGCACATGCCGCACCGCGACTCCTTCGGCGGGTCCGCCCTGCCCGACCCGGAGATCCACCGCGTGCGCCGCTGGGGCGACCTGCTCGAACTCGCCGTCCTCGACCTGCGCTCGTACCGCTCGGCGCAGAACCTGCCTGACGGCACGATCCTCGGCGCCGAGCAGAAGGCGTGGCTGAAGAAGACCGTCGACCGCGCCCCGGACGCCTGGCACGTCTGGGCCAACTCGATCATGCTGAGCCAGCTCCGGGGGCGGCCCGGCGGCTCGTACATGTTCACCGACCAGTGGGACGGCTTCCTCGCCGAGCGCAAGGAGATCCTCGGGCATGTGCACAAGAGCGGCCTGGAGGACCTGGTCGTGATCACCGGCGACTGGCACTCGGCGTTCGTCGACGATGTCCGCACCGACTTCGACCAGCCGGAATCCCCGCTGGTGGGCACGGAGTTCACCGCGCACTCGGTGACCTCCGGCGCGTACTCCGCGGAGTGGAACGCGGCCAACGGCCCCCTGATGGGCAAGGCCAACCCGCACTTGAAGTACTTCGAGGGCAACCGGTACGGCTACGACGTGTACGAGGTCACGCCGGAGCGGTTCAGCGCGCACATGCGGGTCATCGGCGACCGCCGCGACCCGCGCTCGCCCGTCAGCACGCTGACCACGTTCCATGTGGACCGGGGCAAGGCCGGTTCGTACGAGGACGAGGGCACGAAGAACTCGCCCGCGCAGTACCGCAGGGACTAGCACGGCGGCGGGTGAGCGCGGTCCGGCCCGTGTGCCGGGGCGCGCTCACCCGCCGTACCAGCCGTCGGCCGGCGCCCCGTCCGAAGGGTCGAAGGACTGGTGCAGGCCGACGAGCGCGCTCACCAGACGGGGGTCCCAGCCCTCCTCCAGGACCTGGTACTCGTCGGCGATGCCCCGGAAGACGAGGTGGGCGCGGCCCGCCCCGTCACGCCAGATCACCCGGCGGGGCGAACCGAAGCCGCCGTCTCCCTCGCCGAGCAGGGTCGTGATCGTCACGACCAGGGCGACGGACCATCCGAGGGGCCACCACACCGCCCACCAGAAGAGGCGGCCCTTGCGGCCCCGGACGGCGGGGCCGACGGTGGGCTCCACGGTCCACTCGGTCCGGCGGAAGGGGCGGCGGCGGTGGGTGATCCGGCCGAGCGGAGCGTCGTAGCCGTCGTCGACCAGGTACACGGCGTGCCCGCGGCCCAGTTGCCGTTCGGTCCGGACGCGGGCCATGGGGGGCATGCCGTCCACGGTGACGTGGAAGGTGCGTGCGGAGGTGCGCCGCCCGCCCGCCGGGGCCCCAGGGCCGTGGTCGTGCTCATGACTCAGCCAGGCCAGTTCGCCGCCGTCGCGCGACTTCTGGGGCGGCCGCCAGTTCACGATCTGCGGTGCGCTCCTGGTGTAGTCCACCCGGTACGCCATGAGCTGCTGCGCCAAGCCGTCCCTCTCCCCGATCTCCCCGATGTCCCCGTGGCTCCGCCAGTGCGGCGGTCCCACATGCTCTCACCCGGGTCAGGAGGGGCCGTTGGGGTCCCCGGGACCGGCGAGGCCCACTTCGTACGCGAAGATGATCGCTTGCGCGCGGTCCCGCAGGGAGAGCTTGGCCAGCAGGGCGTTCATGTGGGTCTTGACGGTGGAGCGGCCGATGCCGAGGGCCGCCGCGATCTCGGGGTTGTTGAGGCCGCGGGCCACCTCGCGCAGGACGTCGCGCTCGCGCCCGGTGAGGACGTCGAGGCGGCCGTCGGGGCGGGGCCTCGGGCCGACCGTGCCGGTGGCGAAGGCGTCGATGAGTCGGCGGGTGACCTCGGGGGCGAGGAGCGCCTCACCGGCGGCGACCGTGCGGATCGCGTCGACGAGTTCCTGGGGTTCGCAGTCCTTCAGGAGGAAGCCGGAGGCGCCGCCGCGCAGCGCGGAGAAGACGTACTCGTCCCGGCGGAACGTGGTGAGCACCAGGACCCGCGTGGGCGGCTCCGCCGAGGTCAGCAGGCGGGTCGCGGTCAGGCCGTCCACGCCCGGCATACGGATGTCCATCAGGACCACGTCGGGGCGGAGGACACGGGCGAGTTCCACCGCCTCGGCGCCGTCCGCCGCCTGGCCGACGACGGTCAGGTCGGCTTCGGCGTCGATCACGGCCGCGAATCCGGCGCGGACCACGGACTGGTCGTCGACCACGACCACCCGGACGGTCATGCGGGGGTCTCCTTCGGGGTGGGGGCGGGGGGTGCCGGTGAGGGCGGGGGGAGGGTGCCGGTCGGTGGGGCGGGGGCGGGCGTGGGCTTCGACTTGGGGGTGTTCGGGGCGGGGGCGGGCGTCGGCGGGGCGGGCTCGGGCGGGCGCTTCGGCCTGGAGGTGTTCGGGACGGGCGCGGGCGGCTGCTTCGGCACGGGCGCGGTGCGTGGGTCCGTCGGCGGGACGGGCTCGGTCTCATGCCCCGGCATGGGTACGTCCAGCGGTACGGCGGCGGGGCGCGACTCCCTGGCCGAAGCCCCCTCCGCCGCGCCTTCCGGACCGCCACCGGCCCCCCGCTCCTCCAGCGCGTCCAGCAACTCCCGCAGCCCCGCGAGCGCCCTGCGTGCGGCGCCCGTGACCTCGCCCAAGGCCGTCCTCGCCGCCACGGCCCCGGCGACGCCCGCCTCCGCATGGCGTACGAGCGCCACGGTGTGCTCCACGACCGTCGCGTGCAGGCCCGTCGCGACGCGACGCCGCTCACCGGCCACCGCCTCGCCCACCCGTGCGGCGACCGTGTCGAGCAGCCGCTGCTCCCAAGGTCCGCCCACGCCACGCCGCGCCCGGGTGAGGAGGCCGAGCGCCCAGACGGGCAGCAGCCAGGGCACGGTGGCGAGCCCGAGTGCGGCGAGCAGCGCGACCGCGCCGGGGCCCGCCGACTCCCCCGGATCGCCTGCCACCGCGAGCCCGACCGCGACACCTCCGACGAGGCCGACGGCGACGGGGGCGGGCCAGGTCGCGCGGGCCGGGCCGTAGGCGCCGACCGCGTGCAGAGCGGCCAGTTCCGCCGTCCACGCCAGGGCGAGCGGCCCCAGCCAGTCGGAGTCGAGCGGCCCGAGGGCGGCCGCCGCCGACCATCCGAGGGTCGTCGTCAGCATGGCCGCAAGAGCCGTGGCGGGTGCGCGTCGACGCAGGAACAGCGGGGCGGCGTGGACGATCAACAGAGCGTTGAGGGCCGCCAGTTGGGACAGTGTCGGGTCGGGCAGGAGCGGATCGGGACCGGCGTACGACAGCAGGAGCGGCAGCCCGGTGCAGAGGGCGAACAACACCGCGTCCACGACCGCGCTCCGCACCCGTGGCCGACCTCCCGGAATCGGCAAGGTCGCCTCAACACCCCATCCCCCGCTCCTGGTCGGCCCGGCGCTCACCGCTCCTCCCACGCCCAGGACCCGTTCCCGCATCCCCGCGAGCCCCCGCCCCGTACCCGTCGACGCGCCCCCGCCCGCCGACAGCCCGTCCCCCGGCCTCCCGTTGACCACCATGACCGTCAACTCCCCGGCCCCGTACCGCAGCCACACCGCGACGGGTGCCCCGGCCGCGTACCGCATCGCGTTCGTCAGGGACTCCTGGACGACGCGGTACGCGGCAACGGAGATGTCGCCCGGGAGCGGGCGGGGGCGGCCTTCGGTGCGGTGGGTGACGGGGAAGCCGAGGCGTTCCAGGCCCGCGCACAGGTGGGGGACGGACTCGTGGGGCGCGCCCGCTTCGTCCGTGTCGTCGCCCACGACCGCGACGAGTCGGCCCAGTGAGGCGAGGACGTCGCGGCCGGTGGCGGCCGCCGAGGTCAGGGCTTCGGCGGCCAGTTCGGGGCGGCTCCCGGCGAGGCGGAGGGCGGCGGCGCTCTGGACGGCGACGGCGGTGAGGTGGTGTCCGGCGGCGTCGTGGAGATCGCGGGCGAGGCGTTCGCGTTCGGCGTTCGCCGCCGCACGGCGTTCGCGCTCCACGGCGGCGAGGCGGCCGATGACCATCGCACGGCGGGCGGTGCGGTGCCTGCGGAGGGTGCCGCACAGCACGATCAGGAGGTGCAGCAGGGCGCCCGCGATGAGGCTGTCGAGCAGGGGGCCGGGGGCGTCGAATCCCGTGCCGACTCGCGTGTCGGATCCCGTGTCGGGTCCCGCTCCGTCGCCGATGCCGGGTACGGGGATCCCGTGCAGCGGGAGCACGGCGGTGGCGAGGGCGGCGGCCCCGAGCGCGCGCCTGGCGGTGCCGTGTGCGGCCTGCGAGAACAGGGCGACCCACAGGGCGCAGGGCAGCGCGGGCGTCAGCGCCGCCTGCGGCAGCAGTGCCTCCGCCGCCCCGTCGGCGACGAGCGCCACACCGAACACCGGAAACGGCGCGACCCTGCGCCACAGCAGCCCGACGGCGCCCACCGCCATCGCGAGGACGCCGACCAGGACCTGCCGGACCGCCCGGCCGTCGGCGCCGCCGGACCCGGTCAGGACCCCCGCGAGCACGAGCACCACCAAATGCCCCGTGAGCAGCACGGCGGGCACCGCCGCGTCGGCGGCCCCCGGCCATCCGCGTACCGCTCCCCGTCCCACGCTCCGACCCTACCGGCGCCCTTCTCCACCCATGGGTGGAGAAGGCCTGGGCCGGGCGATCGGGACGGACTTCCTGCTCGGGCAGGACGTCCGCGAGCCCGCGCCACGGTCTGCTGGAGGCATGAGCATCGACCGACGCACAGCCGTCGCCGGAGGTCTCGCCGCAGGGCTCGCCCTGACCGCGACGGCCGCGGCGGCGAGGACGACGGCGCCCGGCCGCGACCGGGACGCCTCCGTGATCACCGTTCCGGGCGAGTCCCCGACCCGTTCCAGCATCCCCACGGCCCGGGACCCGAGGGCATCGGGCGGCGCGCTCCTCGCCCTGGCCACGGCCGAGCCCCCGCCGCCGCCCCGGGGTTGGTACGCCACGTACACCGTGAACGTCCCGACCGCCGGGCCCCACCGGATCGAGGCCGTCGCGACGGTCCCGGTGGAGCAGCCGCACATCGAGGAGACCGGCTCGTACTTCCGGCTCGCCGTGAACGGCGGGGCGTCGTGGGCGGTGACGCGCTCGCAGCCCTACTGGTACGAGTCGCCGAAGGCGTGGGGCGACCTGTCACGGCTCGCCCTCGGCGACGTGGAGCTGCGGCGCGGCGTCAACACCCTCACGTTCACGGTCGACGGGCCGACTGTCCTGGACGACTACAACGGATACCGGTTCCTGCTCGACGAGTTCACGCTCACGCCGGTCCCGGTCGGGCTGCGCTCCGTGCGGCTGCGGGGCCCGGCGAACAACCTCGGCCACTACCGCGGTGACGCCCCGGCGGAGCTCCGCTTCGGCCTAAACGGAGCGGCGCCGCGCGCGGCGACCGTGGCGTACCGCGTCCTCGACTACTTCTCCCGGCAGGTGGCGTCCGGCGCCGTCCCGATCCCGCCCGGCGCCGGGACGGCACACGCCTCGCTCCCCGTGCTGCCGCCCGGCAACTACCGTGCCGTCGCGGCGCTGACGTCGGCCCCCGAGGACACCGTCACCGGCTGCTTCGCGCGCCTGCCCGCGCGCCGCGCCCCACGCGGCCCGGCCAACCGCTTCGGCGTGAACGTCTTCACGCACGCCCTGGTCCCGCCTCCTCTCGTGCCCGCCCTGGCGACGGCGATGGAGTCGATGGGCATGCGGTATGTGCGCGACGGCAGCGCCTGGCCCGCGGCCCAGCGCGAGCCGGACGGGCCGTTCGACAGCGGCCTGCACGAGGCGGTCGTCGAGGCGTTCCAGAAGCGTGGCCTGAAGGTCCTTGAGGTCGTCTCGCCGCCGCCGGACTGGGCGTTGACGCAGACCTCCGTGCCGCTGCCCGCCGACCTGCGGCACGCCTACCGCTACGGCGCGCACCTGGCGGGCCGCGGCAAGCAGGTCGTGTCCGACGCGCTCCAGCTGTCGAACGAGCCGGACGTGGACGACACGGCGAGCACGGGCGACCAGCACGCCGCGTACGTGAAGGCGGCGGCGCTGGGCATCGCCGATCAGCCGGACGCGCCGCCGGTGGTCCTACCGGGGATCGCGGGGGAGGGTGTGTTCCAGGAGCTGATGCTGCACAACGACGTGGTGCGGTACGCGGACGTGTGGAGCTTCCACGGCTATCCGCCGCTGGACGACGCCGACCCGGACTTCCCGTCGTCGGCGGAGGACCAGGCGGAGCTGCGGGAGCGGTTCGGGGCGGCGACGCCGCTGTGGATGACGGAGTCGGGCGCGTTCCTGCCGTCCGGGCCGGGCGCGGACCCGGCGTACGCGACGCAGCGCACGCAGGCCCGCTATCTCGTTCTGTCGACGGTGGAGAGCCTGGCGGCGGGCACGGAGCGGCAGTTCTGGTTCTGCGGGCCGCCGTGCACCGACGAGGGCGTGTCGTTCGCGCTGCTCAGCCGCGACTTCCAGCCGCTGCCCGCGTTCAGCGCGTACGCGGCCCTGACCGGGCTCCTCGGTGAGGCCAACTACGCGGGCCTGCTTGAGGAGTTGCTGCCGCACGCGGTCGGGTTCGTGTTCGGGGACGGGGCCGGGCGCACGGTGACGGTGGTGTGCGCGCCGCAGCCACGGGACGTGGACGTGCCCGTGCCGGACGGTCCGACGCGCGTGTACGACATCATGGGCGCCGCCTGCGGCACCCCGGCCCGGTCGGCTCGTGGCACGGTACGCGTCGCCGCGTCCCGCGACCCCCTCTACCTGGTGACCGACGCGCCCCCGCCCCGCCGCCCGAGGCCCCCGGCGGGCGACGACCGCGTCCGGGCCCGGCCGCTGTCCGCCGCGGAGCACATCGTCCTCAGCCAGCGGTACGCGTCCGCGAACGCCGCGCCCAACAAGGAGGACGGCGACGCGGAGCCGCCGCTGGGCTACCGACTCGGCGCGTCCACGCGCATGACGGTCGACGTCTACAACTTCAACACCTCCGCGCAGACCGTGACGGTGTCCGGACGGGCCTTCGGCGACTGGTCGGTGACACCTCGTCAGACACAGGTGCGGGTGCCCGCCGGGGGCCGGGTCGGCGTGAAGTTCACGGTCACGGCGGGCCCGAAGGCGCGGCCCGGCGTCGATCTGCCCCTCGTCTTCGAGGCCGACCTGGGCGGTGCGGCGGTGCCACCGTCCGTGGCCCGCATCCAACGCCGCCGGGACCGGCCGCACCAACGGCCGGGCAGGCAGCCCGCCCTCGCTCCGGTGATCGACAAGGTCACGCCGAAGGACGGCACCCAGGTCACCGGCCCGACCGTGCGGCTCACGGCGCGGATCACTGACGCGGTGTCGGGCGTCGCCGCGGAGCGGATCAGCGTGGAGGTGGACGGCGAACGAATCGCCCACCGCTTCGACGCGGCCAGCGGCGGGCTGACGGCGACGGCTCGGCTGCGGGCGGGGCGGCACACGTTCCTGATCCGCGCGTTCAACCACGCGCATGCTCCGGTGGCGCGGTCGGTGATGGTGCGGGTGCGGGGCTGAGGCTCGGTGTCGACCGGGGGCCGGACCTGATCCGGCGGGGCGGCAACCACGCCGGCCGAACCGCTGACGCCTTACGGGCGCGACCTGCTGGTCACCCGAAGGGCGGCCTCGCGGCTGGGCAATGCCTTGGCCTGGGTACGTCATGGCGGCGGCTGACCGTGTGACCGGTCGCAGCGGGCGACGGGTGCGGGCGTGGCGGACTCAGTCGTCCGTGTTCGGGACGCCGAGCCTGACCCGGTAGCCGCCGTCCGGTGTGGGGCCCGCGTGGAAGGTGCCGTGCAGCAGGTCCGCTCGCTCGCGCAGGCCGATGAGCCCCTGTTGGGAACCGGGCAGGGGCAGGGAGGGGCGCCCGGGCGGGCTGTTGGTGACCGTGACGCCGAACTCCGTGCCGTCGTCCCACAGGTGGACGCGGGCGCGGGCGCCCGGCGCGTGCTTGCGCACGTTGGTGAGCGCCTCCTGCACGGTGCGGTACAGGGTGCGCTGCGCGGGCGTCGCGATGTCGGGCGGCAGCGCGCCGGTCAGCTCCGCCTCGATGCCACTGGAGCCGACCAGGGCCCGGAGGTCGGCGAGGGTGGGCTGCGGCGTGAGCTCGGTGGCGCGGCCACCGGACGCGCGCAGCAGCGTGACCATGTGCCGCAGCTCGTCGAGGGTGTTGACGCTCAGGGAGCGGATCGTACGGGCCGCCTCCCTCGAGTCGGTGTCCCTGGCGGCGACCTGCCAGGCGCCAGCCCGCACCGCGATCAGCGACACCTGGTGCGAGACGACGTCGTGCATCTCGCGGGCCAGCTGCGCGCGCTCCCGGGCGAGCACGGCCTGCGCGTGCAGCGCCCGCTCGTGCTCGCGCACCTCGTCGATCTCGGCCAGGCGGCGCGAGAGGTCCCGGCGCGCCTGGGTGAGCTGGCCGAGCAGCACGGGCGCGGCCGCGGTCGTCAGCGTGTAGACGAAGTAGATCAGGGTCCGGGTCTGGTCGTCGGACGTGAGCGAACCCGGCGGCCAGGGGAAGGCGGACGCGGCGGCCGACAGGGTCGCGCACGCCGCGAGGAGCCTGCGGTCCCGGGTCCGGTCGGCCAGCGTGAACAGGGCGGCGAACGGCGGCACCGTCAGCTCGACCATCAGACTGGACGGCAGCGTCAGCAGGACGACGGCGAGCGGGAACCGGCGCCGGAGGACCAGCGCGGCGCAGGCCACCGCCGCCGCGGTCAGGGCCTCCGGGGTCTCGTCGTAGAAGTCGGTGGTGAAGCCCATGTCGATCACCGCGCAGACGACGATGATCAGGTCGATGAGGTACGGGGGGAGGCGGCGTGGCCACGGGGCCTTGAGTGCCGCGAGCGTCCCCGGCCGGTCGGCCGACGGCCGTGACGCCCGGCGGTCCGCTGAAGGGAACGAGGCCCGGCGGTCCGCCGCGGCGCGCGACGCTCCCTCGTCGTCCGCCCGCTCGCTCACCGCGGCTCCTCCGCGCGGCCCTCCGCGTCCAGGAGCCCCGCGCGCTCGGCGAGCAGGGCCGCCTGGACGCGGCTGGTGACGCGGAGCTTGGTGAGGATGGCGCTCACATGGTCCTTGACGGTGCCCGCGCTGAGGTGGAGGCGGGTGCCGATGTCGGCGTTGGTCAGCCCCTCGGCGATGAGGACGAGGACGGCGCGCTCGCGGTCCGTGAGGCGCTCCACGCGGGCCCGGTCGGCGCCGGACGCGCCGCCGCCGGGACCCGGATAGGCGCGCATCATGGAGCGCGAGGCCTTGGGTGACATCACGACGCCGCCCGCGGCGAGGGTGCGCACCAGCTGGGCGAGCTGGTCGGGCTCGGTGTCCTTGAGCAGGAACCCGGCCGCCCCGGAGCGCAGCGCGGTCACGATGTACTCGTCGGTGTCGAAGGTGGTCAGCATCGCCACCACGGGTGCCTCGGCCAGTGACCGAAGCTCCCGCAGGACGGTGAGGCCGTCGACGTCCGGCATGCGGATGTCGAGGAGTACGACATCGGGGAGCTCGCGCCGCACGGTGTCCACGGCGTTGCCTCCGGCGGCGGTCGCGACGACACGCACGTCGTCGGCCGCGTTCAGGATGAGCTCGAACCCGGACCGCACCAGGGCCTCGTCGTCCACCACCACTACCCGGATCACACTGTCCCGCCTCGCCGTCGTGGTCACGCGGACCGGCCGACCGGCCGTCCGCGAGGGGGCCGCCCTCGTGATCGTCCCCGGACGACTCTAGGCGGCGGCGTCGGCGGCGCACGGGGGCGGTCCCGTACGGCAGCCACCCGGCGTGGGGGTTCCAGCCGTTCGGGGGGAGAGGCGGGCCAGGCGGCGGAGCGGTGCCGGACGACTGCCGGATATTGTGCGCGGTTCCCGCCGCCAAGGCTTGCGGACATGACACAGAACGCAGTGGCACCGGCCCCGGCAGCGGCCGCGCCGCCGGTGGCCGACGCGCGGTCGACCGGCCGTCTCATAGGCGTCGACCTCGCCCGTGGCCTCGCTGTCTTCGGCATGTACGCGGCCCATGTGGGTCCCGACCCCGCGACGGCGGGCGGTGCCCGGGGGTTCGTGATGGAACTGGCCCACGGCCGGTCGTCCGCGCTCTTCGCGTTCCTCGCGGGCTTCTCCGTCGTCCTGATGACGGGGCGCCGGGCGCCGAAGACCGGCCGCGCGGGCCGCCAGGCCGTGGCGAAGGTCGCGCTCCGCGCCGTCGTGCTCCTCGCCCTCGGCACCGCCCTCACCATGACCGGCACACCGGTCGAGGTGATCCTCGCCTTCTACGGCCTGTACTTCCTGCTCGTCCTGCCGCTGTACCGGCTGTCGGCGCGGACGCTCGCCGAGATCGCCGTGGTGACGGCGCTCGTCCTCCCCCAGCTGCTGTTCTTCATCGCGCGAGCGGTGTACGAGGACGGCGCCCTCGGCGGTGGCGCCACCGGCCCCCTGGCCTGGCCGCGCACCGCGGACGGCCTGGTCCCGCTGCTCTTCACGGGCTCCTACCCGGCCCTGTCCTGGCTGCCGTTCGTCATCGCGGGCATGGCCGTGGCGCGGCTCGACCTGACGGACACCGCCGTCCGGATCCGCCTCGCCGCCACCGGCGTGGGCCTGGCCGTGCTCGGCTACGGCGGGTCCTGGTTGGCGCTGCACCACCTGCCCGGCGTCGCGCGGGCCCTGCACGACGCGGGCTTCCCGGCCGGCGGGACGGGCACGGCCTGGTGGTCCGACGTGGCGGGCTGGCCCGAGGAGGACACCTGGGGCTGGCTGTTCGTCGCCGCTCCGCACAGCGAGACGACCCTGTCGATCGTGGCGAACACCGGCGTGGCCGTCGCCGTGCTCGCCGCCTGTCTGCTCGCCGTCGACGCGCTGCCGCGCTTCCGGCGCCTGGCAGGTCCGGTGATCGCGGTCGGCAGCATGTCGCTGACCGCGTACGTCCTGCACATCGTCGCCATCCGCTTCCTCGGCGGGGACGAACTGCCGCAGTCGACGCTGATGCTTCTCGGCTTCGTCGCGGGCGTCACCGTGTTTGCGGCGCTGTGGACGCGGTTCTTCCGGCGCGGCCCGCTCGAGGCGCTGCTCCAGCGCGCGACCAAGGTCGCGGAACGCGTTCCCTGAGGGGCCGCACGCCCCCGGCGTACGACATCGGTGGCACGGGGGAACCCGTCTCGGAACCTGCGGATCAAGGGTTCCGAGACGGGTTCCGGGTGTCAGTCGTCCCAGCCGAAGTACTCCGGCTGCGTCTGCACGTTCAGCTCACGCATCCGGACCCGCTCGGCGGGCTTGGTGCGCTTGTCGTTGAGCTTCAGGACGTCGAAGCCCTTGACCATGTCGTTCGAGTAGATGTGACCGTTGTAGTAGTACGCCGACCAGGAGCCGCCGCCGACGAGTTGATCGGCGGAGATGGGGCCGCGCTCGAAGTAGGCGATCTCCTTGGGCTTGGTGGAGTCGGTGAAGTCCCAGACGGAGACGCCGCCCTGGTACCAGGCCTGGACCATGAGGTCCTTGCCCTTGACGGGGATCAGCGAGCCGTTGTGGGCCACGCAGTTCTCTGTGTCGGCCTGGTGGCGCGGGATCTTGAAGTAGCTCTTGAAGACGAGCTTGCGCTTGTCGCCCCAGCCCTTGATCTCGTAGATGCCGTCGGCGCCGCGGTTCGGACCGATCTCGGCGTTGCAGGTGGCGCCGCCGCCACCGCCCAGCTCGTCGGTGAACACGACCTTGTCGGCGCGCTGGTTGAAGGTCGCCGAGTGCCAGAACGCGAAGTTCACGTTGTCCTGGACGCGGTCGATCACCTTGGGACGTTCGGGATCCTTGATGGAGAACAGGATCCCGTCACCCATGCAGGCGCCCGCCGCCAGGTCCTTGGAGGGCAGGACCGTGATGTCGTGGCAGCCGGTGGTCTTGGAGACGCCCGGGTTGGTGGGCCCGCCCGGGTTGCCGCCGCCGTCCGGGCCCTCGCCCGGGAACAGCACGGGGAAGCCGACGACCGCGGCCTTGTGCGGGGCCTTGCGCGGCACCTTGATGACGGAGATGCCGTCGTGCGGCGGCTGGCAGTCGGGGAACGACGCGCTCGGCGCGTACGAGGAGACGTACACGTAGACGTTGCGGCGCTCGGGGACCAGCGTGTGGGTGTGCGAGCCGCAGGCGGTCTCGACAGCGGCGACGTAGCGCGGGTTCTTCTTGTCGCTGATGTCGAAGACCTTCATGCCCTCCCAGGACGACTTCTCCGTGGCGGGCTGCGTCGTGCTGGAGCAGGAGCTGTCGCTGCGCGAGGAGTCCGTCGACAGGAACAGCAGGTCGCCGGAGACCGACACGTCGTTCTGCGATCCGGGACAGAGGACCTGCGCGACCGTCTTGGGCTTCTTCGGGTTGCTGATGTCGAAGATGCGGAAGCCGTCGTAGTTGCCCGCGAAGGCGTACTTGCCCTGGAAGGCGAGGTCCGAGTTCGTCCCGGGCAGCGCGTCCTTGGGGATGTTCGTCAGGTGCTCGATGTTGTCGGAGTGGACTATCTCGTCCGGCGCCGGGATCTTGCCGTCGGATATCGCCTTCCTGGTGTCGGCGGCGTCGCTCTTCGAGACCTTCTTGGGGGCCTTGGGGGTGTCACCCGGGTCCGGGGTCGCCCCGGCGGGCGCCGCGGTCAGCAGCGCGGCCAGCAGCCCGGCCGCGGCCGCGACAACTCCCAGGCGTCTGCGGCGCGTTCTGGGTTCGTTCAACAGGGTCACTGCGTCCTCCCTTGTGCCCGTTCAGGGGCGAACGGTTCACGGACACCCGCAGTATCGTGCTCCTCATGTACAAATCAACAGACGGCAACGCAGTCGTAATGAACATTTCTGATCACTGATGCTCATCGGCGTGCTAGGACGTACCCAACCGCCCCGCGCGCCACAGGAGGTCGCCGTGCCCCACCGCCGTACGTCCGCCGCCCGTACGTCCCCCGCGTACGCCGGGTCCGTCAAGCGCGCCCACGTCGCGACCGGACTGCTCACGGCGGCCGTCCTCGCGCTCGGCGCCTGCGACTCCGGCTCGGACTCGGACTCCGGGATCAAGGCCAAGTCCCCTTCCTCGACCGGGCCTTCGGTCATCGCGCCCGGCAAACCGGGCGAGACGGCGGCGACGCTCTCCGCCGAGGACGCCGCAAAGAAGAGAACCGACGACGACAGCCCGAACTCCGCCGACTTCGAGTACGTCGAGAAGATGATCCCGCACCACAGCCAGGCCCTGGAAATGACCCAACTCGTCCCGAAGCGGGCCAAGTCCACCAAGGTGAAGCGTCTCGCCGACCGCATCACCGCCGCCCAGAAGCCAGAAATCGGCGCGATGGAGCGGTGGTTGAAGGTCCACGCCAAGAAGGGGAAGGCCGGGGCGAAGCCCTCGAAGCCCGGACATGGCGGCCATGACGGTCACGGCGACCACGCGGGCATGCCGGGCATGGCGACCCAGGCCCAGCTCAAGCAGTTGCGCGCCGCCAAGGGCGAGGCCTTCGACCAGCTGTTCCTGAAGCTGATGATCACCCACCACACCGGCGCGGTGACGATGGCCACCGACGCGCTCTCCCAGGGCAACAACCTGCTCGTCGAGGAGATGGCCAACGATGTCGTGGCGCAGCAGACGAGTGAGATCAATCGGATGCGCGGGATGGGCTGATGGGGCACGCCGCGGCGCCCGGGTGAGGTGACGGCCTCATCGGCCGCGAGGTTGAGGTGGGTCGTGCGCAGGGACGCGTGACCGGAGGCCCGGGGCCGCCGACACCCCCGGGCGCGGGCGCCTAGCGGCGGTGGTGGCCCGACATCAGGAGCCCGGCGTCCCGCGCCCCCGCGATCAGGCGCAGCGACTTGCGGCGGCTGCGCCCCGTCGCGCGCATCACGGCGAGCACGGGGTCCTCGCCGTCGGCCAGCGCCCCGCGATAGGCCTCCGCCGCCACGTTGCGCACCGCGCTGCCGCGCCGCGCGGACGGGCGGCCCCGGCGCGCGCCCGGCGGCTCCTGGGCGGGGCCGACGCCGTCCCGGCAGAGCGCGTCGGCGGTTCCGTGCCGGTCGACCAGGCCGCGGAAGGCGTCGTTGAGGGGGCCCTCGATCCGTGCGGCGAGCGCCGCGAGGTCGTCCAGGGGAAGCGGAGGTCGGGCGCGCACCTCCTCGATGGCGATCCGGCCGTCCGAGACGACCGCGAGGACGTCGGCGCCGCGGGGCGCGTCGGGGCAACACCCGCCCTCGGCACCGCCGTCGCCGATGCCACCACGTCCGGTGCCGCCACCGTCGCCGCCGAAGGCGAGGTGCACGTGGAAGAGCGACGGCGGGGCGTCGTCCCGCAGCGCCTCACCCCCCGACCACCCCTCATCCACACCCCTGGCCCACCCCGTCGGCCAACTGGGCCCGTCCGCCACGGCCTCCGCCCGGCCCTCCGCACTCCCCGCCGACGGCACACCCCACCCCTCCGACGCACCCGCCCCCACACCCCCCGCGTCCACCCACCACGACGACACCTCGACCAAGCCCTCCTCCCCCGACCATCCGACCCCGGCCACCCCTGGGACCGCCCACCCCTCCAAGCCGTCCGCCCCCGGAGCGGCGTCCCCTTCCGCACCGGCCGGACCGGCCACCAGCCCATCCACCCCCGCCAGCCCCGCAGGCCCCACCCTGCGCAGCTCCCCCACCCCGCCGTAGATCTCCGGGCCGCCCGAACCCGACTCAGGCATCCACGCCGGTGCCTCCCCCTGCGGCTCCCGCCAGGTCCGCCCGCCATCCGATCGGAAATGATAATTCTCGTTGCGATATGAACCTTTCTGCACAGTCGCACGGTAGCCGTACAGTCACATTCCGCCAGGAACGGCGCGCGCGAGGGTGCGGGGCACGGCACCCTGACAGCGGCACACGGCTCGCGGGCGCCGCCACGCCCGCCTCCGCGCGTCGCGGCACATCTCCCCCTGGGCGCACAGGGGTGCGATGCTGATGCCAGGCGGGCAGCAGCCGGCCGCAAGGCGTCCCGGGGACACCCTCGCGGAAGGAGCGCCACCGTGCAGGTCGCCGTCGTGGGATCGGGTCCGAGCGGGGTCTACACCGCGCAGAGTCTGGTGCAGCAGGACCGCGTGCCGGACGTGCGGGTCGATGTGCTCGACCGGTTGCCGTGTCCGTACGGACTGGTGCGCTACGGCGTGGCACCGGACCACGAGAAGATCAAGTCCCTCCAGAACAACCTGCGTACGGTCCTGGAACACGAGCGGGTGCGGTTCTTCGGAGGCGTCGAGGTCGGGCCCCGGGCGCTGTCACCGGCGCGGCTGCTCGGCATGTACCACGCGGTGGTGTACTGCGTGGGCGCGGCCACCGACCGGCACCTTGGCGTGCCCGGCGAGGACCTGCCCGGCAGTTGCTCGGCCACCGAGTTCGTGTCCTGGTACAGCGCCCACCCGGACGTGACGGTCAACGGCGCGGGGCCGCCCGACCGCTTCGTGCGCGGGGTGGAGTCGGCCGTGGTCATCGGCGTCGGGAACGTGGCGGTGGATGTCGCGCGGATGCTGGCGCGCGGCGCCGCCGAGCTGATGCCGACCGACATTCCGCAGGAGGCGCTGGGCGTCCTCGCCGGGAGCCCGGTGCGCGAGGTGCACATGGTGGGGCGGCGCGGGCCGTCGCAGGCGCGGTTCACCACGAAGGAGCTGCGGGAGCTCGGCTCGCTGCCGGACACCGAAGTCGTCGTGGATCCGGCGGAGTTGGCACTCGACCCGGCGTACGCGGATCCGTCGGGGCTGCCCGCCGCGAACCGGCGCAATGTCGAGGTGATGCGCGGCTGGGCGGCCGGGCGGCCCGAGCAGGCACCCGCCCGGCGGATCCGGCTGCGGTTCTTCCTGCGGCCGGTCGCCGTGCTCGACGCGGACGGCCGGGTCGGCGGGGTGCGGTTCGAGCGGACGCTGCCGGACGGCCGTGGCGGGGTGACGGGCTCGGGGACGTACGAGGCCATCGCGGGCCAGCTCGTGCTGCGCTCCGTCGGCTATCGCGGGGTGCCGCTGGCGGGGCTGCCGTTCGACGAGGGGACCGGCACGGTGCCGCACGCGGCGGGGCGGGTGCTGCGCGACGGCACGGTCTCCCCCGGCGAGTACGTGGCGGGCTGGATCAAGCGCGGCCCCACGGGCGTCATCGGCACCAACCGCCCCTGCGCCAAGGAGACGGCGCTGTCCCTGCTCGACGACGCCCCGGCCCTGCTGGAGCGGGCGGTGCCGGGCGATCCGGCGGTGGCGCTGCGTGCCGCGGGGGCCGAGCCGGTCGAGTGGCCGGGATGGCTGGCGATCGAGCGGGCGGAGGCGGAGCTGGGGCGTTCGCTCGGGCGCGGCTCCGTGAAGATCCCGGACTGGCCGGGGCTGCTCTCGGCGGCACGCGGCGGACTGCCCGGCCGGGCGGGCTGAGCCGACGCACGCCTCGGCGCCCACTCCGGGCGGGGCAGGCCCACCGCCGAAGAGGTCAGGCCCCGAGCCGCTCCGCCTGCCGCGCCGCCGCGTCGAGGACACGGTCGACGAGCCCGGGAAACAGCGCGTCCAGGTCGTCCCTGCGCAGCGCGTTCAGCTTCGACGTGCCCCGGTAGTTCTGCTGGATCACGCCCACCTCGCGCAGCACCCGGAAGTGGTGCGTGGACGTGGACTTGGTGACGGGAAGGTCGAAGTGGGAGCACGTCAGGCCCGCCTCCTCACTGGCGGCCAGCTCCCGCACGATGAGCATGCGCAGCGGGTCGGACAGCGCGTGCAGCACGCCTTCGAGGCGGATCTCCTCGCGCGCCGGGTGAGCGAGCGCGCGGGCACTCGGTGCGGCGGTCGTCATGGCGGCTCCACTCTCCCTGTGCGGCCGGGGGCGGCCGTGTGCGGTGCGGACGCCTCCAGTGTACGAGTAGTACGAGACTCATCGTAGTTTGACAGATGCCGTACTACGATGCCTATCGTACGAGAGGGAGGCGCACCCCCGGCGGCCCCGGCCGCAGGCGCCCCCCTTCCGTACCGCCGCCGTCACTACTGGAGGCCGCCGTGAGCGCGCTGTTCGAGCCCTACACCCTGCGATCGCTGACCATCCCGAACCGTGTGTGGATGGCGCCGATGTGTCAGTACTCGGCGGCGGCGTCGGGCCCGGAGGCGGGCGTGCCGAACGACTGGCACTTCGCGCACTACGCGGCGCGCGCCACCGGCGGCACCGGCCTGATCCTGGTCGAGGCGACCGGCGTGAGCCCCGAGGGCCGCATCTCCCCGGCCGACCTCGGCATCTGGAACGACACGCAGGTCGAGGCGTTCCGCCGCATCACCGGCTTCCTGAAGCAGCACGGCACCGTCCCGGGCATCCAGCTGGCGCACGCGGGCCGCAAGGCGTCCACCGACCGGCCGTGGCTGGGCGGCGCGCCGCTCGCGCCCGGTTCGGCGGAGGGCTGGCAGCCGGTCGGGCCGAGCCCGGTGGCGTACGACGAGCGGCACAGCGTACCGACGGAGCTGACCGTCGCTCAGATCCATGGCGTGGCACGGCAGTTCGCGGACGCCGCACGGCGCGCCCTGGACGCCGGGTTCGAGGTCGCCGAGGTGCACGGCGCGCACGGCTATCTGGTCGGCGAGTTCCTTTCGCCGCACTCCAACCGGCGCACCGACGCCTACGGCGGGTCGTTCGAGAACCGCGTCCGCTTCGCCCTGGAGGTCGTGGACTCCATCCGCGCCGTGTGGCCCGAGGACAAGCCGCTGTTCTTCCGCATCTCCGCCACCGACTGGCTGGAGGAGGGCGGCTGGACGGCGGACGACACCGTGCGCTTCGCCGCGCTCCTCAAGGAGCACGGTGTCGACCTACTGGACGTGTCCACCGGCGGCAACGCCGCGGGCGTCAAGATCCCGGTCGGGCCCGGCTACCAGGTCCCGTTCGCCGCGCGGGTCCGCGAGGAGACGGGGCTGCCGGTCGCCGCGGTCGGCCTGATCACCGGTGTCGAGCAGGCCGAGAAGATCGTCGCCAACGGCGAGGCGGATGCCGTCCTGCTCGGCCGTGAGCTGCTGCGCAGCCCGTCGTGGGCGCGGCAGGCGGCGCGTGAGCTGGGCGCCGAGGTACGGGTGCCGCAGCAGTACCTGCGGTCCGTCTGAGCCGATCCGGCGCCCGGTGCGGGGTGGGACCCACCCCGCACCGGGCGCCGTTCTCGGCCCGCGGGCTCACGCCCCGGGATCGCAGCAGCCGTCCCGCCGCATGAGGCGGCCCACCTTCAGCCAGTCGGGGCCTTCGTGGGCGTGCCGGGTCGCCTTCGGGAACGCGGACACCAGGTCGTCGGTCTCGTACGGAGTGCCGCCGCGCAGCACCGCCACGGTCCGCACCAGCGACGTGAAGTCCGTGAACGGGTCGCCGTCCACGACCGTCAGGTCGGCGATCTTGCCCGACTCGACGGTCCCGAGGTCCTCCGCGACGCCGAAGAGCCGCGCGGGCAGCACCGTCACGGTGCGCAGCGCCTCGACCGGCGAGAGGCCGCCGCGGTGCAGGGCGCGCAGGCCCAGGTGCAGGGACAGGCCGATCGGGACGAGGGGCTGGTCGGTGCCGAGGGCGACGAGGCCGCCGGCGGCGAGGACGCGCCGGTAGATGTCGGTCTCCGTGCGCAGCGTGGCCAGTTGGGCGGCCGTCGGCGGGGTGCCCGCGCCCTTGACGACCGCCGCCGCGTCCCACGGCGCCATCACGGCGGTGACCCGGGGGTCGTCGGCGAGGCCGGGGTCGGCGCCCAGGAGCGGTGCCGAGGTGAACGGCGTCGCGATCATCGCGAACCGCGCTCCCCGTGCGCTGTAGATCTCCGTGACGTCGTCGTAGGCGCGCCCTGACGCCGTGATGGCGTGCCCGAACTCGGCGCGCTGGGTGGCCTGCAGATGGGTCGTCAGGTCCTGCCCGGACTGGATGCCGGGCGACAGGAAGTGGCTGCCCGCCCGCACGCCCAGGCGTTCGTGCGCGAACCGGGCGGCCTCCTCCATCACCCAATTGGGCGCCCGCACATAGGTCTTGACGAAGTCCCAGTCGAGCTGCGCGGCCCGTTCCAGGGAGCGGCGCAGGCCCGCGCGGGTGCGGTGGGCGCGGCCCATGCTGTACGCGACGCGCCCGCCGTCGAGGAGTTCGCCGGTGGTCAGCAGGCGGGGCCCGGCGAGCTGCCCGGTGGCGACGGCCTCGCGGAGGCGCGCCTGCTCGTACGCGAAGCCGCCGAGCGAGACGGCCGTGGTGATCCCGTACGTGAGCTGGCCGACGGTCTGGCGGCCGCCGTAGGTGCTCTGCCACGGGTGGGTGTGGGTGTCCCACAGCCCCGGCAGGACGGTGCGCTCCGAGGCGTCGACGCGCCGGAGGGTGCCCGCGCGGGAGGCGCGGTGCGGTTCGACGGCGGCGACGCGCCCGCCGCGTACGACGATGTCGACGTCCTCCCGGACCGTGTCGCCGGTGCCGTCCCAGAGCCGTCCGGCGTGTACGACCGTGTCGGCGGGCGCGGGCCTGCGCTGGTCGAGCGGGACGCGCACGGTGCGGGCGTGGCCGCCGTCGACGCCGATGAGGCGCAGCTTGGCGCCCGACAGGTACAGGAGCGTCTTCGAGTCGCCCGACCAGGTGGGGTGGTCGGCGGGTTCGGTGGTGAGGGTGCGCAGCTCGCCGCGCGGGCTGCCGTCGGGGGCGACGGGCAGCAGACACAGCGCGGACTCGACGATCACAGCCATCCAGCGCCCGTCCGGCGACCAGACGGGCCCGGAGTCGTACCGGTCGGCGACGGACGTGTGCGGCGCGACGGCGTGCAGCCGGGCGGTACCGGTGTCGGCGTCGACGACACGGATGAGGTTGTAGCCCTCGCGGAAGCGGAGGTTGAGGCGGTTGCGGTCGCACAGGGCGAGCAGGCGGCCGTCCGGCGACCAGCTCGGCCGCCCGGGAATCCCGCCGCCGCCGAGCGGGTCGGCGAGGACGCGTTCGGTGCCCGTGTCCAGGTCGCGCACGACGAGCCTGCCGGTCATGTCGAGGCAGGCGAGCCTGCGGCCGTCGGGCGAGAGCGCCGGGTGCACCCGGCCGCCCGTCGCCAGCGCGGTCTCCTTGCCGCTCGCCAGGTCTCGCCGGTAGACGCCGAGGAGTCCGTCGCGGTCGTCGGCGTACACCAGGGAACGGCCGTCCCGCGCCCACGACGGGGCGAGGAGATAGCGCGTGGGCTCCGCCCTGCGCAGCCGCTTCGGCGCGCGGCCGCCCTTCGCGTCCGCGAGCCACAGCGAATTGAGGGCCGCGAAGGCGACCTTGCGGCCGTCCGGAGAGAGCGCGGGCAGATGCACACCCCGCACGGGCCGCACCCGCTGCTCCGCGAGCCCGAGGTCGTACTCCTTGACCCGGTAGCGCGGCCGGTCCACGCGCAGCACACCGTCGAACGGGAGCGCCTCCGCCGTGCCCGGTGCTTCCGGGCGTACGAGAGTGAAGCGGCCGTCGACGGTCAGGAGCAGCTTGCCGTCCTTCGTCCAGCGCGGTGGTACGGGTGCGATGTCGCCGGTGACGTCCACCCGCTTGCCGTCGACGACGAGCGCGCAGGACGCGGCGGGCGAGGGGGTGGTGCGCAGATACGCGAGGCGGCGGCCGTCCGGGCTCGGGGCGGGCGTCATGACCTGGGCGTTCTCGGTCTCGGTGTGTTCCACGACGACCGGGCCCGCCCCGTCGGCCGGGACAGCGGCGACGGTCCGTGCCTCCAGGGCCAGGCCGGTGGCCGTGGTGACCCCCTTCGCCCGGACGAACAGGATCCGCTTCCCGTCCGGCGACCAGGCGGGGTCGAAGTCCTCCCAGGGGCCGTCCTGCAGCGGGCCGCCCTGCCCCGGCACCCCGGTGACGCGGGACAGCTCGCCGCCGCGCAGATCGAGGACGTGGATGCGGTAGGGGCTGCCCGCGACCGGGTCGCCGCCGCGCTCGGAGGCGAAGGCGAGCCGTGTGCCGTCGGGCGACCAGGCCGGACCGCGGTCGTCCCAGGGGCCCTCGGTGCGCTGCTCGACCTCCGAGCCGTCGGGACGCATGGTCCAGATGTGGAAGCCGCCGCCCTGGAAGGCGCAGAACGCGATGAGGTCGCCGTCCGGTGAGTACACCGGCCGGTTGGGTTCCAGGCCGGGCGGCGTGAGCGGGGTCGCCCTGCCCCCGCCGCGCGGCTGGGACCACAGGACGTGCTGCACCTCGGCGACCAGCCGGTCGCCGGTGGGCGAGAGCGTCGCCGAGCCGTTGGTGGCCCGTCTGAACGACAGGGGCACACCGGCGGATTCCCGCGCGGCGGCAGGCCCGGCGCCCGCCACCCCGACGGCACCGGCGGCCCCGGCCACGCCTGCGGCGACGAGCAGTTGACGGCGTGACAGTTGGAAGGAACGAGGAGGAGGGAGGGGGGTGTGGTTCCTGTCGCGATCCATGCCAGGAACACTCGCGCACCACGCTGCGCTGAGCAACACCGCCTGCGCGGGGGGTCACGGGTGTCACTGGGGTGGCGGGCAGGGGTGTGGTGGCATGCGTGGGAACGGGCGCCCCCGGTACCCCCGGCGCCGCGGGCTCACGGGCTCACGGGCTCACGGGCTCACGGGCTCACGGGCTCACGGGCTCACGGGCTCACGGGCAGTCTCAAGGGTCAGCGGCGTGCTCGACTCGGCGGACGCCGTCGTGAGCGATCCGGCCGAGGACGTGACCGGCCTCGCCCTGTCCATCGGCACCGCCGCGACCGAGCGTGTGACCGCCGCGGCCGGGCTGACGACAGGGCCTTCCCAGCTGCGGCGACGCACGCGAGGGGCCTGGCGCCGCAGACCGCGGCCCGCGCACACCACGCACCCTGTGCAGCACACGCACCGGACGCCCCTGGCACCTACGGCCACAACTCCCGCGCCACCCTAGGGATTTCCCTAGGTGCCGCACCGACGCGGCGCCCGGCGGGGCGCTTCTACTCTGGGCGGCGTCGCCATGCGTCACGGCTCACGCCCTGGGCCGGTCCCCGGGAGGCGTTGTGCGCTATGTCATCGAGGTGTACCGCGAGCACGACGGTGTGTGCGGGAGCGTCGCCGCCGAGAGCTGCGGGAGTCCGCGGCCCTTCCACGGCTGGCTCGAACTTCTCGCGCTGCTCGAACCGCCGCTGCCGGAAGGCGCGGGCCCGGACACGCCTGCGCACCAGGAGTCGCCGGACGCCGGGCGGAACACGCCGCGCCGGGAGCCGCCGGGCGGCGGGCTGACCGCTCCGTAGCAGGCGGTCGAACGAGCGTCCGCACGGCTGCGGCCTGGCTAGTCCTCATGCACGGAAGTCGGAATTCGCCTTGTGCGGAGCGCCGGTCGCCCCTCATCGTGGTGTCCTGGCCATGCGCCCGGCACGGGTCACTGTCCCTTTCGGGTCACCCGCGGCCGGTGCCGATGCGCGGGGGCGGTGATGACACCCGAGGACACAGCGCACGACCTGTTCCACGCCCCGCCGCCCGGCGACGCGTTCTGCGGACGCACGCACGAACTGGCCGCGCTTCAGGAGGACTTCGCCGCTGTCTGCGCGGGCTCGCCGCGGCTCGTGCTGCTCGAAGGGCCCGGCGGCATCGGCAAGACGGCGCTGGTGCGCCGGTTCCTCGACTCGGTGCACGGCACCTGCGTGCTGCACGCGAGCGGTGAGGAGAACGAGAGCGCGCTGCCGTGCGGCGTGCTCGCCCAGCTCGTCGGGCAGAGCCCGCTGCCGGTGCCCGAGACCCTGGCCGGACTCGTCCGCGTACCGCAGTCCCTGCACGCGAACCTGCCGCCGCTCGCGGCCGGGTTCGGGCTGCTCGACCTGTTGAGCGAGGTGCAGGGCAAGGGGCCCGTGGTCCTCGTCGTGGACGACGCGCACTGGTCGGACCCCGAGTCCCTGAACGCCCTGACGTTCGCGCTGCGACGGCTGCGCCACGACCGGGTCCTCGCGATCGTCGCGCTGCGCGACCCGCAGGTGCCCGAACTGCCCGACGGGCTGCGCCGCCTGCTCACCGACACCCCCACGCGCCGCCTCGCCCTCGACGGCCTCAGCCCCGGCGAGCTGGCCGCGCTCAGCGTGCGCCTGGGCTCCGCGCGCCTTCCGCACTCGGCGTCGCAGCGACTGCACACCCACACGCACGGCAATCCGCTGCACGCCCGCGCGCTGCTCGGCCAGGTCCCGCCCGACGTCCTGCTCGACGTGGCGACGCCGCTGCCCGCGCCCCGGTCGTACGCCATGCTGGTGCTCGCCAACCTCGCCGACTGCGGGGCGGCCACCCAGCGCCTGGTGCAGGCGGTGAGCGTGCTCGGCCTCTCCTGCCGGCTGCGCACCGCCGCCCGCCTCGCGCGCGTCGCCCAGCCGCTGCCCGCGCTCGAACGGGCCGTCAAGGCGGGCCTGTTACGCGAGACCCCAGCCGGGGTGGCCCCCGAGGTCGCCTTCCCGCACCCGCTGGTGCACGCGGCGGTCTACCAGGACATCGGGCCCGCCCAGCGCGCCGCCCTGCACACCCGGGCCGCGGAGCTGGTCGACGACGAGTACACCAAGCTGCGCCACCGCGTCCTCGCCGCCACCGGACCCGACGAGCAGCTCGCCGACGCGCTGGCGACCTGCGCGCGCCGCGAGGCCGCGACCGGCCAGTGGGCCGTCGCGGGCACGCACTTGCGGCACGCCGCACGCGTCGCGACGAGCCCGCGGGAGCGGGACCGGCTCACCGTCGAGGCCGTCGAGGCGCTGCTGCTCGACGGCCGGGTCCAAGAGGCAGCCGAGCTGGCCAACGGCGTGCCCGACGGGGCCGATCCGGCACTGCGCGGGTACGTACGCGGCTATGTGGCGCGCGTACAGGGGCGTACGGAGGCGGCCCGGACGCTGCTCGCGGACGCCTGGGAGCAGTGCGACCGCGAGCGGGACCCGTCCCTCGCGGCCCGTGCCGCCGAGCAGTTGAGCTACGCGGCCGTGATGTGCGGCCGGGCCGCGCTCGCCGCGCAGTGGGCCGAACGCGCTCAGCGTCTGTCCACCGCGCAGGGACCGAGCCGCATGCTGCGCTTCAACCACCTCATCGCCCTGGGCCTCAGCGGCCGCGCCAAGGAAGGCATCGCGCTCGCTGCGGATCTGCCAGACCCCATGATCGTGCCGCTCAAGAGCATCGATCTGCTCCTCGCACGCGGGCAGTTGAAGCTGTGGTCGGACGATTTGCCGGGGGCGCGCCAGGATCTGCTCGGCGCTGTCGCCAACTGCCGGACCACGACCGTGCCGTTGCGGCTGCTCTCGGCGTCCGCGCTCGCCCAGACCCTGCACCGGCTCGGCGCCTGGGACGAGGCGCTGATCCACGCCGAGTCGTCCGCGTCGATCGCCGACGACACCGACCAGTCGTGGCTGAAGCCCGTCACGCACGGCGTGTCCGCGCAGATCCTGGCCGCGCGGGGCGCCTGGGAGCGTGCGTCGGACCATCTGCGGACCGCCCTCGACGTGCCGGGCGGCGCCGAGACACCCGTCGCGTACGCGTACGCGGTGTGCGCGCGGGGCCACTTCGCGGACGCGCGCGGCGAGCCGCAGGAGGCCGCGGACGCGCTGCGGCCGCTGCTGCGGTTCGCCGAGCAGGACGGCGTCAACGAACCGGGCGTGGTCGACTGGCAGCCGCTGCTCGGCGACGCGCTGGTGCAGCTCGGCGAGTTGGACGAGGCGGAGGCGGTGCTCGGCCCGTTCGAGGAGCGGGCGCGGGCCCGTGCCCGGCACGGATCGCTCGCCGCGGCCGCGCGGGCCCGGGGCAATCTGGCCGCCGCGCGCCGTGACCCCAAGCGCGCGCAGGCGGCGTTCGCGCGGGCTCAGGACCACGCGGCGCAGGTCCCGATGCCGTTCGTGCGGGCGCGGGTGGAGCTGGACCACGGGTCGTTCCTGCGCAGGATCGGCCGCCGGTCCCTGGCGATCGCGCAGTTGCAGGCCGCGTACACGACGATGACGGCGCTCGGCGCGGGGCCCTACCGGGCGTTGTGCCTCAGGGAGTTGAACGCCTGCGGCCGGGCGGCGCCCGACCTTCCGGCGGACGGCCGGGAGCGGGACGCCGCCGCCGACGCCCTGGACGGGACGCTCACCCCCCAGGAACTGGCCGTGGCACGCCTCGCCGCCCAGGGCCTCACGAACCGTCAGATCGCCACGGCGCTCGCCCTGAGCGTCAAGACCATCGAATACCACCTGGGCCACACCTACGCGAAGCTCGGGATCACCTCGCGGATCGGCCTCGTCCGACGGCTCGGGCCGCCGTCCTCGTCGCCGTCGGCGGGCTGAGGGAACCGGGGTAATCCCCGGCACGGTCCCGGAGGCGCGCGCCGCGCCCCGCTCGTACGGTCGAGCCGGTAGGGCAGGGCGAACGCGGGAGCCCACTGGAGGTGGCCCGATGGTTTCCATCAGGTACGGGGCGGCCGGGGAGGAGCGGCCGACACTGCGGCTGCGGCTGCTCGGGGGATTCCTCCTCAGCCGGGAGGCGCCGGAACCCGCCTGCGGGAACCCGGACTGCACCGCCGTGTGTCCGGACGACCCGGGCTGTCTCGACGCCCGCGCCGGTGAGCCGCTGGACGTCCCCGCGAGCGGCCGTCAGGTGCTCGCGCGGCTCGCGCTGTGCGGCACGGCCACACGCTCGGCGCTCGCGGGCACGCTGTGGCCCGACGTCACCGAGGCGCGGGCCCGCGCCAGCCTGCGCACCGCGGTGTGGCGGCTCAACGGGGCGGGTTCGGCGCTCACCGACACCCACGACGGCGCCCTCTCGCTCAGCCACCGGGTGCGCGTCGACATCCAGGACCTCACCCACGCGGCACACCACGTGCTGTCCGGTGACGCCCTGTCCGCGGCACGGGAACGGATGCGGACGGCCTACCAAGTGCTGCTCTGCGGACGCGAGTTGCTGCCCGGCTGGCAACAGGACTGGGTGGCCTTCGAGCGCGAGCGGCTGCACCAGCTGCGGCTGCACGCCCTGGAGGCGCTGTCGGCGCGGCTCGTCGCCCGGCGCCTGTACGCGCCCGCGCTGGAGGCCGCCCTGGAGAGCACCCGCGTCGACCCGCTGCGCGAGAGCGCCCACCGCGCGGTCGTGTCCGTGCACCTCGCGGAGCACAACCTCACGGAGGCGGTGCGGCAGTACGAGACGTTCCGCGAACTCCTCCTGAGGGAACTCGGCGTGGAGCCATCGGGCCAGTTCTCCTCGATGCTGCGGCACGCTCTGGTGTGAGGGGCGCGGTGGTCCTTCCTCGTGCGGGCGGGAGGACGGGCACGCTCCGGGATCGCGGGGGCGGGGCGCCGGACACGGCACCCACGGATGATGTGACGCCGCGGTGACGCCCGGCCGTCACGATGGGACGTGCCCCGTCCAGGATGCGGGGAGAAGGGGGATCTCCCCTGGTTGAGCGACGCGCCGGCCGTCACGGCCACCACCTGGGTGGTCGCTCATGCCCTGGACGGGGTGCCCACGTTCCGCGGGAGGCCGCGACACGGCCGACCCGCGGGGCACCTGCCCCTCCCCGCGCGCCCACGCGGCCCACCGGCCGTCGCGCTTTCGCCGTCCGCCTGCCCGCCGGCTTTCGCCGTCCACCCGCCTTCGGGACTGCCTCACTCCACCCGTCCACAGGGCTGCCCCCACACCCATGCCAGAGGGGCCGGGCTCCCCCGAGCCGCCCGGCCCCTCCACTCCTCCCCCGACTCCGGGGCCGGACTCCGCTGCCCGACCCCACCCCGCCCCCGCTCAGCCCTCCCCCGACTCCCGCAACCGCTCGATCGCCCGCTCCACCGGCCGGTGCGGCAACCCCGTCCTGCGGCACAGCTCGTCGCGCGGTACGTCCCGCAGGACCTCGTCCACGGGCTTGTCGGCGAGGGTCGCGATCTCGCGCACGTACGCCTGGACCCGGTTCACCGGGTCGGCCGCCGAGGGCCCGGCGGCAGCCGCCGTGAGGCCGCCGCCCGCCCCCGCCGCGGGCCGTCGGTCCTCCTCCAGCCACGTCGTCCAGACACCGCGCCCGACCAGGTGCTCGGCGACGCGCTCCGCCGTCGAACCGTCCTTGATCACTCCGGGGTCGGCGCCGTCGGCCCGGATGAGGAGCTGGCAGGAGGCGGCCAGCATCGGCGGCGACGAGACCTGCGGGGCCGCCCCGTCGAACAGCGTGCTGAGCGCGGCGAGGTCGGGGTGCCCGGGGACGTGCGGGGCGAGGCGCCGGACGACCTGGTCGAGGCGGCGCAGGTCGGGCGCCCGGTCGAGGAGCATCGCGTGCGCGCCGAGGATGCCGAGGAACGGGTCGGGGTGCCCCGATTCGAGCATCGGGAACAGCTGCCGTTCCGACGTCAGGTCCATGCCCTGGCGCAGCCCGGAGAGGGCGGCCTCGCGGGCGAGGTTCAGGGCCTCGTCGGCCGGGCGCCAGCCGGTGCCGAGCGGGGCCATCTCGACCGTGGCGTGCTGCGGCAGCGGCCCGTTCGGCCCGTTGCCGACGAAGACGAGGGTGGTCCAGCCCTCCGACACCCACAGGGCCTGGGCCAGCGGCAGCCCGTCGCCGGACGGTTCGCGCCGCCGCAGCCGGTAGCCCCCGGGCGCGAGGCGGCCGCTCCAGGCGGCCCAGCCCTGCTGCGGGTCGGCCCGCCAGCCCGGCTCGCCGCCGTCCACGGCCGTGCCGCTCCCGTCGGTGATCTGGAGGGCGCCGGGGTCGAGGTGCCAGTCGCGGCGCAGGTTGCGCAGCAGCACCATCAGGCTGGGCCGGCCCCGCCGATGCGTGGATTCCGTGCTCCAGCGCAGGGTGGCCTCGCGGTGCGCGGCCCGCGTGGTGACGGTGCGTTCGACGGGGGCGGGGGCGGGGACGCGGGGCAGGGGGAGGCGGGCGGTGAAGGCGGTCGTGCCGACCTCGACGAACTGGCTCGCCACGGCGCCCGCGAAGCGCTGCTCGATGCGGTAGATGCCGGGGGCGACGGTCGTCTCCATGGTGCCCATGCCGTGGGCGACCTCGGTCAGGGCCTCGTCGGTCACGGTGATGAGGACCGACGGGGTGTCGGGGATGACGACGAACGGCACCTCCGGGCGCCGCTCGGCCTCCTCCGTACGCGGCTGGTCAGAACTGGACAACGCTGCCACCCCCGGTGACCACCTCGAAGAATCCGCCGTCCCTGAACTCCGGCGCGGTCAGGCTGTCCGCGACGACTTTGTAGAGCCCGGGCACCAGGGACGCGACATGGTCCCCGTCGATGTCGAGCCTGCGCGGCTCGTCGAAGCCCCGGCCGCGCAGTTCGACGCCGCCCGTGAAGCCCGGCGGGAAGCGCAGGGTCACCGGGTACGACCCGACGCCGCCGAGCCCCCTGGCGAAGACGATCGGGTTGCTGGTCTCCCGCAGGAACCGGGCCTCCTGCGGGACGAGTTCCCCGGCCGTGCGGTCGAGGACGTGGCGGCGTACGTAGCGCGCGAGGCTGTCGGAGGTCACCTCGCCCTCGGCGGTGACGGTGCCGCCGCCCGCCCCGCGCAGGCCCTCCAGGAGGGCGCTGGTGAAGTGCCCGCGCGACTGGTCGGGGTGGGGCGAGAGCTGTTCGTAGGCGGGATCGCCGAGCGCCGAGCCGTAGCCGACGAAGCACTCGACTTTGTCGGGAGCCTCGGTGGTGTCCGTGAAGGGCGGCCCGAACGCGGTGACGCCGCCGAAGCGGGTGCGGCAGCAGTCGGCGAAGAAGACGATCTCGTGGAACGGCGACGCCGACTCGTACCAGGAGAGATACGGGCGTACGGCGATGTGGTTGCCGAGCAGGTCGATCGCGGCGTTGGCCATGAGCAGCGCGGCGTCGCCGCCGAACGGGGCGATGCCGTGCCCGGCGAGGAACACGTACAGCCGGGTCTCGGCCCAGTCGCCGCCGTCCGCGACGGCGGCGCGGACCGCGCAGTGGGTCCGGTACAGGGCGCGGTTGACGTTCTCGCGGGTCGGGACGGCGCTCATCACGTCGGCCTCGCGCTCGTCGCGTTCGGTGGCCGTGACGAGCGCGACGTTCCGCGCCGGTACGTCGCCTCCGGCCGAGTCCACGAGCCAGTCGTGAAACCGTGCCGCGTCGCCGCGCGCGCCGCTCAGGTCGCTGATCGCCGGATAGCGGTTGATGCCGACGACCACGGCGTAGTGCAGGTCGTTCATCGGGCTTCCCCCTTGTGCACCCGTGTGTGAGCCCGTGCGCCCGTCAGTCGGCGAGCATCCGCGCGAGGCTGGCCAGGACCTCGGGGTCGTCGTCGAACGCGCCGTGCGTACGGGCGCCGGAGCTGAGCCCCGGCTCGCCCGCCGCCACGGGCGACCACACGGTGCGCCGCGGGTCCGCCGCGAGGAACGCCCTCAGGTCCTCGGAGTCCTGTCCGCCGAAGGCTCCGTCGGCGGTGTACCAGCGCTGCATGCCGGCGATCGGCGCGACGGCCGACTGCCGGGCGGGCCCGCGCTCCAGGACGCCGGAGATGAAGTACAGCAGCGACCTCGGGTAGAGCAGCGGCACCAGGTGGTCGGCGCGTTCGGCAGGGTCGGTCATCGTGAACATCCGCAGCCGGTCGAAGAGTTCACGGCGCAGCCGCACGACCGGCGCGAGCTGGGTGACGGTGCAGGCGGGCGCGAGGAGGACGACGTCGCGGACGCGGAAGTCGGCGGGCAGCGGGTCTTCGGCGGCGGCGCGCCTGCGGGCGAGGTCGGTGAGCAGGTTGCCGATGAAGACGGCGCCCGCGCTGTGGCCGACGACGGTGACCTTGGGGCGGCTGCCGGAGGCGAGGAGCTGGCTGAAGCGGTCCAGGAAGTAGCGGCCCGCGCGGATCTCGTCGGACGCCGCGAACGTGTCGGCCGTCTGCCGCTTCATGGCGTCCCAGACGGCGGCGCCCACGTTGGCGACGTAGAACTCCCGCAGGATCTCCTCGACGACGGTCGGGTACAGGCCGTGGTCGGTGCGCAGCCGGAAGCGGCCCACGACGGCGGCGATGACGCGCACGGTCTTGCGCACGAGGAGCGCGGAGGTGACGAGGGCGCGCCGGTTGCCCCCGTCGGTGTCCGCGGCGAGTTCGGCCACCGTGTCCGGTGACATGAGTGTGGCGACCGCCGCGCGCCCCCCGTCGATATCGCGCGCGGCGGTCGTCGTGGGCGCCGACCGCAGGACCGAGCCCACGATCTCCCGGTTGCGGTCGGCGAGTTCGGTGTCCGCCGACAGTTCGGCGGTGATGAGGACGCGTTCGGCCTCGCCGAGCGGTGGTACGGCGGCGGGCGGGGTCAGGCGGGCGTAGGGTTCCTGGCCGGTGCGCAGCAGGGCGAGTTCGGCGGCCACGGCCCGGGCGGGCGGGGCGGTGAGCGACCCCGCGGCGCGCTGGCCGGGGCGCTGGAAGACGACTCCGGCGGCGTAGCGGGTCACCCGGCTCAGGAGCGTCTGGAAGACTCCCTCGCTGAGGATCTGCGGCAGGTTGCCCTGCAGGGTCTCCAGGAGGCCGCTGCTCCACACGAAGAACACGGGCTCGGCGCCCGCCGCCTCGTACACCGGTGTGAGCCGCTCGGCGGTGGCGAACCCGAGCACGTCGTCGACGAGCCCGCCGTGGAAGTGCAGGACCACGCGCGGCCGGTCCTTGAGGCTCGCCACGAGCGCGTCGATGTCGTCGGTGCTGGTCGTGGCGAGCCGTCCGCTCGTCCCGCTGTGTACGCAGCGCCTGCGGGAAGGGTGCATGTCCGGACCTCCGGCCGATAGCCGCTCAGCAGGAGCCCCCCGTCGCAGAAGTCCCCCGACTCCTGCCGCTCCTGGCGCTGCCACCGTAGAACCGCCGCGCGCGCCGCGTCCTCGGGGACGGGCCCAGGGATTACCCCAAGGCGGGCGTTCCGCGCTCCCCCAGGCACTCCCGTACGGCCGCGACGAGGCGGTTGGCGCGCGCGTCGCCGTGCCCGATCATCTTGTTGGCGACGTACGCGAAGCCCACCCCGAACTCGTCGTCGCCGAAGGCGAACTGGCCGCCCGCGCCGTCGTTGGCGAAGCTGCGCGGCCCCAGGGCGGGGCGGAAGTCCGGGGCGTCGAGGAGGAAGCCGGAGCCCCAGCGGACCCCCATGTCGAAGCCGAGCCACGAGGTGCCGCCGGACTGCTCGCGCACCGCGTCGGTGACGGTCTCGCGGCTGAGCAGCCGCTCGGATCCGTCGACTCCGGTCGCGGCGGCCGCGTACAGCGCGGCCAGGCCGTGCGCCGAGGAGACCGCGCCCGCACCGGGGATCTCGGCGCCGAGGAGCGCGGGGTCGTTCCAGCCGTGCGGGACGTCGACACCGGGGAAGACGAAGGCGCCGTTCATGGTGACCATGCGGGTGAGCATCGATTCGGGGCCGGGCATCGGCGGCCTGCCCGGTGCCTCCACGAGCCGCGCCAGGGAGCCGCGTTCCCGCTCCGGCAGGCCGATCCAGGTGCGCAGGCCCAGCTTGTCGGCGGCGGCCTCACGGAAGTGGGCGCCCGGGGTGAGTCCGGTGATCCGGCGGATCACCTCGCCGAGGAGGAAGCCGAAGACGTGGGCGTGGTACTCGTACGTCTCACCGGGTGCCCACAGCGGTTCCTGCTCCTCGATGGCGCGCACCACCGGCGTCCAGGCGGTGATCTCCGCGAAGGCCGGGGAGGCGTCGAGGACGGGGAGCCCGGCGCGGTGGCCGAGCACCATGCGCGGGGTGATCGACTCCTTGCCGCCGCGGGCGAACTCCGGCCAGTACGTGGCGACCGGGGCGTCCAGGTCGAGGCGCCCCTGCTGTGCGAGCAGGTGGGCGCAGACGCTGACGATGCCCTTGGCGCAGGAGAAGACGGGGACGACGGTGTCCTGCTGCCAGGCCCGGCCGGTGTGCTGGTCGGCGACGCCGCCCCACAGGTTCACGACCTCGCGGCCGTCGACGAACACGGTGACGGCCGCACCGAGTTCGTCGAACTCGGCGAAGTTCGCCGCGAAGACGTCCGCGACCGCCCCGAACCGTTCGTCGGCCCATCCGCTGTGTTCCACTGCCCTGCTTCTTTCCTAGGAGACGGCGCTGACCAGGAAAGATGCCCGGTCGGCCAGGTGACCGCGCCACGGTACATGGCCCGGCCACCTACCTCCACCGGATTACTTCAGCCACTCCGCCTCGTACGCCGCGTACGTCCCGTCGTGCGTCGCGAGGTGCACGAACTGGTCGACGTACTCCCTGAATTGCGCGTCCGCACGCGGCACCGCGTAGGCCTTCTCGGCGAAGGTGAAGGGCTTCTCGGGGTGGAGCGAGCACAGCTCGGGGTGGATCTTCGCCTGGTAGCGGGTCTCGCTGGCGTCGGTCATCATCACGTCCGCGCGGCCGTCGATGATCTCCTTGAAGATCGTGGAGTTGTCCGGGTGCACGACGAGGGAGGCCCGCTTGATGTGCGCGCGGGCGAACTGCTCATTGGTGCCTCCGGGGTTGACGACGACCTTGGTGCCGGGCTTGTCGATGTCGGCCAGCGCCCCGTCCCCGAAGCGGGCCTTGTCGGCGCAGCGCACGACCGGCGTCTTGCCGTCCTCGCGGGTCGGTTCGCTGAAGGCCACCTGACGGGCGCGCGCCAGCGTGATGGAGACGCCGCCGACGGCGATGTCGCAGCGCCCGTCCGCGACGTCGTCGACGATCTCCTTCCAGGTGGTGGCGACGAACTTCGGCTCGGCGTCGAGGGACTTGGCGAGGTCGTGGGCCATCCTGATGTCGATGCCGCTGTACGTCCCGTCGGCCTCGCGGTGCGTGAAGGGGCGGTAGTCGCCGGTCGTGCACACCTTGAGGACGCCCTTCTTCGGCACGGAGTCGAGGAGGGTGGCCTTGCCGGGCGCGGGGTGGTGGCCGCGGCCCGCGTCCGGCGCCGCGGGGGCGGCGGCGGTGACGGCGAGCAGACAGACGAGGGCGGACAGGGTGGCGGCACGCTTCATGCGGGCTGTTCCTCTCGGGCGTCAGGCGCGGTGCGGGGTGAGCGGCGGCAGCAGGGCCGCCGTCAGGTCGGGGCCCGCGCCATCTTCGTACGCGTCCTCGTCGAAGGGGTACAAGGGCCGCTCCACGCGGTGGTGCTCGAGCCGCTTGAGGTCCTGGTCGACGCCGCCCGGGGTGAGCGCGAGCAGCCAGTCGGCCGCCATGTCGTACAGCTCCGGCTCCAGGTAGCCGATCTTCACGACGACCAGGTCGTACGTGCGCGGGTCGATGCCGAGGCCGCCCTCGGCCGGGCCCGTGAAGTCGGCCAGCGTGTGGAAGGGCTTGCGGCGCTCGACCAGGATCAGGGTGAGCCCGCCGGCCCGGACCGCCGCCATGTCCACGCCCCGGTCGTAGGCGCCGCCCTCGGCCCGGTCCTTCTGGTCGGTGGCGCGCTGCAACGCCTCGACGGTGCCGGTGAGTTCGTACGGTCCGCCGTGGCCCGCGTCGACCTTGCCGCCGACGGAGAGCGTCACCTCCGCGCCCACGCCCGCCTCGAAGCAGCGGGCGACCGCGACCGGGTCGGTGATGCCCGGGTGCACGGCGGTGACCTCGCCGGAGCGGATCGCGTCGTTCTCCAGGAGCTTGCCGAGCATGTACGCGAGGTCGCCCGCGCCCCCGGCCGTCGGGTTGTCGCCGGAGTCGCTGATGAGGAACGGCCGTTTCGTCGAGGCCACGGCCTGCTCGACGCACTCCTCGGCACTGCCGGTCGGGCCGACGAAGACGAAGTCGCGCCGGGCCTCCCAGTAGCGCAGGGCCAGCTTCCGCGCCTCGGCGGCGGCGCGCTCGGCGTCGTCGCCGGTGACGACGATCGCGGCCTGGCAGCGCGGCTCGTCCGCCCAGGCGTAGCCGACCCACATCGCTGCGTCGAGGATGCCGGGCAGCTTCTCTATGTCGGCGAGCGAGGCGTACAGGGACGCGGCGGGCTCCAGGCGGGTGCTGGTCTTCTCACCCGGAAGGAGGACGGGCACCTGCACCCAGGCGCGGTGCGGGCGGCTGCCCTCGCGCAGACAGCGCACCAGGTTGCGGGCCGCGCGCTCGCGGGTCTCCCAGGCGTCCTCGTGCGGGGCGAGGCGGTGCGCGGTGAGCAGGTCGACGGGCGCGGCGAAGCGGTGGGAGACGTTGCCGTGCAGGTCCATGGCGGTGGAGATCATGGGGCGGCCGGTGCCGTCGGGGGTACCGACGGAGTCGAGGGCCGCCCGGACAGCTTCGGTCAGGTCGGCCTCGGCGTCGGTGAGGCCGACGACGCTCATGGCGCCGTGTATGTCGTACACGAGCCCGTCGAGGGGGCCCGCCTGCCGGATGCGGGTGACCAGTTCGTCCTTGAGGGCCAGATACGACTCGGCCTCCACGGGCCCGCCCGGGAGCGCGGTCGCGTGCAGCAGGGGCACCCACTCGACGAGGTCCGCCAGGTCGGAGTCCGCCCGGGTCCAGGTGTAGCGGTCGAGGAGTTCCTGGCCGCGGGTCTGGCGGAAGTCGTCGGCGGTGGAGCGGTGCGGGCAGAACGTGGAGGACTCGATGCCGATGCCGCCGATGCCGACGCGCAGGCGGCGGTGGGTGACGGGCGGGGCGGTCGCGGGGGCGGCCGGGGCGGTGGTCATGCGGATGCGCTCTCTTCCTGGTCGGCGGGGGCGGAGGGCTCCTCGGGGGTGGAGTCCCGGGTGGGGGCGCCGGACGGGTCCCGGTCCGTGGCGGGACTCTGGGCGGCGGGCCCCGTCCGCAGATGACGGCGCAGGGCGGTGAGGCCCGCGCCGAGCAGCCCCGCGTCCGGTCCCGTCACCGTGGTGGTGATTTCCAGGTCGGCGGTGCACACGGGCAGGCAGCGCTCGTAGAGCACGCCCCGGACGGCGGCGACCAGCGGCTCGGCGGTGGCGAGGACACCGCCGAGGGCCACGGCCTGCGGGTTGAAGAAGTTCACGACGACGGAGAGCACCGCGCCGATGTGGCGGCCGGCGGTGCGCACCAGGGTGGTCGCCAGCGGATCGCCGTCCGCGACGAGCCGGAGCAGTTCGCCCGTGGTCGCCACCTCCACGCCCTGGCGGGCGAGTTCGCGGATCAGGGCGGCGCCGCTCGCGACGGTCTCCAGGCAGCCGATGTTCCCGCAGCTGCACGGCCGGTCGCCCGCCTCCTCGACGCGTACGTGACTGATGTCCCCGGCCGCGCCGTTCGCGCCGTCGTGCGGGCGGCCGGAGGCGATGACCCCGCTGCCGATGCCCCGGCCTGCCTTCACGACGACCATGTGGTCGAGCTCGGGGCGGGCCGCGGCGT
Organism: Streptomyces sp. NPDC040610; assembly: GCF_055594065.1. Lineage (NCBI taxonomy): Bacteria > Bacillati > Actinomycetota > Actinomycetes > Kitasatosporales > Streptomycetaceae > Streptomyces > Streptomyces sp. NPDC040610. Next base: position 439,059 of record NZ_JBVIXA010000008.1, on the reverse strand, counting down.
GCTCGCCGACGGCCATCATCGTGGCGTCGTTCTCCACGGACACGGGCAGGCCGAGGCGATCGGCGAGGACCTCGCGCAGCGGGTAGCGGTGCCAGCCGGGCATGCGGGACGGGCTGAGGACGCGGCCCTCGCCGGGGCGGACGGGGCCGGGGAAGGCGACGCCGAGGGCGCGCACGGTGCGGCCCGCCGCGCGTTCCCGCGCGGCGAGTTCGGTGACGCGCTCGCACAGCCAGTCCACGGCCGACTCGGGTCCTGCGGTGATGTCGTGCGGCAGGTCGGCGGTGTCGCGGACGGTGCCGTCGAGGTCGACCGCGCCGAGCCGAGCGTGGTGGCTGCCGAGGTCGGCGGCGAGCGCGACGCCGCCCTGGGCGCGCACCCGCAGGAGCCGGGGGCGGCGCCCGCCGCGCGAAGCGCCCTCGCCGGACTCGGTGAGCACGCCGGCGGCGACGAGTTCCTGGACGCGCAGCGACACGGTGGACGGCGCGAGTCCCAGCTCCCGCACCAGGTCGGCCCTGGAGGCGGCCGCGCCCGACGAGACCAGCCGCACGATGTGCTGCGCCGATCCGGGTTCGCCGTGTGCGTTGCTGGCCATACCGACCCCGTTCGTTCGACGAGTTGCTTCGAGTACGAGCCGAACACTAGGTCGCGACGAACGAAGTTGACCAGACCTTCCAAGAAAGGCGCCCGAACTTCCGACCTTTCGCATTCTTTGCCGAACGAAGCTCTTGACTTGCTTTTCCTCGCAGGCCTAGCGTTCGGGCCTCCCTACCGCTCACGTGTACGGATCGGTCCCGGCAGTTCCTGGAGGCCCACCACCATGCGCTCACTCAAGGCAGCCGCAGCCGCAGGCCTCGTGCTCGCGGTCCTCACGGGGTGCACCCGCGAGGGCGGCCGCGTCGACATGGGTCCGACCGGCGGCGTCCCGGTCGAGGGCGGCACCGCGACCATGGCCCTGCCGCCCAACGCGACGCCCAACTGGATCTTCCCGATCGGCCCGCCGGGCTACGGCGGCTCGTACAACGCGGGCATCCAGTTCCTGCTGTTCATGCCGGTGTACGACGCCGTCCTCGACAAGGACAAGGGCGGGCTGACCACGCACGGGCCGAGCACGCTCGGCCTGAAGCCGAAGTACTCCGACGGCAACAAGACCGTGACCGTGCCGCTGCGCGAGGGCGTGAAGTGGTCCGACGGCAAGCCGGTCACGGCCCGCGACCTGGAGTTCTGGTTCAACCTCCTGAAGGCCAACAAGGCGAACTGGGGCAGCTACTCGGTCGGCACGATGCCCGACAACGTCAAGCGGTTCGAGACGCTCGACGACCACACGGTGCGGCTGCACCTGAGCCGGGCGTACAACCCGGACTGGTTCACCGCCAACCAGCTCACGCTGATGCGGGCGCTGCCCCAGCACGCCTGGGGCGCGAAGACCGACGGCGGCCCCGTCGGCGACTTCGACCGGACGAAGAAGGGCGCGAAGGAAGTCTTCGCCCGCCTCACCCGGCACGGGAAGAGCCTCGGTTCGTACGGCTCCGACCCGCTGTGGAAGACGGTCAACGGGCCCTGGAAGCTGGCGGGCTGGCGCGACAGCGGCCAGGTCACCATCGTCCCGAACGAGAAGTTCACCGGGCCGAGGTCCCAGCGCCCGCACCTGGACAAGGTCGTCTTCAAGCCCTTCACCACCGCCGACTCCGAGTACAACGTGCTGCGTTCGGGCGGCGTCGACTACGGCTACATCCCGCCGTCGGTCATGGCGCAGAAGGGGAAGTTCGAGGACAAGGGCTATCGCGTCGATCCGTGGGAGGGCTGGGCGGCGACGTACATCGTCTACAACTTCAACTCCACCCACGCGGGCCCGCTGATGCGTCAGCTCTACATCCGCCGCGCGATGCAGCACCTCGTCGACCAGAAGGCGATGAGCGACGTCATCTGGCAGGGCAGCGCGACGCCGACGCTCGGCCCGGTGCCGGTCACGCCGAAGAGCCAGTACCTGTCGAAGGCGATGGAACGCGATCGCTACCCGTTCTCCGTGGCGAAGGCCACGTCCCTGCTCAAGGCCCACGGCTGGGAGACGAAGGACGGCACCGCGCGCTGCGTACGCCCCGGCACGGGCGCCGACGAGTGCGGCAAGGGCATCGAGCGGGACGATCCCCTGGAGCTGACCCTGCTCTCGCAGTCGGGCTCCACGGAGACCACGAACATGATGCAGGAGCTGAAGTCGTCGCTCTCCAAGGCGGGCATCGATCTGACGGTCCGCCAGCAGCCGCTCAACTCGGTGCTCGGCAACTCCGTCCCGTGCACGGCGAAGGACCCCGGCTGCGACTGGGACATGTCCTTCTTCGGCACCGCGGGCAGCTGGTACTACCCGCTCAACCCGAGCGGCGAGCAGCTGTTCTCGACCGGCGCGTCCGCGAACTTCGGCAACTACAGCGACAAGAAGGCCGACCGCATCATCCGCGCCGTGCAGTACTCCCCCGACATGAAGGCCGTGCACGAGTACGGCGCCTACCTGGCCGACCAGCTGCCGGTGATGTGGATGCCCAACCCCGCGTACCAGGTCTCGGTGATCCGCAACGACCTGCGGGGCATCGAGCAGAACCCGACGGTCACGTTCGCGCCGCAGGACTGGTACTACGTCAAGAACAAGAAGGAGGCCGACAAGTGACCGGCTTTCTGGTCAAGCGCTTCCTGCAGGCGCTCGTCGTCCTCTTCCTGGTGTCGATCATCGTCTTCGTGCTCCTGCACATGCTGCCGGGCGGCCCCGCGCGCGCCATCCTCGGCCCGAAGGGCACCCCTCAGCAGATCGAGCAGTTCAACCACCAGCAGGGGTACGACCGTTCGCTGCCGACGCAGTACCTCATGTACCTGAAGCGGCTGTTCACCGGCGACCTCGGGGACTCGTACAAACTCAACTCGCCGGTCTTCGAGCTGCTCAAGCAGCGGCTGCCGAAGACGCTGCTCCTCACCGTCCTGTCGACCGCGCTCGCCGTCGTCATCGCGGTGCCGCTCGGACTCCTTCAGGCGGTCCGGCGCGGCAAGGCCTCGGACTACGCGCTCACCGGGCTCGCGTTCCTGTTGTACGCGACGCCGGTGTTCTTCCTCGGCCTCATCATGATCATCCTGTTCGCGCAGGTCTTCCCGGTCCTCCCGGCGGAGGCGCCGCAGGGCGAGTCGGTCGGTGAACTCCTCGGCGACTTCACTGGCCTGGTGCTTCCGGTGGTGACGATGGCGTTCGGCATCGTGGCGATGTTCAGCCGCTACATGCGCTCGGCCGTCCTGGACAACCTCACCGAGGAGTACGTCCGCACCGCCATGGCCAAGGGCCAGTCGAGCCGCCGCATCCTGGTCCGGCACGTTCTGCGCAACGCCCTCATCCCGCTCGCGACGCTGCTCGGCCTGTATCTGCCGACGCTGTTCAGCGGCGCGCTCGTCGTCGAGTCGATGTTCAACTACCCGGGCATGGGGCTGCTGTTCTGGAACGCCGCCCAGGGCTCGGACTTCCCCGTGCTGCTCGGCGTGACCCTCGTCGTCGGCATCGCCACCGTCCTCGGCTCACTCCTCACGGACATCCTGTACGCCGTCCTCGACCCCCGGATACGGAGCGTGGCATGACCACCACGACGGCCCCGCGCACCGCGCCCGGGCACGAGGAGGCCGCGCGGGCCACGCCCTCACTCGCCCGCCGCACCCTCCAGGTCTTCACCGGCAACAAGCTCGCCCTCACCGGCGTCGTCGTGCTCGCGCTGCTCCTGGCGTTCAGCTACCTCGGCCCGCTCCTGTACGACACCGAGCAGGTCCACACCGACCTGTCCCGGGCGAACCTCTCCCCCGGCACCGACGGCCATCTGCTCGGCACCACCGACCTCGGCTACGACATGGTCGGCCGCCTCATGGTCGCGGGCCGGACGTCCCTCGAAATCGGTCTGGCGGCAGGCCTGTTGGCCACCCTCTTCGGCACCGTGTACGGCGCCGTCTCCGGCTACTTCGGCGGCTGGGTGGACGCCGCGATGATGCGGATCACGGACGCGGCGCTCGCGATCCCCGCGATGTTCCTGCTCGTCGTGGTCGCCGCGATCATCACGCCCAGCAAGGGCGTCCTCATCCTCATCATCGCGGCCGTCGCCTGGCTGTCCCCGGCACGGCTCGTGCGCGGCGAGGCGCTGTCGCTGCGCAACCGCGAGTACGTCCAGGCGATGCGGATGATGGGCGGCGGGGGCGCACGGGCCGTCTTCAAGCACATCGTGCCGAACGCGATCGGCACCGTCATCGTCAACTGCACCTTCCAGATCGCCGACGCCATCCTCTACGTCAGCTACCTGGCGTTCCTCGGCCTCTCCATCCCGCCGCCGTCGGCCGACTGGGGCTCGATGCTGTCGGCCGGGATCACGTATACGCAGAACGGCTACTGGTGGCTGATCTTCCCGCCGGGCATCGCGATCGTGCTGGTCGTCGCCGCGTTCAACTTCATCGGCGACGGGCTGCGGGACGCGTTCGAAGTACGGCTGCGCAAGTAAAGGACCTCACAGACATGACGGAGCTTCAGCACACCGACGCCGCGCCGGCCACCCCCGCGCCCCTGCTCAGCATCGACGATCTGCACGTCGACATCACCTCGCGCGACCGCACCGTGCACGCCCTCGACGGCGTCGGTCTCGACCTCGCGCCGGGCGAGGCCCTCGGCATCGTGGGCGAGTCGGGCTGCGGCAAGACCATGACCGCCCTGAGCGTCCTCGGGCTCCTGCCGCCGGGCGGCGCCGTCACCGGCGGCCGGATCCTCTTCGACGGCCAGGACCTGGCCGTCGCGTCCGCGGCGACCCTCCAGAACGTCCGCGGGAACACCGTCGGCATGGTCTTCCAGGACCCGCTGACCTCGCTCAATCCCACGATGACGATCGGCGCGCAGGTCGCCGAACCACTGCTCCTGCACCGGGCGGGCATCGGCCGCAAGGAGGCGTGGGCACGGGCCGAGGAGATGCTGCGGCTCGTCGGCATGCCGCAGCCCGCCGAGCGCATGAGGAACTATCCGCACCAGCTGTCGGGCGGCATGCGCCAGCGCGTGGCCATCGCCATGGCCCTGGTGTGCGAGCCGAAGCTCCTCATCGCCGACGAGCCGACGACCGCGCTCGACGTCACGACGCAGCACCAGATCCTGGAGCTCATCGACAACCTGCGCCAGACCCTCGGCATGGCGATGATCCTCGTCACGCACGACCTGGGCGTCATCGCCAACCGCGTCGACCGCGTCGCGGTGATGTACGCGGGCAAGGTCGCCGAACAGTCCGACGTACGCGGCCTGTTCGCCCGCCCCCGCCACCGCTACACCGAAGCGCTGTTCGCCGCGCTCCCGGAACGGGCGGCGGACCGGGGCACCGAGCTGCACACCATCCCCGGCCTGCCGCCGAGCCTCACGGTGCGGCCGACGGGATGCCGGTTCGCACCGCGCTGCGCGTTCGCCACGGAGGTGTGCGGGGAGCGGGAGCCGGAGCTCGAGGCGGATGTGATGCCGGAGCCGGGTCGCGGGCCGGGCCTGGAGTCCGCTCTGGTCGACGAGGCTCGCTCGGGCGCGGTGGCGGAGGCCACGAAGGGGGCCGGGGCGGGCCACCGCTTCGCCTGTTTCCACCCCGTGCCGTACGGCGACGCGCCCGCCGAGCAGGTCGTGACGCCGCCGCCCGCCGCGACCACCGAACCCGGCGACGTACTGCTCGAACTCGACTCGCTGGTCAAGGAGTTCCCGCTCACCGGCGGGCCGTTCGCACGGCGCCGGGGCACGGTGAGCGCGGTCGGCGGCGTCTCGCTGACCGTCCGCAGGGGCGAGACGTACGGCGTGGTCGGCGAGTCCGGCTGCGGCAAGACGACGCTGGGCCGGATCGTGGCGGGCCTGGAGGAGCCGACGGCGGGGACGGTGCGCTTCGACGGCCGCGACCTGTCCGGGCTCTCGCGCGCCGAGCGCCGCGCGCACCGGCGCCGCGTCCAGCTGATGTTCCAGGACTCGACGGCGGCGATGGACCCCCGTATGCGGGTCGGTGAGATCCTGCGCGAGCCGCTGGTCATCCAGGGCATCGGCTCCCGCGCCGACCAGGAGCGGCTGACGGCCGAACTCCTCGACGCCGTGGGCCTGCCGCGCGGCGCCGTGCACCGCTACCCGCACGAGTTCTCCGGCGGCCAGCGCCAACGCCTTGGTCTCGCGAGGGCGTTGACGCTCTCACCGGACCTGGTGGTGGCGGACGAGCCGGTGTCGGCGCTCGACGTGTCGGTCCAGGCGCAGATCCTCAACCTCATGCGGGAGCTCCAGCGCGAGCGCGGCCTGACGTATCTGTTCATCTCCCACGACCTGGCGGTGATCCGCCATCTCGCCGACACCGTGGGCGTCATGTACCTCGGCAAGCTCGTGGAGTCGGGCCCGGCGGAGCAGGTGTACGCCCACCCGCTGCACCCCTACACGCGCGGCCTGCTCGACACGGTGAACGTGCCCGATCCGGCCGCGGCGTCCGGCGGGGACCGCGAGCCGCTGCGCGGCGAGACGCCGTCCGCGGCGAAGCCCCCGTCCGGCTGCCGCTTCCGCACCCGCTGTCCGTTCGCCGAGGAGGTCTGCGCGAGCACGGAACCACCGGTCAGCACCCCCAACGGGGCGGGGCATCAGGTCGCCTGCCACTTCCCCCTGGCCGCGCCTCGGCTAGCGTCGGCGGTATGAACGAGGTGGCGAGTACGCAGGCGGGCTCCGACAACGGCGGCTCCGCCCTGGCCACGGCGCTGGCACGCGGGCCGCTGGTCCTCGACGGCGGCCTGTCCAACCAGCTGGAGGCCGCGGGCCACGACCTGTCCGACGACCTGTGGTCGGCGCGGCTGCTCGCCGAACGGCCCGAGGCGGTGCGGGCGGCGCACCGGGCGTACTACGAGGCGGGCGCCGACATCGTGACCACGGCCAGCTATCAGGCCACGTTCGAGGGCTTCGCACGGCACGGCATCGACGCGGTCAGCACCGCCGAGCTGCTGCGCCTGAGCGTCACCCTCGCGCGCGAGGCGGCGGCGCTCACCGCGACGGAGCGCCCCCTGTGGGTGGCGGCGTCGGCGGGCCCGTACGGCGCGATGCTCGCCGACGGCTCGGAGTACCGCGGCCGCTACGGCCTGAGCGTCGCCGACCTGGAGCGCTTCCACCGCCCCCGTCTGGAGGTCCTCTCCGACGCGGCGCCCGACGTGCTGGCCCTGGAGACCGTCCCCGACCTCGACGAGGCCCGTGCCCTGCTGCGTGCGGTGCGGGGCCTCGGCGTGCCCGCGTGGCTGTCCTTCACCGTCACCGGCGGCCGCACCCGCGCGGGGCAGCCCCTCGCCGAGGCCTTCGCGCTCGCGGCGGACGCCGACGAGGTCATCGCGGTGGGCGTCAACTGCTGCGATCCGCACGACGCGGACACCGCCGTCCCGCTGGCAGCCCGCGTCACGGGCAAGCCGGTGGTGGTCTACCCCAACTCGGGCGAGTCCTGGGACGCGGCGAGCCGCACCTGGCAGGGCCCGGCCCGCTTCGCGCCCCGGCAGGCCGGCGCCTGGCGCGACGCGGGAGCGCGCCTCATCGGGGGCTGCTGCCGCGTGGGTCCCGAGGCCATCGCGAAGGTGGCGGAGGAAGTGCGCGGCTGAGGGCGTGCGCGGCGCTCACCCGTAGTCGATCGTGTGCCTGCGGAGGGTGTCGGCAATCGGGTGACGGGTGCCCGGTCCGTGGCGGCGCCGCACACCCTGACCTGGGCAGAAACGCGTCGAGGCGTCATTGTCAGTGGCTGGGTGCAGACTGAGCGGTACCTGAGACAACGTCGTCCGAAAGGTGTCAGTCATGGCTGACGTCCTGCTCACCGTTGGTACGCGCAAGGGCCTGTTCGTCGGGCGCCGCACACACGGCGTCTGGCAGTTCGACGAGGGTCCGTACTTCAACGCCCAGGCGATCTACTCGATCGCGATCGACACCCGCACACCGAATCCACGCCTCCTCGTCGGCGGCGACAGCGCCCACTGGGGGCCTTCGGTGTTCCACTCCGACGACCTCGGCCGGACGTGGACCGAGCCGAAGAAGGCCGCCGTCAAGTTCCCCAAGGACACCGGGGCCTCGCTGGAGCGGGTGTGGCAGCTGCACCCGGCTGCGGCCGAGCCGGGCGTGGTGTACGCGGGCACGGAACCGGCGGCGCTGTACCGCTCCGAGGACAGGGGCGAGTCCTTCGAGCTGGTCAGGCCCCTGTGGGAGCATCCGTCCCGCTCGCAGTGGCAGCCCGGGGGCGGCGGCGAGGGCCTGCACACGATCCTCACCGACGCCCGTGATCCGGCCGCCGTGACCGTCGCGGTGTCCACGGCGGGCGTGTTCCGCACGGAGGACGGCGGCGCGAGCTGGCAGCCGTCCAACTCCGGCGTGTCCGCGGTGTTCCTGCCCGACCCGAACCCGGAGTTCGGCCAGTGCGTGCACAAGGTCACCAAGGACGCCGCCGACCCGGACCGCCTGTATCTGCAGAACCACTGGGGGGTGTATCGCAGCGACGACGGCGGCGCCCACTGGACGGACATCGGCGAGGGCCTGCCCTCCGACTTCGGCTTCGCGGCGGTCGCCCACCCGCACCGCGGCGACACGGCGTACGTCTTCCCGATCACCGCGGACGCCGACCGGGTCCCGGCCGACCGGCGCTGTCGCGTCTACCGCACGGCGGACGCGGGCAAGAGCTGGGAGCCGCTCAGCGCGGGCCTGCCGCAGGGCGACCACTTCGGCGTGGTGCTGCGGGACGCCATGTGCACGGACGGCGCCGACCCGGCGGGCCTGTACTTCGGCAACCGCAACGGCGAGGTGTACGCCTCCGCGGACGACGGGGACTCCTGGCAGGAGCTGGCCTCGCACCTGCCGGACGTGCTGTGCGTCCGCGCGGCGGTCGTCGGGTGATCCGGGCCGCGGCGGCCTCCGCCGAGCGGACCGCGGCGCCCTTCCCCGTGCGAGCGGCGGCGGGCCGCTCCGCGAGCTTCGGCCATCAGTTGATCGCCGCCGCGTGTACGGCAGTAGAGTGACGCTCCGTGGCATCACGACCCTTGCATGAAATCGTCGAAGCCGGCTGGGCCAAGGCCCTGGAGCCGGTGGCCGAACAGATCGCCTCCATGGGGGACTTCCTGCGCGCGGAGATCGCCGCGGGACGTACGTACCTCCCTTCGGGACCGAATGTGCTGCGCGCCTTCCAGCAGCCGTTCGACGAGGTGCGCGTCCTGATCGTCGGCCAGGATCCCTACCCCACGCCCGGGCACGCGGTGGGCCTGTCCTTCTCGGTGGCGCCCGACGTCAGACCGCTGCCCGGCAGCCTCATCAACATCTACCGCGAGCTGCACAGCGACCTGGGCCTGCCCCAGCCGTCCAACGGCGACCTCACGCCCTGGACCCAGCAGGGCGTGCTGCTCCTCAACAGGGCGCTCACGACGGCCCCGCGCAAGCCCGCCGCGCATCGCGGCAAGGGCTGGGAGGAGGTCACCGAGCAGGCGATCCGGGCGCTCGCGGCGCGCGGCCGTCCGCTGGTGTCGATCCTGTGGGGCCGGGACGCCCGCAACCTGCGGCCGCTGCTCGGCCAGTTGCCGTCGGTGGAGTCCTCGCACCCCTCGCCGATGTCGGCGGACCGCGGCTTCTTCGGTTCGCGTCCGTTCAGCCGCGCCAATGACCTCCTGGAGCGGCAGGGCGCACAGCCGGTGGACTGGCGGCTGCCGTGACCGAGCCCGCGGTCGTGCTCGGCGTCGACTCCGGCGGCTCGGGGCTGCGCGCCGTCCTCGGCGTGCCCGACGGGCTGAGCGCGCCGGCTCCGGTGCGCTCCGCGGAGCCGGTGCGCACGGGCCCTCGTGGGATCGACGCCGCGCACCTGCGGGAGCAACTGGAGCCCATGGTGCGGCAGTTGCTGGCCGCTGCGGGTGGTGGGCGGCTCGTCGCCGTCGCCGTCGGCGCCGCCGGGATGGCGACGCTCGGCGACGATCTGCGGGACCGGCTGCCGTCCGCGCTCGCGGAGTTGTTCGGGGTGCGGCGCGTGGCCCTCGCCGCCGACGCCGTCACCGCCTACGCGGGCGCGCTCGGCCAGCGGCCCGGCGCCGTCGTCGCCGCGGGCACCGGCCTCATCGGCCTGGGCACGGATCTGACGGCGTGGCGGCGGGCCGACGGCTGGGGGCATCTGCTCGGCGACTGCGGCAGCGGCGCGTGGATCGGCCGGGCCGGGCTCGAGGCGGCGATGCGGGACTTCGACGGGCGCCGGGGCGGGTCGGCCGCGCTGCGCGCCCGCGCGGAGGAGGTGTTCGGCAGTCCGCTGTCGGGGCTTCCGGGGCAGTTGTATCCGCGCCCGGACCGGCCCGCCGTGCTCGCCGCGTTCGCGCCCGAGGTGGGGCGGTGCGCGGCGGACGGCGACCCGGTGGCCGTGCGGGTGCTGCGGGAGGCGGCCGGACACATCGCGGACGCGGCGGCAGCGGCCTGCCCCACGGACGGGCCCTGCGAAGTCGCCCTCACCGGCGGCCTGCTCAAGCTCGGCGACGTACTCCTCGACCCGCTGGAGGCACAACTGACGGAGCGTCTCCCGCACGCCCGCCGCGTCGCCGCCGCGGGCGCTCCCCTCGACGGTGCCGTCCGCATCGCGGCCGACCTCGCGGCCGACACCCTCAAGCTCCCTCGCGACCCGCACCTGTTGTACGTCGCGGAGTGACACCACTTGTACGTCGCCGAGTGACACCACCGCCGCCGCGCACGCAGTCGTACGCGCCGTAACGCGCCGCGTACGTCACGCAGTCGCACGCCCCCGGACGGCACTCGGCCGCCCGCGCCGCGCGTTCGACGGGCCGCACAGCGTCCGGGCAGCACCGTCCACGGAATCCTCGCACCCCGCACGCCGTCCCCAAACCCTCCTACTGGCCCACGCTCCCCAACTCACCCGACAAAGCGGACTAATACCACTGACCTGCACCCTCCCCGAACAGGGAAACCCCTCAAGCCAGTAGCATGCGGCGCCATGAGCTCCCCCACTGGGCCCGCATCCGGCCTGCCCGTACGAATGCCGCGCCCCCGTCAGCCGGGCCGGCACCGCCGCCCGGAGCCCGTCGCGGCTCCCGAGGGCGCACCCGCACTCGTCCTCGCCGTGCCGGGCGTCCCCAGCGCCGCCACCCGCGGCATCGCCGAGGAAGTCGTCTCCATCGCGCGCTCCGAGCTGCCCGGTCTCGACGCCAGAATCGGTTACGTCGACGGGACGGACGCCGACGCCGGCCCGTCGGCCGAGTTCCCCACGCTGCAGGCCGTGCTCGCGCACACCGCCGCCGAGCGCACCGCCCGCTACGAGCAGGCGCTGGCCGCCGGCGTCGAGGACGCCCGCCGCCCCGAGGGTCCCGTCGCCGTCGTGGTGCCCCTGCTCGCGGGCCCCGACAACGCGCTGATGCGCCGCATCCGACAGGCCGTCATGGACAGCCGCGCCGCCGCCGAGCTGACCGACGTCCTCGGCCCGCACCCGCTGCTCGCCGAGGGCCTGCACGTGCGGCTCTCCGAGGCGGGCCTGGCCCGCGCCGACCGGGCCCGGCTGTTCACGGTCGCTACCGCGGCGGACGGCATCGTCCTCGCCACGGTGGGCGGTGAGGAGGCCGTGCAGGCCGCCGGGATCACCGGCATGCTGCTCGCGGCGCGCCTCGCGGTGCCGGTGATGGCCGCCGCCCTGGACGAGGAGGGCTCGGTCGCGGCGATCACGGACCAGCTGCGCGGCTCCGGCTCGGCCCAGCTGGCCCTCGCTCCGTACCTGATCGGCCCGGAGGTCGACGCGAGCCTCCTGGACGCGGCCGCCAAGGAGGCGGGATGCGCCGTCGCCGAGCCGCTCGGCGCGTACCCCGCGATCGGCAAGCTGGCCCTGTCCAAGTACACGACGGCGCTGGGCATCACCCCGCAGCAGCCGTCGGGCGCGCCGGTGCACTGACACGCGGTTCGCCTCAGCGCAGCACGCGGCACGGCACGACGTCGATGGGCCCGCCCCCGAGTTCGGGGGCGGGCCCATCGACGTGTGCGGGCCGGAGCGGCCGGTGCCGGGGCGCTCAGCCGAAGACGACGCAGCTCGCCGCGGGCACGTCGATCGCGCCCGCGCGGCGCGGCAGACCCGTCTCGGTGTCCAGAGCGAACCAGGTGACGTCCCCGGAGTGCTCGTTGGCGGCGTACAGAAAGCGTCCTGAGGGGTCAATGGCCAGGTCACGGGGCCAGGCGCCACCGCAGGCGACAGAGGCCGTCAGACGGGCGCCGGTGCCCTCGGCGTCGAGCGCGAACACCGAGATGACGTCCTCGCCGCGGGTCGCGGTCCACAGGAAGCGGCCGTCGGGCGCGACGACGACCTCCGAGGGGTAGGCGTCGCCGTCGGGTTCGGTGGTCAGCACGGGGGTCTCGGCGAGCGGGCCGAGCGTGCCGTCGGCCGGGTTCCAGGAGCACACGGTGAGGGTCGGCGTGAGTTCGTTGAGGACGTAGGCGACGCGGCCGCCGGGGTGGAAGGCCAGGTGCCGTGGCCCGGTGCCGGGGCGCAGCGCGACCTCGTGGCGCGGGGCGAGCCCGGTGGGGCCCGGCGCGCAGACCCGCACCGAGTCGGTGCCGAGGTCGACGCTGAGCACCCAGCGGCCGCTCGGGTCGGGCAGGACCTGGTGGGCGTGCGGGCCCTCCTGGCGCTCCGGGTCGGGCCCCGAGCCCTTGTGCTCCAGAAAGCCCGCCGGGGCGGAGGCGAGGCTTCCGTCGGCGCCCACGGGCACGCTGGTGACGCTGCCGGAGCCGTAGTTGGCGGTGTGGACGTGGCCGTCGTGGACGGCGAGGTGGGTGGGGCCCGCGCCCCGCACGGGCACGGGCGTGCCGACGGGCCGGACGGCGTCCCCCTCCGTGCGGAAGGCGGCGACGGCGCCGTCGGGGGTCTCGTTCACGGCGTAGAGAGTGGCGCCGTCCGGTGACAACGCCAGGTACGAGGGATCGGGCACGGCGTCCGTCACGCCGAGCACGGCCAGCGCGCCGGTGTCGGCGTCGAACGCCGCGGTGACGATGCCCGGCCCTCCCGCCTGCGTAAAGGACCCGATGTACGCCCGCTGCGCCTGCCCACCACCCACTGCATGCCCCTCTCGGCTCGCCCCGGGACACCGCGTCGGGGCGGCGTCCATGGGGGGACGCTAGCAGTTGGTCTGGACCAGTGGGAGGTGTGTCGATCTGTGGGGCAGGCGTCGTTGTCTAGGGAGGCGGCCAACGCAGGGCGGGCGCTGTGATCGCCGAAGGCAGACACGACGACCGTCAAGGCGCCGGGACCGAGACCCACCCGCGGCAGGCGCCCTGACCAGGCAGCCGCCAGCACCCGGGCAGCCCCGCGACAGACCCCGAAACCATCCGGCCGCCGCCACCCCGGCCGACCACACATCCAGGCCACAACCGACGAGGAGCGGGTGTCGTGACCGGCGAGGGACCGCCACTGGGACCGCCCCTCGGACCCCTACCGGGACCATCCAGGAGCAGCCCACAGCGACCGCCCCGAGGACAGACACCCCCGGACGAGCAGCGCACGCCCCGCCCGGCCAAGGCTGAAGGTCGAGGTCGAGGTCGAGGTCGAGGTCGAGGTCGAGGCCAGCCTCACCGGCAGCAACCAGACCCTCAACCGCCGCCAGGCCCCCTCACGCCCCGATCAACGGCGTACGAGGCGAACTGCGCACCGGCGTCGCCAGTTCCAGCAGTGCCCGCTCCACGCCGTGCAGATGGGCCAGGGCCGGTTCGAGGGCTCCCGCGTGCTTCGTGGCGGGCGGGGCGGCGGGGGCCGTGAGGGCCTCCTCCGAGGCGATGAGGGCCTCGACGGCCGCCTCGACCCGCGCGCAGGCCGCGGCGAGCCGGTCGTCGCAGGAGGCCTCCGGGTCGGTGGCGATGGCCGTGAGGCTGCGGACCTGGTCGGCGCACTCGTCCAGGAGGGCGATGACCTGGCGTGCGCGGACGCGGCGGGCGCGCAGCGGGCTGAGGGGGTGCACCAGTGGGGCGAGCGAGAGCCGCACCCGGCCGAGGATCACTTCGAGGTCGGCGATGTGCGGGGCCGGGTCGGCCGTGGCCGAGCCGGACAGGCGGGCCGCGGCCTCCCGGGTGCAGGCGTGCACGGTGCGGACGGCGCGCTCGATCCAGGCGTTGGTCGTGGCGTGCGTGGTGATGGGCAGGACGAGCAGCACGGCGAGCACCGCGCCGAGTGCCCCGGCCCCGGTCTCCAGGAGCCGCAGGGCGAGCAGCCCCGGGTCGAGGACGCCGAGCAGGCCGTAGAGGCCGCCCGCCATCACGGTCACGGCCAGCATCATCCAGGTGTACGAGACGGCGGCCGTGTAGAAGATCCCGAAGACGCAGATGGCGACGATCACGGCGGTCGGAACGAGGGCGCCGTGCAGCGGCAGGACGGCGACGACGCCCACGGCGATGCCGATCAGCGTGCCGAGCACCCGGCGGAAGCCCCGGACCAGCGTCTCGCCGCGCGACACCGTGTTCACGAAGATCCACCAGGTGGCGCCGATGGCCCAGTACCAGCGGTCCCCGGACAGCGCGTGGCCGATGACGAGTGCGACGCCACCGCCGAGGGTGGCCTGGACGGCCTGGCGGGTGGTGGCGCGCGCGAGCCCCCGGCGTACCGCGAGGGTCGGCACCGCGGCGGGCGGGAGCCGCCGTTCGTAGCACCACAGGCCGAAGCGGACGGTGGACGAGGCGAGCAGGGCGATGCCGATGGCCTGGTACAGGTCGGGCAGTTGCGGGAGCTCGGTGTGCAGGAACTGCGCGGCGAAGAAGGTCATGAACGCGAAGACGCCGAGCGAGTGGCCGCGCGGCCCCCACCGGCGGGCGTACACCCCGGCGCCCATGACGGCCAAAAACGCGAGGTCGCGCAGCACCGGGTAGTCGTGCAGGAGGGCGGCGAGGGCAAGGACGGGGAAGCCCACGGCGGGCAGCAGCGCGGTGGTGACGGCCTGACCGCGCACCGTCGTGTCGGTGACGGTGAACAGGGCGAGGAGTGCGGCCAGACCGGCGATGATGGCCGCGACGAGCGTGTGCCCGACGAGGGCGCAGACGGTGACCGCCAGGGAGATGCCGAGGACGGCCCGGGTCGCGAAGCGCAGCCTCAGCCGCCCCGGATCCGGTGCCACGAACATCGACCTCAGCACAGCTTTGCCCACCCCTCGACGGTCCCGGCGGTCGCGGCGCGCGGCCACTGCGGGCCCGGCACGTCTCGCGGCCCGGATGACAGGGACCGCGCGCGACATCAATGACATGAATAAGGCGCCGCGGAATCCCGCAGCGCCATCGACGGATCCATCTCATCATTCGGGGGCCCGGTGGCTCAACCGGGGCAGTCGCGACTGGGCCATTGGCCCAGTCGGGGGCCCGCAGGGTGGTGCGTCGGCGGGCCAACGGGCCACACCGACGCCGCCTGCGGGCTTACGCGCCGCGATGCTCTCAGGTGCCGGGCTTGCGGCCGTAGACGAAGACGTCGTCGCCCTTGCGCAGCGTGTTCCAGTACTTGGTGGCATCCTTCTTCGTCATGTTCACGCACCCGTGCGAGCCGGGCGGGGACCAGACGCTGATGCCGACCGAGTGGAAGGCCTGACCGCCGTCGAAGAACTGGCTGTAGGGCATCGGCACGTGGTAAATGCTCGAAATGTGGTCGATGTCCCGCCAGTAGATCTTCTTCAGGCCGGTGCGGGTCTCGTGTCCGTTGCGTCCGGTGCGCACCGGCACCGGCCCGTACTTGAGGGTCTTGCCGTCCTGGATCCAGCTGAGCTGCCGGGTCAGGTCGACGCAGGCGATCCGGCCCTTGTTGACCGGGCACTTGCCCGCCTTGTTCGGGTTGTTGCCCGCGGCCTTCTGCTTGTTCATCAGGCTCATGACGCCCCAGGTCACGGAGCCCGCGTAGCCCGCGTTGGGGCTGATGCCGTGCTTGGTCTGGAAGGCTTTGATGGCCTTGCAGTCGGCGCTCGACTGCCTGCCGTCCACCGGACGGCCCAGGAACTTCTCGACCTGCTTCTGGTACGGCCCGGCCTGCGCCGAGCACGACGCGGCCTGTGCGGTGGTGCTCCCCAGGGCCACCGTGAGCGGGGCCACCAGCGCGGTGATCCCCAGGGCGACGACGGCTCGTCTGTGTATGTCCCCCACTGCGGTCCACTCCTCGTTCGTCTTCGTACGCGCCATACGTGTGCGTTGCGCGTTTTCCGACAGCTAGACCGTGGAAGGGGCCGACTCGTTGCAGGGGGAAGTGAAACAGGTACGTAACAGCGCGGCGGATCCGCGCCCAGGTCCGCGCACCGGCCCCCGCGGCGGTCCAACGGTCGGCGACGCGCGGGGCCCGCCGTGCCATTGGTACGGTCACGGTGATCGACTCGCACACCGGGAGGCCCACGCACCATGGCCGTCGACGAACTCGACACCCGCATCCTGCGGCTCCTCCTGGAGCAGCCGCGCACGAGCGTGCGGGAGTACGCGCGCGTCCTCGGCATCGCCCGCGGCACCCTGCAGGCGCGCCTCGACCGGCTCGAACGCGAGGGCGTCATCACCGGCACCGGACCGAAGCTCTCCCCCGCCGCCCTCGGCCACCCGGTGCTCGCGTTCGTGCACATCGAGGTCACCCAGGGGCGCCTCGACGAGGTCGGCGACGCGCTCGCGGCCATCCCGGAGATCATCGAGGCGTTCTCGATGACCGGCGGCGGCGATCTCCTGACCCGGGTGGTGGCGCGCGACAACGGACACCTGGAGGACGTCGTCCAGCGTCTGATCCAGCTGCCGGGCGTGGTCCGTACGCGTACGGAGATGGCACTGCGCGAGCGCGTGCCGCACCGGCTCCTGCCGCTGGTGGAGTCGGTGGGCAGGCTTGCCGCGACGGACAAGTGAGCACCGCCGCCGCGAGCCGGATCACCGCCTTGGCATGCTGGGACACATGAGCGCCCTGAACCACACCTCGGTCATCTTCGATCTCGACGGCACCCTCGTGGACAGCGAGCCGAACTATTTCGAAGCGGGTCGTCAGTTGCTCGCCGCGCACGGCGTCACCGGCTTCACCTGGGCCGACCACGAGAGGTACGTCGGCATCTCCACCCGCGAGACCCTCGCCGACTGGCGGGAGCGGTACGGCCTGACCGCGCCGCTCGCCGAATTGCTCGCGGAGAAGAACCACCGCTATCTGGAGCTGGCCCGCGCCTCCACGCAGGTGTATCCGCAGATGCGCGCGTTCGTGGAGCGGCTGTCCGACGCCGGGGTGCCGATGGCGGTGGCGTCGGGGTCCTCGCGCGCCGCCATCGAGGCGATCCTCGCGGGCACCGGCCTGGACGCCCATCTCAAGACGCTCGTCTCGGCGGACGAGGTCGCCCACGGCAAGCCCGCACCCGATGTGTTCCTCGCGGCGGCCGCCCTGCTCGGCGCCGAACCCGCCGACTGCGTGGTCCTTGAGGACGCCGCTCCGGGCGCGCTCGCCGCCAGGGCCGCGGGCATGCGCTGCGTGGCGATCCCCTACGTCGCCGCGCAGGCCGACGACCCGGCGTTCGCGGCGGCGGACCTGCTGCTGCGCGGCGGCCAGGCGGAGTTCACAGCGCGGGCCGCACTTGATTGGCTCGCGGTCGAGCCGGGTACCCGCTGAGCGGCGCGGCCCCTGACACGCACGCGTGCGGGCGCCCGCGCAGGCACCGCAGCACCCCCGAAGGAACGGAGGCAGGACCGTGAGCGAGCAGAAGCCCCCCTCGGCCGGTACGGACGGCCCGCCCGTGCCGCGGGACCTGCCCGACCAGCAGGCCACGGACCAGCGGGACCCCTGGGAACCGGAGGACGACGCGGCCCACAGCGGTGACGCGCCGGACGCCGACGACGATGTGCCCGACACGGACGAGGCCGGGACCGGCAGGCGCGGCGCCCCGCACGCGCACGGCCCGGGGCCCGACCGGCCGGTGCCGGACGAGCCCTCGGGCTGAGGTGCCACGGACACGACTCCAGGCGCGGACACCACTCCAGGACGGGCGGACCCGCCCCGGTCGGTGTCACAGGAGATGCGGCAGCCCCAGGTTGTTGATCAGCGGGCCCTCGATGGTGACGCCCTCGGTGATCAGGGACTCCGCGGCGGGCAGCGGCGGCAGCGGGCTCGGCGCGGGGTTCGCCGCCGCGGGAGCCGCAGCGGGAGCCGCCGTGACGGCGACGGCGGGTGTGGCGAGCGCGGTCATCGCGGCGAGCGCTCCGGCTACGAGGACGACGGAACGGCGCATGGAACCACCTTGTTTCTCTTGGGTGTTGGCCCTCCGGGACGCGTCCCGAAGATCCTGGGCGCCGACATGGCTGCCCTCGCCGACCTGCTGATATGCCGGATGTCCCTCGTACGGGCGGCGGCAGCGCGGACACCGTGCGCGCCGCCCGCACGAGGGACCACAGGCCCGGCTAGCCCACTGTGAGTTCCGTGATGCCCGGGTGCTCCTTGGCCTGCGCCGCACCGCGCACCGTCACCCGCACATAACGCGCGAGCCGCGCCTTGTCCGTACTCTGTGCGCTCTCTGCGCCCTCTGCGGCTTCCGTGCCCGACGTGCCCTGCACGCCGTGCCAGTGGTGGCCGTCCAAGGAGACCTCGATGTCGTACGACACGGGCTTCACGCCGGTCCATGTCGGCGTGACCTTCTTGACGCGCACCGGCTCGCCGAGGTCCGCGGTCAGGGTGCCGGTCTTCTCGGCCGGGACCCAGGCGGTGGCGGTGTTGCCGTCGACCGCGGCGCCCGCGTACATGCCGGGCTCCTCCGACGACGCCTTGGCGGGGGTGCAGCGGGCCGCGTTGCCCGTGGGCGCGAGGTCGGGGCGGCGGGTCTTGAGGACGGCGGGGGCGCCCTCGCTGACGACCTGCTTGCCCTGCGGCGTGTCCAGGGTCATCGGCGCGCCGGAGGTGAGCCGCACCGTGGTGTGGTGGGCGCCGAGTTCGACGTCGTACGTACGGCCCTGCCAGGTCAGTCCGCGCAGGGTGACGCCGTCGGCGAGCTGCGGGGGCAGCATCGGGTCGAGGTGCAGCCGGTCCTCCCGCATCCGCATGCCGGTCAGGCCGTTGGTGAAGATCTGCAGGAAGCCGCCCTTGCCGGTGAGGAAGTCGTGCGCGGGCGAGCCCGCCAGCGGGTCCTCCGCGCCCGCCTTGTCGCCGCGCGCCTCCGAGAACTGCGCGAACGGTCCACGTACGAACGGCTTGATGGAACGGTCCAGATAGGTGTACGTGGAACAGCCCGGCTCACCGATCCCGGCGGCGTCGATGGCGTGCACCGAGTCCGTCATGGCCGGGCCGTCCGGGTCGGTGCGCTGCGCGTAGTAGTCGAGCGTGGCGGCCGCGGCGCCGTCGGCCATGGGCCACTCCAGGGGGTACATCAGGAGCACCGTGTCGGCCTGCTTGATCTTGCTGCCCTTGTAGCCGTCGTACTGCTCGAAGACCTTGCGTTCCTTGTCGTACGGGATCCGGATCCGGTCGGCGATCGACGTCCACTCGGCGGGGGCGCGCTCGCCGAGGAGCTTCGCGGCGCGGGTGGCGTGGCGCAGGGCGGTGACGGCGCCCGCGTTGGTGAACACCGCGTCGTCGACGCCGTTGCTGTACTCGTCGGGTCCCGCGGTGTCCTTGATGGAGTAGCTGCCGTCGCTGTTGCGGTGGACGCGGCCCGCCCAGAACTCGGCGATGCCCTTCATGACGGGCCAGCCGCGCGTCCGCAGCCACTTGGTGTCCTTGGTGGCCAGGTAGTACTGCCAGGTGGCCAGGGAGATGTCGGACTGGAGGTGGATCTGGGTGCGGCAGTGCGGCGGGTCCACGCTGTGGCACTCCTTGGCCAGGTTGCCCGAACTGCCGCTGTTCCAGGGGTAGAAGAGCCCTTCGTAGCCGAGCTTGCGGGCGTTGTCGCGGGCTCCGGCGCGGGTGCGGTAGCGGTAGTCGACGACGGACTTGGCGAGGTCGGGGCGGGTGGCGAGGAGCCCCGGGTACATCCACGTCTCGGCGTCCCAGAAGACGAGTCCCGCGTAGTTGTCACTGGTCAGTCCGGCCGGGGCGATGCTGTTCGCCGCGCCTTTCCGTGTGCTGGACAGCAGCCCGTACTGCGCGGAGCGCACCCATGTCTGGAGCTCCCGCTGGCGCCCGGCCACCTCGATGTCGCTGCGCCACAGCCGCGCCCAGGCGGCGGTGTGGGAGCGCAGCAGGGCGTCCCAACCGCGCTCGGCGGCGCGCCGCGAGGCCGCGGTGGCGTCCTCGCGCGGGGCACGCGAGGTCAGCGCGGTGTCGACGCCCACGAACTTGGTGAGTTCGTACGACTCTCCGCTGCGGACCGGCAGGGTGAGGGACTGCCGGTTCGTCAGCTTCGCCGCCCGTCCCGCCCGGCGCTCCCGGGCGTCGTGCACGCCGTGCCCGGTGCGCAGCGTGGAGGCGACGGCGCCCTTGACCTTGGTGCCGTCGGTGCGGAAGGCGACGTCCATGGTCGGCCCGGAGCGCCCGTGCCGCTCGCCGCCGGTGCGGTCGCCGCCGCCGGTCTGCTGCACGCGCCGCGCGCCGCGGCCGTCGAGGACGTCGGTGACGGTGGCCTCGCCGCTCCAGTGCGGGCGCATCTTCAACCGTACGGCGCCCACATGCGGGTTGGCGCGGTCGGCGAGGACCTCGTACGTGAGGTCGGTGCGGCGGCCGTCCGCGGCCGTCCAGGTGAGGGTGGTGGTGACGAGGCCGCAGTGCATGCTGAGGCTCTGCCGGTAGGCGGAGATGCGGCCGGGTGCCGTCGAAGAGTTGAAGGTGTCGGAGCCCTTGCCGCCGGTGGTGACGGTGAGCGGGGTCCAGGTGGGCAGCGCGGCGACGGCCTGCCGGTTCTCGGCGGTCCGCTTGTTGTGCGCGTACAGGCCGGACACGAAGGAGCCGTCGTAGCGCGGGGTGAACAGGGGCCAGCCGGTCTTGGCCTCGCTGTCCGCGTAGCCGGCGCCGTTGGGCGGCACGCGCTGTCCCAGGTAGCCGTTGCCGACGAAGGCGTGGTGGTTGTCCTTGGGGTCGACGCGGGTGGAGTCGAGCGTCCAGCCGTCGCCCTGGCGGCAGTCGGTGGCGGTGCGCGAGGCGGGGGCGGCGTCGGCGTGGGAGGGGGCCGTCGGCGGGACCGCGGCGACGAGCACTCCGGCGAGCAGCGCCGCGGACAGTCCGACGGCATTCGGCCGCGATACGAGGGAGTACGTCATTGTTCTCCGTCATGGTGAGGTGAGGGTCCACGGACCATAAATTTCATGAACGAGTCACGTCAATAACTTCGGCATGACGCATCAAGTCCTGAACACGGAGCGTGGAAAACCCGCCACGCGCAGCCGATCTGCCGCACCGACCGCAGACGAGAACGGCGCCCGCGGCACAACACCTCTCCAACTTCTCCACGGCACGGGTAAATTGACCTTGCCGCCCGCAGCGGGCGTGTTTCTACGGGGTGGGTGGGGTGGAGCAGGGGATGCGCGGCGCAGTCCTGGACGGGCGGTACACGCTCACGGAGCGAATAGGCGCGGGCGGCATGGGGGCGGTCTGGCGGGCCCGGGACGCCCGGCTCGACCGGGAGGTGGCCGTCAAACTGCTCGGCCTTCCGGCGGACACGTCGGCGCCGGACCGCGAGCGCATGCTGGCGCTGTTCGTGCGGGAGGCGCGGGCCGCGGCGGCGCTCGACAGCACGTACATCGTGCCGGTCTTCGACCACGGCTCGGAGGGCGACATCCCCTATCTGGTGATGCCGCTCCTGAACGGACGTACGGTGACCGACCTGCTCAGGAGCGGCAAGGGGCTCTCACCGCAACGGGTCGCCGACATCGCGGCGCAGGTGTGCCGGGCGCTCGCCGTGGCGCACCGGGCGGGCATCGTGCACCGGGACATCAAGCCCGCCAATGTGATGGTCACCGACGAGGGCACCGTGAAGGTCCTCGACTTCGGCATCGCCAAGTTCCTGGACGCGGCGACGGGGGCCGGCGGCTATCTCACCCGCACCTCCGACTCCCCCATCGGCACGCTGCACTACATGGCCCCGGAGCGGTTCGCGCACCGTGAGACCGACGGCCGCACCGATGTGTACTCGCTGGGCTGCATGGTCCACGAAATGCTCACCGGCGCCCCGCCGTTCGACGCCCCGTCGGCGGCCGCGCTGATGCACTGCCATGTGTACGAGACCCCGGAGCGGCCCTCCCTGCGGCGCCCGGGGCTCGCGCCCGCGTGGGACGACCTGGTGGGCCGGATGCTGGCGAAGGCGCCCGCCGACCGGCCGGACGCCGAGCAGACGCGGAGCGAGCTGGAGGCACGGGCGAAGGAGGCATCCGTCGGCCTCACGAAGGCCGCACCGGCCGCCCAGGCTCCCGGCGCTCCCGCCCCGGGCACACCGACACCCCCGGCGTCGACGCCCACCCCGCCCGCTCCTGCCAACCCGGCGCCCGCCACTCCGACCCCCTTCGGGGCGGCGCCCGCGGCACAGGCCCCTCTTCCGGGCCAGAACGGACACCCCGTCGACTCCGGCCCCCAGTCCGTCCCCACCTCCTACCCCCTCCCCCCGCCCAGACCGACCGCGCCGCCCCCGCAGTGGCCCGCCCCGGTCGCCCCGCTCGCCCACCAGGGTCCGGCGCCCGGCGGACGGCCGTGGTGGCGCAACTGGTGGGTCCCCGGCGGTGCGGCCGTGGCCGTCGCCGCGCTCGTCGCGACGCTCGCCATCACCAACCCGTTCGACGGGGCGAAGGACGACTCGGGCACGGGGACGTCCGGGGGCACGTCGGACCGCCCCAAGCCCGGCCCCGAGGGCGACACCGTGGCGGAGCGGGCCAAGACCGAGACGCTGGTCCTGGGCACGGCGGACGACTCCGAGGGCCCGGCGCCCGCCGTCGCGGGGGCCCGCAAGGGCGGCAAGGTCACCGTCCTGGAGCCCTCCGACCTCACCACCGTCGACCCCGGCAAGATGTGGTCCGGCACCGACAGGATCGTGTCCCGTCTGGTCCACCGCAGCCTGACGGGTCTCAAGACGCTGCCCGACGGCAGGGTCAAGCTCGTCGGAGACCTGGCCACCGACGGCGGCCGCGTCTCGTCGGGCGGCCGGACCTGGACGTTCACGCTCAAGCCCGGACTGACGTACAACGACGGGACTCCGGTCGTGGCCAAGGACTTCGTGAACGCCGTCGAGCGCACGCTCGACCCGTCCTTCGCGATCGGCGACCGGACCCTGCGCAGCTGGCTGCTCGGCCCCAAGAGGGCGGACGGCATCACCGGCGAGCGCACCCTGCCGCCGGGCACCATCGAGACGCCCGACGACCGCACCGTCGTCTTCCACCTGGAGAGCGCCCGGCCGGACTTCAACGTCGCGCTCGCGGGTCCGAGCGCCGCACCGGTGCCCGACCGGGTGAAGGACACCTCGACGGGCTCGCCGACGGTGCCGTCCACCGGCCCGTACGAGGTGAGCACCTTCACCGGCGCGAAGGACGTCGTCCTGAGCCGCAACTCCGAGTGGAGGGCGGACAGCGACCCGCTGCGGACCGCCTACCCGGACAGCTACCACATCGAGGGCGGACTCTCCGTGGAGGACATCAAGTCCCGTACGGTGGGGGCGGGTTCGGGCGAGGCGATCATGTCGTTCACCGGTTCCCTCGGCAAGGACGGGCTCGGCAAGGCCCCCGGCGGCGCGGGGCGCCTGTCCGCGCCGTCGCCCTTCATCCACGCGTACCAGATCAACACCCGCCGGGTGAAGGACATCAAGGTCCGCAAGGCCATCGCCACGGCGCTGCCCGCCGGGGACGTCCTCGCGGCCAGCGGCGAGGACGGCACGGTCCATCACAACCTGCTGCCGCCCGGCGTGCGCGGCGCCCGCCCCTTCGACCTGTACGGGGCCGGGGAGCGCGGCGACCCGGCCAAGGCCCGCGCGCTGCTCAAGGACGCGGACGAGAGCGGGTTCAAGCTGACCCTCGGCCACGCGGACGCCACGGACGCCGAGCGGGCCCAGGTGATCAAGACGGCGCTCGACCGGGCCGGTTTCCGGGTCAAGCTGCAGAAGGACGACACGGCGGACTACTACAAGAACGCGGGCAGGGGAGAGTACGACCTGTTCCGGCTTCCCGTGGGCGCCGGAATGCCCGTCGGCTCCGCGACCCTGCCGGAGTACTTCGACGGCAAGTACACCTACCCCACCTCGTCGAACTACTCGCGTCTGAAGAACTCTGCCGTCGACTCGGCCATCGACGCGGCCGGTTCGGCGCAGTCGCTCAGCGCCGCGGGCGACCTGTGGTCGACGGTCGACCGCCGGGTGATGGAGCAGGCCGCGGCCGTGCCGGTGTACGTGCCGATGCGCACGTTTCTGTACTCCAAGGCGCTGCACGGGCTCCAGATCGACCTCGACGGCGTGTCGCCGCTCAACGCGTACGTGCGCTGAGCGGCGGCCTGCCCCGAGTGCGGCGCCCGTGGACAGGCGCCGCGCTCCGTCCCGGCTCTAGCGGTGGGTGAACTGCGGCTTGCGCTTCTCCGTGAAGGCGGTCATGCCCTCCTTCTGGTCCGCCGTCGCGAACACCGCGTGGAACAGCCGCCGTTCGAAGCGGACGCCTTCGGTGAGGGTCGTCTCGAAGGAGCGGTTGACCGACTCCTTGGCCATCATGGCGACCGGCAGGGACATGCCCGCCACGGTCTCCGCGACGGTCAGCGCCTCGGCGAGGAGGTCGTCGGCCGGGACGACCCGGGAGACGAGTCCGGCGCGCTCGGCCTCATCTGCGTCCATCGTGCGGCCGGTCAGACACAGCTCCATGGCCTTGGCCTTGCCGACGGCGCGGGTCAGGCGCTGCGAGCCGCCGATGCCGGGGATGACGCCCAGCTTGATCTCCGGCTGGCCGAAGACGGCCGTGTCGGCGGCGAGCAGGATGTCGCAGAGCATGGCCAGCTCACAGCCGCCGCCGAGGGCGTAGCCGGAGACGGCGGCGAGCGTCGGGGTGCGCACCTGGCCGAGCCGGTCCCAGGCGGTGAACCAGTCGCTCAGGTACATGTCCAGGTAGTTCTGCGGGCTCATCTCCTTGATGTCGGCGCCCGCGGCGAACGCCTTCGCGGAGCCGGTCAGGACGATGCAGCCAACCTCCGGGTCCCGGTCGAGGGCCTCGGCCGCGGCGACGACCTCCCGCATCACCTGGAGGTTCAGGGCGTTGAGGGCCTTGGGGCGGTTCAGGGTGAGCAGGGCCACCCTGCCCTTGCGTTCCACGAGGATCGTCTCGTACGAGTCCGTGGCGGCCGTGGAATCCGTGGTGGCCGTGGGGTCGGTCATGATCGCTGGTTCCTCTTGTCGTCGGCGAGTTGCTGTCCGGAGCGTTCCCTGATGGCCCGGACGATCCCGGAGAAGTCCTCGGCCGCTCCCCCGCCCTCGGCGAAGGCCGCGTACAGCTCGGCGGCGCGCAGGCCGAGTTCGGCGTCGACGCCGCCCGCGCGCACGGCGTTCGCGGCGAGGCCGAGGTCCTTGGCCATCAGGGGCGCGGCGAATCCCGGGCGGTAGTCGCGGTTGGCGGGCGAGCCCGGGACCGGCCCCGGCACCGGGCAGTTGACGCTCAGGGCCCAGCACTGGCCGGACGCGGTGGACGCCACGTCGTACAGCGCCTGGTGGGAGAGGCCGAGGCTCTCGCCGAGGACGAAAGCCTCGCTCACGGCGATCATCGAGACGCCGAGGATCATGTTGTTGCAGATCTTCGCGGCCTGTCCCGCGCCCGCCGCGCCGCAGTGCACGGCCTTCTTGCCCATCGCGGCGAGCAGCGGCTCGGCCCGCGCGAAGGCGGCCTCCGCACCGCCGACCATGAACGTGAGGGTGCCCGCCTCGGCGCCCATGACGCCACCGGAGACGGGGGCGTCCACGGCCAGGTGCCCGGCGGCGACGGCCGCTTCGTGGGCGGCCCGCGCGTCGGCGACGTCGATCGTGGAGCAGTCGACGAAGAGGGTGCCGGGCCGGGCGGCCGCGAGCAGCCCCTCGTCCTGGTAGAGGGCGAGGACGTGGCGGCCCGCGGGCAGCATCGTGAGCACGATGTCCGCGTCGGCGGCGGCCGCCACGGCCGAGGGTGCGGCCTCGACGCCCGCGGCGACGGCGGCGTCCACGGCGTCCGGGACCAGGTCGTGGCCGACGACCCGGTATCCGGCCTTGACGAGGTTGGCGGCCATCGGGCCGCCCATGTGGCCGAGGCCGACGAAGGCGATGACGGGGCTCACCAGGGCACCTCCTGCGGGGAGCGGTCGGCGGCGAGGGCGAGTTCGCGCGTGCCGAGCGGGGCGAAGTAGCGGGCCACGTCGTCGTCGGTGACGTCGGCGAGGGTGGCCGGGGACCAGTGCGGGTCACGGTCCTTGTCGACGACCTGGGCGCGGATGCCCTCCACCAGGTCGGCGGAGGCGAGGGCCGCGCACGACACCCGGTACTCCTGCTCCAGGACCCGCTCCAGCGGGCCGAGCTGCCGGGCCCGGCGCAGCGAGGAGAGCGTGACCTTCAGGGCGGTCGGCGACTTGGTGTGCAGGGTCTCGGCGGCCTCCTTGGCGGCCTGCGCGCCGTGGTTCTGCAGCCGGTCGACGATCTCCTCGACGCCGTGCGCCGGGTAGCAGGCGTCGATCCACTCGCGCTGGTCGGCGAGGACGCCGGGCGGTGCTTCGGCGACGTACCGGGTGAGGACCTCGCGCACCGGATCGGACGCGAGGTCCGCGACGAGGCGCGGCAGCAGGTCGGAGGGGACGAAGTGGTCGGCGAGCCCGCACAGGAGCGCGTCGCGGGCGCCCAGCTGCTGGCCGGTCAGGGCCAGATGGGTGCCGAGCTCGCCGGGGGCGAGGCCGAGCAGATAGGTGCCGCCGACGTCGGGGACGAAGCCGATGCCCGTCTCGGGCATGGCGATCCGGGAGCGCTCGGTGACGACGCGGACGCCGCCGTGCGCGGAGACGCCGACGCCGCCGCCCATGACGATGCCGTCCATCACGGCGACGTACGGCTTCGGGTAGCGCGCGATGCGGGCGTTGAGGTGGTACTCGTCGCGCCAGAAGTCCGCGGAGGCGCTGCCGCCGGTGCGGGCGTCTTCGTGGATGGCGCGGATGTCGCCGCCCGCGCACAGGCCGCGCTCCCCCGCGCCGGTGAGCACGACGGTCTCGACGGCCGGGTCGTGCTCCCAGGCGGCGAGGGCCGCGTCGATGCGGCGGACCATGGCGTGGGTGAGGGCGTTCAGGGCCCGGGGCCGGTTGAGGACGATGTACCCGGCGCGGCCCTCGGTGCGCAGCAGCACGGAGTCGTCGGGCTCCGGGGCGGCGGGCTGCCCGGCGGCGGTGGGCGTCATCGCAGCGCCCCCGTCAGACCGCGGGCGACGATCAGGCGCATGATCTCGTTGGTTCCTTCCAGGATGCGGTGGACGCGCAGGTCGCGCACGAGCTTCTCGATGCCGTACTCGGTCAGGTAGCCGTAGCCGCCGTGCAGTTGCAGGGCGCGGTCGGCGACCGAGTGGCCGGTGTCGGTGGCGAACTGCTTGGCCATGGCGCACAGTTGGGGCGCCTGCGGGTCGCCCGCGTCGAGGGCCTGGGCGGCCTGGCGGACCAGGGCGCGGGCCGCGGTCAGCTCGGTCGCCATGTCGGCGAGCTTGAACTGGAGCGCCTGCGCGTCCAGGAGCCGCGCCCCGAACGCCTCGCGGTCGGCGAGGTAGCCGAGGCTGCGGTCGAGGGCGCTGCGGGCGCCGCCGAGCGAGCAGGCGGCGATGCCGAGGCGGCCGCCGTTGAGGCCGTTCATGGCGATGCGGAAGCCGTTGCCCTCGCCGCCGAGCAGCCGGTCCGCGGGCAGCCGCACCCCGTCGAGAATCACCTGCCGGGTGGGCTGGGCGTTCCAGCCCATCTTCTGCTCGTTCGGGCCGAAGGACAGGCCGGGGTCGTCGCGCTCGACGACGAACGCGGAGACGCCGCCCGGACCGCTGTCGCCCGTGCGGGCCATCACGATGTACACGTGCGAGGCACCGGCGCCGGAGATGAACTGCTTGACGCCGGTCAGGACGTAGCTGTCGCCGTCGCGTTCGGCGCGGGTGCTGAGCGCGGCGGCGTCGGAGCCCGCGCCGGGCTCGGTGAGGCAGTAGCTGCCGAGCCAGTCCATGGACGTCAACGACCCGAGCCAGCGGGCGCGCTGGGCCTCGTCGCCGTACCGGTCGATCATCCAGGCGACCATGTTGTGGATGGAGAGATAGCCCGCGATGGACGGGCAGCCGGAGGCGAGGGCCTCGAAGACGAGGACGCCGTCGGCGCGGGTGAGCCCGGAGCCGCCCGCGTCCTCGGCGACGTACATCCCGCCGAGGCCGAGGTCCGCGGCCTTGCGCAGCACCTCCACCGGGAAGTGCTTCTCCTGGTCCCAGGCGAGGGCGTGCGGGGCGAGGTGCTCCTGGGCGAAGTCGAGGGTGGTCTCGACGATGGCGAGCTGGTCCTCGGTGAGCAGTGCGCTGGTCATGGCGGTCACCGCATCGTCGGGATGGTGAAGCTCGCGCCCTCCTTGGCCCCGGAGGGCCAGCGCGAGG
Source organism: Streptomyces sp. NPDC040610 (assembly GCF_055594065.1). NCBI lineage: Bacteria > Bacillati > Actinomycetota > Actinomycetes > Kitasatosporales > Streptomycetaceae > Streptomyces > Streptomyces sp. NPDC040610. The sequence goes on along the minus strand of NZ_JBVIXA010000008.1, from coordinate 410,579 downwards.
TGACGGTCTTGGTGCGGGTGTAGAAGCGGATGGAGTCCGGCCCGTGCTGGTTCAGGTCGCCGAAGCCGGAGCGCTTCCAGCCGCCGAAGGTGTGGTACGCGACGGGGACCGGGATGGGGACGTTGACGCCGACCATGCCGGTGTCGACGCGGCGGGTGAAGTCGCGGGCGGTGTCGCCGTCGCGTGTGAAGAGCGCGACGCCGTTGCCGTAGGGGTGCTCGGTGGGCAGCCGCAGCGCCTCTTCGTAGTCGGCGGCACGTACGACGGACAGGACCGGGCCGAAGATCTCCTCCTGGTAGATCCGCATGTCCGGGGTGACCCGGTCGAAGAGCGAGGCTCCCGCGAAGAAGCCGCCCTCGTGCCCGGCCAGGGTGAAGTCCCGGCCGTCGACGACGAGTTCGGCGCCCTCCTCGACGCCGAGGTCGACGTAGGAGCGGACGCGGTCGAGGGCGTCGCGGCTCACCAGCGGGCCGAAGTCGGCCTCGGGGTCGTCGGAGCGGCCGATGCGCAGCTCGCCGATGCGGTCCTTCAGGCGGGCCACGAGGGCGTCGGCGGTGGCCTCGCCGACCGGCACGGCCACGGAGATCGCCATGCAACGCTCGCCCGCGGAGCCGTAGCCCGCGCCGATCAGCGCGTCCACGGCCTGGTCGAGGTCCGCGTCCGGCATCACGATCATGTGGTTCTTGGCGCCGCCGAAGCACTGGGCGCGCTTGCCGTGGGCGGCGGCGGTGGCGTAGATGTGCGCGGCGATCGGCGTGGAGCCGACGAAGCCGAGCGCCTCGACGCGCGGGTCCTCCAGGAGGGTGTCGACGGCCTCCTTGCCGCCGTTGACGACGTTGAGGATGCCGGGCGGCAGGCCCGCCTCCAGGAAGAGCTCGGCGAGCCGCAGCGGCACGGACGGGTCGCGCTCGGAGGGCTTCAGGATGAAGGCGTTGCCGCAGGCGATGGCAGGGGCGGCCTTCCAGAGGGGGATCATCGCCGGGAAGTTGAACGGCGTGATGCCGGCGACGACGCCGATGGGGCGGCGCAGCGAGTGCACGTCGATGCCGGTCCCGGCGTTGTCGGTGAACTCGCCCTTGAGCAGGTGCGGGATGCCCGCGGCGAACTCCACGACCTCCAGGCCGCGCTGGAGGTCGCCGTGCGCGTCGGCGACGGTCTTGCCGTGCTCGGCCGACAACAGCCGGGCCAGCGCATCGCGTTCGCCCTCGACGATCCGCAGGAACCGCATCAGGACGCGGGCGCGGCGCTGCGGGTTCCACTCGCCCCACTCGCGCTGCGCCTCGGCCGCGTCGGCGATGGCCGCCTCGGTCTCCGCGCGGTTCGCGAGCGGGACGCGGGCCTGTATCTCGCCGGTGTTGGGGTCGTACACGTCGGCGAGCGCGCCCGATGTTCCCGGGATGTGCTTGCCGCCGATGAAGTGGGTCAGTTCACGGACCATGGGAGCCTGCTCTTTCGTCAGGTGGGATCCGGGGACGGGCGCGCCCGACCGGCCGTCGGCGGCGTGCGCGGGCAGGCCGGGGTGACGGACGGGAAGGGGACGCGAACGGCCAGGGGGCCGTCAGACAGCGGGGGTTGTCGCTCGCATCGGCGGATCACCGGGGTCGTGGGTGCGCACCGGGGCCATGCGTGTCTGCTCCATCCTCGTGGACAACACGGATCACCCCACGGCCGGTATCCTGACTCCCGGATCAGCGTCCGCTCTCCCGCCTTCCCAACGGACTTCTCCGTCAGTGGCGTTGTCTCACGCGAGAACGCACTCCCCGGTCACAGTGGCGGGACCGCGCCGGATTCACACCGGCTTCCCTGCACCGCGGGCTTCGTCACGAACATATACTTGGACTTCCTAGTAAGTCCACAGCGGACGGGTTCCCACTTGCCGTGGGAACCCCCTATCCGGCTCCTACCGAGGTCCTACGCCCCCAGCTCCGCGCGCACGACCCCTGCCAGCCCCGCCAGCGCGGACGCGAGGTCCGCCGCGGCCGCCCCGCCGCCCTGCGCCACCTCGTCCGAGCCCCCGCCCCGCCCGCCGAGCAGCCTCTTGACCAGCGCCGACGCGGACAGCCCCGCCGCGCGCCCGGCCTTGTTCACGGCGACGACGAGCACCGGCTTGTCGGCGGTGAGGGCCACGGCGGCCACGCCCGGCCGCTCTCCGGGCAGCCGCCCGCGCACGTCCAGGGCCAGCGCCCGGGCGGCCCCCGCGTCGCCGTCCGTGGTGGCCGTGATCACGCTCGCGCCCGCCACGTCGACGGCCCGGTCGGCCAGCTCGGCCGCGCGGACGGCCAGGGCCGCCTGCCGCAGCCGCTGGTTCTCGCGGTCGGCGGCCTTGAGCCGGTCGAGGAGTCCGGCGATGCGCTCGGGCAGTTCGGCGCGCGGCGCCTGCACCTGCTCGGCGATCCGGGCGACGAGGTCGCGCTCGCGCGCCAGATGGCCGAAGCCCTCGATGCCGACGGCCGCCTCCAGGCGCCGCATGCCCGCGCCGACGGACGACTCGGCGGTCAGCGCGACGACGCCGACCTGCGCGGCGTGCTCGACGTGCGTGCCGCCGCACAGCTCGCGCGACCAGGCGCCGCCGATCTCGACGACCCGCACCTGCTCGCCGTACGTCTCGTCGAACAGGGCGAGCGCGCCGAGCTCCTTGGCCTCGGGCAGCGTCATCCAGCGCACGCCGACGGGCAGGTCGCGGCGGAGCGCGCGGTTGGCGGCCTCCTCGACCTCGCTGCGGACGGTGGCGGAGAGCCCGCCGCGCCAGGGGAAGTCCAGGCGCAGATAGCCGGGGCGGTTGTAGGAGCCGGACTGCAGGGCGGTGGGACCGAGGATCTCGCGCAGGGCGGCGTGCAGGACGTGGGTGCCGGAGTGGGCCTGGCGGGCGCCGAGGCGCCACTCGGGGTCGACGGCGGCGTGCACCGCGTCGCCGACGGCCAGTTCGCCCGCGGTGACGCGGACCTGGTGCACGACGAGGCCGGGCAGCGGGCGCTGCACGTCGAGCACGTCGGCCTCGGCGGAGGAGCCGGAGAGCTGTCCCGCGTCGCTGTCCTGGCCACCGGACTCGGCGTAGAACGGCGTGCGGTCCAGGACGGCGGTGACGATCTCGCCGTCGCGGGCCACGGGCACGGGGCCCGCGGAACCGAGGAGGGCGAGGACACGGGACTCGGTGGTCAGGGTGTCCCAGGCGCGCCAGACCGTCGGCCCGTGCTCGGTGAGGACGGCGCGCAGCACCGAAGTGTCCACCGCGCCGCCGGACTTGCGGGCGCGGGCGTCCGCGCGGGCCCGCTCGCGCTGCTCGCGCATGAGCGCCGTGAAGCCCTCACGGTCGACCTCCACGCCCTGTTCGGCGGCCATCTCCAGGGTGAGGTCGATGGGGAATCCGTAGGTGTCGTGCAGCAGGAAGGCCTGGGCGCCGGGCAGTTGGCGCGCCCCCTCCGACTTGACCTTGGTGACGGCCGTGTCCAGGACGGTCGTGCCCTGCTTCAGGGTGGAGCGGAAGGCGTCCTCCTCACCGGCGGCCTGGTCGGCGACGCGGTCGTACGCCTCGCTCACGTCCGGGTAGCTCGGCGCCATGCAGTCCCGGGCCACGGCGAGGAGCTGCGTCAACACCGGGTCTTCGTGGCCGAGTTGGCGCATGGAGCGGACCGCGCGGCGCAGGATGCGGCGCAGGACGTAGCCGCGGCCCTCGTTGCCGGGGGCGGTGCCGTCGGTGAGGAGCATCAGGGCGGTGCGGACGTGGTCGGCGACGACGCGCAGGCGCACGTCGGCCACGGGGTCGGCGCCGTAGCGGACGCCCGCGAGGTCGGCGGCGCGGTCCAGGACGGGCCGGGTCTCGTCGATCTCGTACAGGTTGTCCACCCCCTGGAGCAGGGTGGCCATGCGCTCCAGGCCCATGCCGGTGTCGATGTTGCGGCGCGGGAGTTCACCGAGGATCGGGTAGCCGGACTTGCCGGTGCCCGGGCCGCGCTCGTACTGCATGAAGACGAGGTTCCAGAACTCCATGTACCGGTCCTCGTCGACGGCCGGCCCGCCCGCGCGGCCGAGCGCGGGGCCGCGGTCGTAGTACAGCTCCGAGCAGGGACCGCACGGCCCGGGGACGCCCATGGACCAGAAGTTGTCCTCGTCGCCGCGTGCCACGATCCGCTCGTCGGGCAGGTCGGCGACGCGCCGCCACAGGCCGCGCGACTCGTCGTCGGAGTGGTGCACGGTCACCCAGATCTTCGCCGGGTCGAGGCCGTAGCCGCCGTCCGCGACAGGGCGGGTGCTCAGCTCCCAGGCGAAGGTGATGGCCTCTTCCTTGAAGTAGTCCCCGAAGGAGAAGTTGCCGTTCATCTGGAAGAAGGAGCCGTGCCGCGTGGTCTTGCCGACCTCCTCGATGTCGAGGGTGCGCACGCACTTCTGCACGCTGGTGGCCCGCGGCCAGGGCGGCTGTGCCTCGCCGGTCAGATAGGGCTTGAACGGCACCATGCCCGCGTTCACGAAGAGCAGCGTCGGGTCGGGCGTCGGCAGCGGGGCGCTGGGGACGACGGTGTGGCCGCGCTCGGCGAAGAAGTCCAGGAAGCGGGTGCGGATGTCGGCGGTGCGCAAGGGGTGCTCCGGGCAGGGCTGAAGGGCTACAGGGGCTGGGGACTGCTGGCTGTTGAGGTTGAGGGCTGCTGGGGCTCTGGGGACTACGCGGGCGGGAAGGCGTCGGGGCACGCGGGGTGGCCCGGGCCCAGGAAGACGGCCGTGCCGTATCCGTTCGGCCCGGGAGGGGTGACCTGTCGCCAGCCGAGCCGCTCGTAGAAGCGCACGGTGGCGTCGGCCTTGACGGACGTGAGCAGCCAGCAGCGGCCGCCGGGCGCGTCGCGTGTGACCTCTTCGAGGAGCCTACGACCGAGGCCGCGGCCGTGCGCGCCGGGCAGGACGGCGAGTTCGTCGACCTCCAGGCCGCCGCACAGCCACGCGGCGGTGCGCTCGGCGCCGAGGGCGGCGCTGACGCGCGGATAGGAGCGCGTGGCGGGCAGCGGGGTCTCGGTCGTCCAGGCGGTGGCGAAGCCGAGTACCCGGTCGCCGTCGAGGGCCACCGCAGCCGTGAAGCCGGGGCGGTCCAGGTCGCCCGCGAGGCGCTCCAGGTAGACGTCGGCCTCGGCGGGGTCGGAGTTCCACGGCGGCTCGGCGAAGGCCGCGGCGTAGACCTGCCGGATGCCGTCGCGGTGGGTGAGCAGGTCGGGGCCCGGCAGCCGGTGTATGAGGGCGTCGGTCATCAGGCGGCCCTCGCGAGCGTCGCCGTGGGGTGCAGGGCCGCGTGCTCCAGCGGCGCCGACGGGTCGATCGACACGTCCAGGGGAGCCGGTTCGGCGCCCGCGCGCACCAGCAGGTCCCCGACGGCGGCGATCATCGCGCCGTTGTCGGTGCACAGGCCGGGCGGCGGGACGCGCAGGGTGATCCCGGCGGCCCGGCAGCGCTCCTCGGCGAGGGACCGCACCCGGGAGTTGGCGGCGACGCCGCCGACCACGACGAGGGTGTCCACGCCGTGCGTGGCGCAGGCGGCGACGGCCTTGCGGGTCAGGACGTCGGCGATGGCCTCCTGGAGCGCGGCGGCGCCGTCGGCGACCGGCAGGTCGCCGTCCGCGTGGCCTTCGGCCCAGCGCGCGGCGGCGGTCTTCAGGCCGGAGAAGGAGAAGGCGTACGGATCGTCGCCGGGGCCGGTCAGCGGGCGCGGGAACGCCACGGCGTCGGCGGCGCCGGACCGCGCCGCCCGGTCGACGGCGGGCCCGCCCGGGTAGGGCAGCCCGAAGACGCGGGCGACCTTGTCGAAGCACTCGCCCGCCGCGTCGTCCAGGGTGTCGCCGAGGTGGGTGATCGGATCGCGGGCCAGGTCCCGGACGAGCAGGAGCGAGGTGTGGCCGCCGGAGACGATCAGGACGACGCACGGGTCGGGCAGCGGGCCGTGCTCCAGGGTGTCGGCGGCGACGTGTCCGGCGAGGTGGTGCACTCCGTACAGCGGTACGTCCAGGGCGTAGGCGAGGGACTTCGCCCCGGCGAGGCCGACCTGGAGGGCGCCCGAGAGGCCGGGGCCCGTCGTCACGGCGACCGCGCCGATGTCGCCGAGGCGCAGGCCCGCCGTGTCCAGGGCGCGGCGGACGACCGGGGTCAGCGCGTGCACGTGGGCGCGGGCGGCGATCTCGGGGACGACGCCGCCGTAGCGGGCGTGCTCGTCCATGCTCGACGCGACCGCGTGCCCGAGCAGCCGTCCGTCGCGGACGAGGCCGGCGCCGGTCTCGTCGCAGGACGACTCGATTCCGAGCACGATCCGAGGGGCGGCCATGACTGTTCTCCCGACGCCGTTCGATTTTGCGCTTTCTTTCCGCGCCTACCGCCTTCCCATAGTAGTTGCAAGCAATGTGCAATAAGCCTCAGTCGTTCGGCCGCCGCTCTCCCCTCCCCCGCCGGCCCGGGATGCGCCTCCCCCTCGATCGCGGGGTACGGCACGAAGGTGCTGCAGTTCTCGTCGACGGCGAGGCGGCGGCCGGACGGCGGCATCGCGTGCGGTCCCGTGCCGAACGTCTCGGCGCGCGCGGCGTGTTCGGCCCGCGAAGCGCCGTACCCGCCGGCCATGCCCTGGCGAGGGCACAACCGGCGGGTACGGGCCCGCCCGGTCAGCGGATGGTCGGATCAGCCCCGGTCTGGATCAGACCAGGCCGGGTCAGACCCGGTCTGGATCAGGCCCGGTCGGCCACGGTTCAGACCCGGTCGGCCGCGATGAGGAGGTACTGGAAGGACCCGTCCTTGTAGGAGTTGATGAACGCGTCCTCGATCCCCGTGACCAGCGAGGACGTGGCCCGCAGCTCCCAGTAGGGAAGGGTGTCGGGGGTGAGGTCGACGACGGCCTGCGGCACGAGGCGATGGTCGGCCATGGCGCGCATGTACTCACGGCGCGAGTGGATGTTGCACTCGAAGTGCGCGTTGATCTGGGAGACCCACTTCGAGGGCTGGCCGTACCGCGGGTTCCAGCAGCCCGTGATGGTCACATAGCGGCCGCCGACCTTGAGGATGCGGGAGTGCTCGGCGAACAGGTCCTGCAGGTCGACGTACATGCTCGACTCGTTGTTCCACGAGGCCGCGGCCTGCCCGGTCCCGAAGGGCGTGGCGAGCATGTTGCAGACACGGGCGCGGACGTGGTCCTGGATCCGCAGCTCATGGGCGCGCCGGTTGGCGAACTCGGCCTGCTTGGCCGACAGCGTGACTCCCTCGACCCGGCACCCGAAGCGCTGGTGCGCCATCACCATCGAGCCCCCGCGGCCGCAGCCCGCGTCCACCAGCGTGTCCTCGTGCCCGATGTCGCCGAGGTGCCCCAGGAGGACTTCGGCCTGCGCCGACTCCAGCCGGTGGAGCTCGGCGATCAGTTTCTTCTCGTACTCGCTGTCCTGGGGGTCGCCAAGGGCGGTGTCGTCGACCTCGCCGATGCCGTAGTGGTGGTGGTAGAGACCGTCGACATCGCCGAGACGCAGGTTCACGGGCCTGGCCTCCCCGTCCCAGTAGCGGGCGATGTCCCCCTGGTAGGGCGTCGCCGGGCCGGGGATGCGCACGGGGGCGTCGGTGGCGGTGAATTCGGTGCTGGTCACAGATGAGTCCATTCTTCCTACCAGAAGTCGGGCAGGCTGTAGCGATAGGTGTTGGTCTGGTGCCAGTGGTGGTTGCCGTCGACCCACGCGGCCACGCCCCGCAGGAAGCGCTGCACATTCGGGACGGGACAGTCGACCGCCAGGGCGGCGGCGTGGGACTCGAAGTCGTGCATGAGCTCGTTGTGGACCTCGACCGACTTCAGGTAGGCGTCCCGGTCGGAGAGGCCCTCACGTTCGGCGATCACGACGGGCAGGTTCAGGTGCCGGCCGGGAGCGTCGAGTTCCTTGGTGTACGAGTACAGGTCGTTCACGATGGTCGTCGCGTTCCCCGCGAGTGCGATGACCTTCTGCATGGCGGCCTGCGCGTGCAGGTCCATCGGCAGTTCGTAGCCGCCGACGGTGTCGGTGATGGTGGGGCAGGGTCGGAAGTTGTTGAACTGGCGCATCGCCAGGTACTCCCAGACCTCGGGGACGTGGTCCATCTGGGCCCAGGCGGCCTCGGCGAGGTATCCCATGTGCAGCCGGGCCATGTCGTGCCGGAACCGGTCGGCCTGGGAGGGGCTGGCCACTTGGACGAAGTACTCCATGGCGGAGCGGTAGGCCCGCCGGGGCGCGTCCTCGTGCAGCGACTTCGCCCAGTGCGGCTGGTACTCCTGCGTCGTGTGCAGGGGGTCGAGGGCGGTGTGCGCAAGGAGCAGGCGCTGGCCGAGGCCGTCGGGCGAGCCCCCGTGGTCCTCGCAGTAGCAGTCGTCCACCGCGTTCTCGGCCACCATCAGGCGGGTGGCGACCATCAGGTGGTCGACGGTGGGCGCGTCCGGATGGCAGCCGACCATGTAGCGGCCCACGGAGAAGCCGTCGAACTCCTCCGCCCAGTCCTCGGGGTACAGGGCGACCTCGTCCAGCGCCCAGGACTTGATCCTGCGGCTGACCTCCTCGACCCGCACCGGGTCGGGCTCGGGCACCGGGTGGTGGTAGAGGCCCGGGATCGGCATGCCTTCCGCCGGGGCCGCCGACGGCTGCGGCGGCTCCGACAGCTCCGGCGGCGACTGCAGGATCGGGGGCGTCGGGAGCTCTTCCCGCAGGATCAGGCGCAGCCCCGCCGTGCCCAGTCCGCTGGGGCCGCGCAGAATCCGTTCGAGGTCGGCGCCCGGGGGCGGCACTTCGGCTGCCGGGGCCTCGGCCTTCGGGGCCTCGATGGCAGCCGGGCCGGGTACGGAGATCGCAGGCGGGCCTGGTACGGAAATCGCAGCCGGAGCGGGCGGGGAGGGCGCGCAGGACGGGCCGCCGGTGACGGCCTTGATGTCGCAGGCACGGGCCGCGGCGTCAGTGAGTACATGCGCCCCGAAGCGAGAAGCGGCCTCTGGCAGGCTCGACCGCGGAGGTGTCAGCTCAGGCGAGGGCATCCAATTCTCCTTGGTGGGGTGGGGGTTGTCCCGGGCCGGACTTCGGGCATGCGCGGACTTCGGGCATGCGCGACCGCCCCGGAACGCCCGGGGCGTCTTGCCCTGCGGTGCCGGCCGGGTCCGCTACCTGGGCCAGCGGGCGATCTGCACGTTCTCCAGCACACCCACCGCGTCCGGCACAAGGATCGCGGCGGAGTAGTAGGTGCTGACGAGGTAGGACGTGATCGCCTTCTCGTCGAGGCCCATGAAGCGGACCGACAGACCTGGCTCGTACTCGTCCGGCAGGCCGGTCTGGTGGAGTCCGATGACGCCCTGGTTCTCCTCGCCGGTACGCATGCAGAGGATCGAGCTGGTCTTCTCCTTCGTGATGGGGATCTTGTTGCAGGGGAGGATCGGGACTCCGCGCCAGGCCGGGACCTGCTGGCCGCCGAGGTCGACGTTGTCCGGGCAGAGCCCGCGCGCGTTGAACTCGCGCCCGATCGCCGCGATCGCCTTGGGGTGCGCGAGATAGAACTTCGAGCCGCGACGGCGGCAGAGCAGCTCGTCCATGTCGTCCGGGGTCGGCGGGCCGGAGTGCGGCTGGAGGCGCTGCTTGAAGTCGGCGTTGTGCAGCAGGCCGAACTCCCGGTTGTTGATCAGCTCGTGCTCCTGGCGCTCGCGCAGCGCCTCGATGGTGAGCCTGAGCTGCTCCTTGGTCTGGTTCATCGGCCCGTTGTAGAGGTCGGCGACCCTTGTGTGGATCCGCAGAATGGTCTGCGCGACGGAGAGTTCGTACTCGCGCGGCTTCTCTTCGTAGTCGACGAACGCGCCCGGCAGTTCATGCTCGCCGGTGTGACCGGCCGACATCGCGATCTCCGCCTCGCCGCGGTGGTTCTGCCGCCGCCGGGACCGCGATGTGAACGCTTCGAGGTGACTCTGGAGGTCCGGCGCCGCGGACACCACGGCCGCGAACTCGGCGCGTGACAGGCTCAGCAGGGTGCCCGAGGTCTCCGCGGTGGCGGTCTGCTCCCACCGGGCGTCCTCGTCCAGCAGCGCGGCCTCTCCGAAGTGGTCGCCATCGGCGAGTACGTCCAGAGCCAGCTCGTCGCCGTAAAGGCCCACCGTGGTCTGGCTGATGCGGCCGTGGGCGATCAGGTGCAGCCGGTCGGCCGGTGCCCCCCGCTCCACCAGCGTCTCGCCGATCCGGAAGTCGCGCTGGACGCAACGGTCGGCGAGGGCGGTCAGCACCTCCACGTCGTCGAAGCCGCGCAACAGGGCCAGTTCCCCGAGCTCACGGGGGATCACCCGGACGTCGCCACCGTCCTGAATGAACTCCACGGTCCCGTCGCCGACGGTGTAGCTCAGGCGACGGTTCACCCGGTAGGCACCGCCCTTGGTCTCCACCCAGGGGAGCATCCGCAGCAGCCAGCGAGAGGTGATCTCCTGCATCTGCGGGGCGGACTTGGTCGTATGGGCGAGGTTGCGGGCGGCCGCCGTGCCCAGGCTGGATTGCCGGGGCGGCTCCGGCCGTGCTTCCGGGCGTGCGTCAACAGTCATCGGGCGAGCTCTCCTTGGTCAGGGCAGTGACGTGCGCATACGGGCGTCACTGGTCAACAGGAGCGAAAGAGGGGCAAATAAGATGGAATCAGTCCAGATCCCGAGGAACACTAATCGCCGCCTCGCCCCGCGGCCCAAGGAAGTCGTCGACATTAACTCGATACGATGATCGCGCCTGCGCGATGTTTGCCCGGACACCAACGGGATTCATCCGGAATCGACAGTACGTCCGGTCGAGTGCGGCTCCCCCGAGGGGTCCGGACCGGGTGGCCATGGCGCTTGCACGATGCCCACCGGACTCCCAACAGTCCGTCATCTGTCAGGCCTTGTCAGGCCCTGTCAGGCCCACAACAGTCCGTCAAGGGTGCTGGATGACGAGCCGAGCCGCCGTGCCACGCTCCCCCACGGCCCAGCACCCCGCTCCGGGCCGGCAGTTGATGCCCAGCAGGCGGGTGCGGTCGAACAGCGTCCAGGACTTGCCGCTGTCGGTGCTCACATCGCTGCCGTTGGGGCCGACCGCGACAGCGGTGTGCCCACTGCCGGGAACCCAGGCCACGCTGTTGCGGAACCCACCGGGCGCGCCGCCGAGCGACCAGGACGCACCGGCGTCGGAAGTGGAAGCAGCCGCACCCGAATCGATCCCGTTGTCCGGATCGAAATCGCCGCCGACGGCCAGGCCGTGGCGGGGGTCCCGGAAGGACAGCGAGGCGATGCTCGCCGTCTCGCCGGGGATCGGGGTGTCGGCGGCACTCCATGTCCTGCCGCCGTCACCGGTGCGGAACACCTGCGGGTTGTGGCCGGTTCCGCCGCGGGTGCCGGTCGTGCCGAACCAGGCGTGGCGCCGGTCGTGCGCGACCATGCACGTGCCGGTCGCCAGGGCTCCGTCGTCGGGTGTCGCGGCGGGCATTCCGTCGGCCGGTGCCTGGCGCCACGTCGAGCCGCCGTCCTCGGTCTCCAGGATGGGGAACTTGCCGCCGACGGGGTCACTGACCGCGAGACCGTGGCGGTCGTCGAAGAACGCCATGCAGTCGTAGAAGGCGTTCGGCACCGAGTTGCGGAACACCAGCTGCCAGGTGGCCCCGCCGTCCGCCGTGCGATAGATCCGCGAAGGTTCGTCACCCCTGGGAAGCGTGAGGACGAGGGCGCGGTCACGGTCGAACGCCTCGACGTCGCGGAACTTGTCGGCCACCCCACCCGGCGGGGTGACGTTCCGCCAGGAGCGTCCGCCGTCCACCGTCCGCACCACGGCCCCGTCGTTGGTGGCACCCCGGAATCCGCCACCGACGGCCCACACCACGTCCCGGTCCACCACGTCGACCGTGATCAGCGTGTTGCTTGTGGCGGTCGGCGTGAAGCGCCAGGACGGCACCTCGGCCTGTCGAGCCGCCGACACCGACTCGGCGGTCGCCCCAGGAGCAATCAGGGCAACCGCGAGTCCGAGCACCACGAGTATCCGGGCCGCGGTCCCACGCACACCAAGTCGCATTCCAAGAAGACTGGTTCGCCACTGCGGAGACGGCTATCCCCGTAACAGGCCATTTCCGAACGGCGAGTCGGGGCACCTCAGCGTCCAGGGCCTCTTCCGCACCCGGGTCCCGCAACCACGGACGGGAGGTGTACGCCGATCGGCGGGCCCGGCTCCGACGGAAGGCGGCGCCCGACCCACCGTTCGGCATGCGACGGGGGCCGCTGTGCACCCTGGTGTCGGACTGCTCCGGCGCCGGGGATGCGGAGGGCGGGGTTGCAACTGGCACGGACTTCGACCCTGTCCTTACAGGCAAGAGCGCCATCGGGTGAGCCTTCGACAAAAAGTGATGGTGCATCAGGTCGCGTATGGGAAAACAACCTCAGGGAGCAATCATGGAACGCAGGGGATACCTCCGCATGGTGGGAGCCGCGGTGGCACTGGCAGCAGGGGGCGTCATGGTCACGGCCACCGGAGCGGCAGCGGCGCCGGCCAAGGCCGCGGCCGCGTACAACAAGGCGTGCGGCACCGGCTACAAGGTCGTGAACCACATCGACATCGGGAAGGCGGGGACGTCCTACCTGACCTACAACTCCGCGACCGGGAAGAACTGTGCCGTGACCATTCGCAGCAGGCCGGGTCCCGCCGTCCACATGTACGCCTGGGTCCTTCGGGACGACACCAGGGACTACGCCGATGACGACGGCTACTACCGGTCGTACGCGGGCCCGGTCCATATCGATGCCAGAGGCGCCTGCGTCTCCTGGGGTGGCGTGATCGCCGGTGAGTCAGCCGACAGGAGCGGCACCAACTGCGGCCGGATCAAGCGGTGAGACGTACCGGCCGGACTGGTCCGACAGGTACCGCGGGAGGTTCCTCCTGGAGGCCCTCCGCGTCGGTCGGCCGCGGTGCTCAGCCGGTCCACGTCCAATCCGCGACTTCGGGCAGGTCGGTGCCGTACTCACGGATCCAGTGGTGGTGGCGCAGGCGGGTGTCCGCCATCCGCTGCCGGACGGTGGCCGCGCGCACCGCCAGGCCGGGTACGCGGTCGATGACGTCCATGACGAGACGGTAGCGGTCGAGGTCGTTGCGTACGACCATGTCGAAGGGCGTGGTCGTGGTGCCTTCCTCCTTGTAGCCGCGCACATGCAGATGTGCGTGGCCGGCCCGGCGGTAGGCGAGGCGGTGGATGAGCCACGGGTAGCCGTGGTAGGCGAAGACGACGGGGCGGTCGGCGGTGAACAGGGCGTCGTACTCGGCGTCGGCCATGCCGTGCGGGTGCTCCTCCGCCGGGAGGAGGCGGGCCAGGTCCACGACGTTCACGACGCGCAGGCGCAGGTCGGGCAGGTGGTGGCGGAGCAACTGGGCGGCGGCCAGGACCTCCTGGGTCGGGACGTCCCCCGCGCAGGCGAGCACCGCTTCGGGTGCGCCGCCGTTCTCGCTGCCCGCCCAGTCCCAGATCCCGGCGCCTCGCGCGCAGTGGCCGCGGGCCTCCTCCAGGGTGAGCCAGTCGAAGCAGGGCTGTTTGCCGGCCACGACCACGTTGACGTAGTCGCGGGAGCGCAGCACGTGGTCGGCCACCGCGAGGAGGGTGTTGGCGTCCGGGGGCAGGTAGACCCGTACGACCTCGGGAGACTTGTTGAGGACGTGGTCGATGAAGCCGGGGTCCTGGTGGGAGAAGCCGTTGCTGTCCTGGCGCCACACGTGCGAGGTGAGCAGGTAGTTCAGGGACGCGATGGGGCGGCGCCAGGGCAGACGGCGGGAGGTGCGCAGCCACTTGATGTGCTGGTTGACCATGGAGTCGACGATGTGCACGAACGCTTCGTAGCAGGAGAACATGCCGTGCCTGCCGGTGAGGAGGTAGCCCTCCAGCCAGCCCTGACAGGTGTGTTCGGACAGGATCTCCATGACGCGGCCGTGCCGGTCGAGGTTCTCGTCGCTGTCCCGGGTCCCTGCCTGCCAGGCCTTTCCGGTGGCGCCGTAGACGGCCTGGAGACGGTTGGAGGCGGTCTCGTCGGGTCCGACGAGGCGGAAGTCACGGCGCGCGGATGTGTGGTCCATGACCGTCTTGAGCAGGTCGCCCAGGACGCGCGTCGGCTCGTGCAGGGTCGCGCCGGGCTTGTCGACCTGGACGGCGTACCGATCCAGCGGCGGGATCGGCAGGTCGCGCAGCAGCACGCCGCCGTTGGCGTGCGGGGAGGCGCCGAGTCTGCGCGCCCCCTCGGGCACACAGGCCAGGACCTGTTCGCGCGGCCGGCCGTGCTCGTCGAACAGCTCGGCGGGCCGGTAGGACCTTAACCAGCCCTCCAGTTGGGCCAGGTGTTCGGGGCAGTCGCGGACTCCGGCCAGCGGGACCTGGTGGGCGCGCCAGGTGCCTTCGACGGGCAGCCCGTCGACCTCGGCGGGGCCGGTCCAGCCCTTGGGCGTACGCAGCACGATCATCGGCCAGCGCATGCGGTCGGTGACGCCCTCCTCGCGGGCGCCGCGCTGGATGGCGGCGATGCGTGCCAGCGCCGTGTCCATCGCGTGCGCCATCGCGGCGTGCACCTGGAGAGGGTCGTCGCCGGAGACATGGAGGGGGTCGTGGCCCAGACCTCGGATGAAGTCGTCCAGTTCGTACTCCGGCAGCCGGGCGAACACGGCCGGGTTGGCGATCTTGTAGCCGTTGAGGTGCAGGATCGGCAGGACCGCGCCGTCGTGCACCGGGTCGAGGAACTTGTTGGAGTGCCAGGAGGCGGCCAAGGGTCCGGTCTCCGCCTCTCCGTCGCCGATGACGCAGGCGACGAGGAGGCCGGGGTTGTCCAGGGCGGCGCCGTAGGCGTGCGAGAGCGCGTAGCCCAGTTCGCCGCCCTCGTGGATCGAACCGGGAGTCTCGGGGGCGACATGGCTGGGCACCCCGCCCGGGAAGGAGAACTGGCGAAACAGCCGCGCCATCCCCTCCGCGTCGCGGGTGACGTCCGGGTAGGTCTGGGAGTACGTGCCCTCCAGCCAGGAGTTGGCGAGCACGGCGGGGCCCCCGTGTCCCGGCCCCCAGACGCAGATCGCCTCCTGGTCATGGGCCTTGACGAGGCGATTGAGGTGGGTGTGTACGAGGTTCAGCCCAGGTGAGGTGCCCCAGTGCCCGAGCAGCCGCGGCTTGATGTGCTCCGGCCGCAGCGGCTCGGCAAGGAGCGGGTTGGCCATCAGGTAGATCTGTCCGGCGGCCAGGTAGTTCGCCGCCCTCCAGTGCGCGTCCAGAGCCCGCAGCTCCGCGTCGTCGAGGTGGTTTGCTGCTTCCGCGCGGATGCCGGTCATCTGCTGGAACCTCCAGGGGTGGAGCGAGCGCAGCCGACGCGTCCCGGTGTGGGGCAGCCCGCGACCGGTACGCCTGCGCTCCCTCTCGGGGGCCGAACTGATACGTCGCGCTGCCGGGGACCGGGGCCTCACCGGGCAGCCTAGCCCTGCGCGCACGCGGCCGACAGCTCCAACATCCCGATCCAGTAGCCCACTTGAAAGCTGTCCAGGTACGTCACGGAGGACTAACGTGCGTCGCGCGGCCCGGGCCCCCGGCGGCACGCCGACATCGGATGTCGCGCTCCTTCCGCTCAGAGCGGCCTCCGCCGTCCTGGGCTCCGGCCGGTCACTCCTGGAAGGTTCGACATGGTCACCCAAGACGGTGAACAGCGAAGGATCGTGGTCGGAGTCGACGGTTCGCCCCCGTCCCGAGCGGCGTTGCGATGGGCGGTGCGACAGGCCCGGCTGACGGACAGCGTCGTCGAGGCGCTGATTGCCTGGGACTACCCGACGACCGCCGGATGGCCTGTACTGCCGCTGCCCGACGACTTCGAGAGCACCTTCGGCAAGACCCTCGCGGAAGCGGTGGCACAGATCAGAACGGACGAGCCGGGCGTCGAGATCCGCAAGACCGTTGCGGACGGCAACGCGGCGGAGGCACTGATCACCGCGGCGCACGGGGCCGACCTGCTCGTGGTGGGCAACCGGGGCCACGGCGCCTTCACCCAGGCCCTGCTCGGTTCGGTGAGCCAGCACTGCGTACATCTCGCGACCTGCCCGGTGGTCGTCGTCCGCGAGGTCTGATCCGGGCAACGGCCGTGCGGGGTTAGCGGGCTGGTCGGCCGGAGTGCAGTCAGAGACCGGCCGCGTGGTCGGGAACGTACGTCTGCGACCCGTCGAGGCAAGTCACGCCGCGACGGGGGCACGGGCCGTCCTGAAACGGACCCTTCGGCACGCGGGAATCCTGCACACTCACTCTCGGCGCAGTTCGACGCCAAAAAAGGAACTTACGGCCATAGTTTTGCCAATCCGCCTATTTAAAGACATTTGATCACTCTGTGGGGTGTGGCGGGCGCCCCTTCTCGCTAAGTTGAGGCTTTGTCAGTCGGAGAATCTCTCTGGCTGCACAAACAGAAGGGCGTACGTCATGCGCTTCACGCGCACCACCGCCATTCCCCGGACGGTCCTGATCGCCGCGATCGCTGTGGCCGGCCTGGCCTTCACTCCCACTCTCGCTTCTGCGACGGCCCGGGCCGAGTCAGGCAGCGCCCGGTCCCACAGCAGCCTCAGCGTCCTTGGTCTACCCGGCGGGAACGGCGCCAATGGCGTCGGGACCAACGGAGGCATCGGCGGTCTCGGCGGTACCGGTGGTGCGGCCGGCGCCCAAGGCGACGGAGGCACCGGCGGCACCGGCGACGGCAGTGCGAGCACCGGCGGCGCCGGGGGCGCGGGCGGCGCGGGCGGGGCCAACGGCAATGGCGGCAACGGCGGCTACGGCGGCGCAGCCACCCTCGGTGGCACCGGCGGCAAAGGCGGTGTGGGCGGCGTAGGCGATGCCGGTACCGGCATCGTCGGCGGCAAGGGCGGCAACGGCGGCGCTTCCACGGTCGGCGGCGGCCACTTGGGCGGCACTGGCGGCGTAGGCGGCGCCGCCAGCCCGGTGTGCCCCGGTGAGCCCGGCGGCAACGGCACCGCCGCCACGTTCACCGCGGACGGCACCACCGGTGCTACCGGCGCGGCCGGCAAGTCCACTCTCCCCTGCTGAGCAAAGAACGCCGGGTTCAGTCCGGCAGCCCGTCCAGCGCCCGCTCCACCAGCTCACGGGCGTACACCGCGGACAGGCCCTCCGGGCGGAACAGGATGCGGTACATGATCGGCGCGACGACGTGGTCCATGACGGCCTCGCGTGCGGGCGCACCGGCCTCACCGCCTTCGCCGCCCGCACCGTTCTCGCCGCGCTCGCGGGCCCGGTCGAGGACGAGGTCGACCTGGGCGGCGGCGTAGGCGGAGCACTGGCCCGCGTTGCCGCCGTCCGGGTCGCCGAGGAGCGCGTCGCGGATGTAGGCGCGGCCCGCGGTGGAGGACATCTCGTCGAGGAACTGCTCCGCCCAGGCCGTCAGGTCGGCGCGCAGGGCGCCGTGGTCCGCCGGTTCCGTGTCGGGGCGCAGCCGCTCCACGGCGACGTCCGACAGGAGTTCCTGGAGGTCGCCCCAGCGGCGGTAGATCGTCGACGGGGTGACCCCGGCCCTGGCCGCGACCAGCGGCACGGTCAGGGCCGCGCGGCCCTCCTCGGCCTCCAGCTCGCGCACGGCGGCGTGCACGGACGCCTGCACGCGGGCACTGCGGCCGCCGGGGCGGGCCATGGGCTTGGGGCTCATGCCGATCACCTTAACGCTAAGTTCTAGCTTCTACGGTGGGGGCAGGGCTCCCGGGGGCCGTCGGAGGCGTCGGCCCCGACGCCGCGGGGGCGGCCACGTCCGGGGCGAGGCGTCCCGCGTCCGCCCGCGTCGCCTCGTACGCCCGCCCCACGCGCAGCACCGCCCGCTCCCCCAGCGGCCGCCCGACGACCTGCATGCCGATGGGCAGCCCGGCCCGGTCCTGCCCGACGGGCACGGTCAGGGCGGGCAGGCCGGTGATGTTGGCGGGCGCGGACAGCCGCACATAGCTGTCGGACACGCTCTCCACGCTCCCGTCGGCCCACTGCACCGAGTGCTGCCCCGTGGGCGCGGCGGTCAGCGGCACGGTGGGGGCGACGACGACGTCGACGGCGTCCAGCATCCGTGCCCAGGCGCGCCGCATCAGGGTCCGGGCGCGCTGGGCGCGCAAGTAGTCGCCTGCGAGGAGCAGTTCGCCCGCTTCGAGGAGTACGCGTACGTCGGGGGCGTACAGCTCGGGCGTCGCCCGGAGGGTCCGTTCGTGGTACGAGGTGGCTTCGGGCACCATCAGGCCCCACTGGACCGCCTGGACGTAGCGGGTCATGGGGATCTCCACGTCGACGAGTGCGGCCCCGAGGTCGCGCAGCCGGTCGATGGCGTTCCGTACGGCGGACTCCACGTCGGGGGCGACCCGGTCGAAGTAGTAGTTCCGCGGGACGCCGACGCGCAGGCCTGTCAAGTCGCCTTCGTGGTGCGGGAGATGACCCTGGCCGGGAAGGTCGCCGCCGGTCAGGGCGGCGAGGACGAGGGCCGCGTCCTCGGCGGTGCGCGTGAGGGGGCCGACGTGGTCGAGGGACCAGGAAAGCGAGGTCACGCCGCGCCGGGGCAGCAGGCCGTATGTCGGCTTGAGTCCGACGACGCCGTTGAGGGCGGCGGGGACCCGGATGGAGCCGCCGGTGTCGGTGCCGAGTGCGAAGGTCGCCCCACCGGCCGCGACGGCGACGGCCGAGCCGCCGCTGGAGCCGCCCGCGACCCGCTCGGCGTCCCAGGCGTTCCGCGTCTGCGGGGTCGTCAGGCCGTAGGCGAACTCGTGGGTGTGGGTCTTGCCGAGCAGCACCGCGCCCGCGTCGGCGAGGCGGGTGGCGACGGCGCTGTCCGCGTCCGCTACGTGGTCGGCGCGGACGTGCGAACTGGCGGTCGTGGGCTGCCCCTTGACGTCGATGAGGTCCTTGAGTCCCATCGGGATGCCGTGCAGCGGGCCCCGGGTGCGGCCCGCTGCGATCTCGCGCGCGGCCTCCGCGGCCGCGGCGCGCGCCTCGTCGGGCCGCACGGTCACGAAGGCGTGCAGCCGGTCCTCGACGGCTTCGGCGCGCTCCAGCACGGAGTCGGTGAGCTCGACGGGCGACAGCTCCTTGGCGTGGATCGCGGCCGCCGCCGCGGCGAGGGTCAGCTCATACGGCCGCATCGCGCACCTCCGACCCCACGGTGTGGGCGGAGGCGGGCGGCACATCGCCGAAGTCCAGTTCGCGCAGGGTGGCGACGACGGCCTGGATGTGGTTGGCGGTGGCGGTCACGGCGTCCAGGCGCTCGCTGTCCAGGGGGAGCCCGGCGCGGCGGGCCCACTGGGCCGCTTCCTGGGGGGTGAGGTCTTCGGGCGCGGGGGCCTCGGGGGGCATGGGTTCCTCCGGGTACGGGGCGGGGCCCTTCCGGGCGCCGCAAAAGCTAACTACTTGCGTTAGTGGACCGTAGCCCCTAACGTCACTTAACGCAAAGAGATTGCTTTTAGCGATTCGCCGCCCGCCCGAAAGGCCCTCCATGCCCCCGCCACCCCCGCTGCCCCCCGCCACCTGGAACCTCGGCGGCATCGTCGCCCACCGCGTCGACGAAGTGGCGCTCCCGCCCAAAACGGGCCCCTGGCTGCTCCCCGACGCCACCCCGGACGTCGTCACCGGCACACCCTGGCTGCACCCCGACTTCGCCGACGACGCGGGCACGCTCCGCCTCAGCAGCCACAGCTTCGCGCTCACCCTCGGCGGCCGCCGCGTGCTCGTCGACACGGGCATCGGCAACGGCAAGGAGCGCGCCAACCCGGCCTGGCACGACCTCGACACCGACTACCTGGACCGCCTGACCCGCGCAGGATTCGCGCCCGACTCCGTCGACCTGGTCGTCCTCACCCATCTGCACGCCGACCACGTCGGCTGGAACACCCGCCTGGACGAAGGCAGTTGGGTACCAACCTTCCCCAACGCCCGCCATCTCACGACCCGTACGGAGTGGGACCACTGGGCGGCGGCAGACATGGAGGCACCCCGGCGCCAGATGTTCCGCGACTCCGTCCACCCCGTCCGGGACGCGGGCCTGCTCGACCTGATCGACGTCTCGGCGGGGCCGGTCGAGGTCGCGCCGGGCCTGCGCCTCCTGCCCGCCCCCGGGCACACCCCCGGCCAGGTCGCCGTCGAACTGCGCGGCGACGACCGGACCGCTCTGATCACCGGCGACGCCGTCCACCACCCCGTCCAGCTGGCCCGGCCCGACATCGGCTCCTGCGTGGACATCGACCCCGCCCTCGCCGAGCGCACCCGGCGCGCGCTGCTCGCCTCGGTGGCGGACACCGACACCCTGCTGCTCGGCAGCCACTTCGCCGCGCCGACGGCGGGGCGGGTCGCCACCCAGGACGGCACGCCCCTTCCGAACTCGGCGTTCCGCTTCAACTCCGCATTGGCCCAGACCTATTGACGAAAGGTCTATACCTACTTACCGTCTGCCGCATCACGTCCCATCCGCAGCAAGGCCTCCCCGAGGGAGCACGCCATGATCGGTCGGTCGGTACGTCTGTTGGGAGCGGCCATCGCGCTGGCCTTCGCGGCGCAGCTGCCGGCCGCGGCGGCGCCGGACGCGCCCGGCGCGCCCAGCACACCCAGAGCTCCGCAAGCGGACACCTGTGCGGTGAAGTCGAAACCCGCGGGCAAGGTGCTCCAGGGGTACTGGGAGAACTGGGACGGCGCCTCGAACGGCGTGCACCCGCCGTTCGGCTGGACCCCGATCACCGACTCCCGCATCGGCGCCCACGGCTACAACGTCATCAACGCCGCCTTCCCGGTGATCCGTTCCGACGGCACCGTGCTGTGGGAGGACGGCATGGACTCCACCGTGAAGGTGGCGACGCCCGCCGAGATGTGCCAGGCCAAGGCCAACGGCGCCACGATACTGATGTCCATCGGCGGCGCGGCGGCCGGGATCGACCTCAGCTCCAGCAAGGTCGCGGACCGCTTCGTCGAGACGATCGTGCCGATCCTGAAGAAGTACAACTTCGACGGGATCGACATCGACATCGAGACGGGTCTCGTCGGCAGCGGCAACATCAACCAGCTGTCGCCGTCCCAGTCCAACCTCATCCGCATCATCGACGGCGTCCTCGCCAAGATGCCGCCCGAGTTCGGCCTGACGATGGCCCCCGAGACCGCCTACGTCACCGGCGGCAGCGTGGTGTACGGGTCGATCTGGGGCGCGTACCTGCCGATCGTCAAGAAGTACGCGGACAACGGCCGCCTGTGGTGGCTCAACATGCAGTACTACAACGGCAGCATGTACGGCTGCGCCGGTGACTCCTACTCCGCGGGCACCGTCCAGGGCTTCGTCGCCCAGACGGACTGCCTCAACAAGGGCCTGGTCATCCAGGGCACGACCATCAAGGTCCCCTACGACAAGCAGGTGCCGGGACTGCCCGCCCAGCCGGGCGCGGGCGGCGGCCACATGTCGCCCGGCCTGGTGAGCCAGGCCTGGCGGAACTACAACGGCGCCCTCAAGGGCCTCATGACCTGGTCGATCAACTGGGACGGGTCGAAGGGGTGGACCTTCGGGGACAACGTGAAGGCGCTGCAAGGGCGCTGACCCGGCTGCGCGTCAAGGGCGCGTCATGACTGCCCCCTCCCGCGTCAGGCCCGCGCCAACGACGGCCGTGCGCGGGCGTGCCGGGGCGTGTCCTGGTGGCTCGAATGCCGCGGGGAAGGCCGCGCGGCCGGGTGCGAGGTGGTCAGCGATGGGTGAGGCCGGGGAACGGGTGCGGGGGCAGCGGCCGGGAGAGCGGCGGGTCGTCGTCGGCGTGAGCGGCTCGCTGGGCAGTCTCACCGCGCTGCACCGGGGCGCCGACGAGGCACGGCGCACCGGCGCGGTGCTCGTGGCCGTGCTCGCCTGGGTACCGCCCGGCGGTGAGTCGGCGCACCGGAAGGCCGCGTTCCCGCCGCCGGAGGACGCGCTGCGGCGCGCGGCGGCGGAGCGGCTGCTCGGCGCCGTCGACGACGCCTTCGGTGCCGACGGGCCCGGCGTCCCCTGGGAGGGGTTCGTCGTGCGCGGCACGCCCGGGCCCGCCCTGGTGGAGAGTGCCGACCGGCCCGGGGACGTGCTGGTCATCGGCGCGGGGCGGCGCGGCGGGGTGCGGCATGTGCTGTTCCCGAACGTGGTGCGGTACTGCGTCGCGCACGCCTGCTGCCCGGTCCTCGCCGTGCCGCCGTCGCCGCTGCAGAGCGAGCTGGCCGCCCTGCACCGTCGTCTCGGCCGCCGTCGGACGCTGCTCGCGAGCGACCTGACGGAGGGGCGGGCCTAGCTCCGGGGCCGCGCGGGCTCTGCGTGGGCGGGTCCGCCGTCAGCATCGCGTTACGGCGGCGCCCCTCGGCGTCAAGCACCCGTAAGCGCGGTGGCCGGGCCCCGGACCAGCGGGCATAGCGTCACCGGCAGCACGAACGGCCACCCGGCCGGACGGCGCACATCACCACCTGCGAGGAGCACCACCATGTCTCCACTCGACCCTGCCGAGGACCCGGAGCCTTCCGAACCCGAACCGGCCGGATCCCGGCGCGTTCTCTGCGTACCGGTCCGGTCGGGCACCACGGGCTGCGCGGCCCGCTTCTTCCGCACCCCCCTGGGTGACCGCACGGCCGTCGGCTTCACCTCCGCGGCACAGCTCACCGCCACCCTCGGCGCGGGGCAGCCCTGGATCCGGCTCGCCGAGCCCGCGCTGCGCGCCCTCGCCGCGCCGCTGGGCGTCACCACGGTCACCGTCGACCCCCAGCTCTCCGCCCCCGCGGCCGTGGGCGGCACCGCCCGGGACCCGCGGTGCGGCTGGACCCCGCGGCACGCGGGTGCCGCCCGGCCGCGGACCGCCGCACGGCAGAGCGGCCCCACCGCTTCCGTGCAGTCCGTGCAGTCCGTGCCGTCCGTGCCGGGCACCGCGCCCGCCCTGAACCCGCTGAACGGCTGAGGAGGCGTCATGACTGTTTCCGTGACTTCCGCCCGGGCCCTCGGGCCGGACGCGTCCACCGCCGTAGCCGCAGCCGACCGCGACGGCCTCTCCGTGTGGCCCCGCTCGGCGACTCCCGCCGCCGACGCCGACGTCCTCGTCGGCGGGGTCTCGCTGACGGAGGCCGCCGACCGCTTCGGCACCCCCGTCTACGTCCTCGACGAGACGGAGGTCCGCGAGCGCTGCCGCAGCTACAAGACCGCGTTCCCCGAGGCCGACATCGTGTACGCCGCCAAGGCGTTCCTGTGCCGCGCCATGGTGCGCTGGGTGCAGGAGGAGGGCCTGGGGCTCGACGTGTGCTCGGCCGGTGAGCTGGCGCTCGCCGCCGCGACCGGGTTCCCGCCCGAGAAGATCGTGATGCACGGCAACGCCAAGAGCCCGGAGGACCTGGAGACCGCCGTGCGCCTCGGCGTCGGCCGGATCGTGGTCGACAGCACGTCGGAGATCGCGCGCCTGGCCGCGATCGTGCCCGCGGGCTCCCGCCAGCGGGTCATGGTGCGGGTGGTGCCGGGCATCGCCGCGGGCGGGCACTCCAAGGTGCAGACCGGCACCGAGGACCAGAAGTTCGGCCTGTCGATCACCGACGGCTCCGCGCAGCACGCCGTCGCCCGCGTCCTGGCCCAGCACCGACTCGAACTCGTCGGCCTGCACTGCCACATCGGCTCGCAGATCACCACCGTCAAGCCCTACCTCGCCGCGGTGCGCCGCATGACCGGTCTGCTCGCCCGCATCCGCGACCAGCACGGCATCCAGCTCCCCCAGCTGAACATCGGCGGCGGGCACGGCATCGCCTACCGCCCCGGCGAGGACACCCTCAAGGTGTCGGTGCTCGCGGGCCGGGTGCGCGCCGAGCTGGAGGAGGGCTGCCACCGCGCCGACCTGACCGTGCCCCGGCTCACGCTGGAGCCGGGGCGCGCGGTCGTGGGCCCCGCCGGAGTCGTCGTCTACCGGGTGCTCTCGGTGAAGCGCACGGGCTCGCACACCTTCGTGGCCGTCGACGGCGGCATGAGCGACAACCCCCGGCCCGCGCTGTACGGGGTGCGGTACTCGCCCCGTCTGATCGGCCGGAACTCGGTGGCGCCGCCCGACCTCGTCACGGTGGTCGGCAGGCACTGCGAGGCCGGGGACGTCCTCGCGGACGACGTGCCGCTGCCCGGTGACGTACGGCCCGGTGATCTGATCGCCGTGCCCGCGGCCGGGGCGTACCACCTCTCGATGGCGTCCGGCTACAACCTCGTCGGCCGCCCCCCGGTGGTCGCCGCGGCGAACGGGATCGCGCGCACGCTGGTGCGCCGGGAGTCCCTCGACGACATGAGCCGCAGGGACGTCGGCCTCTAGCCCGCCGCCCCGCGCCCCCGCACGTCTCGCCCTCCGCCGGACCGGTCCGGCGGAGGGCCCCCTCTGTACGCACCAGACAAGGTCTCTCGCGATGTCCGTGGAGAACGTCGTCGGCCTCATCGTGGCCGTCGCGCTGCTCGCCCACCTCGTGTCGGCCCTCATCGAGCCGGAGCGTTTCTGATGACAGCCCCCGTACGGGTACGGCCCGCGCCCGCGGCGTCCGTGCCACCCGAGGAGCCCGGGCGACCGCGCCGGATCGGCGCCGGCATGCTCGACCCGACGCAGCTGTGGCGGGCGCTCCCGCAGGCGCTGCGGAAGCTCGATCCGGTGGCGCTGCTGCGCAACCCGGTCATGTTCGTGACCGAGGTCGGCGCCGCGCTCACCACGGGCATCGCGATCGTCGACCCCTCGGGCTTCGGCTGGCTGATCACCGGCTGGCTGTGGCTGACGGTCGTCTTCGCCAACCTCGCCGAGGCGGTGGCGGAGAGCCGCGGCAAGGCGCAGGCCGACTCGCTGCGCCGGACCCGGCAGCAGACCACGGCGCGCCGTCTCGTGGGCTGGGAGCCCGGCGCCGCGCCCGGCGGCTGTGTCGAGGAGGAGGTCGGCGCCGGGGAGCTCAGGCGCGGCGACATCGTGGCCGTGCCCGCGGGCGAGCTGATCCCCGGTGACGGCGATGTCATCGAGGGGGCGGCGAGCGTCGACGAGTCCGCGATCACGGGTGAGTCCGCGCCGGTGATCCGTGAGTCCGGCGGCGACCGCAGCGCGGTCACGGGCGGCACCCGGGTGCTCTCCGACCGGCTGGTGGTGCGTGTCACCCAGGAGCCCGGGCAGAGCTTCCTGGACCGGATGATCTCCCTGGTCGAGGGCGCGGGCCGGCAGAAGACCCCCAACGAGCTCGCCCTGAACCTGCTTCTGGTGATCCTGACGTTCGTCTTCCTGGTCGCGGTCGTGACGCTCCAGCCGATGGCGATCTTCTCCAAGGAGGCCATGGGAGCGTCGAACGACACCGCGGCGCTCACCGCGGACGGCGTCACCGGCATCGTGCTCGTGTCGCTCCTCGTCTGTCTGATCCCGACGACGATCGGCGCGCTCCTGTCCGCCATCGGCATCGCGGGCATGGACCGCCTGGTGCAGCGCAACGTGCTCGCCATGTCCGGCCGCGCCGTCGAGGCCGCGGGCGACGTGAACACGCTGCTGCTCGACAAGACCGGCACCATCACCTACGGCAACCGCCGCGCCGGCGCCTTCCTGCCGGTGGGGTCGGTCCCCGCGGACCGGCTCGCGGCGGCGGCGCTGCTGTCCAGCCTCGCCGACGAGACGCCCGAGGGCCGCTCCGTCGTGGAGTTCGCCAACACCGAGTACCACGCGGTGGTCGAGGAGACCCGGGACGTGGCGGGCGCCGAGTGGGTGCCGTTCTCCGCCACCACGCGGATGTCCGGCATCGACCTGCCGTCGGGGCGGCGGCTGCGCAAGGGCGCGGCGTCGGCGGTGGCGGCGTGGGTGCGCGAGCAGGGCGGCGCGGTCCCGGACGCGCTCGACGCGACGGTGGACCAGGTGTCCGCGTCCGGCGGCACGCCGCTCGCGGTGGCCGAGGTGACGGCCGGTGGGACCGCCTCGGTGCTCGGCGTGCTGCACCTGAAGGACGTCGTCAAGCCGGGGCTGCGCGAACGCTTCGACGAGCTGCGCACCATGGGCATCCGCACGGTGATGATCACGGGTGACAACCCGGTGACCGCCAAGGCCATCGCCGACGAGGCAGGGGTCGACGACTTCCTCGCGGAGGCGACGCCGGAGGACAAGCTCGCCCTGATCAAGAAGGAGCAGGAGGGCGGCAAGCTCATCGCGATGACGGGCGACGGCACGAACGACGCCCCGGCCCTCGCGCAGGCGGACGTCGGCGTGGCCATGAACACCGGTACCTCGGCCGCCAAGGAGGCCGGCAACATGGTCGACCTCGACTCCGACCCCACGAAGATCATCGAGATCGTCGAGATCGGCAAACAACTCCTCATCACCCGGGGCGCGTTGACGACATTCTCGATCGCCAACGACATCGCGAAGTACTTCGCGATCCTGCCCGCGATGTTCGCCGCGGTGTATCCGGGGCTCGGCCGCCTCGACGTCATGGACCTGCACTCGCCGCTGTCCGCGATCCTGTCCGCGGTCGTGTTCAACGCGCTGGTCATCGTGGCGCTCATCCCGCTCGCGCTGCGCGGTGTCCGCTACCGGCCCTCCTCCGCGTCGACCCTGCTCACCCGCAATCTGTGGATCTACGGCCTCGGTGGCGTCATCGCGCCCTTCCTGGCCATCAAGCTCATCGACTTCGCCCTCGTCCAGTTCGTCCCAGGGGTCTGACCATGAACGAGCACCTGCCGCCCTGGCTCGCCCAGAACACCGTCGCCGTGCGCGTCGTGCTGGTCCTGACCCTGCTGGTGGGCCTCGCCTACCCGCTGGTCCTGACGGCCGCCGCCCAGGTGCCGGGCCTCAAGGGCAGGGCCGAGGGCTCCGAGGTCACCGGCGCCGACGGCGAGGACGTGGGCAGCTCCCTGATCGGCCAGTCCTTCACCGACGCCGAGGGCAAGCCCCTCACGCGGTACTTCCAGTCCCGTCCCTCCCACGCCGGTACGGGCTACGACGGCGCCGCGTCCGGCGCCGGGAACCAGGGTCCCGAGTCCGTCGTGGACGCCGAGGGCAAGCCGAGCCTGCTGACGCTCGTGTGCGGGCGCAGCAAGGCCGTCGGCGAACTGGAGGGCGTGGACGGCGCCCGGCCGTTCTGCACGCCCGACGGGGTCGGCGCGGTCCTCGGCGTCTTCCGCGAGGACGGCACCACCGGCCGCGTCACGCGGGTCGTCAGCCTCAACCAGGCCTGCCCGGCCAAGCCGTTCCGGGCCACGTACAAGGGCGTCGACGTCGAGTGCGCCACGTCCGGCGCCGACTACGGCCGCGCCCTGACGGTTCCGGTACGCGGCGGCGCCCCCGCCGACCCGAAGGTCCCGGCGGACGCGGTCACCGCGAGCGCCAGCGGCCTCGACCCGCACATCAGCCCCGCGTACGCGAGGCTCCAGGCGCCACGCGTGGCCCGGGAGCGGGGCGCCGATGCCGACGCCGTGCGCGCGCTCGTCTCCGCGCACACGACCGGGCGCTCGCTCGGGGTGCTCGGTGAGCCGGGCGTGAACGTCGTGAAGCTCAACATCGCCCTCGACCGCGCGTACCCCGTGAAGTCGTCCTCCTCCTCGAAGCAGGGAGCCTGACCATGGCGGCCTGGATCCAGGCATCGCTCGTCCTCGCCGTGGTCGTGGGCCTGCACGTGCCCCTCGGCGACTACATGGCCCGCGTCCTCGACGGGGGCGGGCACGGGCGGGCGGAGAAGGCGGTGTACCGCGTCTGCGGCATCGCCCCCGACAAGGAGCAGAACTGGCGCAACTACCTGACCGCGCTGCTCGCCTTCACGTTCATGAGCATCGCGGCGTTGTTCGCCCTGTTCTCCCTCCAGGACAAGCTGCCCTGGTCGACGGGGCACGAGGGCATGCCGTGGCGGCTCGCGCTGCACACGGCGGTGTCCTTCACCACCAACACCAGCTGGCAGAACTACGCGGGTGAGTCCACGACCGGGCACCTCGCCGTGATGGCGGGCCTCGGCGTGCAGGCCTTCGCGTCGGCGGCGGTCGGCATCTGTGTGGCGCTCGTCCTCATCCGCGGTCTGACGCGCCGTTCGACGGACGACCTCGGCAACTTCTGGGTCGACCTGCTGCGTGTCGTCTTCCGTGTCCTGGTTCCCGTCGCGGTGGTCGGCGGCCTCGTCCTCATGGCGGGCGGTGTGATCCAGAGCCTGGGCGGCGGGCACACCGTCGACACGGTCGCGGGCGCCGAGCAGACGCTGCTGGACGGCCCGGTCGCGTCGTGGGAGCCGGTGAAGCTGTTCTCCGGCGACGGCGGCGGCGTCTTCAACGCCTCCAGCGCGCACCCCTTCGAGAACCCGACGGCGTGGACCAACGCCTTCGAGATCGTGCTGATGCTCGTCATCCCGACGGCCTGCATCCGCATGTTCGGGCGGATGATCGGCAGTCTGAAGCAGAGCTGGACGCTCCTGACGGTCGTCGGGATCCTCTTCGGCCTGCTGCTCGCGGCGGGTTCGATCGCCCAGAGCGCGCACACGGGCACCGTCACCGAGGCGGTCGGCGGCCCGCACGAGGGCACGGAGACCCGCATCGGCGTCCCCGGCTCCACGCTGTTCGGTGTGGCGGCCACGGGCTCGGCGGACGGCGCGGCGAACTCCGCCTACGACAGCTTCTCCAGCCTCGGCGGCGGCGTGCTGCTGTCCGCGATGATGCTCGGCGAGATCGCGCCGGGCGGCACGGGCAGCGGTCTGTACGGCCTGGTCGTCGTGGTCCTGGTGGCCGTCTTCATCGGCGGTCTGATGGTGGGCCGCACGCCCGAGTACCTGCGCAAGCGCATCGGCTTCGGCGAGATGCGCTGGGTCGTGGTGTACGCCCTGATCCCGCCGACGGTGATCCTCGGCTGCACGGGCATCGCGCTCGCCACCGGCAACGGCCAGTCCTCCATGGGCAATCCGGGCGCGCACGGGCTCACCGAGCTGATCTACGCGTACACCAGCAACACCAACAGCAACGGCAGCTCGATGGCGGGCTTCAACGGCGCCACCGACTTCCACAACCTCCTGATGGTGTGCGCGATGATGGCGGGCCGCTACCTCCCCATGATCTGCGTCCTCGCCCTCGCGGGGCGCCTGGCGAAGCAGCAGCCCGGCGTGGTCACGGTCGGCACGCTGCGCGCCCAGGGCCCGAACTTCGTGGTCCTGGCGACGGCGGCGTCCCTCGTCCTGGCGCTGCTCAACTTCCTGCCGGCGCTGTCGCTGGGGGCGGTGGCCGACGGGTTGATGTAGCGCGCGGAGTCGGGGTGCCGCCGTCCGCGTGGCACCCCGTACGCCTGGGCCGAGGCCCCGGGGCTTCACCAGGGCCCGGTCCAGTCCCCCACCCCATGGGTCGTCCCGGCCGGAGCACCGCCCCGTTCCAGGTCGCCCGTCTGGAACCGCATCAGGCGGCGGCGCACGTCCTGGGCCTCGTCCGGGCGGTCCAGGGCCGTGAGGGTGCGCGCGTGCAGGTCGACGGCCTCGGGCAGGCGCGAGCCGAGCCGACCGGGCTTGCTCGCCAGCGGCCACAGCAGCGCCACGGCCTCCTCGATCGTGGCCAGCGCCTGGGACAGCTCCCGGCCCTGGGTGAGACGCATCCAGGTGATGGTGCACAACAGCCCCGCCAGGTCCGCTCGTTCGCGGTCCCCGCCGGTCGCAGCGAACCTTCCCCGCAGGTCGATCGCCTCGCTCCAGGCGAGGTGCGCCCGGGCGTGCTGCCCCGCCCTGAACGCCTCCAGGCCGAGGCTCTCCACCGAGGCGGCCAGGGCCGGTTCGTACTGTCGCGGGTGGCGCCCGGCGAGGCGGCGCCGGATGGCCGCGGTCTCCTCGAGGACCTGACAGGCCTCGGCCCGGTGCTTCGGGGGCGCGAGGCAGGCGCCGAGATTCAGCAGGGCCGCCGAGAGGTCCTCCTCGTACGCGGCGGGGCTGACCTCGGCGAGGCGGCGCAGCACGGCCACGGCTTCACGGGCGGCTTCGCGCGCCTGGACGGGCCGGGACACATGGGCCGAGCGGCGGCTCAGGTTGACGAGCGCGGAGGCCAGGGCGGGTTCGTGGGTGTACGGGTTGGTGCGGGCCAGGTCGCGCTGGATCGCCACCGCCTCCTGGGCGGCGGTGTGGGCCTCCTCCCTGCGCCCCGCGTGCGACAGACAGATCGCCAGGTTCGCCAACGTCGCGGCGAGCGGGGCCCGCTGGGCCGCGGGGACGTCGGGTCCGGCCTCGGCGACCAGTCGGCGGCGGATCTCCACGGCTTCCTGCACGGTGTCGAGTGCCTGCGCCCACTGGCCCTCGGTCGCCAGGTCCGCGGCGTGGTTGGACAGCGCGAGGGCGAGCGCGTCGGCGTGCCTGCCGGGCTGTTCGTCGCCCAGCGCGCGCAGCAGGCGGACGGCCTGCCCGGTGGCCGCGAGAGCGTCCGCGAACTGGCCGTCCTTGGCCAGATAGACGCCCACGTCGCAGAGCCCGACGGCGAACGAGGGCTCCGCGGCATCGGTGTGCGCGGTGCTCATGCCGCGCCGGATCGCCATGGCCCGCCGACCGGACTTCAGCGCCTGGTCGTGCAGGCCCGCGTGGGACTGGCGCTGGGCGAGCGCGTTCAGGAGCCGTGCCTGTTCCTCCGGGTCCCGGGTGCGGCCGAGCCGGTGGTCGGCGAGGCGCTGGGCGAGGGCGGCGGCACCGGAGTTGAGGTCGGTGTGGGGGCCGTCGGGCAGATGGGCCTCGATCCCCTCCAGGACCTCCGGATCCAGGTCGGCGATCTCGCTGAGCGTGGCCAGGGTCGCCCCGCCCGCCGCGACCCCGAGCTCCGGCCGTTCCCGGAGCAGGGGCCCGAGCTGCGCCTCCCGCACGTGGGGCCAGCGCGCCGCCGTGGCGACCAGGGTGGCGAGGACGCGCCGCCGGCACGGCAGCGCAACGCCGTCGAGGAGGCGGCGGGGCGCGTCCAGCGCCCATGGGTCGGGGGCGAAGTCGTCTATGCCGTGTCCGGCGACGCTCAGCGCGAGGAAGTCCTCGGCGAGGCGGTCCGGATAGAGGGGTTCCAGGACGGTGCCGCCGGTGCCGCCCCCGTCGGCCGGGTACGACAGGGCATGGTCCTTGAGGATCTGGTCGGCGTGCTCGCCGGAGCCGACGCCGATGCGGGACAGCACGCCCAGGGCTTCGCGGTAGCTGAGCGCGCTCGTCATCGCCGCGGTGTAGACGACCTGCCCGAAGGCGTGCGGGGTGATCCGGACGCGCGCGTTGCCGTGCAGCGTCTCCCAGTGGGCGCGCTCGCGTGCCAGCAGGTACGCGGAGACCGCCGCCGCGCCGTCGGGCGCGGCCCGGCCCCTCCGGTGGGCGTCCACGGCAGCGAGCGCGGCCATGTGGACGGCGAGGACCTGGCGGTACTCGGGGTCGGCGCTCAGCCCCTCCGGCGGGCTGACGGCGTGCGCATCGCGTACGCCGAGGGCCTGGGCGAAGCAGTCGCGTGCGGTGCGGAACAGGGCCTGAGACGAGACCCCGGCGTCGTCGGAGAGCCCGGGCAGCGCCAGGTCGGACGCCGGGATGTCGAAGTCGCCGAGGCGGTGCACGAGGTGCTGCCACCAGGTGCCGCGCGGCCGGGCGACGAGCAGCACGCGCACGCGGCCGCCCTGGCGCACGGCGTCGAGGAGCAGCTCGATCAGGTCGGCCGTGGGCCAGCGCTCCGCGTAGTCGACGACCATCAGGACGCCCGTCCCGGCGTCCGCCCGCCCGCCGATCGGCACGGAGGACGACAGCAGGCCCGCTGTCACGTGCCGCGCCTGCAGCACGCGCCAGCCGTCCGCATGGCTGCTCCGCGCGAACCGCTCGGCGATCCGCGACTTGCCCTGGCCGCCGGGGCCGTGCACCAGGAACGCCGTGACCCGGTCGGGCCCGTCGCGCCACGCGGCGAGGCGGGCCAGTTCGTCGTGGCGGCCGGTGAAGTCGACGAGGGCGTACCGGGCGTCGAGCAGTCGGGCGGGCTGCTGCCGCACCCAGGTGTCGGAGATCGCCGGTCTGGTCAGCGGGAAGGCCGACACGGCGTAGAGCGGTCGCTCCGCGCCCAGGTGGACCGCGTTGATCTCGCGCGCCTGAATCACTGACCCATGGATCGTCGCGCCCTCGATCCACTGCCGATGCACCGTCACCTCGGCCCCTGCCGTCCCACCTTGGTCCTCCGTCACCCGCTCGTCACGAGCACCCCATCGTCGCGAGCGCCGGAATCAGCCGACTGCGAATCGGCCAAAGTGTCCATCGGCGGTTCCCGCCATGCTAATCCGGAGTTCACCAGGGTCTCGTGCCGGTGTCGCACCGGGCGGCTGCTACGGCCGTGTGAACAGCGTGTGGCAGGGCGACGGGTGGCGCCCCGGGCCGTTGACGGGGTCGAAAGTCCGGTGCTCAACTGTCCGCATGTTCCCTTCGCTGCCGCTGGTCTCACGCGGCCACATCGACTTCTGTCGGGTGTGGTCGGCCGCGTGTCCTGCCTCTTGCTGATCCGGCAGCGGGCTTCTTCCTGATCCGGCAGCGGGCCGTCTGACCGGCCCTTCCCCCTTCCCTTCCCGGCCGCGTTCCCGTGTCGCCGACACGCCTGCCACGTGCGGCAGTTCGGGACGCCCCCGCACCTCTGCTCCAGCGCACCCCAACGCTGCCACCGCACCGCGCCCGGTCGTGCCCCCACACGCCCGCGGCCGCTCATCCCGCGTACGAAAGGCCCTGTCATGCCCGTGGAGTTCCTCGGCATCGCCGCGACCAACGACGGCTCGGAGACAACGCCGCGCTCCGGTGTCTCCTTCGACAAGGAGTACACCCTGCGGCTCGCCCGGGCCCACGAGGACCACGGCTGGGACCGGGTCCTGTTCGCGTACGGATCCGGCTCGCCGATCCCCGCGGCCGCCGCCGGGTATCTGGCGGCGAAGGTCGACTCGCTGCAGATCCTGCTCGCGCACCGGCCCAACGTGTCGTACCCGACGTACGCCGCACGGACGTTCGCGACGCTCGACCAGGTCAGCGACGGGCGGCTCACCGTCCACTTCATCACCGGCGGCAGCGACCACGAGCAGCGCCGCGAGGGCGACACGCTCACCAAGGACGAGCGCTACGCCCGCACCCGCGAGTACATCGAGGTCGTCAAGAAGGTCTGGACGCGGCACGAGGCCTTCGACCACGAGGGCGGGCACTACCGGTTCCAGGACTTCGTCAGCGATGTCTTCCCCGTCCAACAGCCGCACCCGGGCGTTTCGTTCGGCGGCTCGTCGCCCGCGGCGTACGCGGCGGGCGGCGCCGAAGCGGACATCTACTGCCTGTGGGGCGAACCGCTGGCGCAGACCGCGCAGCAGATCGAGGAGGTCGCCCGGGCCGCCCGCGCGGCGAAGCGCACGGACGTGCCGCGGATCCAGGTCGCCTTCCGGCCCATCATCGCGCCGACGGAGGAGCTGGCCTGGGAGAAGGCGCACCGCACCGTCGGTGCGATACGCGAGCGGCGCGCGGGCGGGCAGTCCCGCACGCGCCGCCACGCGGCCGACTCCCCCGAGAACACCGGCTCCCAGCGCCTCATCGCCATCGCCGAGCAGGGCGAGCGCTTCGACCGCGCCCTGTGGACGCCGACCGCCGCGGCCACCGGCGGCGCGGGCAACTCCAACGCCCTGGTCGGCACCCCGGAGACCGTCGCGCAGGCGCTGCTCGACTACTACGACCTGGGCGTGGACATCCTGTCCGCCCGCGGCTACGACCTGCTCGACGACGCCATCGACTTCGGCCGGTACGTCATCCCGATCGTCCGCGAGGAGGTCGCCAAGCGCGACCGGGAGCGGGCCGAGCGCGGCCCGCAGACGCTGGAGCGCACGCTCAGCGGACTGGCGGTGGCCGGATGACGTCGGTCGCCGAGCCCGCGCACCAGGGCCTCACGGTGGTGCGGGCCGCCGTCGGTGATCCGCTGGTGCGGCCGATGCTGCGCGAGCTGGGCGACGAGTACTCCGCCCGCTACGGCAAGGACGCGCACGCCGAGCTGCTGCGCTATCCCGCCGGGGAGTTCGCGCCGCCCCACGGCTCGCTGCTGCTGCTCGTGGCCGATGGCGAGGCGGTGGCCGGGGGTGCCTTCCGGCGCCACGAGGCCCCGGGCACCGCCGAGTTCAAGCGCATCTGGACGCACTCCGCGCACCGCAGGCGCGGACTGGCGCGGCGGGTCGTGGCGGAACTCGAGCGCGAGGCCGCGGCGCGCGGCTACCGGCGCGCCTACCTCACCACCGGGCCGCGCCAGCCCGAGGCCCGCGAGCTGTATCTGGCCACCGGCTACACGCCGCTGTTCGACACCGGGGCGGATCCGGAGTCCATCGGGCCGCTGCCGTTCGAGAAGCAGCTGGAGAAGCCATGAGCACCGAGGTCCAGCCGGGCGCCGGACCGAAGCCGAGCGCCGGGGCCCGGACGCACACCAAGGAACCGTCGGCCCCGTCGGCGGCCGGTACCGAGCCGACCGTCGTCCCCGCCCGGCACTACTGGCGCTGGGCGGCCGGTGTCGCCGTCCTCGTCCTGCTCGCGCAGTTCGCCCACGGCCTGGTCACCAACCCGGCGTGGGAGTGGGAGGTCTTCTTCCGCTATCTGCTGGCCGACAGCGTGCTGCGCGCGGTCTGGGTGACGCTGCAACTGACGGTGTACGGCACGGCGCTCGGCTTCGCCCTCGGCCTCGTCATCACCCTGATGCGGCTTTCGCGCAGCCCGCTCCTCGCGGGCGTCGCCTGGCTGTACGTGTGGGCGTTCCGCTCCATCCCGCTCATCGTGCAGCTGCTGTTCTGGTTCAACCTGGCCTACCTGTACGAGGAGTTGGGGATCGGCATCCCCTTCGGCCCGGTCGTGTGGAGCTTCGGCACCATGCATCTCGTCGGGGCGATGTCGGCGGCCGTCATCGGCCTCGCGCTGCATCAGGCCGCGTACGCCGCCGAGATCCTGCGCGGGGGTTTCCTCGCCGTGGAGCCGGGCCAGTTGGAGGCGGCGGCCGCGCTCGGCATCCCCCGTCTCCGCCAGCTGCGCCGGATCGTGCTGCCGCAGGCGATGCGTTCGGTCCTGCCGAACGCCGCCAACGAGATCGTCTCGCTCTTCAAGGGCACCTCGATCGTCTCGGTGATGGCGATCGGCGAGCTGTTCTACCAGGTGCAGGTGATCTACGGCCGCAACGGCCGGGTGGTGCCGCTCCTCATGGTCGCCACCGCCTGGTACGTCGTCCTGACGACGCTGCTCTCCATCGTCCAGTACTACGTGGAGCGGCGCTTCGCGCGCGGCGCCGACCGCACTCCCCCGCCCACACCTCTCCAGCGCGCCCGCGCGCTCACCCGCACCCTCACGACCCTCAAGAACCGCGGGACCCTCGCGTCCCTTCAGCCCCACCGGGAGAACCGATGAGCACGAGCCCCGTGATGGTGGACATCCGCGGCGTCCACAAGAACTTCGGCACGCACGAGGTCCTGCGCGGCATCGACCTGGAGGTGCGCGCGGGTGAGGTCACCGTCGTCATCGGCCCCTCCGGCTCCGGCAAGTCCACGCTGCTGCGCGCCATCAACCACCTGGAGAAGCTGAACCGGGGCTCGGTCAGCATCGACGGCGAGCTGGTGGGCTACCGGCGGCGCGGCGACAAGCTGTACGAGCTCAAGGAGCGGGAGATCCTGCGCCAGCGCACCCGCATCGGCTTCGTCTTCCAGAACTTCAATCTGTTCCCGCACCTCACGGTCCTGGAGAACATCACCGAGGCACCCGTCTCCGCGCTGCGCAGGCCGCGCGCCGAGGCCAGGGAGCGGGCGGAGGCGCTGCTCGCCCGGGTGGGGCTCGCGGACAAGGCGGACGCCTATCCGCGGCAGCTGTCCGGCGGGCAGCAGCAGCGGGTCGCCATCGCCCGCGCGCTCGCCCTCGAACCCCGGGTGCTGCTCTTCGACGAGCCGACGTCCGCGCTCGACCCGGAGCTGGTCGGGGAGGTCCTCGACGTCATCAAGGACGTCGCCCGGGCCGGCACCACGATGATCGTCGTCACGCACGAGATCGGGTTCGCCCGCGAGGTCGCCGACACGGTGGTCTTCATGGACGACGGGGTGATCGTCGAACAGGGTCCGCCCGGCGACGTCCTGGACCGCCCGCGCCACGAACGCACCCAGGCGTTCCTGTCCAAGGTCCTGTAGGGACCAGCCAAGCTCCACGGTCCTGTAGGGACCAGCCAAGCCCCGAGGAGTTCCCCGTGCCCACCCGCACCACCCCCCTCAGCCGCCGCTCCGCCCTCACCTTCGCCCTGGCCTCCGCGCTCGCCCTCACCACCGCCGCCTGCGGCACGCCCGACGACGAGGGCACGGAGAACGCGGGCCGCGCCGAGCCCGGCACCAAGGGCGCCGCGGTCAATCTCAGCCCCGACCAGAAACGCCTCAGAGCCAAGAAGGTCGACGCCATCGCCCGGCTCGTACCGAAGCGCGTCCGGGACCGGGGCACCCTCGAGGTCGTCTCGTCTGCGGGTTCGGTGCCGCCGCTGACGTTCTACGCCACCGACGACAAGACCGTCATCGGTGTGGAGACGGACATCGCCCACCTCGTCGCCGACGTGCTCGGCCTCCGGGTCCGCGCGCACGCGGTGGACTGGGCGAACATCTTCGTCGGCCTGGACAGCGGGAAGTACGACGTCGGCTTCAGCAACATCACCGTCACGGAGGAGCGCAAGGAGAAGTACGACTTCGCGACGTACCGCCTCGACACCATCTCCTTCGAGGCGAAGAAGGGGCGCGGCTGGAAGGTGAAGGGCCCCAAGGACGTGGCGGGCCGCGTCATCGGGGTCTCCTCCGGCACCAACCAGGAGAAGCTGCTCGTCGACTGGAGCAAGCAGAACGTGAAGGCGGGCCGCGAGGCCACCGACATCAAGTACTTCCAGAACACCAGCGACTACTACCTCGCGCTCGGCTCGGGCCGCATCGACGCCTATCTGGGCCCCAACCCCGTCGCCGCCCACCACGCGCTCAGCACCGGCAAGACCGAGGTCATCGGCAGCTTCTCGGGGGCGGGCGACGGACTCCAGGGCAAGATCGCCGCCACCACGAAGAAGGACAACGGCCTGGTGACGGCGCTTCACCAGGCGCTGGAGCACCTCATCGACGAGGGGAGCTACGGTCGGGTCCTCAGGCGCTGGGGCCTTACGGACGAGGCGGTCCCTTCCTCGGAGCTGAATCCGCGGGGGCTGCCGAAGAGCTCATGAATCGTTGCTGCCGTCGGTGAGCATGGTGAGCAGACTGCGATGACGGGTCTCGACGTGATCGCTGATCCGAGCGACGAGCGCCATGCGCTCTCTGAAGATCAGCCACCTGAAGACGAGCCGGGACTGCTCCAGGCTGAGCCGGGGCAGGTCCCGGTCGAGCAGTTCGATCAGGATGGGCGCGAGACGCCGGGTGACCGCCTCCGACGAGGCGAGGACCGGAAAGGCCGCACCGATCCTGCGGTACGAGTCCACGATCTCCTCGGCGGTCAGCTCCGATCCGCCCATCAGCCACAGCCGGAGCAGGTCGTGTGCGGTGGAGGTGGCGAGCCGGGTCCGGTCGCCGCTGAACGTCGTCACCAGCGGCCCCAGTGACTCGAACAACGGCCGCAGCGCCTGCAGCACGACACCGTCGTTCGTCCCGGCCGAGATATCCATCTTGTGCCAGATCTCGTTCCAGTACGTGCGGTGCCAGACGGTGTGCCCCTCCTCCCACGGGGCCCGATACAGCCAGTAGGCGTCCACCTGGTCCGGTGCGCCCAACTCGCCCCGTTCGACGTCCACTTCGAGATCCCGCTCCCGCCCCTGCCTGGTGCGCCGCACCCGCAGCGAGACCGCGAGGTCGGTCCACTCCGCCTCGTTGAGGGAGGATCGCCACAGCAGCGCGTGCCGGTGCCACGAGCTGCCCGCGTCGCCCCCGGACGGAAACAGCGCGCCGGCCGTGGTG
Source organism: Streptomyces sp. NPDC040610 (assembly GCF_055594065.1). Taxonomy (NCBI): domain Bacteria; kingdom Bacillati; phylum Actinomycetota; class Actinomycetes; order Kitasatosporales; family Streptomycetaceae; genus Streptomyces; species Streptomyces sp. NPDC040610. The sequence continues at coordinate 372,726 of NZ_JBVIXA010000008.1, read as the reverse complement.
CCGCCGGTCAGCAGCAGGGCGAGCACCATCAGATTGGCGCTGTAGATGCCGTGCCGTGAAGCGACCCGGATGCGTCGCGGGAGGTACGTCGCGTACGGCTGATCGGCACGCAGCTCCCGCTCCTCCATGACCCGTATGACGAGGGGGCCCAGGGTCGCCCGCTCCGCCGTCGGGAGCCGTTCGACGCGGGCACGGGCGAAGCGGAGCATCTGCCGGGTGAAGAGCGGCGCGAAGGAGAGCAGGGCGAACATCAAGTCGTCGTTGAGCGGCTCGCGGCCCGTCGAGAGGACGGGGCGGTGGTCGCGCAGGCCGGACACGAGCCGCACGGCGAGGCGGACCGCCAGATACTCCCCGAACGTCGCGTGCAGGAACTCGTAGGTGGACAGCGTCTGGCCGTCCCTGATCGACTGCGCGCGCTGCACGAAGAAGAACCGCCCGAAGGCGGCCTCGGCCTGCCCGAGCGGTGCGCGCAGCCCGGAGTGCCGTGTCGAGGCCCGCCCGATGAGCGCCGCAAGGTCCTCGTCGAGCTCGGCGGTCGACACCCACTGGCGCCGCCGGTTCAGTATCGCGAAGGCCACGAGCGAGAGCCGTTCCAGCTCCTCCTCGACCCGCTGCTCCACCTCGGTCTCGGAGACCCGGGTGTCCTTCCACACCTCGCGCCGCGCGAAGGAGCCGAGCAGCGCTTCGTAGAGATCGGCCTCGTCCAGAGGGCGTTCGTCCTCGCCGTGCAGGTCGTTCCCCGCGGCCTGGTACAGGGCGAGCATGGTGAGGAGCAGCGGCTGTCCGGCCAGGGCGCGGTGCGGTGCGACGGCGTCCCAGGTGAGCGGGGGCAGCCCCATGGCCTGGAAGTTCATGGCGTTGGTGAGGTTCCACTGCGCGATCCAGAGCTTGATCTGCTCCTCTTGGAAGGGTTCGAGGCGCAGGGCGACGGTGCCCTGCGGATAGCGCGCCCGGTCGGCGACCGCGGTCCGGCTGGTGACCACGGCCAGGACCGGACGCCCCTGCTCCGCCTCGCGCTCCTGGAACCGGGCCACCCGCACCAGGAAGTCGTTCTGGTGCACCCCGGTGGTCTGAAGGAGTTCGTCGAAGCCGTCGAGGAGCACGACCGGCACCGCGGCGCCCGCCGAGCGCACCAGGTCGGGCCAGGTGGCCCGCTCTCCGGTGGCCTCGCGGATGGCCTGCTCGATCTGGTCCTGAATCTCGTCGTCCGCGCGTACGTCGCGCAGGGCGACCCGCACCGGCAGGAATCCCGCCGCCGGAAGCCGGGCCGCGAGGATCCGCATCAGCACGGACTTCCCGGCGCCGGGCTGGCCGAGCACGAGCAGCGGGGCGGCCGTCAGGCCCTCCGACGTCAGCGCACCGGCGAGGTATCCGGTCAGGTCCTGCCGGACCGGGGCGCGCGCCCACCACTCCTCGTCCGCGGGACTGCCCTGCCCGTCCACGGCCCGCACCCGGAAGTCGGGGTCGAGGTACGCCTGGGCCAGGGTCGGCACCAGGATGCCCTCGGGGGCCTCCTGGGCGTCGAGGATCCGCTGCTCCAGCGCCGACTGGTGCGCCCGGGAGAGGGCGCCCGCGACGTCCACCGGGCGCTGGCGGAGTGCGGCGCTCGCGGCCAGGGCCCGCTCCAGACCGGCGAGCGCCCTGCGCAGTTCGGCGCGCGTGGCCTGGTGTTCCACCTGGCCCGACCAGAAGCCGAACTCCGGTGCTTCGAGGGCGAGCCGCGCGTACAGGGCCTCGTACTCCTGGACGGCGAGGACCGGCACCACGACGCGCACGGTGTGGGCGGCCGCGGCACCGGCGGCATCGTCCAGCCCCTCCCACACGGCGAGCCCCCGCAGGAAGTCGAGCATCCGCATCGCCAAGTGTTCGTACCAGCCGCGGAGTTCGACGACATGGTTCTCGTAGGGCAGGTGCGGTGCGGGGCGTGGCGCGTCGACCCCTGCCGCGTCCTGCGTGAAGCCCTCGCCCGAGGGGAAACCGCCACCGGCCACCAGCATCTGCTCCCGGCCGGTCAACGCCACCTCGTCCAGGGAGAAGGGCAGTTCGACCTTCTCCAGGGCGTCGAAGAAGGCGAGGACGACGATCACTGTGTGGGCCGCCTCCAGGACGGCGGTGCGCTCCACCCGGCCGTCGGTGTGCCCCAGGCGCTCCCGCAGACCGCGCCAGGCGTCGAGCCCCAGGCCGAGCACCCTGCCCCGGGCGTCGAACATGCCGAGCACGCCGCCGCTGAGGCCGCCGGTGGCCAGGTTCAGCGCGCCGCCCAGGGCGCGGTCGAGCGCCGCCACGGCGGGCGGGTCCCCGCCCAGGAGTTTCAGCGCGTCCCCGAACGACAGCAACCTGCGCGGCGTCAACCAATCCCCCTGAGCGTGCGTTCCGCGGTCTTCGGGATCAGCCTGACACGAATGGAGCAGCCAGGACCCCCGTTTCGCCGCGCATCGGTGGCGTCCGTTCCGGCAGGGCGGATCGACCGAGCGAGCCCTCTTGTTGCCGGTCGGGGCTTCTGCTTGACTCCGCCCGCCGGAGCGCCACCTCACGGGCGGAGGAACCCTGATGGACATCACCCGCAGACGCCTGCTCTCCGCGCTGTCGGCGACGGGACTCCTCGCCGTGGTCCCGGCGGGACCGGTGGGCGCGGCGGCCGCCGCCGAAGGGGTGGCACGGCTGCGCGCCAACACCGTGGCGGTGTTCGCCGGGACGCCCGAGTCCAACGCCCGCCCTGAGACCGCCGCGAAGCTCGCCGCCGTCGACAGGGCGGCCCGGACGAACCTCAAGGCGATGGACGACGCGGGCGCGGGCGAGCTGTTCGCCGGTCTGGCCCTCGGCACGGACGACGCGAACCTGTACACCGCCTACCGGTGGCTGTACGAGATCGCCCTCGCCACCCGCGCCCACGGCGGCGGCCTGTACGGGGACACGGCCGCGCGGCGGCGTGTGATCGACGGCCTGGTGTGGCTCCACGAGCGGTACTACGGCGATCAGTCGAAGGGCTATTACGGCAACTGGTTCAACTGGGAGATCGGCATGTCCCAGCAGGTCAGCAAGACCCTGGTCCTGCTGTACGACGAGGTGCTCGCCCAGCGCCCGGACCTCGTGCGCACCTATGTCGCCTCCATGGACGCCTATCTGCGCAACGGCACCGGCGGCGACGTGAACCTCGACTCGCGCTTCCACACCGGCGCGAACCTCGCCGACATCACCACCAACCGCGTCCTGCAGGGCGCGCTCCTGGACGACACCGCCCGCATCCGCAAGGCCCTCACCGACCAGCTGACGGTGTTCGCCACCATCGACCCATATCACCTCAACCACGGTGTCACGGACGGCTATTACGCCGACGGATCGTTCATCCAGCACGCCTCCGTGGCGTACACCGGCTCCTACGGCAAGGGGCTGCTGACCCGGGTCGTGCAGACGCTGAAGATCCTGGACGGCACGGGCTTCGCGCACGGCGAGGAGCTGGTGCCCGTGGTGCACGGGTGGGTGCGGAACGGGTTCGCGCCGCTGATCTTCGAGGGCTGGATGATGGAGATCGTCAAGGGGCGCGCGGTGTCGCGGACCGACTCGGGCTACACGGACGTCGCCGTCGTCGTCGAGGCCGCCGTCGACCTCTCCTCGCTCGCCGACGGCGCCGTGGCCACCGCCCTGAAGGGCTATGTGAAGCACCTCCGCGAGACCTCCCGCGCCACGCTCGACCCGGCCCGCTTCGTCTCCCCGATCAGCGTCGTGCGGTACGCCGACATCCTCGCCGACGCGTCCGTCCCCGCGGCCGACCTCAACCCCGCCGCGCGCAGCGTCGCCTTCAACGCGATGGACAAGACCGTGCACCGCAGACCCGGCTACGCCTTCGCGCTGTCCCGCAGCTCGGCGCGGATCAGCAAGTACGAGTACATGAACGGCGAGAACCTCATGCCCTGGTTCCAGGGCGAGGGCGCGCACTACCTCTATCTGTCGGGGCAGGACCAGACCCGGGCGTACGGAGTGGACTACTTCACCACGGTGTCGCCGTACGCACTCGGGGGTGTCACCGCCCCTGCCGAACAGCGGCGCACCGTACCGGAGTTGTACGGCAAGCCGTACTACGACAACCCCGGGCACCCGCTGAACTTCACGTCCTCGTCGGAGTCGCAGAACAAGTACGTCTACTTCCCGCGCGGCACCCACGCGCACTCCGGCGGCGCGGTGCTCGGGGCGTACGGCGCGGCCGGGATGGTGCAGTCCAGCGATGTCGCCTTCCAGGACAGGGAGTTGCTGCCGGACGACTTCGTGGTGCATCGCAACGCGGCGGCCACCAAGTCGTGGTTCCTGTTCGACGACGAGATCGTCGTTCTCGCGGCGGGGGTGGGCGATGCGGCCGGGCGGGCGGTGACGACGGCCGTCGACGCGCGGATCGCGGCACCGGACGACGCGGTGTCCGTCACGGGGGTGCGCGACGACGGGCGGCCCTGGTCCGGCCCGGGCACGGCGGAGCTGCGCTGGCTGCGGTACGCCAACGCCACGCAGGGCACCGCCGTCGGCTATCTCTTCCTCGACGCGCCGCCGGTGCGGGTCGCCCTGGACCGGGTGACGCGCAGCCGCCGCGTCGTGCGCACCGCGAACCCGGACACGGCGGTGACCCGCCAGGTCCTCGGCGTGTCCGTGGACCAGGCGGCCGGGGCGCGCCCGATCCGTCTCGCCTACGCGCTGGTCCCGAACGCGGACGAGTCCCGGCTGCGGTCGTACGCGAAGGGGCCCCTGCGTGTCCTCGCCAACTCCGCCCGCGTGCAAGCAGTGTCCCACCGCGGCCTGGGTCTCACGGCCCTCAACACCTTCGCCTCGGGCCGCCACGAGGTCGGGGACCTGCGCGTCACGGGCCCGTCGTCCCTCCTCGTCCGCCGCCCGCCGGGCTCCGCCCCGACGTCCCTCGCCGTGTCCGACCCGACCATGCGGAGGGACACGGTCAGCGTGCTGCTGCGCGGGCGACGGCTGCGGGAGGTGACGGCGGACGAGGGGGTGCGGGTGCGGGCGGTGCCCGAGGGCACCCGTATCGACGTCACCACGCGCCACGCGTACGGCCGGAGCTTCACGGTGACGCTGCGCGGGCCGCGCTGACACCGCCCCTTCGTCACGCGGCCACCGCGTCGTGGTGGATCGGTGTGTGCGCCCCGCGCAGGGGCACGCCCGTCCCGCCACGGCGCGCGGCGACGATCTCCGCCGCGATGGACAGCGCCGTCTCCTCGGGCGTCCGGGCGCCTAGGTCGAGCCCGATGGGCGAGTGCAGCCGGGCCAGCTCGCTCTCGGTGACCCCGGCGTCCCGCAGCCGGGCGTTGCGGTCCTCGTGGGTGCGCCGCGACCCCATCGCGCCGACGAAGGCGACCGGCATCCGCAGGGCCCGCACCAGCACCGGCACGTCGAACTTGGCGTCGTGCGTGAGCACGCACAGCACGGTGCGCGCGTCGGTGTCGGTGCGCTCCAGATAGCGGTGCGGCCAGTCGACGACGATCTCGTCGGCCTCGGGGAAGCGGCCGGGCGTGGCGAAGACGGACCGGGCGTCGCACAAGGTCACGTGATACCCGAGGAACTTGCCCGCCCGCACCAGCGCCGCCGCGAAGTCCACGGCCCCGAACACGATCATGCGCGGCGGCGGCACGCTCGACTCGACGAGCAGGGTGAGCCCGCCGGGGCAGTGCGCGCCGTCCTCGGACACCTCCACGGTCCCGGTCCGGCCCGCGTCGAGCAGCGCCCGCGCCTCGGCGGCCGCGGTGCGGTCCAGGCCCCGCTCCCCGCCGAGCCCGCCCTCGTGCGTGCCGTCGGGCCGCACCAGGAGCGCACCGCCCAGGAGGTCGTCCGGGCCCCGGGCGACCCGGACGAGCGCCGCGGTCCGCCCGGCGGCGGCCTCGTCGAGGGCCGCCGTGTACAGCGGGCGGTCCGGGGCGTCGACGCCGACCGGGGTGATGAGGATGTCGATGACGCCGCCGCAGGTCAGGCCGACGGCGAAGGCGTCGTCGTCGCTGTACCCGAAGCGTTCGAGGACGCTGTGGCCGTCGTCGAGGGCCTGGGCGCACAGGTCGTAGACGGCTCCTTCGACGCAGCCGCCGGACACGGAGCCGATGACGGTGCCCCCGCGGTCGACGGCGAGGGCGGCCCCGGGCGGCCGCGGCGCGCTGCCGCCGACGGCCACGACGGTGGCCACGGCGAACTCCCTGCCCTCCGCGGCCCACCGGCGCAGCTCGTCGGCGATGTCAAGCACGGGTCCGCCCTTCGAGCCGGACGCCCGCGCCGAGCACCCGGTCGGGGCGGATCGGCAGCGCGCGGTGGCGGACGCCGGTGGCGTGCCAGACGGCGTTGGCGATGGCCGCGGCGCCGCCGACGATGCCGATCTCGCCGATGCCCTTGATGCCGACCGGGTCGCCGGGGGCGGGCTCGCCGATCCAGTCCGCCTCGATGACGGGGACGTCGGCGTTGGCGGCGAAGTGGTAGCCCGCGAGGTCGCCGTTGGCGAGGGCGCCCGACGCGCGGTCCCTGACGGCCTCCTCGTGCAGGGCCATGGACAGGCCCCAGATCATGCCGCCGATCAGCTGGCTGCGTGCGGTGAGGGGGTTGACGATGCGGCCGGCGGCGAAGATGCCGAGCATGCGGCGCACCCGCACCTCGCCGGTGCCGACGTCGACGGCGACCTCGGCGAACTGGGCGCCGTAGGAGTGCCGTTCGAGCTCGGCCTGGGCGCCGACGGCCTCGGTGGTGTCGGAGCGGACGGTGATGCCCTCCGGCGGGATGTCCGCGCCGAGGGCGAGGCGTTCCCGCAGTTCGGTGATGGCGGCCATGACGGCCCAGGACCACGACCGGGTCCCCATGGAGCCGCCGGACAGCCAGGCCTGGCCGAGGTCGCTGTCGCCGATCCGCACCCGGACCCGCTCCGTCGGCACGTCGAGCGCTTCGGCGGCCACCTGGGCGAGCGCGGTGCGGGCGCCCGTGCCGACGTCGGCCGCGTTGATCCGCACGGTGAAGGTGTCGTCCGCCTCGGCGGTGACCGCGGCGGTCGACGGGGCGGCACCGGCGGGGAAGGTGGCCGCGGCCGTGCCCGTGCCGATGAGCCAGCGGCCTTCGCGGCGCACGCCGGGGCGCGCGTCGCGGTCGGCCCAGCCGAAGCGGCGGGCGCCCTCGTGGAAGCAGGCGAGCAGGTCGTTGTCCTCGAAGGGCAGCCCCGTGACGGGGCCGACGGTGGGTTCGTTGCGGGCGCGCAGCTCGATCGGGTCGAGGCCGCACTTCTCGGCGAGCTCGTCGAGGGCGGACTCCAGGGCGAACGACCCGGGTGCCTCTCCCGGCGCGCGCATGAACGTCGGCGTGGGCACGTCGAGCGGCACGACGTGGTTGGCGGTGCGGTGCGCGTCGGCGTCGTACAGGGCCCGGCCGAACGCGCTGCTCGCCTCGACGAACTCGGTCAGGGTCGAGGTGAGCGAGACCCCGTCGTGGTCGAAGGCGCGCAGCCGTCCGTCGGCGTCGGCGCCGAGCCTGACGCGCTGGGCGGTGGGGCTGCGGTAGCCGATGAGGGAGAACATCTGACGGCGGGTCAGGACGACGCGGACGGGGCGACCGATGACGGTGGTCGCCATCACGGCGAGCACGTTGTGGGCGCGCGCCAGGGCCTTGGAGCCGAAGCCGCCGCCGATGTGCTCCGAGCGCACCCGCACCGACGCGGGGTCGAGCTGGAACAGCGCGGCGATGTCGTGGGCCGTGGCGAACGTGCCCTGGCTGGAGTCGACGATCTCCAGGCGCCCGTTGTCCCAGCGCGCCATCGCCGCGTGCGGCTCCATGGCGTTGTGGTGCTGTTCGGGCGTGCTGTAGCGCTCGTCCACGAGCACGGCGGAGGCGGCGAGTTCGGTGTCCAGGTCGCCCTTCTCCGTGACCGCGGCGCCCATGGCGCTCGCTTCCGGCGTGTAGCGCGCGGGGTGGTCGGCGTGGAAGTCGACGTCGTGCGGCTCGGTGTCGTACTCGACGACCAGCGCCTCGGCGGCCTCCCTGGCCTGTTCGGAGGTCTCGGCGACGACGAACGCCACCGGCCAGCCGATGTGCGGCACCCGGTCGCGCTGGAGGATCTCCGCGACCGGGTCGGGCCCGAACTGCCCGACGAAGTTCTCCTGGAGCCGGGGCGCGTTGCCGTGGTGGAGGACGGCGAGCACGCCGGGCATCCGCAGGACGGGTCCTTCGTCGACGGAGCGGACGCGGCCGCGGGCGACGGTGGACACGACGATCCAGCCGTGGGCGAGGTCGGCGTGGGGCACCTCGCCCGAATAGCGGGCCTCTCCGGTGACCTTGGCGAGGCCCTCGATACGGGTGCGGGCGGCGCCGACGGCGCCCTTGCCCCGGGTCGTTCCGGTGGCGGTGGTCATCGGGCGGCCCCCTCGGTCGCTTCGGTCAGCTCGCTCAGCAGGGCCACGGTCAGGTTGCGCAGGAGCGGCACCTTGTAGCCGTTGTCGGACAGGGGCTCGGCGGCGGCCAGTTCGGCGTCCGCGGCGGCGGCGAAGGCGGTGGCGGTGGCCGGTCCGCCGGTCAGGGCCGCCTCGGCCGCCCGCGCCCGCCACGGCCGGGACGCGACCGCCCCGTAGGCGAGTCGCACCTCGCGTACGACACCGTCCTGGACGTCGAGCGCGGCGGCGATCGAGCCGATGGCGAAGGCGTACGAGGCGCGCTCGCGGACCTTGCGGTAGCGCGAGTGGGCGGCGACGGCGGCGGGCGGCAGGGTGATGCCGGTGATGAGGGCGCCGGGCGGCAGCGCGGTCTCGCGGTGCGGGGTGTCGCCGACGGGCAGGTAGAAGTCCGCCAGGGGCGTCTCGCCGGGACCGTCGACGGTCTCGTACGAGATGACCGCGTCGAACGCCGCGAGTGCCACCGCCATGTCGGAGGGGTGGGTGGCGACGCAGTGCGCGGAGGCACCGAGGATCGCGTGGTTGTGGTGCTCGCCCTCGCGGGCGGAGCAACCACTGCCGGGCACGCGCTTGTTGCAGGGCCTGGCCGTGTCGGTGAAGTAGCCGCAGCGGGTGCGCTGGAGCAGGTTCCCGCCGACGGTGGCCATGTTGCGCAGTTGCCCGGAGGCGCCCGCGAGGACGGCCTGGGTGAGCGCGGGGTAGCGGCGGCGGACCTCGGGGTGGGCGGCGAGGTCGCTGTTGGTGACGGTCGCGCCGACGCGCAGGCCGCCGTCGGCCGTCACCTCGATGCCGTCGAGGGGCAGTTCCCGCACGTCGACGAGGAGCGCGGGCCGTTCGACGCCGGACTTCATCAGGTCGACGAGGTTGGTGCCGCCGCCGAGGAAGCGGGCCTCGGGGTCGGCGCCGAGCAGGGCGACCGCTCCGGCGACGTCGTGGGCGCGCTGGTATCCGAACTCCCTCATGCCGCCGCCTCCTTGGCCGCGGTGTCGTCGGCCCGCATCTCGTCGGCGGCGCGGGCGACCGCCCGCACGATGGACACGTACGCCCCGCAGCGGCAGAGGTTGCCGCTCATGCGTTCGCGGATCTCGTCCGGGTCGAGCGGCGGGGCCGCCTCGGGCCGGACGTCGGCGGTGGCGGCGCTCGGCCAGCCCGCCGCGTGTTCCTCGATGACCGCGATGGCGGAGCAGATCTGGCCCGGTGTGCAGTAGCCGCACTGGTAGCCGTCGAGGTCGAGGAAGGCCTGCTGGACCGGGTGCAGCCGGTCGCCGTCGGCGACGCCCTCGATGGTGGTGATCTCGCGGCCGTCGGCGGCGACCGCGAGCTGCAGACAGGACAGGCTGCGGCGGCCGTCGACGAGGACCGTGCAGGCACCGCACTGGCCCTGGTCGCAGCCCTTCTTCGTGCCGGTCAGGTCCAGGCGCTCGCGCAGCGCGTCGAGCAGGGTGGTGCGGTGGTCGACGGGGAGCGTGTGCTTCTCGCCGTTGACGTTCAGGGTGATGCCGCTGGACGTCGTGGTGGCGCCGGGCGTCGGTGGAGCCATGGTCGGCCTTCTTTCGCGGTTGCTGGTGCGGTGCGCGACGGGCGCCGGAGTGCTGGGGCGGCGCGGGAAGGGGAGCTTCGGGAGGTGGGCGGTGTCCGGAAACTGACGTGGGTGCGGGGAGGCGGCCAGGCTGAAGCGGAAGGGCGGGCGCCGCGCGCGGCGGCGTCTCCTCGGAGGTTCAGGGCAGGCGTCCTGGTGAGGGCGCCGAGCGCTGCCTGCGGTCGGGTGTCACCGGCCGTCTGCATCCGGCCACACCTGACGCTATGGTGGAGTGGACTCAAACGGACAGCTGTCCGCTACCCGTGGAAATTTAGCGGACACCTGTCCGCTTAGCAAGGCCGTTCCTCGCCCGGCGCGGGACGCGTGCCCCCGAACCGACTGGAGGACGACGAGTGCGGGAGAAGCGCGAGACACCCCTGCGCTCGGACGCGCAGCGCAACCGCGAGCGCATTCTGGCTGTCGCGCTCGAGGAGCTGACGCGGTCCGGCGACGCCCCGCTGAGCGCGATCGCCAAGAAGGCCGGCGTCGGACAGGGCACGTTCTACCGCCATTTCCCGAGCCGCGAGGCACTGGTCCTGGAGGTCTACCGGAACGAGGTACGGCAGGTGGCCGACGCGGCCGCGCGGCTCCTTGAGACCCGGCCGCCGGAGTGCGCGCTGCGGGAGTGGATGGACCACCTCGCCCGGTACGCGATGACCAAGGTGGGCCTCGCCGACGCGATGCGGGTGGCGACCACCAGCCACGGCACGCTGATCAGCGTGGCGCACGGCCCGCTGACATCGGCGATCACGCTGTTGCTCGACGCCAACGAGGAGGCGGGCACGATCCGTTCGGGCGTCACCGCCGACGACTTCCTGCTGGCCATCGCCGGGCTGTGGCAGATCGACCCGCACCAGGAGTGGCAGCCGCGCGCCGGGCGCCTGCTCGACCTCGTCATGGACGGCCTGCGGTCCGGCGCGCCGGGAGGCCGGGCTCCGGCCACGGACGGCTAGCGGCTCCCTGGCGGGCCTGCCGCCAACGGGCTCCGCTGCGGACCGGCCACCGGCGGCCCCGCCCCCCCGGTCACCGCCAGCGCCCCTCCTTGCACACCTGCTGAATCGCCGTCACCAGTTGGTCGCGGTGCGGCTGCGCCGCGCGGTCCAGCTCCAGCGCGAACGGCAGCACCGCGCCGTCGGGCCGAGTGATCCGGCGCGGCGGCGCGACCAGGCCCATCTCCTCGGCCGCCGCGGCGACGATCTCGGCGCCGAGCCCGCAGAAGCGGTTGGAGTCGTCGATGACGACGAGGCGCCCGGTGCGGTTCACGGACGCGGCCAGGCCCTGCCAGTCGAACGGGTACACCGTGCGCGGGTCGAACACCTCCACCGACACCTCGTCGGCCAGTTCCTCCGCCACCTCCACGGCCTGCCCCACGAACTGGCCGACCGCCACCACCGTGACGTCCGCCCCCGCCCGCGCCACATGGCCGACGCCGAGCGGCAGCGGCGCGAGCTCGGCGAGGTTCACGCTCTCGAAGCTCATCGACGAGGCCGCCGGGGTGAGCACCACGACCGGGTCGTCGTCACGGATCGCCGACACCATGAGGCCGTAGGCGTCCGCGGGTCCCGACGGCACCACGGTCTTCAGGCCGACGTGCGCGAACAGGCTGTACGGCTGGTCGGAGTGCTGGCCCGCCCAGCCGGTCCGGGAGCCGGACCCGGGCACCAGATAGGTGACCGGCACCTTCACCTGACCACCCGTCATGAGCGAGAACTTGTGCGCCTGGTTGGCGATCTGCTCGAAGACCAGGAACATCAGCGACGGGATCTGGAACTCGATGACGGGCCGGTGCCCGGACAGGGCGGCGCCGGTGGCGAAGCTGGTGAACGCCTGCTCCGACAGCGGGGTGTCGACGATCCGCTCCGGGCCGAAGCGCTGCACGAGCCCCTTGGTGACGTTGGCGACGCCCACCCGGATGTCCTCGCCGAACACGCAGACGTCGGGATCCCGCTCCAGCTCGTCGCCCAGGGCACGGGTGAGCGCGGTCAGATAGCCGAGCTTAGGCATGGGTGCTCACTCCCGCCCGGGGCCGCAGGCCCGTCGCGTACAGATGGTCGAGTGCGTCGGCGGGGTCGGGTCTCGGGCTGTCGAGCGCGAACCGCACCGCCGCTTCGAGGGCGGCCTCCACCTCGTCGTCGACGCGGGCGCGCTCGCCCTCCGGGATCCGGTCGGCCTGGATCCGCACGGGGTCGCGGCGGCGGCCCTCGTCCACCTGCTCGGGGGTGCGGTAGCGCACGAACGACCGGTGCTCCCAGGTGTGATGGGCGTCGAACCGGTAGGTGCGGCACTCCAGGAACGCCGGTCCCCCGCCCGCCCTGGCCCGCTCGGCGTGCTCCCGCGTGGCGGCGGCCACGGCCTCGGCGTCCATGCCGTCGACCGTCTCGGCGGGAATCCCGAAGGCGGCGGCGCGCCCCACGATCGTGCCCGCGACCATGTCCTCCACGGTGGCCGTCGAGGAGTAGCCGTTGTTCTCGCACACGAAGAGGACCGGGAGCCGCCACAGTGACGCCAGGTTGAGGGACTCCAGGACGACGCCCTGGCTGACCGCGCCGTCGCCGAAGAAGCTCACGGCGACCCGGTCGGCACCCGCGCGCGCCGCCGCCCACGCGGCACCCGTCGCGATCGGGGCACCGGCGCCGACGATGCCGTTCGCGCCGAGGATGCCGAGGCCGACGTCGGCGGCGTGCATGGAGCCACCGCGCCCCTTGTTCAGTCCCGTCGTGCGGCCCATCAGCTCGGCCGTCATGCGGTTCAGGTCGGCGCCCTTGGCCAGGACGTGGCCGTGGCCCCGGTGGGTGCTGGTGACGACGTCGTCGGGGCGCAGCACCGCGCACACCCCGGCGGCCACGGCCTCCTGGCCGATGTAGGGGTGGATGCCGCCGACGATCTCGCCCGCCTTCACCAGCTCGATACAGCGCTCCTCGAAGCGGCGGATCAGCCGCATGGTGCGGTAGAGCGCCACCGCGTCCGGACCCGGTCCACCGGTGTCCGCTGAGGCTTGGGGCATGCTGTCACTCACTTCCCTTCTCCGTGTTGGCTCACCCGCAGGGCGAGCGCGGCGACGGTGGGTGCCTCGAAGACCGCGCGGATCCCGAGGGGCGTGTCCAGCGCGGCACGGATGCGGGACACGAGCTTCACGGCGAGCAGGGAGTGCCCGCCGAGGTCGAAGAAGCTGTCGTCGACACCGACGTCCGGTACGCCGAGGGCGTCGGCGAACAGCGCGCACAGCGCCGACTCGGTCGCGGTACGCGGCCTCCGTCCGGCCGGACGCCCCGCGCCCTCGTCCGGGGCGGGCAGGGCACGCCGGTCGAGCTTGCCGTTGGGGCTCAGCGGCAGCCGCTCGAGCGGTACGAAGACGGCGGGCACCATGTACTCGGGCAGGGTCCGCGCCAACTGGTCCCGCAACTCGGCGCTGTCCGGGGCGCCTTGCCCGCTCGCGTCCGGCACGCAGTACGCGACCAGCCGGCGGTCCCCCGGCCGGTCCTCGCGCACGACGACCGCGGCCTGCGCGACACCGGGGTGGGCCACCAGGGCGGACTCCACCTCGCCCGGCTCGATCCGGAAGCCGCGGATCTTCACCTGGTGGTCGGCGCGCCCCAGGTACTCCAGGTTCCCGTCGGCGCGGCGCCTGGCCAGGTCGCCGGTGCGGTACATCCGCTCCCCCGGCCCGCCGAAGGGGTCGGGCACGAACCGCTCGGCGGTGAGCCCGGGCCGGTGCAGATAGCCGCGGGCGAGCCCGGCCCCGGCGACGTACAACTCGCCGGTCACGCCGGTCGGTACGAGCTGGAGGTGCTCGTCGAGGACGTAGGTGCGGGTGTTGCGGACGGGGCGGCCGATGGGCGGTGCCTCCGGGTCGGCCGAGGTGGCGAAGTCCGCGGGGTCGGCGGGGTCGGCGTCCGAGAACCACGCGGTGGTGTAGACGGTGGCCTCGGTCGGGCCGTAGACGTTGACGATCCGCGCGCCCGGCACGGCGGCCCGGATCTCCGCCAGGGTGTGCGCGGGCAGCGCCTCGCCTCCCAGGGCGACGACGTCCGCGCCCAGGTCCACGTCGTGGTGGCTCAGGAGCTCTTCGAGGGCCGAGGGGACGGCGCAGACGAGGGTGCCCCGCCACCGCCCGCCCGCGCGCTCGCCGAGGGACAGCACATCGGCGACGACCTCGATGACCCCGCCGGACAGCAGCGGTCCGAAGATCTCGAAGACGGAGACGTCGAAGGTCAGCGGCGTCGCGGCCAGGGTGTGGGCGAGGTGCGCGGCGCCCAGGGTCTCGCGGCCCCACAGCACGAGGTCCACGACGTTGGCGTGCGGGACGAGGACTCCCTTGGGGCGGCCGGTGGACCCGGAGGTGTAGAGGACGTAGGCGCCGTTGGCCGGGGTGAGGGGGCCGACCCGGTCGCTGTCGCGGGGGTCCGTGGCGGGCGCGTCGGCGTCCGTGTCCAGGTGCACGCGCGGCACGTCCGCGGGGAGTGCGCAGCCCACGTCGTGCGCGGTGACGACGCAGGCGGGCGCAGCGTCCCGGAGCATGAACGCGACGCGGTCGGCGGGGTGGCGCGGGTCGACCGGCAGATAGGCGGCGCCGGTCTTCAGGACGCCCACGAGGGCGACGATCAGCTCGGCGGAGCGGGGCAGGGCCAGCGCCACGATCTGCTCGGGGCCGGTGCCCTCGGCGATGAGCCGGTGCGCGAGACGGTTGGCGCGCGTGTTCAGCTCCGCGTACGACAGACACACGTCGCCGAAGACGACGGCCGGGGCGTCCGGGGTGCGCGCCACCTGCTGCTCGAAGAGGTCCACGGCCGTGAGCGGCGGGATGGGCCGTGCGGTGTCGTTCCACTCCTCCAGGAGGAGCCTTCGCTCCTTGGCGCTGAGTACGTCGAGGCGGCCGATCGGCAGCTGCGGGTCGTCGGCGGCCGCACTCAGGAGCCGGGCGAGGCGGGTCGCCACGGCGTCCACGCTCCCGGGGTCGAACAGGTCGGTGCTGTACTCGAAGAACCCGGTCAGACCGGCGGGCCTGCCGTCCTCGGTGAAGCGTTCCTCGATGTTGAGGAGGAGGTCGAAGCGGGCCGAGCCGGGGTGCAGGAGGTCGGTGGCGATCTCCAGACCGGGGACGTCCAGGCGCGGCGCCGGGGCGTTCTGCACCACCAAGGACACCTGGAACAGCGGGTGCCTGCCGATGGCGCGGGGCGGGTTGAGGTCGTCGACCAGGTACTCGAAGGGCACGTCCTGGTGCTCGTACGCGCTCAGGGACACGTCCTTGACCCGGTGGAGCAGGTCGCGGAAGGCGGGGTTGCCCGAGGTGTCGTTGCGGATGACGAGGGTGTTGACGAAGAAGCCGACGGAGCGGTCGAGGCCCTGGTCGGTGCGGCCCGCGATCGGGGAGCCGATGGGGATGTCGGACCCGGCGCCGAGCCGGGTGAGCAGCGCCGCGAGCCCGGCCTGGAGCACCATGAACAGGCTGGTCCCGGTCTCCTGGGCGAGCGCGGAGAGCCGCCGGTGCAGCTCGGCGTCCCAGGCCACGGAGAGCGTCTCGCCGCCGTAGCCCGGTGCGGCGGGGCGCGGACGCGCGAAGGGCAGGTCCACCTGCTCGGGCAGGTCGGCGAGCTGGCGCCGCCAGTAGGCGAGTTGGTGGGCCAGAGGGCTTGCCGAGTCGTCGGGGTCGCCGAGGAGGTCGCGCTGCCAGAGGCCGTAGTCGGCGTACTGGACGGCGGGGGCGAGGGCTTCGGGGGCATACGCCCGGCCGTCGTGCGGTGCGCGGTGGCTCGCCTCCGCCTCCGTGCGGCGCTTCTCGTACGCCGCCATCAGGTCCTCCGTCAGCGGCGCGAACGACCAGCCGTCGCAGGCGATGTGGTGCACCAGGAGCAGCAGCACATGGTCGGTCGCGCCGACCTGGAAGAGGTGGGTGCGCACCGGTATCTCGGCCGCCAGGTCGAAGCGGTGGCCGCTCGCCGCGGCGAGGGCGCCCTGCAGCTCCGCCTCGGTCGTGCGGGTCACGGGCAGCGGCGGCCGGGCGTGCTCCGGGGGCAGGATGTGCTGGCGGGGCTCGCCGTCGTGGTCGGGGAAGACGGTGCGCAGGGACTCGTGGCGGGCGACGAGGTCGGCGACGGCGGCGCGCAGCGCGGGAACGTCCAGGTCGCCGCCGAACCGCAGGGTCCAGGGGACGTTGTAGGCGCGGCTCATGCCTTCGAGGCGGTGCAGGAACCACAGGCGGCGCTGGGCGAAGGACAGCGGGAGCGGGTCGGGGCGCTCGGCCGCGCGCAGGACGGGGCGGGCGGGCGGGGCACCGGCGGTGCCGGAGGTCCCCGGGGCGGCGAGCGCGTCCAGGTGCGCGGCGAGTCCGGCGACCGTGGGGTGCTCGAAGAGGGCGCGGATGGTCAGCTCCGCGCCGAGCCGGGTCCGTACCCGCGCGGCCAGGCGGGTGGCGAGCAGCGAATGGCCGCCGAGCGCGAAGAAGTCGTCGTCGATGCCGATGCCCTCGACGCCGAGGATCTCCGCGAACAGGGCGCACAGCACCTCCTCGCGCTCGGTGCGCGCGGCCCGTGCCGACTGCGCCTCGACGACCGGCGCGGGCAGCGCCGCGCGGTCCAGCTTGCCGTTGACGGTCAACGGCAGCCGTTCGAGGAGCACGATGGCCGACGGCAGCATGTAGTCGGGCAGCCGCTCCCGCAGGTGCTCGCGCAGCGCGGCGGTGAGCTGGCCGCCGCGGCGCGCGGCCACCGGGCTGGTGGCGTACGCCAGCGGATCGCCGGGGGTGCCGTCGGGCTCGTACGCCTCCAGGACGGCACCACCGGCAGCGACGCCACCGCCGCCACCGTCCCCGCCGCTCCCCCCGCTCGCTTCCTCGCGCCGCACGAACACCGCGTCCACCGCGTCCACCGCCGTCGCCGCCGGAGTGACCGCGACGCGGTAGCCGAGGCGCTCCCCGAGCAGATACAGCTCCTCGGGGTCGACGCCGTGGGGCTCCTGGGCGAGGAGGCGGTGGGCGTCGGCGACGGCGGCGCCGTTGTCGAAGGCGCGGGCGGCGGCGGTCTCCTGGGCGGTGCGGCGGTTGGGGACGCCGAGCACGCGCAGCTGTTCGGGGGCGTGCCGCTCCAGGTGGGCGCCGAGCGCGCCGGTGTCCGGCACGTCGTCGCCGAAGCCGATCCGGGTGCCGCCGCCGGGTGCCGTCGCCGCGGGCGCCTTGTGCAGGACGACGTCGTAGCGGTACCGGGTCATCTCGTTGTGCCGGGTGCCGCGGCGCACCTGGATGTCCACCGCGCCGACCGCGTCCTCGCGGGCCGCGAAGGCGTGGAAGAAGTCGGGGGCGAGCAGCAGTTCCTCCTCGCGCACCAGGGCCCGCTCGACGGCGTGCCGCACGCTGGCGCGCTCGGCGTCGGGGGCGGCCCTGCGCAGTTGCACGGCGGTGCCGAAGGAGCGCAGGGCCCGCAGGTCGCGGACGTCGCCGACGAAGACGGCGCCGCCGGGCGCGGTGCGCTCCAGGGCCTTGGCGAGGACGTCGAGGAGGTAGTCGGCGCTGGGGAAGTACTGGAGCACGGAGTTGATGACCACGGCGTCGAAGTGGCCGTGCGGCAGACCGCTGATGTCGTGCGCGGCCTGGTGCCGCAGCCGTACCCGGGCCTGGATGCCGGGACGGGCGGCGAGTTCGCGGGTCAGCTCGTCGATCGCGCGCGCCGAGACGTCCGTGCCGACGTACTCCGCGCACTCCGGGGCGAGCCGGGACAGCAGCAGGCCGGTGCCGACGCCGATCTCCAGGACGCGGCGGGGACGCAGTTCCCGGATGCGGCGGACGGTGGTGTCGCGCCACTCGCGCATGTGGTCCGGCGCGATGGGGCGCCGGTCGGTGTAGCTGTCGAACCAGCTGGCGAAGTTCTCGCCGAACACCGGGCGCGCTGCTCCGGCGCCGGTCCCGGCTCCGGCGTACTGGGCGTCGAACACCTTCTCCCAGTCGCCCACTTGGCGTGCGGCGGTGCCGTCGGCCGTCGCCGCGTCGGGCTCCTGGCGGAACTCCGGTACGACATAGGCGACCAGGCGCCGGTCGCCCGGCCGGTCCTCGCGGGCGACGACGGCGGCCTGCCGGGCGGCGGGGTGCGCGCCGAGCGCGGCCTCGATCTCGCCGGGCTCGATCCGGAAGCCCCTGATCTTGATCTGCTGGTCGGCGCGGCCGACGAACTCCAGGACGCCGTGCTCGTCGCAGCGCACCACGTCCCCGCTGCGGTACATGCGGCCGCCGGGCGGGCCGAACGGGTCGGCGAGGAAACGCCCCGCGGTCAGGCCGGGGCGGCCCAGATAGCCGCGGGTGACGCCGGGCCCGGCGACGTACAACTCCCCCGCGACGCCGGGCGCGCACGGCCGCAGTGCCTCGTCCAGGACGTACAGGGACAGGTCGCGGATGCCGACGCCGACGCGGCTCGGGGCGTGCGGGGCGGCGTCCTCGGCGGTGAGCCGGGTCAGGGTGGTGTGGACGGTCGTCTCGGTGATGCCGTACATGTTCACGAGTACGGGGGCGTCGTCGCGGTGGCGGGCGTACCAGGGCGCGAGCTTGCCGAAGTCGAGGGCCTCGCCCGCGAACACCACCAGGCGCAGGGCGAGTTCAGCGCCGTGCGCGGCGCCTTCACGGTCGGCGTCCATGAGCGGGTAGAAGGCCGACGGCGTCTGGCTGAGGACGGTGACCCGCTCGGCGGCGAGCAGCGCGCGGAAGCGCTCGGGGGCCCGGCTCGTCTCGTACGGCACGACCACGAGGCGGCCGCCGTGGAGCAGGGCGCCCCAGATCTCCCAGACCGACACGTCGAAGGCGTAGGAGTGGAACAGGCTCCACACGTCGTGCTCGTCGAAGCGGAACTCGGCGGCCGTCTCGGTGAACAGGCGCACGACGTTGTCGTGCGAGACGACCACGCCTTTGGGGCGCCCGGTGGACCCGGAGGTGTAGATCACGTACGCGGTGGTCGCGGGCGTGACGGGCCCGAGGCGGTCGGTGTCGGTGGGGTCGGTGTCGGGCCGTACGGCGAGTTCCTCGACGGTGCCGCGGGCCGAGAGCACGAGCCGGGGGATCTCGGCGCGGACATCCATCGGGTCCTGGCTGAGGAGCAGCACGGGGCGGGCGTCGGCCAGGGTCCGGTCGACGCGATCCGGCGGGTGGTCGAGGTCGAGCGGGAGATAGCCGGCGCCGGACTTCAGGACGGCGAGGATCGCGACGACGGCGTCCACCGAGCGCGGCAGGGCGAGCGCGACGAGGCGTTCGGGCCCGGCGCCGCGGGCGAGCAGGGCGTGCGCGAGCCGGTTGGCGCGGGCGTTCAGCGTGGCGTAGTCGAGGTGTTCGCCGCCCAGGGTGAGGGCGACGCGGTCCGGGTGGCGGGTCACCCGCGCCTCGAACAGGTCCGTGAGGGCGGCGGCCCGGCCGGGGGCGGGGTCGGCGGGGGTGCCCGGGGGTGGTCCCGGCCGCGTCCCGCGGCGGTCGGTGAGCGCGCGGTCCGCCTCGGCGAGGGCGCGGTCCGATCCGGTGAGGGCACGGTCCGCGCCGGTGTATGCACTGTCCGATCCGGTGATTGCCATTGCCAAGCCCCTTGGTCGCTCGCCGACGCTGTCGCGTTGTGCCGTTCGTGACCGTGCTCGTGCCGTGTGTGTGCCGCGCGCCCGCCCGCATGCCGGTGCCGTCGGGTCGCGCACACCGCGCGCTCGGCGGTGCCCGGCGCGCACCCCGCTCGTCCGCCGATGCCCCGGCGCCTCAGCCCGCCGGGCGGCTGCCCGGTGGCAGGACGCGCAGGAGGTTCTCGCGCAGCAGCAGGTTCCGGTCCGTCCTCGAGACCCCGGCGAACACGGTCGGGCCGTCGACAACCTCGCTGATCAGCCCTTTCAGGCCGCCGTTCAGACGACCGAGCGGCCAGTCCGTACCGAAGATGATCTTGTGGTTGACGCCCAGCCGGAACAGCTGGTTGAGGTGCCCGGGCCAGTGCGGCAGGCTCGGGCCGCTGGCGAACCCGCCGGTGTCCACGTACACGTTGGGCCGGTACGCCGCGAGGTAGGCGCAGGTCTCGACATGGGTGAGACCGCCGTGGCCGAGGACGAACGGGACGGTCGGGAAGTCCCGGGCCGCCCGGTCGATCCGCATCGGGTGCGCCGGTCCGTAGTCGAGGCTGCGGGCGGTGGGCCCGGTGTGCACGAACACCGGCAGGGCCCGGGCCGCGCAGATCTCGTAGTACGGGTACAGGCCCGGGTCCGACGGCGAGTAGCCGCACGGCGGGTACAGCTTCACCCCGTCGAGGCCGTAGGCGTCGACCATGGCCTCGAAGGCGGCCACGCCCGCGGGCCCGCGCCGGGGGTCCACGCCGATGTAGACCCAGAAGCGGCCCGGGTGGCGCAGCCGGATCTCATGGTGGAGCCGCGCCGCCTCCGCGGGCTCGGCCGTGCCCGCCATCCGCAGCCCGAAGTCGGGCACGAGCAGCACGGCGCGCTCGACCCCGGCCGCGTCCATCTCCGTGACGAGCCCGTCGGCGAGGTGGTCCTCGTGCTGCGCGGCGAGCCCGTCGGCGACGCGCCCCGGCTTCGGGGCGACGCCCATCGAGCCGAGCCTGCACTGCACGTTGCTCGCCACGTCCTCGACGAAGGCCCGCGGGATGAAGCGGCTCGACGCCACGTGGCAGTGGCCGTCGAAGATCCCGGTCATCCGACGCAGTGCTTGATCAGGCCCTGGATGCTGACGCCCTTCATGGGGTCGTAGGTGGCGAAGTCGAACTCGGCGTCCGCCTGTTCCTCCAGGTACGAGATGAGGCCGACGATGGCCATGGAGTCGAGCAGACCGGTGTGGCTGAGGTTGGTCCTGGCCCCGATGGCCATGTCGGACTCTCCCTCGATCCACCGCTCCACCCACTCGACCAGCAGTTTCTCCAGCTCCGCCGTGTCCGCGCTCATGTCCGGCCTCCCCGCTCCGTGATGGTGTCGTCGGTGGTGCCCCGGGCCTGGCCCCGGGTCTCGGTCCGTGCGGCCCCGACCAGGCGGAGGCTGTTCCCGCCCATGATCATTCTTCGGTCGGCCTCCTTGATCCCCGCCACCGCCGGCTGCCCCTTGGCGAACGCGGCGACCAGGCCGGGCAGCGACTCGGAGAGCCGGTACGACGGCCAGCAGGTGCCGAAGAGGATCTTGTGGCTGATGCCGAGGCGGAACAGCCGGTTCAGATGGGCCTGCCAGCCGTCCGCCGCGAGGACGGAGTGGAACTGGCTGATGTCCAGGTGCACATTGGGCCGGTGGGCGCACAGGTAGGTCGCCTCGTCGACGTGGGTGACCCCGCCGTGTCCCAGGATGAAGTTCACCCCGGGGAAGTCCCGGGCGGCCTCGTCCAGGAGCAGCGGCATGCCGTACTCGAAGTCGAGCTGGCCCCAGCCCGGCCCGGTGTGGCTGAGCACGGGCAGGCCGCGCTCCTCGCACAGCTCGAAGTACGGGTACAGACGGCGGTCGCTCGGCGAGTAGCCGCACAGCGGGTACAGCTTGAGCCCGGCGAAGCCGTAGTCGCCGACGCACCGCTCGAACAGGTCGAGGCCGTCCTTGCCGCCGCGCGGGTCGACGCCCCAGAAGACCCGGAAGCGCCCCGGATGACGGCGGTTCACCTGGTCCAGATGACCGGCGAGCTCGGCCGGGGTCAGCGCGCACCGGGCCACGTGCGAGTAGTCGGGGACCACGAGGAACGCCTCGTCGACCCCGGCCTCGTCCAGCTCCGCGACGAGCCGGTCCGCGTCGTCGTCCTGGTGCACCGAGAGCACCCGGTCCAGCATCCGCCCGGGCCGCACGCTGTGGCCGTACGCGCTGAGGCGGTGGTGCGCGTTCGCCGCCTGGTACTCCAGGAACGCCCGCGGGATGGCCAGTTGGCTGCCGAGCTGGACCTGCGCGTCGACGATCCGGTGCCCGGCGGGACCACCGGCCGGCCCAGGGGTGTCCGCCGCCGGTGCCGCCATCAGGCCCCCGCTCCGGCGCCGCCCGCGAGCCGCTCGGCGAAGTGCTCGGCCGCCCGCGCCCGGCTCAGCTTCATGTTGGCCGTCATGAAGGCGGGGTCGGCCCGCAGCGGCGTGTCCGTGAAGACCAGGGACATCACCCGCTCGTGGGCGTCGAGGCCCGCGTTGACCTCCTCGATCCGCTTCTCGATGTGCGCGCGCAGCGCGGTGTCGGCGGGGTCGGCCGGGGTGACGAGGGCGCCTAGCCGGTTGGACTGCGGTGTCGGTACGACGACGATCTCGGCGACGCCCTCGACGTCCGCGAAGGCCGCCTCGATCTCGGCGGGGTGCACCTTGCGCCCGCTGCCGAGCACGATGACGTCCTTCTTGCGCCCGATCAGGGTGAGGAACCCGTCCTCGTCCAGGCGGCCGTAGTCGCCGGTGAGGATGGAGCCGTCGGGCCGGAAGATGCCCTCGGCGGACGGGTCGCCGTCGGTGTCGAAGTAGCCGCGGCCGAGCGGCGCCTCCCGGGTGATGATCACCTCGCCGTCGTCGAGGAACGTCACGGACGCCGGGTCCATCAACTGCCCGACGGTGCCGACGCGGTGGCGGTCGGGGGTGTTCCAGGCGACCATGCCGGTCTCGGTCAGGCCGTAGGCCTCCAGGAGCGGCACGTCGCGGCTCCAGAAGCCGTCCAGGGTCTCGCGCCGGATCGGCGCCATGCCGGTGATCATGAAGCGGATGCGGCCGCCGAGGAAGTCGCCGAGCGAGGCGTCGCCGCCGGACTTCACGTACAGCTGGAGCACGGTGTCGTAGAAGACCGGCGGCCCGATCAGGAAGGTCGGGCCCTCCTTGCGGACGGCCTGGAAGACCCGCTGGTAGGGCGCGAGCACGAGGTCGGCGCCCAGCCACAGGCAGAGGTAGACCGACAGGCGCTGCTGGTTGTTGGCCAGCGGCAGGAAGATCAGGTGCCGGTCGCGCTCGGTCATGCCGAAGGCGTCGATGAAGCGGTTGATGACGTACTCGGTGCCCTTGGCGCTGATCTCGACGCCCTTGAGCCGCCCGGACGTGCCCGAGGAGTAGACCAGGCTGTGGATGTCGTCGACGTCGATCACCACGGCGTCGGGGGCCGCCGCGCCCGGGGCGGGGGCGCCGCCCGGGCGGACGACGGCGGGCGTGTCGGCGGGCACGGGCTCGTCCGCGATCAGCAGGGCGAGGCGGTGCTCGGCGATGAAGGCGCGCGGGTCGTCGATGTCGGTGGTGTCGCCGAACGCCTTGAGGCGCGCGCCGGTGGCGAGGGCCGCCAGGTCCCAGGCGAGCCAGTCGATGCTGTTGCCCGCGCGGATGCCGATGACGTGGCCGGGGCGTACGCCGGCCGCCGTGAGCTGGTCGGCCCGGGTGCGGGCGAGCGCGGTCAGCTCGCTCTGGGTCAGCTCGCGCCGCCTGCCGGAGATGTCGATGTCGACGACGCGGGCGGTCGTGTGGTGGGTGGAGCGGTCCAAGAGGCCCGCGAGGTTCATGCTCACGTGTCGGCCGACTTCCTTCCTGGGGTGTCCGGTCGCGCCTCGCCGGGTGCGTGCGCCTGTGCGTCGAGTTCCGCCGCGAGGGCGGTGATCAGCTCGTCCAGCCTCGTGCCCGCCAGGAAGCCGATCCGGCCTCCGAGCATGTCCTCGTACGTGCCGCTGTCGGTGTCCCAGGTGACGTGGACGTCGATCCGGCTGCCGCCGTCGTCGCCGGTGACGGTCACCCGGCGTTCGAGGGTGCGCCACAGCCAGTCCGGCTCGGCGCTCAACAGGACGCCGTCCGCGCGGAGTCGACTGCGGTCCGCCCAGACCACGGCGTCGTCCCCGAGCCGCCCGGCGAACTCCGCCACCGGTCCCTCGCCCGCGCGCAGGCCGGTGTCGGCGGCGAACGGGTCGAGCAGGCGGGGGCGGGCGCGCAGGAGGTCAAGGACGCGCTCGGGCGGGTGCGCCAGCCGTACGGAGCGGGTCACCGGGGACAGCTCGACCGCCTGCGGCCTTTCGGCTGCCGCGCTCCGGTGGGCGTCGGCCTCCGCCAGGATCCCTTCGAGCACGGACAGGCCGTGGTCGAGGTCGTCCTCGGAGATCACCATGGGCGGCTGCACCCGCAGGACGTTCGGGTGGTAGAGGGAGTACGTGGACGTCACGCCCTCTTCGAGCAGCCGCCCCAGGACGAGTCCCGCCGTCGCCCCGTCGGTGAACTCCAGGCCGTGCATCATGCCGAGGCCGCGGTGTTCGGTGACGATGCCGCAGTGGCGCTCGGCGGCGGCGCTCAGGCGCTCGTCGATGGTGCGGGCCCGTTCCTTGACGCCGGTCAGGAACGCCTCTTCGGAGGCGATGGCGATGGACTCCAGGCCGACGCGGCACGACAGCGGGTTGCCGCCGAGGCTGGACCCGAAGGTCGAGGGCAGGACCCGCAGGACCTCCCACACCCGCTCGGTGCCGAGCACGGCCGACAGCGGCAGCAGGCCACCCCCGAACGCCTTGCCCACGCAGACCAGGTCCGGGGTGATGCCGAACTGCTCGTACGCGAAGAAGGTGCCGCAGCGGCCGAACGCCGTCTGCATCTCGTCCAGGACGAGCAGCGCCCCGGCCTCCGTACAGAGCCTGCGCACCTCCTGGAGGTAGCCGGGCGGCGGCACGATCACCCCGGCCTCCGCCTGGACGGGCTCCAGGAGCACGGCGGCGACGGTGTCGTCGAGCGCGGCGGCCAGCTCGTCCAGGTCGCCGAAGCCGACCTGCCGGAAGTGCGGCATGAACGGGCCGAGCAGCTCCCGGTGTTCGGGGCGGTCGGAGGCGCTGAGCGTGGCGAAGGTCTTGCCGTGGAAGCAGCCTCGGGCGCTGATGACGCCGGGGCGGCCGGTCGCGGCGCGGGCCAGCTTGAGGGCGTTGTCGATGGTCTCGCCGCCGCCGTTGGCCAGGTACGAGTAGGGCAGGAGCTGTCCGGTGGCCTCCGCGAGGCGCTCGGAGAGCCGGATCTGCACCTCCTCGAACATGATCTTCGTGCTGTTCAGGACGCCGGTGTCGAGCTGGTCGCGCACGGCGGCGACGATGCGCGGGTGGGAGTAGCCGAAGGACTGGTTGCCGTACTGGTCGAAGAGGGCGAGATAGGGCGTTCCCTCGTCGTCGTCCAGAACGCGGCTTCCCGTCCCTTTCCCCTGGACGCCGCAGCCCATGACGAACGCCATTTTCGCGTAGGCCGGATGGTTGTGGGCCGCTTTGGTCTCAGCCAGCCGCTGGCGCCGTGTCCGCATCCGCCACCTCCTCGCTCACATAGCTGTCGTAGTCGCCGAAGAAGTACTGGAGCAGTCGGCTCTTGCGGCCTTCGGGTGTGCGGGCCCTGCTGACCGCCTCGGTGACGTCGAGTGCGGCGACGAGGCTGAGCGGGGCGCCTTTGAACCGGGTGTCCTCGTAGGGCTCGTGCAGGGCGAAGAAGCCGATTTCCTTGTAGAAGCCCCGCAGCCCTTCGGAGTCGTCCACGAAGAAGTCGCCGAGGATGTGCGTCATGTCGTGTTTCCTGGCGCTGTGGATCACGGCTTCGCGCATCAGCGCCATGCCGATCTCGCGGTGCCGCATCGAGGGCAGCGTCATCAAGTGCCCGAATTCCACGAGCCTGTTGCCGACGCGCAGCGCCGAGATGTCCACGGTGTCGTCGCACGGCAGTCCGGCCGCCGAGTCCGGCACGACCTTGACGGTGCCCGCGGCCTCGCCGTCGACGTATCCGAGGATGTATTCGGCGTGGGCGTCGAACCGGTCGAAGGTCGCGGCGGTGTCGGCCGCGTCGGCGAGTCGGCCCTGGTCCCCGACGTAGACGGCGTCGCGGAGCCGCAGCACATCGGCCTTGTCGGCCTCGGTGCGCGCCAGTTTGAAGGTCACGTCCACCTGACTCTCCTCTCACCCGTGTCGCGATGGCTCACCCGGTGGTTCACTTGCGGAGCAGCTTTCCGAAGTACTCGATATAGCCGCGGTTGAAGTAGCGAATGCGGTCCTTCACCTCACCGTGCAGATCCGGCAGTCGCTCCAGTGGGAGATTCGGCATCAGGTGGTGCTCGACGTGGTAGTTGTTGCCGTTCGTGAACCACGTCAGAATGCGATTGGAGCGAATCGTCCTCGTATTGGCGAACGGGTCGCGGTTCAGGACCTCGCAGCCGAAGTGCTCGGGCAGTTCGATGAAGGCGTGCACGGGCCCCGCCACCAGCACCAGCGGGATCAGCCATACCCACAGCACGACCGCCGAACCCAGTGCCAGGGAAAGGCCGGAGAAGGCCAGGAGCGCACCGAGAGCGAGGAAGTGGTCCCGTCGTATCCGGCGCGATACGCGGACGCTCTCGCCCGCGAATTCCCGGCCGAGCATGGACCGCCCGAGATTCACCACGAACAGCGCGTAATGATGAACCATGGTGAAGCGCACGGTCCAGTCGACGAAGGTGCCGAACCTGGAGCGTTCCTTGTCTCCGTACTGATCTCCGTAGTCGAAGAACTCACGGTTCTCCGGTGTGCCGAGATCGCGGTGGTGCCGCATGTGTGCCGCCTTGTACGCGGCGAAAGAGATCAGCATCGGCAGTCCGAGGATGATGCCGGTGACCGTGTTCGCCTTGCGACTGCGGTACGCGAGATTGTGCAGCGTTTCGTGCTGGAGTTCCGCGGCGTGCGCGAGCATGCCTCCGATGAGGACGACTCCGACGACGCGGCACCACAGGACCGGCTGCAGCACAATCACCACGCCGAGGACGGTGAGTGCCACGCACAGGGCGAATTTGAGGGAGAACACCCAGCCCCGGGGCTCGGTGCGCAGGTGTTTCAGTGACGCTCTGAGTTCGGTGGCCTCCTGTGGATTCCGCATGGCCGGGTCGACGGCGT
This sequence comes from Streptomyces sp. NPDC040610, assembly GCF_055594065.1. Lineage (NCBI taxonomy): Bacteria > Bacillati > Actinomycetota > Actinomycetes > Kitasatosporales > Streptomycetaceae > Streptomyces > Streptomyces sp. NPDC040610. The sequence goes on along the minus strand of NZ_JBVIXA010000008.1, from coordinate 345,959 downwards.
CACCCGCTGTCAGATCCATCGTTGTTCCCTCGATTTCCCAGTAGCTTTCCCGGTGGCTGTGCGTCACCGCGCGCGGTTCACGGCATGACGGCACGACTGACCGTCGTGCGGCGACCGGACGGGGCCAGTTCGATATCGGGGCGTGGTGGACGTGCGCTGCCCGAAGATGTCCGCCCGTGCTTCCGGGCGCGGTACGGCGCGGCATCACGGCGGCATCCGGACGGGCCGTATGCCGCTGTCTCGATACCGCTGGGGGTGCCGCTCCGTTCAGGGTGCGGCGGTCAGCCGGCTGCCTCGGGCACCGGTGCGGTGGGAAGGTCGCGCACGGGCGTATGCGGGTCGGCCTTCTCGATCGCGTCGAGCAGGGCCAGGATCCCGTCCATGTGCGCGTCCGTTTCCCGCGGACTGAAGAGTTCGGGGTGGACGTCGAGAATGACTTCTGTCGTTCCGTCGGCCGCGGTCTGGAAGAAGTACACGGTCATATCGATCGTGAGGGGAATCGACATGGTGCGCATCGACGCGGTGGCTCCCGCGAAATCCAGTTTGTAGTCGAACTTCATCACGTTGACCATCGGTCCCCACAGCCGTGCCCCGCCGCCCTGTGCGGCGACTTCCCGGGAGATCTCGGCGGTGGGATAGCGGGAGTGCAGCAGGACCTGCCGCACCTCCCGCGACACGCGCCGCGCGAACTCGCTCAGGGGCAGGGCCGTGTCGACGTCGAGGCGCAGCGGCAGGATGTTCATGGTCATGCCGGGGACGTTGCGCACCTGGGGGCTCAGGCGCCCGCCGGTGGGCAGTCCGAGCTGGAGTTCGCGGGTGCCGGTGCGCACGCCCACGTAGGCGGCGATGGTGCTGACGGCGAGGTCCGACCAGGTCACGCCGAGTCTGTCGGCCGCGCCTTCGAGGCGGCCGACCCGGTCCGGGGTGAGTTCGGTGGTGCGGCGGCGGCCGACGGCGAGCCCGGCGCTGCGGCCGGAGAGGCTGACCGGTGCGGGGCGGTCGGCCATCTTGTCCAGCCAGTGGGCGCGGTCGCGGGCGAAGCTCTTCCCCTCGCGGTAGGCGGCCTCGGCGTCCGTGAGGCGCGTGAACGCGGGGAACGCGCCCGCGTCGGCGGGCAGCCGGCGTGCGAGTGCCGTGTACACGGCGGCCGTGCGGTTGAAGATGAGCGCGAGGCTGTATCCGTCGACGACGGCGTGGTGCACACGCCGGTACAGGACGAAGTGGTCATCGGCGACTTTCAAAAGCGCCGCGCGGCACAACAGCTGTGGGTCGACTGGCCCTTGGGCGTCCTTTTCCATCCATTCCCTGGCCGCCGCCCCGGGGTCGGACCCGGCACTCACGTCGATGAGGTCGAGCGGAGCGGGATCGGCCCTCAGGAATTGACGGTATCCGCCCTCGACTTCACTTGCGGGGACAATGGCGAGACGCAATGCCTCGGCCTCGCGCTCGACCTGTTCATGGGCCAGCACCATCAGTTCCTGGGCAATGCGCCCGCGGATGTCGAGATAGTCGCAAATACAGTAGACAGGGTTGGCGAGATCTTCAGCTTGAGCCATCCATGTGCGCAACTGCGTAGCCAGCAGTGGTAGTTCTGTTCTCTCGCGATTAAGCAACGTTCACCCTCCTCAAGAGGACACTTGCTTAAATCGACGCCACATCGCACAGACGTCACGGACACCATGTATCGGTCGCGCGTACCCATTGGTGGGGAACAGTTTCGAAGCCCGGGAAGTGGTGGGGGGATTGGTGGGGGCCCAGGACAACGAACGGTAGCCTACCCGTCACTTGATCGAACGTCCATACCCAATCGGAGGGCATGTGCCAATGTCACTGAATGCAATGGCCACCGGCTCTGTTACCGAAGCCGTAATCACGCAAAGCGACGGCTATTGGACTCGGCCAACTCGACGCGTATCGGCCACACCTTGACGACCAGGGTTTACGCTGGCCTGCGGCCGCCTTCACGATCATCAGGGCGACCGCGCAAACTCCCTTTGCCTACAGCCCGTTGAAGCAAGAACCAGCAGTTCCGAACTCTCGTGTACGCACTGTGAACGTGGAGGATGGATGGCGACGGACCGAACAGCTACCCCACCCGGCACCGGCTGGGCCGGGAACCGACGCGGCGTGGCCGTGGTGGCCGCGCTCATGCTGGGCGCGTTCGCCTTCAACACGACCGAGAATCTGCCGATCGGCGTCCTGAAGCTCATGTCGGACGACATGGACGTCTCCCTGGCCGCCGTCGGGCTCCTGGTGTCGGGGTACGGCCTGACCGTCGCCGTCGTCTCGGTGCCGATCGCCCAGCTCACCCGGGCCGTGCCGCGCCGCCTGGTGCTGTGCCTCCTGCTCGCCGCGCTGTTCCTGGCGAGCGTGGTGGCGGCGGTCGTCTCCTCGTACTGGGTGCTGCTGGCCTGCCGGTTGGTGACGGCGGTGGCGCAGGCGCTGTTCTGGGCGGTGATGGGGCCGGTCGCGGTCGGGCTCTTCCCGCCGCATGTGCGCGGCCGGGTCATCGGCGCGCTGTCCGTGGGCGGTTCCGCGGCCCTCGTCCTCGGGGTGCCCGGGGGCACCTGGCTCGGCCAGCACAGCAGTTGGCAGGTGCCGTTCCTGGTGGTCGGCGCGCTCGCCATCCCGCCGCTCGTCCTCATCGCAACGGCCCTGCCGTCCACGCCTCCGGAGGAGAGCCACGCGGTGCGCGGCGTCGCCCCCGACACCCGCCGCTTCGCCGTCGTCCTGGCCGTGACCGGCCTGACGGTCACGGGCGTCTTCGCGGGCTACACGTACATCTCCAAGTTCCTCGTGGACGAGAGCGGGTTCACCGAGTCCACGGTCAGCACGCTGCTGCTCGTCCTCGGTGCCACCGGCATCGTGTCCGTCGCGGTGTACGGCCGCCTCCTGGACCGCTACCCGCGCGCCACGCTCACCCTCCCGGTGGCCACGCAGGCGGTGGGGCTGCTCGGTCTGTACACGGCGGGCGGCTCCAAGATCGTCGCCGTGCTCATGATGGTGCTCCTCGGCGCCTCGCTCGGACCGGTCTTCATGGCCACCCAGAGCCAGGTCATGCACTTCGCGCCCGGCCGCACGGAGACCGCCATCGCGGCGAACGGCGCCGCGTACAACACCGGAGTGGCCGCGGGCGCCCTCGCCGGCGGCCTGCTCCTGCCGGTCCTCGGCGTCCGTGGCACGTTCCTGGTGGGCGGCCTGATGACGGTGGCGGCCCTGGCTCTGCTCCTGGAGGAACAGTTCCTGTCCATGGGCCGCGCGAAGGCGTGGTCGGACGCCCCGCGAACGGCCCCCGCGGACGAGGACGTCTACTCCGAGCACTGAACCGGCGAGGACCGAGCAGGCAGACGAGGTGTTGTTCCCCCCTGTGCGGCGCCTAGACCTCGCGGGTGGGGAGCACGGAGAGGTGCGGCAGGTTCACGTGGCGGGGGCGGCCGACGGCGAAGGCGATGAGTTCGGCGACGTCGGTTCCGGAGGGGATGCCCTCGATGGACCCGACGGCCTCCTGGACGGCGGCGCTGATCGCGGGGTCGTCGATGTGGTCGCGGAGTTCGGTGTCGACGGTGCCGGGTTCGATGTTCGTGACACGTACGTCGGCGGGGTTCAGGCGGGCCCTCAGATTGCGGGAGAGGTGGCTGAACGCGGCCTTGGTGGCGGCGTATCCGGCGAAGCCGGGCAGGACGCTCTGGGCGGCGGCCGATGAGATGTTGACGAGGTCAGCGTGGCCCCGCTCGGCCACGGCCGCGAGCAGGTCGGGGACGAACGCCTCGACGACGGCGAAGGCGCCGGTGACGTTCACGTCGATCATGCGCTGCCAGTTCCCCGTGGACCCGTCGAGCTGGTCGGGCAGGGCGAGCCCCGCGTTGTTCACGACGAGGTCGACGCGGCCGAGCCGGTCGCGGACGGCGGCGGCCGCCGCCGCCAGGGACGCGGGGTCGGTCACATCCGTCGGGAGGGCGAGCGCGCTGCCGCCCGCCTCCTCGATCCGTGCCACGTGTGCGGCGAGCCGCTCGCCGCGCCGCGCGAGCAGGGCGACCCGCGCGCCCTGGGCGGCGAGCTCCCGCGCGGTGGCCTCGCCGATGCCACTGGAGGCACCGGTCACGACGGCCACGCGGCCGGTGAGGGGGCGGGCGAGGGACGTCGTCTGAGCGGTGGTGAGGGTCATGGTGGTCTCCTGGGTGTACGAGTGGCCCGGTGGCCGCAGGAACGACTCTGCGGGAGATCCACGCGCCCACCCAGGGCCCCGCTCGACCCTGGGTCTGGCAGAACCACCCTCGCGTCGGCGGCACCCGGTCGTGGCCCCGGCCTGGCGGAGCCACCTCGGCCGGGCCACCTCATCGCTCCGCGCGTCGCCACCTCGGCCAGGCAATGCCCTTGCTCCGGGCGTCACCACCTCGCCCTGGCAACCCCTGGCTCGGGCCGAACCACCCCGACCAGGCAACCCCTGACTCCGGGCCGAACCACCCCGTGCCGGACAATCACCCCCATGGACTTCCGCACCGAACTCGCCGCCTTCCTCCGCTCCCGCCGCGCCCGGCTGCGGCCGGAGGACGCCGGGGCGCGGCCGTTCGGCGGGCGGCGGCGCGTGCCGGGTCTGCGCCGCGAGGAGCTGGCGGAACTGGCCGGGGTCAGCGTCGACTACTACGTACGACTGGAACAGGGCAGGACCCACAACGTCTCCGACGCCGTCCTCGACGCCGTCGCCCGGGCCCTGCGGCTCGACGACGCCGAGCGCGCGCACCTGGGCCACCTCACCCGCGCCCTGCGCCATCCCGCCTCCACACCGCCCGCGCCACAGCCGGTCAGGGCGGGCGTCAAGGTGCTGCTCGGGGCGCTGGACGGCGTGCCCGCGTACGTCGTCGGGCGCCGCCTGGACATCCTCGGCTCCAACGGCACGGCCCGCGCGCTGTTCACCGACTTCGACGCGCTGCCCGCCGAGCGGCGCAACGTGGCGTGGCTGCACTTCCTCGACGCGGGCGTGCGGGGCCTCTACCCGGACGCGGAGGCGTGGCAGGAGACCGCCCGCGACACCGTCGCCGCGCTGCGCATGGACCTGGGCCGCCACCCGTGCGACGACCGCCTCTGCGACCTGCTCGGCGAACTCTCCGTGCGCAGCGACGAGTTCAGCGCGCTGTGGGCCGAGCAGCTGGTGCGCGAGCACTCCCACGGCGTGGAGCGGCTGCGCCACCCGGTGGCCGGTGAGCTGACCCTGCGCCGCGAGACGCTGCGCCTGCCCGACGCGCCCGACCAGGCCCTGGTCACGTACGCGGCCGACGAGGGCACGCCGTCCCGCGCGGCGCTCGCCACGCTCTCCGCGCGCGCGGCGGCTCAGCGCTGCGGCGAGGGGAACGCCACGGGGCTGCGCAGGCCGGAGCGGCTGACCGCGCGCACGCCGAAGAAGACGTTGTCCTTGGACAGGTCGACGGTGTGACGGGTGACGTCACCGACGTCGATCACATGGGTCCAGTCGGACGCGGTGGTCTCGCGCCAGACGACCTCGTACCCCGCGAGGGCCGGCTCCGGGCCCCGCTCCCACACGAGTTCGGTGGCGTTGGTGAGCGCGGCGGTGAGGATCTTCGCGCCGCGCGGGGTGCCGGGGGCCTGGGCGAGGCTCCACAGGGCGGCGGCGTTCACGCGGGCCACGCGCGCGACGTACGGGAAGTCGCAGAACTCCGGCAGGTCCCCGTACTGCTTGCCGTCCTCGACGCGGACGTCCTGGTGCTGGTGGGCGTAGTCCTCGGCGGGCTCGGTGAACCGGGCGGCCGGGTAGGCGCGTTCGAGGAAGGGAATGTGGTCGCCGCCGCGCAGGTAGCGGTCGCGGCGGTGGACGACGCGGACCTTCATGCCGGTCGCGTCGTTGGCGGCGACGTCCCGTACGAAGCGGGCGAGCTGGCGCGACGGTGAGTCGTTCTCGCCGCCCACCGAGCGCCGCACGGCGGCCTCGTCGGGGGTCTCGGACGAGGGCACGCCCTCCGCGAAGAGGCGGATCGTGCGCGGGTCGCGGGTGCCGTCGTCGGCGGTGGGACTGCCCACGATGTCGTTGGTGAACATCCCTTGGACGTCGGCCTTCTGGAGCTTGTACTGCTCCGCCATGTGCGCCGCGCCGAACAGGCCCTGCTCCTCACCGGCGACGGCTGCGAACACGACCGTCGCGCCGAGCCGTCGGCGCGCCATGACCCGCGCCAGCTCCATGACGACCGCGACCCCGGATGCGTCGTCGTCGGCGCCGGGCGCGTCGCTGGTGAAGTCCATGACGTCGCTCGCCCGCGAGTCGTAGTGCCCCGACACGACGTACAGCCGGTCCGGGGACTCCGAACCGCGCAGTGTGGCCACGACGTTGGTGATCCGCGTCGGCTCCGGGATGCGGGGGCCCGGCTCCTGGACGTACGACTGGAGCTCCACGCGCATCCGGCCACCCGCCGCGCCCGCGTGGCGCCGCATCTCGGCGAGGATCCAGTCCCGTGCCGCGCCGATGCCGCGCCGAGGGTCGTCCTGCGCGGAGAGCGTGTGCCGGGTGCCGAACGCGGCGAGCCGCCGCACGGTCGCCTCGATGCGCCGGTGGTCGATCTCCCGCAGGAGCGCCCGCAGTTCGCGCGACGGATCCTGCGCGGTGGGGCCCGGGCCGACGCCGTCGCGGGCCGCCGCGGGGCCCGCCTGAAGGCCTACGGCTCCGGCCGTGGTGGCGGCCGTGGTGGCGGCCGTGGTGGCGGCCGTGGTGGCGGCCGCGGCCACCGTGAGAACCCTGCGCCGGGAGGTGCCCGTCTGCTCCGCCATGCGGCCATAGTCATGGACACCACAACGGGCCGCAAGGGGGCGTGGGGACGGGTGGGACAGCCACGGCGGGCGGGCCGTGCCGTGCCTCGCTCCCCCGCCCGGCGCGTTCGCCCGACCACCTCCCCCAGGACGGCTACGAGCGGCGGCGGGGCTTCCCCCGCTTGGCGCCCTGGGAGCCGCCCGTGCCGCGGCGCACGTTCTTGCCCGCGGTGGCCTTGCCTCCGCCGGGCTTGCCCCCGGACGCCTTGCGGGCCGAGCCCTTGCCCGCCGCCGACGTGCCGGACGTCTTCTTGCCCCCGGCACCGCCGGTCCCGCCATTGCGGCGCGCGCCGTCCTTCTCCGCGCTCTGGGCCTTCGCCCGCGCCTCCGGGGCGCGGCGGCCGCGGGTGCTGTTGACGGTCCGGCCGCGGATGATGCCGATGAACTCCTCCACCAGGTCGGTGGTGGCGTCCTCCGGCCACGAGAGCACGACGCTGGACTGGGGCGCGTCGGTGACCGGCCGGTAGGTGAGGTCCTTGCGGTGGTGCAGGCGGGCGAGCGACTGCGGTACGACGAGCACGCCGATGCCCGCGGCCACCAGCTCGATCGCGTCGGCCGTGGTGGCGGGGCGCTCGAGCGCGGGGCGGCCGGGCAGGCTCTCCCAGTCGAGGGTGTCGTCCTCGGGGTGCAGCACGATCTCGTCGGCCAGGTCCTCGGCGCTCACCTCGTCGGCGGCCGTCACGACGTGGTCCTTGGGGACGACGACCACGGACGTCTCCGTGTAGAGGGGGATGGCGCTGAGGACCGTCCGGTCGACCGGCAGCCGCACCAGGCCGGCGTCGGCGGCGCCGTCCCGCAGGGTCGCGTCCGCGTCGGCGGGCGCCACCGGTACGAGGGTCAAGGGGACGTCGGGCAGCCGCTCGTTCCAGACACGCACCCACTTTGTGGGTGTCACCCCCGGGACATAGGCGAGCCGGAACGAAGGGGTTACTTCCGAGCCTGTCACCCCGCCAGGCTACCCGGCGTGGTCAGAGGTCGCTCAGGCGCTCGATACCCTGGTGACCATGACGTCGCACCAGACCACCCAGACGATGAAGCCCGCGACCGCGGCGAAGAAGCTGGGTGTGTACCTCGAGGCCACCCCCGCCGAGTTCCAGGAGGGCGTGATCTCGCGGGCCGAGCTCAACGCACTGCAGGCCGACCCGCCCCAGTGGCTGCAGGACCTGCGCCGCACCGGCCCGCACCCGCGCCCGGTGGTCGCGGCCAAGCTCGGCGTGTCCATCTCGGGCCTCGCCCGCGGCGGCGTCACCGAGGCGCTCACCACGGAGCAGATCGACGCCCTGAAGGCGGAGGACCCGGGGTGGCTGCGCCGGGAGCGCGCCACGCAGGCCGACGTCCGCAAGGAAGCGGCGCGCCTGAAGGAGAAGCAGCGAGAGGGCGGCGAGGACTGAGCGACGGGCTCAGCCGAAGGCCGGGCAGGCGGGCAGTCAGGGGCCGGGCCGGGGGCATGGGAAGTCAGGGAGCCGGGCCGCGGAGATCGGGCCCGGCGTCACACCGGTGAACCTTCCGCGCCCGCGGTGAGCGCGCTCTCCAGATCCCCGGTGATCTCGAACGTGTCCGCCAATCCGGCAAGACGAAGGATCTTGCGGAAGAACGCGTTGTCGACGACGAGCGCCACCCCCGCCTGACGCCGCTGTGCCCCGTCCCGAGCGCGGCACAGCAGCGTCAGCCCCCCGCAGTCGAGGAACGACACCGCCCGCAGGTCAAGGACAAGGTCACGGTGACTCTCCCGTGCCAGTCGCGTGAGCGGGGCGGCGAGGACCTCGTCCGCGAGGATGTCCAGCTCGCCCCAGAACGCGACGACCAGTCGTTCCTGCCGCACCTCGGCGCGGAGGCCGAACTCGGCGTGGTCCTCGAGCATCGTTCCCCCTCATGGCACCGTGAGTGCGCGGCTCCGGGGTGAGTCCGTGCGATCCACCGGCGGGGTCTGAGCGATGAGCTGTCGCCACCGGGGGCAGGGGTGGCACGTTCTTGCCCTTGGCATACCCGACGGGCGAAGAATAATGCAACTGCCCTGCATTAAACAAGAGTTGGCTGAATCCCACTGACACGTGCCGGAGCCCGCGCTCCCACGCCGGGAGCACGGCCAGGACGCTGCCGCGGTCAGCCGCGCCCGCCCCGGCCGACCGCCATGGCCAGGCATTTCGCACCCGTCCACAGCGCGTGCCCGACCAGGACGAACACCCAGATCTTGCCGCCGTCCTCCAGCACCCGGGCGAAGCCCGACTCCTGTCCACCGCCGTGGAGCAGCACATCGACGGTGTCCTGGGTGACCAGATCGCGCAGCCACGAGAGCCCCACCAGCATCAGGAGCACCTGGACGACGGTGAACACAGCTGCGTGCCGCCCGAGTTCCCGAAGAAGCTGCTCCCGGGTCCTCGGGGGCTCCTCCTTCGCGGGCGCACTCTTCTCCTTCGAGGGCGCACCCTTCACGGCGGCGCCCTCGACAGCGGAGTTCTTCGCGAGGGGGCTCTTCGCGAGGGAGCTCTTCGGCGCCGGTGCGGGCTCGGGTCCGCGCTCGGGCTCGGGGTCGCGCTCCGGTTCCGGTTCGGGTTCTGGTTCGGGCGGCGGCGGGGGTACGTCGGCGACGCCCAGGCTCCGTACCGCCCGAGGTACGACTACGGCTCCGGCCAGGATCAGCGCGGCCGCGCTGAGGCAGGCGACGGTCCAGTCGGCGCCGTCGTACAACAGGCCAGCGGTGAGGGCTCCGATCAGCGCGCCGAGCAGGTTGGCGGACTCGTACACGCCCATGCCCCGGCCCGTGTGCTCGCCGGACGCCTCCGCGATGACGGCCTGCTGGATGGGGATGACCGCGGCCCAGGCGAGCCCGCTGAGGATCCACAGTGCGGCGATGACGACGGGGTTCGGCGCCCAGGCGAGCCCGGCCGCGAAGGCGGCGCTGGCGAACGACGCGCACATCAGGATGCGGGTGCGGCCGAAGCGGACCACGTAGCCGTGCAGGCGCTCGGCGGCGACGCTCATGGCGATGGCGCCGGGCAGGAAGACGTACGCGACCTGGATCACCTCCAGGTCGAACTCCCGCTGGAGGTGCATCAGGAGCAGCAGCGAGATCGCGGCCTCGGCCGTCATCGTCACGACCACGGCGAGCAGCATGGGGCGGAGCCTGCGCCCGACGGCACCGAGCCCGGCGACGGCCGAGCCCGCGGCGCCCTTCGCACCCTCCATGCTCTTCGCACCCTCCATGCTCTTCGCACCCTCCCTGCGGGGCGCGGACAACAGCAGCGCGGCGGCGAGCAGACAGGCCCCCGCGCAGGCCCAGAAGACCCCGTCGAAGCCGATCTCGCCGATCAGCACCATGCCCGCGACGAAGGCCACCCAGGAGCCGGTCTCCTGGGAGGCGAGGAGCCGGGGGAAGACCGCGGAGTCCTCCGCGAGGCGTTCGCTGACGATGGCGCGGACGGCGACCCACAGCAGGGCGCCGCCCACTCCGCCGACCGCCGCGGCGGCGTAGGCGGAGGCCGCGTTCTGCGCGAGGGCGTAACCGGCGGCCGAGGCCGCGTACAGGACCGCGCCCGTCGCGGCGACGTAGCGGCGCTCGAAGAGGTCGGCGAGCACGCCGGCGATCGGCCGGGCGATCACGGAGAGGGCCATCTCGACGGCCATCAGGATGCCGACCTCGGTGGCGCTCAGGCCGAGGGCCGCCCCCGCCCAGAGGGGCAGGATGAAGTCGAAGAGCTCGTTCGGCCCGTTGGTGAACGCGGCGGCGTGCAGCGTCCGCTCCTCGCGCCGCCGGGGCGCCCGCGGGCTCTTCGTGGCCGCCGCGGGAATGTCTCCGATCATGTGTCCGCCCCAAACTCCGACCGACGCCGCCTGACGCTGCCCGATCTCCGAGCACTGTTCGGTTAACTCCGAACGGTATACTGAGTTTCGTGGTGATCGCAAAAGGTGCGCCGCCCACGACGGCGTACGAGCCGGAGGGTGCCGCACGGTGACGGATCCGCTGACCGCATCGACCCCGCTGGAGCGCGCGCTCGCGCTGCTCTGGGGGCGCGACACGCGCGGCTCGCGCGGACCGGCGCGCGGGCTGACCCTGGACCGGATCGTCGAGGCCGCGATCGAGGTGGCCGAGCGGGAGGGGCCCGCCGCCATGTCGCTGCGGCGCGTCGCCGCGCGGCTCGGCGTCGGCGTCGCCTCGCTGTACACGTACGTTCCGGGGCGGGCCGAGCTGGAGGCCCTGATGCTCGACGCCGTGGCGATCGGCCGGACCCTGCCGCACGAGCTGCCCGGCGACTGGCGCGCGAAGCTGACGGCCCTCGCGCACGACGACTGGCGGGAGATCCGGCTCCACCCCTGGGTCCTGGAGCTGGGCGCGGCCGAGCAGGTGCCGGGTCCGAACATGCTGCGCTGGCTCGACTCGGCGCTGCGGATCTTCGACGGCACGGGGCTCAGCGAGACGGAGAAGCTGTCGGCGATCGAGACGGTGGACGCGTATGTGCGGGGCCTTGGGCGGCTGCGGGGGCCCGGGGCCGGGCGTACTGTGTCCGGCCCCGGGCCGAGCACGGAATCGGGCGCCGCGTCCGGGGTCGCGTCCGACGCCGTGCCCGGCACCGAGGACGAGGACACGCGGGAGCGTGACCAAGTCCTGGGACGGCTCGTGGACTTCGGTGCCTACCCGGCCCTGAGCCGGGCGCTGGCGGCGGGCGGCACGCCGTACTCGGGGGCTCCGTTCGAGTTCGGCCTCGAGCGGCTCCTGGACGGGATCGAGCAGTTGGTGCTCCGCCGCTCGGCATAGGCCGCGGCGGGCGGGACGGGGCAAGTCCGTGCGATACGGGGGAGGAAGCGATGGCACGTTCGGTTCTGGTCACGGGAGGCAACCGGGGGATCGGGCTCGCCGTCGCCCGCCGCCTGGCCGCGGGCGGCGACCGGGTGGCGGTCACGTTCCGTTCGGGCTCACCGCCCGCGGGGCTGTTCGGGGTCCGGTGCGATGTGACGGACCCGGAGCAGGTGGACCGCGCGTTCAAGGATGTCGAGGCGGAGCAGGGCGCGGTGGAGGTGCTCGTCGCGAACGCGGGCATCACCCGAGACCGGCTGCTCGCGGTGATGGCCGAGGACGACTTCGCCGCCGTGCTCGACACGAACCTGGGCGGGGCCTACCGCGTCGCCAAGCGTGCCGTCCGGCCCATGATGAGGGCGCGCCGGGGCCGCGTCGTCCTGATCTCGTCGGTCTCCGCGCTGCTCGGCACGGCGGGCCAGACGAACTACGCCGCGTCCAAGGCGGGCCTCATCGGCTTCGGCCGCTCCCTGGCCCGGGAGCTTGCGCCCCGCGACATCACGGTGAACGTCGTCGCGGCCGGTCTCATCGACACGGACATGACGGCGTCCCTGCCGGAGGCCCGGCTCACCGCCATGACGGAGGGCGTGCCGCTCGGCCGCGTGGGCACGACGGAAGAGGTGGCGTCCGTGGTCGCGTTCCTGGCGGGGCCCGACGCCGGGTACATCACGGGGGCCGTGGTGCCGGTCGACGGGGGCTTGGGGATGGGCCACTGAGGGGTCGACCTGGGCTTCGGCGGGCGTCTGCGGTTGGCGCGTTGTTCCGGTCTGCGTGTTCCTGCGGCCCACGCGCTTCGCCTTACGCCGGGTGCCTCACCGGTCGCCCCGGTCCCGTCCCGCTTGTCCGCCGAGGCCCGGTACACCCGGCCCGGATCCCGCGCGCGTTGCTCGCCCTGCCCACTTGAGCTGCCTGGGCGCGGGCAGTCTGCCCCGCCCGCGTCCGCTGACGCGCCCGCCCTCGCGCTTGGCCCAGCCTCCGCCTCGCCCGGTCCAGCCGGTCTGCCCAGCCCGACCACCCCACTAGCCCGGCCTGCCTGCCTTGTCCGGCCCGTCCGACCTCTCTGTCCCGTCCACCTCGCTCGACCAGCTCGCCCCGGACACCTCCCCCTCCCCACCATTCCGCGCCAACGCGGCCACCGTCCGGGACAGCCCCATATGCAGCGGCACCCGTGGCGCCCAACCGGTGGCCCGGTGGAAGGCGGTCGCGTCGACCGTGAAGCTGTGGAAGTCGACGGGGGTCGCGTGGTCCGGGGGCTCGACGGTGACGACCGGGACCGGGGGGCGGCCGGTGGTGTCGGCGGTGAGTCGGGCGACGGTGCGGAAGAGGTCGCCGAGCGTGGTCATGCGGCCGGTGCCCACCACCCAGTGCCGTCCGGCGAGTTCGCCGACGCGGTCCAGGCCGGTGACCAGGGCGCGGGCCGCGTCGTCGACGTGCAGCAGGTCCCGGCCGATGGTGCCGTCCCGCCACACGGTCAGGGGCTCGTCGGCCAGGGCGCGCCGGGCCATGGCGGTCACCACACCACCGTCGGCGGCGGTCGGCGTGCGGCTCTCGCCGTAGACGGTCGGCAGTCGCAGGGACACCGCGCGCAGGACGCCCTCGCGGGTGGCGTCGAGGAGCGCCCGTTCGGCCAGGGACTTGTGGCGGTCGTAGCCGCTGGCGGGGCGGTCCTCCTCGGTGCCGTCGACACGGTCGCGCGCGGTCAGCCCCACCTGGCTGGCCGACCCGGCGAAGACGCACGCGGGCCGCCGCGCTTCCGGCGCCGCCCGCAGGATGTCGACGAGCGCGTGCACCATCCCGACGTTGACCCACTCCCCCAGCGGATCGTCGTCGGTGCGCCAGGCGCGCGCGCCGGAACGGTGGCACACCAGATGGACGATCGCGTCGACATCAACGACAGCGGCGGCCAGGCTCGCGGTGTCCGTGAGATCGACGGCACGCACCTCGACGTCGGCCACCGCGCCGACCGGGACTGCGCTGGGACGCCGGGCCACCAGACGCAGGCGCAGACGCCGCCGCGCGAGCATCGCGGCGACGGCGGATCCGAGGAAGCCGGAGGCACCGAGCACGGCGATGCGGGGCGGGTCGCCGCCGACGGACAGACGATCGCGGACGATCCCGCCGGAGGTGCCGGTGCCGTCGGACCCACCGGACCCACCGGACCTACCGGCCCCACCGACTCCCACCCCTCCACCTCCCACCCCCACCTCACCCACGACGCTCCCCCTCCCCCTCCCGCTCCCCCGCCCCCGCAAGCGCCGCCTCCCGCAGCCGTGCGTCGAGGCGCAGGCACGTCTCGTACTCCGGCAGCAGGCCCGCTCGTTCGGCCGCCGCGAGGGTGGGTGCGTTCTGGTCGCGGGGGGACAGGAGGCGCGGCAGGTCCTCGCGCAGGGGCAGGGCGAGGGCGGGGTCGGTCACCGACACCGCCTTCTCGTCGTCGGCGGCGTACCCGCCGGAGAGCAGGTACTCCATCACCGTGTCGTCCTCGAGGGCCTGGAAGGCATGGCCCACGCCGACCGGCAGGTGTACGGCCCGGAACGTCTCCGCGTCCAGGACCAGGCAGTCCCAGCGGCCGAACGTGGGCGAGCCGACGCGCAGGTCGACAACGAGGTCGAGGGCGCTGCCGCGGGCGCAGTGCACGTAGGTGGCCATGCCGGGCGGGGTGCGGGTGAAGTGGACGCCGCGGACGACCCCGCGCCGGGACCGGCTGTGCCCGGTCTGCGCCACCGGGAACAGCGGCCCGCCGACGGCATGGGCGTACGCGGGCCGCTGATAGGGAGCGACGAACAGGCCGCGTTCGTCGGGGAAGACGGTGGGAGTGAACGCGTACGCGCCGCGTACGCCCAACTCGGCTGTCCGCACGGCACCTTGTCCTTTCGACGGGGTTCGCGAGGTTCGCGGAGGGTGTGGGCAGGGCCCGGAGTGGTTCACGGGTGGCTCACGGGAGAGACGCCAGGCAGGCCAGGAGGCTGCGAGCCTGGACATTCACGTGGTGGCCGCGCGCGACCAGCGCGTGGAGTTGATACAACGTCAGCCACCGGTAGTCGTCGGGGAGTTCGGCGTCGCGGGACGGCAGCGCGGCGTCCGCCTCGATGATCCGGTAGCGGGTCGCCGCCCGGTGGAAGCGGCCGCCCTCCTCGGACAGCTCCGCGTCGAACCGTACGCACGCCGGATCGTCGGTCAGCGCCGAGCCGTCGAAGGGACCGGCCTCCTCCGGCACGGCGGGCCCGGTGTCGTCGGACCACTGGACGGTGGGCCCCAGCTCGACGAGATCGCCGAGGCCCGGCTCGGTCCGCGCCCGGACCAGGACTCGCGGCACGCCCCCGCCGGTTCGGCACAGGAACACCGCGAGGCCCGGGCGGCGGGGCGCGAGGAGCGGCTGGGCCCACTGCCGCACCTCGCGGGTGCCCGCCTCCACCCGGACCGCGATGATGCGGAACGACCGCTCGCGGACGTCGACGATCTCCGTCTCCGTACGCGTCCAGCCCTCGATGTCCGCGAGCGGGACCGGCCGGGCGTCCCAGGGGCAGTGCTGCTTGGCGTCGATGAGCCAGCTGGTGAGCGCGCTCAGGGAGAGCGGGTCGACGGCGGCCCCCGGCGGCACGGGCGCACCGGAGGCAGGCGCGGCGAGCACAGGCGCAGTGAGCACAGGCTCGGTGGGCGCAGGCTCGGTGAGCACGGGTCCTGCGGGCAGACACCCCAGTACGGAACGCGTGTCCATGTTCACCAGATGGTCCACGCCCAGGAGCCGCCGCACCGTACGCAGTGCGATCCAGCGGAAGTCGGGGTGCTCTGCGACCTCCCCGACCGGCTCGACGACCATGTTCCGGTTGTGTTTGCGCCAGAACCACGCGCCCTGTTCGGACTGGAGGGAGTCGACGAGGACACGGCCTCGGCCGGGGCCCGTGAAGTGCTCCAGGTGGCGGGTCGCGCCGCCCCGGTGCACCCGGGTGTAGTTGCTGCGGGTCGCCTGGACGGTGGGCGAGAGCTGGATGCCGTCGATGTTGCCCGGCTCCGCCTTGGCCTGGAGCAGCACGTGCGGTTCGCCGTCCAGTTGCTTGACGAGCAGGCCGAGCACGCCGATCTCCGGTTGCACGATCACCGGCTGGTCGCGGCCCGACCCCTCGGGGCCGCGCACCCGCATCCCGGAGACCGTGAAGAAGCGCCCGCTGTCGTGGACGAGGTCGCCGCACCGCGTGAACGACCAGTGCGGCAGGTCGCGGAAGGGGACGGGGGTGACGGACAGCCGGGCAGCACTGCGACGTTCGGCCCACCAGGCGGCGAACGCGGCGTCCAGGTTCACGATCCCCGCGGTCGGGCCCCCGCTCTCCGGAGCCGCGGCGACGACCGAAGCGGCTCGACGTGACGTGACGATGACGGCACCTCCCACGGAACGCCGTTGGTCCAGGGCCCGCCGCCCGAGCGGAGAAGCCGACCTGAGACACCGGCCTGAGACACCGGCCTGAGAAGCCGGCCGGCGAAAGCCGACTAGAGCGCGGCGAGCACCTCGCGCAGCGCCTCCACGACCAGGTCCTGCTCGGCCTTGGTCAGCGTCGGGTACATGGGCAGCGAGAAGATCTCGTCGGCGGCCCGCTCGGTGACGGGCAGGTCGCCCCGGCGGTGGCCGAGGTGCGCGAAGCCCTTCATCGTGTGGACGGGCCAGCGGTAGCTGACGTTGAGCGTGATGTCCCGCGCGGCCATCTCAGCGATGATCCGGTCGCGCTGGGGGTGGCGCACGACGTACAGGTAGTACACGTGGTCGTTGCCGTCGGCCAGGGCGGGCAGCACGAGGTCCGTGCCGGCCAGGCCTTCCGCGTAGCGGGCAGCGATGGCCCGGCGCGCGGCCAGGTAGTCGTCGAGCCGGGTCAGCTTGCGGCGCAGGATCTCGGCGTGCACCTCGTCGAGGCGGCTGTTGTGGCCGGGGGTCGCCTCCACGTAGTAGCGGTCCTCCATGCCGTAGTAGCGCAGCCTGCGCAGCGCGGCGTCGACGGCCTCCGTGGAGGTGATGACGGCCCCGGCGTCGCCGTACGCGCCGAGGACCTTGGTCGGGTAGAAGGAGAACGCGGCGGCGTCCCCGGTCGTCCCGGCGAGCCTGCCGCGTTGCCGGGCGCCGTGGGCCTGCGCGCAGTCCTCCAGGACGGCGAGCCCGTACGCGGCCGCGTGCTCGGTCAGCGCCGCCAGGTCGACGCACTGGCCGTAGAGGTGCACCGGCAGCAGGCACTTGGTGCGTTCAGTGATGACGTCCGGTACGCGGTCCACGTCCATCAGATACGTGTCGGGGTGCACGTCGACGAACACGGGCGTCGCGCCCACGGCGTCGATGGCGACGACGGTGGGCGCCGCCGTGTTGGCAACGGTGATCACCTCGTCGCCGCGGCCGACCCCGAGGGCGCGCAGCCCCAGGACGAGAGCGTTGGTGCCGTTGTCGACACCGGCGCAGTGCGGCACTCCGTGGTAGTCCGCGAACGCCCGCTCGAAGGCCCCGACGCGCTGACCGAGGATCAGCTGTCCGGAGCGGAAGACGGTGTCGACGGCGTCGAGGATGTCGGCGCGCTCGGCGTCGTACTCCGCAAGGTAGTTCCAGACCTTGATGCCCATGGTCACTGGTCCTCGGTTCGCTCGGGGTCGGCTGGTCGCGCTACGGCTGCGGCGCCGCGGGCTCCAGTGGCCCGCACCGCGCGTGGGCGGCGCCGCACTCCTCCAGCGCGCGCCCGGCGAGGACCGGGTGGTGCGGAAGGTCGGCGGTGACACCGTCGGCGGGGCGCACCGTCGCGGGCGCGCAGCGGTCGAGTACGGAGACGATCCACTCGGCGAGCGCCTGGCCCTGGTTGGCCGCGGCCTTCTGCCAGCGGATGCGCCGCTCTGTCGTGATCTTGAAGCGGATGGCCGCCTGTTTCTCGCTCGGCCCCGGCCGTGCCGCCGCCTCCGTCGGCGGTCTGCGTTCGGGGGCGCGCAGGCTTTCCCTGATGTGGCGGCGCAGTTCGTTGCGGGACCAGCCGTGCCGTTCGGCCTGTTCCAGCCAGTGGTCCTGGGCCCGCTCCTCCAGGCCCGCCACCTCGGCGTGGTGCTGGAAGCTGAGCCGGCCGCGCCGTCGTGCCACGCCGAACCGGCCCGCGACCCAGGCGTAGTTGCGCAGCGTCTGGTAGCTCAGGGACGTGTCGGCGAGGGCGATCTTGTAGCGGTCGGGGTAGTGGGCCTGGCCGTAGATGAGCCAGTCCCCGAGCCACCAGCTGGACGAGTCGGCGATGACGGCGATGTGCGTGCCGAGGCTGCGCCAGCGGTCCAGCGGCAGGTCGACCGGCAGGTCGAGCGAGGTGCGCCGGGCCACCACGGACGCGTTCACATGCAACTGCGATCCGAATTTACGGTCCTGCACATTCGATGGATTGTGGTCTCTGGGCAGCCCTCCCGCAAGGGTTCTGGGAATCGGGTTGGAAATCTGGTTGGGAATCGCTGTGGGAATCGAGTGCGGTAGCGGCCTCACGCCGGGAGGTATTCCCCCGTGCCTCTTGCTTGGCAAGACATCCTCCGTGTGAGCGTGCTGTACTCTCACCTGCCCCGAGTCGTCCCGAGACTCCGGCAGTCTGCGGCAGGTCACGGCGCGGTGTCCAGGGGAATGAATGGCCGGTTGTTCCGGATGGGCCGATGGCGAACCCGGACCGGAGCATGCGGTTGATCGCCTTCCGGCGCGGTCTGATTCCGACGGTTTCGGCGCGTCGCCGTGTCATGCGGCGGGTCCGGGCGCGCCTGCGCTTTTCGCAACGCGGGTGGTCGGCCCGGAGGCGGGCGGACCGTGTCGGCAGGCCGTTCCGGATGCGCCGGACCGGGCGCCGGGGTCAGCTCCCGGCGGCGGTGGGCAGGGTCGGGCCGGGACGCGGCACGGCGTCCCGCCGGCGGGACGGTCGGCGGCGGGCACGGCGCGGACGCGTTCCGATGCCGCCGTCAGGACCCCACGACTTCCGCGTTCTTACCGGCGCACGCCCCCGGGCCACAAGTGGACAACAACCCGCCGCTATTTCCTCCACGACACTTCTGACCGGGCATGACGAGCCGTTTCTCGGCATTTCCCAATGGGATCGGGACAGGAGCGCATTGACCGTTCGCGCATCGATGAAATAGGAGATAGTCATGGACGCACTCATGAACCAGAGCGCCGCACTTCGATTCGTCGCCGAAGCGGTGGAAGAAGTAGCCGGAATTCCGGCCGAAGAGGTGGAGCCCGGTAAGTCCTTGGTGGACGATCTCGGGATCGATTCCCTCTCCATGGTGGAGATCGCTTTCACGCTCCAGCGGCAGGCGGGTGATGAGATACCCGACGAGGAGCTGGCCACGATCACCACGGTGCAGGATCTCGTCGACCTGGTGCGGGAACGGGTTGAACACAGTCAGTGACGACACGAGGTGACCTGGTGAGCCATCCCGAGCTGACCCCGCACGAAGTCCTGGCCGCGGGCCCCGCCGCTCCCGACGTCAACGAGCGCCCCTGGCTGGTCCGTTGGGACCTGCTCGGCGAGGACGCCGGGGATCTGGTGCGCCGGACACTGCCCCCGGTCCTCGACTTCCACACGTCCGGCACGACCGGCCCCAGCGAGTGCTGGCGGCGCACCCGCGACCAGCTGTGGGAGGAGGCGGGCATGCTGGCCGCGCTGCTGCGGCCCGAACGCCCCGAGGCCGTCCTGTCGTTCGCGCCGCCCCGGCATGTGTACGGGGCGCTCGCGACCCTCCTCGTCCCCGCCAGGCTCCGGCTCCCCGTCTGGTACCGCCCCCACTTCTTCGGCGCCATGCCCACCTCCCCCGGCGGCCGGTGGGCGGTGGTCGCGGTGCCCTGGTCGTTCTCGGCGCTGCGCCGCAAGCTCGCGTGGATCGAGGCCCGCGAGCGCGTCGCCGTGCTCCACAGCACCGCGATGCTCCCGTCGGCCGCCCACGACTTCGTCCAGGAGGCGGGCCCCGGGCGGGTGTCGGTGCGGGAGGTGTTCGGGTCCACGGAGACGGGCGGGATCGCGTGGCGGGAGTGGGGCCCCGACGACCCGCCGTGGGACCTGTTCGACGACGTGGAGTTCGTCCCCGAATCCCACCACCCCATCAACGGCCCCGGCACCGACCCCGACGTCCCCCTCACGGTCCGCAGCCCCCGCCTCGCCGCCCGTCCGGGCCTCGCTCCCCTCCCCGTCTGGCGCACCGACGACCTCGTACGGCCCTGTGGCGCAGGCCGGTTCCGCTTCAGTGGGCGGCGCGGCGGCCTGGTGAAGATCAACGGCCGTCGGGTGGAACTCGGCGCGCTGGAGCGTGCGCTGCGCGCCGTCGTCGACTGCGCGGATCTGGCCTGCCTGCCCGTCGCCGACGAACTCAGCGGCGAGCACCTGGAGCTGTACGTCGTACCGCCGCCGGGCCGCCGTCTCGACCGGGCCCGTGTACGCGCGCTCATCGCGGGCCACGACCTCACCGTCCAGCCCCGCCAAGTGCACATCGTCGACCGCATCGACCGCTCCCCGACCGGCCTGCCGCGCCGGATCCACCCCACCCGCCCCGCTGACGCAGGAGCCGCGACATGATCACAGACGTAGCCGAGTCGCCCAAGGAACGCCTGGCGGACATCGTGCGCCAGGCAAGCCCCGACGCCCGGGTGCGCCCGTGCAGCCCGCTGGAGGCGGAGCGGATGCGGGCCGGAGTCGACCGGCTCGCCCGGGCCCTCGCGGACGAGGAGCAGGTGTACGGGGTCACGCGGGGCTTCGGCCCGCTCGTCGAGTACGCGGCCGCCGCGTCGGACACCGACCAGGGCAGCGGACTCATCGCGCACCTCGGCAGCGGCCAGGGGCGGCCGCTGTCCCCGGAGGTCTGTCGCCTGGTGCTGTGGATCCGGCTCAACAGCATGCGGCTCGGCCACTCGGCCGTGTCGCCCGAATTCTGGGACCGCGTCGCCGAGTTGTGGAACCAGGGCTTCACCCCGGTGATCCCGCGCGACGGCACGGTCAGCGCGAGCGGTGACCTCCAGCCCCTCGCGCACGCGGCCCTCGCCCTGGCCGGGGAGGGCGAGGCGTGGCTGCGCGACGGCTCCGGAAACTGGCGGGTCCGGCCGTCGGCGGAGGCCCTGGCCGCGCTCGGCGCGCGCCCGGTGACGTGGCGGGCCCGGCAGGCCCTGTCCTTCGTCAACGGCACCAGCGTGAGCCTCGCCGTCACGCTGCTCAACCACCGGGAGGTGCTGCGTCTGGCCCGCGCGGTCGCCGCGCTCACCGCGCGGGCGGTGACGCTGCTCGGCGCGAGCCCGCAGGCGTACCACCCGGGAGTGGGCCACGCGCGCGGCCAGGCGGGGCAGTTGGTCGCCGCCCGGTGGATCAGAGAGGACCTGCCGCCGGACCACCGCCGCGATCCGGCGCGCCCGCTGCAGGAGCCGTACAGCCTGCGCTGCGCGCCGCAGGTGATCGGCGCGGTCGTCGACCAGCTGTCCGTCCTGGAGGACATCCTGGTCCGTGAGGCGGTGGGCTGTACGGACAACCCGGTCTACTACGAGGGCGAGTTCCTGCACGCGGGCAACTTCCACGCGATGCCGGTGGGCCTCGCGTCCGACCAGATCGGCCTGTGCCTGCAGCAGATCGCGTTCCTCGCCGAGCGCCAACTGGCCCTGCTGTGCCTGCCGGAGACCAACGGCGGCAAGCCGCCCATGCTCACTCCGGTGCCCGGCCGCGGCAGCGGTCTCGCCGGGGTGCAGCTCAGCGCCACCTCGTTCGTCGCCCGCATCCGCCAGCTCGTCTACCCCGCGGGCCTGACCGCGCTGCCCAGCAACGGCCTCAACCAGGACCATGTGCCGATGGCCCTCAACGGCGCGAACGCCGTGAGCGACGCCGTCGAACAGGCGTGGCTGGTCGTGGGCTCACTGGCGGTCGCCGTGGCGCAGTACGCGGCGCTGACCGGACAGGGCGACGACGCTCCGGGCGTATGGGCCGAACTGGCCCGCGTATCGCCCGCGTTGGCGGCCGACCGGCCGCTGGCGCCCGAGGTGCGCGGCGCCCGCGACGTCCTCGCGCGCCTCGCGGCGGAGCTCATCGAACGCGAGGAGGAGAGCGCGGATGCTGGGTACGGCGCCTGACACCGGGCGAAAGACCGAACCGCCGGACGAGCGGGAGCCCGAGGAGCGGGCGGAGTCCGGCCGGCCGGCCATTCTGCGCCCCGACGCGTGGCGGGACATGCTCCGCTATCTGCGGCCCCAGCGCGGCCGCATCCTGCTCGGCGGCGGCCTGTCGCTGCTCGGCGGCTTCTCCGGCCTGATCCAGCCCGTGATCGCCAAGTCCGTGGTGGAGAACCTGGAGTCGCGCTCCCCCGTCATGGCCGCGCTGATCGCGCTGACGGCTCTCGTGCTCGTGTCGGCGGTGGTCGGCGCGATCGGCACGTTCATCCTGATGCGGGTCTCCGAGACCGTGGTCCTCAGCACCCGCCGCGAGGTGATCCGGCGGGTGCTGTGGCTGCGGGTCTCCGAGACGGACAAGATCCCGCCGGGCGACCTGATGTCACGGGCCACCGCCGACACGACACTCATGCGCAGCGCCGTCACCACCGCGATCGTGGAGACCGTCAACGGCTCGGTGATGCTCGTCGCGATCCTCGTCCTGATGGGCCTCATGGACTGGGTGCTGCTGCTCACCACGCTGGCCGTGGTGCTGCTCGGCGGCATCCTCGTCGCCACGGGTCTGCCTCAGCTGGAGAGCGCCGCGCGCCGCGCCCAGGAGGGCGTGGCCGAGCTGAGCACGGCCCTGGAGCGGGCGCTCGGGACCTTCCGCACCATCAAGGCGTCCGGCGCGGAGAACAGCGAGGCCGAGATCGCCGAGCGCGGCGCGCGCCGGGCCTGGCGGCACAGCCTGAAGGTGGCCCGGCTCGACTCGCTCGTCGGCGCCTTCATCACCGTGACGATCCAGGTGGCGTTCCTCGCCGTCCTGGGCGTCGGCGGTGCCCGGGTGGCGTCCGGCGCGATGAGCCTCGGCAGCCTGATCGCGTTCCTGCTCTATCTCTTCTACCTGGTGCCGCCGCTGGGCGCGCTGGTCACCGCGATGATCCGGTTCAACGTGGTGGCCGCGGCGATGTCCCGCGTCAGCGAGTTGCTGCGGCTGCGCACCGAGCCGGAGAGCCCGCCGCGCCCGGTGCCGGTGCCCACCGACCCCATGCCCGCGCCCGCGTCGCTGTCGTTCCACGACGTCGTCTTCCGCTACCCCGGCGACGGGCCCGTGGTGCACCACGGCATCAGCTTCGAGATCCCCGCGGCCGGGATGACCGCGTTCGTCGGCCCCTCCGGAGCGGGCAAGTCCACGGTGTTCTCGCTGATCGAGCGGTTCTACGAGCCGCAGAGCGGCACCGTGCGCATGGACGGCCGCGACATCCACGAACTCGACCTCGGCGAACTGCGCGCCGCCATCGGCTACGTCGAGCAGGACGCCCCCGTCCTCGCCGGGACCATCCGCGACAACCTCTGCATCGGGATGCCGTACGCCGAGGAGGACGAGCTGCGCCGCGTCGTCGAGCAGGCGCGCCTCGGCGAACTCGTCGCGCGTCTCCCGCACGGCCTCGACACCGAGGTCGGCCACCGCGGCACCAAGCTGTCCGGGGGTGAGCGCCAGCGGGTCGCCGTGGCCCGCGCGCTGCTGCGCCGGCCGCGGCTGCTGCTGCTCGACGAGGTCACCTCGCAGCTCGACGCCCGCAACGAGAACGCCCTGCGGGAGGTCATCACCGGCATCACGGCCGAGACCACGGTCGTGGTGGTCGCGCACCGCCTGTCCACCGTGAGCACGGCCGACCGGATCGTCGTGATGGACGGCGGCCGCATCCGCGCCGTCGGCACCCACGAGGAGCTCCTGAGTGAGGACGCGCTGTACCGCGAACTCGCCGCGACGCAGATGCTGCTGCCCGTCAGCGAACTCGAAGCGTCCGCCGCCCGTATCGGCGACACCCTGGGAGAACGCCCATGAGCATCGAGGCATCCTGTACCGGGCCCACGCCGATGACGGGCTTCACGCTGTCGACGCTCGGGCCCGAGCCGGTCGCCCTGGAGTATCTGGCCGACACGGTGCGCCGCCTCGCGGCCGAGCGGGGCGACGCGCCCGCCCTGACCGTGCTCGGCGACCGCCGGGTGCGGGGCGGGGCCCGCCGCACGGACACCGTCGTCACGCTGACGTACCGGGAACTCGACGAGCGGGCCCGGGCCGTCGCGGCCGAGCTCCAGGCGGCGTGTCCGCCCCGGGCACGGGTCGCGGTCCTGTGTCCGCACGACGAGCACTATGTGGTCGCCTTCCTCGGCTGTCTGTACGCGGGGGTGATCGCGGTGCCCCTGTACGCGCCGGAACTGTTCCGCAGTCGGACGCGGCTGCGTTCGGTGCTCCGGGACAGCAAGCCGGGCTGCGTCCTGACGACGTCGCGGGTGCGCCCGGCGGTGCGCAACGCGCTGAGCAGCACGGGCTGGCAGCAGGGCCCCGTGCTGCACGTCGACGAGGTGCCGCCGCACCGCGCTGCGAAGTGGCGGCGCCCGCCCGCGGCGCCCGACGACGTGGCGTACCTGCAGTACACGTCGGGTTCCACCGGGGCGCCCGCGGGAGTGCGGGTCACGCACGCGAACCTGTCGGCGGCTGCGTACCAGATGCGTTCGCGCTTCATGCCCGCGACCACGGCCGTGTCCTGGGTGCCGCTCTTCCACGACATGGGGCTCGTCTGCGCCATCGCGAGCCCCCTCAGCGCCGGAATGCACATGGTGCACCTCAGCCCGATGGGCTTCCTGCACCGCCCCTACCGCTGGCTGCGCGCCCTGTCGGACTACCGCGCCGACTGGACCGTCACGCCCAACTTCGGCCTCTCCCACTGCGTGCGGCGCGTCACCGCCGACGAGGTGGCGACGCTGGACCTCAGCGGTCTGCGGGCGCTGGCCATCGGCGGGGAGCCGGTGCACGCGCGGTCGGTGGCGGCGTTCGTGGCGGCCTTCGCCGACGCGGGCCTCGACCCTCGCTCGCCGGTGCCGTGCTACGGCCTCGCGGAGGCGACGCTATCGGTGACGATGACGCCCAACGCGACCGGCGCGACCGGCGGCCACTTCGACCGGGCCGCCCTCACCGCGGGCGAGGTGCGCCCGGTGCCGGCAGGCCCGGACTCGGTGCACCTGGTGAGCAACGGCACGCCGGTGCCCGGGGTGCGGGTGCGGATCGCGGACCCGGTGACCGGCGCGGAGACCACGGGGCGGGTCGGTGAGATCTGGGTGGGCGGCCCCAACCTCACCGACGGCTACTGGCGGGCGCCGGAGCGGACGGCGCGCGTGTACTCCGACGGGTGGCTGCGGACGGGCGACTGGGGCTTCCGGCACGACGGCGGGCTCTATGTGGTCGGCCGCATGGACGACGTCATCATCGTGCGGGGCCGCAACCACTACCCGGAGGACATCGAGGCCACCGTCGAGTCGGTGGCGCCGGTGGCGGCGACGGCGATCGGCGTCGAGGGCGACCCGACGGAGCGCCTCATCGTCCTGATGGAGGCCGACGCGGCGATGACGGCCCTGCCCGCGCCCGACCGCGACGCCCTGACGGAACGCATCCGGCAGACGGTGAGCCGCCAGCACGGGCTCGCGGTCCACACCACGGTGGTGGTCCGCAGAGGGACGCTGCCGCGCACCACCAGCGGCAAGATCCAGCGCGGCCTGTGCCGCGAGCGGTACGCGGCGGGGGACTACTCGCGCCGGCCCGAACCGGCCTGACGGACGGTCGGGGCCGGGCGCCGCGTCACCGGGTGCGCCGCCAGAAGACGCCGACCCCGTCGATCTCCTCGATGGGGTCGGTGATGCCGTGCTCCCTGCGGTACTGGTAGACGGCGACCCGGCACGGGGGCAGGGCGCGGTAGTCGTCGACGATCACATAGCCGCCGACGGACAGCTTGGGGTAGAGGTGCACCAGCGCGTCCATGGTGGACTCGAACAGGTCGCCGTCCATGCGGAGCACGGCCAGGCTCTCCACCGGGGCGTCGGGCAGCGTGTCGCGGAAGTAGCCCGGCAGGAACCGCACTTGGTCGTCGAGGAGTCCGTAGCGCCGGAAGTTCTCCTCCACCACGGCCTGCGAGACGCCGAGGACGTCGTTGAAGCGGTACAGCGGCGCGAGGTCGTCGCCCGGGTACCGCACGGGGTCGCCCTTGGGGATGCCCTCGAAGGAGTCGGCGACCCACACCGTGCGGTCCTTGATGTCGTACGCCTTGAGCACCGCGCGCATGAAGATCGTGGCGCCGCCCCGCCAGACCCCCGTCTCGATGAGGTCTCCGGGAATGTCGTCGGAGAGGACCTGCTCGACGCACGCGTGCAGGTTGTCGAGGCGCTTGCCTCCGATCATCGTGTGCGCGACGCGCGGGATGTCCCGGCCGCCGGCGCGGAGTTCGTCGCTGTATTCGATGCTCGGCAATCCGGCGTCGAAATCCTTGTTCCGCACCCAACCGTGCGCGTTGTCCTGATAGATGGTGTTGGTGACGACCTTCTTCATCAGGTCCAGATACAGGTCGCGGGAATGTGTGAACACAGGCGTCCCCCTTGTCCTTTCCGGCTTGTCGCTTCCGGCTTGTCGCTTGCGGTCTCGGAATGGGCAGCAGTGTGGCACCAGTGTGTCCCGCCGGCGAGACGGAATACAGGGCCATGGCTCATGAACTGCGCTTGCACCGGCCGTCGTTGAAGCGGAATCCGCGTGAATGGTTGACGTTCGCCCGGCACCGGGCAACCATGGCCGCACTCACTGGGAAAGCAGGAGTTCATGACCATCGAGACGCCGAAGACCAGCGAAGCCATTCGCGTCGGACGCCGCGTCGAGCTCGGATACGCGACCGCGGCCGACTACGGCCAATTCGCGCAATGGCTCAGCCCCGAAGGTGATGTCGCCGCCCTCACCGGCGATGTGTCCGAGCGGGTCACGGTGGACGCGCTGCGGGCCGACGCCGCGTCGGGCTCGCGCTTCTGCACGATGCGGTCCCTGGACGGCGAGCGCGTGGGCATGGTGAAGTTCCACCGCGTCGGCGGCGAACGGGACACGACGTTCGAGATCAGCGGCGCCATCGGGAGCAGCGACCTGTGGTCGCGCGGCTACGGCGCCGAGGGCTTCGGCCTCGTCGTGGAGCACCTCTTCGAGGACCTGGGCGCGCACCGGCTCCAGTTCTGGGTGGGCCTGTTCAACGCACCCATGCTCCAGATGGTGATGCGCACCCGCTTCTTCGTCCTCGAAGGAGTCCTCAGGGAACGCAAGTTCTTCAAGGGCGAATATCACGATGTGGCGATGTGGTCCATGTTGCGCCATGAATACGAGGCGCTGTTCATCCGAGGGGAATGGGAGAAGAAGCCCGGCAAGGACGCCTGGTTCGACACGGGCAGCGAACCGAAGGCGGCCGCACGGCGGACGCTCGCGGAATATCTCAGGCGGGGCCCGGACACCGCGCTCAGCCCCTTCACGCAATAGCTGCCACGCATAGACCCAAGCCCCTCCCCCGCACTCGTTCCTCCGAACTCCCTCTACCGATCGAAACCTCCACGAGGCGATCACCGCGACGGCCGTCGAAAGCACGGCCGACCCGTTCCAGGAATTCCGCTGGAGGTGCCTCGTGTCCGTGGACTGGTCGATCTACACCCTGGTGGACCCGGTGTTCTTCGAGAGCCCGGCGCGGTCCGCCACCGAGGAGCACTTGGTGCCGTCGCGGTTCGCCCCGCTGCCCGATGGCTGGCGGCACCGGGCCGCGCGCGTCTGGGACATGTACCAGCCCGAGCAGCCGCACACCGTGGACCAGGGCTGGAAGATCCATGTCTCCGCGACCCACGACAACGCCGAGCGCGTCCTGGAGATCGTCGCCGACCACTGCCTGCGGGCCCGTGTGCCCTTCAAGCACCTGCGCGGCCGATCCCTCCTGAACGCCATGAACTCCAAGTACGCGCCCCGCCCGGCCGGCGGCAAGTTCATCGCCGTCTACCCGCGCGACGAGGCGGAGTTCGCCGACTGCGCACGCGAGCTGGACGAACGCCTCGCGGGCAGCGACGGACCGTACATCCTGACCGACTGCCGCTGGGGCGAGGGCCCCGTCCACTTCCGGTACGGCGCCTTCCGTGAGCGCTGGTGCTGGACGGACGACGGCGCGCACGTGCTCGCCCTCACCGGAGCCGACGGACGCCTCGTGCCCGACCGCAGGCGGCCCACGTTCGCGCTGCCCGAGGGCGTGCCGGTCCCGGACGTCCTGCGCCCCCACATCGAGCGGCGCACGGCCGCGAGCGGCGCGTTCGGCTACCGGGTCACGGAGGCCCTGCACTTCTCCAACGCCGGTGGCGTGTACGCCGCGACACGCCGGGACGACGGCAGCCCCGTGGTCCTCAAGGAGGCCCGGCCGCACACCGGCCGGGACGGCGCGGGCCTCGACGCCCCGGCGCGCCTGGCGCACGAGAAGCGCGTCCTGGACCGGCTCGCCGACGTCCCCGGCGTGCCGCGCGCGTACGAGCTCTTCGACTTCGGTGGCCACTCCATGCTCGCGATGGAGCACCTGGACGGCATCCCGCTGCAGCGCTGGATGGTGCGGCACCACCCGCTGGTGAACTGGAGCGCGTGCTCGCCCGAGGGGCTGCGCGACTACGCCCGGCGCGCGGAGGCCCTGCACGCCGAGGTGGCCGCGCTGGTCCGGCGCGTACACGCCGAGGGGATCGTCTTCGGGGATCTGCACCCGGGGAACGTGCTGGTGGCGGAGGACGCGTTCGGTCCCGGGGAGGACACGCTCGGCTCCGGCGAGGACGCGTTCGACTCCAGCGAGGGCGCGTTCGACTCCGGGGAGGGCGCCGTGCGCCTCGTCGACTTCGAGATGGCTTTCCCCACCTCCGAGAACACCCGCCCCACGCTCGGCTATCCCGGCTTCGCCGCCCGCCGCAAGACCGGCACGGCGGTCGACGAGCACGCGCTGGCGGTGCTGCGGCTGTGGCTGTACCTGCCGCTCGTGACCTCGCTCGGCATCTGCCCGGACATGGGGGCGCGGCTCGCGGCCGCGGCGGCACAGCGCTTCGGCCTGCCGGAGGACTTCGCCGCGACGGTCGCGGCGGGCCTGGCCGAGCCACCCCTCCCGCAGGCCGACCGCCCCAGCGCCCGACCACGGGTCGGAGCCGTCGCCGACGTACGTCTGGACACCTCGCCCGTCGACTGGGCGGCCGTACGCGCCTCCCTCGCCCGCGCCCTGCACGCATCCGCGACGCCGGACCGCGACGACCGTCTCTTCCCCGGCGACCCCCGGCAGTTCAACGAGGCCCCCGGCGGCTTCGCGCACGGCGCAGCGGGCGTCCTGTGGGCGCTGTCCGTGGCGGGCGGGGAACGCGAACCCGCGTACGAGGGCTGGCTGTTGCGGGCGGCACGCGCCGACCACGTGCGGCCCGGTTTCTACGACGGCGCGCACGGCGTCGCCCACGTCCTCGACCACCTCGGCCACCACGCCGCCGCCCGGGAGCTGATCGACCGCGCCCGCCCCGGCGTCGAGGAGATGACCGACGTCACCCTGTACGGCGGCCTCGCGGGCGTCGGCCTCAACCTGCTGCACTTCGCCGGGGCCGACCCGGGGCACGCCTGGCTCAAGGAGGCCCGGGAGCTGGCCGCACGTGCCGTCGATGCCCTGGACGACGGCCGCCCGCACGGCATCGACCGCGCCCGCGGCGAGCCCGGCACCCACGGCGGGCTGCTGCGCGGCTGGTCCGGGGTCGGCCTGTTCCTGCTGCGGATGTACGAGGCCACGGGCGAGGACGCCTATGTGCGGCACGCGGTGCGCGCCGTGCACCGGGACCTGGACCTGTGCGTCCTGCGCAAGGAAGGCGTGCTGCACGTCGACGGCGGCTTCCGCTCCCTGCCGTACCTGGAGACCGGGTCGGTCGGCATCGGCCTCGTCGCCGACCTGCTGGCCGACCGGAGGGACGATCCGCGGACCGCCGAGGCGCTGCCCGCCCTGGCGCTCGCCGCGCGCTCGCCGCTCACGGTCGAGAGCCAGCTGTTCAACGGGCGGGCGGGGCTCGTCGCGGCGGCGCACGCGCTGCGGCGGCACCTTCCTGTTACCGCGTCCGAGGGCGCGGAGGGCGACGTGGACCCGGTGGCCGAGCACTTGGACTCCCTCCACTGGCACGCCCTCGCCCTCGACGGCGAGGTGGCGTTCCCGGGCCACAGCGGCCTGCGCCTCTCCATGGACCTGGCGACGGGCAACGCGGGCGTCCTCGCGGCCCTGTCGTACGTCACGGACGGCGGCCCGCCCCCGCTGCCGTTCCTGCGCCGCGCCGGGCACCCGGCGGCCGCGGCGGACCACGGACTCCCGGCGGACGACCGCCGCCGGATTCCCTGCGAACAGCCGGTTGGAGGTGACACCGCATGAACGTTCTGGAGCTTCAGGAGCTGGAGACGTCGACCCTCGACGACGAGCTGCTCGGCAGCACCGGCAGCGTGGGCTGCTGACCCGCTGTCACGGCACGACGAGAGCACCGCGGCGGCGGTCCGGGGCGGCCGCCGACCGCGTCGCACCACTGACTTCGGCGGCCGACCGCCGCCGCTACCGCAGCGAGCGCTTGGGAGGAGGTGACACCGCATGAACGTTCTGGAGCTTCAGGAGCTGGAGACGTCGACCCTCGACGACGAGCTGCTCGGCAGCACGGGCAGCGTGAACTGCTGACCCCACTGACGACGCGATGAGAGCGAGAGGGCCGCAGCGGCAGTCCACCGCGGCCGCCAGCCGGGCCGACCGAGCCGGCGGTGGGGGGTCCCTGAGCGCAGGGACCCCCCACTCACTCTCCTCGTTCCGTCTCTTTCCGTCCGCACGCGTGGCCCTGGCGTCGTCCCGTGCGTCCGGTGCTCAGCGGCCCCGGTGCCGTTCGGCGATCCGGACCAGTTCGGGGACGACGTCGGCGGCACTCGGCATGGCCCTCATGTCGGCGCGCAGCCGCCGTGCCCCTTCGGTGAAGGAGGATTCCGTGAGCAGCCGCCGCACTTCGCGCGCGACGCGATCGCCGGTCGCCTCCGCCACGGGCAGGTCGATCCCGGCGCCGTACGCGGCCAGGCCCCTGGCGAGGATGGGGGCGTCGATCTCCTCGGCGACGGCGAGTTGGGGGACGGCGTGGAGCGAGGTCGTACCGATCGTGCCGAACCCGCCGTGATGAACCATCACCGCACACGTCGGAGCCAGCGCCGCCAACGGCACGAACTCCTCCACCCGCACCCGATCCCCCACCACACCCAACTGCTCCCGGATCTCCGCCGCCCCCGGCAACGCAGCCACCACCTCCACATCAAGCTCAGCCAGCGCCTTCAAGACCTCCACCACCGACACCGCATACCCGGCAAGCCGCTCCACCGCACTCAACCCCAACGTGAACCCCACCCGAGGCCGCACCGGCACCTCCCACAACCACCGCGGCACCACCGACACCCCGTTGTAGACGCCGAACCGCATCGGCAGACACCTGATACCGGTCTCCAGGCGGAACGCCTCGGGCAGCTGGTCCACGGTGAACTGACCCGTCGTCAACTCCTCGTCGTACCCCACTCCGTAGCGCCGGCCGAGGTCACTCAGCCACGCACCGAGCGGATCCCCCGCACCACCCACCGACTCCCCCGCCTCGCCCGCGAGGCGGACGAACTGCTCCCGCACCCGCCCGAAGAAATCCACCCCCCACGTCAACCGCCCATGCGCCGCACCACACACCCGAGCCGCCACCGCACCCGCGAACGTCCCCGGCTCCCACACCACCAACTCCGGCTCCCACCACCGGCACAACCCCACCAACTCATCCACCAACGGCTCATTCACCAACCGGAACCACCACGGCACCACATCCCCATAACCCGCCCGCAGATACTCCAACGACAACAACTCACCCGGCACATCCGCCACATCGAACGGCGGCAGCGCCGACCAGCGTTCGTCGCCGTGCCGGGCCCGCAGCACCCGCCAGAGCTGGTGGTCGCGGCCGACGGGCACGGCCGTCAGACCGGCCCGGGTGATCTCCGCGGTCAGCTCCGGCTGACTCGCCACCCGCACCTCATGACCGGCCGCGTCCAGGGCGTGCGCCAAGGACACCATGCTGAAGAAATGCGTGCGCACGGCATAGGCGGTGAAGAGAATCCGCATGTTCATGTCCCCCGAATGTCTCGCAGTTTCGCCGCGGGCGTTCATGGCGGCCGACAGGAACCGATGCACAGCATGACCCAACGGGAGGAAAGGTGAAAGGGATAGTTCTCGCGGGAGGCACGGGCAGCCGTCTCATGCCGATTACGGCAGGCACGTCGAAACAACTCCTGCCGATCTACGACAAGCCAATGATCTTCTACCCGCTTTCGGTTCTGATGCTGGCCGGAATCCGGGACGTACTGATCATCGCGGCCCCGGAATCCATGGCATCGATGCGCGGTCTGCTCGGCGACGGCGCGCATCTCGGAATGAATCTCACCTACGCGGAGCAGCCGGAGCCGCGCGGTATCGCGGATGCCTACATCATCGGCGCCGACCATGTCGGCAACGACCGTTCCGCGCTTATACTCGGCGACAACCTGTTCCACGGGGCAGGATTCCAGGACTTGCTGCGCGAGGCCCGGGAGAAGTCGGACGGCTGCACGCTCTTCGGCTATCCGGTGGCGGATCCCGAGCGTTATGCGGTGGCCGAGACCGACGCCCACGGAAACCTGATCGGCATCGAGGAGAAGCCGACCTGCCCGGCGTCCAAGAACGCCATCACGGGACTCTATTTCTACGACAGCGACGTGGTGGAGATGGCGCGCGGACTGCGCCCTTCGCACCGCGGCGAACTGGAGATCACCGATGTCAACAAGCTGTACCTCGAAGCCCACGGCGCCCGCCTGGTGCAGTTGGGCCGCGGCTTCACCTGGCTCGACGCGGGCACGTTCCGGTCCCTGCTCGACGCGAGCCAGTACGTCCAGGTCCTGATGGACCGCCAGGGCGTGCGGGTGGCGTGTCTGGAGGAGATCGCGCTGCGGATGGGCTTCATCGACGCCGAGCAGTGCCGCGAACTGGGCCAGGCCATGGGCGATTCCGGCTACGGACGGTACGTCCGCGAGGTCGCGGAGGCCCTCGCGTGACCGCGGCGCAGCGCCTGAGGGGGTGGTGGACATGCGTGTCCTGGTGACCGGCGGTGCCGGGTTCATCGGTTCGAACTTCGTGCGGCGCCTGCTCGCGGGGGCGTACGCGGGCTTCGAGGACGCCGAGGTGGTGGTCCTCGACAAGCTGACCTACGCCGGGAATCCGAGCAATCTCGCCGACGCACTCCACGACCCGCGGCTGCGTTTCGTCCAGGCCGACATCTGCGACCGGGACGCCGTGCGGAACGCGATCACGGGGGCCCGGACGGTGGTGCACTTCGCTGCCGAGTCGCACGTCGACCGGTCGCTGCTCGACGGCGACGCGTTCGTCGCCAGCAACATCGTCGGCAGCTACGAACTGCTGCGCGCCGCGCTGCGCGCCGAGGTCGACCGATTCGTCCTGGTCTCCACCGACGAGGTGTACGGCGAGACGGAGACGGCCTCCTGGACCGAGGACTTCCCGCTGCGCCCCAACTCCCCCTATTCGGCGTCGAAGGCGTCGGCGGAGCTGCTCGCCCGGTCCTTCCACCGGACGTACGGACTCCCCGTCTGCACCGCCCGCGCCTCCAACACCTACGGGCCCTATCAATTCCCCGAAAAGCTCATCCCGCTGTTCGTCACCCGCCTCCTGGACGGCCTGACGGTCCCGCTGTACGGCGACGGATCTCAGGTGCGCGAATGGATTCACGTCGACGACCACTGCCGGGGGCTCGCCCTCATCGCCGGTGCCGGGCGCCCGGGAGAGACGTACAACATCGGCGGCGGCACGGAGATCTCCAATGCCGAACTGACCAAGCTGCTGCTTGAGTTCCTCGACGCCGACTGGTCCCAGGTCCGCTTCACCGAGGACAGGAAAGGGCACGACCGACGCTATTCGATCGACTGCCGGAAGATCCGCGAAGAACTCGGCCACCGTCCGCTCGTCACGTTCCGCGAGGGACTTCTCGACACCGTGCGCTGGTACGCGGACAACCGGAACTGGTGGGAGCCGCTGAAACGCCCCGGCGAGCTTCCCCTGGCCGCCATGGCGGAACCCCACTGACGGCCACCTCGCACACGAACCAGCGACACAGGAAATCACACAGGACACGACACAGAAAGGCTCACGGAGATGGACCGGGCAGGCGTCAGGAAAGAGATCCAGAACTTCATGGATCAGTACTACGCACGCGAGGACGGCGCGGAGGAAGGCGCCGAGATGTACGACATCGACTCCTTCACCATGGTGCAGCTCGTGCTGTATCTGGAGGACAAGTTCGACATCGTCATCCTGGAGGAACTGCACGGATTCAGCGGCGGCGACTTCGACGCCTTCGCCGCGTTCGTCGCGGCCGCCGGCCAGGAGAACGATGCGGCGTGACCCGGGTCCTGTTCGTCCTCTACGCGGAGAAGACCCACCTGTTCATCCAGGTGCCGCTGGCGCGGGCTTTCGCGGCGGCCGGTCATGAGGTGCGGGTGGCGAGTCAGCCGGAGCTGACCTCGGAGATCACCCGGGCCGGTCTGACGGCCGTGCCCGTCGGCCGCGACCACGGCATGGGGCGGCTCCTCACGCTCCGCCCGGAGTTCAGAAGCCGCTTCGGGGGCAGCGACCTGCCGCCGTTCGATGTGGCGGATGTGCCGGGTGAGTTGTTGTCGTTGGAGTATCTGCGGGCGGGTTATGGGGATGTGGTGCCGTGGTGGTTCCGGTTGGTGAATGAGCCGTTGGTGGATGAGTTGGTGGGGTTGTGCCGGTGGTGGGAGCCGGAGTTGGTGGTGTGGGAGCCGGGGACGTTCGCGGGTGCGGTGGCGGCTCGGGTGTGTGGTGCGGCGCATGGGCGGTTGACGTGGGGGGTGGATTTCTTCGGGCGGGTGCGGGAGCAGTTCGTCCGCCTCGCGGGCGAGGCGGGGGAGTCGGTGGGTGGTGCGGGGGATCCGCTCGGTGCGTGGCTGAGTGACCTCGGCCGGCGCTACGGAGTGGGGTACGACGAGGAGTTGACGACGGGTCAGTTCACCGCCGACCTGCTTCCGGCCCCCTTCCGGTTCGACACGGCGATCGACTACGTCCCCGTCCGCTACGGGACCTACAACGGGGTGTCGGTGGTGCCGCGGTGGTTGTGGGAGGTGCCGGTGCGGCCTCGGGTGGGGTTCACGTTGGGGTTGAGTGCGGTGGAGCGGCTTGCCGGGTATGCGGTGTCGGTGGTGGAGGTCTTGAAGGCGCTGGCTGAGCTTGATGTGGAGGTGGTGGCTGCGTTGCCGGGGGCGGCGGAGATCCGGGAGCAGTTGGGTGTGGTGGGGGATCGGGTGCGGGTGGAGGAGTTCGTGCCGTTGGCGGCGCTGGCTCCGACGTGTGCGGTGATGGTTCATCACGGCGGGTTCGGCACGATCGGTACGACCTCGCTCCACGCCGTCCCCCAACTCGCCATCGCCGAACAGCTGGACGCGATCTGGCTCGCCCGCGGTGTCTCCTCCTACGGCGCCGGGATCGACCTCTCCGTGGCGGAGGCGACCGGCGAACGCGTCGCCCACGAAGTGCGGCGGCTCCTCACCGACCCCTCGTTCACCGAGGGCGCCCGGCGGCTCCGCGCCGACCTGCGCGCCATGCCGAGCGCCGCCGAAGCCGTTCCCCACCTGCTCCGCCTCGCCGAACGGCACCGACGCCCACCCCTGGCAGCCGCGCACCACCCCCAGGCGAAGACCAAGTGAAGGCAGGCGACGACATGACCGACGCACCAGGACACGAGAACCCCACGGCGACACCGGGCGACGGAACCCCGGCCACAGCACCGGGGCACGCGCCCCGCACCACCCCTCCCCCCGGCCGGGAGCCGCCCCCCGCGCCGCAGCGCGTCGTCGTCACCGGCCGCGGCGTCGTCTCCCCGCTCGCCCCGAACTGGCCCGACACCTGGGCCGCCCTCGTCGCCGGGAAGAGCGGCATCCGCGACATCACCGGGTTCGAGGTGGGCGACCTGCCGGTCCGCATCGGCGGCGAGGTGCCCGGCTTCGAGCCCGAGCGGCACCTGCCACGGCACGTCGTCCGGCGCACCGACTGGACCATCCAGGTGGTCGTCGCGGCGGCCCGCACGGCGCTCCAGGAGGCCGGGATCGAGATCGTCGAGGGGCTGGCGCCGCGGGTCGGCGTCGCCGTCGGGTCCATCATCGGCTCCACACGTGTCGCCTCCCGCAACGCCATGGCCATGCGCGACGAGGGCTACGCCGCCGTCAGCCCGCAGGTGTTCCCCACGATGGGCATCAGCTCGGCCGCCGAGGTGTGCCTGGAGCTGGGTGCGCGCGGTCCGTCCGCCGAGATGGTCGCCGCCTGCGCCACCGGCACGGTGTGCGTCGGCGAGGCGGCACGCTGGATCCGCGAGGGCCGCGCCGACGTCGTGGTGGCCGGCGGGATGGACGCCTTCGACCGGCTGGAGCTCGCGGCGGCGGCGCGGGCCCGGGTGCTGTCCCGCAGGGCGGGCGACCCGACGGCCGCGAGCCGCCCCTTCGACAAGGACAGGGACGGCTTCGTGATGGGCGCGGGCGCGGGCGTCCTGGTCCTGGAGAGCGCCGCCCACGCCCGGCGTCGCGGCGCCGCGGTCCACGCGGAGCTCGCGGGGTACGCGTCCACCACGGACGCCCACCACCTCACGGCGCCCTCCCCCGACGGCGCCCAGGCCGAACGCGCGATGCGCACCGCCCTGGAGTCCGCCCGCGCCACGCCCGCCGACGTCGGCTACATCAACGCCCACGGCACCGGCACCCGCCTCAACGACGCCACCGAACTCACCGCGATCCGCCGGGTGTACGGCGACCACGCCCCCCGCGTCCCCGTCAGCTCGACCAAGAGCATGACGGGCCACATGCTCGCGGCGGGCGGCGCCGTGGAGGCCGCGGTCGTCACGGAGGCCATCCGCACGGGCGTCGTGCCGCCCACCCTCAACTGCGACTCCCCCGAGGACCCGGCGATGAACTTCGTCGCGCACCAGGCCCAGGAGCACGACGTGGAGGTCGGCGTCAGCCACTCCTTCGGCTTCGGCGGCCACAACGCCGTGCTGGTCCTGCGGCGCTGGCGGGGCTGACGGCACCCGCCAGCCCGCCACCCCACCGGCACCCCGCCCGTCAGTCCACCCGCACCCCGGGCACGTACCGGATCCACCGCCCGCCCGCGTCCCGGAACTCCTGCTCCTTCGCCATGATCTCCTCCGCGTGGTTCCACGCGAACAGCACCGCGTACGGCGGGCGGTCGTCGGCGAAGCGCTGGTGGGGCACCACCGGGATGTGGGATCCGGGGGTCAACCGGCCCTGTTTGGCGGGCGTGGTGTCGGTGACGTATGCGATCAACTCGGGCCCGATGCCACAGTAGTTGAGGACCGTGGCGCTCTTGGCGGTGGCTCCGTAGCCGACGACGTCCTTGCCCTGGGCGCGCAGGTCGCGCAGGAGCGAGGTGAGGTCGTCGCGGGCCTTCAGGACCCGGTCGCGGAAGCCCTCCAGGGTGTGGCGCGCGGTCAGCTCCGCGGCCGCCTCCTCGGCGAGCAGCTCGCCCACGGCCGCGGTGCGCTCGCGTGCGCCCGCGCGTGCCAGCGTGTAGCGCACCTCGCCGCCGTGCACGGTCAGGCGCTCCACGTCGACGAGGTCGAGGCCGTGCAGGCGTGCCATCTCCGTCACCGACCGGGCGGTGAAGTAGTAGAAGTGCTCGTCGTACATCTGGTCGAAGGACGTCTGCCGCACAATGTCGGCGAAGTAGGGGTCCTCGAAGACGAACACGCCGTCGGGCGCGAGGAGTTCGCGCACACCGCGCAGCACCGAGCCCATGTACGGGATGTGGCACAGGGTGTTGGCGGCGTAGATGACCGCGGCCCGGCCGTCGTCGGCGCGGATGGCGCGCGCGGTCTCCTCCTCGAAGAAGTCCTTGCGCACCCGGATGCCGCGCGCGGCGGTGACGTCGGCGACCGAGCCGGAGGGTTCCACGCCCAGATGCCGGATACCGGCCTCGGCGACCGTCGCGAGCATGACCCCGTCGTTGCAGCCGAGTTCGACGATGAACGCGTCGTCGCCGGTCAGTTCGGTGCCGACGAAACGTTCGGCGACGCCCCGGAAGTGTTCCCGCATTCGGGCGGATCCGGAGGAATGGTAAGGGTAATGATCGTGGAACATGCGCTCGCGCGGTACTTCATGGAGAAGCTGCACCATCGTGCACGAGTCGCAGGCTCCGACGACCAGCCGGAAGAAGTGTTCGGGGGCCGTTGATCCGGGTGGCAGGAAACAGTCCGATATCGGCTGTTTCCCGAAGTCCATGAATGCGACGACCGCACCGCCGCAGACGCGGCACGCGGCAGAATCCGGCATGGGGCATCTCCTCCGTGAGCGGATTGCTCCCCGGCTGCGGCAGAACACCGCGATGCGGCGACCGCGGATATCACGGCCACCGGACCGGGGAATTACTCAGAGGCTACGGACGAGTCGGGGTGAGGGGAACGGGCCGGGTCGTCCGCGATTTCCGGGCCGAGTGCGGTGGCCGCGGCCTCGTCGACTTTCCGGATCATCCAGTCGTTGAGGTCGCTCTCCATGTGCTGGGCGGCTTTCTCCCACCGGTCGCACTGCTCGGCGGACGCGGTCACCTGCACATCCTCCGTCGCCCCCGCATCCTGCGGCTCGGTGCGCGCTGCCCGCAGATGGCGGCGCAGCTCATTGCGGGACCAGCCGTGCGCCTCCGCCTGGCCGAGCCAGTGGTCCTGCGCCGGTGCGGGCAGCGCCGCGACCTCGGCGTGGTGCTGCAGGCTCAGGCCGTCCCGCCGGCGGGACGGCGGGAACTTGCGCGCGATCCAGGCGTAGTTGCGCAACGTCTGGTAATCCAGGGATGTCTGCTCGATCGCATCGCGATATCGGCGGGGATACGTCTGCTGACCGAATACCAGCCAGTCTCCCAACCACCACGCGGATGAATCGACAATGGCAAATATCTGCTCCCCGATGGTTTTCCAGTGTTCCAGTGGCAGATAATCGGGCAAGGAGAGCGAGGACCGTCGCGTGCGCGCCCGGTCGTCCACGGTTAACTTCTCCTGCGGGCCGCTGATGTTCGGTGTGGGATGTCGTAGATTCGGCATGTCACTGTCTCCCCCGGTGACGGCTCATCATGAAGCGATTCGAGCGGTCAGTAAAGAAACAGTAATGAGGGGTCCGGGTTGGCACAAGGGGAGTGCGCCGTTCTCGGCCGTCGGCCGCGGCACCGCTCCGGCCGCCCGCGCCGTCACCCCGTCCGTTCCGTTCCGCCCCAGCCGTCTCGTGCACCCTGCCGGAAAGAGGACCATGAAGCAGGACCGTGGTGATCCTTCAGCGGCCGTGTGCGTCATCGGCGCGGGCCCGCGCGGAACGTCGATCCTGGAACGCATCGCGGCCAACGCGCCGGAAATCCTTGGCGACCGGGAATTCGCGATCCATCTGGTCGACCCCTTTCCGCCCGGCTCGGGACGCACCTGGCGGACGACGCAGAGCGAACTGCTGTGGATGAACTCGGCGGCCGAGCAGGTGACGATGTTCCCGGACAGCGCGGTGCGCTGCGCCGGGCCCGCGCACCCCGGGCCGACGACGGGCCGGTGGCTGGCGGAGACCGGCCGCGGCCCGCTCCACGACGGCCACTACGCGTCACGGGCCGCGCAGGGCCGCTATTTGCAGGAGTTCTTCCGTGGTGTACGCACCCACCTGCCCCCGAACCTGCGTCTGCACCTGCACCGCGCGACCGCCGTCGACGTCCGCCACGCCGGTACGGACCGCCAGTCCGTCGTCCTCGACCGCGGCCGCCGACCGGTGCCCGCGCCCCAACTCGTCCTCGCCCAGGGCCACACGGACGTCGTCACCGACACCCCTCGTGGCCTCACCCGCATCGGCCCCGGGCGCGCCGACGAGGACGGGCTCGACCGGATACCCACCGGCGCCCCGGTCGTCGTGCGCGGCCTCGGGCTCGTCTTCATCGACTGTCTGCTGCTGCTCACCGAGGGCCGCGGCGGCCGCTTCACGCGCTCGCGCTCCGACGGCCGTCTCTCCTACCGCCCCTCCGGCCGCGAGCCCGTGCTGTACGCGGGTTCCCGGCGCGGAGTCCCGCCGTACCCCAAACCCGCGTACACCCTCAACTCGCCCTGTCCGCCGCCGCGTCACCTCACCGCGGAGATGTGCCGTGCGCGGCTGCGCCGCCCGGGGTTCGACTTCGACCGCGACCTCTGGGTACCGGCGCTCCAGGAGCTGTGCTGGGCGTACTACCACGAGCTGTTCACGGCCCACCCGGAGCGCACCCGCATGGACTGGGCGTCGTTCGCCGCGCAGTACGAGCGCTTCGCGGGCCACGACGACCGTGCCGCCAAGCTCGTCGGCGCCGCCGTCCCCGACCCCGACGACCACTTCGACCCCGAACGGCTCACGGCCCCGCTCGCCGACCACCGCTCCCCCGACCCACTCGCGCTCCAGCACCGCGTCCGCGCGCATCTGCGGGACAGCGTGCGCCGACGCCGGGAGCCTCGGCACAGCGCGCACGTGGCGGTGATCCGCGCGCTCGGCGCGGTCGGCGGCGTCCTCGGGGACCTGTACAACGCGGGGGAACTCCCGCCCGCGGCCGCCGCCGTGGCCCTGCGCCGGTTCTCCGTCGGCGCCTTCCTCAGCAGCGGGCCGCCGCCGCTGCGCATGGAGCAGCTGATCGCGCTGAGCGAGGCGGGCGTCGTCACCTTCACCGGCCCCGGCACCACCGTGACCGCCGACGAGGAAGCGTCCGTCTTCCGCTCCGCGAGCCCGCAGGTCCGGGCGGCGTACACGGCCCGGATCCTCCTGGACGCCCATCTGCCCGAGCCCGACCTCGCCCGCACCGCCGACCCGCTGCTTCGCCGTCTCCTGGCGGCGGGCCACATCAGCGAGGAGACCGCGCCGGACGCCACGGGCGCCGCCCGCCCCACCGGCGCCCTGCGGATCCGCGACGGCCACCCGCTCGACGCGGCCGGTCACGCCCACGACACCTGGTACGTCGCCGGTCCCGAGCAGTTCCCGCACGCGGGCACCGACGCGGGGTTCTTCCGCCGCAACGACGAGATGGCCCGCGCCGTCCTGCGGCGGGCGGCGGCCGGGCCCACCGGCGCACTGTGGTAGCACTGCTGCCATGAAGGACAAGTCCGCGCGGGCAGGCTGCGCGGGCACGTCGGCCTGTGGCACGAGACGTACATCGCCCCCGAGGGCTCGTACGAGTCCATCTACTTCGACATGCCACCCTTCGGCCTCGCGGCGGCCACCGGGAGCCTGCCCGTGGAACGCCGGGGGCGGCGGGCGGCGCAGCGGTTCGCGCACCGGGCGGATCAGCCCAGGAAGCTCAACCGCACCTGACGGTTCGGGTTGTCCTTGTTGGTGTCGACCAGGCACACCGACTGCCACGTCCCGAGCTCCAGGGACCCGCCGATCACGGGCAGCGTCGCGTGCGGGGCGACCAGGGCGGGCAGGACGTGGTCGCGGCCGTGGCCGGGGCTGCCGTGGCGGTGCTGCCAGCGGTCGTCGGCCGGGAGGAGCGTGTGCAGCGCGGCGATGAGGTCGGCGTCGCTGCCCGCGCCGGTCTCCAGGACAGCGACACCGGCCGTGGCGTGCGGGACGAACACATTGAGCAGGCCGTCGCGGCCGCGGGCCGCCTCGCTCAGAAAGCTCTCGCACTGGCGGGTGAGGTCGACGACGGTCTCCGCCGAGCCGGTCGCGACGTTCAGAATGCGGGTGGTGAAGGCATCGGACATGCTTCCCATCCTCCCCCAGTCCGACTGTCCGGCGAGTCGGCACACCGGGCGTTCTTCCAGTCCGTGATACGTGGTGTCCATTCTGCGAGACATCGTTGACCGTTACCGGAGCGGATGGCTACGTTCTGGCGCATGTCGCGTTCAGCTCTGCTCACTTCGCGCGGTCACATCGACCTGCTGCGAGTGGCTTCCGCCGCGTGTCGTCGCGGCCGCTGACGCCTTCCCTTCTCCGCTCTCCGGCTTCCCCGCCCTCTCCGCGGTCCTGCCCGGCCCCAGCCGTCCCCTTTGAGCCCGCCCGGCCCTGAGGGACGCTCCCCTGCGGCCGTACGGGCCCGCTTCTCCTCCCCGTGCCGGAGTCCTCGCCCGCGCCGAACTCCCCCGCCCTGGAGCGCCATGAGCATCAGCCATGCCCCGCCCTCATCCGTCCCGGCACCCGACATTTCAGGAAAACCCGAGAAAGAGGCGGTCGAGGCCGAGCCCGCGGCGGCTCCGCCCGATCTCGTCGCGCTCGTCCCCTCCTCCGCCCGCCGCACCCGCGTCCCTCGCTGGCTCCGCCGCACCACCGGACCCGTACTGCTGCTCGCCCTGTGGCAACTCCTCAGCGCCACGGGGGTGTTGAGCAGTGATGTGCTCGCCTCCCCCGGGACCATCGCCCGGGTCGCCGGGGATCTGATCGAGGACGGCTCGCTGACCTCCGCGATGAGCGTGTCGCTCCAGCGGGTCGCGGTCGGGCTGCTGCTCGGCACCCTCGTGGGCACCGGCCTCGCACTCGTCTCCGGCCTCTTCCGCATCGGCGAGGACCTGGTCGACGCCAGCGTGCAGATGCTGCGGACCGTGCCGTTCGTCGGGCTCATCCCGCTGTTCATCATCTGGTTCGGCATCGGCGAGACACCCAAGATCGCCATCATCACGCTCGGCGTCTCGTTTCCGCTGTACCTCAACGTGTACGCCGGGATCCGTGGCGTCGACTCCCAACTGATCGAGGCCGGTGAGTCGTTGGGCCTTTCGCGGTGGGGCCTCGTACGGCATGTGATCCTCCCCGGCGCCCTGCCCGGCGCCATGACGGGCCTGCGCTACTCCCTCGGCATCGCCTGGCTCGCCCTCGTCTTCGCCGAACAGATCAACGCCGACTCCGGCATCGGCTTCCTGATGGTCCAGGCCCGGGACTTCCTGCGGACCGACGTGATCGTCGTCTGCCTGATCGTGTACGCCTTCCTCGGCCTGCTCGCCGACTTCGTGGTCCGCACTCTCGAAAGGCTGCTGCTGCAATGGCGACCGACGTTCACCGGCCGGTGATCGGCCCCTCCCGCCGGGCCGACGCCACCGTCGTCCGCGTGGACGGCCTCACTCGCGCCTTCGACGGGCGCGCCGTCATCGACCGGCTCCGACTCGACGTCCAGGCCGGGGAGTTCGTGGCCCTGCTCGGACGCAGCGGCTGCGGCAAGTCCACTCTCCTGCGGATCCTCGCGGGCCTCGACCGTGACATCGAGGGCACCGTGCTCGTGCCGCGCCGCAAGGCCGTCGCGTTCCAGGCGCCGCGCC
Source organism: Streptomyces sp. NPDC040610 (assembly GCF_055594065.1). Taxonomy (NCBI): domain Bacteria; kingdom Bacillati; phylum Actinomycetota; class Actinomycetes; order Kitasatosporales; family Streptomycetaceae; genus Streptomyces; species Streptomyces sp. NPDC040610. Next base: position 303,018 of record NZ_JBVIXA010000008.1, on the reverse strand, counting down.
TCATGCCCTGGAAGCGGGTGTGGCGCAACGTCCTCCTCGGCCTCCCCGGAAAGCCCGAACGGGCGGTGGCGGAAAGGGCGTTGGATGAGGTGGGGCTCAGCCGTCGGTCGCACGCCTGGCCCAAGACGCTGTCCGGCGGCGAGGCCCAGCGCGCCTCGCTGGCCCGCGCGCTGGTGCGGGAGCCGGATCTGCTGCTCCTCGACGAGCCGTTCGGCGCGCTCGACGCGCTGACCCGGGTCAAGGCGCAGCGTCTGGTCGACGAGCTGTGGCAGCGCCGCGGCTGCGCCGTCCTGCTCGTCACCCACGACGTGGAGGAGGCGGTGCTGCTCGCCGACCGGGTCCTGGTCATGGACGAGGGCGTCATCGCGCACGAGCAGCGGATCGATCTGCCGCGCCCGCGCGACATCGCCGACCCCCGCTTCGCCGCCCTGCGCACCGGGCTCCTGGAACGCCTCGGCGTCGAGGCCCCGAGCACCGCCGCCGCCCAGACCGCCTCCTCCCCGACCGCCGCCGCGACCACCTCCTAGCCACCCCCTCCCCGACCGCCCCCCGCGGCCATGTCCGCCGCCGCATCCTCCCCGACCGCCCCCGCGACCACCTCCGCCGCCGCATCCTCCCGGCCGCCGACACCCCCGCCTCCTCCCCCCGACCTCGTAGAACGGACCCCCGCCCATGCCACGCCCACCGCACTCCCCGCCCGCACGCCGCCTCCGGCATCTCGCTCCTCTCCTGCTCCTCCCTCTGGCCCTGGCGCTCAGCGCCTGCGCCGGTTCCTCCTCCGCCAACACCTCCAGCGGGGGCCTCGGCGGCGGCAACACCGACGGCAAGGGGTCGCTCACCCTCAACGTCGGTGACCAGAAAGGCGGTTCGGAGGCCGTGCTGCGCGCCGCCGGGGAGCTCGACGACCTCCCGTACAAGATCAAGTGGTCGACGTTCACGTCCGGTCCGCCGCTCCTGGAGGCCGTGAACGCCAAGGCCGTCGACGTCGGCGCGGTCGGCAACACCCCGCCGGTGTTCGCCGCGGGCGCGGGCTCGAAGGTCTCCGTGATCGCGGCGACGCACGGCACCGCGCACGGCGAGGTGATCGCCGTACCGAAGGACTCCGAGCTGCGCGACACCGCGGACCTCAAGGGCAAGTCCGTGGCCGTGGCGCAGGGTTCGTCCGCGCACTACCAACTCCTCGCCTCGCTCAAGAAGGCGGGGCTCACGCTCAAGGACGTCGACGTCAAGTATCTGCAACCCGCCGACGCGCTCGCGGCGTTCAGCGGCGGCAAGGTGGACGCGTGGGCGGTGTGGGACCCGTACACCTCGCAGGTGCTGCGCGGCGGGAAGGCCCGGGTGCTCACCGACGGCGAGGGGGTCGTCAACGGGCTCGGCTTCCAGGTGGCCGCGCCCGACGCGCTGAAGGACAAGAAGAAGTCCGCGGCCGTCGCCGACTATCTGAAGCGGCTGCGCAAGGCCCAGGACTGGGTCTTCAAGCACCCCGGGGCGTGGGCGAAGGTGTGGGCGAAGGACACCGGGCTGCCGTACGAGGTGGCGCTCGACGCCGTCAAACGCACCCACGGCACCCGCGTGTTCGTCGCCGTCGACCAGAACGTCGTCGACTCCGAGCAGGAGATCGTCGACGCCTTCGCCGAGCTCAAGCTCATCCCGCGCCGGGTCGACTTCGGCGACTTCACGGACACCCGGTTCAACGGCTCGCTGCCGCCCTCCACCACCGCGCCCCGTACGTACAAGGAGTCCTGAGCATGACCGTGCACCTCCACTGGTTCCTGCCGACCGGCGGCGACGGCCGCACCCTCGTCGACCGGCACGCCTACACCGACGGCGGCATCACCCGCTCCCGCGTCACCCCGGTCTCCGGCGTGCGCGCCCCCGACATCGAGTATCTGGCCCAGATCGCCAAGGCCGCCGAGCAGTTGGGCTTCGAGGCCGTGCTCACGCCGACGGGCACCTGGTGCGAGGACGCCTGGCTCACCACCGTGGCGCTCGCCCAGCACACCGAACGCCTGAAGTTCCTGGTGGCGTTCCGGCCCGGGGTGATCTCGCCGGTCCTCGCGGCGCAGATGGCGGCGACATACCAGCGCATCACCCGCGGCAGGCTGCTCCTGAACGTCGTGACGGGCGGGGACTCCACCGAACAGCGGCGCTTCGGCGACCACTTGGACCACGACCGCCGCTACGCCCGCACCGACGAGTTCCTCTCGGTGGTGCGCGGCGTGTGGAGCGGCCGTCCCTACGACTTCGAGGGCGAGCACTACCACGTCGAGGGCGGTCTCACCGCGCTGCCGCCGGACCCCCTGCCGGAGATCTTCTTCGGCGGTTCGTCGGCCGCCGCCGGCCCGGTCGCCGCCCGGCACAGCGATGTGTACCTCACCTGGGGCGAGCCGCCCGAGCAGGTGAAGCGGAAGATCGACTGGATCCGGGGGCTCGCCGAGGCCGAGGGGCGCACCGTGCGCTTCGGGATCCGGCTGCACACCATCTCCCGCGACTCCTCCGCGGAGGCCTGGGCCACCGCGGCACGGCTGCTCGACGACCTCGATCCTGACACTGTCGCCGCCGCCCAGGAGGCGCTCGGCCGCAGCGAGTCGGTGGGCCAGCAGCGGATGCTCGCGCTGCACGGCGGCTCCCGCGACGACCTGGAGATCTCGCCCAACCTGTGGGCGGGCGTCGGCCTGGTGCGCGGCGGCGCGGGCACCGCGCTCGTGGGCAGCCACGCCGAGGTGGCCGACCGGATCGAGGAGTACCACGCGCTCGGCATCGAGCACTTCGTGCTCTCCGGCTATCCGCATCTGGAGGAGGCGTACTGGTTCGGCGAGGGCGTGCTCCCCGACCTCGCCGCGCGCGGGCTGCTCCCCCGCATCCCGGCCTCGCCGCTGACCGGCGTCCCGGCGGCGAACGGGCGGCCCGCGTCCGCTCCGGGCGGCGCGCCGCTGTTGGTGGCCGGGGGGCGCTGAGCACGCCCGCGGGCCCGGGGAAGATCTCGGCTCCTGCCGTAGTTAGTAGAAGCGTGAACGACATCGGGGTACGAGACGCGGGCGTCACCGACGTGGACGTCGTGGTGACAGGCGCAGGTCAGGCGGGTCTGTCCAGCGCCTATCACCTGCGGCGCAGGGGGTTCGAGCCGGAGCGGGACTTCGTCGTCCTCGACCACGCGCCCAGGCCGGGCGGCGCGTGGCAGTTCCGGTGGCCGTCACTGACGTACGGCAAGGTGCACGGGATGCACGCGCTGCCGGGCATGGAGCTGACGGGCGCGGACCCCGAGCGGCCCTCCTCGGAGGTGATCGGGGAGTACTTCGAGCGGTACGAGCAGCGCTTCGACCTGCGCGTACGCCGCCCCGTCGACGTGCACCGCGTCAGCGAGGGCACCGACGGGCGGCTGCTCGTCGAGACCTCGGCGGGCGTCTGGTCGACCCGGGCGCTGATCAACGCGACGGGCACCTGGGACCGGCCCTTCTGGCCGCGCTATCCGGGTCAGGACACCTTCCGGGGCCGGCAGCTGCACACCGCGATCTACCCGGGCCCGGAGGCCTTCCGCGACCAGCGGGTGATCGTCGTGGGCGGCGGCGCGTCCGGCACCCAGCACCTGATGGAGATCGCGCCGTACGCGGCCGAGACCTGGTGGGTGACGCGGCGCCCGCCCGTCTTCGCCGAGGGGCCCTTCGACGAGGAGCGGGGCCGGGCCGCCGTCGCGATGGTCGAGGAGCGGGTGCGGCAGGGGCTGCCGCCGCTCAGCGTGGTGTCGGTCACCGGACTCCCCGTCAACGACGCGGTGCGCAAGGCACGCGAGGACGGCGTCCTGGACCGCCTCCCGATGTTCGACCGGATCACCCCGACCGGCGTCGAGTGGGACGACGGACGGCACGTCGAGGCCGACGTCATCCTCTGGGCGACCGGCTTCCGCGCGGCGATCGAGCATCTGGCTCCGCTGCGGCTTCGCGAGCCGGGCGGCGGGGTCCGCATGGACGGCACGCGCGCGGCGGCCGACCCGCGCGTGCACCTGGTCGGGTACGGGCCTTCGGCCAGCACGATCGGCGCCAACCGGGCGGGGCGGGCGGCGGTGCGGGAGATCGTGCGGCTGCTGGAGGGGGAGCCTGCTGTCGTGTGAGGTGCTGGCGGGTGGGGTGGGCTTTCCGCCAGGCAGGGCGGGGTGGGCTACCCGCCAGGCAGGGCAGGCGGGGCTTTCCGCGAGGCCGACCGGCCGTCGGGCGACTTGACGGTTCCGTCCCGTGAGACGCCCTCAGGCTCCGGCGAGTTGACGCATGACGTACCGTCAGGCGTTCTCGCTCCGCGCCGACTCGACCGGCGGGATCGCCAACAGCGTCCGATAGTGCCCCGCCGGATGCGGCTCCCCCACCGGCTCCCCCGCGACCTCCACCCACGCGTGCGCCTGGAACGGGCTGGTCCGCACCCCCGTGCACCACGTCGGCCACACCCCCCGGCTCCGGCACAGCAGGGCCGTCGCGATGGACCGCTGGAGACAGGCCTGGCCCGCGCAGCGCAGGCTCACGGACACGATGTCGCGGCGCACCGCGCGGGCCTGCTCGGCGGTGGCGGGCCGGGCCCCGCGGCGCAGGAACTCCAGGACCGCGCGCACCCGGGCGGGGCGGGTGCCCGCGAGCATCCGGGCCACCGCGACGGCGAGCAGCGGCAGCAGCCTGCGGTGCAGCGGAAGCCGGTCCCTCGTGGACAGGGCGACGGGGGCGCTCATCGCGACTCCACGACGAGGCGGGCCTCGCGCAGCGCCTCGACGAGGCGGGACACGTCGCGGTGCGCGGCGTCGGGGGCGGCGCGGTGGCGGGTGGTCAGCTCCTGGGCGGCCTGGTCGTGGGTGCGGCCGTCGAGCAGGTTCCTGAGGACCAGGACGCCGGTGGGGTTGAGCTGCCAGTAGCGGCCGGTGCGCTGGTGGAGCAGGACGGCGCCGTCGTCGGTCTCGGCCAGGGAGACGTCGGGGTGCAGGGTCAGGGTCATCGGGGTCTCCCGGTCACGGTCGTCGGGGTCTGTCGGTCGGGGGCGGTGCCTCGCGGCGGTCAGGGGGCGGCGCCTCGCTGCGGTCGGGTGGGACGCTGCCTCACGGCGGTCGGGGGTGTCGGGGCCTCGCAGCGGTCGGGGCGCGGTGCCTCCCTGCGGTCAGGGGCATCGGGGCCTCGCCGTCGGCGGGGTCGACGCCTCGCGGTCAGGGGGGCGGCGAACCCCCGGTCGCGGTCGTCACGGGCTCCCGAGCGGAAGGGGGCTGCGGGCGGCGCGGGCCCAGGTCTCGCAGCCGAGGAGCTGCTCCACGGCGATGTCCCGGGAGGAGTCGGCCTGCGGGGCCAGCAGGTAGGCGCGCACCGCGTCGGCATCGATGAGTCCGAGGTCGACGAGGACGCTGCCGGACGAGAACACGTCGATGATCGCGGCGAGGTTGGCCTGGCGACCGGCCCGCAGGTCGGCGCTGAAGTCGCCCTTCGTCGTCCGGTCCAGGATCGTGTCCGGGACGAGCCCGCGCATGGACCGGGCGAGCAGCGGCTTGTACTGCCACGGCGTGGTGCGTTCGTGCGGGCGAACGGCCAGGACCGCCTCGACGACCCGGTCGTCGAGGAAGGGCTGTTCGAGGCGGACGCCCTCGGCGGCGAACAGGCGGGACACCTGGCGGTAGGCCGGTGACGTGATCCGCAGGGCGGCGAGGTTCTGGTGCGGGCCCCGGTCCTCGGCGAGGGGGCGGGCGTGCTCGGCGGTGGCGCGCAGGGCGGCCCGGGCGGCCTCGATCGCGGCGTCCGTGGCCCAGGCGGGCGCGCGCAGCGGTGCGAGGCCCCAGCCGATGCACGGCAGCCGGGCGGGCGGGGGCGGTGCGGTGAGGCCGTCGGCCTGGGAGCGCCACCACTGGGAGACGCTCTCGGCGCGGGCGAGCTGGGTCAGACAGCCCCACAGCGGCCAGCGGCCGAGCGCTCGGCTGCCGCGCAGGTGCCGGATCAGGGTGAGGGGGTGGCGGCGCGCGAGGCGGTGCAGATAGCCGGGCATGCGGCCGAAGAGTTCATCGGCGCCGTGCCCGGCCACGTGCCGCCGGGATCCGTGCTCGGCGAGGACGGCGGCGGTGTGCCGCATGCGGGCCTGGGTGCGGGTGTAGAGGTACGGCCGTTCGGTGTCGGCGAGCGCGGCCGGATCGGTGAAGATCGACGGCAGGTCGCCCTGGGCCACCACGAGGTGGCGCGCGCCGGGCAGTTCGGCCGCGGCGAGCGCGGCGAAGCGGGCGTCGTCGTTGCCCGCCTCGGCCTCGGCCCAGCGGAAGGTGAGCAGGTCGGGGGTGTGCCGCGCGGCGAGGAAGGCGAGGGAGGTGGAGTCCATGCCGCCGGACATGTCGGCGCTGAGGCCGGTGCCGACGCCGAGCCTGCCTGCGGCGCTACGGCCGGTGTCGGCGCTCAAACGGCTCGCCGCACCCGGACCACTCTCGGAGCCCGGACCACTCTCGGCGCTCGAACTGCTTTCGTCGTACGAAGCCGTGGCCACCCCGCCCGTGCCTCCACCGCCCTGCCCCGCCCCGCTCAACCCCTCCACCGCAGCGACCAACGCCTCCCGCACCGCCGACGCGCCCTCCTCCAGGCCGAGTTCGGGGCTGGGCGGCGACCACCAGCGGCGCTCGCGAGCACGGTCGGGTTCGAGGATGAGGCAGTGGTCGGGCGGCACCGTGGACACGCCGGTCCACGCGCTGCGGTCGGAGAGCGGGGGCGGCAGCATGCCGCCGCAGACGACGCGCAGGGCGAGGGTGTGCTCGTCGATCCCGGCGCCGGTGAGCGCCCCGAGCGCGTCGGCCCGGTCGGCGGCGACGGGGATCCCGCCGTCGAGGCGCGCGTGGAACACCTGCCGCAGTCCGGTGACGCTCCCCTGCACCCGGGTGGCGTTCCCGGCGGCGGCCACCAGGTGGAAACTGCCCGGCAACTGCCGTGCCAGGGCGTCGACATCGGCCAGCGTGCGCAGCCGTCGGCACAGCCGCTCCAGGTGGGTGGCGGTGACCGGGCAGCGCCCGATCACCACCACCCGTACCGGCCCCACCGTCACCTGCCGGACCTCGTCCGGCTCCCAGCTCCCCACCAGCCACAGACGGCCTGACGGGTGGGGGACCAGCCGGGGCGCCGCGAAGGGGTACGCGTCGTCGAGCGGCGGCGTACCCGGCGTATCCGGAAGGACGACGAAACCGGCACTCATGTCACACGGCCTCAGTTCTCATCGAGCTCATGACCATCGATCTCAAAAAGGGGCCTGCCTCGCGCACGAGGTTCGCCCTGGGAAGGGGACCCGCACCACACATGTCTGGCGTCAGGCTCCGGAACGATTGGTCACCAGCCCTGCTCGCCGAGGACGTCGGTGTACCGGTTGCCGAAGCCCAGCGTGTCCTCCGAGAAGTCGCCGACGGCGATGAGAGCCGGGGGCTCATAGCTGGCGGCCTGGTCGCGCTCGTCGATACCCGTCTTGTCTTCCATGGTTCCTCCTGTGAGGTGCCCTGACAGATGAAGGAGCCCTCGGTCCGAGGGCCCCGGGTGACGCGCGGCAAGTATTCGAACTGCTTGCCGGAAAGCGGACTACCCCCCAACTCAGGCGTCTACACCGCCACTTGCGCCACAGACGCATCGAGATCACGAGGAGCCGCTGGGAGCCGCCCCTCGGCTCCCGCCCGGAATCCCGGATTCAGTGGCCGCCGCCGGCCCGCAGCCCGCGCGGCACCAGCCACACGACGAGCAGCGCGACGGCGGTCACGATCCCGGCGCTGACGTACGCCGTGGTCGTCAGCGCGGACTCGAACGCCGCCCTGGCCGCGTCCATGAGCCGCTCCCCCGCCGCGCCGCCCAGACGGTCCGCGGCCTCCACGGCCCCGCCGACGGACTCCCGGGCCTGCGCCGTCCGGCCCTCCATGTGGGCGGCGTACACAGAGCCGTGGATGGAGCCGAGCAGAGCGACACCGAGGCCGATGCCGAGTTCGTACGAGGTCTCCGAGACGGCACCGGCCTGTCCGGCCCGTGCCGCGGGCACCGTGGACACCAGGACGGAAGCGGCCGCGGTGATGGCGAGCCCGTCGCCGAGGCCGAGCGCGACGAACACGACCGCCACGACGCCGTACGGGGTCGGCTCCGCCGACAGGGCGAGCAGCAGGAACCCGGCGATCAGCCCGCCGAGCCCCAGGGCCATCACGGCACGTACCCCGAACCGCTCCATCAGCAAGGGCGAGAGCAGCGACCCCGCGAGCATCGCACCTGCGGCGGGCAGCGTCCGCAGGCCCGCGCCGAACGGCGAGTATCCGTGGACGTACTGGAGCCACAGCGACATCAGGAAGAGCGCCGCGCCGATGGCGAGCATCGCGAGGAACGTGGCGAGCGCGGCCGCGGTGAACGCGCGGTCGGTGAAGAGCCGGACGTCGAGCAGCGGGTCGTCGCGCGTGAGCTGTCTGCGGGCGAACACCACGAGGAGCACCACGCCGAGGGCCAGGATCGCGAGGTCACCGACGGCGAGGCTGCCCTTGGCGACGTGCTTGATGCCCCACGCGAGCGCGATCACGCCCACGACGGAGAGCGCGGCCCCGGGCCAGTCCAGCGGGCCCTTCGCGCCGCTGCGGAACTCGGGCAGGAGCCGCACACCGGCGACCACGGTCACCACGACGACGGGGACGTTGACCCAGAACGCCGCCGACCAGCCGGAACTCTCGACGAGCAGGCCGCCGACCAGCGGGCCCACGGCGGCCCCCGCGCCCGCGACGGCCGCCCAGATGCCGATGGCGAGGGTGCGCTCGCGCGGGTCGGTGAAGATGTTGCGGATCAGCGAGAGCGTCGACGGCATGACCATCGCGCCGCCGATGCCGAGCAGGACGCGTCCGGCGATGAGCTGCCACGGGTCCGCGGCGGTCGCGGCCACCACCGAGGCGAGGCCGAAGAGCACGAAGCCGGTGAGGAACAGGCGTTTGCGGCCGAGGCGGTCGCTGACCGCGCCGGAGGTGACGAGCAGGCCGCCGAGGACCAGACCGTAGATGTCGATGATCCACAGCTGTTCGACGGCGGTGGGCCGCATGTCGTCGATCAGCGACGGCAGCGCCACATTGAGGATGGTGGCGTCCATCGCGACCAGGAGCAGGCTGGCGCACAGCACGGCGAGCGCGGCCCAGCGGCCGCGCCCTGGCGTCGCACGGCCGACCGCGGCGGGGCCCGAGGAGTCCAGGTCACGGGCCACGGGACATCTCATCCCTTCGCGGCCCTCCGGCCCCGTGCGCTCGCCGCGCACCGGGCCAAAGGCCCTCTGCGTACCTACCTGTCAGGGAAATTCCGTCCAAGTATCACCCACATGCCCGCTATGCGCCTTTTCTCCGCTCCGGTCACGCGCTCTCCGAACGTCTCCGCCGTCGTACGGCGAGCGGACGGCGCCGCGACGCCGTGCGGGGGGCGCCCGTGGACCTGGTCGTCAGGACGCGGATGTGATCGGTGAAGTCGGCGTCGGGCAGCGGGAGTTCGATGTCGGGGTCGACGTAGCTGACGGCGGTCGCCACATAGTCCATGACCGCGCCCACGACCGCGGGCCTGGTCCCGAGACCCGCCGCCCGTTCGGAGACCTTCAGTCTGCTCAGGACGCGCAGCGTCGTCGGCACGCTCGGGTCGGTCCGCACGGGCGGATGGTTGAGCGGAAAGCCCGGTTCCGGGCAGCCGCCCGGCTCGTCCGCGGCCCGCGCCGGGAGCACCGCGCTGGGCGTCTGCTGCTGCCACCACGCCGCCTCACCTCGCTCCCCGAGCGAGAGGTGATGCAGATAGAGGCAGTACGAGGCGGCGGTGTCGCCCGCGCCCGCCGCGTACTGCCACCAGAACCGGGCCGAGTCCTCAGCGCCGCTCAACTGCAGGATGCAGCCGAGGACCCGGGCGCCCGGCGGCTTCGGCAGCGCCTGGGTGAGGAAGTCGCTCAGCGAGGTGACCGCCGCGGTGGTCACGACGGCCTCGCACAGGCTCTGCAGGTCCCGCGCCGCGGCCCGGGCCACGCCGTCCTTCCTGCCCCGGCCCGCCTGCGGCATGACGGCGTGCACCGACCCCGGCGGGAGACCGGCCGCGGCGCACACACCGGCGCCGGTGGCCGCGAGCCGCCCGTGGGCGGGGGCGGCGCCGGGGCGGACGGCGCGCACATGGTCGTACGGGGTGTCGGTGTCGTCGAGGAGCCGGGCGCGGGCGAGCAGTTCGTCAATCGCTACGGTCACCGGGGTGTCCCTCCTGGGTGGCGGTGCGGAGGCGGCCGTCGAGGTGGCGCCGGGCATGCCGGGCGGTGGAGCGCACCGCGGCGAGCGGAATGCCGAGGACGGCGGCGACAGCGGTCTCGTCCAGGCCGCGCAGATGCAGCAGCACCATCACGTCGAGCTGCCCGGCCGGCAGCCTGCGCATCCCGTCGAAGAGGAACATCGACTCCTCGATCTGCGCGACGGGGTCGGCGGCCGTACGCAGGGCGAGGGTGTCGAAGGCCGCTTCCACCAGCGCGGGGCTGTTGTCGGGATGCGGGGTGCGCTCCATGACGGTCTGGCGCAGGATCTGCCAGGCGAACCGCTCCGGGTTGTCGCTGGCGAGCGCCTCGTCCCAGAGGAACAGCAGCAGGATGAAGACGTCGTCGACGGCGCGGCGCGCCTCGGCGCGGCGGCGCAGGAACGTGTGCGCGTAGCCGGTGTAGGCGTCGCGGTAGAGGTCCTGGAACGCGGAGAAGTGCACGGGAAGGCGGTCGTCGGCGGACAGGCCGTCCCCCTGCAGGCAGCTGTTGATCCAGATGGTTCGCTTGTTGGCCTCGCGGGCGGCAAGGGCCCAGAGCGCGCGCATGTCCGCCATCGACGGGGCGGGCCAGTGCAGCGCGGTGAGCAGGCTGCGCGTGAACTCCCAGCGCGGGTAGCGTCCCGCGGCGCGCAGCAGCTCGGATATCTTCGAGCGGGACCAGCCCGTCTCGCGTTCCAACTGGCCGATGGTCAGGCCGCTGGCCTGGTAGGCCCCGCGCAGCGGCTCCAGCCAGGCGCGGTGCGCACGCCCCGTCCCGGCCGTGATCGGCCCGAGCTTGCGGCCCCGCTTGCTGCGCGGGGTGTCCTCGGGCGACATGGGCTTGCCGGTCACCCGGTGCCCTCCTCACCCCGGCCGGCCGGTGGTGGGCCCAGCTCGTCGTGCCCGCCGCCTGGGTCTTTCCTGTCTCGCCCGTGCATCAGGCTCCTCATATGCGTTCGAGATATGCGTTCGAGATATGCGTCGAGTCCGGAGCCGACCCCTCGGACGCCTGTGGACGCCCTCGTGCCGGGAACCGGGAGCCCAGCATGGAACCTTCGCGCGGCGTCGGCGACTGAAACTGGCGATCGGGGAACAATCAGTGACTCATGCTGACTCAAATCAGTTCGCGGCGAGGTCAGTTACTGACCAGATGTCAGCAGCGCGACCCCTCTGACCGGCCCTCGGCCACCGCACTCGGCCACCCTGCGCCGCTGCGGCGGGAGCCGCCGACTCGTACCCGCACGGACCTGTCCGGCGGCACGGCGCCGCCGGACAGGCCAGCTGCCCACAGGGGTTGTGCCGGGTACGTGCGGGGGTGGCTCGGGGCGGATTCAGGGACCGGCTAGGGCAGATACAGGGTGTAGAGGAGCTTGTCGGGCGCGACCGGTGCGGGGCCCTGGAGCACCCCGGTGGTGGCGTTGTCGACCAGGCCCTGCTTCACCTGCGCCGCGGTGTCCCCGGGCCGGAATCCGAGGTGCAGCGCGGCGGCCCCGGTGGCGTGCGCGGTGGCCATCGACGTGCCGCTGAGGGTGGCCGTGGCGGTGTCGCTGTCCTTCCAGGCCGAGGGGATCTGCGCGCCGGGCGCGAACAGCGACACGCACTTGCCGGTGTTGGACGAGGACATCACGCGGTCGGAGCGGTCGCTTCCGGCGACGGTGATCGCTTCGGGCACCCGCGCGGGCGAGGTGGAGCAGGCGCCGCCCGGCTGTCCGGCACTGCCCGCCGAGACGGCGTAAGTGACCCCCGAGCGGATGGAGTTGCGCACCGCGCGGTCCAGGACGTCGCTGATCCCGCCGCCCAGGCTCATGTTCGCCACAGCGGGCCTCGCCGCCTTGGCCGTCACCCACTCGACTCCCGCGACGACCCCTGACGTCGTGCCGGACCCTTGGCAGTTGAGGACGCGGACCGCCACCAGCTTGGCCTGTTTGGCCACCCCGTAGGTGGCACCCGCGGCGACGCCGCCGACGTGCGTACCGTGACCGTGGCAGTCGTTGCCGTTCTGCCCGTCGTTCACGGTGTCGATCCCGACCGAGGCCCGGCCGCCGAACTCCGTGTGCGTGGTGCGCAGTCCGGTGTCGATCACGTACACGCTGACGTTCGGCGCCGTGGTCCGGTACGTGTACGTCGTGGACAGCGGGAGCCGGCGCTGGTCGATGCGGTCGAGGCCCCAGGGGGCGTTGGGCTGCGTCTCGTCGGTCGCCGCGAGGTGCGTCGGTGCCGGGCGTGTCGGCGGCGCGGCGATCCGCACGCGGGTGTCCTGGCGGATGTACGCGACGCGGGGATCGGCGGCCGTGCGGGCCGCCTGCGCGTGGCTCATCCGCACGGAGAAGCCGCGCAGCGCCGCCCGGTACACATGCCCGACGCGCGCCCCTTCGGCTCGCCCGACGAGATCGCGCGCTACCGCGGACACATCAGAGGCGGTGGTGGACGAGGAGGAAGGGGAAGGGGAATCAGGGGCGGGCGCGGTGCCCCCGGGCTCTCTCAGGACGACGATCCAGCTGTCCGGCACGGCGGTCTCGCCGGTACCGGCCAGCCGTAACTTCCCTTCCGGGGCCGCCCGGTCGGCGGGCGCGGCCTCGGTGGCGGACGTGGCCTGGGCGGCGGGACCGGACCCGAGTTGAAGACCTGCGGCGAGCAGCACGCCGGGCAGCACCAGGGCTGCCGGGCGACGACGTATGGACGTTCTCATCTGCGGTGCACCTGAACCTTTCATGGACCATGGATGGGTCGGATCATGTGCGGTGCATTGCGGGTCGCGCGCCGGGCGTACGGTGCCTCTGGTGCGGCGCGGCGCGAGGGGTGCCCGCGGTACGGCGAGGAGCGCACGCCAGCGTCTCGCGCCGCCTCGGGACGGCACAAGGCTGTTCCTCAGGCGGCCGGCTGCCCGTTCCTGTTGAACTCCGCCACGTTGCGCTGCTGCTCCTCGTAGTTCGCGGTGAACCGCGTGTCTCCGGGCTTCACCGTCACGAAGTACAGCCAGTCCCCCTGGGGCGGGCTGGTCGCGGCGCGCATGGCGGCCTCGCCGGGGTTGGCGATGGGGGTGGGCGGCAGGCCCATGCGGGCGTAGGTGTTGTAGGGGCTGCCGATCTTCGTGTCACGGTTGGTGGTCTTGAGGGTGGAGCGGTTCAGGGCGTAGTTGATGGTCGAGTCCATCTGGAGCGGCATGCCCCGATCGAGGCGGTTGTAGATGACGCGGGCGACCTTGCCCATGTCCGCCGGGTTGTCCGCCTCGGCCTCGACCATGCTCGCGATGGTGACGGTCTGGTAGACGTTCACCGCGTTCCGGTCGGCCCCGGCGGTGACATGGCCGCCGCTGAACTTCTTGTTCGCCGTGTTGACCATGTACGACAGGACGGAGGCGGGCGTCGACTGGGAGCTGAGGGGGTAGGTCGCGGGGAAGAGATAGCCCTCGGGGTTGCCGCCGGCGTCGCCCGGGAGCTTGAGGTCGGTCTTCGACACAGCCTGCTTCGTCGTGCCGGACCGCACGTCAAGGGCCTTGTCGACGGCCTCGTACACCTGGACGGAGCGCCAGCCCTCGGGGATGGTGAGCGTCTTGGGCCGGGGTTCTTCCTCGGGCAGCAGGAGCGGCACCGCCACGGCGGTGGCCGCCGCCGCGGTGCCGATCGCGATCGCGGCGATCCGGCCCCGGCGCGTCAGCCGGATCGCGCCCCGCTTCAAGCCCCGTCGGGGGGTCGTGTTGTGCATGCGGGCACGCTAACCCGACATTCCTCTTATTTGCTGCATATCTGAGCGCAGCTCGCCCCACTGCCTCACGTCGCCGGCTCCAGCTGGGCGTCCCTGCGGACCAGCGCGGCGTACCGGCCGCCCCGGTCTAGCAGCTCGCCGTGGGTGCCGCGCTCGGCCATGCGCCCGGAGTCGAGGACCACGATCTCGTCGGCGTCGCGGACGGTCGACAGGCGATGGGCGATCGTGAGCGTCGTCCGGTTGGCCGACAGGGCGTCGATGGCCTGCTGCACGGCGTGCTCCGTGCGGGTGTCGAGCGCGCTGGTCGCCTCGTCGAGGATGAGGACGGGCGGGTCGCGCAGGATGGTGCGGGCGATGGCGAGGCGCTGCTTCTCGCCGCCGGAGAAGCGGTGGCCGCGCTCCCCGACGACGGTGTCGTACCCGTCGGGCAGGGAGGCGATGTGGTCGTGGATCTGGGCGGCCCGCGCGGCCGCGTGCAGTTCCTCGTCCGTGGCGTCCGGCTTGGCGAAGCGCAGGTTCTCCGCGACCGAGGCGTGGAAGAGATACGCCTCCTGGGAGACGACGCCGACCGCGCGGGCGAGCGTGTCGAAGTCCAGGTCGCGCACGTCGACGCCGTCGAGCGTGACGCGGCCGCCGGTCACGTCGTACAGGCGGGGCACCAGGTGGCTCAGGGTGGACTTGCCCGATCCCGTCGGCCCCACGACCGCGAGGCTCCCGCCCGCGGGGATGGCGAGGTCGATGCCGTCGAGGAGGGCGGCGCCCTGGCCGTCGTACCGGAACGAGACGTTCTCGAACCGGACCTCGCCCTTGATCGCCTCCAGGCGGACCGCGTCGGCGCGCTCGGTGATGTCGATGGGCAGGTCCAAGTACTCGAAGATGCGCTGGAACAGCGCCAGGGACGTCTGGATCTGCACGCCGGTCGACAGCAGGCTCACGGTCGGCCGGAACAGGCCCTGCTGGAGCGAGACGAAGGCGACGAGGGTGCCGATCGAGACGGTGGGCCCGCCGAACTGGAAGGCGAGTCCCGCGCTCCAGTAGATGACGGCGGGCATGGCGGCCATCACGATCGTGATCACGGCCATGCGCCAGCGTCCCGCCATGTTCGAGCGGACCTCGAGGTCGACGAGTTGGCGGGACTCCTCCTCGAAGGAGCGGGTCAGCGAGTCGGCGCGGCCCATCGTGCGGCCGAGCAGGATGCCGCTGACGGACAGCGACTCGGTGACCGTGGCGGCCATCACCGCCATCTGTCTCTGTCGTTCGGTCGCTATCTTCTTGCGCTCGCGGCCGACGCGGCGGCTGATCCAGACGAACACCGGGAGCAGCAGGAGGGAGACGACAGTCAGGCGCCAGTCGAGGGCGAGCATGGCGACGACGGTCGCGATGACGCTCGTCAGGTTCGACACCAGGGACGTCGCCGTGGACGTGACCGTCGCCTGCATGCCGCCGATGTCGTTGGCGATGCGGGACTGGACCTCGCCCGTGCGGGTGCGCGTGAAGAAGGCGAGCGACATGCGCTGGAGGCGGCCGTACACAGCGGTGCGCAGGTCGTGCATGACCTGCTGGCCGACGGTCGTGGAGATCAGGGTCTGCAGGACGCCGAAGACGCTGGTGACGACCGCGCTGAGGATCATGCCGAGCGCCAGCAGGCTCAGCAGGCCCGTGCGGCCCTCGGGGATCGCGGTGTCGAGGATCTCCTTCAGAAGGAAGGGGGTGGCCACGGACACCAGCGACGCGGCGGCGACCAGCAGGCCGACGAGGCCGAGACGGGCGCGGTAGGGACGGAAGAGACGCAGGATCCGGCGCAACTGGCGCGGTTGCTCCGCGGCACCGGGATCATCGGTCGGGGGTTTCCACAGGGGGTTGTCGTGGCGCATGGGCTCCTACGGGAGGGTGACGGAGGGCGGCGCGCGCGGGCGGCGGCGCATCCGCACCGACGTCGAGAGCGCACCGACGATGACCATGAGAGCGTAGCTCATTGTTACCTATACTCACAATGAAACAGGTCCTGATAATATTCCTGGCATGAGCACCCCGGACCTTCGCCCATGAACACCCCGGACACCGACGGACTGCTGGCCGAGCAGCTGCTGCGGCTCACCCGTCGGCTGCACCGCATCCAGAAGCGCCACCTGGAGCCCATCGGCGTCACCCCGGCGCAGTCCCGCCTCCTGCGCACCCTCGCGCACTACGAGCAGCCGCCCCGCATGGCCGACCTCGCGGAGCGCCTGGAAGTCGTGCCGCGCGCCGTGACCAGCCTGGTCGACGGCCTGGAGGCGGCCGACATGGTGCGCCGCGTCCCCGACCCCACGAACCGCCGGGTCATCCGCATCGAGCTGACCGAAGGCGGACTCAAGGCCCTCGGACGGCTCCGCGGCGCGCGCCGGGCCGCCGCGGAGGACATCCTGGCTCCGTTGGACGCCGCGCAGCGCGCGCAGCTGGGCGGCCTGCTCGACGCCCTGTTCGACGTGCCGGAGCGACACCGCTGCTGACCCCGCCGGGGACCGCGGCGAGCCCGCGAGGAACCGCAGCCGATCTGCCGAGGAGAGGCCATGCCCCTGCTGGAGCCCGACCCCGACGCACTGCGCCCCGCCCCGGACGGCCGCGCGCCGTCCCCCGACCGGGTCCCTGACAGCCGCGCGGGCGGCACCCCCGAGCCGCTGCGCGCCGATCTCACCGCGATCCTCGGCGCCGAGAAGGTCCTGACGAAGGTGTCGGACCTGGTCCGGTACGCGTCCGACGCGAGCCCCTACCGCTTCGTGCCGCAGGTCGTGGTCGTCGCCGAGGACATCGACGACGTCTCGGCCGTCCTGTCGTACGCGCACGGCCGGGGCCGCGAGGTCGTCTTCCGCGCCGCCGGGACCTCCCTCAACGGCCAGGCGCAGGGCGAGGACATCCTCGTGGACGTACGCAGGCACTGGGCGGGCGTCGAGGTCCTCGGGGACGGCTCGCGCGCGCGGATCGGCCCCGGCACGACGATCGCGCGCGCCAACGTCACCCTCGCCCGGCACGGACGCGTACTCGGCCCGGACCCGGCAAGCGCCATCGCCTGCACCGTCGGCGGCGTCGTCGCGAACAACGCCTCCGGAATGATGGCGGGCACCACCCGCAACTCCTACCGCACGGTGGCGTCCCTGACGTGCGTGCTGCCCTCGGGCACGGTCGTCGACACCGCCGAGCCGGACGCCGACGAGCAGCTCGCCCATGCGGAGCCCGCCCTGTGCGCGGGCCTGCTCGACATCAAGCGCGAGATCGAGGCGGACCCGGAACTCACGGCCCGCATCCGAGCGAAGTACGAGATCAAGAACACGAACGGCTACCGTCTGGACGCGTTCCTCGACGGCAGCACGCCCGTGGAGATCCTGCGCGGCCTGATGGTCGGCTCCGAGGGCACGTTCGGCTTCATCTCCGAAGTCGTCTTCGACACGCTGCCGCTCGACCGGCGCGTGTCGACGGCGCTGCTCTTCTTCCCGTCCCTGCCCGCCGCCGCTGCCGCCGTGCCGCGCTTCAACGAGGCGGGCGCCCTGGCCGTGGAGCTGATGGACGGCAACACCCTGCGCGCGTCCGTCAGCGTCCAGGGCGTCCCGGCCGACTGGGCGCGGCTGCCGAAGGACACCGCCGCGCTCCTGGTGGAGTTCCGCGCACCCGACGAGGCCCGCCAGGAGGCGTACGAGGCAGCGGCCGCGCGGGTCCTCGACGGCCTCACCCTCGTGGCGCCGGTGGCCTCCGTGACGAACGGCTTCACCCGGGACGCGAAGACGATCGCGGGCTACTGGAAGGCGCGCAAGGCGTTCGTGACGGCCGTCGGCGGCTCCCGTCCCGCGGGCACGACGCTGATCACCGAGGACTTCGCCGTGCCCCCCGCGCGCCTTGCGGACGCCTGCCAGAGCCTGCTCGAACTCCAGACGCGGCACGGCTTCGACGCGGCCGTCGCCGGGCACGCCGCGCACGGCAACCTGCACTTCCTGCTCGCCTTCGACGCGGGCAGGCCTGCCGACGTGGACCGGTACGCCGCGTTCATGGACGAGTTCTGCCGCCTCACCGTGGAACGGTTCGACGGCTCGCTGAAGGCCGAGCACGCCACGGGCCGCAACATCGCGCCGTTCCTGGAGCTCGAATGGGGCCGGAAGGCCACGGAGTTGATGTGGCGCACGAAGCGCGTCATCGACCCGGACGGCGTGCTCGCGCCCCGCGTCGTCCTGGACCGCGACCCGCGGGCCCATCTCCGGGGCCTCAAGACGATCCCGAAGATCGAACTGCTCGCGGACCCGTGCATCGAGTGCGGCTTCTGCGAACCGACCTGCCCCAGCGAGGACCTGACGACCACACCCCGCCAACGCATCGTGCTGCGCCGCGAGATGCTGCGCCAGCGGCCGGGCTCACCGGTCGAGGACGGCCTCGTGGCGGCGTACGGATACGACGCCGTGGACACCTGCGCGGGCGACGCGACGTGCAAGCTGGCCTGCCCGGTCGGCATCGACACGGGCGCCCTGATGAAGGACTTCCGGCACACCCGGCACTCGCCGCGCGAGGAGAGGGCGGCAGCGCTCGCCGCGCGGAACTTCAAGGCGGTCGAGGCGTCCGCCCGGCTCGCGGTGGCCGCGGCCGACCTGCTCGGCGCCCGCCTCGGCGGCGGCCGGGGCGACCGGCTCCTGACCGCCGTCACCCGGTCCGCCCGCAAGGCCGTCCGCCCCGACCTGGTCCCCGAGTGGCTGCCGGAGATCCCGGGCGCCGCCCCCGCCCGGCTCCCGCGCACCGCGCGCGTGGGCGCGGCCGCCGTCTACTACCCGGCGTGTGTGAACCGCATCTTCGCCAGCCCCGGCGAGATCCCCCTCGCGCAGGCCGTCGTCGCGGTCTCGGCCCGCGCGGGCAAGCCGGTGTGGATCCCGGACGACGTCGCCGGGACGTGCTGCGCCACGATCTGGCACTCCAAGGGGTACGAGGCGGGGAACCGCGTCATGGCCAACCGCATCGTCGAGGCGGCCTGGGGCTGGACGGCGGGCGGCGCGCTGCCCCTGATCGTGGACGCCTCGTCCTGCACGCTCGGCATCGCGCACGAGGTCGTGCCGTACCTCACGCCCGACAACCACCAACTGCACAAGGAGCTGACGGTCCTCGACTCCGTCGTCTGGGCCGCCGACGACCTCCTCCCCCACCTGACCATCCACCGCACCGCGGCCTCCGCCGTCCTCCACCCCACCTGTTCCATGCGCCACTTGGGCGACGAGCCGCAGCTGAGCGCCGTCGCCGAGGCCTGCGCCGACGAGGTCGTGGTCCCGGACGACGCGGGCTGCTGCGCCTTCGCGGGCGACCGGGGCATGCTCCACAAGGAACTCACCGAGTCGGCCACGCACCGGGAGGCCGTCGAGGTGACGTCCCGTCACTTCGACGCCCACCTCTCGGCGAACCGCCTGTGCGAGGTGGGCATGCAGCACGCGACGGGCCGGGAGTACGGCTCGGTGCTGCAGGAGCTGGAGCGGGCCACGCGCCCGACGGGCCCGGAGTGACACGGCTCGTACTTCCGGTGGGTGCTTCCGGACCGTCGTCCCTGCCCTCCTCGAACGGCGCCGTGCGGCGCACATCAGGTGGCAGTCGGCTCACCGGGGGCGCGGGACGCCCCCGCGCACCTCACCTCCCCTCGCCCGGCCCCCACAAGACGTCGACGCGCGCACGGCCGTCGGGTAGGCATGAAGGGCGTCGCACCGACCGGAGCGATCGCCGCACGAGTTGAGCGAGCAGTGGGGGGACGACATGGCCATCATCGTCACTTTCGAGATTCCGGGCGTCGGACAGGAGCTCTACGACGCCTGCATCAGCCGTCTCACCGACGGCGGCGAGTTCGCGTCGCTCGCCGACATTCCCGCACCCGGGCTGATCTCCCACGCGGCCGGGCCGGTCGAAGGCGGGTGGCGGGTCATCGACGTGTGGGAGTCCGAGGAAGCCCTCGAGAACTTCGCGAAGATCCTCCAACCGATCCTCGCCGATCTCGGCCACGCCGACGGCGAGCCGCAGATCATCCCGGCGCACAACGTCGTCACGCGCTGACCGACGCACTCGGTCAGCGGCGCGGGGCGGGTCGGCGACGTGGGGGGGCGGCGACGCGGAGCGGATCACCGTCCTCCCCCGGACCCGCCGGGTCCGCAAGTGCAAGCCCGCCCCGCGAAAAGTCCAACCCCCTGGCCACTTCGGTCTCTTGCGCCCCGACCGCCCCGCCATCAAGGTGTCTTCCGCCCCTAGGTAGGCACCGCGATGACGGAGGTCCGATGCACGACGAGAACGCGACACCGGCACCCGAAGAGTCCACCGACGAATCCACTGGCGGTCACTCCAGGCGCACGGTCCTCCGCACGGCAGGAATCGCCGGAGCAGGCCTGGGCCTTGGTGCCTTCGCGTCCGGCACCGCCCATGCGGACGCCCCCGCCGAAGCCCCCGCGGGCGCCGCCGCGGGCCCGGCCCAGTCCCCCGTCGAGGCCCCCGCCCGCAAGGGCAAGACGATGATCGGCGTGCCGTTCGAGCGCCGCTCCACGGTCCGCGTCGGCATCATCGGCCTCGGCAACCGCGGCGGCAGCATGATCGACCTGTTCCTCGCCCTGCCCGGCGTCCGCGTCGTCGCCCTGTGCGACCCGGTCAAGGACAAGACGGCCGCGGCTGCGAAGAAGGTGGTGGCCGCCGGCCAGCCCGCCCCGGCGACGTACACCAATGGCGACCACGCCTACGAGAAGCTGTGCGAGCGCGGCGACCTCGACTTCGTGTACGTGGCGACGCCCTGGGACCTGCACTTCGACATGGCCAAGTCGGCGATGCTGAACGGCAAGCACGTCGGCGTGGAGTGTCCGATCGCGATGCGCCTCGACGAACTGTGGGCGCTGGTCGACCTGTCCGAGCGGACCCGCAGACACTGTATGCAGTTGGAGAACTGCTGCTACGGCAAGAACGAGATGCGGGTCCTGCGGATGGCGCACGCGGGCAAGTTCGGCGATCTGCTGCACGGCGCGGGCGCGTACAACCACGACCTGCGCGGCCTGATGTTCGACCCCAAGTACTACGAGGGCCCGTGGCGCCGCCTGTGGCACACGCGGCTGCGCGGCGACCTCTACCCGAACCACGGCTTCGGCCCCGTCGCCAACTACATGGACGTCAACCGCGGCGACCGCGTCACGCACATATCCAGCTTCGGCACGCCCTCCCTCGGCCTCGCCGAGTACCGCAAGGAGCACATGCCGCCCGGCGACCCGAGCTGGAAGGAGACGTACATCGAGAGCGATCGCACGATCAGCCTCGTGCAGACCGCCAAGGGCCGCGTGATCCGCCTGGAGCACGACGTCTCCACACCCCACCCCTACAGCCGCATCAACAGCCTCGGCGGCACGAGGGGCGTCTTCGAGGACTACCCGGAGCGCATCTACATCGAGCCCGACCACACGAACGACGAGTGGGGCGACTTCGGTAAGTACGCCGCCGAGTTCGACCACTGGCTGTGGAAGGAGCACGCCAACCCGCCCGGCGGGCACGGCGGCATGGACTACATGATGATCTTCCGGCTGATGCAGTGCATGCGGCTCGGGCTGCTGCCGGACTTCGACGTGTACGACGCGGCGACGTGGACGGCGCCGGTGCCGCTGAGCCACGCCTCGATCAAGGCGAAGGGCGCTCCGCAGGCGATCCCGGACTTCACCCGGGGGCTGTGGAAGAAGGCGCGCCCGGGCATGGACTCGGAGAAGCCGAAGGAGTCCTGAAGCCGCGGGGTGGGCCCGGGCCCACCGGGCCCACCCCGCGTCTCAGCTCCGCAGGGCCGCCCTGTCCCCCATCACGACGACCGGGCGCAGCTTCGGGTCCAGCGTGCGCAGCAGATAGCGCATGCCGGACTTCGACAGGCTCACGCATCCGGACGTCCCGCTGCCGTGGTCCATGTGCAGCCAGATGCTGCCGCCCTTGGACTGGCCCTGGGGGCGCGTCGGGTCGTTGGGCGGGGCGCCCTTCACGCGGTTGTAGTCGATGGCGATGACGTGGTCGAAGTCGTGCCAGTGGGTCTTGGGCCAGTAGTGCGGTGCTTGGAAGGCGGCCGACTCGGTGTACGGCAGCCGGGCGCCGGGGTCGTCGAGGACGCCGCCCGCGTCGGTGAGCGTGAACACGCCGACAGGGCTGCGCTTGTCGTTCTCGCGGTGGTCGGGGGTCCAGCCCTTCTTGCCGTTGTGGGCGGGCCAGCTGCGGGTCTTCTTCCAGGTGGGGCCGGACGCGCCCGACCCGGACTTCCCCGTGCCGGACTTCTTCCCGCCCGTCCTCGTGTACAGAACGACCGTCGCGTCCGCCGAGTTCCTTCCCTCCCCGTACACCGCCACGACCTGACGGGAGTTCTTCGGGATCCGCGACTGGAGCCGGTCGCCCACGTCCGGAATGAGCCGCGAACTCTCGGCCGCACCGGCGCCCGTGCGCCCCTCCTCGCGTGCGGCGCCCTCGCCCCCGCCGTCCCCGTCGTCGCCCGAACCACCGCAGGACGTCAACAGGACGGAGCAGGCCGCTGTCGCGGCCGCCGTTCGCACCAGAGCAGCTATTCGCATGTCCCCCATCGTCGCACCGGGCGCTCACGCCCCCCGCCACGGACGCGCGCCGCCCCGGCGGGATGGCCGACTCTTTGCCCGGCCACGGAAAATCGTTTGCTTCGCACCACCGTACGAGGCGAACCTTTCACGGTTTGTTACCTCCGCGCGCTGGGACATCATGCACATTCGCGATCTTCCGTATGCAGATCCGGGCGAACCCGATACTCGCTCCGGCCCTCGTTTCCTGATCTGGCTCGGCCGCAACCAACTCGGCGGCCAGCTCAAGGCGCTCGGCTGGGGCCTGTTGCACTTCCTCGGCATCGCCGCGCTGCCGTACACCGTGGGGCTCGCGGTGCAGGCCGTCGTCGACCGCTCCGGCACCCGGCTCGCCCTCGCGGGCGGTGTGATCCTGCTCGCCGGGATCGCCGTCGCGGCCGGTGACACGATGCTGCACCGCACCGCCGTCACCAACTGGATCATGGCGGCGGCCCGCACCCAGCAGTTGCTCGCGCGCCGCACCGCGGTGCTCGGTGCCGCGCTCACCCGGCGCGTCGCCGCAGGTGAGGTCGTAGCGGTGTCCACCGGGGACGTCGAGAAGATCGGCTGGTTCGTGGAGGCGCTTTCGCGGTTCGCGGCGGCTGCGCTCACCGTGGTCGCGGTGTGCGTGGGCCTGCTCGTGTACCAGCCCTCGCTCGGCATCGTCGTCGCCGTCGGCATACCGGTCCTGGCGCTCGCCGTCCTGCCTCTGCTGCCCCGCGCGACGCGGCGCGCGGACGTCCAGCGGGAGAAGGCCGGGCACGCCACCGAGCTGGCGTCGGACACGGTCGCGGGCCTGCGGGTGCTGCGCGGCATCGGCGGCGAGGAACTGTTCCTGGAGCGCTACCGCCGTGCCTCGCAGGAGGTGCGGACGGCGGCGGTGCGCAGCGCGCGCATGTGGGCGGTGATCTCGGCGATCCAGGTCCTGCTGCCGGGGCTGCTGCTGGTCGTACTGCTCTGGCACGGCGTTCATCTCGCCCGCGACGGCCGCATCACGGTGGGCGAACTGGTCACCGTGTACAGCGCGGTGATGCTGCTCAACTATCCACTGCGGCACTTCGAGGAGATCGCGATGGCGTACTCCTTCTCGCGGCCGTCGGCGAAGCGGGCGGCGCGGGTGCTCGCCCTCCAGCGGACGACGGCGGCGAAGGGTACGTCCGCACAGGCCACGTCCAGGTCCGCGAAGGCCACGTCCGGCGACGCCGTGCCCTCCGGCGACCTGCACGACCCGGCCACCGGCCTCCTCGCCCCGGCCGGCCGCCTCACCGCCGTGGTCTGCGGCGACCCGGACGCGGCCGGGCGGCTCGCGGAGCGGCTCGGCGGGCACCCGGCGTTCCCGGAGGCGGCGGACCTGCCGTCCGTGCGGCTCGGCGACGTGCCGCTGGACGATCTGGCCCTCGACACCGCCCGCACCGCCGTCCTCGTCCAGGACAAGGACCCCGTCCTGCTGTCCGGAACGCTCCGCGCGCTCCTCGACGTACCGTCGTCGGGAGCCGTGAGCGCCAAGCAGGCCCTCGCCGCCGCGCAGTGCGACGACGTGCTCGACGCCCTAGTCCAGGGCTCGGTCGCCGACGATCCGATGGAGGCCCGCCTCACCGAGCGCGGCCGCTCCCTGTCCGGCGGCCAACGCCAGCGCCTCGCGCTCGCCCGGTCGCTGGTCACCGACCCGGAGGCCCTGGTCCTCGACGAGCCGACGTCCGCAGTCGACTCGCACACCGAGGCCCGGATCGCGGACGGCCTGCGCGACCTGCGCGCCGGCCGCACGACCGTCGTCCTCACCTCGTCTCCCCTGCTCCTGGACCGGGCCGACCGTGTCGTGTTCCTGCACGACGGCGAGGTCGCCGCGGTCGGCGAGCACCGCGAACTGATCGTCGGCGAGCCCCGCTACCGGGCCGTGGTGACCCGCGAGACGGACGACGAGGCGGCCGACAGCGACCGCGTGAGTGCCACCACCGAAACCGGAATCGACCTCCCCATCGGCATCGACATCGAGGAGCCCGCATGATCGGCCTGGCGCCGCCGGAGTACGACCCGGCCGCCCCGACCACCGCGGAGACGCTGCCCGTCGGGGCGCCCGCCACCGTACGGGCCTATGTGCGCGAGCTGTTCCGGCGCCACCGGCGCGCCTTCCTGACGCTCATCGCCGTGAACACGATCGGCGTGACGTCCTCCATGGTGGGCCCGTACCTCCTCGGGGACCTCGTCGAGAGCGTCTCCGACAACGCCCGCGAGCTCCATCTGGAGCGCACCATCGGCCTGTTCGCCGTCGCACTCCTCGTGCAGGCGTTCTTCGTGCACCAGGTGCGGCTGCGCGGGGCGATGCTCGGCGAGCGCATGCTGGCGGACCTGCGGGAGGACTTCCTGGTCCGGTCGGTCGGCCTGCCGCCGGGCGTCCTGGAGCGCGCGGGCACCGGCGACCTGCTGTCCCGGATCACCACGGACATCGACCGGCTCGCCAACGCCATGCGCGAGGCCGTGCCGCAGCTCGCCATCGGCGTGGTCTGGGCGGGCCTCCTCATCGGCGGCCTCGCCGTGACCGCGCCGCCGCTCGCACCCGCGCTGCTCCTGGCCGTGCCGCTGCTGGTCGTCGGCTGCCGCTGGTACTTCAACCGGGCGCCGTCCGCGTACCGTTCGGAGGCCGCCGGGTACGCGGCCGTCGCCGCCGCGCTCGCCGAGACCGTCGACGCGGGCCGGACCGTGGAGGCGCACCGGCTCGGGGCGCGCCGTGTCGAGCAGTCGGAGCAGCGCATCAAGGAGTGGACCGCCTGGGAGCGCTACACCCTCTACCTGCGCTCCGTCCTCTTCCCGGTCATCAACGCCACCCACATCATCGTGCTCTGCTCGGTCCTCATGATCGGCGGCGTGTTCGTGCTCCAGGGGTGGATCGGCGTGGGTCAGCTCACGACGGGCGCGCTGATCGCGCAGATGCTCGTCGACCCGCTGAACATCATTCTGCGCTGGTACGACGAGATGCAGGTCGCACACGTGTCGCTGGCCCGGCTCGTGGGCGTGCGCGACATCGAGCCGGACGCGGGCGACCCCTCCGTGCGGCCGGAGGGGCGCGCCGTCCACGCGGACGACGTGCACTTCGGCTACCGCGCGGGCGTGGACGTGCTCCGTGAGGTCTCCCTCGCCGTCGAGCCCGGTTCGCGGGTGGCGCTCGTCGGTCCTTCCGGCGCGGGCAAGTCCACGCTGGGGCGGCTGCTCGCCGGGATCTACGGGCCGCGGACCGGCCAGGTCACGCTGGGCGGCGCCGAGCTGACGCGGATGCCCGCCGAGGACGTCCGCGCGCATGTGGCGCTCGTCAACCAGGAGCACCACGTCTTCGTGGGCTCGCTGCGGGACAACCTGCTGCTCGCACGGACCGGCGCGAGCGACGCCGAGCTGTGGGCGGCGCTGGGCGCCGTCGACGCGGGCGACTGGGCGCGGGGCATGGACGACGGGCTCGACACGGAGGTCGGCTCCGGCGGTTCCGGGCTCACCCCCGCGCAGGCGCAGCAGATCGCGCTTGCCCGCCTGGTCCTTGCCGACCCACACACGCTGGTCCTCGACGAGGCGACCTCGCTCCTGGACCCGCGCGCGGCCCGCCATCTGGAGCGCTGCTTGGCCCGCGTCCTCGACGGCCGCACCGTCGTGGCCATCGCCCATCGGCTGCACACCGCGCACGACGCGGACGTCATCGCCGTGGTCGAGAACGGCCGCATCAGCGAACTCGGCAGCCATGACGAGCTGGTGCGGGCGGACGGGGCGTATGCGGCGTTGTGGAGGTCCTGGCACGGGTGAGATGGCCGCTGAGCGGCGGGGGCGGCGGGCGGCGGGGATGTCGGGCGGCACGGGGCGTCGGGCGCCGCGTGCGTGAGACTCCCGCCGAGCCGCAGGCAGGATGGCCGTCATGGACATCCGGCAGCTGGAGTACTTCCTCGCGATCGTCGATCAGGGAGGGTTCAACCGGGCGGCGAACGCCCTGTACGTCTCACAGCCCGCGCTCTCCCAGGCCGTGCAGGCGCTGGAGCGGGACCTGGGCGGCAGTCTGTTCCACCGGATCGGCCGCCGCGCGGTGCTCACCGAAGCCGGGACGGCGTTGATCGAACCGGCCCGCGCCGCCGTGCGCGGCCTGGAGACGGCCCGCGCCAGCGTCGCGGCCGTGCACGAGCTGCGCGCGGGCCGCCTGGACATCGCCGCCATGCCCTCCCAGGCGGTCGAGCCGCTGACCACGATGGTCCGCGCGTTCAGCGGCCCGTACCCCGGCGTATCGGTGAGTGTGCGGGCCGCCTTCACCTCCCGCGACGTCGTCGACATGGTGCGCACCGGCGCCGCCGAGCTGGGCCTCCTCGCCACGTCGGGGCCGCTTCCCGACAAGGAAGTGGTGTCCCATGCCGCCGGGGAACAGCGCTTTGTCCTGGTCACGCCGCCCGACGGGCCGTTTCCCTCCGGTCGGACGATCGCCTGCGAGGATCTGGACGGGCAGCGGCTGATCGTCGGGCAGCCGGGCACGGGCATGCGCGCGTACGTCGACGGCCTGCGCGAACGCGGCATCGACATCACCGTCGCGGCGGAGACCGAGCACCGGGTGGCGATCCTCCCCCTGGTCCTCGCCGGGGTCGGGCTCGCCGTCGTCACCGAGTCCTGGCGCACCATGGCCGAGCGGGCCGGGGCGCTGGTCATGGACATCGAGCCGAAGACGACGCTGCGCATCGCCCTGGTGAGCCGCCGCGCGGGGCTGTCCCCGGCTGCCCGCACCTTCATTACGTACGCACTGGAGGCCGTCAAAGAGCAGGGAAAACCGCACGTGGGCCGCTGATAACCCGGCCTTATATGCCAGATCGACAGAGCGACTTGGACGGCCCACCGACCTGATTGCTGCAATCGGCGCATGACCCGCCACCACCCCGTGACCCGCCACCACATCGCACTCATCCCCGGCGACGGCATCGGCGCCGAAGTCCTGCCGCCCGCCCAGCAGGTCCTGGACGCCGTCGGCGCCCGCCACGGCATCGAGTTCTCGTACACCACGTACGACTGGTCCTGCGAGCGGTACGTACGCGAGGGCGCGATGATGCCCGCCGACGGCCTCGACCGGCTCCGCGACAAGGACGCGATCCTGCTCGGCGCCGTGGGCTACCCGGGCGTGCCCGACCATGTCTCCCTGTGGGGACTGCTCATCCCGATCCGGCGCGGCTTCCGCCAGTACGTCAATCTGCGGCCGATCCGCGTCTTCGAAGGGGTCGGGAGCCCGCTGCGTGCGGCTGCCTCCGGTGGCGCCGACGGTGGCGTGGAGTTCGTCGTCGTACGCGAGAACGTGGAGGGCGAGTACAGCGAGATCGGCGGCCGACTGAACCGGGGGACCCCCGAGGAGCTGGCCGTCCAGGAAGCGGTCTTCACGCGTGCCGGGGTGACCCGGGTCCTCGATTTCGCCTTCGACCTGGCCGCGCGGCACGGCGGCACGCTCACCTCGGCCACCAAGTCCAACGGCATCGTGCACACCATGCCGTTCTGGGACGAACTCGTCGTCGAACGGGCCGCCGCCCACCCGGGGGTGTCGTGGGACCAGGAGCACATCGACGCGCTGGCAGCGAAGTTCGTCCTCGACCCGGCCCGCTTCGACGTGGTCGTCGCCTCGAACCTGTTCGGTGACATCCTCAGCGACCTCGCCGCCGCCGTCGCGGGATCCATCGGCATCGCCCCGGCCGCCAACCTCAACCCCGAGCGCGACTTCCCCTCGATGTTCGAGCCGGTCCACGGCTCCGCGCCCGACATCGCTGGCCGGGGCGTCGCCAACCCGCTCGGCGCGATCTGGTCGGCCGCCATGATGCTCGACCACCTCGGGCACCCCGAGGCAGCCAAGGACGTCACGGACGCGATCGCCGCGGTGCTGGCCAAGACGGACGTCCGCACGCCGGACCTCGGGGGCGGCGCGACGACCGCCGAGTTCACCGACAAGCTCCTCGGTCTGCTCTGACCGTCCGAACCGCTCGTAGCGAACCGTGAACGCCGCACCGCTCGCACCACACCACTCGCGCCGCACCGCTCAAACCGCACCACTCGCGCCGCACCACCCGCGCTCACCGCTCCGGCGTCCCGGCCGCGTTCACGTTCCACGTTCCTCGACGAGGAGAGACGAGGAGAACCACCATGGCAGCGCCCACGTCCCCAGGCCCCTCCCCCGCTCCCGCTCTTGATCGCCCGCCGCCCAAACCCTGGTACCGGCAGCTCTACTTCTGGGTCCTGACCGCGATCGTCTGCGGCATCCTGACCGGCTGGCTCTGGCCGGAGGTCGGTGTGGGTCTGGAGCCGGTGGGCACCACGTTCGTGTCCGCCATCAAGATGCTCATCGCGCCGATCGTGTTCCTGACCATCGTCGGCGGGATCGGCGGTGTCGACAGCCTGCGCCGCGTCGGCAGGGTCGGGCTCAAGTCCCTGGCCTGCTTCCAGGTGGGCACGCTGGTGGCGCTGGCTCTCGGGCTGATCGCCGTGAACGTGGTCCGGCCCGGCGCGGGAGTCCACGCCGACCCCGGCGAACTGCGCCTCGCCGGGGACGCCGCCCAGTACGTCAAGGACGGCGAGGGCCAGAGCTGGTGGCACTTCCTGACCGACGTGGTGCCCTCCAGCGCCGTGGGCGCCTTCGCCGAGGGCAATATCCTGCAGGTCATCTTCTTCTCGGTGCTGTTCGGCATCGCGCTGAAGGCCGTGGGACCAACCGGAGCCCCGATCGTCGAGGGGATCAACCGGCTGAGCACCGTCGTGTTCAAGATCCTGCACTACGTCATGCTGGCGGCGCCCGTCGGCGCCTTCGGGGCGATGGCGTTCACCATCGGCAAGTACGGCATCTCCACCCTGACCAGCCTCGGCCGGCTCATCGGCCTGTTCTACGGCACCTCGCTCTTCTTCGTCGTGGTGGTCCTCGGCGGCGCCCTGGCCCTCCTGCGGATCAGCATCTTCCGGCTGCTGCACTACCTGCGCGAGGAGTTCCTCATCGTCCTCGGCACGTCGTCCTCCGAGAGCGTGCTGCCCCGCCTGATGACCAAGCTCACAGGCCTCGGCATACGCCGTGACATCGTCGGCCTGACGGTCCCGACGGGCTACTCCTTCAACCTCGACGGCAGCTCCATCTACCTCTCCCTGGCGGCCGTCTACATCGCCCAGGCCACGGACACCCCGCTGTCCCTCGGGCAGCAACTCGGCCTCCTTGCCGTGATGATCCTCACCTCGAAGGGCTCGGGGGGCGTCACCGGTGCCGGGTTCATCGCCCTGGCCGCCACCCTCTCCAGCGTCGGCACCGTACCCGCGGCCGGCATCATGCTGATCTTCGGCATCGACAAGTTCATGTCCGAGTGCCGCGCCCTGACCAACCTCGCCGGCAACAGCGTCGCGACCCTCCTGGTGGCCCGCTGGGAGGGCGTCCTGGACACCGCCCGCGTCAATCGGGTCCTGCGCACCGGGACTCCCGATCCGCCTCCGGTGGACGGCTTGCAGCTTCGCACCAGTGACGGTGTGTACGACCGCTGCTAGCCTGCGCTCATGATCATGGGGGGATCGTCCGGGCGAATAGCCCACATGGCGGGGAGCAACAGGTCAGAGCGCGTACTGATCCTGGCCAGCTTCGTGAACCGCGTCGGCAATGGGCTCTTCAACGCGGTGGCGGCGCTCTACTTCACGCTGATCGTGGACCTACCGGCGGTGCAGGTGGGGGCCGCCCTCACGGTCGCCGGCCTGATCGGCCTCCTCGCGGGAATACCGGGAGGCCACCTGGCCGATCGACGTGGGCCCCGCACGATCATGATGCTCGCTCTGATGGTCCAGGCAGTGGCCATGTCCGCTCTCGTGCTCGTCGAGAGCTGGGGCGCCCTCGCTGTCATCGCCACCGTCGACCAGCTCGCCGCGGCCGTCGGCGGCGCGGCCTGGGGAGCCCTGGTCGTCCGGGTCGGTACCGACCGCCCGGCACTCTTCCGGGCGAAGCTCCGCACGTACGTCAATCTGGGCGTCGTCCTGGGAACCGTGGGTGCCGGATTCGCGGTGACAGTGAATACGCGTGCCGCCTACTTCGTACTGATCCTCGGCAACGCGGCCAGCTTTGCCTTGTGTGCTCTCCTCCTTTTCCTGCTTCCCCGCTACAAGGCATTGGCGCCGCCGCCGCAGGAACGCCGCTGGATCGCCCTCACCGACCGCCCCTACATGACCTTCACAGCGCTCTATGGGGCGATGGGGCTGCAATACACAGTGGTGTCCCTGATTCTGCCGATCTGGATCTCGGAGCACACAGACGCACCGCGCTGGACCGTGGCGGCGGTATCCGCGTTCAATTCCGCGGTCTGCGTCCTCTTGCAGACCAGAATCGGATCCCGCATCGAAACCCCGCGTGATGGTGGCAGAGCGTTCCGGACGGCGGGACTGCTCTTCCTCCTCAGCTGCCCGATGATGGCCCTGACCGCGTACGCCCCCGTGTGGGCCGCCGTCGCCCTCGCGGTCGCAGCGATCTTCGTCCACAGCCTCGGGGAGATCTGGGAGTCCTCGGCCGGCTTCGCCCTTGGTTTCGGCCTGGCACCGGACCACGCCCAAGGCCAGTACCAAGGGCTTCTCGGGCTTGGCTTCAGCGCGGGCCAGGCGCTCGCCCCCGCCGTCCTCACCACCGTCGTCCTTGGACTGGGCACCGCCGGATGGCTGCTCCTCGGCGCTTTCTTCGCCGCTGCGGGCGCCTTCGGCCCACCGCTCGAACGCTGGGGCACGCGAACCCGAACGCAGGGAGCCGCGGTGGCGGAACCCAGCGCAGAATCAGAAGAGGTGCGCCCGTAACCCCATGCTGATACGACCTCATGATCGCGGCAGTCGCGAAGAGTCCCTGGAATTCGCGCGAAGTCATGGATTCGGGCAACTCATCGCCGCAGGACGCGACCGCGATTTCCCCGTCGCGGTACCCACACAGTTCCTCCTGGCCAACAACGAGACGGTACTGCTGCACCTGGCATCAGGAAATCCCGTCTTCCCCGCGGTACGCGAGAATCCCGCCGTCCTGCTGAGCCTCGTCGGCGACTGGACCTACATTCCAGGCGCCTGGAAGGCGATCAACAGCGAGGATCCCGCGCGGGGAATTCCCACGGTGTATTACGCGGCTGTGCAACTGCGATGCACGGCCGAGGTACTGGAGACTCCGGAGGAGAAGCTCGAAGTCCTGCGAAGGCAGATCCAGGAGCTGGAGCCGGGGAGCGGCATCGCGGATCCGTCCGTGCACGAGCACCGTCTCCGGGAGATCCGTGCGCTGCGGCTGACCATCAGAGAGGTCACTGGCAAGTTCAAATTCGGGGGCAACGTGGACGAGGCGCATCGCTCAGCGGTCGCCACCCGCCTGTTGGCGCGCGACGGGCCACGGGATCCAGCCGCACGGGAACACCTCCTGCGCAGGTCGGACGGCTGAGCAGCCGCGCCACTCGCTTCGCAGACCGGGCCACCGCCCGCGCGGGGCCACGGCCCGGGTGGGGCCACCGCCCGGGCACTCACGCGCACTGTGCCGCTCCCGCGGATGCCGAGTCCCCGACGGGATCTCCGTCGGCGCTTCAGATGAAATTGAGCGCGACCGCGCCGCCCACTCCCCCAAGCAGCATGAACACCGGCATCAGCACCTTCAGCTCGATCCAGCTCCCGGCGCGGAACCGCATTATCCGCGGCGGCCCGATCGGGTACCAGCGCTTGCGGCCGATCGGGATGGGCCACAGGATCGGGCAGCCGGAGACGGTCAGTGCGTCCCCGATGTCGTGCACCAGCGCGCCGAGCACGACCGGCAGCCCCAGCCACAGGTACTCCTGGCCCGGCGCCGTGAACAGCCAGTCCGAACCGTTGCCCGGCTTGTCCAGCACCCCCGCCATGATCCACGCGCTGGCGGCGGCGAGGAGCCACACCAGGACATCGCTGCTCGACCCGCGCGCGGCCCGCCACAGCAGGCCTTCGATGGCGAGCACCATGTGCACGAAGAGGAGCGCGAGCACCGCCCAGCGCCCGCCCGTCACCGCGAGCACCGACGAGCCCGCGCCGATCAGCACCGCCCAGACCCAGGTGTGTGTGAGCGTCCGGTGGCCCCCGGAGCGACGCGGGTCGCCCGGCTTCCGGGTCGACCGGTACACGGCGTAGGAGAGCTTGTCGACGATCTCGCACAGGCCGCGCGAGACCGGTCCGAAGGCGCGCGAGATGGTCGCCGACTTGTGGTCGAGGTCGGGCGCGAGCGCGGCCCCGGCGCAGATCAGGGCTCCCACGACGAGGACCGGCCAGGGCATCGAGTGCCCCGCGGCCGCCGCGGCGGCGCCGACGCCCAGCCAGGCCGCCGCCCCCGACAGTGAGTGTGCCGGTCCCATCATCGCTGCTCCCCGCCCCATTCCTGTTGTTCTGACGCCCTGTTGGCGACACAGCGTAGCGTTCGTGATCTTCGTGCGGCCGTCCGGTTCCCTCATCGGGCGGGAAGGGAGGCAAGATGGGGGTGTGACCCTTATTGATCAGCTGCCGCCGGATGCCGACCCCGATGCCCTCTTCGAAGCCTTCTCGTCGTGGGCCGAGGACCAGGGGATCACTCTCTACCCGGCCCAGGAGGAGGCGCTGATCGAGGTGGTCTCCGGGGCAAATGTGATCTTGTCGACACCCACCGGCTCCGGCAAGAGCCTGGTCGCGGCCGGCGCGCACTTCACCGCGCTCGCCCAGGACAAGGTCACCTTCTACACCGCTCCGATCAAGGCGCTGGTGTCGGAGAAGTTCTTCGACCTGTGCAAGCTGTTCGGCACCGAGAACGTCGGCATGCTGACCGGCGACGCCTCCGTGAACGCCGACGCCCCGGTGATCTGCTGCACCGCCGAGGTCCTCGCCTCCATCGCGCTGCGCGACGGCAAGAACGCC
Organism: Streptomyces sp. NPDC040610; assembly: GCF_055594065.1. Classification (NCBI taxonomy): domain Bacteria; kingdom Bacillati; phylum Actinomycetota; class Actinomycetes; order Kitasatosporales; family Streptomycetaceae; genus Streptomyces; species Streptomyces sp. NPDC040610. The sequence goes on along the minus strand of NZ_JBVIXA010000008.1, from coordinate 269,633 downwards.
GACATCGGCCAGGTCGTGATGGACGAGTTCCACTTCTACGCGGAGCCTGATCGCGGCTGGGCCTGGCAGATCCCGCTGCTCGAACTGCCGCAGGCGCAGTTCATCCTGATGTCGGCGACGCTCGGCGACGTCTCGATGTTCGAGAAGGACCTCACGCGCCGCACCGGCCGCCCCACGTCGGTGGTCCGCTCCGCGACCCGCCCCGTCCCTCTCTCGTACGAGTACCGCCTCACCCCCATCACCGAGACGCTCACCGAACTCCTCGAGACCAAGCAGGCGCCGGTCTACATCGTGCACTTCACGCAGGCGCAGGCCGTGGAGCGGGCGCAGTCGCTGATGAGCATCAACATGTGCACGCGGGCCGAGAAGGACCAGATCGCCGAGCTGATCGGCAACTTCCGCTTCACCACCAAGTTCGGTCGCAACCTCTCGCGCTATGTGCGGCACGGGATCGGCGTGCACCACGCGGGCATGCTGCCGAAGTACCGCCGTCTCGTGGAGAAGCTCGCCCAGGCGGGCCTCCTGAAGGTCATCTGCGGCACGGACACCCTCGGCGTCGGCGTGAACGTGCCGATCCGCACGGTGCTGTTCACGGCGCTCACCAAGTACGACGGCAGCCGCGTCCGGACGCTGCGCGCGCGGGAGTTCCACCAGATCGCCGGGCGCGCCGGGCGCGCGGGCTTCGACACGGCGGGCTTCGTCGTCGCGCAGGCCCCCGAGCACGTCATCGAGAACGAGAAGGCGCTCGCCAAGGCCGGCGACGACGCGAAGAAGCGCCGGAAGGTGGTGCGCAAGAAGGCTCCCGAGGGTTTCGTGGGCTGGACCGAGGGCACCTTCGAGAAGCTCATCGCCTCCGAGCCCGAGCCGCTCACCTCGCGCTTCCGCGTCACCCACACCATGCTGCTCTCGGTGATCGCGAGGCCCGGCAACGCCTTCGAGGCGATGCGTCACCTCCTCGAGGACAACCACGAGCCGCGCAAGCAGCAGTTGCGCCACATCCGCCGCGCGATCGCCATCTACCGCTCCCTGCTGGACGGCGGCGTCGTCGAGAAGCTCGACGAGCCGGACGCCACCGGCCGCATCGTGCGCCTGACGGTCGACCTCCAGCAGGACTTCGCGCTCAACCAGCCGCTGTCGACCTTCGCCCTCGCCGCGTTCGAACTCCTCGACCCCGAGTCCCCCTCGTACGCCCTCGACATGGTCTCCGTCGTGGAGTCCACCCTCGACGACCCGCGTCAGATCCTCGCCGCCCAGCAGAACAAGGCGCGCGGTGAGGCCGTCGCGCTGATGAAGGCCGACGGCGTCGAGTACGAGGACCGGATGGAGCGCCTTCAGGACATCACGTACCCGAAGCCGCTGGAGGAGCTCCTCTTCCACGCCTACAACACGTACCGCACCAGCCACCCGTGGGTCGGCGACCACCCGCTCTCCCCGAAGTCCGTGATCCGGGACATGTACGAGCGGGCGCTGTCCTTCACCGAGTTCACCTCCTTCTACGAACTCGCCCGTACCGAGGGCATCGTCCTGCGCTACCTCGCGAGCGCGTACAAGGCCCTGGAGCACACCATCCCGGACGACCTGAAGTCCGAGGACCTGGAGGATCTGATCGCCTGGCTCGGCGAGATGGTCCGCCAGGTCGACTCCAGCCTCCTGGACGAGTGGGAGCAGCTCGCCAACCCCGAGGTGATGACGGCCGAGGAAGCCCAGGAGAAGGCCGACCAGGTCAAGCCGGTCACGGCCAACGCCCGCGCCTTCCGCGTCCTGGTCCGCAACGCCCTGTTCCGCCGCGTCGAACTCGCCGCCCTCGACCACGTGGAGGAGCTGGGCGAGCTGGACGCCGAGTCCGGCTGGGACGCGGACACCTGGGGCGCGGCCATGGACAGGTACTGGGACGAGTACGAGGACCTCGGCACCGGCCCCGACGCGCGCGGCCCCAAGCTGCTGCGCATCGAGGAGGATCCGGAGCACGGTCTGTGGCGCGTCCGCCAGACGTTCGCCGACCCGAACGGCGACCATGACTGGGGCATCAGTGCGGAGGTCGACCTCGCGGCCTCCGACGAGGAGGGCCGCGCCGTCGTCCGCGTCACGGACGTCGGCCAGCTCTGACCGCCCCCAGCCCCCGGACAGGAGTCGAAGAGCCGTCATGAACAATCCCGCCGACCGCCTGGTCGATCTGCTTGACCTGGAGCAGATCGAGGTCAACATCTTCCGCGGCCGCAGCCCGCAGGAGTCCCTCCAGCGTGTCTTCGGCGGGCAGGTCGCCGGGCAGGCGCTGGTCGCGGCCGGCCGCACCACCGAGGGCGACCGGCCGGTACACTCGCTGCACGCGTACTTCCTGCGTCCCGGCCGCCCGGGTGTGCCGATCGTGTACCAGGTGGAGCGGGTGCGCGACGGTCGCTCGTTCACCACGCGCCGCGTCACGGCGATCCAGCAGGGTCGTACGATCTTCAATCTCACCGCCTCCTTCCATCAGCCCGAACAGGGCGCCTTCGAACACCAACTGCCGCCCCGCATCGAGGCGCCCGCCCCGGAGTCGCTGCCGACGGTCGTCGAGGAGATCAAGGAGCATCTGGGCGCGCTCCCCGAGCAGTTGGAGCGGATGGCCCGGCGGCAGCCCTTCGACATCCGCTACGTGGACCGGCTGCGCTGGACCGCCGAGGAGATCAAGGACGCCGAGCCGCGCAGCGCCGTGTGGATGCGCGCCGTCGGCCCGCTCGGCGACGATCCGCTGGTGCACACCTGCGCGCTGACCTACGCCAGCGACATGACCCTGCTCGACGCCGTCCGCATCCCGGTGGAGCCGCTGTGGGGCCCGCGCGGCTTCGACATGGCCTCGCTCGACCACGCCATGTGGTTCCACCGGCCCTTCCGCGCCGACGAGTGGTTCCTGTACGACCAGGAGTCCCCGATCGCGACGGGCGGCCGCGGTCTCGCCCGGGGCCGTATCTATGACATCGAGGGCCGACTTCTCGTCTCGGTCGTCCAGGAGGGGCTCTTCCGTCCGCACACCCCCCGGCACATGGGCACGCCCACTCCGGACGCCTGAGCCACCGCATCCATCGCAAGGGACAACCGGCATGAACGACAGCCACAGACCGGACGAGAGCGAGCCGATGAGCACCAGCACGAGCACAAGCAACGGTCCGGAAGCCGACGACAGTCGCAACGAGGTACTCGCCAAGGCCGTACGGCTCCGTGAGACCGGCCACCGCGAGGAGGCGCGCGCTCTCCTGGTCCCCCTCAGCGAGCGCTTCCCGGGCGACCCCGAGGTGGCGTACCAGACCGCGTGGGTGCACGACACCCTCGGCCTCGAAGCCGAGGCCCTGCCGTACTACCTGCGCGCGATCCAGCGACCCGGCCTGTCCGAGAGCGACCGCCGCGGAGCCCTCCTGGGCCTCGGCAGTACCTACCGGGTCCTCGGTCGGTACGAGGAGGCCGTCGCCGCGCTCAGCCACGCGTCCGAGGAGTTCCCCGACGACGGAGCCCTCAAGACCTTCCTGGCCATGGCGCTGTACAACACGGGCAAGGCCCACGACGCGATGGGGATCCTGCTGCAGTTGCTCGCGGCGACGAGCCGGGATCAGGACATCGCCGTGTACGGCCCCGCCATCGAGCACTACGCCAAGGATCTCGACGCGACGGTCTAGCCAGGTCCGCCCGCGTCGGCTAGGTCCGCCTGCGGCGCAGCCACTTGAAGAGTCCTCTCGGCTCCTCGCGCCGCCCACCCCCGTCCGGTTCCGGCATCCGGCTCTCCGGCGGCTCTGTCTCGTGCGTCCGCTGGCGGGGAGCCGCCCCGGTGATGTGCGCGGTCGGCCACGGCACCGGGTCGAGCGCCGGATGGGGACGGGGTGAGGCGGAAATGGGTGGGCGGCCCGGCCGGGGTGCGGGACGCAGTCGCCTGGCCTCCTCCAGGGCGAGGATCAGATTGGCCCGCAGCCAACTGATCTCGTTCGGGTCGTCGGCGGTCATGATCCGCTCGACGATGCGTGTCGTGGGTGATTCGGGTGCCGCCTGCGTCAGCGGCTCGGGCTTGAGTCGGTTGAGGTAAACGCGTTCGTAGGGGTCCCTGACCACCTCCGCGAGCTGCACCGGGTCGAGCAGCGACGCACCGGCGGCGGCGCGCTCCCACGGGTCCTCCGACTGGCGCAGCAGAAACCCCGCATGCCTGCTCCGCCAGGTGCGCGCCCGCAGGTCGGCGCCGCCTTCCAGCCGGGTACTCAGCCCCTCCGGCGCACGCCCGGTGAGCAGAGGCGTGCTGGCCGCGGACGCGGTGAACTGACGTAGCTCTTCCTCGAGATACAGCCAGACAACCGCCCGGTAGCGATTCACGTACCACTTCACCGGCGTCAGCACACCCGCGCGGGCAAGACGTGTGAACCGGGCCGGTGTGATGTGCAGGAGGGCCGCGCCCTCCGCCGTCCCCACGGTTTTGACGCGTTGCCGCAAGGACTCGGGAAAGCCCGGCACCGCGCGCACGCGGTCGATCTCCTCTCGCCGCACACGACGGCGTCCTCCGGCCGGGTCCGCGACGGTACGGATCCGGCCCAGCATCACGGCCAAGTCGAACTCGCCGCGCTTCAGACCCAGTTCTCGCGCCGCACTGGTGCGCGCCACCGTCGGCGGCGCACCGGCCCGTGAGGTCGGCGGGCGACTTGAAGGACCCGAAGAGCTGGGCCTGGCCTGCGTCGCGACCGACCCGACTCGCCCGGCCGCGCCGGCAGGCCTGAATGCGGGCTCCGGTCCAACTGCGGCTACAAGATGGGCAATAGTCTGCGTCTCGCCGTTCATGGCGGTTCTCCCCCGTGCGTGGTCATTGCTCGTGGAAAAACCGTAGCCTGGCCGCCCCATTTCCCGCTCGGCCTGTGGATAACTCTGCCTGAGGGTCCGTTTCCGCAGGTCAGAGGTCTACAACGGGTGTCTTTCCCGGATGCCGGGCGCCTACGCCGAGGTGTTCGCCGACGCGGTTCACCAGCAGCGTCATCTCGTACGCGACTTGGCCGATGTCGGCCTGCGCGGAGCTGAGCACGCACAGACAACTGCCGTCGCCCGCTGCCGTCACGAACAGGACGGCGTCGTCGAACTCGATCATCGTCTGGCGTACGTTGCCCGCGTGGAAATGGCGGCCGGACCCCTTCGCCAAGCTGTGCAGCCCGGACGACACCGCCGCCAGATGTTCGGCGTCCTCCCGCTCCAGGTCCGAGCTCGCCCCGGTCACCAGGCCGTCGTTGGACAGCACCAGGGCGTGCCGTACGTGCTCCACACGCTTGGTCAAGTCGTCGAGCAGCCAACCGAGCCCCGTGTTCTGGGCCATGGTCCCTTCTCCCCCTGCGTCGCTCCCCCTGGCTGGAGGATCTGCCCTGCCAGCCTTCCCCACCTCCGGCGTCCCGGCAAGCATGATGGGGACATGGCACAGAAGATGACCGATGAACAGTGGCGGGCCTTCGTCTCGCACGGCACCCGCACCGCGAAGCTGTCGACCGTTCGTGCGAACGGCAGCCCGCACATCGCACCGATCTGGTTCCTCCTCGACGGGGACGACGTGGTGTTCAACACCGGAAAGGACACCGTCAAGGGGCGCAATCTGGCGCGCGACGGGCGCGTGGCCCTGTGCGTGGACGACGATCAGCCTCCGTTCGCGTTCGTCGTCCTGCAGGGCCGCGCCGAGCTGATCGAGGACATCGAGCAGGTGCGTCACTGGGCGACCCGTCTCGGCGGCCGGTACATGGGCGAGGACCGGGCCGAGGAGTTCGGCAAGCGCAACGGCGTACCCGGTGAACTGCTGGTCCGGGTCAGCATCGACAAGGTGCTGGCCTTCGACGCGGTCGCCGACTGACCGTCGCGCCGCGGACGGCTCACCCGATGGAGTCGAGCAGCCGGGCGGTATGCCTCCGCCCGGCGTACTCGACCAGTCGGATCAACACCTCCTTCCCCGAATCGCGGTCACGTGCGTCGCACAGCACCACAGGAGTCCCACGGTCGAGGTCCAGGGCACGTGAGACGTCGTGCGCGCCGTACGTCCGCGCGTCCGAGAAGCAGTTGACCGCCACGACGAACGGAATCTGGCGGTGCTCGAAGTAGTCCACGGCCGGGAAGCAGTCCTCGAGCCGACGGGTGTCCGCGAGGACGACGGCACCGAGCGCCCCCTGTGACAGCTCGTCCCACAGGAACCAGAAACGGTCCTGCCCCGGCGTCCCGAAGAGATACAGCGAAAGGCCGGTTCTGATGGTGATGCGGCCGAAGTCCATCGCGACCGTCGTCGTGACCTTGCGGTCCACACCCTCGGTGTCGTCGACCGACTGACCCGCCTCGCTGAGGAGTTCTTCGGTACGCAGGGGCCGGATCTCGCTGACGGCGCCGACCAAGGTGGTCTTGCCCACGCCGAAGCCTCCGGCGACCAGGATCTTCAACGCCATGGCGGTGCTCTCGGCGGTTCCTCCGGGACCGGTGGTCTGGCCGGTCACCGTGGTGTCGCCGCCCGTGGCGTCAGAGCGCTCGGAGCCCATCGATCACCTCTCGCAGGATCTTCTCGTCGGGTAGCTGGGCGGGTGGCACGGGCCGGTGCACGACGACGTGGCCGCCCTCCATGAGGTCGCCGAGCAGCACCCGGACCACGCCCACGGGCAGGTCGGCACCGGCGGCGAGCTCCGCGACGGACTGGGTCTCGACGCGGCACAGTCCGATGAGCGCACGGTGCTCCGGGCCGAGTGCCCCGTCGCCGCCAGGCCCGGTCGCGGTAATGCCGGATTCGGTGAAGGTGACGAGGGCGATCAGGTCGAAGCGCACACCGCTGGGTCCCGGCCGGGTCCGCCCGCCGGTCATGGCGTACGGACGGACCAGGGGCCCGGCCTCGACGTCGTACCACTGGCTCCCGTGCCGGTACTCGGCACCGCTCCTGTCGTCGGTCATGGCTGCCGCCCGCCTCGGTCACCCGGAGCCCGGCTCGCGGCCGGAGAAGCGCGCCGGGGTGTCCAGGTGCTCGCCGACGCGCTTCACCATGCGTGCCATCTCGTACGCGACCAGGCCGATGTCGGCCGTGACCGTGCTGAGTACGGCGAGGCACGACCCGTCGCCCGCAGCGGCCACGAACAGAAACGCTTCGTCCATCTCGACCATCGTCTGGCGCACGCCCCCGGCTCCGAAGTGCCGACCCGCGCCCTTGGCGAGGCTGTGGAACCCGGAGGCGACGGCGGCCAGATGCTCGGCGTCCTCACGCGTGAGCGCCGTGGAGGCGCCGACCGCGAGCCCGTCGTTGGACAGCACCACGGCGTGCCGCACATCTCCGACGCGCAGCACCAGGTCGTCCAGCAGCCAGTCCAGTTCACCGGACCGTCCGGCGGTGAGACTCGAATCCCGGATCATGTGGGCTCTCCTTCGCTGCGGTCAGTGCTTGTGTGGGCCCCGTCGGGGTCCGGCACGGCTCCGATGACGCCGGGCAGCCGTCCGCCGCCACGGGCCCAGCCGTCCCGGTAGGCGGAGATGCGGTCCCGTACGTGCTCGGGGCTGCGGTCGTTGTCGCGCCGGGCGTCGGCGGCCCCGGGTGCGGCAGTGGGCGGGCCATGGCGCAGTTGTGGGGCGAGGCTCGCCTGGCGCACCCGGCGTGGGAGTTCGTCCGAGGCCTCCGGGGCGCCGGTGTCCGGTGTCCCGGGCGGTGCGCCTTCCGGTTGTTTGCGCAGGTGGAGCGTGGTGACGCCAGGGGGCGGCGGTGCGGGGCGGCCGGGTTCCGCCTTCGGGCCGAGGGCGGGGCATCCGGCCGAGGCGGCGAGACGGGCGTTGTGGGATGCCGCACCGCCCACGCTCGCGTACTCGGCGGCGTCGGTCTCACGCGTCTCTGCGTGCTCGTGACGATCCGTCGTACGCCCTGTGGAGGGCTGGGCCGTGCCGCTGTGCAGAAGTGCGGTCGGCAGCAGGACCACGGCTGTGGTGCCGCCGTACGGCGAGGTCCGCAGGTGCACCTTGATGTTGTGCCGGGCGGCGAGCCTGCTCACTACGAAGAGGCCCAGTTGGTCGCTGTCGAAGAGGTCCAGTGCCTCGGACTGCGTGACGCGGCGGTTGGCCTCGACCAGGACCTCCGTGCCCATGCCCAGTCCACGGTCCTCGATCTCCAGGGCGTAACCGTTGCCCACGGGTTCGCCGCTGACGCGGACCTTGGTGTGCGGTGGTGAGAACTGCGCGGCGTTCTCCACGAGTTCGGCGAGGAGGTGGGTGAGGTCGGCGACGGCGGCGCCCACGACGTCGGCGGCGGACAGTTGGCGTACCTCCACTCGCGCGTAGTCCTCGATTTCGGAGAGGGCGGAGCGGACCACGTTCGTGAGCGGGACCGGCATCCGCCAGGCCCGGCCGGGCGCGGCTCCGGAGAGGATGATCAAGCTCTCCGCGTGCCGTCGCATGCGGGTGGTCAGATGGTCGAGGCGGAACAGGTCACTGAGTTCGTTCGGGTCGTCGGCCCTGCGTTCCATGGTGTCGAGCAGGCTGAGCTGCCGGTGGACGAGGACCTGGCTGCGGCGGGCGAGGTTGACGAAGACTCCGGAGATGCCGCTCGCGAGTTCGGCACGCTCGACGGCGGCGCGCAGGGCGGCGCGGTGCACCGTGCCGAGCGCTTCGGCGACTTGCCCCGTCTCGTCCTCGGCCGGGGGTCCTTGTGGCGCCTCTACGTGGATGTCGATTTCGTCACCCGCCCTGAGCTTCCCTATGGCGTGCGGCAGTTGGCGGCGGGCGATCTCCAGGGCGCGATTGCGGAGCCCTACGAGTTCGACGACAAGGCCGCGGCCGATGCGTACGGAGATGACCAGGGAGGCCACCACGGCGACGAGCCCGAGGAACACCGCGGCCCCGGCCGCGGTGAACACGCCTCGGGTCAAGGGGTCGGCGCGGTCGGCCGCGTCCCGCGCCGCGCGGTCGGCGATGGTTCGCTGCCTGTCCAGCACGGTCGCGTGGGCGGTGTCCCAGGTGCCGGTCGGGGCTGCCGCGAGGGCCTGCTCACCGGGTTCGGCGAGGAGCACCTTGTCCTCGGTGGCCGTCACGTCGGCGTACGCGGTTCCTGCCACGAGGCGCTGCCACGCGGCGCGTTCAGGGCCGCGCAAGTCGGCCGTCGCCGTCTCGACGAGTGTCTGCCGGGTGTCGGCGGCGCCGGTGAACCTGCGCAGTCGCTCGCCGTCGAAGGTGCCCGCGAGCCGGGCGCTCGCCAGCAGCACGTCCTCGCGGGCCAGCATCTCGCCCGCCCGTGAGAATTCGAGCAGTACGCGCGCGTGGGAGCCCGATTCGCCGCTCTGGACGGCGGAGAGCGCACCGTTGACTTTGAAGGCGGCGGTGATGGCCTTGGTGTACTGCCCGTACGTGTCGTCCCATCCGGTGCGGCGGTCGAGCACGGACGTGCGCACGGTACGCAGCCTCTCGGCCCCCGTGACGAACTCTGCGAGCCGGTCCCCCACCGGTGCGGGAAGGCCCGCGCCGTCGGCCACGGTGTTGCCCTTGCCGAGGCGCAACGCCGCCACTGCCCGGTCGGTGCGCGCGGCTTGCCGTTTGAGGGCGGCTGCGCGGTCGGCGGCGGGCTTCGTCGCGTACCGCACGGCGTCGGCGCGTTCGGCTTGGAGCGCGGTAACGGCCGCGACGACAGGCGCGCGTACGGCGGAGTCCACATGCTGCGTCCGCCGCAGGCCCGCGACCTCCTGTGCGGTGCTGACCGTCGCGAACGCCCACAGGGCGAGCAGGGAGACGACCGGCACCATGAGGAGGCAGACGACCTTGGCCCGGACGGTCCGCGGTCGCAGTCGCCACCGGGCTGTGGGCGGCGAGGCGACCGGCCGCCCGTCCGTACGGGGTTCCTCCGTGGCGCGGTTCTCGTGGGCGGGCGGGCCCGCGTGGGCACGGCGGCCTCGGGCATGTGCCGCGCCCGGGTGTGGTGAGCCGGTTTCGGGGGTGGTCCGGGGTGTCTCCATGGCCTCCTCGCTCGGCAGGGTGCGTGACGTGTGCCTCCCGGCCGTGGCCGGTCCGCGTGCGCTACGGAGTGGCGCTCTCGACGGGCCGCTGGGCCGACACGGTGGCCGCCCGCTCACCGGCGCTCGGGGACAGTGCGACGAACGCCGAGGTCAGGAACAGGTAGGAGCCGAGGCCGACGGCGAGCGGAAAGATGAACTGCATCGTCGTCGCCCCGGGCAGCTCCGCGCCCGAGGGCGTGACGCGGACGCTGACGGCCAGCATTCCGGTGTAGTGCATGCTGCTCACGGCCCCGCCCATGACGAGCGACGCTCCGGCCACCGCGAGGGGTGATGTGATGTTCAGGGCGGCCCAAAGCGCGGCCGTCGCCGCGATCACGGCGATGACGACGGACAGCGTGACCAGCATCGGGTCGTACCGCACGTCACCGTGCAGCCGCAGCGCGGCCATGCCCAGGTAGTGCATGCTCGCGACCCCGAGGCCGGTGGTGAGCCCTCCGAGCGCGAGGGCGCGGCCGCGCTCACGGCCGTAGCCGACGGCGAAGACGCCCGCACCCACGACGACCATCGCGACGAGCAGGCTCAGCAGCGTGAGCGGCACGTCGTAGCGGATCTCTGTGCCGCTGACGCCGAATCCGAGCATCGCGACGAAGTGCATCGTCCAGATGCCGGTGCCGATCGCGGAGGCGGCGGTGATGAGCCAGTTGCGGCGCGAACGTCCCGTGGTGCCCAGCGCTCGCACGGTGCACTGCAGTCCGAGCGCCGCACCGACGCAGGCCATCGCGTACGACAGCACGGGGGTCAGCCAGCCGAACGTGGCGTGGTCCAGGTGTCCCATGGCCCATGGACGCTAGACCCGTCGGGGGCGCACAACGGGGGCGCAGTTCGAAAGCTGCTCCCGAAGTTTCGAATGCTGCCGTGATGCGACACCTGCTGTCCCTGAACGATCGCACCCCACGCGAACACCTGCGCGTGCGGGATCATGATGCGTATGACCGACGACCACACGCACGTCCAGGAGTTCTTCACCGCACGCGCCGCCGACTGGGACAACCGCTTCCCGGACGACGGTCCGGCGTACCGCGCGGCGGTGGCCGAGCTCGGTCTGCGGCCGGGCGACCGCGTCCTGGACGCGGGCTGCGGCACCGCGCGCGCCCTGCCCGCCCTCAGGGACGCCGTGGGGCCCTCGGGCGCCGTCCTCGGGGCGGATCTCACCCCGGCGATGCTCGAAGCCGCCGTCCGGGCGGGCAGGGACGCGCACGGACAGCTGCTGCTCGCCGATGTGGCACGGCTGCCGGTGTGCACCCATTCCCTGGACGCCGTGTTCGGCGCGGGTCTGATCTCTCATCTGCCCGAGCCCGCCGCGAATCTCCGGGAGCTGGCTCGCGTGGTGCGCCCCGGCGGGCTGCTCGCCCTGTTCCACCCCATCGGCCGGGCAGCGCTCGCGGCCCGCCAGGGACGTCAGATCACGCCGGACGATCTGCGCGCGGAGCCCAACCTCCGGCCGCTCCTGTCCGGTTCGGGCTGGCACATGAAGTCGTACGTCGACGAGGACACCCAGTTCCTCGCGCTGGCCGTGCGCGAGAGCTGACGACGGCCGGTGACGCCTGGTCCCGGCGACAGGCGTCACCCACAAGCCGCTGCACCAGCGGATCAGAGCCGGCCGGCGACCACTGCGGCGAAGGCCGCAGCGTTGTCCAGCATGACGTTGTGCCCGGCGCCCGGCACAGTGACGACCCGCACCCCGGACGTCACCAGTTCCTCGTGGCCCTCGAGTTCACCGCTGAGCGCGCCCTGCAGAAAAACGCGCTCTACGGAGAGCCCCATCAGCATCACGCGCATGGTGGGGTCGGTTCCCCGGACGAGCCCCGTCGCGCTGCGGTGCAGTGCGCGCGGATCGGCGAGCCGCATGGTCGCAGCCCACACGGGCCCCGCCTGCTCCAGCACACGGGCGTGTCCCTCCTTCACGAACTGCTCCTCTTCGTATGCAGCGATTCGACTGCTGCCCGCCGTCCCGGCAGGTGCTGGGTCGAGGTTGGCCTCTGTGAGGACCAGGCGTGACACGAGGTCCGGCCGCCGATGCGCGAGCACGATGGTGACGGAGCCGCCCATGCTGTGCGCGATGAGCTCCGCCCCACGCACCGCGGCCCCGTCCAGTGCGGCGGCCACGGCATCCGCGTGATCCTCCAGTGTGTAGCCGAAGTCGGCGGGGCGGTCGCTGAGGCCGTGGCCCGGCAGGTCCAGGAACAGCGATCTGCGCCCGGCGAGTTCGGGCCGTGCGGCGATATGCGCGTGGTAGGCGGCCGAGGCCGCGCCAAGGCCGTGGACGTACACGCGCGCCGGTCCCGTGCCTTCGGACTCCGTCCACCGGATCCGGCTTCCCCGCGTGTCGAACCGCGCGTCACGCATGGCCACGTTCATCCCCCGCCTTCGCTCCGACGTCCCGTTACCTCAACTCTCGGAGACTATACATCGTCACCGTAGTATCTCGGTCTCGATGTACACCGTGAGTGCGGCAGAATACAGGCATGCTGGAGCTCGCCATCCTCGGATTCCTCTACGACCACGCGCTGCACGGCTACGAGTTGCGCAAACGCATCACCGCCCTCACCGGGCACGTGCGCCCGGTCGCGGAGAGCACGCTCTACCCAGCCATCAAGCGCCTGGAGAAGGCCGGGCTGCTGGCCCGTGAGACCCAGCCCGGCGCCGTCGCCGCGCCGCGCCACGTCCTGAGCCTCACCGACGCCGGCAGGATCGAGCTCCGCCGTCGCCTCACGGAGCCCGCGCGGGCGGACATCACGGACGAGAACCGCTGGTTCACGCTGCTGGCGTTCCTGCGCCACCTCGACGACGCCGATGCCCAGGCCGACGTGCTGCGGCGCCGTCTGGACTTCCTGCAGGAGCCCGCGAGCTTCTTCTACGAGGGCGACCGACCGCTGCGTGCCGAAGAGCTCGACGATCCGTTCCGACAGGGCATCCTCACCATCGCCCGCGCCACGAGCCGGGCGGAGCTCGCCTGGCTCCGCAAGACCATGGCGTCACTCGGCTGAGGCCGACAGACAGACCACGGTCACTCAGGGTGGGGCGCCGCCAACGGATCCGCGAGGCGCACCGGACAGCCACGCACGCCGGGCACGGGGCGCGTACCGAGCTCGTCCACCCGGTAGCCGTCGGGATAACCCTTGATCTCGCGGTTCTGCCGAGCGTAGTGCGGGGCCGTGCGCGGCGGGAGCAGGCGTACCGCACGGCCGCGCAGCCGCACCGCACCACGGACGAGCGTCCTGGTGACGGGATGGGGCTGGTCGTAGCGGAAGGCGTGCACCAGGGTGTCGTCGAGCAGGGCGACGGTGGCCGCGCGCAGGAGGGGAGCGGCGGGGCGGGGGTACCAGGAGGCCATCAGGTCGATGGTCGCGTCGGAGACCGTTCGCGCGTCCGCGTTCCAGGCGAAGTGGGCCTCTTCGTAGGCGTCGAGGCACGCGGCGAACTCCTCGTAGGAGCCGGGGATGCCCTGGATACCCAGGTGCCGTCCGAGCGTGCGGTAGTACACGGCGGACGCGGCGGCCTCGTGCTCTGAGAACCGGCGCCATCCGTAGGTGTCGATCCACCTCTTGGGCGTCACCACGAAGGTGCAGAGCACGTACCGCATGTCGTCGTTGGTGATGTCGTAGCTGCCGTGCATCTGGTTGATGCGCCGCAGGGCCATGCGGCCCACGTCGCTGTCGAAGCCGTGCTCGACGACCGCGTCGAGGAGCAGGGCCGTGTCGTCGTACCGCTTCTGCGTACGGTCCGTCAGCTCCGCGGTCCGTGCGAGGAGTCGGCCGATGCTCGGGACGGCGTAGGTGCGGTAGAGCGCGAGCTCGAGGGCGCGGGTGAAGTCCCAGGGGAACTCGTACGTCGCCGAGAGCCGGTAGATCGTCAGGAAGTCCTTCTCCGGGTCCAGACGCCGGATCTGCCGGAGCCGTTCGTAACGCTTCACCGCACGGTCCCCCTTCTACAGCCGGGACTCCAACTCTACGTTGGGGATCTGTAGTTCAAGCGCTTCACGGCGTGATCCATATGGGGGAAGGCGGTCGTCATGTTCGACAAGATCCGCAAGCTCTGGCGTCGGGGCGCGTCGACGGACCCGGCGACCCCTGCGACGGTCGCCGAGAAGCAGCGCCCGCACAATCTCTTCGAGGCCGCCGCCGTCTATGTGGCGGCGTGCGCCGAGGACGACCAGGAGGGCCTCGACGAGGCCGCGGGCTGGGTGTCTCCGGAGGCCCTGTCCTTCGGGGTGAACGAACTCGCCTGCCGTGCCGTCATCGCGCTCGCGCGGGAGCGCGACGAGTCGCCGAGCGCCGTGGCGCGTACGCTCCTCGGCCTGCCTGCCGCCTGACGTCGGTGTGCGTCGGATCCGGGCACACGAGCGCCGCGCTGAGGGGTGTCCCTGAATCGGCGGCGTGCAGGAGGCGTTCTCGGACCTCTCGGGGCGTACGGGGCCGGTAGCCGGGCCCCCAGCCGCAGCAGTCCGGCCGGAAGCGCACACCGGCGGTCAGGAGGACCGCGAGCGCTCGCCACGCTGCGGTGTCCCTGCGCTTGGGCACGGCGAGGGCGGTGCCCGCGTCGAGCAGTTGGTCACCGCACTGCGGGCAGACGTCGTGGCGCACCCGTGTGAAGTCGGCCGGTTTCTTGAAGGAGGCGCGGCACGGCAGGCAGATGAAGTGCGATCTGGCGCTGGGCATGACCGGCAGCTTAGGTGGCCGTTCCGTCGGCGTACGAGCGAATTTCCTGGTCATCCACCCTCGACGACGAGTTGAGCCAGTGGTTAAGGTGCGCCGACGGAGCAAGCAGTGGCTGGTGATGGGGAGGCAGCATGGCCGCGGCGGACGAGGCTGTCGCCACCGATGACGACGCGCTGTACGTGCTGACGGCGGTCTTGCTGACGCCCGCGAAGTTCCCGAGTGTGCTCGGCGACGACTATCCGGAAGCCTGTGCCGCGCTGGGGCTGCCGCCGCTGGCCGCCGGGTACGGCCTGGTGCTCGGGCAGGACGGCGCCGGTGCGCGCTGGACCGTCGTCACCGACGATGTGTCGCTCGTCGCCGTCGCGATCGCTTCCTGGGACTGCGGCATGGAGTACGACCTGTCGCCCGACGAGCGCACCGTGGTCGCGGCGCTGCCCGGCTGGCCCCTCGCGGTGGCGGTCGCGGCCCCCGGCGTGCCCGCGCCGCACGACCCCGAGCCGGACCCCGAACAGCCCGACCAACTCCCGCTCGCCCCGCCGCAGTCGGACGCCTGGGGACCGGCCCAGCGCCGTCTGGGCGCCGACGAGATAGCCCTCCAGTGGGCCGCGTGGCGCGAGCAGATCGACGACGCGGACTTCGCCACGGACAGCGCCGCTACGGAAGACGGCGTGGCGGGCGCCGACGGCACGAAGGCCGAGCCCTCCATGGGCGGAGACCCGAGCGGGGATGCCAACAGGGCGCGCCCCGCCGGAGGGGGCGGCCCCGAAGGCTCGGCCTCAGCACCCTTGACCGGTGTACGACGGGTCCTCGCCGAGGCGCGTGCGTACGTGGAGACGCCGCCGCCGCTGGGGCGGGTGCGGTCGTCCTTCGCCTCCGGTGAGGCACGCACGCTGCGCGCCGACGGTCCTGGCTGGTCCATGGTCGCGAGGACCGACGACATCGCCTTCGTCCTGCTCGACGAGGAGCCGGGAGAGGTGCTGCCGGTCGGACGCGGGCCGGAGCTCCCGGGGCTGCTCGAAGCGCTCGACAAGATGGCGGTGCGCCCCTCCTGACGCAGGCGTTCGGCACCGCCTCATGCCATATCAAGCCGCGGCGGGGCGCGCTGCTGAGCCTTGGCGGCTCAGCGGCCAAGCTCCTTGCGGGTGACGCGACGCAGCCTGCGCCGCTGCCCGGAATCGAGGGTCAGATAGGCCGCGGCCGGGACGCCGACCACGATCAGGAACGCAAGCCACCAGGGCAGCCAGATGAGCAGGATGAGCCCGGCCGCCACGCCTCCTGCGGCGATCTTCGCCTTCTTCGACATGTCCGTCGCCTCCTTCGCGGCAGGTGCCGCTCTCTGTCTTGAGAAACGGGATCGGACCGCACCCAGTTCCAGGTCGCGACCCTGACCGATCCCTGACGTGCGTCCCCTACTCGACCCTGAGTGCCCTCAGCGGTTCGCCCACCTCGTGCATGTGGCGAAGCACCTGCCGATAGGAGTCGACGAGCCCGGTCTCCGCGTAAGACATACCCACAGCATGACAGTGCGCACGGACAAGGGGCTGGGCGAGCCGCAGATGCGGCCGGGGCATGCTCGGGAAGAGATGGTGTTCGATCTGGTAGTTCAGCCCGCCGAGGAACCAGTCGGTGACCGCGCCGCCGCGGATGTTCCGCGAGGTGAGGACCTGGCGCTTCAGGTGGCCCCAGCGTTCGCCGTCCGGATCGGGCATGTCCATGCCCTTATGGTTGGGGGCGAAGGCCATGCCCAGGTGCAGGCCGAAGAGGGCCTGGTGGACGGCGGCGAAGGCGAGCGCGTGCCCCAGGGGCATGGCCGTCAGCAGAAGCGTCACGTATCCCACGAGGTGGGCGACCAGGAGAGGGCCCTCGACGGCTCGCTCGCGTCGGCTCTGGCGGCGCAGGTCACGGAATCCGTACACCTTCATGGCGATGCCCTGGAGCAGCGTCAGGGGGAAGAACAGCCAGGCTTGATGGCGGGTGAGCCAGCGCCGGAATCCGGCCCGGGGCCTGGCCTGCCGTGCCGTGAACACCAGGATGTCGGCGGCGACATCGGGGTCCTTCTCGGTGTGGTTGGGGTTGGCGTGGTGGCGGTTGTGTTTGTCGTTCCACCAGCTCACGCTCATCCCTAGGAGCAGGTTGCCGTGGACGAGGCCGATCAGGCGCGCCACAGCGCGGTTGTCGGTGATCTGGGAATGCCCGGCGTCGTGCCCGATGAAGGCGGTGCGCGCGCACAGGACGGAGAGCACCGGCGCGAGCAGCAGCACCCACCAGGTGTGACCGATGGCGAACAGTCCCGCGCCGACGGCCGCCAGGGCCGCGGCGTTCAGGGCTATGCCGCGCGCGTACCAGCCGGTGCGACGATCGAGGAGCCCTTCCGTTTTGACGGCCCTCAGGAGTGGTGCGAAGTCGCTTCCGGAGCGATGTCGTGCGCTGATGCCACCGGGGCGTTCCGCGACGGCTGCGGCAGCCTGAGCCATGACGATTTCTCCGGTCTCCGTGAGGATGCTCTGACCTCAGGAAACGTACGGATCTGTGACCTTCGGCGACCATGGCGCCACCCCCCGTGTTCCACCGGGGGCAAGCGCCCGCGCACAGGGGTGCTGGGTACACCCTTCACGAGAAGTGGCGCGCATCACAGCATGCGAAGCGCCTCAGGATGTGGATTGCAAGGTATCCTCGGCCGCTCCCGTCACATTAGTCAAGTTTGAGGAATGCGCCATAGCTGTGCACAAGCACTCCGCTGTCACCCCTTCCGAGATCGCAGAACTGTCCCGCTGCTCTGTTGTGTTCGTCCCCGGTGACCCCGGACGCACCGGCCAGGTCGCGTTCTGGCATGCCGACGGCCGCACCCCGACCGCCCCGGCGGTTGGCGACGTCGGCGAGTTGACGGTCGCCGTGCCCGGCACCGACGGCATCCACCTCGACGTCGTCCCCGCGGCGCTGCTGCCGGTCGGCACCGCACTGCCCCTCCTCACCCGTGCACGGGCCGCATCCGGCGCGCACCCCACCGCCGCCTTCTGGGGGGCGGCGGCCGTTCTCGCCCTGCAACTGGCCGCCCGAGGCCTGCTGTTGCCGGGCCTCACCGACAGCGATCACGACGCCTGGCGTGCGGGCCCGCTCACCTCGGACGACCTGCGGCGGCTGCGTGACCTCGCGGCGTCGATGCCGCCGGCCGCCCACGCCGTCCCTCTCGACAGCGCCACGCCGCCGCGTCTGCCCGCACCGGAGCGGCTGCTGCGCCAGTTCCTCGACGCCGTGGCCGATACGCTGCCGCGCTCCCCCGCAGCCGCTGCGGCGGCAGGCCAGCCCGCGTTCGCCTCACAGGAACCGCAGCACCTGCCCGCCCAGCGCGCCTGGGCCATGGACGTCGCGGCGGGCCACGACGCCGGTGTCCGGATCTCGCTGCGCGTCGAGGTGCCCGGCCTGCTCGCCGACTCCTCCGCCGAGACCCGGCTGCCGTTCCGGGCCGTCCTGCAGATCCACAGCGTCAGCGACCCCTCGCTCGTCGCGGACGCCGCCGAGGTGTGGGCCGGTTCCGGCGCCGCAGCGGGTGCCTTCGGGCCACGCGCCCGGATGGACGCCCTGCTGGCCCTGCGTCGCGCCACGCGCGCGTGGGCGCCGCTCGGGCCGCTGCTCTCGGCACCGGTGCCGGACGCGATCGAGCTCGCCGACGAGGATGTCACCGAACTCCTGGGCTCGGGAGCACGCATGCTCGCAGCGGCCGGGGTGGATGTGCACTGGCCCAGGGAGCTGGCACGCAGCCTCACCGCCCGCGCGTACATCGGCCCCGAAGATGCCGGGAGCGAGGGCGGGAAGGGGCCCGAGAAGCTCGGGTCGGACACCCCGTCGTACCTCTCGGCCGATGCGCTCCTCGCCTTCAACTGGCGTTTCGCGCTGGGCGACCAGGAGCTGAGCCGCGCAGAGCTCGACCGGCTCGCGGAGGCCAACCGCCCGGTGGTGCGCCTGCGGGACCAGTGGGTGCTCGTCGACCCCGACGAGGCACGGCGCGCCCGCGCACAGCAGGACCGCAAGGTCACCCCGATCGACGCCCTGAGCGCCGCTCTGACCGGCTCCACCGAGGTGGACGGCCGCCGGGTCGACGTCGAGCCCACGGGCTGGCTCGCGACCCTGCGTGAGCGGCTGGCGGACCCGGAGGGCATGGAGCCCGTCGGACAGCCCGCCGCTCTCGCCGCGGACCTGCGCGACTATCAGCTGCGGGGACTCAACTGGCTCGCCAGGATGACGTCCTTGGGGCTCGGCGGGTGCCTCGCCGACGACATGGGCCTCGGCAAGACCATCACCCTGATCTCGCTGCATCTGCACCGTCAGACCGACGAGGCGACCGCGGGCCCCACGCTGGTCGTGTGCCCCACCTCCCTCATGGGCAACTGGCAGCGCGAGATCGAGAAGTTCGCACCCGGCACGGCCGTACGCCGCTTCCACGGAGCGCAGCGCGGACTCGACGACCTCGTGGACGGCGAGTTCGTACTGACCACCTACGGAACGATGCGGCTCGACGCGAACCGGCTCGACGCGGTCGGCTGGGGCATGGTCGTGGCCGACGAGGCGCAGCACGTCAAGAACCCGTACTCGGCGACGGCCAAGCAACTGCGCACCATCGGCGCCCGCGCGCGCGTGGCGCTCACCGGTACTCCTGTGGAGAACAACCTCTCCGAGCTGTGGGCGATCCTCGACTGGACGACTCCCGGGCTGCTCGGCAAGCTCGGCACGTTCCGCACCCGCTACGCGCAGGCTGTCGAGAGCGGTTCCGACCCGGCCGCGGCCGAACGGCTCTCCCAGCTGGTGCGCCCCTTCCTGCTGCGCCGCCGCAAGTCGGATCCGGGCATCGCCCCCGAACTGCCCCCGAAGACGGAGACCGACCGCGCCGTCTCCCTGAGCGCGGAACAGACGGGCCTCTACGAAGCGGTGGTCCGGGAGACACTGGCCGAGATCTCCGGAGCCGACGGCTTCGCCCGGCGCGGCCTCATCGTCAAGCTTCTGACCGGGCTCAAGCAGATCTGCAACCACCCCGCGCAGTACCTCAAGGAGAACAAGCCGCGCATCACCGGGCGCTCCGGAAAGCTGGAGCTCCTCGACGAACTGCTCGACACGATCCTCTCCGAGGATGCGAGCGTGCTCGTCTTCACGCAGTACGTGCAGATGGCGCGCCTCATCGAGCAGCATCTGTCGTCCCGCGGCATCCCCTCGCAGTTCCTGCACGGCGGCACCCCGGTGGCCGAGCGCGAGGCGATGGTCCGGCGCTTCCAGGACGGTGAGGTCCCGGTCTTCCTGCTCTCCTTGAAGGCGGCGGGTACGGGCCTGAACCTCACGCGGGCCGAGCACGTCGTGCACTACGACCGGTGGTGGAACCCCGCCGTCGAGGCCCAGGCGACCGACCGCGCGTACCGCATCGGGCAGACGCAGCCCGTGCAGGTGCACCGGCTCATCGCGGAGGGCACCATCGAGGACCGCATCGCCCAGATGCTGCTGCGCAAGCGCGAACTCGCCGACGCCGTCCTCGGCTCCGGGGAGGCAGCGCTCACCGAGCTGACCGACGCCGAGCTGGCGGACCTGGTCGCGCTGCGAGGGGGGACGACGCGATGAGTGACACCTACGACGAGACGCACGACGAGGCACACGAGGACAGCAGGATCGACGGCGGGGGCGACGCATTGACCGGGTACGACGAATCGACCGGGCAGGACAACGAACGGACCTTCGCGGCGCTGCCTCCGGCCCACGGACGGGGCTTCGCACAGACCTGGTGGGGCCAGGCGTGGCTGAAGGCACTGGAGGACACGGCGCTGGACCTCCAGCAGCTCAAGACCGGTCGTCGGCTCGCGCGGGCCGGTTCCGTGGGCGCGGTCTCCGTGCGCCCCGGGCGCATCACCGCGGTCGTGCAGGACAAGGACCGCACTCCGCACCGCTCCGACGTGCTGCTCCAGGAGCTGAGCGACGACGAGTGGGACCGCTTCCTCGACATGGCCGTCGAACGGGCCGGGCACATCGCCGCGCTCCTCGACCGGGAAATGCCCCCGCACCTGGTCGAGGACGCCGCGGCCGCCGGCGTCGAACTGCTGCCCGGCATCGGTGATCTGGAGCCGGAGTGCGACTGCGACGCCTGGGACCACTGCGGGCACACGGCCGCGCTGTCCTACCAGATGGCCCGCCTGCTCGACCAGGATCCGTTCGTGCTGCTCCTGATGCGGGGGCGCGGCGAACGCGAACTCCTCGACGAGCTGCAAGTCCGCAGCGTCGCGCGGCAGTCCGTGGCGGACTCCCCGCAGGAGGAAGCGCCGGAGGCCGCTCAGGAGGGCGTGGACGCCGCTGAGGCGTACGCGGACGGCGCCGTGCTGCCCCCGCTGCCCGAACCGCCCGCACTGCCCGCAGAACCCGGCCTGCCGCCTTCGCTGGACACGGAGGTGGAGCCCGCGCCCGGTGTGGACGTGTCCGCGCTGGAGTTCCTGGCGGCACGCGCGGCGGCCGAGGCGCACCGCCTGCTGACCGAAGCGCTCGCTCCCGGGCACGAGGAGCAGCCCGCCGAGCCGGGGCTGACGCTCGACGAGGATGCCGTCCGGCTCGCCGCCGCCTCTCCGGAGTCCGCGATCGTGGACCGTCTCGCCGCGGCCTCGGGCCGCGACCGGGACGGTCTGGCCCGTGCCGTACGGGCGTGGGAGTACGGGGGGCGTGCCGCGCTGGTCGTCCTTGAGGACGAGTGGGCCTTGGAGGCGGATGCGTCGGCACGCGCGCGTGCCGCGCTGGACGCGGCCTGGGACGAGGGCGAGCGTCCCACGCTGCGCGCGGCCCGCAACCGCTGGACGGTGGTGGGTGCCGACGCCCAGCTGCGCCACGGGCGCGACGGACGCTGGTGGCCCTACCGCAAGGAGCGCGGCCGTTGGATGCCCGCCGGTCCGGCGGCGCACGACCCGGCGACCGCGCTGGCCGCCGTCACCGCGGGTGAGTGACCGGCACGGCGGCTGTGGCTGAAACACAGTCAGCGGCCACCGGCGTGACGGCGGTGGTGACACGTGCGCCGGGAACACCGGCGCACGCACTCACCCTGGTCAGCGATTGAGTGCGGTCATGACATCCAGGACCGTGGATCACGCCGGTTCAGTCGTGCGGGTCAAGCCGAAGGGGAGATGAGAGGGCGTTGTGCCCCCGCCACTGCTGATCGCCCCGGTGATGACGGCGCCTCCTGCCCCTCGCGGGAGGCGCCGTCGGCGCGTCGCCATGCGCCGTTCACCTTTGGGCCCCCTGGCGTTCGTGACGGCGGCGAAGGGTGGCGCCGTCACCCGAATCGTGCCCCAGGAGGCCTGATGCCCTCGCGCGCCGCCGACCAGCGCCGTGTCCACCGCTCCGTCGTCTTCGGCATGCCGCTCGCCCTGCTCACCGCCGTGGTGGTCACCGGAACCGCGGTGGGCGCGCCGACCGGCTCGGCAGACGATGCTCGGAGCAAGGGCCATGGAGCACGCGTCACTGCCACCGCGACACTCGGAGACATCCCTCTGGGCCCCTTCAGCAACCGTCTGCTCCCCGGCACCGTGCGAGACGACCGCGGTGTTGACCTCGGGGGCATCGGGAGCGACATCTACCCGGCGGGCCGCAAGGGCGAGTTCTGGACAGTCACCGACCGTGGCCCCAACGGCCAGATCAAGATCGATGGGAAGAAGCGCCGCACGTTCCCCGTGCCCGGTTTCAACCCCACGATCGTGAAGGTCCGGGTGTCCGGGCGCTCCGTGAAGGTGGTCGACGCGCTGCCGATCACCACCCGCTCCGGGAAGCCCGTCACCGGTCTGCCCAACCAGGAGGGCCGCGACGAGGCCCCGTACACGTACAACGCCCGCAAGCCGCTCTCCTACGACCCGAACGGCCTGGACACCGAGGGCATCGTCCGGGCCAAGGACGGTTCCTTCTGGCTGGTCGACGAGTACGGTCCGTCGCTGGTCCACGTGTCCGCGCGCGGGAAGGTCATCAAGCGGTACGTCCCCAAGGGCCTGAAGCTGCGCGGCGCGGGCTATCCGGTGTCTGAGTCGCTGCCCGCGGTGCTGCTGCACCGGAAGATCAACCGCGGCTTCGAAGGGCTCGCCCTCCTGCCGAACGGTGAGCTGGTCCTTGCGGTACAGAGCCCGTTGTCACTTCCGGACGGGGACGCGGGCGACGGCTCGCGGACGGCACGGCTGCTGCGGTTCTCGCCGCGGAAGCAGGCGGTCACCGCCGAGTACGCGTACCGGTTCGACCCGGTCGGTGTCGTGGACCCGGGCGAGGACGACACCTCCGAGCTCAAGATCTCCTCCGTGGTCGCCGTGGGCCGTGACCGGCTGCTCGTCGAGGAGCGCACCGACAAGGCAGCCCGGCTGCAGGTCGTACGCCTTGACCGGCGCACGGACATTCTCGGCGGCCGCTGGGACGACGCGGCGACCCGCCCGTCCTTGGAGCAGTTGGAGGACCCAGCCGCTTCCGGCGTACCGGTCCTGCGCAAGCGCCTGGTGGTCGACCTGGGCACCGTCGACGGCGTGCCCGGGAAGATCGAGGGCGTCGCCCGGGTGGACGACCGCACGCTGGCACTGATCAACGACAACGACTTCGGGATGACCGACGGGCCGGAGGCGTTCGACAAGCACGGCCGGCTGGTGGACAGCGGTATCGAGACCAGCGTGACGTACGTGCGGCTCCCCAGGGGGCTGTGACCCGCTCAGGGCGCAGGTTCCTCAGCCCGTCGGGATCAGCGATTCGAGGTCGCTCGGCAGCCCCGAGGGCAGCGTGGGGAGGTCGCTGGGCAGTCGGGTCCGGATGTCACTGGGCAGCTCGGAGGGGATCTCCGAGGGGATGCTCAGCGAGGGCGTGGGCCTGGGCTCGCGGCTCTTGGTCTTCTCGGAAGGGCTCTTCTTGTCCGGGGAGTCGTCGCCTCCGGTGGCGAGGAGCACCACCACGACGACGGCTGCGACGGCCAGGATCACGGCGAGCAGGATGACCAGTCCGTTGCGCCGTCCGGGCGGCCTGCCCCGCGGTGGCTGTGACGGCAGTCCGTCGTCTCCAGGAGGCGGACCGTATCCGCCCGGTGGAGGGCCGTACCCTCCGGGAGGTGGCCCGAAGTCGCCACTCCCTGGAGGGGGTACGTCACCCGGCGGAGGGGGAGGCTGCGGCGGTACCGGCGGCATGCTCATACCACCAAGAGTCGTCCCGAACCGGTCGAGAAGCGACCCTCGCGCGGAGGTTGCTACACGCCCGCCCCACGGACCGGACGATTCCGGCACAGATCCCGGTGCGCTTCGGACGGCACCGCCGCGGCCGAACCGGGCTCAGCCCCGCACGCCCAGCAGGTGGTCCAGGGCCAGCTGGTCGAGCCGTTCGAAGGCCATACCGCGCGCGGCGGCCGCCTCCACGTCGAAGGCCTCGTAGGCGCCGCGGTCGGCGAGAAGGCCCGCGAGCCCGTCCTCGGCGGTGGGGCGCGCCAATTCGGGCAGGCGTGCCTCCAGAAGCGCTTCGGTCACCTCGGGGTCCTCCCTGAAGGCCGCCGCTCGGTCGCGCAGGATCAAGTAGTTGCGCATGCACCCGGCGGCGGAAGACCACACTCCGGCAGCATCCTCCGTACGCGGCGGCTTGAAGTCGAAGTGACGCGGCCCCTCGTAACCGCCCCTCTCCAGGAGGTCGACCAGCCAGAAGGCGCTGCGCAGATCGCCCGCTCCGAACCGGAGGTCCTGGTCGTACTTGATGCCGTTCTGGCCGTTCAGGTCGATGTGGAAGAGCTTGCCCGCCCACAGGGCCTGGGCGATGCCGTGCGGGAAGTTCAGGCCCGCCATCTGCTCATGGCCCACTTCGGGGTTCACGCCGTACAGTTCGGGCCGCTCCAGGCGCTCGATGAAGGCGAGGGCGTGTCCGACGGTGGGGAGCAGGATGTCGCCGCGCGGCTCGTTCGGCTTGGGCTCGATGGCGAAACGCAGGTCGTACCCCTGCTCGGTCACATAGGCGCCGAGCAGATCGAAGGCCTCCTTCATCCGGTCCAGGGCGTCGCGTACTTCCTTGGCGGCGCCGGACTCCGCGCCTTCGCGGCCGCCCCAGGCGACGTAGGTGCGGGCACCGAGCTCGGCCGCCAGATCGATGTTGCGGATCGTCTTGCGCAGCGCGTAGCGGCGAACGTCACGGTCGTTGGCGGTGAACGCGCCGTCCTTGAACACCGGGTGCGTGAACAGGTTGGTGGTCGCCATCGGCACGACCAGACCGGTCGAGTCCAAGGCCTCCCGGAAGCGCTTGATGTGCCCGGCGCGCTCGGCGTCCGTCGACCCGAAAGGGATGAGGTCGTCGTCGTGGAAGGTGACTCCGTAGGCACCCAGTTCGGCCAGATGCCGCACGGAGTCGGCCGGGTCCAGCGGGGCACGGGTGGCATCCCCGAACGGGTCCCGGCCCTGCCAGCCGACGGTCCACAGGCCGAAGCTGAACTTGTCCTCAGGGGTGGGCTGATAGTTCATGTGCGACTCCTCAGAGGCTCCTCGACCATTTCGTCATGGCGATTTACAAATTAGTGTCCTCACACACCACTGGGAAGGTCGAAGGAAGACAAGTTCCCGTGCGCACGCCCGGGAGAAGCACCAGAACGGAGTCGTCGATGTCATCAGCGCCATCAGGCCCCCTCGTCGTCGGTGTGGACAGTTCCACGCAGTCCACCAAGGCCCTCGTCGTCGACGCGGGCACCGGAGAGGTCGTGGCGAGCGGCCAGGCCCCCCACACGGTCAGTTCCGGGGCCCTCCGGGAGAGCGACCCCGAACAGTGGTGGGACGCGCTCTGCGAGGCCCTCCACCAGTGCGGCGCCGCCGCGCGCGAGGCCGCCGCGGTGTCGGTCGGCGGCCAGCAGCACGGGCTCGTGACGCTGGACGCCCAAGGCAGGTCCGTGCGGCCGGCGCTCCTGTGGAACGACGTGCGCTCCGCGCCGCAGGCCCGACGGCTGGTGGAGCTGCTGGGCGGCGCCAAGGCGTGGGCGGACCGCGTCGGAAGCGTGCCGGGGCCCTCGTTCACGGTGGCCAAGTGGGCCTGGCTGACCGAGCACGAGCCCGCTTCGGTCCGCGCCACAGCCGCGGTGCGCCTGCCCCACGACTACCTGACGCAGCGTCTGACGGGCTCCGGGACGACGGACCGTGGTGACGCCTCCGGTACGGGCTGGTGGGCGTCGGCGACCGAGTCCTACGACGAGGAGATCCTGCGCCTGGCGGACCTCGACCCCGCGCTCCTGCCGCGCGTCGTGCACTCCGGAGAGGTCGCCGGGACGGTGCGCGGCAGCGACGAACTGCCCTTCTCCAAGGGGACGCTGGTGGCCCCCGGGACCGGCGACAACGCGGCCGCCGCTCTCGGCCTCGGGCTGCGGCCCGGCACACCGGTCCTGAGCCTCGGCACGTCCGGCACGGTGTACGCCGTCTCCGAACGCCGCCCCACGGATCCGACCGGAACAGTCGCCGGTTTCGCCGACGCGCGCGGTGCGTGGCTGCCGCTGGCCTGCACGCTCAACTGCACCCAGGCCATCGACCGGGTGGCCGCACTCCTGAGCCTCGACCGGGAAGCCGTACAGCCCGGCGGAGCCGTGACCGTCCTCCCCTACCTGGACGGCGAGCGCACGCCTGCACTGCCGCACGCATCAGGGATGCTGCACGGCCTGCGCCACGACACGACACCGGGGCAGGTGCTCCAAGGGGCGTACGACGGCGCGGTCCACGCCCTCCTGGGGGCGCTGGATGCCGTACAGGGCGTGGATGCCGACCCTTCCGAGCCCCTGTTGCTCATCGGCGGCGGGGCGCGCGGCACGGCCTGGCAGGAGACCGTACGACGCCTCTCCGGAAGGCCCGTCCAGATCCCCGAAGCACACGAACTCGTCGCCCTGGGCGCCGCCGCACAAGCCGCAGGGCTCCTCTCCGGGGAAGACCCGGCCGCGGTGGCACGGCGCTGGGGCACCGCCCGGGGGCCGGTCCTGGAGGCGGTCGAACGGGACGAGTCGACGCTCTCCAGGATCTCGTCGTTCCTCTCCGGTGCGGCACCCTTGCTGGATGGGGCTCATGGGGCGTGACGGAACAGAGCGGGTGGGGGACGGCCGAGGTCCGGCGGAGGCGGGTGCGGCGCGGGAGCGAACACTCACCGCTCCGCGGGAACGGCCCACCCGCGGCACCCGCGAGCGCCTCGCGGACACTCAGAAGGGCATGCGCCGCCGCAACCTCTCCCGGGTGATGCACGCGGTCGCCTCGCAGGGCACGCTGTCGCGCGCCTCTGTGGCGTCGCGGATCGGCCTGACACGAGCCGCCGTGTCCACGTTGGTGGACGAGTTGATCCGTGCGGGGCTCCTGGAGGAGCTGGGCCCCGAGCGTCCGGGGCGGGTGGGCCGTCCGGGCTCCGCGCTCGCGGTCAGTGCTCGGGGGCCGGCAGGTATCGGGGCGGAAGTCGGTGTCGATCACCTGGCGGTGTGTGCGGTCGACCTGCGCGGTGAGGTGCGCGCGCGTGCCGTGCGGCGGGTCGGCAACCGAGGCCGCGTTCCCCGAGCCGTGCTTGCCGACCTCGCCTCCCTGGTGCGGGAGGTGGTCGACGCGGCCGCGAAGGCAGGGCTGCGTCCGGCCGGCCTGGCGGTCGCCGTCCCCGGCCTGGTCACGAGGGACACCCACACGGTCGTACGCGCCCCCAACCTGGACTGGCACGACGTCGACCTCGGCGCCCTGCTGCCATCGGAGCTTCCGCTGACCGTCGACAACGAGGCGAACTTCGGCGCCCTGGCGGAACTGTGGCTCGACGGCACGGCACCGGCGGACTTTCTGCATGTGTCGGCGGAGATCGGTATCGGTGCGGCGCTGGTGGTCGACGGGCGGCTGCTGCGGGGAAGCCGGGGCTTCGCGGGCGAGTTGGGGCACGTGCCCGTCTGGCCGGAAGGGCCGGAGTGCGCCTGCGGTGGCCGTGGGTGTCTGGAGCAGTACGCGGGCGAGGAGGCGGTGCTGCGGGCGGCGGGTCTGGCGCCCGGGGCCGACCGGGTGACGGTACTCGCCGAGCGGGCCCACGCGGGTGACACCAAGGTCAGGACGGCCCTGCATGACGCCGGGGCCGCGCTCGGGATCGCACTCACCGGTGCGGTGAATCTCCTTGATCCACGGGCGGTGGTGCTCGGCGGCGCACTGTCTCGGCTCGCGCCGTGGCTTCTCCCTTCCTTGGAGGGCGAGTTGGGGCGCCGCATCACGGGTCCTGGCTGCGAGGTCGTCGTCTCCGGCATCGGGTCGGACGGCCCGCTGCTGGGGGCGGCTCATGCGGTGGTGCGGGCGGTGCTCGATGATCCGGCGGGGGTGGCTTAGGGCGGCTTGCCCGGCTGCTCCGGGCGGCTTCCCCGACCCCTCCAGGGGCGGCCTGCCCGGTCCGCTTTGGGAGGCTTCCCCGACCCTTCCAAGCGGCCTGCCCGGCATTTTAGGCGCGGCCCGGGCGCCCTCACTCGCCGGGAATTCCCTTTCGAGTGCTCGGGAATGCCACCGGTTTAGCCCAATGACAGAACCGCCTAAACGACTTCAGTCCTGTCTGACCTACGGACGTCCAGCCCGCTGCGGACATGGCGGATGAATCCAGGATTCCGCTCCTACGCCCCCAAAGCGTCCGCCTCTATCCCCCACACGAGTGGTCGAGTTATCCACACTCGCGGCCCCGTGCACAGATGCCGCTCAAGCCCTTCCACCTCAACAGACCTGACCCGTAACGTATTTCGCGTGAGGTCACATCGGGCCGCCGACGGGACGGGAGCGCGGCCGCACGGGCGCGGAAAGATCACCGAGGCACAAATGATTTGAGGAAGTCGGCCCGGACAAACAAGCGCAGACAGTTCACCTGAGCGACTCAGGAAAGGATGCGGAGGAACGACTCAACGACTCAAGACCGACGCGAAACTCACCACAAGCAGCCAGACCAACGGGAATTTCGCCCACCACTCCCTGGACGCCCACCAATTCGCCACTCACACTGTGCAGGCACCGGGCGCCTACCCTCCCCCTGCGGCCTCCCCTACCCGCCCCCACTACAGCCCTGCACCACCCCCCTCCCCGCTACGACGCCGCGCCGCATCCTCCCCCGAGGAACCGAGCCGACCAGCTGCTCCCCCCACCGAGAGGCAGAACAGCCATGGATCGAGCAGAACACCAAGCGAAGGACACACCACAGGCCGAAACACCCGCACCGATACTCCGGCCCGCCAGACGCCGGATCCTCCAAGGCGCCGCTCTCGCCGCCCTCCCCTCCGCGCTCCTGACGGCACGTCCGGCCGACGCGCGAGAACGGGCGGTCGACTACCCCCTGGCCGAGTCGGTACCGGCCAGCACCTCCAACTACACCGCCGCCAACCGCCCCACCACGTATCCGGTCGAGTACGTGATCATTCACGTCACACAGGAGACGTACGCCGACACACTCGCCATCTTCAAGAACCCGGCGAAGAAGGTCTCCGCGCACTACGTCGTCCGCTCGGCGGACGGGCACATCGCCCAGTGCGTCCGCGAGCGCAACGTCGGCTGGCACGCGGGCAATTGGAGCTACAACACACGCAGCATCGGCATCGAGCACGAAGGGTGGGTGGACAAGCCGGAGTACTTCACCAATGAGATGTATGAGCAGTCCGCGGCCCTGACCGCGGCGATCTGCAAGAAGTACGGCATCCCGAAGGACCGGGAGCACATCATCGGCCACGTCGAGGTTCCAGGGACGGATCACACCGACCCCGGCCGGTACTGGGACTGGTCACGCTACATACGCATGGTGAACTTCGCCTGACCGCGGCACCGACAGCGCGGCGGCCGACGCCGACCGCGAACCAGCCGAGGGCCCGCGAACCAGCCCAGGGCCCACGAACCGGCCCAGGGCCGGGTGAGGACCAACCGTGGACGGTCGAGGACCAGCCGACGTCACTGCGCGGACGCTTGTCGGCTTGAGTTCCCGGGGTGACGATGGCAGCACCGCATCGCCGCCCCGGGAGGACCGAGTTGACCGATCCATGGGTAGCCCTGGAGTTCGGCACCGACCCTGCCGAGCGGGTCCGGACGATACGGAGCGCGCATGAGCGGTTCACGGTGGCGGGCACCGTGACCCGCCCCGTGCGCTCCGTGGTGGCCGAGTCCTGGCGCCGCTCGCTGCGGGCGCGGGTCAGTCCGGAGGACAGCGGGGCATCGGTCGAGCTGACGGCCGGAGACCTGGGGGCGTATCGGGCGGAGCATCCGTTGTCGCGGGTGATGCCGGTGTTCCGTGAGCTGATGGGCGGATTCGCCAAGGACGGGGAGCATCTCCTGGCGGTGTGCGACGCGCACGGCAGGCTGATGTGGGTCGAGGGGCATCCCGCCACCCGGATGCGGGCGGGGCGGATGAACTTCGTCCCGGGCGCGCGGTGGGCGGAGTCGGCGATGGGCACGAACGCGCCGGGAACGGCGGTCGCCGTGGACAGGCCGGTACAGGTGTTCGCGACGGAGCACTTCGTGCGCAGGGTGCAGCCCTGGACGTGCGCGGCTGCCCCTGTGCACGACCCTCGTTCCGGCCGACTGCTCGGGGCCGTCGACATCACCGGCGGGGACGGTCTGGCGCACCCGCACAGCCTGGCATTCGTGCAGGCGGTGGCGCGGGCGGCGGAGTCCCAACTGGCCTTGCTGGATCCCCCGGTGGAGGCGGACGGCACCTTGGAGCTGACGGCGCTCGGCCGGGATGAGGCGCTGCTCGTCGCGAACGGTCGCAAGATGCGGCTGAGCCGACGGCACAGCGAGATCGTGGTACTGCTCGCCCGGCACCCCGAGGGGCTGACGGGTGATGCGTTGCTGTGCGCGTTGTACGAGGACGAGTCGGTGACGCCGGTGACCTTGCGGGCGGAGTTGGCGCGGCTGCGGCAGGTGCTCGGGCCCGAGATGCTGCGGTCGCGGCCGTACCGTCTGGCGGTGCGGGTCATGTCGGATGTGGACGTCGTGGAGCGGCGGCTGGGGTGCGGGGCGGTGACGGCGGCGGTGTCCGGGTACGCGGGGCCACTGCTTCCGGGGTCGCAGGCACCGGCCGTGGTGCGGTTGCGGCGGCGGCTGTCCGACCAGGTGCGGGCGGCGCTCATCGCGCGCGGTGACCCCGACCTCCTGTCGGACTGGGTGCACGCGTCGTGGGGTGCGGAGGATGCGGAGGTGTGGCGGGCCCTGGCGGCGGTGCGGCCGACGGCGCCTGTGGTGGCGAGACTGCGGTCGCTCGACAGCGAGCTGACGGCCGACGCGGCGGACAACGCCTGCCGTCGCCCGCAGTAACGCCGTCGCCGGGACTCACGGGCCCTCCATGCACGCCGCGCCACGGCCCCACGCCCGTGGCGCGCAACGTACTTGCAACCTCCCTCTCCCTAACCTCCGGCGGAGAGCTGCCCAATGGCGGGCGGCGTGTCCGGGGAGGCAGTCAAGATGGCCCGTTACGCAGCGCCCGGTACGGAGGGCGCAGTCGTCGCCTATGAGGCCCGGTACGACCACTTCATCGGCGGGGAGTATGTGGCGCCGGCGCGGGGGCAGTACTTCGAGAACCCGAGCCCGGTGAACGGGCAGCCGTTCACGGAGATCGCCCGGGGCACGGCCGAGGACGTGGAGCGCGCCCTGGACGCGGCGCACGCGGCGGCGCCCGCGTGGGGGCGTACGTCCGTGGGTGAGCGCGCGGCCATCCTGAGGCAGATCGCCGACCGTATGGAGGCCGGGCTCGAAACCCTCGCGGTGGCGGAGAGCTGGGAGAACGGCAAGCCGGTGCGGGAGACGCTGGCCGCCGACATTCCCCTGGCCATCGACCACTTCCGCTACTTCTCGGGGGTCATCCGGGCGCAGGAGGGCTCGCTCAGCGAGGTCGACGGCGACACCATCGCGTACCACTTCCACGAGCCGTTGGGTGTGGTGGCGCAGATCATTCCGTGGAACTTCCCGATCCTGATGGCGGCGTGGAAGCTGGCGCCCGCGCTCGCCGCCGGGAACACGGTCGTCCTGAAGCCCGCCGAGCAGACACCGGCGTCGATCCATGTCTGGCTGAGCCTGGTCGGCGACCTGTTGCCGCCCGGTGTGGTCAACGTCGTCAACGGCTTCGGCGTGGAGGCGGGCAAGCCGCTGGCGTCGAGTCCGCGTGTCGCGAAGGTCGCGTTCACCGGGGAGACGACGACGGGGCGGCTGATCATGCAGTACGCCTCGGAGAACATCAAGCCGGTGACGCTGGAGCTCGGCGGCAAGAGCCCGAACATCTTCTTCGACGACGTATGGGCCGCCGACGACGACTTCCGCGACAAGGCGCTCGAGGGCTTCACCATGTTCGCTCTCAACCAGGGCGAGGTCTGTACGTGTCCGTCGCGGGCATTGATCCAGCGCGGTCACTACAGCGAGTTCCTGGAGGCGGCGATCGCCCGCACCGAGGCGATCAAGCCGGGGCACCCGCTCGACACGGACACAATGATCGGCGCGCAGGCCTCCAACGACCAGCTGGAGAAGATCCTTTCGTACCTGGACATCGGCCAGCAGGAGGGGGCGAAGGTCCTGACGGGCGGGCAGCGCATCGAGTACGACGGCGAGTTGGCGGGTGGCTGGTACGTGCAGCCCACCATCTTCGAGGGCGACAACCGGATGCGGATCTTCCAGGAGGAGATCTTCGGCCCCGTCGTGTCGGTCGCGTCGTTCAACGACTTCGACGACGCCGTCAAGATCGCCAACGACAGCCTCTACGGGCTGGGCGCCGGGGTGTGGACGCGGGACATCAACACCGCCTACCGCGCGGGACGATCGATTCAGGCGGGCCGTGTATGGACGAACTGCTACCACGCGTACCCGGCACACGCGGCGTTCGGCGGCTACAAGCAGTCCGGGATCGGCCGTGAGACGCACAAGATGATGCTGGAGCACTATCAGCAGACGAAGAACCTCCTGGTGTCGTACTCGCCGAAGAAGCTCGGCTTCTTCTAGGGGCCTGAGGAAGGCGTCTGGCCTGGTCTTCTGCCCGTCAGGCGCCTTCCGTCCGCCCCAACTCACCCCTCAAGGGACGCGCCCTGGCGTTGCCGGGACCGGTCAACGGCACCCGTCCCCACGCTTGGCCGTCCCGATGATCCGGGCGAAGCGGCCTGGCCGACCGCGAACGTCGCCCCGGGCGCCGCGTGATCGACCGGCCCTCCGAACCGCTCCGAAGCCCGCGCCACCGCGTCCTCCGGGCTGAGGAACCGGCCGACATGGGTGACGATCAGCCGCCCCGCCCGCGCCGCGCTCGCCGTGTCGCCGGCGTCCTCGGGCGTGTGGTGCACCTGATCGCCCTCGGCCGCCGCCTCGTTGGCCTCGGCCTCGCAGAGCAGTACGTCGCAGCCCTCGGCCAGCCGGGTGAGGGCCGCGCACGGTGCGGTGTCCCCGGAGTAGACCAGTGAACGGCCCGCGGCCTCGATCCGTACGCCGAAGGCCGGCATGCCGTGCCGCACGGCCCCGCTCGTCAACGTCAGCTCGCCCAGCCGTACTTGATGCCCGTCGTGCAGCTCGTGGACGGCGAAGGCGGACTCGACGGGGCTGCGCGCCGGGCCGTTGGTCAGAAAGTGTGCCAGGCGGTCGGCGGTGCCCGGCGGGCCGTACAGGGGGATGGGCGCGGTGAGTCGGAGGTCCGCGTAGAGCGCCGCGTAGTAGGCGGTGAGCAGGTCCGCGCTGTGGTCGGCGTGCAGGTGGGAGATCCAGATCGCGTCGAGTTCGTCGAGGCGGGCGTGGCGCTGCAGCTGCGCGAGCGTCCCGCTGCCGGCGTCCACCCAGATCCGGGTGCCGCCGCTGGATACGAGGTAGCCGGAGCACGGGTTGTCCACACTCGCGTAAGGAGTCGCGGAACCCAGGACGGTGAGCCGGAACGAGTCGTCGATCATCCAGGGATCCTAGGGCGTCCCACAACGCAGCGCAGCGGAGTTGACAGCCTGGAGAAGCACCCACCGTCGCGAGGGGCACCGCTCAGGGTCGCGCCACTCCCGTACGTTCCAAAGCCTTGCGGGCGGCGAGGTAGCCCGCGATCTTGAAGGCCAGTTCGTGAGAGCCGAAGGCGTCGGCGCGGGCACGCCGCAGCACCACCCGAGTGGCGATCACCACTCCGTGCTCGGGCAAGCCCAGCTGCTCCTCGATCCCCGCGGCGGCGGCCGCGAAGAAGCGTGGCAGGTCCTCAGCAGGTTCGTACTCCACCGTCAGCCCTTGGGCCACCTCGAAGGCGAAGCCCTCGGCTGCGGGCTCGAAGTCAACCGCGATCTCCGCGAAGTGTGGCGCGCAGTTCTGCTTCTGATGCCGTACGTACACGCCGCGGATCGGATACGGCGGAAACCGGGGTGGCGTTGACGTCACGCCGGAACGCTACCAGGGGACATTCCAGCTAAATCGGCACGATTTCCGAAGCCTGTTCCATGGGAGGACGTGGAGCCGCGCCTGCCGTGGGGCACCTGCGTCGCGGCCGCCGTCCGCCACAGGCCGAGCATTCGCGCACCGACCAGTGGCGCGAAACGCCGTCTTGAGCTCGTGATCCCCGAAGACAACCGCGTGAACGCTCTGTAACCAAGGCAACGCATGCCATCAAAGGGAGAGTTCGTGTCCAGCGAGCAGCATCTCGCGAAGGTCTACAGCGACCGCGCGTACGTCCACACCACCGCCGCCGACACCAGGGCACGACAGTCGCGCCGGCCATGGACGACCAGCGCCGCCTCGTCTACACCGTGCTCGATCTCTCCCGGCACGACGAGGCGAAGGGCGAACTGGACCCCGCCTACTGGTCGGAGAACCCCCGACCCCTGCCCTTCCCGGCCGAAGTGACCGATGTCGGCTACGCGGTGGCCGGGGCGACGAGGATGCCGGTCGTCAAGCGCGGAGGCCGGGTCGAGGCGCGGGAGGACGAGCGCCTGGAGGCGGACGAGGTGGACGCCTTCCTGTCCAGTACGGCTCGCCTCACCGCTCCGGCGCCGTTCCACGTGCTGTCCGACGGTACGTACCTCGTGGTCATGCGGCAGTCCATCGGCGCGGAACACCCCGACGCGGTGTTCCAGCGGAACGGCGGCGGCGCTTCGGGCGACCCCGGGCGCGACGACCATGTGAAGGACGGGGCGGGGTCTCAGGTACCGCTGATGCGGGACACCTTGCTGTGCGACCGGTTCCTGCTGGTCGAGGGCGAGTTGAAGCCGGTTCTGGAGACCCGCTACCGGCGCAGTCGGCACAAGAGCCGCCCCGACTCCACCAAGGACTGCGCCCTCGCCCCGCACGTGCCCGCCGCCGCGAAGGCGCTGGACGACTCCCTCGCCGCACTCAGGACCGGCCTCGCCTGACCGGCCTCGCCCGATCGGACTGACCTGATCGGCCCTCAAAGGACCCGAACGCTCAGCAGCGGCACCGGGCCACCGGAGACGTAATCTGCCGGGCCGGGTGGCGGCCCGGCTCGAACCACACCTCCCCAAGGGCGTGCGCCCGGCGTGCGACGCGCCGCCACCAGGCAGGGCACCCCAAGTCGGGTCCGTGTCCTTGCTGGCGCATGGCTGAAAGGGGAACATTGGGGGAACCACATGTATGAGGGAAACCGGACCCCGGGGAGACCCTCTCAGGCATCCCTTCCCCTGCCCCATGCCCCATGTCCGTGCCAGTACCTCAGCTCGCCACATCCGTGTCGCCCAAGTCCCCGGTGGCTCTGCCCCAACTGCTTCGCCTGCACCACTCAGGGACAGGCCGACGCGTACCGAGGTGAAGCATCGTGGCCTTCGGCCCTCCGCCCTCCACGCGGCACATGCGCGCGTACCGCACCCAAGGACACACGGTCCTGGAGTTCCACGGCGAGATCGACATCGCCGCCGCCTTGGAGATCACTCCCCATCTGGACCGCGCGACCCAGCCGCGCGAGGCCCTGGTCGTGATCGACCTGACCCCGACCACCTTCTTCGACTGCTCCGGTCTGCGGCTGCTGTGCCGTGCCAGAAGCCGTGTCGCGGGTCACCGCGGACAGCTCCTGCTGGTCTGCCCCGACCCGCGCACGCTCGCACTCCTGCGCATCGTGCGACTCTGCGACGTCTTCCGCCCCTACCCCACCTTGGACGCCGCCCTCGCCGACGCCGCCCCGGCGCGGCGGCGCGCGAAGAGGAGGTGCGAGCGGGCGGCGGCGCGACAGTCGATGGCTGCGCGGCGGCCTTGATGCCGGAGATCAGCCGGTGACCGCGGCCACGTCATGCGGGCCTTCCCGGCCCTTGTCAGTCGGACACGGCCAAGCGCGGCCCGAGCGGCGCGGTGCGTCCCACAGTATGCGCCCACCGAGCCACAACAGGTACAGCGCCCCTGCCCAGCGCAGAGCCTCGTACGCCAGTGGCGAGACCCTACCCGCCCCGGGGAAGCAGCGCCGCCGCGACGAACCCGCCGAGTCCGATGACGGCAAGGACGATCAGGGCGGCGGCGTACGCGCCGACGGCCGGGTCGGCGACGATGACGGTGCCCGCGACGGCCGTGCCGAGTGCGGAGCCGAGGTTGGACACGCTGCGGGAAAGGCCCGAGATCTCGCTCTGCTGGTCCTCGGGGAAGCTCGACTGCACCACGTTGACCGAGGGAGTCAGCATGGCACCGATGCCCAGACCGATCAGGAGCAGACCGGGGACCAGGGCCCAGGGGTCCGGCGAACCGCTCGCCAGGCCGAGGAGGACGCCGATTCCGCCGAGGGTGAGCGCGAAGCCCGCCATGATGAGGGTCCGCTGCGCGTAGCGCTTGGCGAGGCGTTCGGCGCCGAAGGACGCCACGAGGAGACCAGCCGTGGCAGCCGTGAAGATCACCCCGGTGCGGATCGCGTCGTACCCGCGCACCACCTGCAGATACGCGGACACCACGAAGGACAGCCCCATGAGCACCAGCCATTGGGTGTGCTGGGTGACGAGGCCGAGGTTGGACGTCCGGTCACGGAACAAGCTGGTCGAGAGGAGGGGTTCCGCGCCGGAGCGCTCCTTGGCGTGCGTCCACCGGAAGAACCACAGGAGCATGAGCGCGCCGGCCGCGAGCAGACCGGCCATGAGCCAGACGTCGTTGTCGGCGGCGAGGATTCCCATGACGACCAGGACGAGGCCGACGGCCGAGAGGACCGCCCCGCCGGTGTCGAATTCGCGCGTCGGGTCCGGGGGCAGCGGGTCATCGATTCGGCGGGCGAGCAGGATGATCACTACGACCACGAGCGCCTGGAAGACGAACGCCGCACGCCAGCTCAGCGCCGAACTGATCAGTCCCCCGATGAGCGGGCCCGCGGCGGCGCCGATGCCGCCGAGCGCCATGATGGCCCCGAACGCGCGGGCGCGGGAGACGACTTCCGTGAACAGCAGCGTGGCGAGGATGTAGACGGGCGGGATCAGCAGGGCCGTGCCGATGCCCTCCAGAATCGAATTGCCGAGGATGAGGACGCCGAGACCGGGCGCGGCGGCGCTGAGCAGGGCGCCGACGCCGTACACGGCGAGACCTGCCATGAGACACCGCTTGCGGCCGTAGCGGTCGGTCAGTTTGCCTCCCGGAATCATCAGCGCCGCCATCACGAGCAGGAAGACGGTGATCGCGATCTGCACCCCCTGCACGGTGGTGTCGAGGTCCTCGCTGATGTCGTTGATCATCACGTTCATGTTGGAACCGGCGAAGCTGCAGATGAACTGGGCGAGGGCGAGCGGCACAAGGATCTGCCGGGCTGTGCTCGGTGCCCGCCCCGGGCCGCTTGCTCCGGTGGACGTGGGCGCCACGGCCATCACCTCGTCTCCGCTCCTGGCCGTCAGGACATCCGGCACCGCTGCACGCCGTGTGCGGCATGCGGGTGCCGGAGCCGTTCATCGTCGTGGGCCACCGGGCGTGCGTCGTCACCCTCCGCGGGTGACGACGGAGGCCGCCGCCCGGGAGCAGGATCCTCGGACGACGCTGTGCGTCACCCCACCCGACCCGGAGACGGAGGCCCCGCCATGGCCACCATGACCGCGCGGCACCGGCGCCGGACCACCGCGCGCATGGCGCCCGCCTGATGTCGGCCACCGGCGCGTGGTGACCGTGCGCGGTACGCCGCCCGGCGTGCGGACGCTCGCGGGCTATCGCCGCGAGTGGCTCGTCAAGGACGTCGTCGCGGGGGTCGTCCTCACCACTCTGCTGGTGCCGCAGGGCATGGCGTACGCGGAACTTGCGGGCCTGCCTCCGATCACCGGCCTGTACACCTCTGTGCTGTGCCTCCTCGGGTATGCCGTCTTCGGCCCCTCACGGATCCTGGTGCTCGGTCCCGACTCCTCGCTCGGCCCGATGATCGCGGCGACGATCCTGCCGCTGATCGCCGCCGACGGGGATCCCGAACGGGCGGTCGCCCTCGCCTCGGTGCTCGCGCTGATGGTCGGGGCGATCACGCTCCTCGCCGGAGTGGCGAAACTCGGCTTCATCGCCGATCTGATCTCCAAGCCCACCATGATCGGCTACATGAACGGCCTGGCCCTGACCATCCTGATCGGCCAGTTGCCGAAGCTGTTCGGCTTCAGTACGGACGCCGACGGGCTGGTCGGTGAAGTGGCCGACTTCGCAAGCGGTTTGGCCGACGGGAAGACGGTGATCGCCGCCGTGACGGTCGGCGTCCTCGGCATCGTCCTCGTCCTGGTGCTGCAGCGCTGGCTGCCGAAGATCCCGGCCGTGCTCGTGATGGTGCTCCTGGCGATGGGCGCGTCGGCGCTCTTCGACCTGGACGACCACGGCGTACGCCTCGTGGGGGAACTGCCGCAGGGCCTCCCGCCGTTGACGGTTCCCGACATCCGCTTCGACGATCTCGCCCCGCTGTGCGTCGGGGCGCTCGGCATCGCTCTGGTGTCCCTCGCCGACACCATCTCCAACGCCTCGGCGTTCGCGTCCCGTTCGGGGCAGGAGGTGCGTGGCAGCGAGGAGATGGTCGCGATCGGATCGGCGAACCTGGCAGCCGGTCTGTTCCAGGGGTTCCCCGTCAGTACGAGCGGGTCGCGGACGGCGGTGGCCGAGCGTGCGGGTGCGAGGACTCAACTGACGGGGGTCGTCGGCGCGTTGCTGATCCTCGTCATGCTGGTCCTGGTGCCGGGGCTCTTCCGGACCCTGCCGCAGCCCGCGCTCGCCGCGGTGGTCATCACGGCGTCGCTGTCGCTGGCCGACCTCGCGGGGACGAGACGGCTGTGGCAGCAGCGCAAGGCGGAGTTCCTGCTGTCCGTCGCGGCGTTCCTCGGTGTGGCCCTGCTCGGTGTGCTGCCCGGGATCGCGGTCGCGGTCGGCCTCTCCATCCTCAACGTGTTCCGGCGGGCCTGGTGGCCGTACAACACCGTCCTCGGGCGGGTGCCGGGCCTGGCGGGCTACCACGACATCCGCTCCTACCCCACCGCCGAGCAGCTGCCCGGTCTGGCCATCCACCGCTTCGACGCCCCGCTGTTCTTCGCCAACGCCAAGTCCTTCCGGGGCGAGGTGCTGCGCCTCGCCCGTGGCGAGCCGCAGCCGCGCTGGATCCTGATCGCGGCCGAGCCCGTGACCGACGTGGACACCACCGCCGCCGACGTACTGGAGGAACTCGACCGGACGCTCAACGAGCTCGGCATCAACCTGGTCTTCGCCGAGCTGAAGGATCCGGTGCGGCGCAAGGTCGAACGCTATGAGCTGACGCGCACCATCGACCCGCGGCACTTCTTCCCCACCGTCGAGGCGGCCGTCGCCGCGTTCCGCGCGGAAACCGGCATGGACGCGGGCTGGGAACCCGGGCCGCGGTGACCGCGTGAAGCTCATCCTCTGGGGGTGAGCCGCGCGGACCGGCCGGACAGCACGCTCTGAGCCCACAGAAAAGGAGGCCCACACATGACCGAGCAGACCACCTCCGGGCAGAACCCCTCAGGTCGGACCGGCCCCGGCGCGCCGGAGCCCGAGCCCCACATCCAGCCGGTCGCCATCGGCGGTGTCGTGTTCGCCGTGTGCGTCCTGAGCATCATCGGCGTCTACCACGCGATCGCGGGTCTCGCCAC
Source organism: Streptomyces sp. NPDC040610 (assembly GCF_055594065.1). NCBI lineage: Bacteria > Bacillati > Actinomycetota > Actinomycetes > Kitasatosporales > Streptomycetaceae > Streptomyces > Streptomyces sp. NPDC040610. The sequence goes on along the minus strand of NZ_JBVIXA010000008.1, from coordinate 230,016 downwards.
GGTCCTCGACCACAACTTCGCCCGGCAACAGGACGACTACGCCTTCGACTTCGATGTCGCCTGGCGGGGCTGGATCCAGATGGTCTCCGGGGTCGTCGTCCTGGCGGCGGCGTTCCTCATCTTCAGCGGCCGCACCTGGGCGCGTGCCGTCGGCATCACCGTCGCGAGCCTCAGCGCGGTGGAGAACTTCGTCTTCACCCCGTACCACCCGGTGTGGTCCGGGGTCCTCATCGTCCTCGACGTCCTGGTGATCTGGTCCCTGGCGGTGTACGGGCACCGGGAGGCGCACAAGGCCTACGGGGCACCCCTGTAGGCGAGTTGGCCGAGCAGCCGCCAGTCGATCGGCGGCCGGACCCGGCGCACGCCCGGCCGACGCCGGGGCACGAGCACCCGCAGTGCCAGCGGCCGCACCTCGATGCGCACGGGCACGCGCAGGCGCAGAGCCTCACCGTCGACGCCGACGGGAATCCACTCCTGGTCGGCCTCGACCAGGACGTCCGTCGCAGTCGTCCGCGTCATGCCGCTGGACCGTCGGCCCGCCACCAGCGCCGCGGCCCGCGCGGCGCTGGTGATGTTCACTCCGACGCAGCCCAGCTCACCGCTGTCCAGCCGCGCACGGCGGCCGAGCCCGGCGACGTCACCTGTGCCGTAGGGGTTGTTGCTGACCAGCAGGGCCTGGGGCGCGGAGAAGATGTGCGCACCGGCACGGGCGGTGAGCCGTGCGCCCTCGTGCCCGAGAAGCAGGTCGGGAAGCAGTTCCAGCGTGGTGCGGGTCTTGCCGTCGCGGTACGCGGGGCTCTGCACGACCTCGGCGTAGGCCCCGAACGACACGTTGTTCACGAACGGCCTGCCTGCCGCGCGGCCGAGGTCGACGTGGAGTTCCACGCCGTCGCGCAGGGCGTCCAGCGCCTTGGACGGGTCGTCGCGGTCGAGGCCGAGGTCGAGCGCGAAGTGGTTGCGGGTACCGGCGGGGATCACCAGGAAGGGGAGGCCGAGCGAGGCGGCGACGTCGGCGACCAGCGCCTGGGTGCCGTCGCCCCCGGCGACCCCGAGCAGGTCGGCGCCCGCCGCCGCGGCCTTGCGGGCCGCCTCGGCCACGTCGATCTCGACGGGCCCCTCGAGGAGCAGCACCTCGGCGCCCAGGGCCTCGGCCTTCTCGCGCAGGGCGAACCGGTTGACCTTGCCGCCGCCCGAGCGGGGATTCATGATCAGGAAAGGGTGCCGGGACTCGGCCGCCGGGCGCTCCGCCATCGGGGCCGGCTGACGCGTCGAGGCCGCCGGAGCCGCCGAGGTTGTCGAGGCCGCCGAAGGCGCCGAGGCGGAAGCCTCCCGCCGCGCGAGGGCGGCGCGCCCCGTGCCGACCGCGACCAGCCACAGCGCGCCCGACACCGCGACGACCCACGTCAGATGGGCCCGGGTGTACGCCAGGAGGACCCAGGCAGGGGCGGCGAGCGCGAGGGCCACGGACAGCACGCGCAGGACACCCCTGCGGGTGAGGATCCACCAGACCGCCGCGACCGCGGCCCCCGTGCCGATGAGTCCGACGAGCAACAGGCCGAAGGTCCGCAGTCCCGCGAACACGGCAGGCACCGCCACGGCTGCCGCGGCGCCCGCCAGTGACGCACGCGCCAGCCACCTCGACGAGCGGGGCGCACCACCCCGCTCAACCACGGCCCGCCTCGACCGAGAAGACGTGACTCCCCCACGCGTCGAGATCGGTGTAGAGGCCGGGGGCGAGCAGTTCGTCGCCTTCGCGCTCGTACCGCGCCCCGTCCACCACGTCGATCAACTGCCATACGGATCCTGCCAGTTCTGGCCACGGCAGCCGGATCCTGGCCTGGGACCGCCGGTCCGAGAGATTGACGACGATCACGTGCCGACCCGCCTCGCCCGACCAGCACCACGCGAGCAGCGACCGGTGGGAGGGGTTGTCGGGCCAGCCTTCGCACTCCAGGAGCCGCCAGTCCCCCGTGCGCATACGGCTCTTGTGGACGCGCGCGAGGAGCTGTTCGTGGAAGGCCCGCTGCTGGTCGTCCGGCATCTCGTCGGGGCGGCGGCTCAGGAAGACGGGCAGGTGGGTGCGGCGACCGGTGAACTGGCCCTCGTGCCACAGCGTGGCGCCGGGCAGGGTGGCGATCAGGGTGGCCGCGGCGCGCTCCTTTGCGGGGCCGAGGGTCCGGGCGGCGCGGGGCTCGTCGTGGTTCTCCAGGAAGCGGACGAGATGGCGCTGGTAGTCGATGTCCGCCTGGAGGTGGCCGCGCACCGACTCCGGGCCCTCGTGGACGATCCGGTCGTAGAGGCGCTTGTCGTAGCAGAAGTCGAAGCCCTGCTCCTTCAAGGCCCATTCGAGGTCCCAGTAGGCCTCGGCGACGAAGGTCATGCCGGGCCGTCGCTCGCGCACGGCGCCGAGGACCGTCGGCCAGAAGTCCCGCGACGGAACGGGGCCCGCCCGCTCACCCCAGGTCCTGCCGAAGACGTCGTTCATCATCAGCATCGCCATGTCGCAGCGGACCCCGTCGCAGATTCCGCCGATCCGCCACAGCTCGTCGGTGGTGGCTTCGCGCAACGCGTCGCTGTACGCGTTGAGTTGGACGACGTCGGGCCAGGGCGCGAAGTAGGGGTCGCGGCCGCGCGCGTACACGGTGCCGCCGGTCTCGTAGTACGCGGCCGGGTCGCGCTCCAGGTCCTCGCGGGTGCCCCGCACGAAGTAGTCGGGGTGCTCGGTGAGCCAGGGGCTGTCCGGTGCCACGTGGTTGGGCACGTAGTCGAGGAGGAGGCCGATGCCGCGCCGGTCGAGTTCCGCCCGTGCCGTGACGAGCCCTCCGCGGCCGCCGATGCGCTCGTCGACGGCGTAGCGGCGGACGCAGTACGGGGACCCGACGATGTCGTCCTCGCCCGTGTCCGGCAGCGCGCGGGTGAACGCGGCGCGCAGGGCGGGGTCGGCGAGGGCGATGCCCAGGCCTTCGGTGCTGCGCTCCCACACGCCCATCAGCCAGACGGCGTCGACGCCGTGCGGGGTGATCTCGTCCCAGGCGTCCTTCGACACGTCGCCCAGACCGACGGGACGGCCGGTGCGGCGCTCCAACTCCCGGAGCCAGACCCAGGTGTTGACTTCGTGGATCACGGGTTGCGGTGGCAGCGCGCTCATGATGTCCGCCTTCCGGGCCGGTGGAGGTAGTCCTCGGCCGACACCCGTCCGAAGACCACCATCAGGGTGGCGACCAGGCCGGTCCAGCCGGTCTGGTGGGCGGCGCCGATGCCCGCGCCGTTGTCGCCGTGGAAGTACTCGTGGAAGGAGATCAGGTCCCGCCAGTGCGGGTCGCTCTGGAACTTCTCCTGGCCTCCGTAGACCGGGCGGCGCCCGTCCTCGTCACGCAGGAAGATGCGGCCGAGCCGGTCGGAGATCTCCTTGGCGACCTCGAAGAGGTTCATCTGAGTGCCGGATCCTGTCGGGCACTCGACCGTGAAGTCGTCGCCGTAGAAGACGTAGAGGTTGAGCAGGGCGCGGATCACGAGGGCGTTCATCGGGAACCACACCGGGCCGCGCCAGTTGGAGTTGCCGCCGAACATGCCGGAGTCGGACTCCGCGGGGAGGTAGCCGACGCGCAGCTCCTCGCCGTGGACGTAGAAGGTGTAGGGGTGCTCCGCGTGGTGGCGGGACAGGGCCCTGATGCCGTACGGGCTGAGGAACTCCCCCTCGTCGAGGAGGTGGCCGAGGACGCGGATCAGCTTCTTCTCGTCGACGACCGACAGGAGCCGCGCGCCGCCCGCCTTGCCCGCCTGCGCCGCCGCGAGGGTCGCGTTCAGGGACGGGTGCCGACGCCCGAACTCCCGCAGGCGTTCGGTGATGTGGGCGATTCCGCTGAGCTGGTCGGGCCGGAACACGGTCGCCGCGCACAGCGGCAGCAGGCCGACCATGGAGCGGACCTTGAGGCGTGTCGCCTGCCCGTCGGGCAGGCGCAGCACGTCGTAGAAGAATCCGTCCTCCTCGTCCCAGAGTTCGTCGCCGCGCTCACCGACGCGGTCCATGGACGCGGAGATCCACAGGAAGTGTTCGGCGAACTTGACGACGAGTTCCTCGTACGCGGGCTCGTCCTGGGCGAGTTCGACGGCGATCTGCAGCATGGTCTGGCAGTAGAGCGCCATCCAGGCCGTGCCGTCGGCCTGTTCGAGCCGGCCGCCGGTGGGCAGGGGGGCGCTGCGGTCGAAGACGCCGATGTTGTCGAGGCCGAGGAAGCCGCCCTGGAAGACGTTGCGGCCGTTCGGGTCCTTCCGGTTGACCCACCAGGTGAAGTTGGTGAGAAGCTTCTGGAAGGTGCGCTCCAGGAAGGCGTGGTCGGAGTTGCCGGTCAGCCGCTCCTCGATCAGATGCACGAAGTAGGCGGCCCAGGCGTGGACGGGCGGGTTGACGTCCCCGAAGTTCCACTCGTACGCCGGGATCTGCCCGTTGGGGTGCAAGTAGGAGTCGTGCAGGAGCAGTTCGAGCTGCTGCTTGGCGAAGCCCGTGTCGACCACGGCGAGCGCCACGGTGTGGAACGCCAGGTCCCAGGCCGCGAACCACGGGTACTCCCACTTGTCCGGCATGGACAGGATGGAGTCGCTGACCATGTGGAACCACTCGCGGTTGCGGACGCCGTGTGCCTCGGGACTCCATGGATCGAGGCCGTGCTCGGCCAGCCACTGCTCCAGGTCGAAGTAGTAGTACTGCTTGCTCCAGAGCATTCCGGCGAGGGCCTGGCGCAGGACGCGTGCCTCGTCCTCGCCGAGCGAGGGCGGGGTCAGGGCGGTGTAGAAGGCGTCGGCTTCCTTGACGCGGTCGCGCAGGACGGTGTCGAAGCCGCGGCTCAGGGAGATGTCCGTGCCCTCGGGCGCGAGTCGCAGGCGGACGGAAGCCGAGCCGCCCGCGGGTACGGTCAGCGTGTAGTGGGCGGCGGCCTTGGTGCCCGTGCGCTCGGGGTTCACGGCCCCGGTCGCGCCGTCGACGACGCAGCGGCCGATGCCGTCCTTGACGTACGGCGAGGCGTTGGCGGAGCCGAAGAGCCGCTCGTGGTCGGTCTCGTTCTCGGTGAAGAGGAGGGGCACGTCGCCCTCGAAGTGCAGTTCGCGGACGCCGAGTTCGGGGTGCGTCGCACGGATGACCGACGTGCCCTTGGCGCCCGCCACGGCGGCCAGTTCGGGTTTGGCGGCGCCGTCCGTCCAGGACCAGGTGTTGCGGAACCAGAGCGTCGGCAGCAGGTGGAGGGATGCCTCGTCGGGTCCGCGGTTCTCGGCGGTGATCTGGATCAGTACGTCCTCGGGGTCCGCCTTGGCGTATTCGACGGTCACGTCGAAGTAGCGGTCGTCGTCGAAGATCCCGGTGTCGAGCAGTTCGTACTCGAAGTCCTGGCGGCCGCGGGCGCGGTTGGTGGCAAGGAGGTCGTCGTACGGGAACGCGCCCTGCGGGTACTTGTACTGGTAGCGCATGTACGAGTGGGTGGGCGTGCTGTCGACGTAGAAGTAGTACTCCTTGACGTCCTCGCCGTGGTTGCCCTCGCTGTTGGTGAGCCCGAACGCCCGCTCCTTGAGGATCGGGTCGCGTCCGTTCCACAGGGCGAGGGCCAGGCAGAGGCGCTGCTTGTCGTCGCTGATGCCGCCGAGGCCGTCCTCGCCCCAGCGGTAGGCGCGGGAGCGCGCGTGGTCGTGCGGGAAGTAGGACCAGGCGTCGCCGTTGTCGCTGTAGTCCTCGCGGACGGTGCCCCACTGGCGTTCACTGAGGTACGGGCCCCAGCGCTGCCATGCGGCGCCTTCCTCGCCGGTCAGTGCGGTGCGCTGTTGCTCGGTCCGTGCCTTCCTCTGCGCGTTCATTCGGCGGCCTCCTTGCCGGTAGTCTGCGCTGCCTCGTCCAGCGCACGGCCTGCTGGGGCGCAGCCTTCCGCGTCGGGCTGCCGTCCGGCCTCACCTCCCGGGGGTGAGATGCGCGGGGCGGCTATCCGTGGGTCAGGGACTTGAAGTTGGCGAGTACGACGCCGAGCGCGGCCGCGGCGACGCCGGTCAGCAGGGCGTTCGTCCGCGTACGTCCGGACAGGCCGCGCGCCGCGCTGCAGAACGCGAACAGCAGGATCAGGGTGACCCAGCGGGACAGCGTGAAGGCGAGGCGTTCGGCGAAGAGTCCGAAGCCGGCGAGGACGAAGAAGAGCAGGGGCCCGGCCGCGGCCGAGAACGCCATGGAACGCTCGGCGACCGTCCGTCGCCGCTCGGCGCGGGTGGGCGGGCGGCCTCGCTCCACCTCCTGTCCGATCAGCGAGGCGAAGGCCTCGGCGGCCACGATGCCGATGAGTGTGGCCGCGAGGAGCAGGGCGGCCTCGAACGCGGGCGGCGGATGGTCCTCCAGCGCCAGCAGCAGCGACAGGACGATGATGCAGCCGTACACGCCGCGCGCGGCGAACTTTCCGAGCGTGGCCACGGCGATCCCGCTGCGCCGTCGCGCGAGCATCACCCCGGGGATCCGGTCGGGACGGCGGGCTCATCGGGAGTCCGCTCGTGTTCCCCTTCTCCGGGCTCGGCCGAGCGGGCGACGACGGTGACGAGCAGGACGTATCCGGCGAGCAGTGCCGCGACGACCAGCAGGGCGGTCCACGAGGAGAACAGCAGGGCCAGGGCGGCGGCGACCACGACACCCGCGACGCGGAGCGCGTCGACGTGTTGGTGGACCCACGTCCTCAACCCGCCGTTGGTGGCGACCTGTTGTGCGGCAGTCGCGGTGAACCCGCCGACCGCCCTAGCCCCTTGAGTCGTGTACCGGCGCAGCGCCTGCGGCAGGCGTCCCGGACCGAGGAGGTAGGCGAGCGCGGCGAGGAGGACGCCGAGCCAGAGCAGTTGGTCGCCCCGTACGCGCAGGGTGGTGAACACCGTGTACAGGGCGGCCCGCACGCCGTCGTGGTAGACGCCCTCCGGCAGTCCCGCGAGGATCTCGTCCCGTACGGCACGGATCACGCTGGTCAGCACCGTCACGGAGATGACGAGCCACAGGCCGAGCTGGAGTACCGTGCGGCGGCGGTTCGGCGAGATCCACAGCGCGGCGCCGAGCAGGACGAACGTGCCGACGACCAGGCCCACCACGCCTCGCTTGAAGAGCAGCACGGCGTCCTGGAGGGGGCCGAGCTTGTCCCGGTCGTACAGGGTGATCTGCCCGAAGTCGGTGGGCAGCGAGACACCGAGGGCTTTCTCGATCCTGTCGTGCAGGTTCGGCGGGATCTCTCCGGTGCCGATGGCCGGGAGGTCCAGCTTCTTGCCGAAGAGCGTGGGCAGTTGCTCCTCGACGGCCTTCAGGACGTCGTTCATGAGGGGCAGCAGGTTCAGCGTCACCGTGGTGCCGTCCACCGACACGTTCTCCGCCCGGTCCTCCAGGACGGTGACGATGCGGTCGTGCGCGGTGCGGTTCGTCCGCTCCCACAGCGACCGGAACCTGTCCGTCCCGAGGAGCTTGGAGATCTTGTCGCGCACGAAGTCCCGTACGGCGCCGTTGACCGGTGCGGCCAGGAACGACGCCTTGGGCGGCAGCGCCTCGGACAGACGTTCCTCGACGTGCAGCTCGCCGTAGATCTCGTCGGTGAGGAACGTCGTCACCGCCGCGTTGACCTCGCGGTCCTGCGGCAAGGAGCCGACCGTGGCGACCCAGCGGTCCGTGTTCAGCGTGGTCCGCGCACCCCAGACGCCGATCACCGAGGCGACCGTGCAGAAGCCGACCAGGGCGATGAGCACGGCGGCGACGGTCCTGCGGACGGTGAGGCCGAAGCCCCTGCGCCGGGTGCGCGCCGCCGCCTCGGCGCGCAGTGCCTCGACTTCCTCGCGCAGTCGCTCCAGTTCAGTGGGCATGACTCCCCCTCTGCCGCGCCATCGGGGCGGGTGCGCGCCGTCGGCGGTGCGGTCACCCTCGGGCCCTTCGGGGCGCCCGTCCATCACCCCTCGCGGGTGACGCGCGCACGCCCGCGGTGCGGCTGGATGGGGGCGTACCGACCGGAGGGAGACACCATGGTCACGATCGGACCGGTTCAGATGCTGGCCGTCGAGTTCGGACCGGACGCCAAGTTCGCGGGGAAGATCATCGAGGAGCTGGAGAGCCTCGAACGCTTCGGCTTCATCCGCGTCATCGACCTGCTGTTCGTACAGAAGGAGCGGGACGGCACGCTCGCGAGCCGCGACTACCAGGCCGAGGGCATGGGCACCACGGTCGCGTCCCTGCTCGGCCTGGAGACCAGGACCCTGCGGGAGGTCGAAGCGCTGGAGGAGATGGCCGACGAGGGCTATCCGTTCGGGCTCTCGCAGGACGACATCAGGGAGATGGCGTCCGCGCTCGACCCCGGCGCCTCCGCCGGGTTCGTCCTGCTCGAGCACGTGTGGGCGAGGACGCTGCGGCGCGTGATCCGCGAGGCCGGGGGCGTGCCCATCGCGGAAGGCTTCCTCACCCCGGAGACCTTCGGTCCGGTGGCCGCCGAGGTCGCCGAGGCCGTGCGGGCGCTCGATGCGGCCGCCGCCGAGGAGACGTCGAAGCGCCATGCCCGCAGGCGCCTGGGGAGGCTGTGATGACCGACCTCGTCGTCCTCGGCTTCTCCGACAAGGAGAAGGCCGAAGCCGTACTCCGTCTCGGAGCGGACCTGTCGCGTCAGGAGCTGCTCGACCTCGAGGACGCCGCGCTCACCTGGCGGACCCCGGACGGGAAGGTCCACGTCCAGCAGGCACACAGCACCACCGGGGCCGGAGCCGTGACCGGGGCCGTGTGGGGCACGCTGTTCGGCATGCTGTTCCTGATGCCGGTGTTCGGTGCCGCGGTCGGCGCCGCGGCGGGCGCGGCGGCCGGGAGGCTGCGCGACGTGGGCATCGACGACGCCTTCATCAAGGAGGTGGCCGCGACGCTGGAGCCCGACCGGGCCGCGGTGTTCGCGCTCGTACGCAAGTCCACGCCCGACCGGGTCCGCGAAGCACTGCGTCCGTTCGCACCGACCGTGATCCGCACATCCCTGACGAAGGAGCGCGAGGAGGAGCTCATCGCGGCGCTGCACGGCGTCTGAGGGACATTTCACCCGGGTGAGATGGCGACCGCGGACGATGCCGTCTCACCCTTTCCCGTCCCACACTGGCCCTTCGCACGACAGCCTGAGCAGTGGAGGCGGTACCGCGATGGCCGACCCGTCGGAAGGGGTGTCCTCGTCCGCCCTGCCGGGACGATTCCCGACGCTCCACTCCAAGATCGACCTGCCTCCCCTGCCGACCTGGGCGATCGCCAGGCCGCGGCAGACCGAGCGCCTCTCCCGAGGGGCGCTCGGCCCGCTGACGGTCGTGGCCGGGCCCGCGGGCTCCGGCAAGTCGGCCCTCGTGCTGCTCTGGGCGCACACGGGGAGGGTGCCGGGACCGCTGGCCTGGGTCTCCTGCGACAGCGGCGACGAAATGCCGGGCGTCTTCTGGCCCTGTGTGCTCGCGGCACTGCGCCGTGCCGGTGTCGACGTCGCCGCGGTCGGCGAGGCGCCGGTGCGCGGCGACGCCCTCGACTACGTGTTCATCGCGCGTCTCGCGGCCGGTCTTGCCACGAGGAGCACGCCGGTCACCCTGGTGCTCGACGACTTCGCGCCCGCGGCCGGCTCCGTCCTCGCCGAAGGCGTGACCCATCTGCTCAAGCAGGCGGGCCCCGCACTGCGCCTGGTCGTCGTGGGCCGCCGCGACCCGCCTCTGCCGCTGCACCGCTACCGGCTGGTCGGTGACCTGGCCGAGGTGCGCATGGACGACCTGGCCTTCAGCGATCTGGAGACCGCCGCGCTCCTCGGCCAGCACGGCGTCTCGCTGTCGAGGCCGTCGGTGACCGCCCTCCGGGAGCGCACCGAGGGGTGGGCTGCCGGTCTGCGCCTCGCGGCCATGTCGATGGCCGGGCACAGCGACCCGGAGGGGTTCGTGCGCCAGTTCACCGGCGACGACCAGGCCGTGGCGAGCTATCTCCTCGAAGAGGTCCTCGACACCCAGTCCGCCGACATGCGGCGCCTCATGCTGGCGACGAGCGTCCCGGAACGCGTCAACGCCGAACTGGCCACGGCACTCGTCGGCCGCACCACGGGCCGGCTCTTCGCCTCCATGGTCGAACAGAACGCCTTCTTCCGGCCGTTGGGGCACGGGTGGTACCGCGGCCACCAGATGCTCGCCACCTTCCTGCGACTGCGCCTGCGCCACGAGACGCCCGGCCTCGCGGGGGACCTCCAGCGCAAGGCCGCCGCGTGGTTCAGCGGCCAGGGGCTGCTCGCGGAGGCCGTGCGCAGTGCGGCCGAGGCCGGGGACTGGCCCTACGCGAGCCGTCTGGTCGTCCATCAGCTGGCGATCGGTCAGGCCCTGGGGCTGACCCACGACCGCTTCACCGCCGAACTGTTCCGGCGCATGCCGCACCGGGTGGTCACCCGGGCCGCGGCCCGCCACGAACCGGAGCCCGCGCTCCTGTGCGCGGCGGCCGCCCTGTCCCGCGGCGACACCCCTGCCTGCGAGGACGCGCTCGGGCACGCCGAACAGGCGCTCGCACACCTGCCGGAGGCGGACGGCGAGCACAGCGCGACGGTCCGCCTGACGCACGCCGTGATCACCCTCGCGCGCACACGCACCGGCGACGTGCCCGCCGCCGTGAGCGCGGCGGCCGCGGCACAGGCCCTCTTCGGCGAGGTCTCCCCCGAAAAGCTGGCCGACCGCCCCGAGCTGAGGGCGCTCGTCCTGTCGGCACGCGGCGGCGACGAGTTGCGCGGCGGCAGGCTGAAGGCGGCCGAGACCACGCTCCTGACGGGTCTGGCCGCGGCGACCACGGTGGGCAACACCGCCCTGCGCCGCAGTTGTCTGGAAGACCTCGCGCTGCTCCAGGCGCTCCGGGGCCGGTTCCGTGCGGCCGCCGAGTTCACGGCGAGGGCCGAACACGTCGCCCTGGCCACCCGGTCCCGCCCGGACCGCGCGGGAGCGGCGGTTCTCGTCGCCAAGGGCTGGGTGGATCTGGCCGGTGACCGGCTCGATGCCGCGGAGTACGAGCTGAGCAGGGCCGAGGTCGCGCTCCAGGCGTCACCCGACCCGTTCGTCCGGGCCGTGCGCGCACTGGTCCTGGGCCTGACGCATATCGCGGAAGGCCGTGGCGACCGTGCCCTGCGCGTGCTGGCGGGCGCGCGCGAAGCACGTCCCGCCCCTTGGCTGGCCCAGCGCCTCGATGTCGCGGAGCGTGCCGCGCACGTCGTACGGCCGTGTCCCGTGGGCGGCCTCCGTACGGCGGATGACCGGACACCCACACCGGAGGCGGCGATTCCGCGCGTTCTCGGCACCCTCAGCGCGCGTGAACTCGACGTACTCGTCCACCTCGCGCAGATGATGACCACCGAGGAAATCGCCGCAGAGCTGTATCTGTCGGTCAACACGGTCAAGACCCATCTCAAGAGCGTCTACCGCAAGTTGGCCGTCACGCGGCGGACGGCGGCCGTACGACGGGCACGCGAGCTGCGTCTGCTGTGAGGCGCGGCGGCACGAGTCGGCCCGGGACCGCACAGGGGCCGCGTCACAGGAGCTGGAGTCCGCGGGCCCTGCTGACCGCTTCGCCACGGGAGGTGACGTCGAACTTCCGGTAGATGGACCGCACATGACTTTTGACGGTGTTCACCGAGACGTACAGGTCGGCGGCGATCTCCCGGAGGGTCTGTTCGCCCTGAAGCCGTCTCAGCACGACCGCCTCGCGCTCGGTGAGCCGGGCGGCGGGCTCCGGCGGACGAGGCCCCTCCGCGGGCCGCCCCTGCGGTGGCGCCACCTGCGTCCGCGCAGCCGCCCTGACCGGGTGCACCGAGTCCTGGAGGGCGGCGGCCTCCCCCGTCAACGCGTCGGCGAGCGGCGGGTCGTGCAGCGCGTACGCGACGTCCGCGAGCACATCGGTGACCCAGGACACGGACAGGGAAACCGCCGCCTCCACGGAGCGGCGGTCGCAGCCGAGTGCCCGGAGCTCCCCGCGCAGCGTGGCGACGCGCACGGAGCCGATCTGACCTCGGCTCAACTGCGGATGCAGCGACGGTCGTTGGCATGTCGTGGGCATGTCCTCACCCCTCAAGGGGAACTCCGGCTTCTGCCCACATCCTCGGGCCGCCGTGCCCGGCCCGCCAGTCGCTAAGTGGCCGTCGCTCCGCCGTCCAGGCCCGGACCGCCGCCTCCGGGAAGCCTGCGCACCTCGACGAGTTCGAGCCCGAGCGACTGGATCCGGTCCAGGATCCCGTACAGCGCGGCCTGGTCGAGCGGCGAGCCGCGCAACACGGTCTCCGCCGGGTGCACCGAGATCGTCAGCTCGCTGAACGCCTCCCGCAACGACTCCCCCACCCGTCCCCTGATCCGGATCTCGAAGCCGTCGGCCGCGGCGGCCATGGCGTCACCTCCGTCCGGATCGGGCGGTACGCACCGCATCCTCGTCCGGGCCGAAGGAGCGGACATCACCCCGCGTGGGTGAGTACGGCTCCGGGTGCGGCGCGGGATGCTCCCCCTCACCTCAAGGGAGGAGCCACCTGATGACTCAGCAAACCGTGTCGGAGCGGAACCCGGCGGCCGTCGGATTCTCGATGCTCGCCGGCTGCATCATGCTGCTGGTCGGCTCGTACCACGCGATCGCGGGACTCGTCGCGATCATCGACGACGACTTCTACGTGGTCACACGCAACTACACGTACGAGTTCGACACATCGGTGTGGGGATGGATCCAACTGCTCTCGGGCATCTTCGTCGCGGCCGCCGCCTTCGGCGTGTTCGCGGGCCGCACGTGGGGGCGCGCCGTCGGCATGATCCTCGCCGGGGCCAGCGCCATCGAGAGCTTCTTCTTCATCCCGTACTACCCGGTCTGGTCCGTCATCATCATCACCTTGGACGTCATCGTGATCTGGGCCCTCGCGGTGTACGGCAGGAAACCGTCGAGCCGGACCTGACGGCCCGGTCCGGCCCGACGGCTGCGGGGCACCGACCTCAGCGATCCAGGTACATGGCCTTGGCCTGCTGGAACTCCTGATCCGTCAGGTCCCCCGACCGCCTGAGCTCGGCAAGTTGCACCAGCCGGCCCGCCCCGCCGTTGGTCGATTCGCCGGACGCCTCCCGTGCGTGCGAGCGGAACGCGGCGTCGCGGGCCTCCAGCTGGCGCATGTCCCGCTCGCCCATCGTCCGTCCCCGGACGATGAGGTACACGAAGACGCCGATGAACGGCAGTACGAGGACGCAGAGCAGCCAGCCGGTCTTCGCCCAGCCTCCGATGTCGCGGCTGCGGAAGATGTCGGCGATCGTCCTGAACACCAGGATCAGCCATGCCATCCACAGGAAGAACCACAGCATGGTGAGGAACAGGTTCATGAGTGGATAGTCCATCGTGAGCCTCCTCGGCAGTCGGTGAGACGCACGGTGGTGCGCCGGGCTCCGCGCCGCCTCACCCCTGCCGGGTGATGTCCGGGCAGGGCCGCGGAACGAGAGTCGGCGGCACGAGCCCGAAGAGCGGGTGTGCCGAGCGAAGGGGGCCTCGCCATGACCGGCAGCGGGACCGCGCATCTCACTCCTCAGGAACGGGCCGCCCGTGGCAAGGCGGCCCGCGGTGCCGTGCCGCGCTCCGCCCACGCGGAATTCACGCCGCGTGCGGACCGCGCGGACCCCGTGGACGTACTGGAGGCGCAGTCGGCGACGCGGCTGCCGGACCTGGTGCCCGTGCGGTACGGGCGGATGCTGGAGTCCCCGTTCCGCTTCTACCGGGGTGCCGCCGCGCTCATGGCCGCCGATCTGGCGGGCACCCCGGGCACCGGCATCGAGGTGCAGCTGTGCGGGGACGCCCACCTGCTCAACTTCCGGCTGCTCGCGTCCCCCGAGCGCCATCTGATGTTCGACATCAACGACTTCGACGAGACGCTCCCCGGGCCCTGGGAGTGGGACGTCAAGCGGCTCGCGGCGAGCCTGGTCATCGCGGGCCGCAACAACGGCTTCAACGACGCGCACCGGTCGGCGGTGGTGCGCGGGGCGGTGCGGACGTACCGGGAGTCGATGGGCGGCTTCGCGAAGATGCGCCATCTCGACGTCTGGTACGCGAAGGTCGAGGCGGACGACCTCTACCGGGCCCTCGGCGGCAAGGGCAGGCCCGTGATCCGCAAGAGGACGGCGCTGGCCCTGGCCAAGGCGCGCACCCGCGATCACTTGCACGCGTTCGAGAAGCTCACGCACCTGGTCAAGGGCGAGCGCAGGATCACGCCCGATCCCCCGCTGATCGTCCCGGTGGACGACCTGCTGCCCGGCATGGAGCGCGATCAGATGGAGGAGCAGCTCAAGGGGCTGATCCAGCGGTACGGCCAGAGCCTGCCGTCCGACCGGCGGGCCCTGCTCGACCAGTTCCGCCTCGTGGACATGGCCCGCAAGGTCGTCGGCGTCGGCAGCGTGGGCACCCGCTGCTGGATCATCCTCATGCTCGGCCGCGACGAACAGGACCCCCTGCTCCTCCAGGCCAAGGAGGCCCAGACCTCGGCCCTCGCCGACCACGTGGGGCCGAGCCGGTACGAGAACCAGGGCGAACGGGTCGTCGCGGGCCAGCGCCTGATGCAGGCCACGAGCGACATGATGCTCGGCTGGGAGCGGGTCGAAGGCCTCGACGGCATTCAACGGGACTTCTACGTACGCCAGTTGCACGACTGGAAGGGCATCGCCCTCACCGACACCATGCGCCCGCGGGGCATGGCACTCTTCGGTCAGGTCTGCGGTGCCACCCTGGCCCGGGCCCACGCCCGCTCGGGGGACCGCATCGCGCTCGCCGCCTATCTCGGTCGCGGCGACACCTTCGACCGTGCCGTCGCGGAGTTCGCGGAGGCGTACGCGGACCAGAACGAGGACGACTTCCGGGCCCTCGGCAAGGCGGTCCGCGCCGGACGGGTCCGCGCGGATACGTCCTGACGCGGCCTCAGCCACCGTTCGAAGGGCGGCTGTTGGGCCAGCAGGTACCCCAGGGCGATGCCCAGGGTGACGACGACGAAGAGGACGATGAGCCAGGAGAGCAGGGTGAAGACCGAACCGACGGGGCCGTACCGGTGAATGCTCTCGTTCAGGGCCCGCGGCAGGTAGAGCCGGGACACGGCGTCGCAGACGGTGATGCCGCATCCGGTGAGCAGGGCTCCGGGCAGCAACGGCCCCCACGGCACGCGTCCGCCCAGCAGGAGGTGCTGGGTCCACCACCACATCAGGACGGTGGACCCCACCGCGAGCGGGAATCCGACGAGGGGGCCCGCCCCGAAGCCGTCCCTGCAGGCACCGTGGAACACCAGTGAGGCGACCCACCCGAACAGCCAGACGAGCCACCGCCACACGGCCGGCCTGCCGCCCGCGGGCGGCAGGTGCCAGGAGCGCTCGCACAGCCGCTGCAACGTCCGACTGACGGCGGTCGCCGACAGCAGCGTCATGAGGATGCTGAACGCCCCCCACGTCTCACGGGGCGGCGGCCTCCCGGCCGTGAACTGCCGTGCCTGGTCCGCCGAGACACCCGAGAGGCCGAGCAACGCACGCAGCGAGGAGAGCAGTTCCTCACGCACGACCGGCGGCCCGAAGGACACCACGACGAAGAGCACGGGCAGGGCGGCCAGAAAGACCTGCGCCGCGAGACGGGTCGCCGTGTCGAGGACATTCACCCGCGCCAGCTGCGCCACCACACGACGCACCCCGCCCGACGGCTTCGTCGCCGCGCCCTTCATCTCCCGCACCACTGACCGCAGTCGCGCGCGCAGTCCCCTCGCGTCGGGCTGCCGGTCCCCGTCCGGCCGGGGCCCCGTCACCTCGTACCCCAGTCGTAGAGCACCGCGGTGCGCACCAGCAGATCCTGGAGCGAGGCGTTGCGGCGGCTGATGAGCACCCAGAGGAGCCCCAGCGGGAAGAGCACGCACAGTGCGGCCCTCAGCAGTGCCCGCCCGGCGGTGAGGGGACGGCCACAGACGCGGACCACGCGCAGGCCCGCGAACTGTTTCCCGGGCGTCCGGCCCGCCACCGCCCAGCCCGCGGCGAGGTATCCGACGGCGATCAGGGAGCTGCCCGCGGCGCCGCCCGGCCTCGGAAGGCGCGGGAGCGCGAACGGAGCGCCGGTCAGCACGTAGTCGCCGACGCCGTACAGGAGCAGAGCGGCTCCGCAGAGCGCGCCGACGAGCCCGAGGTCGATCACGTCCGCCACCGTCCGGGAGACGATCCCCGCTCGCTGCCCCTGGACCGCCGACGCCTGACTCACCGCCCCTCCGGCCCGGGTCGCGGTCCTGCCGTGTTCCGCGCGCCGGACCGGTACAGGACCCGGTCCGCGATCCTGCTCACGAACCGGTCCGCGCTCACGCCCCGGTCCCGGAAGGCGTCCACCGACTCGACCGCCATGCTGCCGCTGGACTCCCGGACGATGCGGGCGAAGTCGATCTCGTCGAGCACGCGCCGGACCAGGTCGGCGAGGTCGAGACGCGCGATCACCGCGTCGAGGTCCGCCCGCGCCACGACGGCGTCGACATCGATCCGCGAGGCCACGCGGTCGACATCGATCCGGTCCGCGACGCGGTCGACATCGATCCGGTCCGCGACGCGATCGACGTCCACGCGCCTCGCGACACGCTCGACGTCGAGACGGTCCGCGGCCGTGTCCAGGTCGAGCCTGCGTGCCGCGCGGTCGAGGTCGACGCGGTCCGCCACTGCGTCCACATCGACCTGGTCCAGTACGACGGACACCGCCTCCCGGACGACCGCCCGGACGAACCCCGAGGCTACTTCCCGATTGCGCGCCTGCTCCGCGGCCCCTCGCTCTCCCCACCGCAGCAGGAGCCGCCACGACGAGACGAACGGCTCACGCGTCACCACCGGGTGCGCGGCGCACGCGACGACCGCGCCGACCCGGGAGCCGGTGCCACGGACCGTCCGGGCAGTGCGTCGTCGGGCGGCGAGGCCCAGCGCCACGGCCGCGCGGGGCAGCACGCGCAGCAGTTCGGGCTGCCGCGCAGGCTCCGTGTCCTCGGCGTCCGCGGGGTCCAGCAGGCGCCGCAGACCGGACCCGGTCAGCCCCAGGAGGCCGAGCGCCGTCCGTAACGCCTGCTCCGGCAGGCCGCCCGTCTCTTCCGCTCCGCGTGCACTCATCCGCGAACTCACCGCCACAGACCTCACCGCCCCAGACCAGGACACCGTGGAACAGAATCCGGCCGCGTGCCCTCACCCGTGGCAGGTGATCCTGACCGCGCTCCCGGCGGGATCAGGCCCCGTGGCGGGCCCGCTCGAGGCCGTCGAGGATCAGGTCGAGCCCGAACAGGAATTCGCTGCCGCGGTCGTAGTCCGCCTTGAGGAGGTGTTCGGCGGTCGTCTCCTGGAGCGAGAATCCGTAGATGTAGCTGTCCAGGACGGACACCACGTGGGTGGTCAGCTCGGTCGAGAAGCCCGCTCCTCGGAGAGTGGCGATGACTCCGTCGTGGTGGCGCACGGTCGCGGGCCCGGGAGTGGCCCGCGACTCCATGAGACCCGTCGCCCAGGGGTGGCGCGACATGACCGTGCGGGCCGAGAGGGACCGGCGGCGCATGGCGGTCCGCCAGTCCGCCTCGTCGTCCGGAAGGTCGATCTCGGCGAAGACGGTGTCGATCATGCCGTCGAGCAGGTCGACCTTGTTCGCCACGTGGCGGTACAACGACATGGCCTCGACGCCGAGTTCCACGCCGAGCTTGCGCATGGTGAGCGCGTCGATCCCGCTCGCGTCGGCGAGGGCGATGGCGGTCCGCAGCACCCGATCCCTGGTCAGCGGGGGCCGGGGGGCAGGCTCCGAGTGGCTCATCCGCGCCCTCCGGTCCCGTGCCTTGACATGCTTACGGCGTAAGCGTACGACTTGCAGAGCAAGCGTACGTTGTCACGGGCCGATCATGGTGTCCGAGCAGCGCAGACCGAAGGGCCCGTCCCGGGCAGCAGGTCGCCTGCGGGTCACGCGTGCGGCGGCGAGCGGTCGCCGCGCTCATCCATGCAGTGCCGTCCAAGGAGGGCACCATGACACTGGCCACTCCCTATCCCGCTCAACTCGGCCTCAAGAGCACACGGCACATGGCCCGTTGGCGGCCGCTCGTGCAGTGGCTCCTCGCGATTCCACACCTGTTGATCGCCTACGTGCTCGGCCTGTTGCGTGAGGTCCTGACGTTCATCGCCTTCTTCACCGTGCTGTTCACCCGGCGCATCCCGCGTCCGCTCTTCGACGCGATCGCCATGACCTTCCGCTACGAGTGGCGGGTCGCGAGCTACGCGCTGTTCCTGCGTGCGGACTACCCGCCCTTCGACTTCCAGTCCGCCTCCGGCGACGACGGTCTCGATCCGCACACCGTCGTCACATTCGCCTACCCCGAGCGGATGTCACGGTGGCAGCCCCTGATCAAGTGGCTGCTCGCCCTCCCGCACTACCTGGTGCTTGTCCTGCTGAGCATCGCCGCGCTGGCCTCCGTGATCGTGGGCTTCTTCGCCGTGCTCATCACGGGCGCATACCCGCTGGGGATCCGCGACTTCGTCGTCGGCGTCTACCGCTACAACCTGCGGGTCCAGGCCTACGTCGGACTGCTCACCGACAGCTACCCGCCCTTCAGCCTGCAGGCCGGCTGACCGGCCGCGCGGCAACGGGCCCGCTCGATGTGCCGGACGGCCGCGTCGGCCTCCCTGACCTCAATCGGGCCAGGGAGGCCGACGTCCCGCACGGGTCGGAGCGCGTCAGGGAATCTGCTTGCTCACCTCCAGGTCGGCCTTCGGCTTGGTGACCTTGCCTCCGGGCGGGCCCGTGGTGCTGGAGTTGTTGCCGGTGACCGGGTCCTTGGTCGCCGACGACACCGTGGCCGTGTTGTCGAGGTCGTCGCCGTCACCGGTGTAGGTGGCGGCGAGCTTCACCTTGAACACCCAGCTGACCGAGGCGCCGGGCGCCAGGGTCGCCAGCGGCCCACAGGTGACCGTGCGGCCCGCGGTGCACGGGTCGTCGGACGAGACGAAGCTCAGCGCCGTGGGCAGGACGTCGGACACCTGGACCTGTTCGGCCTGGGACGGGCCCTTGTTGGTGACCGTCACCGTGTAGTCGAAGGTCTCGCCGGGGGCGACCGGCGTGTCCGTGGTGGGCTTCTTCACGATCGCGAGGTCGGCGGAGGGCGCCGCGATGCCGCCGTCGGGCGGTCCCGCGGTGTCGGTGTCGTTCTCGCTGCTCGGGTCGATGTTGTCGGCGGTGACGTGGGCGGTGTTCTTGATGTCGCTGCCGTCGCCCTGGTAGGCGGGGTCGACCTTCACCGTCAGGGTGTACTCCACCGTCTCGCCGACCTTGAGCGGGGCGGTGCGCCGGCAGTTCACCACCTGCCCGGAGACCGTGCAGCCCGCGGGCGACGAGGCGACGTACGACAGGCCCATGGGCAGGTCGTCGGTGAGCTTGACGTTGTAGGCGTCGGCCGACGGGCCCTTGTTGGTGACGGTGATCTTGTAGTCGAAGGTCTCGCCGGGGCGCGGCGCGATGTCGCCGA
Source organism: Streptomyces sp. NPDC040610 (assembly GCF_055594065.1). Classification (NCBI taxonomy): domain Bacteria; kingdom Bacillati; phylum Actinomycetota; class Actinomycetes; order Kitasatosporales; family Streptomycetaceae; genus Streptomyces; species Streptomyces sp. NPDC040610. The sequence continues at coordinate 210,514 of NZ_JBVIXA010000008.1, read as the reverse complement.
CGGCGGTCTTGGTCACGGCCAGGTCGGCCGTGGGCTTGTTGACCTTGCTGCCCGGCAGGCCCGCCGCCGCGCTGGTGTTGTTGGCCGGGACGGGGTCCGCCGTGTCGGAGGAGACGGTGGCGGTGTTGCGGATGTCGCTGCCGTCGCCGGTGTACTCCGAGTCGAGGCGGACGGTGAACTTCCATGTCTTCGACGCGCCCGGTTCGAGGACGGCCTGCGGCCCGCAGGTGACGTCCTGGCCGGAGGCGGTGCAGCCGTCGGCGGAGCCCACGAAGGCGAGGCGCGCGGGCAGGGTGTCGGTCGCCTTCGCGTTGAGCGCCCGGGAGGGGCCGTCGTTGGTGACGGTCACGGCGTACTCGAAGGTCTCGCCCGGCGCGATGGGTGTGGTGGTCGCGGGCTCCTTGGCCGCCCAGAGGTCGGCCCGGGGCTCGGTGACGCCGCCCGGCGGGAGCACGGCCTTGCTGGTGTTGTTGCTGAGGTCGGGGTCCTTGGAGTCGGACGTCGACGTCGCGGTGTTGCGCAGGTCGGAGCCGTCACCCTGGTAGGCGGCGCTCAGCTTGACCTTGAACGTCCACTTCACGGAGGCGCCGGGGGTGAGCTTCGCGTGCGGTCCGCACGCGACCCGCTGCCCGGAGGCCGTGCAGGGGTCGGCCGACGACACGAACGAGACGCCGTCGGGCAGCGTGTCGGTGGCGCTCACGTTGCGGGCGTCCGAGAGCCCGGCGTTGAAGGCCTCGATCTCGTACTCGTACTCCTCGCCGGGCACGATCGGCCCGGTGCCGAGGGGCGTCTTCACGGTCGAGATGTCCGACTCGGGAGTGAAGGGCCCCGGCGGCTTGACCGGGTCCGGCTTGTTGTTGTCCGGGTCGGGGTCGGTGGCGTCCGACGTGCCCGACGCGCTGTTGCCGAGGTCCGAGCCGTCGCCCTGGTAGGAGGAGCTCAGCCGGGCGAGGAACGTCCACTTCTTGGTCTGGCCCACGCCGAGCTGAGGCTCCGGACCGCAGGTCACCGTGCGGCCGCTGGCCGAGCAGCCGTCGGCGGACGACACGAAGGCCATGCCCTCGGGCAGCGTGTCCGACGCCGTGACGTTGCGGGCCACGGAAGGCCCGTTGTTCTTCGCCGTCAGCGTGTACGTGATCAGCCCGCCGGGCGGTGTGTCCGCCCGGCCCGCCGCGGGCAGGGCGCGGCTCAGCTGCGTGGTCACCCGCGGCCCGGAGCCGGACGGCGCCGCCGCCCGGGCCGGGTCCTGGCCGGACCACTGCGGCAACGCACAGACCAACGCGGCGACCGCCACACCCACAAGGGCGCGTCGGCGATGTCGTGTCGTACTCATCTCACATCGGTTCCGTTCGTGCTCCGGTCGCGTACACCGCTGTACGGACGTGCGAGGAGAGGTGTCCCGCCACCTCGGCGGGACACCGTCAAGCGGGGGTGTTCTCGGCCTTCTTGCCGAATTCGAGATCGGCGGTCGGCGGCCTGACCTTGCCGCTGGGCACGGTGGCGCTGCCGCTGTTGTTGCCGGTGTCGGGGTCGGCGGTGTCGGAGTCGGCCGTGGCGACGTTGAGGACGTCCGTGCCGTCACCGGTGTAGTCGGCGTTCAGGCGCACCCGGAAGGTCCACGACACGGAGGCGCCCGGCGCCAGGGTCGTGACCGGTCCGCAGGTGACGGTGCGGCCCGACAGCGCGCAGGCGTCGGCGGACGAGACGTAGGTGAGCGAGGCCGGCAGCGGGTCCGAGATCCGCACGGCCCGCGCGACCGACGGGCCGTTGTTGGTGACCGTCACCCGGTACGCGTACTCCTCGCCGGGCGCCACCGTCGTCCGGGTCGTCGTCGCCTTGATGGTCGACAGGTCGGCGGCGGGCGCCCGCACCCCGCCGGGCGGCAGGGCCTCCGTACTGGTGTTGTTGGCCGTGTCCGGGTCGGTGACGTCGTGGCTGATCCTCGCGACGTTGCCGAGGTCGGAGCCGTCTCCCTGGTACGCGGCGTCGAGCTTGACGCGGAACGTCCAGGACACCGAGGCGCTCGCGGCCAGCCTGCTCACGGTGGGACAGGTGACGGCCTGCCCGGAGGCCGTACAGCCGTCGGCGGAGGACACGAACGTCAGGCCGGTGGGGAGGGTGTCGGTGACCCGGACGTTGGCGGTGTCGGACGGCCCGTTGTCGCGGACCGTGATCCGGTACGCGAACTCCTCGCCGGGCCGCACCGGCCCCTGCCCGACCCCCGCCTTGGTCACGGCGGCGTCGGCCCGCGCGGTGACGGTCGTGGACGCGGTCGCCGTGTTGTCGGCGGGGTCGGTGTCGGTGCGGTTGCCGGGGGCGATGACGGTCGCAGTGTTGGTCAGGGTCGTCGGCTGGGCCGGGGCGGTGCCGGTGACGGTGTAGGTCACGGTGCCGTCGCGCGCCAGGTCGGCGGTGGTGTCGAGGGGCCCGGTCCCAGACGCCTTGCCGCAGGCGCTGTCCTTGCTCGCCGTGCAGGTCCAGGTGACGTCGGTGAGCCCGGGTGCCGCGTCCTTCACGGTCGCGCCGGTGACCGCGTTGGCGTTGCTGTTGGCCACGGTGACCGTGTACGTGACCGGTCTGCTCCCGGCCGCCGCGGTCGCGGGCTTGCCGGACTTGGTGACCGACAGGTCCGCCGGGACGTTGATCTTCAGGTCGCCGATCTCGTGGTTGTTCGTGGCGCCGCCGGTGCCCGCGGAGAAGCCGACGCGCAGGGTGGACGGCAGCGACGGCTGGCCGCTCACGGTCGACACGTCGAAGTCACTGATGACCTTGGTGAACGTGGTGCCGGGTCCCGAGTCGGACCAGACCGACACGAGGAGCTTGCCGCCCTGGGGCTGCACGGTGACGCGCACGGTGCGGAAGTTGGTGCGGCTGCCCGTCTCGACGGTGCCGCCGGGGCCGTTGGCGGAGGTGCCGAAGCGGTAGCCGGAGGTGCCGTTGCCACCGCCGCGCAGCACGATCTTGTTGGCCTGGGTGCCGGGTCCGCTCGCCCCGGTCGAGTTGGCCGAGAAGTTCCCGAACTCGTCGATGCCGATGCCGAGGAACCCGCCGGGCACGCCGTTGCTGGTGCAGCGGAGCGCGTTGCCGGCACAGGCGTAGCCGAGGGCGCCGCCGGTGGCGCCGGTCCCGGTCGACGCGGAGCCGTCGGCGAGGAAGAACGCCAGACCGTCACCCCGCTTGCCGTCGAAGGCACTGCCCCCGTAGGTGGCGTAGGTGAACTCCGCGACGATGCCGAGGCTCGTGGAGAACGAGTCCTTCATCTGCCACGACCCGGCCCTGGTCGCCTGGGCGGGCGTCAGGCGCAGCCAGCCGTCCTGGTAGGACGCGCTGCCCGTGGCGGTGCCCAGGTCGTTGCCGTTGTCGAAGCTTTCGTGGACCGGGAAGGCCACCTCCGCGGCCGAGGCCGCGGGGGCGAGCAGTCCGCAGAACAGGGCGCCGAGCGCGAGCAGCAGGGCGGCGAGCCGCCGCGGGCCCGCCGGGTGCCGGGAGGTCGTCATCGCCGGGGCCCCTCCCCCGCCCCGCGGCGCCGGGCCGCCGCCATCAGGAGGCCGCCGCAGGCCACCGCGGCGCCCGCGGCCCAGCCGAGCCAGGCGGGCACGTCACCGCCGGTGTCCGGCAGTTCGCCGTGACCGGTCCTGACGTACACCGTGTGCGGCGGATTCTGGTTGTCGCTCGGGTCCGGGTCCTTCGTCGTGGAGGTCACCGTGGCGACGTTCTCGATCCTGCCGAGGTGGCGGGTCCGCGCGGTCGCCACCTTGACGGTGAGCGCGTACGAGACCGAGGCGCCCGCCGCGAGGCGGTCGGGGCCCGGGCAGACGACGAGACGCCCGCCGTCGTCCGGGGCGCAGCCGTCCGGGGAGCCCACGAAGAGCAGGCCCGCGGGCAGCGGGTCGGTCACCCGCAGCCCACGCGCCGTGCCGGGACCGTTGTTGTGCACGGTGATCCGGTACGTGAAGGTCTCGCCGGGCCTGACCCAGGAGCGGCCGCCGGGCAGCACGGCCGTCTTGGTCAGCGAGAGGTCGGCGCGACCCCAGTCCGGTGGGACGGGCAGGCCGGTCACGGACGACGTGTTGTTGCTCGTGTCGGGGTCGCTGGTCCGCGCGGACACCGAGGCCAGGTTCACGATGTCCCGGCCGTCGCCCTCGTAGTCGTCGGCGAGGCGAACGGTCACGACCCAGGTGTGGGACGCGCCGACGGCCAGTTCCGGCAGGGGGCCGCAGGTGACGGTGCGTCCGCTCGCGGTGCAGCCGTCCGCGGACGAGACGAAGACGAGGGAGTCGGGAAGCCGGTCCTGGACCCTGACGCCGACGGCCTGCGAGGGGCCGTGGTTGACGGCGGTGATGCGGTAGTCGTACACGCCGTCCGGCGCCGGGACCGAGCCCGCGGCGCGCCGCGCCGGTCCCGCCCCGGGGCGCGACCGGACCTCCAGGTCGGCCCCGGCAGCCGCCGCCGGGCGGTGGCCGCGGTGCCTGCGGGCCTCCGGCGACGGTGACGACGAGGCGGACGCCCGTGGGGTGGTGCGCCTGGGCTCCGGCTCGGCGCGCGGGGCGTGCGGGGGTGGGCCGGTCCGCGCGGGGGTGGCGGACGGGACGGTGGACGGGGTCGCCGTCGGGGCCGTGGGCGGCAGGGCCGACGCGGCTTCGCGGGGCAGCGCCTGCGGGCCCCGCTGCGGCGCGCCCGTGCGGGGAGCCGAGGCCAAGGGTGACGTCGCACCGGAAGCCGTGCCCGACGGGGAGGCCGAGGTCGCGGGCACCGACGTTCCTGCGCGGGGCGCCGAGGCCGAGGGCGCCGTTGCACCGGAGGGCGAGCCCGAGGGGGAGGCCGACGCCGCCGGGGAGGGCGAGCCGGACGCGGAGCCCGACGGCGACACCGCCGCGGCCGCCGCGCCGGACACCGGACCTGATGCCGGGCCAGGTGGCGGGCTCGACGGCGACGGGGCGGGCGGGGCCACGAGGGCGACCGCCGTGACCGCTGCCGCGGGCGGCGCCACCAGGGCCGCCGCACCGGCCGCGAGGGCCACCGCGCCGCGCGGCCAACGGCGTCCGGCCGCACGCCGTCTGAGGTTGTGTCGCATCGAGAGGGACCCCTTCACATCGGGCACGGCACAGCGGCACCGTTTTCGCGCGATCCGAAACGCATGCTCTGTTTATCCGACTTTTGCCGCTTTGAGATGATCATGGGGAGCGAACGAGTGAGAGGGGGACACCGAACAGCCCAGTTGACGGCGTCCAGGGCGAGCCCAGGACGGCACGCAGGCCGCCTGCCCGGGCCCTCCGCACCGCGCCCCCGACATCGTTGTCGAGGGCGCGGCCTGCGCGGGTCTCGGCCTTACGGGATACGGCCCGCCCCGAGGGAGCGCCGCACGCCGGGGCCTGCGGTCGCCCTACGGCGTGTAGACGGCGTCACTGCCGTACAGCTCCCTGGTGAACGCGGAGACATCGGCGCTGCGGTCGGCGCCGTTGAGGTTGTACGTCAGATAGACGCCGTACCCCTCGCTGACGGTGCGGCGGGCGAGGTTGGCGGCCGTGCTCTGCGAGGTCCGGCCGATCTCGACGGCCGCCGGTGAGAGCTTCGACTTGGGCAGTGCGATGCCGGGGACCTGCCAGGTGCCGTAGTACGGGTTCCAGGCGTAGTCGAACTTGGACGAGATGTTGACGCCGCCGTAGGAGAGGCGCGACGCGGACGGGCCGATGTTGTAGAGGCTGATGATCTTGTTCGGCATGTTCGCGCGCAGCGCCGTCACCAGGTGCACGAACGAGCTGGCGTTGGGCTGGCCGGTGCCGTTGTTGCCGTACTCGGCGTACTCGTCGTCGAAGTCGACGCCGTCGAGGCCGTACTTGGTCACGGTGTCCGACAGCTGCTTCGCGAACGCCGAAGCCGCCTGCTGGGACGGGAAGTTGGCGAAGCCCGCGCCCTGGTGGTTGCCGAGCACCGACAGGACGACCTTGATGCCCTTCTGCTGCAACGGGCGTATCTGGGTGGCGGCGTTGTCGAGGACGCGCTGCACGTTCTCGTTGAAGTGCAGATACGCCGCCTTCTTGCCCGTGTCGTAGTTGATGTTCGCCGCGAAGATCACGGCGACGTCGAAGACGTTGCCGCCGCCCTTGGCGAGGGTGTACTTGCCGACGTTCAGCATGCTGTTGTCGTTCACCTCGACGTACGCCACCGAGGTCGGCCCCTGTTTCACCGGAGCGGGGGCGGGGGCCGCCGCCGCTCCGGTCGTGGTGGTCGTGCCGAAGGCGAGGGCCGCGACTGCCGAGAGCGCGAGCGCGGCCGTCCGCGCTCTGCTCCGTACCAGAGTGAACATCGTTGATCGGTCTCCCATCGCATGGGTCGGCGCCCGACCTGTTCGGAAGCGCCGAGTGAGCCCTCCGAGTTTTCCGCTCCCGTGACCGAATCCCAAGAATCGTACGGAATCTCTTCACGACTCCTCCGCACATCGCGCCCCAGCCCGGCGCACCCGCGCACGGACGGATCAGCGGAGTCCGGCGAAGAGATCGTCCTCGGGCAGGGCCGCGCCGGTGGGGTCCTGGACCCGTACGAAGGTCTCCATGCCCATCAGATCGCCGAACTTCTCCTTGCCCATCTTGAGGAAGAAGATGTTCTCGCCCTGACTGGCGTGCGCGGCCAGCGCGTCGAACTTCTGACCGCTGAACGCGGTGGTGTCGACCCAGGTGCCGATCTCGTCGTCGGGGAGTCCGATCTCGGCCATCGCGGCGGCCTCGGCCGGATCGGGCTCCGGCATGTCCCCGTCCAGCTCGCGCATGACCGCTTCGAACCGCCCCATCGCCGAGTGGGGCATCGTCGTCCAGTACACCTTCGGCGTCAGGTCGGTCATCTCCAGGGCCGCCATCGTGATGCGGTGGGCCTGGATGTGGTCGGGGTGGCCGTAGAAGCCGTTCTCGTCGTAGGTGACGACCACATCGGGTCGGTAGTGGCGCATGAGCCCCGCGAGCCTGGCGGCGCCTTCCTCCACGGGGGTCTGCCAGAAGGATCCGGGCGCTTCGTTGCTCGGCCAGCCCATCATCCCGGAGTCGGCGTAGTCGAGCGTCTCCAGATCGCTGACCTTCAGGACGTCACAGCTCTCCTGGAGTTCCCGGAGGCGCATCGAGACGACGGCCGCCGGATCGTGCCCGGGGTCGCCCGGCTTGACGCCGTCCGGTCCGTCGCCGCAACCGCCGTCGGTACAGGTCACGAGCACCGTGCGGATACCCTCCGCCGCATACCGCGCGAGGACCCCTCCGGTTCCGGTGGCCTCGTCGTCGGGGTGGGCGTGCACAGCCATGAGCGTCAAGGGCCGGTCAGTCATGGAACAGTCCTCCTGCGGAAAAAGCGTCTCGGTCCGAGGGCGCGGCGGGCATACCGCCGCGCCAGGGACCGGATCCTGGCGGGGCGGACGACCTCGTGGTCTGCCGTGTTCCCCGCCCGTGCGGCGCCGGTCCCTCGCTCATGCAACAGCGCCGACAGGACCCGCTGTTCCTTCTTACGACGCGACCTTCAGCTGGTAGAAGTGGATGGGAGTGTTCGGCGTGAAGCCGATCCGCGGATATACGGGGGCCCCGGCCTCGGTCGCGTGCAACGTGGCGCGGGTCAGCCCGGTGGCCTGAGCACCCTCGTACAGCGCCTTGCGCGTGACCGCCTCGCCATAGCCCCTGCGCTGCCACTCCGGGTCGGTGGCGACGAAGGCGACGAAGAGGCGGCCCTCCGCTTCGACCGTCGCGGCGCACGCCACCGGAACGTCGCCCCGCATGGCCAGGTAGGCGTGCATCTCGCTCTTCCAGCGCGCGGATCCGACCAGACCCTCGCGGCCTTCCTCCAAGGGGAACCCGTAGGCGCGCGACTGGAGGTCCGCGTAGGCCCGCAGGTGCTCGTCGGTGCGCACCCGCACGAACGTCAGGTCGGGGTGGGCGGGGTCGGGGATGGGCAGCAGGTCTGAGGCCATGCCCGTGCCGGGGAAGGCGTACTGCAGGCCCGCCTGCTCGGCCGCCGGGGCCAGCACGGTGCGGGCCTCGTCGTCGAGGAGGTCCTCGAAGAGCCACAGGAAGCCCGGGTGCTTCTTCGCGCGCATGATGTCCGCCGCCTCGCCCAGACGCCGTGCGAGGAGGTCGGCTCCTGCTCCCTGGTCGGTCAGGGTGACGCAGTTCCAGAACGAGAAGGGGCTGTCGGCCCAGCGGACGGCGATGCCGGGGAGGTCGCGCACGTCCGCGTCCTCGGCGCGGTCGAGCACCATGGCGCGCCAGGCCACGGCGAGCTGCTCTGCCGATTCGATGGACTCCGTGAGGCCGGTCACCGTACTCCCCTGGATCGTTGAGGTCGTGGCGGCCCCGGAGGCGGGAGCGGAAGGCTGCGCCGCCTCCGGGCCAGTGGGTGCTCCGCGTGCGGCACGCGGTGTCGCCGTCATCAGATGATGCCCTCGAACTGCTTGTCCTCGCTGGGGGAACTGGAGCGGGGCACGTGGTAGGAACCGCGTCCGAAGCGTCGCCACACGGCGGCGATGACGAAGGCCACCACGACGGCGACGGGGGTGTAGTTGAAGGTGTCGACCGTGATCGGGCTGCTCTGCGGCAGCAGGAACAGGACCGTGACCCCGGCCGCCCAGAACACCGCGACCCAGCCGATCGGCCGGCTCCAGCGGCCCAGGTTCCAGGGCCCCGGGGTGAAGCGGTCGCGGTGGAGCAGCCGCAGCAGCACCGGGATGGCGTAGGCCGAGGTGAATCCCACGGCCGAGATGGCGGTCACCGCCGAGAACGCCGTGTTGGAGTACAGGGACGGCAGGGCGAGCACGAAGGCCACGACGACCGCGAGCCAGACCGCGTTGGCGGGGATGGCGGTGCGGGGGCTGACCTTCTTCCAGCGCTCCGATCCGGGCAGGGCACCGTCACGGGCGAAGGCGTAGATCATCCGGCTGGCGCTGGCGGTCACGGTGTAGCCGCACAGGAACTGGGCCACGATGATCACAAGGAGCAGCGCCTTGGCCGCCGCCTCGCCCAGCGCGTCCAGGAGGATCTGTGCCACGGGTACGCCGGTCGGGCCGGACAGGGTCGTGGCGTAGTCCTGGATGGCGAACAAAAGCGTCAGCAGCAGGATGCCACCGGCGATCCAGGACACCGCCACCGAGCGGAAGATCCCGCGGGCCGCGGCGACGGAGGCATGGTTCGTCTCCTCGCTCAAGTGGGCCGAGGTGTCGTAGCCCGCCAGGGCGAAGACCGGCAGCAGCATGCCGATGAGGATCACGTAGACCGGGACGCCCCAGCCCGTGTTGTTGGTGAACTCGGTGAAGACGAAGCCGGCCGACTGGTGGTCGGAGGGCACGAACGCCAGGGCGCCGATGATGACGACGGCGCCCGCCAGGTGCCACCACGCGCTCACGGACGTCAGGATGTTCATCAGCCGGGTGCCGAAGAGGTTCAGGATGGCGTGCAGCGCGAGGACTATCCCGTACACGAGCAGCAGGGACTCCGGGGTCGGCGTGTAGCCGAACTGCAGGTTCATCCACGCGGCGGTGAACGTCGCGATGCCGTAGTCCTGGGCGGCGATTCCGCCGAGCAGGCCCAGCAGGTTGAGCCAGCCGGTGTACCAGCTCCACCGCTCGCCGCCGAGCTGGCGGGCCATGTAGTACAGGCCGCCGCTGGTGGGGTAGCGGGAGGTGATCTCGGCAAGGGCCGCGGCCAGGCACAGCACCAGCGGACCGACGGCGAGCCATCCCCACACGATCACCGAGGGGCCTCCCGAGTTCAGGCCGAAGCCGAACAGGAGCAGGGTCCCCGACATGATCGATATGACCGACAGGGAGGCGGAGAAATTACCGAACGCCCCCATCCGGCGGTGCAGTTGCTGGGTGTAGCCCAGCGATTGGAGGATGCGTGCGTCCTCCCCGTCGTCGTCGACCGGGTTCGGCTGCTGGCGCCGTGCTCTTACCGAAGTCATGGGTTCTCCGCACAGGAAAGCTGAAAGTAGGGGATGCAGGCGGGGTGAACGCCGGGCCGCCGGCGGGACGTGGCGGTGCCCGTCCGTGGGGGCAGGTCGACGGTCATGGGCGTTTCCCCGTGTGCCGCGGGTGGGATCTCAGACAGGCGACGCGGTCCTCCTCGAATGCCTTCCGCCACTGGTCCGCCGGATGCCGGGCGTCGAACTGCCACGGGGCGGGAGTGGCGAAGTCGCCGATGGCATCGAACACTTCGGTCGCCCACTGAGCGAAGCCGCCCCTCGCCAGGGCGTAGGCGAGGTAGTTCAGATCCAGCTGGGAACTGGTGGCCGGATCGCACTTCTGGAACCAGCCCTCGAACGCCTGCGTGACGGCTCGGGTGATGTCCTCGCGGGTCCACAGCAGGTTCAGCATGACCTCGGCGCCCCTGTCCTGCCGCTCCCGGTGCTCCTGCACACGGGCGTACAGGGGCAGCAGAAGCAGGGGCGAGTCGGGCGGCGCGAAGGAGGCCGTCCAGCGGGCGAAATCCGTCGCGACCGCCTGACGGCCCGCGGGCCCCGGGTGGGCCTGGAGCGCCTGGGACATGCGGTGCCATGCCTCGCGGTTGAACTGATCGCGTCGGTGCACCTCTCCGAGCAGCCCCCAGGGTCCGCGAGGGAGCAGATACTCGTGGGGCGGCGGAGCCACGTCGTGCTCCGGGTAGCGCCCTGTTGTGTCCGTCTCGGCCAGCGCCAGGCGGCAGATCCAGGGCACCGCGTCGTCGGGATTGCCCTCACTCGCCTTGTGGCACGCGTCCCGGGCCCGGGCCACCAGTCTCTCCAGGTCCCCCGCCTTCCGGGAGTCCCGCCCCCACTGCCTCCGGTGGGCCTGCAGCACCCGTTCGGTGGCGACTCGGGCGTACATCACCCGGGCGGCGAGGCTCTCCGGCTCCTCTTTCAGCCACAACTCCACGACGTTGGCCTGGGCTGCGACGATCCCGAGGACCTGGGTACGGGACGTCCACTGCGGCCAGTTGCCCGTCCGGGCGAGCACCTGCCGCATCTCCATCCAGTAACCCGCCTGAATGTCCTGCACCGCCGCGTACAGGTCCGTGTCACGACCGGCCGGGTTCACACTCGCCATCAGCGCCGTCCTCGGCCGACCGGGCAGGCGCCGTGCACCTTCGACCGGCCCTTCCGGCCGCCGCCGTCGGCGCTGCGGCTCACCGTGTGGTGTGAGCACGACACCGCACGGTGTTCACTGGCGGCCATAAGCAGAGGGTCCTTCGGGCAGTTGGGCGGGTGGGGCGCGGTCGGGCGGAGGGCGGCGGCGTGCACCGACGGGCAGGGCGGAGACGGCCGCGGGGGCACAACCCGGCCGGTGGCTGTCGCCCTTGGCCGGTAGCGAATGCCTGAAGGAACTTATGTGTCTGCAGAGGCGCGTGACCAGAGAATCCCAAGATTGTTTGGTTATTTGGCTGCAAATTCCGGCCACGCGGTGAGCGACCGTAGCCATCTGTGACCGGACCCGCCGACCGCTGTACTCAGATCCCGCACCGCCTCGGTTCGGGCGCGGGCGGCCCTGTGCTCACCGGCATGGCGACCAGGGACGCCGTCCGGACCGGATGTAGGCGCACCCCAAGTGACCTGGCCCTACGCCGAGTTCAGCGCCGGATTCGACCGCCCACGCGCCAGGGTGCGGTGCTGGTCGGCTCGCGTCGCGGGTGGACGGTTGAACACGAGCTGGACCAACCGCACGGCCGGATGGCGGACGACACGACCGCTCACCACGAGCACGCCCTCTTCGTCACGCCCCGCCGAGGCTGGCTGGAAACCGCCCCCTCGCCACGCGTGGAAACCGCGGGTTCTGCGGCGAAGCCACGCTTCGGCACCACCACATCGGCGAGCCGCCGTGCATCCATCTTCTTCGTGCACGACGATGCCCCGCCGCCGCCCCGGGGCGACGGGTCTCGGCCGCCCGGAACCTCACCTCCACCGTGAACCCGGCACCAACCACCGGTGAACTCCGTACAACCAGCCCCTCCGCTCGACGGTCACACCTGACAAAGCCTCATCCCGTCGACCGAGTGGGGGCCTCCGTGCCACACAGCCGCCGCATCCTGACGTACGCCATCGCAGTCGCCGCGGCCGCCGCCGGGGCCGTGCTCCCGTCCGGCGCCGCCGTCGCCGCACCCCGTGCCACCGCCGGTGACTTCAACGGTGACGGCTTCGCGGACCTCGCCGTCGGCGTTCCGGACGGGACCGTCGGCGGACAGGCCAAGGCCGGGTACGTGAACGTCGTCTGGGGCGGCCCGAAGGGCGTCGGTGCCCACGGAAGCATCCGTGTCACCCAGGCCACGCCCGAGGTTCCCGGCACGCCGGAGGCGGGTGACCGCTTCGGCGCGTCCGTGGCCCTGACGGACCTCAACGGCGACGGCGTCGCGGAACTGCTCGCGGGTGCCCCCGGCGAGGACGTCACCGACCGTGGCGCGGACGCGGGCATGGTCATCGTCGTCGGCGGCTCGACGAGCGGGCCGGGACCGGGGTCGACGGTCCTCACCGGGCCGTCCCCGTCGGCCGCGTACGGCAAGTCGGTCGTCGCGGCCGACCTCACCGACGGCGGCAACAAGGCGATCGTGGTCGGCGGCACGGACAAGGTCGTCGCTCGTGTCATCCAGGGCGAGGACAGCATGGTCACCACCGTCGTCGCCGCCCCCATGGGCGGTCGCGCGCCCGTCCTGGCCACCGGCGACTTCGACAGCGACGGCACGCCGGACCTGGCCGTGGCGTACTGGACCGCGGGCGCCCCCAGCACCCAGTCCCACGTACGCCTGTGGAAGTGGGACGCCGACCGGTCCGAGATGGCCAACTTCTGGAACACGGACAACGCCGGTGTGACCGACCTCGCCACCGGCGACTTCGACGGCGACGGCCACGACGACCTGGCGCTCGGCGAATGCCGCGAGATCGCCGACGAGAACATCGACGACCCGTGCGGCCCCGAGAAGCTCGCCAAGGGGGGCGGCGTCCACATCCACTACGGAAGCGCCGCGAGCGGCTCGTTCGGCACCCGCGCCCAGACCCTCAACCAGGACACCGCGGGCGTCCCGGGCGTGGCCGAGGACGGCGACCGCTTCGGTGCCGCCCTCGCCGTCGCCGACGTCGACCGCGACGGCCGCGACGACCTGATCGCGGGCGCGCCCGGCGAGGCCGTCGGAAGCGAAGCGCGGGCGGGGGCCGCCTGGCTGCTCCGCGGCGGAGCGCGGGGTCTGCTCGACGCGGGCGGCGCCGCCACGTCCGTCGCCTGGAACCAGGACACGCCGGGCGTCCCGGGTGTCGCCGAGGCGGGCGACGCCTTCGGCGCGGCGGGCGCCACGGGCGACTACAACGGTGACGGAGTGCCGGACGTGACGGTCGGATCCCCGGGCGAGAACGCCTCCCTGGGCGCCGCCTGGCTCCTCCCCCGGGGCTCGGCCGGCGACTCGGCGGCCTTCTCCCCGCGCACGCTCGGCCTCCCGTACCTCTCCACGGTCCAGAAGTACGGCAAGCCGCTCAGCTGACGATGCCCACCGCGCGTGGCTGATCGAGGACGGCGCCACGACCTTGGCTCAACACACCCCTATGGCAAGCGAGTTCGACCAGTCGCCATAGCAAGGAAGTTCGACCGGCCGCAAAGTCGCGCTCCTGTTCGACGCAACCCTCCGCACACTCACCCCGATTCCGCCGTCAAGGCCCCCAATAGGCCCTCAGATCGGTCAAGTTATCCGCGCCGGTACGGCTTGAAGTCGCCGGTGCCAACAGTCCGCGGAACTGCGTCGCCGCAGGTCACACAGCATGTCACCGGCGTGCGGACACCTTTGGACGGGCACCGGTTGGTGAATCCATTCTCAAAGCTTGGGCACGAATTGCACACACCCCCTCTACAACCTGACCCCCATGGTCTAAATTGACCGTGCTTCAGCTGTTCGGAGACGAAGCGGCCCTTAATGATCTATGGGTTCCAGCACCACGCACAGCCAGCAGTAGCGTCCCCGGCGCCAGGCTTGGGGATGATCATCGTGGGGCCCGGCAGGGGGGCTCGGGTGCGGGGAGCACCCGGGGGTTTCGACGGGTTCCGACATGTTTCAGGAGTGCGGCAGGGCTTCAAGTCCTCTGCCGCCAGGGTGAGTTGTTCACGTAGCGCTGAAGCAGTCGGTCAGTCATGCGCGGGAGGCGGGGGCCTCCGCTTGAGAGGAACAGCGCGGCGCCGGGGGTGAGACCTCCCGGGGGGATGAACAGGGGAGCAGGAAAGACGTCGAACCACTGGCGCAACCTGGGGGGGTTCTGTGCAGCAGGGGGAATTAGTCAACCCGTTTCCGTCGACGCGCGGGCGTCTGACGAACGGGACGAGCAGCCAGCCCGCGAGCGATTGGGAACAACGGTACCGACGTGCCGTGATCACCAGCGACACCGTGGCCACCGCCTTCGTGGTGGCGGCGATCGGGGGCTTCTTCGGAGTCAGGGACGCAGCCAACTGGCATGAGAACTGGGCCTTTCTGGCCTTCGGCACCGAGCTGCTGATCCTGGGATCGCTCGGGGTGAGCCGATCGTGGGCTCCGGCCGTACTCGGCCAGGGAGCCGAGGAGTTCCGCCGACTCGGACGCTCGCTGTTCGCGGCGGCCGTCGTCCTCGCGCTCGGTGGAATCGCCCTCACCTCGCGCAACATCAAACTCTGGATCTTCGTCGCGATCCCCGCGATCGCGCTCGTCACCATGACCGCGCGCTATCTGCTGCGCCTCTGGCTGCACAAACAGCGCAAGGAAGGCCGGTGCTTGAGACCGGTACTGGCTGCCGGAAGCCCGGCCACCGTGCGCGATCTGATCAACCGCGCCCGCAAGTTCCCGCACCTGGGCTGGCGGGTGGAGGCGGTGTGCACGACGGACGGTCACGGGCTCGACGGTGACCATTTGGACGGAGTGCCGGTCGTCGGCGAGCTGTCGGACGTCGCGGGCCACGTCCGCCGCGACGGCTACCGCGTCGTCGCCGTCACGCCGGACCCGCACTGGTCGCCGGACCGGCTGCAGCGCCTCGCCTGGAACCTCGAGGGCAGCGATGCCGACATGGTCGTGGCGCCCGTGCTGATGGAGGTGGCCGGACCCCGGCTGCACGTCGACGCGGTGCTCGGGATCCCGCTGCTCCGGGTCAGCATGCCGACCTTCACCGGGGGCCGCCGGGCGGTCAAGGCGGTCGTCGACCGGATGAGCGCGGTGATCCTGCTGGTCCTGTTCGCGCCGCTGATGGTGCTGGTGGGGCTGCTCGTCCTCACGGACAGCCGGGGCGGGGTGTTCTACCGCCAGCGCAGGGTCGGCAAGGACGGACGCGAGTTCACCATCTACAAGTTCCGCACGATGGTCGCCGGGGCCGACGGGGCCCGTGCCGCCCTCGCCGAGCTCAACGAGGGCGCGGGGCTGCTGTTCAAGCTCCGCAGGGACCCGCGGGTGACCCGGGTGGGGGCGGTCCTTCGGCGGTACTCGATCGACGAACTCCCGCAGCTTTTCAACGTACTCACCGGATCGATGTCACTCGTCGGTCCGCGGCCCCCGCTGCCGGAGGAGTCCGCCGCGTACGGCCCGGACATCCGGCGGCGGCTCCTGGTCAAGCCCGGCCTCACCGGCCTGTGGCAGATCAGCGGACGCAGCGATCTGCCGTGGGAGGAGGCCGTCCGGCTCGACCTGCGGTACGTGGAGGACTGGTCGCTCGCCCTGGACACGGTGATCTTGTGGAAGACGCTGCGTGCCGTGCTCCAGGGGCAGGGGGCCTATTGATACCCGGGGGGCGTCGTCCGACCGGCGAACGGAAGGCAGGCCGGAAGGGCGTGCCTGGGGGGAGGAACGGGTGATGAGAGTCAGTGTATTAGGGCTCGGCTACGTGGGCTGTGTGTCGGCCGCGTGCCTGGCCAGCCTGGGACATGACGTCATCGGCGTCGATGTGAACCAGGTCAAGGTCGACATGGTGAACGACGGCAAGGCACCGGTGGTCGAGGAGCGGATCGGCGAGCTCGTCGCCGAGGTCGTGGGGGCGGGCAAGCTGCGCGCCACCGCCGACGTCCGCGAGGCGATCATGGGCAGCGAGGTGTCCCTCGTCTGCGTGGGCACGCCGTCGGAGCCCAACGGCAGCCTGTGCACCACGTACTTGGAGCGGGTCACCGAGCAGATCGGTGCCGCGGTGGCGGAGCGGGGCGGGCGGCACACCGTCGTGTTCCGCAGCACCATGCTCCCGGGCACCTGTCTGAACCTGCTGGTGCCGATCCTGGAGAAGTTCCTCGGCGGCACGGCCGGGGTGGACATCGGCGTCGCGGTCAACCCGGAGTTCCTGCGCGAGGGCACGAGCGTGCGGGACTTCTTCGACCCGCCGAAGACCGTCATCGGCGAACTCGACGCGGCGAGCGGCGACGTGGTGGCGGCGCTGTACGGCGGCCTGCCCGGCGAGGTGTTCCGGGTGCCGGTCCCGGCGGCGGAGGCGATCAAGTACGCGGACAACGCGTTCCACGGCCTCAAGATCGGCTTCGCGAACGAGCTGGGCGCCGTGTGCCAGGCGCTGGGCGTGGACTCGCACCAGGTGATGGACGTCTTCCTGGCCGACCGCAAGCTGAACATCAGCCCCGCCTATCTGCGGCCCGGCTTCGCCTTCGGTGGCTCCTGCCTGCCCAAGGACCTGCGCAGCCTGGTGCACGCGGCGCAGCGGGCCGACGTCTCGGTGCCCATCCTCGCCCATGTGCTGCCCTCCAACGCCGACCATCTCCAGCGTGCGGTGGACCTGGTCGAGCGCACCGGCAAGCGCCGGGTCGGCCTGTTCGGTCTTTCCTTCAAGCCCGGCACCGACGACCTCCGCGAGAGCCCGCTCGTCGAGCTGGCGGAGCGGCTCTTCGGCAAGGGGTACGACCTGCGGATCTACGACGCCAACGTGAGCCTCTCGCGGCTCCTCGGCGCGAACCGCGAGTACATCGAGACCCGTCTTCCGCACCTCGGGCAGCTGCTCGCGGACTCCGTCGACGAGGTGCTCGAGCACGCCGAGGTGTGCCTGGTCGGGACCAAGGACCCGGCCGTCCTCGCGGCGCTGCCCCATGGCGATGCACCGGTGATCGTCGACCTCATCCACCTTCCCGACGCCGACGCGCGCCGGGCCGAATCCGGGTACGTGGGCCTTGCTTGGTGACGCGACACGCGGCGACCGGCCGAACCGGCGCGCGCTGATCTTGGTGGAGAACCTGTCGGTGCCTTTCGACCGGCGGGTGTGGCAGGAGTGCACGACCCTGCGCGACGCGGGCTGGACGGTCGACGTCATCTGCCCGCGCGGCGAGAAGCGGGACACGGAGCCGGAGGCGGTGATCGACGGGGTGCGGATCCACCGCTACCCGTTGCGCGCGGCCACCGGAGGCCCGGCCGGGTACCTGCGGGAGTACGGCTCCGCGCTGTGGCACACCTACCGGCTCGCCCGCAAGGTCGGCCCGGTCCACGTGGTGCACGCCTGCAACCCGCCGGACCTGCTGTTCCTGCCGGCGCGGTGGCTGACGCGGCGCGGCGCGCGGTTCGTCTTCGACCAGCACGACCTGGTGCCCGAGCTGTATCTGTCCCGCTTCGACCGCGGCAAGGACCTGCTCTACCGCGCCGTGTGCGCCCTGGAACGGCTGACCTACCGGGCCGCGGACATCGTGATCGCCACGAACGAGAGCTACCGGGACGTCGCCGTGAGCCGTGGCGGCAAGAGACCGGAGGACGTCTTCGTGGTGCGCAGCGCACCCGCGGTCGAGCGGTTCCAACCGGTGCCGCCCGAGCCGGAGTTGAAGCGCGGCAAGCCCCATCTGCTGTGCTACCTGGGCGTGATGGGACCACAGGACGGCGTCGACTACGCCTTGCGGGCCCTGGCGAAGCTGCGCGACGAGCTGGGGCGGACCGACTGGCACGCGGTGTTCGTCGGCTCGGGCGACGCGTTCGACGCGATGGTGGAGCTGTCCCGGCAGCTCGGGCTCTCCGACCAGGTGCAGTTCACCGGGCGCGTCCCCGACGCCGACCTGGTGCGCTACCTGTCCACCGCGGACGTGTGCCTCTCCCCCGACCCGCGCAACCCGCTCAACGACGTGTCGACCATGAACAAGGTCCTCGAGTACATGGCGATGGGCCGGCCGATCGTCTCGTTCGATCTCCGGGAGGCTCGTGTCTCCGCCGGCGAAGCCGCCGTCTACGCGCCCGCCAACGACGAGGCCGAGTTCGCCAGGCTCGTCGCGCTGCTCCTCGACGATCCGGAGCAGCGGGCCCGCATGGGCAAGATCGGCCAGGAGCGGATCAGCGGACAGCTGTCCTGGCGGAACTCGCAGACGTCGCTGCTCGCTGCCTATGCCGCTGCCTGCCGTGGCCGCACTCCGGTGTCGGCGGCCACCCCGATCAGCACAGGGAAGAGGCAGCGCAGTTGAGTGAAGAAGCAATACGCCTGGTCACGATCGGGCGGATCTTCCGTCGGCGTTGGCGGCTGCTCGTCATCGTCGCGGTGCTGGGCGCGCTCTTCGGCTACGGCGTCTCGATGCTGTTCCCGCCGCGGTACACGGCTTCGGCATCGGTACTCCTGCCGGGGCAGTGGGAGGAGCGCGAGCTGCTGACTCAGGCGGAGATCGCGTCGAGTTCGGCAGTGGTCGACCGCGCGGCCGCCGCGCTGCGCTGGAAAGGCGTCAGCGGAGGCGAGCTGCGGGACCAAGTGAGCGCCAAGGCCTCCGACGGGAACATCATCAAGATCTCGGGTACGGCCGACAGCCCCCGGCGCGCGCAACAGCTCTCCGACCGGATGGCGCAGCAGTTCGTCGGCTTCGCCGCGCGGATCGCGGGCGACGACCCCGACTCCGACACGCCCACGGGACCCGAGTCCCTGCGGCAGAAGGTGACCGAGACCAACCGCCGCATCACCGAGCTGGCCAACGCGGCCGATCCCGGACAGACCGTGGAGAGCGTGCAGGCCCGCACCGAACTGGAGAAGCTGCGCACCGCGCTGCAGGAAGCCATGAAGAAACTGGACGAGTCCGACCGGGCGACCAACAAGGCCGGCATGGTCGTCATGGGCCCGGCGGCCCGGCCGACCAGTGAGGCACCACCGACGAGAACGCAGTTCGTCGTCGCGGGGGCGCTGCTGTTCTTCGTGGTCGCGATCATCGGCCATCTCGCCGCCGCACGGGGGAACCGCCGGCTGCGCACCGAGCAGGAGATCGCCGCGGCGCTGAGCTCCGCGGTCCTCGGTGCCGTCGACGTGCCGGGCGAACGGTCCGCGCCCCGGCCCGAGGGCGGTGGCCCCCGGGCCCGGCTCCGCCGGCTGCTCGGCCTCGACACCCGGTGGGACCTGCCGGCCCCGCGCCGCTCCGGCGACGAGGCCAGCAGACAGATCAGATACCGGCGGGTGTGCGCCCGCCTCCGGGAGAAGCTCTTCGCGCCCCGGCGGCTGCTCGTCGTCGTACCGGACGGCGACCGGATCGCCCGGCGGGCCGCCGATCAGCTCGTCGCCGAGGCCAAGGGCGATCCGATGCTGCGGGTGGTGGACGTCTCCGTGGACCGGCCGACGGTGCCGGACCGCGACACCGAGTCCGGTGTCCTGGTCGTGCTCAGCGCGGGCAGTTGGACCGCGGGAGATCTGGGCGGCATCGCCGAGGCGTGTGCGGACGGCAGGCACGAGGTCGTCGGCATCGTCGTCGCCGGTACGGTCCAGGACCGTCCGGCGCGCTCCGCCGGCCCTCCCGCGGAGAACGCCTCCCCGGCCCTCGCGGCGCGCGGTCACGCGACGGGAGGTTCCGGATGACCACGAGTACGACTTCGGAGTCGTCGGCCTCCACTCCCCTGCTCGACCTGCAGGCGCTGGTCGTGGCGGTGCGCAGGCGCCGTCGCCTCTGGTGCTCCCTCGCGGTGCTCGGGCTGTTCCTCGGCGCGGCGTTCGCCGTCCTGCGGCCGCCGCCGCCGAGCGCGGCGACCAAGGTCCTTGTCGCCCACCAGGAGGACCAGCCGAACGACACCGGCACGCTGATCCGCACCGACGTCGAGCTGCTCAAGACCACACGGATCGCGAGCAGGGCCCTGCAGTCCCTCAAGTCCCCCGAGAAGCCGGAGGACTTCATGCAGGACTACCGGGGCACGGGCCTGACCAACAACCTGATGCAGATCGATGTGACGGCCGACACCGAGGAGAAGGCGGTGGCCCGCGCCGAGGCGCTGGCCGAGGCGTTCGTCGCCGACCATGTGCGGCGGATGCGGGAGACCGCGAAGGCCGAGGCCAAGGCCCTGCTCGACCAGCGTGAGCGCATGCAGGACGAGCTCGCCAAGGTCAACGAGGCAATCGGAGGGCGGTCTCCGGAGAGCGACTCCAAGGAGTCGGCGAGCATCGAGTCGCTCTTCGCCCGCCGGGCCGAGCTGAACTCACGGATCGCCGACTTCGCGCAGCGCGCCGAGGAGGCCCGCGTCGGCACGCCCCGGCTCATCGCCGGTACGCAGATCGTGGACGCGCCGCGCGCGGTGCCGCACTCCGTGCCCAAGGCCGCCGCCACCAGCGCCGGGATCGGGTTCGTCCTCGGGCTCGTCCTCGGGCTCGCGGTGGCAGCGGTCGGCACGGTGGTGGCGGACCGTCCCGTGCTGCGCCGTCAGATCGCGGCGAACCTGGGCGCCTCCGTCATCGCGGAGCTGCCCCGGCTGCCGCGCCGGTCGGCCCGGCTGTGGCAGCTCCGCCGGACCCGGGCGGCGCGGTCACGGCTCACCACGAGCCTCGCCCGCACCGTGCGCGGCTCCACGGAACCGGTGTCGCTCCTGGAACTGGGCTGTGCGCGCACCGCGAGCGTCATCGCCCTGGACGTCGCGCGGGCGCTGGCGGCCGAGGGCCCTGTGGTCATCGTCGACGGCCTGCCCGGCGGGCAGCTCGCGGGCCGCCGCCAGGAGCCGGGAGACCCGGACGTGGTCAGCGGCGAGGACACCGCGGGCGTGCCGCAGCAGACGCGGCGGCTCGGCGTCGGCTCGGTCGCGCCCGGAACGGCGTGGACCGATCTCCGGTTCCTCGGCGGCCGGACCGTGCTCGTCGTGCGGGCCGGGCACGGCAGCGCCGCATGGCTGCACACCGTGGCACGGCAGCTCGCGGACCTGGACATTCCGGTGACCGGTGTGGTGCTGATCGACCCCGATCCGCGGGACCGGACCGACGGCACCCTGTGGGACGGGTCGCACACCGCGCTGCGCGGCCCTTTTAAGCGGATGACCCGGCCGAACGGTGGGGGTACCTCCCACGCCGTTCAGGCAGTGGGGGAGGGTCACCTGCGCACCGAGCGGCCGCCGGTGCCTGCCGCGCGGGTCCCGAACAGCGACCAGGAGGCGCGGTAGAACATGTGTGGTATCGCAGGCACTTACCGATGGCCGGACGGCAAGGCCGTGACCGACCGCCTCACCGAGACCCTCGCGCACCGCGGTCCGGACGGGGCGGGCCGGTACAGCCACCCCGTCGGTGACGGCGCGGTGGAGCTGGGGCACCGTCGTCTCGCCATCATCGACCTGTCCGAGACCGGCGCCCAGCCGATGGTCTCGGGCGGCCTCGCCCTGACGTACAACGGCGAGCTGTACAACGCGCCCGAGCTGCGCGCCGAGTTGGCGTCCTTCGGGGTGCGCTTTCGCGGGACCTCCGACACCGAGGTGGTGCTCGAGGCGTGGCGGCGCTGGGGCACGGACTGCCTGGCCCGGCTGCGCGGGATGTTCGCGTTCGGGATCTTCGACGAGCGCACGGGGGACCTGGTGCTCGCCCGCGACCAGCTCGGCATCAAGCCGCTGTTCCTGCTCCGGCGCGGCCCGGGCCTGGTGTTCGCCTCCGAGCTGAAGGCGCTCGCCGCCGTGACCGGCGGGTCGTTGGAGGTGGACCACGGGGCGTTGGTGGCCTCGCTCCTCTACTACTGGGTGCCGGACTCGCGGTGCGCGTTCCGCGAGGCGGAGAAGCTGCCGCCGGGGAGCTGGCTGAGGTGCCGGGCCGACGGCCGGGTGGAGCGCGGCCGGTACTGGCATCTGAAGGACGTCGCCGCCGAGGGCCGGGAGCGGTATCTGAGCGGTGAGCAGCCGGACCTGGCGGCCATCGTCGAGCAGTCGACCCGGCAGCACCTGCTGTCCGACGTGCCCGTGGCGACGTTCCTCTCCGGCGGTCTCGACTCCAGCTATCTGACCGCCCTCGCGGCCCGCCACCAGCCCGGGATCTCCGCGTACACCATCGGATTCCGCGCCGAGGACGCCAAGTTCGAGGCGATGCCGGACGATCTGCGCTACGCCCGGAAGGTGGCCGAGCAGTTCGGCGTCGATCTGCACGAGATCGAGATCGCTCCGAACGTGCTCGATCTGCTGCCGCAGATGACGTACCACCTGGACGAGCCGATCGGCGACCCGGCCGCGATCAACACGTTCCTGATCTGCTCGGCCGCCCGGGAGGCCGGGGTCAAGGTGATGCTCTCGGGGATGGGCGCCGACGAGCTGTTCGCCGGGTACCGCAAGCACCTGGCCAATGTGCTCGCGCTGCGCTACCAGCGGGTCCCGCGGCCCCTGCGGCGCGGGGTGGCCGGGGTCGTGGACCGGCTGCCGGTGGCCTCGGCCCGCCGGGGGTACCGGTCGGTGCGGTTCGCGAAGCGGTTCCTGTCCTTCGCGGAGCTGCCGGAGGAGACCGCGTTCCGGCGCAGCTACACCATGTACGACCAGGAGGAGCTGCTCGCCCTGGTCGATCCGGACCTGGCCGGGACGGTCGAGGACGTGCTGGCCGAGCACGCGGACGTCTACGAGGACAATGCCCTCGACGACCCTGCCGACTTCGTCAACCGCATGTGCCTGGGCGACGCCCGGATGTTCCTGCCGGGCCTGAACCTCGCGTACACGGACCGCTCCAGCATGGCCGCGTCGACCGAGGTGCGGGTGCCGTACGTGGACGTCGAGGTGGTCAAGGCGGCGTTCGCGGTGCCCGGCGACCGGAAGATCGTCGGAAGGCAGGGCAAGGCCGTCCTCAAGGAGGCGGCCACCTCGATCCTGCCCCGGGAGATCGTGTACCGGCCCAAGGGCCTGTTCAGCGCCCCGCTGCGGGCCTGGATGAGCCGGGACCTGGCGCCGCTTGTGCGCGAGGTGGTCAACGACGGCGTGCTCGTCAACTCCGGGCTGCTGCGCCGGGACGCCCTCGCGCGCATGGTCGCCGAGGACGCAGCCGGGCAGCGGGACTTCTCCAAGCATCTGTGGCATGTGCTGACCCTCGAGTACTGGTACCGCGGCGCGACCTCTGGCTCCGGCCAGAGCCAAGCGGCCTGACGGCGTGGAAGAAAAATAGGAGCTCCGGTGAAACAGGTTGTACAGAACTACAAGAGCGGCGAGCTCGCGGTGCTCGACGTGCCGGTACCGGGGTGCAAGCCGGGCGGTGTGCTGGTCCGCAGCGCCTACTCGCTGATATCCACCGGGACCGAGCTCATGAAGGTGTCCGAGGCCGGCATGTCGATGCTCGGCAAGGCCCGCTCCCGTCCTGACCAGGTGGCCAAGGTCATGCAGAGCGTGGCCACCAACGGGCTGCCCTCCACGTACCGCAAGGTGATGGGCAAGCTGGACTCCTACACACCGCTCGGCTACTCGCTGTGCGGGGTGGTCGAGCAGGTCGGCGCCGGGATCGACGATGTGGCGGTCGGTGACCTGGTGGCCTGCGCGGGCAATGAGCACGCGCTGCACGCCGAGCTGAACTGGGTGCCGAAGAACCTCTACGCCCCGGTGCCCGACGGCCTCGCCCCGCGGCACGCGGCTTTCGGCACCGTCGGGTCGATCGCGATGCAGGGCGTCCGCCGCGGCGAGCCCCAACTGGGCGACGTGGCCCTTGTCATCGGCCTCGGCCTCATCGGGCAGCTGGTGGTGCAGCTCCTCGTCGCCTCGGGAGCCCGTGTCGTCGGCGTCGACCCCGACCCGGCGCGCTGCGAACTCGCCGAGCGCCTGGGCGCGGCGGCCTGCGGCGATCCCGCGTCCGCGGCCGTGGAGGCCGCCGTCGCCGAACTCACCGACGGTCACGGTGTGGACCAGGTGTATCTGGCCGCGGGCGGCGGCAGCAACGAGCCCGTCGAGCTGGCCGCCAGGCTGTGCCGGGACCGCGGCCGGGTCGTCGACATCGGCAAGTGCCGTCTGGACCTGCCCTGGAACGCGTACTACGAGAAGGAACTCGACGTCCGGTTCTCCCGCAGCTACGGCCCCGGGCGCTACGACCCGGAGTACGAACTGGAGGGCCGCGACTACCCGATCGGCTACGTGCGCTGGACCGAGCGCCGCAACCTGGCGTGCTTCCTCGATCTCGTGGCCCGCGGCCGCGTCGACGTGGAGCCCCTGGTCTCGCACATCGCCGACTTCGACGACGCCGTGGAGACGTATCAGCGCCTGAAGGACGGCGAGCTGAAGGCCGTGGCCGTGCTGTTCCGGTACCCGGACCCGAGCGGCCAAGCCGCGAAGGCACCGGCACCGGAGGTGGCCGTGCCCACGGTGAACGTGCGGAGCGGCGGCGGGGTTTCCGTCCCGTCCCGGTCCGCCGCGGGGCCGGTGCGCCTCGCGTTCGTCGGCGCCGGGAACTACGCGACGTCCATGCTGCTGCCGCACCTCGCGGAGCGCGACGGTGTCACGCTGTCGACCGTCGTCACCACGACGGCGCTGTCCGCGGCCAACGCCAAGCGGAAGTTCGGCTTCGCGGAGGCGACCACCGATCTCGACGCCGTGCTCGGCGACAAGTCCATCGACGCGGTGTTCGTGGTCACCCGGCACAGCTCGCACGCCGACCTGACCCGCAAGGCGCTCCTGGCGGGCAAGGCCGTGTTCGTGGAGAAGCCCCTTGCGCTCACCGAGGACGAGCTGGCCGGTGTGCTCGCGACGGTGGAGGAGTCCGGCAACGACCGGCTGCAGGTGGGCTTCAACCGCCGGTTCGCGCCGCTGCTGCGGGAGGCGAAGAACCGGTTCGGCGCCCGGACCGGTCCGGCGAGCCTGCGCTACCTGGTCAACGCGGGCCGTCTGCAGCACGGCAGCTGGTACCTCCAGCAGGGCAGCGAGGGCTCGCGGTTCGCGGGCGAGGGCGGGCACTTCGTCGACACGGCGAGCTGGCTGCTCGGGGCCGACCCGGTCTCGGTGTACGCCGTCGCCCCGGCCGGCAACGAGGACCTGCAGATCGTGCTGCGGTACCCGGACGGGTCCACCGCCACCCTCAGCTACGTCACCACCGGCGCGCCCGGCTTCCCCAAGGAGACGCTGGACCTCGTCGCGGACGGCAAGGTCCTGAAGCTGGACGACTTCGTCCGTGCCTCCGTGCACGGACCCGACAAGTGGGTCAGTTCGCGGCTGCCCAAGGCCCGGGACAAGGGCCAGAACGCCGAACTGGCCGCGTTCGTCAAGGCCGTGCGGACCGGCGGGCCGATGCCGGTGCCGCTGCAGTCCCTCGTCGCCACCACGGCGGCCACCCTCGCCGTGCAGCAGAGCCTGGTCGGGGGCGCGCCGGTGACGTTGGCGAGGCCGCGATGAGCATGAGCGCGGGCTGGTACCTGCGGCGCTTGTCCCGGATGGGGCCGCGGGAGATCGGCGGCCGGGTGAGCGACACCGTGCGCAGGCGGCGGTGGCGTTCGGCGCGGCCCGACTGCCCGAGCGTGACCGGCGCCCGGTTCACGGCGGTGCTGCCCGCCGGGACGATCGCCGCGGTGCCCCCGGACGCCGCGAAGCGTCTCGTCGCCGAGGCGGACCGGCTGCTCGCCGGGCACGTCGAGTACTTCGGGGTGGTCCGCGACGACCTGGTCGACCCGGACTGGTGGTGCGACCCGAAGACCGGGCGCAGGGCGCCGTGGGGCTACGCCTTCGACGTGCCGTACCGCAACGAGGACGCGGTCGGCGACATCAAGCAGATCTGGGAGCTGTCCCGGCATCAGTACCTGACCGTGCTCGCCGCGGCCTACGCGGTCACCGGGGACGAGCGGTACGCCGAGCGTGTGGCCGAGCACCTGCGGTCGTGGTGGGCGGCGAACCCGCCGCTGCGTGGCGTGCACTGGATCAGCGGCATCGAGCTGGGCATCCGCCTGCTCTCCTGGGTGTGGGTCCGCCGCCTGCTCGACGGCTGGCCGGGCGCGGCCGACCTGTTCGAGGGCAACCCGGTGGCACACCACCAGATCTGGCACCACCAGCGCTGGCTGGCCGCGTTCCCCAGCCGGGGGTCGTCGGCGAACAACCACGTCATCGCCGAGGCAGCCGGGCAGTTCGCCGCGGCCTGCGCGTTCGGGTGGTTCCCCTCCTCGGCGCGCTGGCGGGACGGCGCGCTGCGGTCCCTGGACCGGCACTTGCGCGGCAACACCTTCCCCTCCGGCCTCAACCGCGAGCTGGCCACCGAGTATCACGGGCTGGTCCTAGAACTCGGCCTGGCCGCGCTGGCCGAGGCGGACGCGGCCGGGGTGCCGGTTCCCGCGACCGTCCGGCTCGTGCTGCTGCGGATGACCGACGCGCTCG
This sequence comes from Streptomyces sp. NPDC040610, assembly GCF_055594065.1. Lineage (NCBI taxonomy): Bacteria > Bacillati > Actinomycetota > Actinomycetes > Kitasatosporales > Streptomycetaceae > Streptomyces > Streptomyces sp. NPDC040610. The sequence continues at coordinate 184,106 of NZ_JBVIXA010000008.1, read as the reverse complement.
CGGCCGTCGTGGACGGCCGGTTGCGGCCGCCGCGCCAGGGCGACGCGGACGACGGGCACGGTCTGGTGGTGGACGGCGCGGGCACCGAACGCTGGGGCTCGCTCCTCGCCACCGGGGACGCCGTGTTCGGTCGGCTCGACTGGTGGCCGGCGGTGACCGGCACCGATGTGCGCACCCCGCTGCTCTCCGCGCTCATCCGGCCGTACGGGAAGAAGGGGACCACGCCGGCCGTGACCCGCCCGGTGCGCCGACCGGGTCACTTCGCCGACGCGGGGCTCACGATCCTGCGCGGCCCCGAGGAGATCTGGTGCCGCTGCGACGGTGGTCCGCACGGGTTCCTCTCCATCGCCGCGCACGGCCACGCGGACGCGCTGTCCCTGGAGGTCCGGCACGACGGGGTCGATGTGCTCGCCGACCCGGGGACGTACTGCTACCACGGGCAGCCCGCGTGGCGGCGGTACTTCCGGTCGACCCTCGGCCACAACACCCTGGAGCTGGACGGCACCGACCAGTCCGTCTCCGGGGGCCCGTTCCTGTGGATCCGGCATGCCCGCAGCCGCGTCCTGGTCGCGGACACGACCGGCGCCGCCGAGGGGGGTGTGGCCCTCTGGTCCGCCGAACACGACGGCTACGGGCGCTCCGTGCACCGCCGCCGGGTGGAACTGACCGCCGAGACCAAGGAGTTACGGGTGGTCGACGAGGTCATCGGCCGCCAGGGTCCGCGCCGGGACGTGCGCCTCGCCTTCCACCTCGGACCGGCGGTCGCCGTGGATCTGGTGGGGAACTGGGCGGTGCTCACCTGGTCCCGGGACGGCGAGGTCCGCTCCGCGGTGCTCGACCTGCCGGGGCAGCTGAGCTGGCGGGCGCATCGCGGCGAGAGCGATCCGCCGCTGGGCTGGTACTCCCCCGGTTTCGGCCGCAAGGAGCCCGCGACCACGCTGGTCGGCACCGGTGTCGCCGACGGCTCCGCGCAGTCGGCGGAGTTCACCACCGTGCTCAGGTTCTGCGGCTAGGGGGCGCGTGGTGATGAAGTGGCGGCACTGGGCGTTGCCCGCGGCACCGCTGGCGCTGGTCCTGCTCGCGGCGACCGGCTGCACGGGCGAGTCGGACGCCCCGGAGAAGCCGACCGGCAAGCCCTCCACGTCCGGGGCGCACTCGACGTCCGTGGCCCGGGTGTGCGCCAAGCCCTCGGCCGGGCCCGAGAAGGCTCCCGCGGGCGCGGTGACGGTCGACCCCAAGGTGGTCGGTGACCTGGCCGCTAAGACCAAGAGCAACCCGCCGAACACCACGTTCTGGCTGCGTCCGGGCAAGCACCGGCTCGACCCCGACCGCTTCTCCCAGGTCATCGCCAAGAAGGGGAACCGCTATCTCGGCGCTCCGGGCGCGGTGCTCGACGGCCGGAAGATCAACCAGTACGCGTTCAGCGGCAGCGCCCGTGACGTCACCATCCGCCATCTGACCGTGCAGCGTTTCGTCGCGCCGAACAACGAGGGCGTGGTCAACCACGACATGGCCGACGGCTGGGTGATCGAGCACTCGAAGATCCAGTACAACTCCGGCGCCGGGCTCATGGCCGGTGCCCGCCAGCAGGTCCGCGCCAGCTGCCTGCGCGCCAACGGGCAGTACGGAATGAACGCGTACAAGACCGGCGACTCCATCAAGGGCCTGGTGGTCGAGGGCAACGAGGTCGTGGGCAACAACACCGACAACTGGGAGAAGCGGAAGCCGGGCTGCGGCTGCACCGGAGGCATCAAGTTCTGGGCCGTCAACGGCGCCGACATCCGCGGCAACTGGGTGCACGACAACCGCGGAGCCGGGTTGTGGGCGGACAACAACAACAATGACTTCCGCATCGAGAACAACGTCCTCGAAGCCAACGACGGCGCCGCGCTGATGTACGAGACCAGCTACAACGCGGTCATCCGGAACAACACGATCCGGCGCAACAACTGGGTCGAGGGCCGCAGGAGCGCCGACCGGGGCGACAACTTCCCGTACGCGACCGTCTATGTGTCCGAGTCCGGCGGCGAGCCACGGATCCGGGCCCGCACCGACAAGATCGAGATCTCCCGGAACCTCTTGGAGAACAACTGGTCCGGGATCACCCTGTGGGAGAACTCCGACCGGTTCTGCAACAGCCCGGCCAACACCTCGACGGGCTACTGCACGCTGCTGGTGAAGGACCTCGACCGCTGCGAGCGGCCCGCGATCGCCAAGGCGCCGCTGTACTCCGACTGCCGGTGGAAGACGCAGCGGGTGGACATCCACGACAACCGCTTCGTCCTGAAGAAGTCCGTCGTCAAGTGCGGGGTGGAGTGCGGCCGCATGGCGGTCCTCGCCAACTACGGCACCTACCCCAAGTGGTCGCCGTACAAGGGCAAGCGGGTGTCGGACGCGATCACCCACAAGCAGCGCAACCGCTGGCACGACAACGTCTATCGCGGGCCGTGGAGCTTCGTCGCGGCCAACACGGACGGGACGCTCGACTCCGGGCAGTGGCAGGCCACTCCGTACCGGCAGGACACGGGCAGCACCTTCGACCCGCGGGCCGGTGGTTGAGATGGGCGGGGACCTGCTGCGCAGGGGGCTGCCGGGCGCACCGGATCCGACGGGCACACAGCCCGGTGCCGAAGTGCGCCCCGAGGGCACGCCGAAGGCCGTCGGGATCGTCTGGGCACTCCTTGCCCTGAACACGCTCGGCTCCGCCGGGGCGAAGACCGTCGTGACGCTGCCCCGCTCCCTGATCCAGATGGCCACCATGGGGGCGCTGGTCGGCGCGTTCACGCTGGCGCTCGCGCTCAATCTCCGGCTGCGGATCCGGCCCAGCGCCTTCGTGCTCCTGCTCACCCTGCTGCTCGTACCGAGTGTGATCTCCAGCGCGAACCTGGAGGTCGGGTACGGCGCGCTGTTCCGCTGCGCCCGGCTCGCGCTCTTCGTCGGCACGCTGTGGCTGCTCAGCCGCTGGTGGAACGGCGACGTGACGTTTGTGCGCTACCACATCCGGATGTACTTCGCGGTGCTCGTGTCGGTGGCCGCGGGCCTGGTCGTCGCGCCGGGCACGGCCATGCCCGAGTACTACGGCGGGCGTCTGGTCGGCGCGTTGTGGCCGCTCACGCCGCCGCAGATCGGACAGTACGCCGCGGTGATCATCGGGCTCACCGTGCTGCTCCTGCTCGGCCGCATGGCGGACAGGACCAGTGCGGTGGTGATCATCGTCCCGTCCCTCGTCCTGCTCGCGCTGACCCACACCCGCACGGCCACCCTCGGCATGCTCATCGGCCTCGTCCTCGCGATCAGCTCGCTCGTCCTGACCAGCGCCGCCGCCCGCCGCTTCTTCGCCTGGACGGTGCTGATCGCCACGGTGGCCGCGGTGGCGTTCAGCTCCGCGCTGCAGTCCTGGTACCTGCGCGGACAGAGCCAGGAGAACCTGTCCAACCTCACCGGTCGGGCCAAGGTCTGGGACGCCCTGCTCGCGGCGCCCCGGACGACCGGGGAGAAGGTGTTCGGCGTCGGCCTGAGCGACAAGTCCTTCGGCGGACTGCCGATCGACAACAGCTGGCTGGCCGTCTACCACGAGCAGGGCCTGATCGGCGTCACCATCGTGGCGGCGCTCATCGCCGTCCTCGGCGGTGTCGCGCTGCTGCGGCCGCCGTCGCTGCCGCGGGCCTGCGCGATCTTCCTGATCAGCTACTGCGCGATCTCCTCGTACACCGAGGCCGGACTCGGCGACGCCTCGCCGTATCTGCTGCATCTGGGCCTGGCCGCCTCGCTGCTCGCGGTGCCCACCGCCGCGGCCACGCCCCTCTCCACGACCGCAGTCCCCCGACGACGTGTCCCGCGATGGGCCAGGAGGTGACCTCGAGCATGCATCAGCTGCACGTCCTAGTGGTGCACAACCGATACTCCTCGGCGCAGCCGAGCGGCGAGAACAGGGTCGTCGACGAGGAGGCGCGACTGCTGCGCGCGGCCGGTCACCGGGTCGACGTGTTCGAGCGGCGCAGCGACGACATCGCCGCCCGCTCGCTGCTCGGCAAGGTCGCGGTGCCGCTCCTCGTGCCGTGGAACCCGGCGGTCCGCTCGCGGCTCGCCGACCGGCTGCGCGCCGACCGGCCGGACGTGGTGCACGTCCACAACGTCTTCCCGCTCCTGTCCCCCGCGGTCCTCGCCGCCTGCGCCGACGTCGGCGTGCCGGTCGTCGCCACGCTGCACAACTACACGCAGGTCTGCCCGCCGGGCACGCTGCACCGGGACGGCAAGGCGTGCACCGAGTGCGTCGGGTCGAAGGTGTCGCTGCCCGCCGTCCGGCACGGCTGCTACCGGAACTCCCGGCTCGCGACGGTGCCGCTCGCGGTCAGCCTGACGGTCAACCGGCGGCGGTGGTGGAACGGCGTGGAGCGGTTCTTCTGCATCTCCGCGGCGCAGCGCGACGTCCTGGTGCGGTCCGGGATGCCCGCCGAACGGCTCGCGGTGAAGCACAACTTCGTCCCCGACCCGGGCATCCGCAGGACGGGCCCCGGCGAGCATCTGCTCTTCCTCGGCCGCCTCGCGGAGGCCAAGGGCGTGCGGCTGCTCATGACCGCGTGGGACGAGATCGCCGCGGGCGGCGGGGTGGGCGTGCCGCTCGTGCTCGCCGGGGCGGGGCCGCTGGAGCGGGAGGTGGCCGACTGGGCGGCGGGGCGGGACGACGTGCGGTATGTCGGCCTGTGCGCCCCCGAGGAGTGCCGGGAGGTCGTCGCGCGGTCGGTCGCGGTGCTGGCGCCGTCGATGGCGATGGAGACGTTCGGCCTGGTGGTGGCGGAGGCGATGGCGGCGGGGGTCCCGGCCGTCGCCGCCGCTCACGGTGCCTTCGTCGAGCTCATCGAGGACGGGGTGACCGGGCTGCTCCACCAGCCGGGCGACGCCTCCTCGCTCGCGTCCCACATCCGCAGGATCGCGACCGAGCAGGACCGCAACCGGGAGATGGGACAGGCGGCCCGGCGCCGATACGAGGGGAACTTCAGCCCGACCGTCGGTCTGGAGCGCCTGGAGGAGGGGTACCGCACCGCGATCGCGGGGCGGTCCGGCGGCGGGCACAGCACGCCGCCGGCAGGCAACGGAAACACGGGCTCGCTGCGGGGCACCCGCGCGGGCGGAGATGGGGGGAACTAGATGACAGGATGCCGACTCTGCGGCTCGACGACGCTGGCCAGCGTCGTCGATCTGGGGGCGACGCCGCCGTGCGAGAGCTTTCTCGCCGCGGACCAGCTGGACAAGCCGGAACCGGCGTACCCGCTGCACCTGCGGGTCTGCACCGAGTGCTGGCTCGCGCAGATCCCGCCGCTGATCACGCCGGAGGAGACGTTCGAGGAGTACGCGTACTTCTCCTCCTTCTCCACCTCCTGGGTGGAGCACGCGCGCGGGTTCGTCGCGGACGCCGCGGCGCGGGTGGGGCTCGGCCCCGACGCCTTCGTGGTCGAGGTGGCGAGCAACGACGGGTATCTCCTGAAGCACGTGGTGGCCCGGGACATCCGCTGCCTCGGCATCGAGCCGTCGGTGAACGTCGGTGCCGCGGCACGGGAGGCGGGCGTACCCACACTCACGGAGTTCCTGAGCCCGGACACCGGCGCGGCCGTCCGCGCCGAGCACGGTCCCGCGGACCTGGTCGTGGCCAACAACGTGTACGCGCACATCCCCGACGTGGTCGGGTTCACGAAGGGGCTGCGCGCCCTGGTCGCCGACGACGGCTGGGTCTCCATCGAGGTGCAGCACCTGCTGACGCTGATCGAGGAGAACCAGTACGACACGATCTACCACGAGCACTTCCAGTACTACACGGTCGCGTCCGCGATCCGGGCCCTCGCGAGCGGTGGACTCGCCCTCGTGGACGTCGAGTTGCTGCCCACGCACGGCGGCTCCATCCGGCTGTGGGCCCGGCCGGCCGAGGTGGCCGGTGAGCCCTCGCAGCAGGTGGCCGACGTGCTCGTCCGGGAGAAGGCCGCGGGCCTTCAGGAGCTGTCCGGGTACACCGAGTTCTCCGCCCGTGTCGCCAAGGTGCGCCGGGATCTCCTGAAGTTCCTCATCGAGGCGGCCGAGCGCGGCGAGACGGTCGTCGGCTACGGCGCCCCCGGCAAGGGCAACACCCTGCTCAACCACTGCGGCATCCGGCCCGACCTGCTCGCGTACACGGTCGACCGCAACCCCTACAAGCACGGCAGGTTCACCCCGGGCACGCGCGTCCCGATCCTGCCGCCCGAGCAGATCGCCGCCGACAGGCCCGACTACGTGCTCGTCCTGCCGTGGAACCTGCGGGCCGAACTGACCGAGCAGCTGTCCTTCGTCCACGAGTGGGGCGGCCGCCTCGTCTTCCCCATCCCGGAACTGAGCGTTGTCGAGGCAGGCGTCGTGAAGGAGGTCACAGCATGAAGGTCGTCCTGTTCTGCGGCGGTTACGGAATGCGGATGCGCAGCGGCGCCGCGGACGACGTGCCCAAACCGATGGCGATGGTCGGCCCCAGACCGCTGATCTGGCACGTCATGCGCTACTACGCGCACTTCGGCCACAAGGAGTTCATCCTGTGCCTCGGGTACGGGGCCCATCACATCAAGGACTTCTTCCTCAACTACGAGGAGACGACGTCCAACGACTTCGTGCTGCGGGGCGGCCGCACCGAGCTGCTCTCCACCGACATATCCGACTGGACGATCACGTTCGCGCAGACCGGCATCGAGTCGCCGATCGGGGAACGCCTCCGCCGGGTGCGCCACCACCTGGACGGCGACGAGATGTTCCTCGCCAACTACGCCGACGTGCTGACCGACGCCCCGCTGCCGGAGATGATCGAGCGGTTCTCCCGGCGTGACGCGGGGGCGTCGATGATGGTGGTGCCGCCGCAGTCGTCGTTCCACTGTGTGGAGCTGGGCGAGGACGGTCTGGTGGGGGGCATCACGGCGGTGAGCGACATGCCGCTGTGGGAGAACGGCGGCTACTTCGTGCTCCGCCAGGAGGTCTTCGACCACATACCGGAGAACGGGGACCTGGTCGCCGACGGCTGCGCCCGGCTGGCCAAGCAGGGCCGCCTGGTGGCGCACCAGCACCGTGGCTTCTGGAAGCCGACCGACACCGTGAAGGAGCGCGCCGCGCTCGACGGCGCCTACGCCCGGGGCGACCGCCCGTGGGCCGTGTGGGAGCGCGACGGCGTGGGGGTGAGCGTGTGATCCGGCTCGGGGCGGGGCGCCGCCTGGACCGGGTCGTCGCGGTGGGCGCGCACTGCGACGACATCGCCATCGGCGCGGGCGGCACCCTGCTCGCGATGTGCCGCGCGCGGCCGGGTCTCCGCGTCGACGCGCTGGTGCTCTCCGGCGGCGGCAGCGAGCGGGAGCAGGAGGAGCGGGCCGCGCTCGCCTCCTTCTGCCCGGGTGCCGAGCTCGACCTGACGGTGCTGAAGCTGCCCGACGGCCGGATGCCCGCGCACTGGGAGGAGGCCAAGGCGGCGGTCGAGGAGCTGCGGGCGCGGACCGAGCCGGACCTGGTGCTCGCGCCGCGCACCGAGGACGCGCACCAGGACCACCGCGGCCTGGCGAAGCTGATGACCACCGCGTTCCGCGACCACCTGGTGCTCGGCTACGAGATCGTCAAGTGGGACGGCGACCTCGGCCGTCCGTCGGCGTACCAGCCGCTGTCGCCGGAGATCGCCGAAGAGAAGGTCCGGCTGCTGCAGGAGCACTATCCCTCGCAGCGGCACCGGCCCTGGTACGACCGCGAGGCCTTCCTCGGCCTCGCGCGGATCCGCGGCATCGAATGCCACGCGCGCTACGCCGAGGCGTTCGCCGCGACCAAAATCACGCTCGATCTGGGGGACTGAAACTTGCGCGTACTGCTCACCGGACACCAGGGCTACCTGGGCACCGTCATGGCCCCGGTACTGACGGCCGCCGGGCACGAGGTCGTCGGCCTCGACTCCGGCCTGTTCGCCGACTGCGTCCTCGGCCCGGCCCCCGCGGACCCGCCCGGTCCCCGGGTGGACCTGCGCGACGTCACGGCCGACCACGTGGCCGGGGTGGACGCCGTGATCCACCTGGCCGCGCTGTCCAACGACCCGCTGGGTTCCCTCGCCCCGGAGCTGACCTACGACATCAACCACCACGCGTCCGTGCGCCTCGCCCGCCTGGCCCGCGACGCCGGAGTGCGACGCTTCCTGTACGCGTCCACCTGCTCGGTCTACGGCGCCGCGGGCGGTGACGACCTGGTGGCCGAGGAGGCCCCGCTGCGCCCGGTGACGCCGTACGCGGAGTCCAAGGTGCGCGTCGAGGACGACCTGCACGCGCTGGCCGACGGCGACTTCAGCCCGGTGTACATGCGCAACGCCACGGCCTTCGGCTACTCGCCCCGCCTGCGCGCCGACATCGTGCTGAACAACCTGGTGGGCCACGCGCTCCTGTCCGGCGAGGTCCTGGTGATGTCCGACGGCACCCCGTGGCGCCCGCTCGTGCACGCCGCCGACATCGCCCGGGCGTTCACGGCCGCGCTGACCGCGCCGCGCGAGGCGGTGCACGACCGGGCGTTCAACATCGGCAGCGAGGTCAACAACGTCACGGTCGCCGAGATCGCCGAGCAGGTCGCCGAGGCGGTGTCCGGCTCGAAGGTGGTGATCACCGGGGAGACCGGCGCCGACCCGCGGTCCTACCGCGTGGACTTCTCCCGGTTCCGGGACGCGATCCCCGGCTTCGACTGCGAGTGGACGGTGAAGCGGGGAGCGCTCGAACTCGCGGAGGCCTACCGTAAGTTCGGGCTGACCCGGGAGGACTTCGAGCGGCGCTTCACCCGCCTCGCCGTGCTGCGCGCGGCGTCCGACGCCGGTGCCGTCGACGACACCCTGCGGTGGAGCCGATGACGTCGGCGGGCGCGCGGATGCACGCCCTGGTGGAGCGGCTCTACCCGCTGTGCCGGAGCATCACCGGCGACGGTGTGCGCGCCACCCTGGACATCGTCGGCGAGTACGTACCGCTCCAGGTGCACGAGGTGCCGACCGGGACCCAGGTGCTCGACTGGACCGTGCCGCAGGAGTGGAACATCCGCGACGCGTACATCGCCGACAGCGACGGCAACCGGGTCGTCGACTTCGCCGCGTCCAGCCTGCACGTGCTCGGCTACAGCGTGCCGGTGCACCGGACGATGCCGCTGTCCGAGCTGCGCGCACACCTGCACACCCTGCCGGACCACCCGAGCTGGGTGCCGTACCGCACCAGCTACTACAAGCCGGAGTGGGGCTTCTGTCTGGCCCAGGAGACCTTGGACGCGCTGCCCGACGGCGACTACGAGGTGCGTGTCGACTCCACGCTCGCGGACGGCCACCTCACCTACGCCGAGCACGTGGTCCCCGGGCAGGTCCCCGACGAGGTGATCGTCTCCTGCCACGTCTGCCACCCGTCGCTGGCCAACGACAACCTGGCGGGCATCGCGGTGGCGACGTTCCTGGCCAGGGCGCTCGCGGAGGAGACGCCGTACTACACCTACCGGTTCGTCTACGCGCCCGGCACCATCGGGGCGATCACGTGGCTCGCCCGCAACGCGGAGCGGATCGACCAGGTCAAGCACGGGCTCGTGCTCGCCTGCGCGGGCGACTCGGGGCAGCTGACGTACAAGCGGAGCAGGCGCGGCGACGCGGAGATCGACCGGGTCCTGCGGCACGTCCTCACCGCCTCCGAACGCCCGCACCGCGTCACCGAGTTCACTCCGTACGGCTACGACGAGCGGCAGTACTGCTCGCCCGGGTTCAACCTCGGCGTGGGCTCGCTCAGCCGGACCCCGTACGCGGGCTACCCCGAGTACCACACCTCGGCGGACAACCCGGACTTCGTCTCCCCGGAGGCGATGGCGGACACCCTCGCCGTCTGCCGCGAGGCGTTCGCCGTCCTGGACCGCAACCGGAGCTACGTCAACCTCAGCCCCTACGGCGAACCGCAGCTGGGCAGGCGGGGGTTGTACGAGTCGCTCGGCGGGCGCAGCGACGCGCAGCAGGCCCAGATGGCCATGCTGTGGGTGCTCAGCCTCTCCGACGGCGAGCACAGTCTGCTCGACGTCGCCGAGCGGGCCGGGCTGCCGTTCGACGCGGTCGCGGGCGCGGCCGACGCCCTGCACGGTGCCGGACTGATCAAGGCATGACACCGATGACCACCGACGGGGAGAAGCGCACCGCCAAGCGGGCCATGGCAGGACGGCTGTCCTGGGGACTGGCCGACCAGGCGGTCTGCAGCATGACCAACTTCGCGGTGGGGATCTATGTGGCCCGCTCCCTCGGGCTTTCCGCGTTCGGTGTGTTCAGCCTGGCCTGGGTGACCTACGGCGTGGTCCTGAGCGTCTCGCGCGGGCTCGCCACCGACCCGTTGGTGGTGCGCTTCAGCGGCGTGCCGGACGCGGCCTGGCGCACGGCGGCGGCCCGGTCGTCCGGTACCGCGCTCGGCGTCGGCGGTGCCATCGGCGCGGTGTGCCTGGTGGTCGGGCTGAGCGTCGGCGGACGCGTGGGGCCCGCGTTCGCGGCCCTCGGCGTGGTGCTGCCCGGGCTGCTCCTGCAGGACGCCTGGCGGTACTCGTTCTTCGCCGCGGGCACCGGACGCAAAGCGTGCGTCAACGACCTCTTCGGAGCCGTCGCGCTCGTCCCGGCCCTGCTGGTGGCGGCCCGCGTGGGCACCGTGGAGGCCTTCGTGCTCGCCTGGGGCGCGGCAGCCGCGGTGGCCGCCGGGTACGGCTGCCTCCAGTCCGGCATCCGGCCCCGCCCCGACCGGGCGCGCGTGTGGCTGCGCGAGCAACGTGACCTCGGCTACCGGTACCTGGTCGAGAACGTCGGTGTCAGCGGCGCGTCCCAGCTGCGGGCGTACGGGCTCGGCGCGATCGTCGGGGTCAGCGCGGTGGGCGTGGTCCGGGGCGCGGAGCTTCTGCTCGGACCGTTCCTCGCCCTGCTGATGGGGCTTTCGCTCGTCACGGTCCCGGAGGCGGCGCGGGTGCTGCGGCAGGCCCCGCACCGCCTGGCCGCGTTCTGCCTCATGCTGTCCGGCGGCCTCGCCGCCGCCGCGCTGCTCTGGGGCGGGGCGCTGCTCCTGGTGCCGGACGGGGCCGGCGAGCACGTGCTCGGCGACGTCTGGCACTCCGCATCAGAGCTCATCGTGCCCGCCGTGCTCGGTGTCGCGGGCTCCGGCCTCGGCATCGGCGCGGCGGCCGGCCTGCGCGCGCTCGCCGCCGCCCGGCGCAGCCTGCGCGCCCAGCTGTTCGCCTCCGCCTGCTACGTCGGCGGCGGGCTCGGCGGGGCGGCCGCGGGCGGCGCGCTCGGCTCGGCCTGGGGCGTCGCCGCCGCGACCCTCTGCGCCTCGGCCGTGTGGTGGCTGCAACTGCGGTCGGCCCTGCGCGAGCACCACCGCAATCCCATCCCCGAAGTGAGGACGCAATGACGGCCCAACCCCGGCTGAGCATCGGCCTGCCCGTGTACAACGGCGAGGAGTACCTCTCCGAGGCGCTCGACGCCCTGCTCGGCCAGACCTACGAGGACTTCGAGCTGGTCATCTCCGACAACGCCTCGACCGACGGGACCCAGGACATCTGCCGCCGGTACGCCGAGAAGGACCCGCGCATCCGGTACATCCGCCTGACCCGGAACATCGGCGCCGCGCCGAACCACAACTACGTGTTCACCCAGTGCCGCGGCGAACTGTTCAAGTGGGCCTCGCACGACGACCTGTACGCCCGGGACCTGCTGCGGCGCTGCGTGGAGGCGCTCGACGAGCGTCCCGACGTGATCCTCGCGCACGCCGACCAGGCGGTCATCGACGAGAACGGCCAGGTGAAGGTCCCGTACGAGTACACGCTCGCCACCGACTCGCCGCGTGCGCCGGAACGCTTCCGCAGCATGCTGTTCGAGCCCGGCGGCGACGACTTCTACGGCGTGATGCGGGCCGACGTGCTGCGCCGCGTGAAGCCGCACGACAGCTATCACCACGCGGACCGCACGTTCGTCGCCGAGATCGGCCTGCACGGGCCCTTCCACCAGGTGCCGGAGCTGATGTACTTCCGCCGCGACCACCCCACACGGGCCGAGCGGGCGAACCCCTCCAAGCGGTCCCGGTGCGTCAACCTGGACCCGCGCCGGGCGGGCCCGCTGCACCCGACGCCCCGGCTGCTCGCCGAGTACGTCTGGGGCTTCGTCTCGGCGATCCGGCGGGCGCCGCTGTCCTCGGCCGACCGGCGCGCGTGCTACCGCCACCTGGCGGCGTGGGCGACCAGCCGCGCCCGGCCGGGCACCGGTGAGCGGGTCGAGGACCGCGCCCCGGTCGACCCGGCCCGGCTCACCGTCTCCGTCGACGCCCTCGTGGCGGGACGCGAGGGGAGGAAGGCGTGAGGTCCGCGCACGGAACCCCGGTGCGCGTCGGGGTGTTCGGCCTGCTCGGCTCCGGCAACCTCGGCAACGACGGGTCGCTCGAAGCCGTCCTCGGGTACCTCCGCGCCGACCGTCCGGATGCGGTCGTGGACGCCCTGTGCGGCGGGCCCGAGGTCGTCGCGGCCCGGTACGGGATCCCCGCGACGCGGCTGCACTGGTACCGCGGGGAGTACCGGACCGCGTCGCGTGCGGGGGCGATCGCGGGCAAGGGCCTCGGCAAACTCGTCGACGTCTTCCGCACCGCCGCCTGGGTGCGCCGCCACGACGTGGTGATCGTGCCGGGCATGGGCGTCCTTGAGGCCACGCTGCCGCTGCGGCCCTGGGGCTTCCCGTACTCGCTGTTCCTGCTCTGCGCGTCCGGGCGGCTGCTTCGCACCCGGGTCGCGCTGGTCGGCGTCGGCGCCGCCGCGATCCGCGACCGGCCGACCCGGGCCCTGGTGCGCTGGTCGGCGCGCCTTGCCGCGTACCGGTCCTACCGGGACGCCCCGTCGCGCGACGCGCTGCGGGACATGGGCGTGGACACCTCGCGCGACGAGGTCTACCCGGACCTCGCCTTCGCCCTGCCGACGCCGTCGGGGAGCACGCCCTCGGGCCCGCCCGGTCCGGTGTGCCTCGGCGTCATGGACTTCCACGGCGGCAACGACGACCGCGCCCGGGCCGAGGAGATCCACCGGCGCTACCTGGACGGGACGACGCGCTTCGTCCGTGCGCTCGTCGCGGACGGCAGGCAGGTCCGCCTCGTCACCGGCGACGCGTGCGACGCGACGGTGGTCGCCGCGATCCTCGAAGCGGTGGACTCGCCGCTGGTCACCGCGGCCAAGACGGCCTCGCTCGCCGACCTCATGCGGGAGATGGCGGGTGCCGACGCCGTGGTGGCGACCCGGTACCACAACCTGATCTGCGCGCTGAAGGTCGGCACTCCGACGCTCGCGCTCAGCTACGCGGCCAAGAGCGACGTGCTCATGGCCCAGATGGGTCTCGGCACGTACTGCCATCCGGCACGCGAGGTCGACGCCGACCGGCTGCTCGAACAGTTCCGGGCCCTCGAGCAGCGATCGGCGGAGCTGCGCCGGACCCTCACCGAGCGCAACCACGACGCCTCCGGGCGCCTCAAGCACCAGTTCAGCGCCCTCACCACGGCCCTGTTCCCGGCGGCCGACCGCGCCCACGCCAAAGCCACTGCCCTGCGGGAGACACCATGAAAGCGACCGAAGTCCCGGCGATCGTCGGCGCGTACCTCTTCGAGCCGACGCCGTACGCCGACGAGCGCGGCTTCTTCTGCCGCACCTTCGACGCCGACGTGATCCGCTCGGTGGGCCTCGACCCGGACGCCTTCATCCAGGACAGCGTGTCCCGCTCGGTCCGTGGCGTGCTGCGCGGCCTGCACCTGCGCTCCGGGGCGGGCGAGGCCAAGCTCGTGCGGTGCTCGTACGGGAAGATCTTCGACGTCGTCGTCGACCTGCGGCCGGACTCGCCGACGTACCGCAACGTGGCCTCCTTCGAGCTGTCCGGCGACACGCAGGTGACCCTGTACATCCCGGCGGGGTGCGCGCACGGCTTCCAGGCGCTGACCGAGACCGCCGACACCTCGTACCGGATCGACCGGCCGCACGATCCCGCCGAGGACGTGACGATCGCGTTCGACGACCCGGAGCTGGCCGTCCCCTGGCCGCTGCCGGTCACATCGATCTCTCAGCGGGACCGCGAGGCACCGAGCCTCGCCGAGGTCCTCAAGCTCACGGAAGGGTGAAGTCCGCTTGGACACCGAAGAGTTCCGACTGCCCCGGTCGCGGCAGGCGAACGAGCGGCTGCACGCCATGGTCCCCGGGGGCGCGCACACGTACGCCAAGGGCGACGACCAGTACCCCGAGGACCTGGCGCCGGTCATCAGTCACGGCCACGGCGCCCATGTGTGGGACATCGACGGCAACCGCTACATCGAGTACGGCTCGGGGCTGAGGTCGGTCAGCCTCGGTCACGCCCACCCCCGTGTGCTCGAGGCGGTGCGGCGGGAGCTCGACCGCGGCAGCAACTTCGTGCGGCCGTCCCTCGTGGAGGTCGAGGCCGCGGAGCGCTTCCTGGCGACCGTCCCGACCGCCGAGATGGTGAAGTTCGCGAAGAACGGCTCCGACGCCACCACCGCCGCGGTGCGCCTGGCACGTGCCGTCACCGGCCGCCCGCGGGTGGCCCTCTGCGGCGACCACCCGTTCTTCTCCGTCGACGACTGGTTCATCGGTACGACGCCGATGTCCGCGGGCATCCCGGCGGCGACCAACGAGCTGACCGTGGCGTTCCCGTACGGGGACCTGGCCGCCACGGAGGAGCTGCTGTCCCGGTACCGGGACGAGGTGGCCTGCCTCATCCTCGAACCCGCCGCCCACACGGAGCCCCCGCCCGGATATCTCGCCGGTCTGCGCGAGTTGGCCGACCGGCACGGCTGCGTCCTGGTCTTCGACGAGATGATCACCGGCTTCCGCTGGTCCGAGGCGGGCGCCCAGGGCCTGTACGGCGTCGTGCCCGACCTGTCCACGTTCGGCAAGGCGCTGGGCAACGGGTTCGCCGTCTCCGCGCTCGCCGGGCGCCGCGAGCTGATGGAGCGGGGCGGCCTTCGGCACTCCGGCGAGCGGGTGTTCCTGCTGTCCACCACGCACGGCGCGGAGACGCACTCCCTGGCGGCGGCGATGGCCGTGCAGACCGTGTACGTCGAGGAGGGCGTCACCGCGCGTCTGCACGCACTCGGCGAGCGGCTGGCCGCCGGTGTCCGCGACGCCGCGGCCAGCATGGGGGTCGGCGACCACGTCGTGGTCCGGGGCCGGGCCAGCAACCTGGTCTTCGGGACCCTCGACGGGAACCGGCAGCCGTCGCAGGAATACCGCACCCTGTTCCTGCGCCACCTCCTCGCGGGCGGGGTGCTCGCCCCGTCGTTCGTGGTGAGCAGCGCGCTCGACGACGCCGACATCGACCACACGGTCGATGTGGTGGCCCAGGCGTGTGCGGTGTACCGCAAGGCGCTGGACGCGGGCGATCCCACCCCGTGGCTGGCCGGGCGGCCGGTGAAGCCGGTGTTCCGGCGCTTGGCGTGACGGGACGTCAGCCGCGCGTCCGCTGATCGGCGGCCGTCCGACCCTCCAGTCGGTCGGCCGTCCGGTCGACCAGCCACGCTGCCGCCGGTACCACCACCAGCGCGGTGCACCAGCCGCCGAGGACGTCGGTCGGGTAGTGCGCCACCAGGGCGACCTGCGCCCAGCCCATGGCGGCACCGGCGACCAGCGCGGCGGCCAGCACGAGGAGCGTGCCGGCCGCCCTGCCGAGGCCGCGCAGGCCGGCCGCGAGCAGCGCAAGGGCGAGGGCGAGGGCGGTGAGGAAGGCGGTGTGCCCGCTCGGGTAGGACAGGTTGTCGGCGCCGTGGATGGTGCGTCCCACCACGTGCTTGAGCAGCGTCGTGGTCACCACGGCCAGGCCGGGGCCGACCACGACGAGCACCGCAGCGCGCGGTCGGCGCCGGAGCAGGCAGCCCGTCACAGCCGCCACGACCAGGAGCGCCGCTCCGGCGGGTTCGCCCCAGAAGTCCGTGGCGAGAGCGACGTTCCGCCACGGCCGCCGCACACTGTCCGCCGTCGGATCGATGATCCACCTGTCCACGGCGCCGGGTTCGCTCTGACCGGCGTACAGGAACCCGACCGTGACCACCACCAGCACGGCCAGGGCCGCGATCAGCCCGAGCCACGGGCGCAGCGACGGGGGCAGCACCGCGGGTGTCGACCGCTCGGCCGGGCGCCCGCCGCCTCCGGTCGGCCTCCGGTCGCTCGCCGCGACCGGTAAGTGGTGCTCCGGATCTTGGCTTCGTAAGGCGGCGCGCCTTCGTGAGGCGGCCCGCGGGGGCGACCCCTCATCCGACCGGTGGGCAGTCATCAATCAGCGCCTTCCTCTTCCCGCTGCTCCAGGCGCTCGTGCAGACTGCCCGGCCCGTCCGCCCCACCATACGGTCAGGGTGGTCAGTCGAGACAGAACTCGTTGCCCTCGATGTCCTGCATGTTGATGCAGGACTCGTTCTCCTCGTCGGCGAGCAGCACGCGCCCTCGTACCGCTCCGAGCGCGACCAGGCGCGCGCATTCCGCCTCGAGGACGGCCAGGCGCTCCTCCCCCACGAGGCCGGTGCCCGCCCGCACGTCGAGATGCACCCGGTTCTTGGCGACCTTGCCTTCGGGCACGCGCTGGAAGTACAGGCGCGGGCCCGCGCCCGAGGGGTCGCTTGCCGCGAACCAGGAGTCGCGCTTCTCGGGAGGCAGGGACTGCTTGTACTCGTCCCACGTGGCGAACCCCTCCGGTGGCGACGGGGCGACGTACCCCAGCACTTCGCACCAGAATCGACCGACGCGCTCGGGTTCGGCACAGTCGAACGTCACTTGGACCTGCTTGATCGTTGACATCGGCGCACCATAGCAAGGGGCCTGTGCCGGTGGCCTCCCTGTTCTGCCGGTGGCCTCCCGGCAGGGATGCGGATGCTCTCAGTCCGCGGGGTCGGGCGGCCATGGACCCAGTTCCGGCAAGTCGGGGCCCGTCGTGTCCAGGTGGCCGTCGGTCTCGCGGCCGGACATCCAGGCCGCGAGGTCACGCACCGCTCCGGAGACCTCGACTGTCGTGCCCGTGCCCAGGGCCCCGGTGAACTCGTCGTCGGTGGCCCGCAGAAGCAGTCGCGTGCCGACCGGGGCACGAGCGGACAGGAAGTCCAGGGCGTGCACGGCGAAGTCACGCGGCCAGTCCCGGGGGCCGTAGCCGACCGCGAGATCGACCGCGTGGATCTCCGCCTCGCGCCACCGTGCGAGGGCGGTGTCCAGCACGGTGGCGTGGCGGAACCGAACGGTGCGCTGCCAGTCCGACTCCGCCAGTCGGCCCCATGCGTCCTCCAACGACCCCTGCGTGAGCTTCAGTTCCTCGCGCAGCTCGGCCACGGGCCTGGCGGCCCCTTCGTCGATGGACCGGTCACGTCCTTCCTGCCCGCCGTCGTACATGTCGACGAGCTCACCCCGCAGCGCGGCCAACGCCTGCGCCTCGAAGGCGCGGGCGTTGTCGGCGAGGTGTTGGAGGACGTGCCCGCGGGTCCAGCCGGGCAGGGCGGAGGCCCCGCTCTTGCGCTGGTCGTCGAGTCGACCGGCCAGTTCGAGCACCCGGGCATGCGACCGCGCGACGCGAGGCACCAGTTTGTCAGGGGCTATGGAGTAGTTGACCACTGTCGAAGCCTAACCATGGCGGCCCGCTTCCGGCGTTCGTCCTGGAGCCGATGCCCTGGACCCGGTGGCCCTGGACCCGATGTCCTGCGCCCGGTGTCCAGGTCCACGACGTCCCGGGTCCCGGCCTCCTGGTGCGCCAGCGCCCGGGCGCGGTCGCTCAGTTCGTCAGGGCGGGCTTGAGCACCTCCTCGCACCACTGCCGGAACGTGGTCGGCGTGGTCGATTCCGGGGTGCGCGGCTCGGCGTTGTCGAGGCCGCGGTTCTTGGCCTCGAACATGTCCACCATCCCTTGCGCCATCGCGTCGGTCATGCCGAAGCCGGTCATGCGCGCCTTGAGGGCCGAGCCAGGGACCTGCCGGTAGTGGATCTCCCTGCCGATCACTTCGGAGACGATGCGCGCCATGTCGGTGGGCGACAGGTCCTCGGGGCCGAGACAGGCGACCTGGCCCGTGCCCTGCCAGGTGTCGTCGAGCAGCAGTTCCGCCGTGGTCGCGGCGATGTCGCGGGTGGCGACGGTGGGGGCCTTCAGATCCGGGTCGATCATCATGAAGAACGCGTCCTGCTCGTTGATCGAGCCGACGTGGTGCAGCAGGTTGTGCATGAACGACGGGCAGGCCACGGCCCGGAGGGCGACGCCCGAGGCGGCGATCAGATCGCACATCGCCAGTGAGGACGTGACCAGGCCCGCGTGGTCCACCTGCGGCGTGCCGCGGCCGAGCGCGGTGATGGCCACCACCCGGCGTATCCCGTGGCGGGCGAAGGCCTCGCAGGCGGGGCGGGTGAAGTCGACGTAGACGGTCTCGGCGCTCGGCGCGTCCCCGTCGTCCGGGGCGAGCCAGAAGACCGCCTCGGCGCCCTCGCACGCCCGGTCGATGACGTCGGCGTCGCCGTGCGAGCCCTCGATCACCTCGGCGCGCTCCCGCACTTCGGGTGCGAGCCGCGCGGGGTCACGGGCGACGAGGCGCAACGGCGCCCCGCGGTCGAGCAGGTCGTCGACGAGCTGACGGCCGATGGTGCTGGTGGGGGCGGTGATGACGATCATGAGTGGGCCTTTCTGGATGTGTGGGTGGGGGTGGACCGGTGCGGGGCCCGGCCGGTGCGGGATCGGGGGGGGCGGAACTGGGCACGCCGGATGCGGGCGGGGCGGGCCCGGGGCGTGGCTCGGGCAGGACGTCCCTCACGCCCGCCGCGGGATGTAAGCCAAGCCATGCGCACCCGAATCCCCGAAAGCCGGGTGCCGCAGGCGTGTCAGGGGCCGCAGCGTCTCCAGGTCGACGATGTCGACGGTGGACGAGGCGTAGCAGGCCACGTACGCGATCCGGCCGTCGGGCGACGACGTGATGGTCAGCGGGACGAGTCCCACCTCGACCTCGCCGAGCCGCTTGTGGGTGTCGGCAGCGAAGACCGTGAGGCGGCCGGGCGCCCTGCGGCTCGTTCCGGCCGCCCGGTCGCGCTCCGTGCCCACCTCGCCCGCGAGCAGCTTCCCCGTCGAGGTGAGGTGGAGGGGCATGGCGGCGTTCTCCAGGGGGAGGGTGTCGACGGCGGCCGCCGTCCGGGTGTCGATCACCCTGATCCCCGGGGGTGTCACGCCCTCCGCGGTGAAGGAGCCGCCGTGGGGCGCGGCGACGAAGGCGTGCGTGCCGTCGGCCGCGACGGCGACCCCTTCGCTGCCCGGCACCTCGACGCGCGCGGTGAGGGTTTCCCGTTCGAGGTCGAGGACCGAGACGTACGGCGCCTCCTTGTTGGCGACGTACGCCGTCGTTCCGGCCGCGTCGATGGCCAGCCAGTGCGAGCCGGGGGCGTCTGTGTCGATCCTGCCGAGGGGGCGGCGGGTCCGTGTGTCGATGACGACGACGCCGCCGGGGCGGTCCTTCGCGCCCTCCACGGTGACGTACAGACGGCCGCGCTCCGCGTCCAACGCGAGGCCGTGCGGGGCGTGTTCGGGGGCGAGGTCGACGACCTCGACGACGCTGCGGGCATCGGGGTCGATGACGGTCAGCTCGGTCCGGCGGCCGGAGTTCGCGTGGTAGAAGCCCGAGTGGTACGTCATCGTGCACCACAGCAGTCGCCGCTTCGGGTCGAAGCACAACTCGTGGGGCTGGGCGAGGGTTTCGACCGAGCCGAGGTACTGGTCGGACGCGGCGTCGAAGAACGACACCGACGGCCCGCTCTGGCAGACCACGGCCAGCACATCGCCTGCGCGACCGGCCCGTGGGGACTCCTGCATGACTGACTCCTTGCGCAAGGCGCTCGTGGGGCGACCCGCGTTCTCGGGGGGGGGGCGGCCCGCGTTCTCGTGGGCCTGCGTCCACCCTCCGAGCACGCGGGGCTGCCCGGCAATGCAAGAATCAGCATCCAATTATTGACTCAGGCGTAAAGATGCAGCTCAGGAGCCATCCATGGATCTCAACCTGCTCCGCGTCCTGGATGCCCTGCTCCAGGAGAACAGCGTGACCCGCGCCGCCGAGCGCCTCGGCACCTCCCCCGCGGCCACCAGCCGCACCCTGGCCCGGCTCCGTCGCGCCGTCGGCGATCCCCTCCTGGTCCGGGCGGGGCAGGGTCTGGTCCCCACGCCCAGGGCCGTCGAACTCCGCGACGAGGTGAGCGCGTTGCTGCGGGGCTGCGACGACGTGCTGCGGCCGGGGGCCGGGTTCGAGGCCGTCCATCTGCAGCGCACCTTCACCGTCCAGGCCACCGACCTGCTCCTGGCGGGGCTCGCCGGTCCGCTGTCCGAGCGGGTCCGCGCGGAGGCGCCGGACGTGGACGTGGTCTTCCTGCCCGAGGCGCTGGAGGGCGGCCCCGCGCTGCGGAAGGGCGCGGTGGACGTCGAGCTGGGCGTTCTCGGGCACCTGGACCCGGAGATCCGTACCCAAAGCCTCGTCCGGCGGCCGCTGGTGGGGGTCGCCCGCAGCGGCCACCCCCTGTTCCAGAGGCGGATCGACGCCCGCCGTTTCGCCGCCGCCGACCACATCGGCGTCTCCCGGCACGGCAAGCGCCTCGGCCCCATCGACCACGCCCTCGCGGAACACGGGCTGCGCCGCCGTGTCGCCGTCGTCGTCCCCAGTCACACGAGCGCCATGCTCCTCGCCCGGGACACCGACCTCGTCGCCCTCACCCTGGCCGACTGGCTCCCCGAGCCGACCGCGGCCCTCGGGCTGCGTACGTTCCCCGTCCCTCTCGACCTGGCCCCCGTCGACCTCGGAATGGCCTGGCACCCCCGCAACTCGGCGGATCCTGGGCACCGTTGGTTCCGCGAGCATGTGGCGGCGGCCGTCGAGGGGGCGTCCGGGTGACGCCGTACCGTGCCGCCACCCCCGCCTCAACTCCCGCCCGCCCGCGCCCCCTCAGCAGCCGACCTCCCACGCGAACGGCGGGAGTGTCGCCGCCCGCGCGTAGACCCCCACGGCCCACGGCGACAGGCAGCACAGCGGGTGCAGCCTCGCCTGCGGCAGACTGGCGAGCTGTCGCGCGCTGTGCGCCACGCAGCCGGTCATCTCCTTGCCGTCGGCGGTCAGGACCGTGACCGCCATGAGCGGCCCTTCGCACGGAGTCAAATCCTTCACGTCGGCCACCCTGCACCGCCTCCCCTGCTCCGCGTCGTGCTGTCGCATGCCGCCCACCCCCACGTAGTCGCACCGCAAGAGGTTGCCCGGATCAGGCCCGTTCACGGGCGAGTTGACCAGCTCGTCGAGAATCCTTTACGGGACACGAGCGGGAGCGCCACCGCCGGCGCATGCGTCTCCTGCGCGGACAACGGCGGCCCGGACAGCGCGGACAACTCTCCCATTGACAGACGCATACGCCCTGATCAATCATCACAGCGGACGGCCTCATCGACAGACGATTTACCCATCGCTTTGTTTCGTATGGCGGTGGCGGCTCCTTCGACTGTCTGGACGTATTCACGCTCTACTCGGAGGTAAGCACGCCCTACAGCAGGTCACACGGCATGCCGAGCCTCCTTACGACACGTCATGTCACATCTGTGCACGGTGAATACACCCAGTGTGACGAAGCGGCCGGCCATTCGCTCTTGGATTGCAATGTGTAACTTCTCCGGGGCCCGACCAACCCTGCTGAGCGAAATCCCGCGCCTATTCAAGTCACCTCTGTGAATAAGCCCCGAGAGCGGAAGAGTTCAGCTTGTCCACGAACCAAGGTCTGGCCACGACCGTCCTCGCGCAGGCCCGTCGCCGCCCCGATGCCGTCGCGCTCGTCGACGGCGAGCAGACCCTCACGTACGCGGAGCTCGACGCGGCGAGCGCAGCGGTCGCCGACGCGCTGCGCCACCACGGACTGCGGCCGGGGCAGGCCGTCGCCGTCTGCCTGCCGCGCTCGTGGGAGCTGGTCTGCGCCATGCTCGGCGTCCTGCGGCTCGGCGCGACCGTCGTTCCGCTCGACGCCCAGAGCCCGCCCGAGCGCCGGCGCCACATCCTGACGGACTCGGCCTGCGCGGCGGTGGTGCGCGGCACCGCCGCTCTCGACGAACTGCCCGAGGGAATCCGGCCGTTCGACGTGTCCTCGCTGCTCCAGGGCGCGCCCGGCGCGGCCGGAGTGCTCGGCGCGGCTCGTGTGCCCGGCGAAACCGTCGGCGACAGCGTCACGCCCGACAACGCTGTCAAGGACAGCACCGGCGTCTCCTTCGTCTTCTACACCTCCGGCAGCACCGGCCACCCCAAGGGCGTCGAGGTGCGGGACGCCGGAATCCTCCGCCTGGCGCGCCCCGGCTATCTGCGCCTTGACGAGGGCGCGCGCTTCGCCTGCCTGTCCAACCCGGCCTTCGACGCGATCAGTTTCGAGGTGTGGGTACCGCTCCTGACGGGCGGCCGGTGTGTGATCCTGCGCGACGAGACGGTGCAGACCCCCGACGTCCTCGCGGCCGAGCTGGAACGGCTGCGCGTCGACGTCCTGTTCATCACCGTGGCGCTCTTCAACGCGATCGTCGACAAGGTGCCGCACTGCTTCTCCGGCATCGGCCAGGTACTGGTGGGCGGCGAGCAGCTCAACGCGCGGCTGATCCGCCGCTGGTTCCGCGACAACCCCGAGAGCCCCACCCGGCTCCACAACGTCTACGGCCCCACCGAAGCCACCACGTTCGCCCTCTGCCACCCGATCCCCCGCGACCTGGACAGCGAGGTGATCCCGATCGGGCTCCCGCTGCCGGGCACCGGGGCACTCGCGGTCGTCGACGGCACCCGCGCCGCCGAACCGGGCGAGGTGGGCGAGCTGTATCTGTCCGGCGAGGCGCTCGCGGCCGGGTACCGCAACCTGCCGGAGGAGACCGAGCGCCGCTTCGTGAGCCTCCCCTCGCACGATGCCGGAGCCGGCTCCGGAACCGACCGCCATTACCGCACCGGCGACTTGGTGCGCGTCGACGCCGACGGCCGCGTCGAGTACGTCGAGCGCGTCGACCGCCAGGTCAAAGTGCGTGGCTTCCGCGTCGAGCCGGGCGAGCTGGAACGGCAGATCGTGGCCCACCCGGCGGTGCGTCAGGCGTACGTCTGCACCCGCCGCGACCCGGACGGCGTCAATGAGCTCCTGGCCTATCTGGTGCTCGGCGGGGACCTGTCGTACGACGACTTCGACCGCCATCTGGCCGCGAGCCTGCCCGCGTACATGCGCCCCCACCGCGCCTACCGGGTGGACGAGTTGCCGCTCAACGCCAACGGCAAGGTCGACAAGTCCGCTCTGCTGCGACGGACCGACGCACCCTGGACCGCCGCCGGTGACGGACGTCCCGAGGACGCGGGGCCCGTCACCGAACAGCAGCGCGAAGTGCTGGCGCTGGCGGGCCGGATCCTGGGCGTCGGCGATCTCCGGCCCGGTGACCGGTGGGTGGCGAGCGGCGGCGACTCGTTGAAGGCGCTGCGGCTGCGCTTCGAGGTGCGGCGGCGCTGGGGCCGTGACCTGCCCCAAGCCCTCGTCCTGCGCGCCGACTTCGCCGGGCTCGCCGCCGCGATCGAGGCGGGCCGGGCCGGGGACGGCGTGCCCTACCCGCCGGTTGCCGCCCCCGCGGCAGCCGCCTTCGCACCGGCCACCTCCGAGCAGCAGCGCCTGTGGCTGCTCCAGCAGCGGCGACCGGACTCCCGCGCCTACCACGTGCCGCTGGCCTTCCGCCTCGACGGCGCCGTCGACACCTCGGCGCTCCGCCACGCCCTGCGCGCCCTCGTGGCACGGCACCCGGCGCTGCGCACCGCCTTCGAGTCCACGCCCGCAGGGCTGCGGCAGGTGGTGCGCGACGCCTACGACCCCTGGGCCGAGCCCACGGACGAAGCGCTCCGCTCCGAAGGCGGCCGCCGCGCCTTCACCGACGACTTCTTCGCCGCCCCGTTCGACCTGGCGGTGCCCCGGCTCCTGCGCGCGTGCTGGCTTCCGTCCCCGGGCGGCGGCGAACTCCTGCTGCTCGCGCACCACATAGCCGTCGACGGCTGGTCGCTGAACGTGCTGTTCGGTGAGTTGTCGGCGGTCTACGCCGAGTACGCGCGAGCGGCGAGCGGTGAGCCGCAGGCCGCGGCGGGGCACCTGCCCGCCCCGACCGCACTGCCCACCGCGCCCCCGGACGCCCCGCCGGTCCCGACCCCCCTCGACCACGCCGCCTGGCAGGCCGCCTGGTTCACGCACGACGCCTACCGAGCCCAGCGCGCCGAACTGGGCCGGCACTACGCCGCGTCGGCGAGCGAGCCGACCCCCCTGGAGCCGGTCCGTACCGCCGGGCCCACCCCCGACGGCCGCCTGCTGCGCACCACGCTGGACGCGGGTCGCCGCGCCGCCCTCGACCGGCTCTGCGCCGACCTCGGCCTCACCCGCTTCGCGCTCCTCCTGGGCGTGTACGCCTGGAGCCTGTACGGGGTGACCGGGCGCACCGCTCCCCGGATCGCCGGGCCGGTCGCCGGACGGCCCGTGCAGGAGTTCGAGGCGAGCGTCGGCATGTTCGCGAACACGTTGCTGCTGCCGCTGGAACTGGCGCCGCGCGAGCGGCTGCGCGCCCAGTTGCGGCGGCACGCCGACACCGCGCAGGCGGTGCTCGACCGGCAGGACGTCGCTCTCGCCGACGTCCTGGCCGACCGGGAGGCGGGCGCCGGGCAGACGCCGTTCGACTTCCTCTTCGTCCTGGAGAACACCGACTTCGGCGCGCTCGCGCTGCCCGGCTGCACGGCACGGCCCGAGTGGCCGACGCCGAGCGAGGCGAAGTGTCCGCTGACCCTGTCGGTGGTGGAGCACGGCGCGAGCGTCGACTGCCTGTGGGAGTACGACGCCCGGTACTTCGGCGCCGACGAAGTGGCCGCCCTCGACGTGCTGTTCCGCCGCGCCCTCGACCTGCTGGCCGCCGGAGCCGACCCCACCCTCGCCGAGCTGGTGGCGCCCCACCGCCGCGGCCTGCCCGAACCCGGCCGCGCCGCCCCGACGCGACCGGACTTCACCACCGTCGCCGAGGGCTTCGCCGATCAGGTCCGCCGGACCCCCGACGCACCGGCGCTGGCGTCGGCGGACCGCACCTTCACCTACACCGAACTCGACGCGCATGCCGCCGCGTTGGCCGCCGAGCTGCGGCACGAGCACCCGTCACCGCCGGACGGCGACGGCCCCCGTCACGTCGCCCTGTACCTCGACGCCTCGCCCGAACACGTGGTGGCGCTCCTCGCGCTGGCCCGGCTGAACCTGACCGTCGTGCCCCTCGACCCCTCGTACCCGCCCGCGCTGCTGCGGCAGATCCTGGACCAGGTGGAGCCGCTGTGCGTCCTGGTGCCGCCGGACGGGGCGCCCGCGCTCGACGCGTTCGCCCCGGCCGGGCTGCCGCGCCGACCGGTCGCGCTCCCGGACCGGGCGCCGACCACCGACGGCGCGTTCACACCGCATGACGGACGGCAGCCGCTGTACACCCTGTTCACGTCCGGCTCCACGGGCGTCCCCAAGGGCGTGCGGGTGCCCGACCGGACGCTGTGCAATCTGCTCCAGTGGCAGCGGGAGTCCGGTGGTCTCGCGGCGCCCGCGGTCACGCAGCAGTTCTCCATGCTGTCCTTCGACGTCTCCTTCCAGGAGATCTTCGGCACGCTGTGCGGGGGCGGCCTGCTCCATCTCATGCGCCCCGGTCTGCGCCAGGACGCGCCCGCGCTCCTCGACCGGCTCGAAGCGGACGGGATCGAGCGCCTCCACCTGCCGTACGTGGCACTCCAGGTCCTCGCCGAGCACGCTGTCCGCCTCGGCCGCTACCCCTCGCGGCTGCGTGACGTCATCACCGCCGGTGAGCAGTTGCTGTGCACGGACGCCATTCGCCGCTGGTTCGCCGGACTGCCCGGCGCACGCCTCTTCAACCACTACGGGCCGACCGAGACGCACGTGGTCAGCGCGCTGTGTCTGGACGGGGACCCGGCGGGCTGGCCGGAGCGTCCGGCCATCGGGCGGCCGATCGCGGGCGCCTGGCTGCGGGTCGTCGACGACGCCGACGAGGCCCTGCCGCCGGGACGCCCCGGCCGCCTCCTCATCGGCGGCCCCATGGCGGCGCCCTGCTACCTGGGCGACCCCGCGCTGAACGCGGAGCGCTTCGTCGACGTGCCCGGCCTCGGCACGTTCTACCGCAGCGGTGACATCGCCCGCTTCGACGCGGACGGGCTGCTGCACTACCTGGGCCGCGACGACCAGCAGATCAAGGTGAGCGGCCACCGCCTGGAACTCGGGCAGGTCGAGGCGGCGCTGCTGCGGCATCCGGACGTCGTGAACGCCGTGGTCGTACGGGACGCGGACGCGCTTGTCGCGTGCGTGCAGGTGCGGGACGGGGCCTCGGGCACGGGATCGGCCGAGGGCGCGCGCACGGACGGCTTGGACGGCTCGGACGGCTCGGGCAGTGCGGCGGCGCCACGGGGGCTCACCGCGGATGCGCTGTCCCGGCATCTGGCGCCGCTGCTGCCCTCGTACATACGCGTCGACCGCTTCCGGCGCGTGCGGGCGCTGCCGCTCACGCCGAGCGGCAAGCTGGACCGGCGGGCGGCGCTCACCGCTCCCGGCGAGGAACTGCGGCACTCCGGCAGCGGCGCCGGGCCGGTTCTCTCGGCGTACGAGGCCCGGCTCAGCGAGCTGTTCCAGGAGGTGGTCGGGCGGCCCGTCGGGCCCGAGCAGCGCTTCTTCGACGCCGGGGCGTCCAGCCTGGACCTGATGCGGTTCCATCTGCGGTGCACCGCGGAGCCGGAGCTGCGGTTCACCATCCCCGATCTGTTCGAGCACGTGACGGTGCGGCGGCTGGCCGCGTTCCTGGAGTCCGCGCTTCCCGCTCCGGAACCCACCGGGACCCTGCCCGCCTCCGCACCTGCGCCTGTCCCTGCACCTGTCCCCGATGCCGCCTCCGCCGTCGACGAGCCCATCGCCGTCATCGGCATGGCGGTGCGTCTGCCCGGCGCCGACGACCTCGCGGCCTTCTGGGACCTGGTGCGTACCGGGGCCCGCGGCATCGAGCACTTCGACGCCGCCGAAGGACTGGTCGGCGCGCGCAGCCAGATGTCGGGCCTGCTGTCCTTCGATCCGGAGCACTTCGGCATCAGCCGACAGGAGGCCCGGCTGATGGATCCGCAGCAGCGGCATCTGCTGATGAGTTCCGTCCAGGCGCTCGCGCACGCCGGGATCACCGACCCGGGCGCACGGCGCGTCGGGCTCGTCGCCGGGTGCGGCGAGAACACCTACTTCCAGGCGCTGCTCCGCGAGGGCGATCCCGAGCAGGTGCCCGACAGCTTCCAGATGGCGCTCCACCACGACAAGGACTTCCTCACCACCAAGGTGGCCTACCACCTGGACCTGTCGGGACCTGCCTTCACCGTGCAGGCGGCGTGCGCCAGTTCGCTCGTGGCGGTGCACGTCGCGGCCGGGCTGCTGCGCCAGGGCGACGCCGACGTGATGCTCGCGGGCGGGGTGCTCGTCGACACGCTCCTCACCGACGGCTACGCCTACCGTCCGCAGCACATCTTCTCCAAGGACGGACACTGCCGGCCGTTCAGCGACGACTCCAGCGGGACCGTCGGGGCGAGCGGCGTCGGCGTGGTCGTCCTCAAGCCGCTGCGCTCCGCACGCCGCGACGGCGACACCGTGTACGCGGTGATCACCGGCTCGGCCCTCAACAACGACGGCTCGGGGAAGCTCAGTTACAGCGCGCCGTCGCTCGCCGGGCAGCGCGAGGTGATTCGTGGTGCACTGCGCCGCAGTGGGCGTGACGGCGGTGAGGTGGGCTATGTCGAGGCGCACGGCACGGGTACGCAACTGGGTGATCCGGTGGAACTCGGGGCTCTGCGGCAGGCGTTCGGGGTGTCGTCGGAGGCGGGCGTGGGCGCCTCGGGCGACGAGGAGGGTTCGCACGGATCGGGCGGCTCGGGCGGCGCAGACGGCACAGGCGTCGTGGATGGCGGCTCGGGCGGCGCGGTCGGCTCGGGCGGCTGCGCGCTGACCTCGGTGAAGAGCCAGATCGGTCATCTCGGCGCCGCGGCGGGCGTGGTCGGTCTCGTACGGGCCGCCCTCGCCCTGCACCACGAAGTGATCCCGCCCAACGTCGACTTCCACCGGCTCAACCCCCGACTCGGCGCCGACGCGGCCCCCTTCCACATTCCGACCGAGGCGCGCCCCTGGCCCGCCGGGCGCCCCCGGGTGGCGGCCGTGAGCAGCTTCGGCATCGGCGGCACCAACGCGCACCTCGTCCTCGAAGCGGACGGGGAACCGGCGCCGGGCGGGGCTGCGAGGTCGCACGAGCCACCGGCGTCGGTCGGCCCCGCGTCGCGCCGTCCCGTCGTGCCCTGTCTGGTGCTGTCGAGCAGCAGCGCGGCCGGGCTGCGCGCCGACGCCGCCCGCATCGCCGACTATCTGGAGGCCCGGCCCGAGGCGTACGACCACGTCCTGCGCCATCTGCAAGGCGGGCGACCGGCACGGCACCGACGGGCCGCGGCGGTCTGCGCCGACGCCGGGGCCGCCGTGGCGTGGCTGCGTACGCTGTCCGCCGTCGAGGCACCCGGCATCGACACGACGGCCCAGGAAGGCCCCCGCACCGCCGGGGACCGCACGGCCACGGAACTCGTCGACGCCTGGCTGGCGGGCCGGGCCGTCCCCTGGCCCGCGGGACCCGCCCAGGCCCCCTGGGACTTCCCCCCACCCGCCTTCCACCTCGCCGAGTACGACTTCCCACGCGCCGCCCCCACAAGGACCGCTCCCCCGAGCGCCGGCCCGCGCCGGCCGGAGGCCGACTGGCCGCAGCGGCTGCCCGAAGCCGACTGGCTGCACCAGCCGCACTGGATACGCCTCAGCCGCGCCCGCACGCCCGCCGGTCCGCGCGCCTCCGCGACGCTGGTGGCGCTGACCGCCGAGCCGATGCCGTCCGAGGCACTGCGCCCCTTCGCGGACGTGTACGAGCGGGTGGTGCGGGTCAGTGCGGGCCGCGCCTTCGCCCGCCTCGCGGACGACGTGTACGAGGTGGATCCCGCCGACCCCGGCTCACTGCGGCAGTTGCTCACCGCGCTGACCGAGGCGGGACCGGCAGGGCCGTCAGCACCCTGCGGACCAGCAGGTCCCCTGGACATCGACTGGCTGCACGCACTGCCGCTCGCCGTCACCGGGCCCGTCGGCGACGACACCCTCGACCGCGCCCAGGGGGCCTGCCTGGACACCCCGGCGGCCCTGCTCCGGGCGGCGGCGGACCTGCCGGACTCGCTGCGCCTGCGCCCCTGGTGGCTGTCGTACCGCGCCCAGCCGGTCGAAGGTGACGTGCTGCGCCCGGAGTTGGGGCTGCTCGCGGGCGCCGGCGAGGTGGCACCGCAGGAATGTGGCGTCGACGGCCGCTGGCTGGACCTGCCCTCCGGGGACCCGGGCGACTGGGCCGCCGCGCTGGCCGCGCTCCTCGCCGAGGCCGACGCCTCGACGGGCCTGCCCCGGCGGCTCGCACTGCGCCACGGCTACTGGTGGCGGCAGGCGCTGCTTCCCGTGCCCGCGGCCGAAGCGCCCGACGCCATGGAACCCGGCACACCGTCGGCCGGGGCCGACACCCATGTGATCCTCGGCGGCACCGGGGGGATCGGCGTCGCCCTCGCGGCCTGGCTGCTCACGCGGTCCGACTGCCGGGTCGTCCTCACGTCCCGGCGCCCCCGGCTCCCCGCCGACCTGACGCCGTGGGCGGACCGCGTCGAGCTGGTCGAGGCCGACCTGGCGACGGAACCGACCCAGGTGGTCCTGGAGCGGATCGAGGCGCGCGCCGGGCGGATCGGCGGCGTGGTGCACGCCGCGGGCGAGGCGGGCGGCGGGCTGATCGCACGCCGCGACGGCGCCGCGATGCGGCGGGTCACGGCGGCCAAGCTGCGGGGCGCACTCCTGACGGAGCGTCTGATCGAGCGCCACCGGCCGGACTTCGCCGTGTACTGCTCGTCGATGGCCGCGCACTTCGGAGGCATCGGCCAGTTCGACTACGCCGCCGCGGCCGGTCTCCTCGACGGCTTCGCCCGCCACCGCTCCGCAGAAGCCGAGACCACGGTGCGCCTCGGGATCGGCTGGGACATCTGGAGCGAGGTCGGCATGGCCCGCGACGCCCTGCGGTCCGACCCCCGGCACCAGGCGCATCTCGCGGTCGGCCTGGCGGTGAAGGAGGGACAGCGGCTGTTCGCCAGGGCGTTGACGCTGGGCCTGCCGCAGCTCCTGGTGTCCACCACCGACATCGGGCGGGCACGTGACTTCTACGTCGCGCCCGCGGGCACCCAGCCGGGGGCACGGCACGAAGACACCGTTCCGGCAGGCCCGACCGCCGGTCAGAGCCCTGGCCCGAACACCGGTCAGCGCGCTGGTCACCGTGCGGGGCAGGAGCCCGATCAGGTCACCGCCCGGCTCGGCGACTGGGCCCGGTCCCTGCTCGGCCTGGACGACATCGACCCGGCCGCCTCGCTGTACGACCACGGCGCCGATTCCCTCATGATGCTCGACCTGATCGCCAAGGTGGCGGAGCACTACGGAGTCGACGTGGAGCTGTCCGAGCTGAGCCACCGGGTCAGCCTCAACGAGGTGGGCTCCCGTGTCACCGGCACCCCCCGGCAGGCGACACCGACACCAGCACCAGCACCAGCACCAGCACCAGCACCAGCACCAGCACCGGAGCAGGCAGCGCCGACGGCGGGCCAGGTGGCTCAGACACCAGGTCAGACGACACGGACAGCGGATCAGGCAGCCGCAGCGCAAGCCGCCGACGACGATCAGCTCGTCTCCGTGGAGGTCTGGCAGCAGGGCACCGGCCGCGACCTGGTCTGCCTCGTCCACCCCGTCGGCGGCGACATCCAGGCGTACCGCGCCCTGGTCTCCGAACTCGCCCCGCACCTCACGGTCTGCCTGATCGCCGACCCCGCGCTGCGGCGGGCGGACCTGCCCGGCTGGTCGATCGCCGACCGGGCCCGCCGCTATCACGCGGCGCTCCAGGCCCGCTTCCCGCACGACGCGTGGCAGTGGCGGCTCGCGGGCTGGTCGTTCGGCGCCTGGGTGGCGCACGCCATGGCCGCGCAGGCGGAGGCGGCCGGGCGTCCGGCCACGCGGCTGTATCTGCTCGACCCGCCGCCTCCGGGTGCCGCGCGGCACTTCCAGGCGTACGACGAGACGCAGTTCGATGCGGTGTTCGCGCACGAGCTGGGCCAGGGTGACGCCGGGGGTGCGGCGAGCCCGCGGGCGGCGGCGTACGCGGAGCGACTCGCCCGCTGCTGCCGCGCCAACGTGGCGGGCCTGGCGCGGCACGAACTGCCCCGGCTGACCCGCACGCCCACGCGCGTGTGGCTCGCGGGCCGCGCGGTGGCCGGGCTGCCGCCCATGGGCGCGCCGGACGCGCAACGGCGTTCCTGGCAGGCGGAGTTGCCCCGGCTCGCTTCCTGCGACGTGCTGGACGCCACGCACTACGGCATCGTCCGGACCCCACAGGTGCGGGTGGTGGCCACCACGATCAACGCCGACTCCCGGCCGGACGCGACGCCACGCTGAGCGGGCTCCCGGCGCGCGCGTCCGCCGGGAGCATCGCCGCCACCCGCACCACCCGCACCACCCGGGCCACTCGCACCCCCCGCACCACCCATCCGGCCGTCACCGCACCGCTCCCCCGCCCGAGAAACCCGGCCCGAGGGGGGCGGTACGGAACGCCGTCCGCCCCCCTGCTCCCCGCCGCTACTCCCCGTCCACGGCCTCGCCCCCGCGAGCAAGGCCCAGCTCGGACCGTACGAGTGCCGCCACCTGCCGCACCTCGTCGCTCTCCAGCATCTCCCAGTGGTCGCAGGGCAGTGGCTCGACGAGGTAGCCGCCGCCCGCGCGCCGTCCCCAGAACTCCCGTACCTCCTCGCGGTAGGCCTCGGGCGCCTCCTCCTCGACGGCCTGCACGAAGACGGTCCTGGCCGGGGTCGGCGGCGGGGCGTAGGCGGCGATGGCGACCCGGTTGTTGTTGTAGACGTCGAAGTACCGCTCGATCTGGTCGTCCTCGATGCCGGGGTACATGCCGTTGAACTTGACGAGCTTGTCGCGGAAGTCCGCCATGCCGACCGGGCCGACGGCGGCGCGCGCTGCGGTGTCCTCCGTGCCGGGCGCGTCGAGGAGCACGACGCTCAGGCGGGTGTGGCCCGCGGCGGCGAGGCGGCGGCCCAGCTCGTGGGCGACCAGGCCGCCGAACGACAGCCCCACCACGACCAGCGGGGCGCCGTCGAGGAGCGGCTCGGCCAGCTTCTCGTACGCCTCGGCCATCTCCTCGACCGTCGGCAGGAACGCCTCGCCGGGGTGCAGGCCGGGCGACTGGATGCCGTACACGCCGACGGTGTCGGGGAGTTCCTTGGCCAGCGAGAGGTAGCAGAACGCGGTGCCGCCCGCCGGGTGGACGCAGAGCACGCGCGCGTGGCCGTCGCCCGCGCGGAAGGAGATGAGGTCGCTGGGCGGGGCGCCGGAGGCACCGCCGCGCAGCCGTTCGGCCTGCTCCTCGATGGTCGGGTGGAGCAGGACGTCGCGGACCGAGACCTCCTCGCCCAGTTCCTCACGGATGGCGTGGGAGAGCTTGATGGCCGAGATGGAGGTGCCGCCGACGTCGAAGAAGCTGTCCCGGATTCCGATGTCGGCGGTGAGCAGGAGCCGCCGCCACAGTTGGTAGAGGGCCCATTCGGCGTGGTCGCGCGGGTTGGCGCGGTTGACCTGGACGGGCCCTTCGGCGTGCGCCCGCTCGACGAGGGCGGCCCGGTCGAGCTTGCCGTTCGGGGCGAGCGGGAGCCGGTCCAGGGTCAGGAAGAGCGAGGGCACGAGGTACGTCGGCAGGCGCTCGCCGAGGAACGCGCGCAACTGCCCGCCGGACGGCCCGCCCACGGCCGGGTCGACGGGGACCACACAGGCGAGCAGCTGCGGAGCGCCGTGCTCCACGCTGACCACGACGGCGGCCTGGGCGACGCTCGGGTGCTGGGTCAGGGCCGCCTCGATCTCGGCGGGCTCGACGCGGATGCCGCGGATCTTGGTCTGGTCGTCGGCGCGGCCCGCGTACACGAGTTGCCCGTCGGGGGTCCAGCGGGCGAGGTCGCCGGTGCGGTACATCCGGGCACCGGGCGGCCCATAGGGGTCGGCGACGAACCGCTCCGCGGTCAGGGCGGCCCGGCCGTGGTAGCCGCGGGCGACGTGGCCCGCCACGTACAGCTCGCCGACCGCGCCGGGCGGCAGCGGTGTGAGGGCGGGGCTGAGGACGTGGGCGCGCATGTTGCCGAGCGGGGTGCCGATGGGTGTGGCACCCGTGTCCGCCGGGCGCTCGTCGGCAAGGGCCGCCTCGTCGGCAAGGGCCGCGCCGGTGGGGCGTTCCTCTCCCAGGCCGGTGCGGCGTTCCTCGGCATCACGCCCCTCCGCCGTGAACGTCGTCGCGTAGAACGACTCGGTCTGCCCGTACGCGTTGACGACGCGCGCACCCGGCACCGCCCGGCGCACCCGCTGGACGAGCGCGGCGGGCAGCGCCTCTCCGGCCAGGACGACGGAGTCGGCGCGCAGCGCCCCGTCGTCGAGCTGGTCGAGGAGTTCCGCCAGGACCGACGGCACGGCGCTGAGCAGGCCGCCGCTCCAGCCGCCGCGCTCGCCGACCGTGAGGACGTCGCGCACGACCTCGACGGTGCCGCCCGCGGCGAGGGTGGTGAGGATCTCGAAGACGGACACGTCGAAGTTGACGGACGTCGCGGCCAGGGTGCGGGTGTCGGCGGTGACCCCGGTGGCGTCGGCCAGGCGCAGCGCGCCGTTGACGAGGGCGCGGTGCGTGAGCGTGACGCCCTTGGGGGTGCCGGTGGAGCCGGACGTGTACATCACGTACGCGGCGTTGTCGGGCCGCGTCACCTCAGGCGCCACGTCCGGCCCGGGTGCGGCGAAGTCGACGTCCTCGACGCACAGGTGGGGGACATCGTCGTCAGGGGGGAGTACGTGGGCGGTGGCAGTGCTGGTCAGGACGAGGGCGCAGCGGCCGTCGGCCAGGATGTGGGCGAGGCGGGCGCTGGGGTAGGCGGGGTCGATGGGCAGATAGGCCGCGCCCGCCTCCAGGACGGCGAGCATGCCGACGACGAGGTCCGTGGTGCGGGGCAGTGCCAGGCCCACCACGGTCTCGGGGCCCGCGCCCCGGGCGACGAGTTCGCGGGCGAGCCGCCGGGTCCGCGCGCCCAGTTCGGCGTACGTCAGGCAGACCTCGCCCCCGGTCACGGCGGTGGCGTGCGGGCACTGGGCGGCGCGCTCGGCCACGAGTCGGGGGACGGTCCAGTCCGGTACGTCGACGGCGGTGCCGTTCGCCCGGTCGAGCAGCAGCTCGCGTTCGGCGTCGAGCAGGAGGTCGAGGCGGGCGAGCGGGGTGTCCGGGTCGGCGGCGATCTGGTCGAGGATGCGGGCGAGGCGGGCGGCGATCGCTTCGACGGCGGCCCGGTCGAAGGTGCCGTCGCGGTACTGGAAGTCCATCCGCAGGTCCGGCTCCGCGATCACGGTCAGCGGGTAGTGGGTGCCGGAGATCGCCCGGGTGCCGGTGACGTTGACCCCGGCCGCCGCGAGCGCGGAGGCGAGTCGGGGCCGGTCGACCGGTATGGACTCGAAGACGAGCATCGTGTCGAAGAGGGTGCCGAGCCCGGTCCCCTTCTGGATGTCGCTGAGGCCGTGGTGATGGTGGTCCAGGAGGACGGCCTGGCGCTCCTGGAGCGCGGTGAGGACCTGCGCGAGCGTGTCCTGGGGCGCGTACCGCACCCGTACGGGAAGGCCGTTGACGAACAGGCCGACCATCTCGCCGACGCCCGGAACCTGCGGCGGCCGCCCGGAGACGGTGGTGCCGAACAGCACGTCCTGGCGTCCGGTGAGCCGGCCGAGGAGCAGTCCCCAGGCGCCCTGCAGGAGCGTGTTGAGGGTGAGGCCGAGGTCGGCCGCCCGGTCCTGGAGTGCGCGCAGCGTGCGGGGCGGCACGCGCAGTTCCACGTGGCCGGGGTCGCTCCGCTCGACGGCGGTGGCCGGGGCGGGCCCGGCCAGGAGCGTCGGCTCGCTGATCCCGTCGAGTTCGCGCGCCCAGGCGCGTGCGGCCGCCTCCTGGTCCTGCCCCGCCAGCCAGCCGAGGAAGTCCCGGTACGGGCGGACGGCCGGCAGCCCCGAGGCGTCGCCGTCGGTCGCGTACAGGTGCAGCAGGTCCGACACGAGCAGCGGCATGGACCAGCCGTCGAACAGGACGTGGTGGGCGGAGAGCAGCAACTCGGCGCGCTCCGGGCCGGTGTGGGCCAGCGTCATCCGCAGCAGCGGCGGCTGTGCGGGGTCGAAGGGGACGGCGCGGTCCGCGGCGATGAGCCCTTCGACGGCCGTCTCGACGTCGGCGGTGTCGAGGCCGCGCAGGTCCACGACGTGCCAGGGCAGCGGTACGCCGTCGACGACGAGCTGGACCTGTTCGCCCGCCGCGCCGGTCGTGAAGGCGGTGCGCAGGGCGGCGTGCCGGTCGAGCAGCGCCTGGGCCGCGGTCCGCATCCGCTCGGCGTCGACGGCGCCGCCGAGGCGCAGCACGAAGTGCACGTGGTAGGCGTCGTACGAGACGTCGGCGAGGCTGCTCTCGAAGAGCAGCCCGGACTGTGCCGCCGTCACGGGCCAGACGTCGGCGAGGCCGGGGTGGGCCCGCTGCCATGCCTCGCGGTCGCCCGGCTCCACCGCGACCAGTGGCCCGTCGGCACGCTCGGGTTCGGGGGCGAGGGTCCCGGCCTCCGCGGTCTCCGCCGGTTCGGTCGCGATCGCCGCGAGGTGGGCGACGGTGCGGTGTTCGAAGACCTGCCGGGTCGTCAGGGCGATGCCGTGCGTGCGGGCGCGGGAGACGACCTGGACGGAGCGGATGCTGTCGCCGCCGATGGCGAAGAAGTCGTCGTCCACACCGACGCGTTCGAGGCCGAGGACGGCCGCGAAGGCGGCGGCCAGGAGCCGTTCGGTCGCGGTGCCGGGCTCGCGGTGGGCGGTGCCTTCGGCGCTGTCCGGCCGGGGCAGGGCGGCCTTGTCGAGCTTGCCGTTGGGGGTCAGGGGCAGCGCGTCGAGGAGGACGAACGCAGTGGGCACCATGAACTCGGGCAGCCGCGCGGCGGCGTACCGGCGCAGCTCCTTGACCCGCATCCCGTCGGCGGTGGGCACCACGTAGCCGACGAGCTGCGCCGTCCCCCGGTGCGCGCGCACCACGACGACGGCGCGGGCGACGCCGGGGTGCCGGGTGAGGACGGCCTCGATCTCGGCGGGCTCGATGCGCAGGCCGCGGACCTTGATCTGGTCGTCGCCTCGGCCCAGGTACTCCAACTGGCCGTCGGGCAGGCGGCGTACGAGGTCGCCGGTGCGGTACATCCGGGCGCCGGGCGGGCCGTACGGGTCGGCGACGAACCGCTCGGCGGTGAGGGCGGGGCGGTTGCGGTAGCCGCGCGCCAGGCTGGGCCCGGCCACGTACAGCTCCCCCGGGGTGCCCTGGGGGGCGGGGGCGAGGCGCTCGTCGAGGACGCGGACCCGGACGTCGAGGGCCGCCGTGCCGATGGGGGCGGGGCCGGTCGTCAGCGGGGCGCTGAGCGTGGCGCAGACGGTGGTCTCGGTCGGGCCGTAGGCGTTGACGAAGCACCGGCCCGGCGCCCACGCGGTGACGAGGCCCGGCGGGCAGGCCTCGCCCGCGACGGTCAGCGCCTTCAGCGAGGTCAGGGTCGTCGGGGCCGTCTCCGGGAGGGTGGCGACGACGCTCGGCGGCAGCGTCACGTGCGAGACGTTGCGCTCCGCGAGGGTCTGGAACAGCTCGTCGCCCACGAGGCGCCGCTGGCGCGGCACGATCAGGGCGGCCCCGGTGGTGAAGGCCTGCACCAGCTCGACGAACGCGGCGTCGAAGCTCGGCGACGCCACCTGCAGGATGCGCGAGCCGGGCTCGATCCCGAGCCGCTCGCGCTTCGTGGCGCTCAGCGCGGCCAGACCGGCGTGGGTGACGGTCACGCCCTTGGGGCGGCCCGTCGAGCCGGACGTGTAGATCACGTACGCCGGGTGGGCCAGCGCGACCGGGACCTTCGGCTCGGTGTCCGGGGCCTGTCCCCAGGCCGTCCGGGTCTCCTCGCCGTCGACGGCGAGCACGTCCACGGGGAGCCCCCGCGGCAGCTCCGCGAGGCAGTCCGCGGTGGTCAGGATCGCCGCCGGGGCCGCGTCCTCGACCATGTACGCGATCCGGTCGGCCGGATACTCCAGGTCGAGGGGAAGGTAGGCGGCCCCCGCCTTCAGCACGCCGAGGGCCACGGCGACCTGGTCCGCGCAGCGCGGCATGGCCACACCCACCAGGCTCTCGGCGCCGACGCCCCGGCCGAGCAGCCAGTGCGCGATCCGGTTGGCCCGCGCGTCCAGCTCCGCGTACGACCACACGGCTTCGTCGGACTCCACGGCGAGGGCGTCCGGGTCCTGCCGCACCCGGGCCGCGAACAGCTCGGGGAACGTGGCCTGTTCGACCTGGAGCGGGGCCTGCACCCGTTCGGCGGCGAGGAGTTCGCCGCGCTCCTGACCGGTGAGCAGGTCGGCGTAGCTGATGCGGTGCGAGGGGTGGGTGACGGCAGCGGTGAGGAGCCGTTCCCAGCGGGCGATCAGGGTCTCGACGGTGGCCGCGTCGAACAGTTCGGTGGAGTACTCCACGCCGACCTGGATGCCCGTGGGCCGCCGGTCCTCGAAGGTCTCGTTGAGGCTGAACAGCAGGTCGTAGCGGGCCGTGCCGGTGCTCGCGTACGCGACGCCGACGCGGAGGCCTGGCAGCGCGAAGCGGCCCTCCTCGTTGTTCTGGAGGACCAACGCGATCTGGAACAGCGGGTGGTGGGACGTGGACCGTTCCGGGTTGAGCTTCTCCACCAGGGCCTCGAAGGGGACGTCCTGGTGGGTGTAGGCGGCGAGGCTCGACGTGCGGACCTGGGTGAGCAGTTCGGCGAAGGTGGGGTCGCCGGAGGTGTCGGTGCGCAGCACGAGGGTGTTCACGAACAGGCCGACGAGGTCCTGCAGGTTCTCGTCGGTGCGCCCCGCGATGCCGCTGCCGATCGCGATGTCGTCGCCCGCGCCGAGCCGGGTCAGCAGGGCGGCCATGGTGGCCTGCAGCACCATGAACGGGGTGGCGTCGGCCGAGCGCGCCAACTCGACGATGCCCCGGTGGAGTTCGGGCCCGAAGGAGGAGGTGAGCAGTGCGCCGGTGTAGGTGAGGGCGGCCGGGCGCGGGCGGTCGCCGGGGAGGGTCGTCGTCTCCGGCAGCCCGGCGAGCCGCTCCGCCCAGTAGGCGTTCTGCTCGCTGAACAGGCTCTCGGGGTCGGCTGGTTCGCCGAGCAGCTCGCGCTGCCACAGCGCGTAGTCCGCGTAACTCACCGGCAGTGGCGCCCAGTCGGGCGCGCCGCCCCCGCTGCGGGCCGTGTAGGCCGTGGCGAGGTCACGGGCCAGCGGCGCCACGGACCAGCCGTCCCCGGCGATGTGGTGGATCACCAGGGCCAGGACGTGGGCGTCGTCACCCGTGCGGAACAGGCTCGGGTGCACGGGGACGTCGGCCGCCAGATCGAAGACGTGGCGAGCACCGACGGCGACGGCACGGTCGAGTTCGTCGGTGCCGGACACCGCCCGCACCGTCAGCGGCGGCCGCGCCTTCTCCGGCGCGAGCACGTGCTGGTACGGCCTGCCGTCCTCACCCTCGGGGAACACGGTGCGCAGGGTCTCGTGCCGGGCGATCACGTCGTGCAGCGCCGACTCCAGCGCCTGGACGTCCAGTTCACCGTCCAGGCGGAGGACGAACGCCATGTTGTACGTGGGCGAGGGACCCTCGAACTGGTGCAGGAACCAGAGGCGTTGCTGGGCGAAGGAGAGCGGCGGGCGTTCGGGGCGCTCGTCGAGGCGGGTGAGCGGGGCCCGGGTGCGCGCGCCGTCCGCCAGGTGCGGGACGAGCGCGGCCACGCTGGGGTGCGCGAAGAACACCCGCAGCTCGACCTCCGCGCCGAGGGCGGCACGGATGCGGCTGATCAGCTTCGTGGCGAGGAGCGAGTGGCCGCCGAGGGCGAAGAAGTCGTCGTCGATGCCGACGCGTTCCACGTCGAGGATGTCGGCGAAGAGGTCGCACAGCAGCTCCTCCTGGAGCGTGCGGGGCTCGCGGCTGCCCGCCTGCGGGGCGAAGTCCGGCGCGGGCAGGGCCCGCCGGTCCAGCTTGCCGTTGGCGCTCAGCGGCACGGCGGCGATCGCCACCACGGAGGCGGGCACCAGGTGCGCGGGCAGGCGCTCTTGCAGGTAGCCGCGCAGCGAGCCGACCAGCACGCCGATCCGGGTCGCCGCGGCCGGGTCGCTGGCCAGCCGCTTGTCCCCCCGCCCGGAGGGCAGGTAGACGCCGGTCAGGGCGCGGCCGGCCACGGGGGCGTCGGTGAGGATCAGCGCCTCGAACCGGTCGCCCGCGTCCGCCCAGGTCGACAAGGCGCTCCAGCCGAGCGCCTCGGCCCAGCCCCGCACCTGCTCCGGATCCAGCGCCGGGTGCCCGGCCGGGGCCTCCATCAGCTCGGCGTCGACAGCCAGGGCGACCTCGCCGCCGACGCGGGCGTTGGGGATCCCGGTCACGCGCAGCGCGTGCCCGTCCTGGGCGCGGACGAGGGCTTCGAGGCCCCTCAGGTCGGTGACCTGGTGGCCCCAGGTGACGGTCGGGGCGCCGCTGACGTCCTCGACGCGGGTGCCGGGCCTGTGCAGGACGACCTCGTAGCGGTGGCGGGTGAGTTCGTTGTGCGCCGCGCCGGTCTTCAGGCGGATGTCGACGCCCGCCGCGCCGTGGCGGGCGGCCCACTGGTGGAACCACTCCGGGTCGAGGACCAGTTCGGGCTCGGTGAGCATGGCCCGCGCGATGGCGGCCCGCGCAGCCGACGGCGCGACGGCCTGGTGCTTGGCGTTCTGGGTGTGGTGCACCCCGGAGGCGAACAGGTGCAGCGACCCGGCGTTGCGCACGTCGCCCACCAGGATGCGCCCGCCCGGCCTCAGCAGCGTGAAGGCCTGGGCGAGGACCTGGTCCAGGTACGCGGTGTGCGGGAAGTACTGGATCACCGAGTTCAGGACCACCAGGTCGAAGCGGCCCACCGGCAGCCCGCTCACGTCGTCCGCATGCTGGTGGCGCAGCGTGACCTTGTCCGCGAACCCGGCGTCGGCCACCTCCCGCGTCAGCCGCCCGATCACCTGCGAGGACAGGTCGGTCGCCCAGTACTCCTCGACGTGCGGCAGGACATGCGCCATCAGCAGCCCCGCGCCCACGCCCAGTTCGAGCACCCGGTCCGGCCGCCAGCAGGTGATCTGCCGCACCGCGGCGTCCCGCCAGTCGCGTATCTCGTCCAGGTCGATCGGCTCACCGGTGTAGCTGGAGTTCCAGCCGGTGAAGTCCTCGCCCCACTGCGTGGTGGGCGCCGAGTAGACGTCGTCGTAGATCTGCTCCCATTCGCCGACCTGCCGCTCGGCCTCCGCCACCTGCTGGGCGCCGTCCAGGTCCGGCACGACGTACGCCACCAGGCGCTTGTCGTCGTCCGCCGCGTGCACCGTGACGACCGCCCGCGCCACGGACGGGTGGTCGGCGAGGACCGCCTCGATCTCGCCGGGTTCGATGCGCATGCCGTGGATCTTGACCTGGTCGTCGGCGCGGCCGAGGTACGTCAACTGGCCGTCGGGGAGCTGCCGTACGAGGTCGCCGGTGCGGTACATGCGGGCTCCGGGCGGGCCGTAGGGGTCGGCGACGAAGCGTGCGGCGGTCAGGCCGGTGCGGTCGTGATAGCCGCGGGCCAGGGAGGGGCCCGTGACATAGGCCTCGCCGGGGGCGCCGGGCGGCACCGGGGCGAGGCGGTCGTCGAGCACGCGGACCCGGGCGTCGGCCACGGCGGTGCCGATGGGGGCCGCGGGGCCCGTGAGGGGCGCGCTCATGGTGGCGCAGACGGTGGTCTCGGTCGGGCCGTAGGCATTGACGAACTGCCGCCCCGCGCTCCACCGCGCGGCGAGCCCCGGCGGACAGGACTCGCCCGCGACGGTCAGCACCCGCAGCGCGCCGAGCGTCCGCGGGGCCTCGTCGGGCAGGGTGGCGACGACGCTCGGCGGCAGCGTCACATGGGTGATCGCCCGCTCCGCGAGGACCTGGTGCAGGTCGTCGCCGACCAGGCGCCGCTGCCGGGGCACCACGAGCGCCGCCCCGCTGGTCAGGGACTGCACCAGCTCCCAGAACGCCGCGTCGAAGCTCGGCGAGGCCACCTGCAGGACGCGGGAGGCGGGTTCGACGGCCAGGCGCTCACGGATGGTGGCACTGAGCGCGGCCAGACCGGCGTGGGTGACGGTCACGCCCTTGGGGCGGCCCGTCGAGCCGGATGTGTAGATCACGTACGCCGGGCGGGCCGGGGTGAGGGCGACGTGCGGCGCGCGGTCCGGGGCCTGCCGCCAGGCGGCCTCGGCCTCCTCGGTGTCGACGGCGAGCACGTCCACGGGCAGGCCCGGCGGCAGCTCGCCGAGGGCGTCCCGCGTCGTCAGGAGCACCGCCGGAGCCGCGTCCTTGACCATGTACGTGATCCGGTCGGCCGGATATTCCAGGTCGAGGGGAAGGTGGGCCGCGCCCGCCTTCAGCACGCCGAGCGCGAGCGCGACCTGGTCGGCACGGCGCGGCATGGCCAGGGCCACCAGGCTCTCGGGCCCGACGCCCCGGCCGAGCAGCCAGTGCGCGATCCGGTTGGCCCGCGCGTCCAGCTCCGCGTACGACCACATGGCTTCGTCGGACTCCACGGCGAGGGCGTCCGGGGCCTGCCGCACCCGGGCCGCGAACAGCTCGGGGAACGTGGCCTGCTCGACGGCGGGCCCGGGAGTCGGCGCGGTCAGGTCGCGGTGCTCGGCGGCGGTGAGCAGGTCGGCCTCGCCGATGTGCCGGTCGGGGTCGGCTACGGCCGCGGTGAGCAGGCGCTCCCAGCGGGTGATCAGGGTCTCGATCGTCGCGGCGTCGTACAGCTCGGTGGAGTACTCGGCCGTCAGGGCGATGCCTCCGGGGCCGGTGCCGCCCCCGGAGGTCTCCGTGAACGTCTCCGTCAGGCTGAGCATCACGTCGTAGCGGGCCGTGCCGGTGCCCCGGTCGTCGACGTCGGCGCGCAGGCCGGGCAGCTCGTAGGCGGCTTCCTCGTTGTTCTGGAGGACCAACGCGATCTGGAACAGCGGGTGGTGGGAGGTGGAGCGCTGCGGGTTGAGCTTCTCCACCAGGGCGTCGAAGGGGATGTCCTGGTGAGTGTAGGCGGCGAGGCTGGTCTCGCGGACCTGGGCGAGGAGGTCGGCGAAGGTGGGGTCGCCGGAGGTGTCGGTGCGCAGCACCAGGGTGTTCACGAACAGGCCGACGAGGTCCTTGAGGTTCTCGTCGGTGCGGCCCGCGATGCCGCTGCCGACCGCGATGTCCTCCCCCGCGCCGAGCCGGGTCAGCAGGGCGGCCATGGTGGCCTGCAGCACCATGAACGGGGTGGCGTCGGCGGAGCGCGCCAACTCGACTACGCCCCGGTGCAGTTCGGGCGGGAAGGCGCGGCGGAGCACGTCGCCGCTGTAGTCGAGATCGGCCGGGCGCGGGCGGTCGCCGGGGAGGGTCGTCGTCTCCGGCAGCCCGGCGAGCTCCTCGGCCCAGTAGGCGTACTGCTCGCCGAACAGGCTCTGCGGGTCCGTCTCGTCGCCGAGCAGCTCGCGCTGCCACAGCGTGTAGTCCGCGTAACTCACGGGCAGCGGCGCCCAGTCGGGCGCGGTGTGCGCCGCCCGGGCGCGGTAGGCGGCGGTCAGGTCGCGGGCCAGCGGGGCCAGGGACCAGCCGTCCCCGGCGATGTGGTGGATCACCAGGGCCAGGACGTGCGCGTCGGCGCCGGTGCGGAACAGCCGCGCCTGCACGGGGATGTCCGCCGCCAGGTCGAACGCGCCGCGGGCGGCCGCGGTGAGGCAGTCCGCCAGCGCGGCCTCGCCGTCCACCTGCCGCGCCGTGAGCGTGACCCGGTGGCTCCGGGCGACCTCGTCGGCGTCCAGGACGTGCTGGTACGGCTCGCCGTCGGCCTGGGGGAACACCGTGCGCAGCGTCTCGTGCCGGGCGATGACGTCGTGCAGGGCCGACTCCAGCGCCCCGACGTCGAGCGCGCCGGTCAGGTGGAGGACGAACGGCATGTTGTACGTGGGCGAGGCCTCGTACTGCTGGAGGAACCACAGGCGCCGCTGGGCGGGCGACAACGGCAGCCGCTCGGGCCGCTCGGCGCCCGGGGTGAGCGGGGTGCGGGCGCGGGCGGAGCCGTCCAGGCGCGGGGCCAGTCCGGCGGCGGTGGGGTGGGCGAAGACGGTGCGCAGCTCGACCTCGGTCCCGAGTCTCGCGCGCAGGCGGCTGATGAGCTTCGTCGCGAGCAGCGAGTGGCCGCCCAGGGCGAAGAAGTCGTCGTCGACGCCGACCCGCTCCAGGCCGAGGACCTCGGCGAACAGGCCGCACAGCAGCGCCTCGCGGGGCGTGCGCGGGGCGCGGCCGGTGGACTGGGCGGCGAAGTCCGGTGCGGGCAGGGCGCGCCGGTCCAGCTTGCCGTTGGCGTTCAGGGGCAGCTCGGCGACGGCGAGGACGGCAGCGGGGACGAGGTGGGCGGGCAGCCGCTCCTTGAGGTGGTCGCGGAGCGATCCGGCCAGGGCGTTGATCCGGGCGGCGGCGGCCGGGGCGTTGGTCGCCGCCGCGTCGGGACGGCCGGACGGGAGGTAGGTGCCGGTGAGGGCACGCCCTTCGGCCGTGCCGTCGGTGAAGACCAGCGCGTCGAAGCAGTCGCCGGTACGCGACCAGGTCACCGCGGCGCTCCAGCCCCGCGCCGCGGCCCAGTCGGCGAGCTGCTGCGGGTCCAACGCC
Source organism: Streptomyces sp. NPDC040610 (assembly GCF_055594065.1). Classification (NCBI taxonomy): domain Bacteria; kingdom Bacillati; phylum Actinomycetota; class Actinomycetes; order Kitasatosporales; family Streptomycetaceae; genus Streptomyces; species Streptomyces sp. NPDC040610. The sequence continues at coordinate 140,134 of NZ_JBVIXA010000008.1, read as the reverse complement.
GTGTGTTGCGGGTCCAGCGCCTCCTGCTGCGTGCCCCGTGCCGTCTGCTGCGGGTCCGACGTCGGCCCCTGCGGAGCCGACACAGCCCGCTGCGGGCCCGCCACCGCGTCAGCCGCGGACCGCCACGGAAGGAGGCGGGCACCGACAGCCAGGGCGGCCTCGTCGCGCAGGCGCGCGTTGGGGACACCGGTCACGCGCAGGACGCGCCCGTCGCCTTCGCGCACCCGCTGCTCGACCGCGCGCAGATCGGTGACGTGTCGGCCCCACTCCACCACGGGGGCACCGCTGACGTCCTCGGCGGTCACGCCGGGCTTGTGCAGAACGACTTCGTAGCGGTGGCGGGTCAGCTCGTTGTGGGCGGCGCCGTCCTTGAGGCGGACGTCCACTCCCGCGGCGCCGTGGCGCTCGGCCCAGCGGGCGAACCAGTCGGGGTGCAGGGCGAGTTCGGGATCGGTGAGGATCGCGCGGGCCACGGCCACCCGCACCGCCGACGGCTCGTCGCCCGGACCGTCCGGTTCCTGGGCCTGCCGCGCCCCGGCGTGGAACAGCGGCAGCGTGTCCGCGTTGCGTACGTCCCCGACCACGATCCGCCCGCCCGGCGCGAGCAGCGTGAAGGCCCCGGCGAGGACCCGGTCCAGATAGGCGGCGCCCGGGAAGTACTGGGCGACGGAGTTGAGGACCACCGTGTCGAAGTGGCCCTCCGGCAGGCCGCGCACGTCGTCGGCGCTCTGGTGGCGCAGCGTGGTCCGGTCCCCGAACCCGGCCCGCTCGGCCTCGCGGGCCAGGCGGTCGACGGCACGGGCGGAGAGGTCCGTGGCCCAGTACTCCTCGACGCGGGGCAGCAGACGGGACGCCAACAGGCCGGATCCGGCGCCGATTTCGAGGATCCGGCGCGGCTCCCAGGACGTGATGCGCCGCACCGCCGCGGCCCGCCACTCCCGCATCTCGGCCACGTCGATGGGCTCGCCCGTGGCGCGGGAGTTCCAGCCGGTGAAGTCCTCGCCCCAGGCCGTGTCGGGGGCGGCGTAGACCTCGTCGTAGACCCGCTCCCACTCCTCGACGACTCCCGGCCCGGACTCCGCGCGAGGGCCCGGGCCCTCCTCCTCGTCCGCCCGGTCGGGCTCCGGCACGACGTACGCCACCAGGTGCCGTTCGCCCGCACGGTCCTGCCGCAGGACCACCGCGGCGCGGGCCACGCCGGGGTGCCGGCCGAGGGCGGCCTCGACCTCGCCGGGCTCGATCCGGAAGCCGCGGATCTTGACCTGGTCGTCGGTGCGGCCGTGGAAGGTGTAACAGCCGTCGGGCGCGCGGGAGACCAGGTCACCCGTGCGGTACATGCGGCTGCCGGGGCGGTCGCCGAAGGGGCAGGCCACGAAGCGTTCGGCGGTCAGGGCGTGGCGTCCCGCGTAGCCGCGGGCCAGGCCCTCGCCCTCCAGGTACAGCTCGCCGGGCTCGCCGTCCGGCACCGGGGCGAGCGCCGCGTCCAGGACGTGCGCGCGCAGGGCGACCAGCGGCCGGCCGATCGGCACCACGTCGCCGAGGTGGTCGGCCGCGGTCATGGGGTGGAAGGTGGTGGCGACGGTCGCCTCGGTGGGCCCGTACCCGTTCACCACGGTCAGGCCCGGGCAGGCGCGCAGGACACGCGTCACCGCGGCCGGGGACAGGGCCTCCCCGGCGGCGCACACCTCACGCAGCCCGGCGAAGGCCGTCGGGTCGTCGTCGGCGATCAGCGCGAACAGGGCCGCCGTCAGGACCACCATGGTCACGCCGTGGTCGGCGACCGCCGCCGCGAGCACGCGCGCGTCGATGCGTCCGGGCGGGGCGAGCACGACGGTGCCACCGCCGAGGAGCGGTATCCACAGGTCGTACGTGGAGGCGTCGAAGGCCACGGTGTTGTGCATCAGGAGCCGCTCGTGGTGCCCGGCCGCGAAGGCGGGGTCGGCGGCGAGGCCCACGACGCCTCGGTGGGTGAGGGCGACGCCCTTGGGCAGGCCCGTGGAGCCGGAGGTGTACATCACGTGCGCGAGCTGGTCCGGCCGCGTGCGGCACGCGGGCCGTGCCACGGAGGCCGCGGCGAGGTCCGCCGCCGTGCCGGGCGCGTCCAGGACGAGGCGGGGCGTGCCGTGTTCGGGCAGGTCGGCCGTGGTGCGGGCGTCGGTGACGAGGAGGGCGGGCGCCGCGTCGTCGAGGAGGAACCGGAGGCGCTCGCCGGGGTGTTCGGTGTCCAGGGGGAGGTAGAGCCCTCCGGCCTTGAGGACGGCGAGGACGGTGACGACGTACGCGGCCGAGCGCGGCAGCGCCACGGCGACGACGGACTCCTGGCCGACTCCGTGCGCGCGCAGGACCTGGGCGAGCCGGTTGGCCGCCGTGTCCAACTCACCGTACGACAGGGGTGTGCCGGTCCCGCCGACCACGGCGGTCGCATCCGGAGTGGCGTCCGCCCACTGCTCGAACCGGGCCGCGACGGTCGTGTCCGCCGTGGCCCCGGAGAGGGCTGTGGCCCGAGGGGCAACTGCGGCCTGAGCGACAGCCATGTCTGATGTGGCCAGAGAGGCGGACGGGTTCTCCGGGACAGCCATGCAGGCACGCTCCTTCTGTGGCCACTGTGGTAGTTGGCAACACCACGGACCATAACGTTCCGGCCAGGCCGGACGGAAGGTTCGACCGTCGACGCCGATGCACTCCGCTCCGGCCCGCCGACTTGCCCCGCCACCAGGCCTGTTGGGTCACTCGGCCCCGTCCGCGCCGCGGCGAGGGCGGCGTCGGGAGGCCGGGGCGCCCAACTCCGCCGAGGGGCGGGTGCGGCTTCCCATGAGAGGGATGCGGAACGAACTGGCCGGGATGCAGCGCGTATCAGCCATCCTCGATCATCTTCGAAAGCCGCCCCACGCTTCCACTTCACACTCTTCACTTGTGCACCACACGCCACTTGAGCCTCTCCACTGACCCATGGACCGGTTCCACTTAGGAGTGATTTCAAGCCATGCGGCTGTCGGGAGCCGACGCCAAGTCCCTCAGGATCCCCAAGAGCCCCCAAGTCCCCCAGGCCGCAAGCGCTCAGGGCGCGTACACCGGGGTCAGGTCGAGCACGACGCGGAAGTCCACGATCAGTCCGTCGGCGCCGACCCGCCAGATCGTCACCGCGGGCAGGGTCACCTCCTTCGCGTCGAGCCGCGTGTACGTCACGTCGGTGACGGCGATGGTCGTGTCCTCGACGACCCAGGAGTCGACGATGCGGTGGCTCAGTCCCGCGATGGTCTCCATGAACGCGGTGTTGGCGGCGAGGACGGCCTCACGGCCGAGGAGCGGTTCGCCGTTGCCGAAGACCATGGTGGCGTTCTCGGCGAGGAGGTCGGCGACGCCGCGCAGGTCCCGGCGGTCGATCTTCGCGAAGAGCGCTTCGGGCGTGGGGGCGGCGGGCCTGGGTGCGGTGGTCATGACGTCTCCTGTCCTGGGGGCGGGCCCTCGGCAGGGCCCGCGAGGTCCGCGCCGTAGGACCGGGTGAGCTCGGCGAGGCGGGCGAAGTCGGCGGGGTCGAGCGGGGGCGCCTGCTCGCCGGTCCTGGCCGGTACGCCCGCTGCGGCGAAGAAGCGCTCGAACCCGGCGGGCGCGGTGAGTATCAGCATGCGGGCGGGCGTCACGCCCGGGTTGGTGAACCCGTGCACGATGCCCCGCGGCAGATAGAGGAAGTCGCCCACGCGGGCCCGGGCCGTCGTCCGCCCGGCGAGCACCTCCAGCTCGCCGTCGAGCAGGTAGAAGGCCTCGTCCTCACGGCCGTGCACATGCGGCGGCGGCCCGCCGCCGGGCGGCACCGACGCCTCGATCAGCGCGAACGCGCCGTTCGTCGAGTCGCCGCTCGCCTTGATCGTGTAGGTGTCCCCGACCACCCACAGGGCCTGGCCTTCTCCGGATCGGACGTGGCGGACCTCCGTCGGCACCGTCGACCCCGTGGGCGCTTGATCGATCGTGGTCATCGCGTCTCCTTCGTGCGCTCCCCCGTGCATTGCCGTTCCCCCGTCCCCGTGAACTGCGTGCGTCCCCCGTGAACTGCCTGCTCACGACGCTAAGGGCGCAGGATTCCGCCGCCTATACCACTTTTCTGGTGTTCTGCCGGGGACCGGCCTGTGTCACGATGAGTGATGTGAACCACAGCACCCGGGAGCGTGCCTACGAGCGGGTGGCACGGCTCACCGGCGCGCACCTCGATCTGCCGACGTTCCTGGACGAGGCGTCCGAGCTGCTCGCGACGGCTCTGCCGCACGACGCGGCCTGCTGGCACACCATGGATCCGGCGACGCTCATCGAGACAGGTTTCCACCTGGAGAACATGCCGAAGGCCCCGGACGCCGAGGTCGCGGCCCTCGCGTATCTGCCCGACGACTTCAACTCCTTCGTCGCGCTCGCCCGCGCCGGTCGCCACAGCGGTGTCCTCAGCACGGCCACCGGCGGCCGGCCGGAGCGGAGTCTGCGCTACCGCGAGCTCCTGCGCCCGAACAACGTCACCGGCGAACTCCGCACGTCCTGCGTCGTGGACGGCACCTGCTGGGGCAACTTCGCGTTCTTCCGCGAGGCCCCTGCCGACTTCACCGAGGACGAGCAGGACTTCGCCCACGACCTCGCCGCGGTGCTCGGCGGCGGCTTCCGGGGCGCGGTGGTGCGCGGCAGGAGCGGCAGCGGTACAGCGGGGCTCCGGCCCGGGCTGCTCCTGTTCGACGAGAACCGGCGCGTGGAGTCGGCGACCGGCCCGGCCCACCACTGGCTCGGCGAACTGGGCTTTCGCGGCTCGACGGGCGCGGACCCCCTCCCGTACGCCCTCCTCATGGTCGCCGAGCACGCCCGCGGGGCCTCCGCCGACGCGAGCGTGCGGGTCCGCGGGGAGTCCGGCGCCTGGGTCGAGCTGCACGCGTCACCGGCGTCCGGCGGCGCGCCGGGCCGGATCGCCGTCATCCTGCAGTCCGCCACGGCCCCGTCCGTCGCGTCGCTGCTGTCCGCCGCGTACGGCTTCACGCCCCGGGAGCGCGAGCTGGTCGACCTGGTCCTGCGGGGCTGCGGGACGGGCGAGATCGCGACGCGCCTGTTCATCTCGCCGCACACCGTCCAGGGCCACCTCAAGTCGATCTTCGCCAAGACCGGGGTGCGCAGCCGCCGGGAGCTGGTCACACGCGTGTTCACGCCGGATCGCGGCGCCTGACGACCGCGTGCCGGACGGCCGGTGTACAGCGGTCAGAGGCCGGCGAGGAGGCCGTCGAGCGGGGCGGGTACGCGGTCGGGATCGAGCGCCTCGACGAGGACGCGGCCGTAGCGGATCTTGCGTCCCCCCTTCGAGCCGAAGAAGCGCCGCACCTGCTGGTGTGCGGTGCGGCCCTGCTGGGCGGGCTGGCGCTGGAGGGTCTGCAGGGCGCGCAGGTCGCCCTCCTCGCGGATCAGCTCCTCGACCCGTGGCACGCCCAGCGCGCGGATCAGCTCGTCCTCCAGGTCCGCCGCGCAGACGAAGATCTCTTCCTGCGCCGCGTCGGCCCGCTCCAGGCCGCGGACGTAGTAGCGCCGCTCCGCCTCGTCGCACAGCCCGGTCAGGCGCAGGCCGAGGCCCGGTGGCCCGAGGAGCCGGGCGAAGCGCCCGACGCTCATCGCGCCGCCCATCGACAGGACGCAGACCCCCTCGGCCGCCAGGTTCCGGCCCCGGCGGGCGGCCAGCGCGTTGACCGCTTCGGCGTCGCTCGGCCCTTCGAGCAGTACGACCGAACGGACGGCGAGGTCCTCGGCCAGCTCGCGCGCGGGGTCGCCGGGGCCACCGGCCGCCCACGCGGTGACCGCTTCCCGGAAGGACCCCATGTCAGCCATGGAAGGAGTCTGCGCTGTTTCCGTCCCTGACGGTAAGGATTTTCCGCACGCCGGGCATCGGCGCTTCAGCCCGCGGCCCGTTCGGTGGCCTTCTCCGTGTCCCGGCCTCTGTCCTGCTCCGCGGCCCGCGCGGCGACGCGCTCGATCGCCTCGACGGCGGCATGCGGCTCATCGACGTGGATGGAGTGCCCGCTGTTGCGGGCAGTGCTCCGCTCGCTGTTCCTGGACACCGCCTGCCACTCCTTCTGCCCCTTCGTCCAGTCCTCCTCAAGACCCGGCCCGTACGTGGGCACACGCGTGAGGTAGCGCTTCCCGTGCTGGAGCAGCCGTACGGGGATGTCACCCGCGGAGCGGACGTCCTGGTCGGTGAGGACGAGCTGTTCCGGGTTCTTCCCCTGGTAGCTCGCGAGGGTCTGGGAGCGCACGTCGGCGGCCGGGCCGGTGGCGGACTCGGGGATCCGCTCCTTGAGGTCGGCGACGGCGGTGGGCGAGATGGCGTCGAGCAGGACCAGGCCGCGGATCCGGTCCGGATGGTCGGGGGCGTACCGGGCGGCGAGCATCCCGCCCAGGGAATGCCCGGCCAGGACGACCGGTTCGTCCCCGGCGACCTCGTCGAGCACGGCGGTCAGGGTCCTGCCGAGGGCGTCGATGTCCTGGCGCCCTTCGGGCCGGTCGCTGTCGCCCGCGCCGAGCCGGTCGTAGGCGCAGACCCGGCCCTTTTCGGCGAGCCGTCGCTGGAGGTCGGACATTTTCGTCAAGTCGTCGCCCCCGCCGTGCAGCAGAACGATCACGGGCCGGTTCTCGACCGGGCTGCCGGAGCAGGAGACGTTCACCAAAGGGCCGTCGGCGGTGATCTTCTTGATTCCGGTGAGCCGGTCCTTTCCGGAATGCGACTCGGAATTCATCGTGGGCCCCGACGCGGACGCCGTCGCCTTCGCGTCCGCCTTCGAACCGCCACAGCCGACCATCCCCGCACCGGCCACGGCACAGCAGAGCCCCAGCGCGACGACTGCCCCGGATTTCCGGCGGGTCACCATGTCCTCCAACGAGACGATTCCCAGGGGGATGTCGCACACATCCAACACGGAAATCGCTCGCGGAACGTGCCCGTAGGTGCAGACCCGGGGGCACAACCGCGCCCGCCCGCGCGCTCAGCGTGTGCAGCCGGAGCGTGCTCCGCACCGACAGCGTCCATGCCCCGCGCGGAACGTACGGGCCCTACCGCCGACTTCGTACCAGCAGATAGAGGAAGTACGGCGTACCGATCACCGCGGTCATCAGCCCGGCCCCGAGCTGCGCCGGTGCGATCACCGTGCGGCCCATCAGGTCGGCCGTGCAGACGAGGACGGCGCCGAGGAGTACGGAGACCGGGACGACGCGGACGTGCTGGCGGCCGACGAGGGCGCGGGCGGCGTGCGGGGCGACGAGGCCGACGAAGCCGATCGTGCCCGCGGCGGCCACGGCGGTGGCGCTCAGGAGGACGCTGAGGACGAGGAAGCCGAGGCGGCCGCGGCTCAGGTTGAGGCCGAGGAGGCGGGGGGTGTCCTCGTCGAGGGCGACGAGGTCGAGTTCGGTGCGCCGCATGACCGCGACGGTCAGGCCCACGGCGAGGACGAGCGCGAGCGGCACGACGTCGGGGAAGGTCCGGCCGTAGGTGGAGCCGGAGAGCCAGGTGAGGGCCTTCGTGGCGTTGAACGGGTCGGTGAGGATGATGAGGAGGCTGATGGTGGCCGCCGACCCGGTGGCGACGCCGAAGCCGACGAGGACGAGCCGGTTCTGCTGGAATCCGCCGCGCGCCGCGAGGCCGAAGACGAGGACCGCGCTGACCGCGGCGCCCGCGAACGCACCGGCGGCGATGCTCCACGACCCGGCCACGGGCACCGTCGTGACGAGCAGGACGGCGCCGACGGCGGCGCCGTTCGTCACGCCGAGGACGCCTGGTTCGGCGAGGGGGTTGCGGGTGACGGCCTGGATGAGGGTCCCGGCGAGGGCGAGCGCCGCGCCCGCGAGGAGGGCGGCGAGGACACGGGGCACCCGGGTGTCGAGCACGAAGGTGATGGCCTGCCCGGACCGGCCCTGCGTCCAGTTGACCACGTCGCCCAGGAGCAGCTTGGCGTCGCCGATGAGCACGGCGGCGATCGTCACGCCGACGAGGGCGACGACGAGGACGGCCGTGGTGATGAGGAAGGCGGCCCGACCGCGGATGCGCAGCCGCTCGGTCGGCATGGCTCCGGCGGTGTCCCGGGTCCGCGCGGCCATGACGATCAGGAAGACCGCGCCGACCAGACTGGTGACGACACCGGTCGGTACGGCGACCGCGGTGTTCGACGGTACGACGGCTCGCAGCAGCACGTCGGAGCCGAGGACGAGGGCCGCGCCGGTGAGGCCCGCGAAGGGAAGGCGCGCCCGCGCCTTGGTGAAGGCGCGGAACCTGCGGGCCAGGGGGCGTACGAGGGCGGGGGCGCAGAGGCCGACGAAGCCGACGGGTCCGGCGAGGGTGACGGCGGCCGTGGAGAGGAGCGCGGCGAGCACGACGGCGGTGACGCGCGTGGAGCGGACGGGGACGCCGACACCGCGCGCGGCGTCGTCACCGAGCGCCAGGGCGTCGACGCGGCGGGCGAGCAGCACCAGTCCGACGAGGCCGACGAGGGCGATCGGCGCCATCTGGAGCACGCCGTCGAAGCCGTTCTGCGCGATGCTCCCCTGGTTCCACTTGTAGAGGCCTTCCGTCTGCTGGGGGCGCAGCAGGAGGAGGCCCTCGGTGACGGCGGTCAGGCCGAGGGTGAGGGCGCTGCCGGCGAGGACGAGGCGGACCGTGCCGGCGCCGAGGCCGGAGAGGCCGAGGACGACGGTGGCCGCGGCGAGGCCGCCGACGAACGCGACGCCGGAGGAGGCGAGCAGCGGCAGCGAGACGCCGGTGGTGGCGGCGATACCGAGGGCGAGATAGGAGCCCGCGTTCACGGCGAGCGTGTCGGGCGAGGCGAGGACGTTGCGGCTGACCGCCTGGAGGGCGGCGCCCGCCATGCCGAGGACGGCTCCGACGAGCAGGCCCGCGGTCATGCGGGGCAGCCGGGAGGCGATGAAGACGGACGAGTCGCCCGCCTCGGCCCGGCCGGTGAGCGCCTTCCAGACCTCGGGGGCGCCGGCCGAGGCCGTGCCCTGGGTGATGTCCACGACCGCGAGGGCGGCGACGAGGAGGACCAGTGCGGCCGTCACCGCGGCCGCGCCCGTACGTGACGCGACTGTCGACGGACGGGTGGCGGGGGTGGTCGCGGTGACGGCCATGGCGTTACTTCTTCAGGGAGTCGACGACGGAGTCGACGTACTGGTTCATCGACGCGGGGCCGCCGAACATCCAGATGCCGTCGGGCAGCCGGTGCACGCTGCCCTTCTTCACGAACGGCAGCGACGTCCAGACCTTGTCCTTCTTCAGGACACCGGCGAACGGGTTGCTGCCCTTGTCGCCGTCGTTGCCGATGTAGGCGAACTCCACGTCCTCGTCGAGCTTGGTGAGGCCCTCGACGTCGGTGGCGCCGAGGCCGTAGACCTTGTCGCCCTTGACCTTCCAGTCGTTCTTCAGGCCGAGCTTCTCGTTGACGGCGCCGATGAGCGAGCCGCTGGTGTACGGCCGGATCGAGGTCTGGTTGCCGGTGACGTAGCCGTCGGCGAAGGCGTACTTCGCGCCGCCGTGACCGGCGGCGGCGATCTTCTTCTTGCCCGCGGCGAGCTTCGCCTCGAAGTCCTTCTTGAGCTTCTCGGCCTGCTCGGTGGTGCCGGTGGCCTTGGCGATGAGGTCGAGGTTCTTCGTCATCCGGCCGATCGGGTCGGCCGCGTCGCTGGCCTTGACCGTCAGGACCGGGGCGACGTCGCGCAGCTGCTTCACGGCGGCGGCGGGCAGGTCGGTGGTGGCGAGGATGAGGTCGGGCTTCAGGGACGCGATGGTGTCCATGCTCGGCTCGCCGCGGGTGCCGACGTCCTTGGGGTCGTTCTTCAGCGGAGCGGCGCTGTCCCAGGTCTTGTAGCCCTTGACGTCGGACACGCCGGTCGGGGCGACACCGAGGGATATCAGGCTCTCGACGACGTTCCACTCGGTGCCGACGACCTTCTTGGCGGGGCCGTTCAGCTTCACCTTCGCGCCGGTGTCGTCGGTGAGCGTGAGGGTCTCGGCGCCCTTCTTCGCTTCGTCGTCCGCGGACTCGGTGGTGCCGCAGGCGGACAGGGTGAGGGCCGCGGCGGTGGCGGCCGCCGCGGTGATCAGGAGGCGCTTCATGAGGTGGTGCTGAGCCTTTCGCTTCGCGAGTGGTGGCGGCCGATGGCGCGGGTGCGCAGGCGACCGGTGAGCGGGTCGGTCTCGACGTCGATGCGGATGCCGTAGGTGTCGGTCAGCCGCTGCGGCGTCAGTACGTCTTCGGGGTCGCCGTCGGCGATGACCCGCCCCGCGTCGAGCAGGACGACGCGGTCGGCGACGGCGGCGGCCTGGTCGAGGTCGTGCAGGACGGCGCCGACGGCGATGCCGTGGTCGTCCGCCAGGTCCCGCATGAGGTCGAGGAGTTCGACCTGGTAGCGGAGGTCGAGGTGGTTGGTGGGCTCGTCGAGCAGGAGGACGCCGGTCTCCTGGGCGAGGCAGCCGGCCAGCCAGACGCGCTGGAGCTGCCCTCCGGAGAGGTGCTCGGCGCCGCGTTCGGCGAGGTCCGCGACGCCGGTCAGGGCGAGCGCGCGGTCCACCGCGGCCCGGCCGCCCGGGTCGGCCTTGCCCCAGCGTCCCCGGTACGGGTAGCGGCCGAACTCGACGACGTCCCGGACGGTGAGCCCGCTGGGCGTGGGGCGCCCCTGCGTGAGCAGGGCGACGTGGCGCGAGAACTCACGGGGGCCGAGGGCGAGGCCGTCGGTGTCGCCGTCGATGACGATGCGGGCGGTCCTGGGGCGCTGCAGCCGGGCGAGCGTGCGCAGCAGCGTCGACTTCCCGCTGCCGTTCGGGCCCACCAGGACGGTCACTTCGCCCGGGCGCAGCGTCATCGAGGCGTCGTGTACGACATCGACGCCCTCGTACGCCACGGTGACGCCCGTGGCGAGCAGTTCATGACCCTGGGGGCGCGTGGCCTCGGCGGTCTCTTCACCAACATGCACGCCCGAAGGTTAGCCTAACCTTATCGAGGGGCGAAACGGGGGTCCCTTGACGGCCACAAGGCGAATTCCGGCCAGACTCCCGCGAGGGGCCTGATCCCCGCCTCCTCCAAGCGCCGAACCCTGGACCCAAAAGCCAACGGCCACCACTGAGGGCCCGTTTCGGCAGCCGGACCGGGGCTGGAGCGGACGGCCGCCATGAAGTTAGGCTCACCTAATCAGAGCGAGTCCAGCTCTCTCCCCTCTCACAAGGAGACCTGCATGCGTGCCGAAGTGGCCCCGGCCTTCGCCGAGTTCGGGCTGTCCGGCGAACCCGGCACCGACGCGTTCTGGGCGACGGCGGGAGGACCCGCGTCGATACCCGCCGACGACGGCGGCTGGGACACCCTGTTCCTGTGGCGCGGATCCGCGGCGACCATCGACTTCGAGAGCTGGTCGAAGCCCGTGCCCCTGCGCCGCTGGGGCACCACGGACTGCTGGTACGCCCAGGTGCGGATGCCCGCGCGGCTGCGGGTGACCTACCAGTTCCTCGCGGGCGACGTCGCGTACGCCGACCCCTTGAACCCGGTCGGCGCGGGCGGCGACCGGTCCGTCGCCGCGACCCCGGACGCCCCGGCCCAGCCGCACTGGCCCGCCATCGGTGCCGATGACGTCCTGCCCGTCCCGCGCACCCGGATCCGCTGGGCGAGCGAACGGCTCGGCGGGCGGCGCACCGTGCGGGTCCACCCGGTCGGCGGCGGCGGTCCCGTGGTCCTGCTGCTCGACGGGGACGACTGGCTGTACCTGCACCCGGCGATGACCGCGTTCGACGCGGCCGCCGCCGACGGCGACATGCCTCCGGCCACCCTCGTCTTCCTCCCCGCCAAGGACCGGGAGGCCGAGTTCGTGTGCCGCCCCGAGCTGTGGGAGGCCGTCCGGCACGAACTCCTCCCCCTGGTCGCGGAGTCCGACGTACTGGCCGACCCGGACCGGCTCGTCGTCGCCGGGCAGAGCCTCGGCGGCCTGAGCGCGATGTACGCGGCGCTGGAGTTCCCCGACCTGGTGTCCCGGATCGCCGTCCAGTCGTCGTCGTTCTGGTGGACGCCCGAGGCGATGGGCCAACCGGACCCGCTGGGCGGACCCGTCGGGGGCGCCATCGCCGCGCGGCTCGCGGAACGCCCCGATCTGTCCGGGCTGCGGGTCGCCTTCGACGTGGGCGAACACGAGGCGCGGATGCTGCCCCACTGCGAACTGGTCGAGACCCTGACCGAACAGTCCGGCGCGACCGTGCGGGTCTCGCGCTCGGCGTCGGACCACGACCGGGCGGGGTGGCGGCAGGCCCTGCTCAGGGATGTGGCCTGGGCGCTCGCCTAGGCCTGCGAGGGGGGCAGCCCTGGCACGCGCCCACGAGTTCGACCCACGAGTTTGACCATGAAGCGGTTCCGGGGAGCCCACACGCTCCCCGGAACCGCTCTGTCTTTTCAGGGGGTCGGTCCTGTCGACCTTTTCAGGGGGTCGGCCCTGCCGGTGCTGCCGCCATCCCACCGGGCCCGCCCGTCCCGGGAAGCCTGCGTCCCAGCAGGTCAGAGGCCTTGGGATCCCGACTTCCCGGAAGCAGCCGGGATGTTGTTGTGAGCGTCGGGCGGCCGCCGCAGACTCTCACCACAGCCCGTCGGCAGCACGGCCGGACGGAGCGAACCGGAGGCAGGCGCAGGTCCCTTCGTCGACGCGGGGGAGCCGACGAAGCGCCGTTCGAGTGATCCTGCGCCTGCCTTCCGCACCCGACCGCTCCGCCTGCCCCGCCGTTCCGCCCGAGAGCCGCAGGATCACCGTCGACCCCATCAGGAAGGCATGACGCACCCATGCGCCATCGATACGCCGCAGCCGTCACCGCACTGGCCGCACTGCTGACCGGAACCGCCACCGCCCCCTCGGCCGCCGCCTCCACCCCCGCCACCCCGTCGGTGTCCGCGCCCACCGTGCCGGACCGGGCCCCGCACCACCACGCCAAGAGCGTCCTCTTCGACACGTGGTTCAACGGACAGGGCTACTCACCGACCCTGAGCATCCAGTTCGGGGCCCACCGCTACACCCTCAAGGCGGACTGCGACAGCGACGTCGTGGCCGCTCAGCTCTACCACTCGGCGACCGGGGTCGACCCCGCCGTCGGCCGCGCCTTCACCATCCCCTGCAACCGGGCTCCCAAGACCGTCAACTACCAGCTGCGGGGCGGTTTCTACTACTTCTACTTCCTCTCCGGCGTCAACAACACACACGTCGTCGCCGACGGTGCCTGAGAGAACCCGCGAGAAACCGAGAGAACCCAAGAGAAAACGGAGACTTCCCCATGCGCACTCTCCTCACCGCCGCCGCGGCGCTCCTCGCCGTCGGCCTCACCGGCGCCCCGGCCCAGGCGGGTGAGGCCCGGCAGCACGCGGCCGCGCCCGCCACCCCGCCGTACCGCGCCACCGCCTCCGTCGACTTCGAGGTCCGCTTCAACACCTACGGCTACTCACCGAAGAACCACCGCCCCCACGCCGACGGACAGCAGGTCACGTTGTCCGCCTACTGCAGGAGCGACATCACGGCCGGGCAGCTCTACCACGTCACATGGGGCCGCGACCGGCCCGTCGGGAACGTCGTCAGAATCCCCTGCGGCGGCAAGGCGACCGCCACCTACCACCTGAGCGGCGGGGAGTACTACTTCTACTTCCTGTCGGGCGTCGACAACACACGGGTGGTCGGCGACTGGCACTGAGCCCGGAGGCTCACCGCGCCACGGCCGAGCAGTACGCCTCGTCGCTCGCCAGCAGGTTCCGGTGCGTGTCCTCGGCGGTGATGACCCCGTCGTCGAGGACAAGGACCCGGTCGGCCGCGTCCAGGAGGGCCGGGCTGCTGGTGATCACGAGCGTGGTGCGGCCCCGGCGCAGCTTGGCGACGTTGCGGGCGATGAGCTGTTCGGTGACCGCGTCGACGGCTGTCGTCGGGTCGTGCAGGACGAGGACGTCGGTGTCGGCGGCGAGGGCGCGGGCCAGGGACAGGCGCTGGCGCTGGCCGCCCGAGAGGTTCGCGCCGCGGTCGCGGACGGCGTAGTCGAGGCCGTCGCGGTGCAGGGCGACGACGTCGGTCAGCATGGACGCCTCGACGGCTTCGGGGACCGTGCGGCTGGTGCCCGAGGGGTCGATGTTCGAGCGCAGGGTGCCCGCGAAGATCTCCCCGTCGTAGGGGTTCACCAGCATGTGGGAGCGGACCGACTCGACCGACAGGTCCGCGAGCTCCTGTCCGCTGACCCGGACCACCCCTTCGTACGCGTGCGGCGGGACGTTCACGGCGAGGATCGACGCGAGGTCGGCCGCCGCGCGCGGCTGGTAGGCGGTGATCGCCACGAACTCACCGGCGGGCACCTGGAACTTGAGCTTGCGCAGCGGCCCGTGCCGGACGCAGTCCACCTCCAGGTCGCCGCCCGCGGCCGGCTGCCCGGGCCCCGGGGTCGTCACCGGCGGCGCGTTGAGGACCAGCGCCATCCGCTCGGCCGACGCCCGCGCGACCATCACGTACTTGGGCATCTCCGAGAACAGCTTCAGGGGCTCCATGATGAACTGCGCGAGGCCCACGGCCATGACGAGTTCGCCGATGTTGATCTGGCCGGAGAAGGCCAGCCAGCCCGCCGTGAGGGTCACGGCGGCGGCGAGGACCGCGTTGAGGGCGAGGGCGGCGCCCGCGTAGACGCCGTTGACCTTGGCGACGGTGATCGCCTGGTGCTTGGCCTCCGTGCTGACCTTGCGGTAGGAGCCGAACGCCGCGTGGTTGCCGCCGAAGCCGTGCAGCGGGCGCAGGCCGGTGATCAGGTCGGCGACCTTCGCACCGGCCCGCGCCACCCGGGCCTGCTGCTCGTGCGTGCTGGAACCGATCCGCTTGGACATCACGCTCAGGACCGACAGGATCGCGACGGTCCCGACGATCACGAGCAGGCCGAGCCGGAAGTCGGCGAGGCCGAGGGCGACGGCCGCGACGACGATCGCGACCAGCGAGCTGATCAGCATCGGCACGACTTCGACGATGTCGGCGGTCTGGTCGGCGTCCTCGGTGGCGATGGTCAGGACCTCGCCGGACTTGAGGTCGACGTCCCTGGCCACCGGCTGGAGGCCGCAGGCGGCGACCCGCACCCGCCAGCGGTGCGCCTCGGTCGTGTTGGCCTTCTGCAGGATGCGCATCCCGAACCGCCACGACAGCGACACCGTCGTGATGATCACGGCGAGGGCGCCGATCGCGACGGCGAGCGAGCCGAGGCTGCGGTCCCCCCGCAGCGTGTGCTCGACGATCAGGCCGAGCGCGATGGGAAAGGCGGTCTCCCCTGCCTGGTAGAGGCCCATGAGGAGGGTGCCCCCGGCCATGGCACCGAGGTTGCGCCGCAGTGGGGTGCGCAGGATGTCGGACCCCGGTCGGGGCCGCTGCGTGTCAGGAGTTGTCATCGAGGTGGCGGGCAATCGCTTCCGGGGTTCGCAGGGTGAACAGATCACGGATGGTGACCACAGGACCGTACTCTCGGCGGAGCAGCCCGATCAGGCGTACCGCCAGCATGGAGTGCCCTCCGAGGGACACGAAGTCGCTCACGGCGCTCACCTCGTCATCATCCAGGTCCAGGGCCTCGGCGAAGAACTCGCACACCACGGTCTCGGTCTCCGTCTGCGGACCGCGCTCCCCCGCCGTGGTGAGCGCGCCGAGCGGCTTCGCCTCGGGCAGCGCCTTGGTGTCAGCCTTCCCGTTGACCGTCAGCGGGATGCTGTCGACCTGGGCGTAGTGCGTGGGGCGCAGGAAGTCCGGCAGGGCCGTGCCCACCTCGGCGGCGACCTCGGCCAGGTCGGAGCCGTCGAGGACGAGATAGGCGGCGAGCCGGTACGCCCCGTCGACCTGCGGGTCCGGCTGGGCGACCGCGGCGACGAACCGCACCGCCGCGTGGGCCGCGAACGCGGCCTCGACCTCGCCCAGTTCGACCCGGTGGCCCCGGATCTTGACCTGCTGGTCGGTGCGGCCCAGGTACATCAGGTTCCCGTCGGGCCGCCGGACCACGAGGTCCCCGGTGCGGTACATCCGCTCGCCGGGTGCCCCGAACGGGCACGCCACGAACCGGTGGGCGGTCTGCGCGGACTGGCCGAGGTAGCCGCGCGCGATGCCGATGCCCGCCACGTACAGCTCACCGGGAACGCCGTCGGGCAGCGGCCGCAGCCACGGGTCCAGGACGTACACGTCGGTGTTGTCGATCGCGACGCCCACCACCGGGTCCTTGCACTCGAAGGTGCCGACGCCGAGGGTGTTGATCGTGTACTCGGTGGGTCCGTACAGGTTGTAGCCGACCGTGCCCTCGGTGTCGGCGAGCCGCTGCCACAGGGTCGGCGTGACGGCCTCACCGCCGAGGAGCACGAGCGCCGGGCGCCGGTCCGGGTGGTCGAGGAGGCCCTCGGCCGCGAGCTGCTGCGCGTAGGTCGGCGTCACGTTGATGACGTCGATGCCGTGCTCCAGGCAGTACGCGACCAGGCCGGGCGCGTCACGGCGCAGTTCCTCGTCGCAGATGTGCACCTCGTGGCCGTCGGCGAGCCACAGCAGCTCCTCCCACGACATGTCGAAGGCGAACGACACGGTGTGCGCGATCCGGAAGACCCGGTGGTCGTGGTCGGCGAGGACCGGCTCGAAGATCCGGCGCTGGTGGTTGATCAGCATGTTGGTGAGCCCGGCGTACTCGGTCACCACGCCCTTGGGCTTCCCGGTCGACCCGGAGGTGTAGATCGTGTACGCGGGGTGCCGCAGCCGGTCCGGGTCGTCGGGCGTGAACGTCACGAACGGCTCGGCCGCCGGCAGCGGCAGATCCAGCTCGATCAGGTCGTCGGTGGCGATGACGTCCCCGGTCAGGCGGGGCGACACCGCGCTGACGGTGAGGATCACGTCCGGGCGCGCGTCCTCGACGATCGCGGCGATCCGCTCGTCCGGGTGGTCCAGTTCCAGCGGTACGTACGCGGCGCCGACGCGCAGGACGGCGAAGAGGGCCACGATCGAGTCGAGGGAGCGCGGGATCGCGAGGCCCACGTTCGTCTCCGGGCCGATGCCCCGCCCGGCGAGCACGCCCGCAACGGCGCGGCTGCGGTCCCGCAGCTCGGCGAAGGTCATGGTCGCGCCGTGGGCGACGAGCGCCACCCGCTGCGGATCGCGGTCGGCCGCCCGGTCGAAGCGGTCGACGACGGTGTCCGTGCCGACGTCCGTGCGCTCGCCGGGCCCGGGCTGCTTCCCGAGGCCCGGCAGCGCGCCGACCGGGCCGGTGGACCGGGCCAGGTCTTCGAGTACGCGGACGTAGTCGTCGAGGAGACGGCGGGCGTTCTCGGTGTCGCCGTCGCGGTGCTCCAGCTTGACCGTGAGCCGGTCGCCGGGGGTGACGACCCAGGTGAACGGGTAGTGGGTGGAGTCGTCGGCCTGCACCGATGTGATGCCGTGCCGGGTGTTCATCTCGGCGAACGCGTCCATGTCCAGGAAGTTCTGGAGCACGAACAGGTTGTCGAACAGGGTGTCGTGGCCGCTGGCCCGCTGGATCTCGCCGAGCCCGAGGTGCTCGTGCTCCATCGCCTCGACGCGCGCGCTCTGCACGGCCTCCAGGTACTCCCGGACCGTGGACTCCGGCCGCGCCCGCGTCCACATCGGCACGGTGTTGAGGAGCACGCCGACGATGTCGGACAGCCCCTCGCCGTCACGGCCGGAGACGGTCACTCCGAACACGGCGTCGCTGCGGCCCGTGTGCGCGCCGAGCAGGAGCCCGAACGCGCCGGTCAGGATCGAGTTGAGCGTGACGCCGTGCGCCTTGGCCGCGTCCCGCAGCAGGTCCGACTGCGCGTCGGACAGCGTGTGGACGAGCGCGGTCGGCAGCTCGTCCGACACGGTCGGCGTCGGACCGGCGAGCAGCGTCGGCCCCGGGAGCGCGGCCAGGTGGTCGGCCCAGAACCGTTCCGACACCGCCGGGTCCTTGGCGGCGAGCGCCCGGGCGTGGTACTCGAAGCTCGGCGTGGCCGGGGTCGGGTCGAGCGGCGCGCCCGCGAGGTTGGCCTGGTACGCGGCGAACAGGTCCCGCAGCACGATCTCGCGGGACCAGCCGTCCCACAGCAGCAGGTGGTAGCTGAGCAGCAGTCCGTCGCGGCCGTCGGGCAGCCGCACCACGGTGAGGCGGATCAGCGGCGGCTCGCCCGGGTCGAAGCCGGTGTCGCGGTCGCGGGTGCGCAGCGCCTCGACCTCGGCGTCCGTGGTCAGTTCGACCGTGCGCACGTCGACCCGGCGGCCCGCCGCCTTGAGGACCTGGACGGGGTTGCCGTCGTCGTCGGTGGCGAAGCCCGCGCCGACGACGGGGTGCCGCCACATCACGTACGACATCGCCCCGGCGAGCGCGTCGACGTCCAGACGCCGGTCGAAGGTGAACCAGCTCTGCGCGACGTAGTGCCCCGCCTGGCCCGCCATCTGGGCCTGGAAGAACAGGCCACGCTGGAGCGGCGTGACCGGCGCGGTGCGCTCGGCCGTCCCGGCGGCGTCCGCGACGCGCTCCAGCGCGCTGTGCCAGTGCTCGGTGATCGCGTCGGGGATGCCGTCGGCAAGGGTGAAGGCCGCGTGCAGCCTGCCCGAGTCCGCGTCGATCCACGCGTTGACCTCGACGGCGTAGGGGCTGCCCTGGTCGCCGCCGCTCAGGTGCAGCGCCTGGGACTCGCTGCCTCGGCCGAGGTAGTTGAAGAGCACCTGCGGGCGGGCGGTGAGCAGCGGGGCCGTCTGTGGGTTGAGGTACCTGAGCCGGCCGTACGCGACGTGCGCGCGCTCGTCCGGCTGCCGTTCGGCGACCTCGCGGGCCGCCGCGACGGGGTCGGTGTGCGCGCTGAGCCGCACGGGCGCGATGGAGGTGAACCAGCCGACGGTGCGCGTGTAGTCGTGGTGCTCCTCGACCGGGACCCTGCCGTGCCGCTCCAGCTCGACCGCGAGGTCGGTCGGCGTCGGCTGGATGTGCGTCAGCGCGGTGCGCAGCGCGCCGCACAGCAATTCGGTGAGTCCGATGCCGAGTGCGGCGGGTGCGGTGCGGGTGACGCGGTCGGTGAGGTGGGTCGGCAGGACGACGGTGGTCTCGCGCTGTCCTTCCGCCGCGGGAAGAAGCGCGGGGGCGTCGAGGGTGCTCACCCAGTGCCCGAGGTCGTCGATGGCCCGGGCCGACTGGAGCGTCAGCGCGTCCGCGTACTCGGCGTACGACGTGGTCGGCGGCGCCAGGTCCGCCCCGCCCATGGCGGTGGCCAGGTCGTCGAGGAGGACCAGCCAGGACACGGCGTCGACGGCGAGGTGGTGCACGGTGACGACCAGGGTCCGGCTCGCCTCCAGCCACGAGAACGCGATGACGTTCCCGGCCTCGGGGTCGAGCCGTCCGGCGGCTTCGTTCGCCACGGCCGTCGGGTCCGTGGCCTGCGTCCGTGCGACGGTGACCTCGCGGGCGGGCTCGGTCCGCAGGGCCCAGGCGCCGTGCTCCACGCGCAGCGTCAGGCGGAGCGCCGGGTGCGCGGCGACGACGGCACGCGCGGCGCGCTCGGCGTCGGCGAATCCGGTGCCCTCGGGTGCCGTCAGTGTCCTTGCCTGGGCGAACCGGGCGAGTGAGCCGCCCAGTTCGCGCTGGCGCAGGATGATCGGGGTCGGGGCGAGGGGGCCGTCCTCGTGGTGGGCGGGCGCGGGCGCCGTCGCGGCGTGCGGGGTGCGCGTGGCCAGGTGCTCGGCGAGCCCGCGCGGCGTCTTCCGCAGGAACATGTCCTTGGGCGCGATGGTCAGGCCGAGGGCCCTGGCACGGTTGATGACGGTGATGGCGACGATGCTGTCGCCTCCGGCGCGGAAGAAGTCGGTGTCGGCGTTCACCTCGGCGCCCGGCAGTGCCTGGGCAAAAATCCCGACCAGCTCGACCAACGTGTCTTGGCTGACGCCCGCCGCAGCACGGGGCGCTTCAGCCGCATGGTCGGCTGCGCTTCCGTCGTGACTGGGCGCGAAGTTCCCCGCGCCCCTGACGGGGCCAGGTACGGCCGACCGTGCCTCGTCCCTCGCGGCGCTCTCGATCAGTGACTTGCGGTCCAGCTTGCCGTTGACCGTCAGGGGGAGGGCTTCGGTCGGCAGGACGCGGCTCGGGACCATGTGTACGGGGAGCTTCACGGCCAGGAGGGCGGCGAAGTCCTCCGGCGCCCGGCCCACCACGTGCGCCACCAGGTGGTCCCCGCTGTCCGCCACCGTGACGGCCACGTCGACCACACCGTCGAGTTCCCGGACCGCGGCCTCGACCTCACCCAACTCGATGCGGAAGCCCTTGAGCTGGACCTGGTCGTCGGCGCGGCCGGTGAATTCGAGCTCGCCGTCGAGGGTGCGGCGGGCGAGGTCGCCCGTGTGGTACATGCGGGAGCCGTCGGCCGCGAACGGGTCGGCCACGAAGCGGCCCGCGGTGAGGCCGGGGCGGCCCAGGTAGCCGAGGGACACCTGGTCACCGGCGACGTAGATGGCGCCCTCGCGGCCCGGCGGCACCGGCCTCAGCCGGTCGTCGAGCAGATAGGTGGTGAGGCCCGGTATCGGGCCGCCGATCGGGCTGACGTCGTCGCCGGGGCCGAAGTCGTCGTCGGTCAGGACCCGGTGGGTGACGTGGACGGTCGTCTCGGTGATGCCGTACATGTTGACCAGCTCGGGGGCGCCGGTGCCGTGCCGCTCGACCCAGCCGCGCAGCCGCCCGAGGTCCAGGGCCTCGCCGCCGAAGATGATCCGGCGCAGCGCCGGGACGGGCTCTCCGGCGTGCCGGTCGGCCTCGATGAACTGGTAGAAGGCCGACGGTGTCTGGTTGAGCACGGTCACGCCGCGCTCGCGGACCAGGTGGTGGAAGTCGACCGGGGAGCGGGTCAACGCGTAGTCGGGCAGCAGCAGTTCACTGCCGTGCGCCAGCGCGCCCCACAGCTCCCAGACCGCGAAGTCGAAGGAGAAGGAGTGGAACTGGACCCATACGTCGTCGGGCCCGAAGCCCATGTCGGGCTGCGTGTTCGCGAGCAGCGTGACCACGCTGGAGTGCGGGACGACGACGCCCTTGGGCCTGCCGGTCGACCCGGAGGTGTAGATCACGTACGCGGGGTCGCGCCAGTCGGCCTCGGGCGCTGCGGCGTCCCGCGGCTGCCCGTCCTCCTGCGGCGGCTCGTCCCCCTGGACGAGTACGCGTGCCGGCACGCCCGCCCGCGCCAGCAGTCCGGTGAAGCGGTCCCGCTGCTCCCGGTCCACGAGGACGACCTGCGGGGCCGCGTCGGTGAGGATGTACGCGAGGCGGTCGTCGGGGTGGGCCAGGTCCAGCGGCACGTACGCGCCGCCCGCGCTGACGACCGCGACCAGGGCGACGACCTGCTCGACGGAGCGCGACACGGCGACAGCGACCCGTCGGCCCGGTCCGACACCGGCGGCGCGCAGCGTCGCGGCCAACGCGTCCTTCGCGGCGGCCAGTTCGCCGTACGTCAGGGACCGGGTGTCGCCGTCGAGGCCGCACTGGGTGACGGCGGTGGCGGCCGGGTCGCGGTGCGCGGCGGCGTCGAAGAGTCCGGCGAGGGTCGTCGGGGTGAGGGGCGCGGGCCGCCGGTCGGCCTCGGGGGCGAGGTCGGCGACCGGGGCGTCCGGCCGGGTGAGCAGGCCGGTGAGGGTGCGGGTGAAGGTGCGCAGGATGTCCTGGGCGCTCGACTCGCGCAGCAGCTCGCCGTCGTAGATCAGGTTGAAGCGGGGGCGGCCGTCGAGGGCGCGCTCCACCACCAGCGTGAGCGGATAGTGCGGGGCGCCCTCGTTGACGATGTCGGCGATGACGAGGGTGTCGTCGGGGCCGCGCAGCGCGGACACGTCGGTCGCGACGTCGAACACCACCAGGGTGTCGAACAGGGAGCCGGAGCCCACCTGGCGGCCGATCCGCGCCAGCGAGACGTGCTGGTGGGGCAGGACCGCGCTCTGGTGTTCCCGCACCGAGGCGAGCAGGTCGCGGGACGTGGTCGCGGGGGCCCAACGGGCCCGCACGGGGATCGTGTTGATGAACAGACCCACCATGTCCTCGATGCCGGGCACATCGGCGTCGCGCCCGGACACGGTGGAGCCGAAGACGACGTCCTCGGTGTGCAGGATGCCGCCCAGCGTCAGCGCCCAGGCGCTGTGCACGGCGACGCTCAGCGGCACTCCGGCAAAGCGGACGGCGGCGTCGATGTCGTCCCCCGCCTCCACCGCGGTGTCGGCGAACCGGTCGGACGGGGTGTGCCCCTCGGCGACCAGCGACGAGCCGGGCAGCTCGGCCAGCTCGCCGCGCCACACCCGGTCGCTCTCGTCGTCGTCGCGTGCGGCGAGCCAGCTCACGTAGTCGGGGAAGCCGCCGCGCGGGTACACGGTGCCGGGCGCGTGGTACTCGGCGAGCAGGGAGCGCAGCATCGGCGGCACGGACCAGCCGTCGGCGATGATGTGGTGCACGGTCTGCACGAGGACGGTGCGCCCGGCGCCCGCGCGGACGAGCGTGTAGCGCATCAGCGGGCCGGCGGCCAGGTCGAACCCGGCGCGGCGGTCCCGCTCGGCGAGGTCGCGCAGCTCGTCGTCGGTGATGCCGGGGCGGTCCAGCGTGGTGAAGGGCGCCTTCGCGCCGCCGTCGAGGACGGAGACCACGCGGCCGTCGGCGAGGGCCACGAAGCGCGCGGCCAGGTTCGGGTAGAGCGTGAGCAGCCGGGTGGCGGCCGCCGCGAGCCGGTCGGCGTCCACCTCGCCTTCCAGGGTGAGGAGTTGCTGCTCGACGTAGGCGCCCGCGGAGTCGTCGTCGAAGACGGAGTGGAAGTACAGGCCTTCCTGGAGTGGGGTCAGCGGCAGGACGGCGCGCAGCGCGGGTCCGTCCAGGGCGTCGACGTCGGCCTGCGTGAGCGGCACCAGGGGGAAGTCGCTGGGCGAGTGGCCGCCCTCGTCGAGCGCGGCGAGTCCGGCCAGGGCGACCCGGAAGTAGTCGCCGATCGTCGTGATGTCGTCGTCGGTGAACAGCCCGTCGGGCCAGGAGACGGTGGTGACCAGCTCGTATTCGCCGTTCGCGGCGGGTTCGGCGATGGCGTTGAACTCCAGGGCCCGCGGCAGACGCATCCTCGGGTCGCGCTTCTCGCCCAACTGCCCGGTGGTGCCCGCCAGTTGCCAGTCCCCGGAAGCACCCGCGTCGAACCGGCCCAGGTAGTTGAAGAGGACCTGCGGGGCGGGCGCGTCGAAGGCGGTGCCGGTGAGGTACCGCAGGGCGCCGTAGGGGACGCCGTTGCCGGGGACCCGGGCGAGGTCGTCCTTGACGGCCTTGAGCGCGGCGGCCAGGTACTCCGGCGCGGTCAGGTCCGGCGCCGTGCCGGGGTCGACGGTCACGGGGAACAGGGTGGTGAACCAGCCGACCGTGCGCGAGAGGTCCGGCTCGAAGCCCGCCGCGCCCGCCACGAAGCGGCCCTCGCGGCCGTGGCCCTCCAGCTCGATGTGGGCGTACGTCTGGTCCTGCCCGAGGTCGCGGCGCCAGCGGGCGAGGGCGACGGCGAGCCCGGTGAGGAGGACGTCGTTGACGCCCGCGTGGAACTTCGCGGGTATCTCGCCGAGGAGCGCGGCCGTGACCTCGGGGCCGACCGAGACGGTGCGGAGCCGCTCCCGCTCGACGGTGTCGGCCTCGGACAGGGCGCGCCTGGCCACCGGCTGGTCCGGCCCGGGCAGGGGCCGCTGGAAGTACGCGCGGTCCGCGTCGAAGTCCGCGCCCGCGAGGAGCTGCGTCCAGCGCCGGAACGACGTGCCCACCGGGGGCAGTTCGACCGGCGCGCCCTCGCCGAGCCGACGCCACGCCGTGGCCAGGTCCTCCATCAGGACCCGCCAGGACACGCCGTCGATCACCACGTGGTGGACGACCACGACGAGTTGCCGCTCCGCGCGGCGCCACACGGCGCGCAGCATCACGCCGTTCTCGGGGTCGAGCCCGTCGGTGGCGAGCGCGACGCACTCGTCCAGCGGCAGGTCGCTCTCCTGCCAGGACGCGGACGCCTGGTCGGCCTCCGGGATGTCGAAGCTCCAGCGGTCGCCGCGTATCAACTTGGCGCGCAGCATGGCGTGGTGGCGGACCAGGGCCGACAGGGCTTCGTCGAGTGTGTCGGCGGTCAGCTCCGCCGGGGTGTTCAGGACGACGGACTGGACGAAGCCGTCGATCGCGTCCGTGGTCTCGCCGAGCCACTGCACGATGGGCGAGCCCACGACGGCGCCGGTCGCCGTGTCGCCGTGGTCCACGGCCGTCACGTCCTCGCGGCTCGCCACCGCCGCGAGGGCGCCGACGACGCTGTGCGTGAAGATCTGCCGCGCCGTGACGTAGAGGCCCGCGTCGCGCAGGGCGCTCAGGAGCGAGATCGCGAGGATGCTGTCGCCGCCGAGCTGGAAGAAGTCCTGGTCGACACCGACCTCGTCGAGCTGGAGGAGGGTCGCGACGGCCGTGCACACCGCGCGTTCGTTGTCGGTCGTGGGCGCGACGACCGATCCCGTGCCGACCGTGGGCTCCGGCAGCGCGTTGCGGTCGAGCTTGCCGTTCGCGGTGAGCGGGAACTCGGTCATCATGACGAGGTGGGCGGGCACCATGTACTCGACCATGTGCTCGGCGGCCCAGGCCTTGACGTCGTCCGCCCGCAGGTCCTCGCTTCCGGCGGCCGGGATGACGTACCCGACGAGGTAGGTGCCGCCCGCCGTGTTCTTCTTCGCGACGACACAGGTGTGCCGTACGGAGGGATGCTCCGCGAGACCGGCCTCGACGTCCTCGATCTCCAGGCGCATGCCGCGGATCTTGATCTGGTTGTCGGCGCGGCCGAGGAAGTCCAGGGAGCCGTCGGGCGCGAAGCGCGCGAGGTCACCGGTGCGGTAGAGGCGGGAGCCGTCGCCGGCGAAAGGATTCGCCACGAATCGGGAGGCCGTCAGTCCCGGCGCGTTCACATAGCCGCGCCCCAGCAGGAAGCCGCCGACGTACAGTTCGCCGCCGACCCCGACCGGGACCGGGCGCAGCTCGTCGTCGAGGACGTACAGCTGGGTGTTGGGGTTGGCCTTGCCGATCGACGTCGACAGGCGCTCGGCCTCGCCCCGGTAGATGACGTGCGAGACGCCGATGGTCGTCTCGGCCGGGCCGTAGCCGTGGTACATGGGGATGTCGAGGCGGGTGCGGAAGCGTTCGTACAGCTCCGGGGTGAGCACCTCGCCGCCGCACCAGACGTGGCGCAGGCTGTCGAGGCGGCCGGAGTCGCCCGCCATCTCGAGCAGCACGTCCAGCATCGACGACACCAGATAGGTGAAGGTGACGCGCTGCTCTGCGATGACGGCCAGGAGGTGGTGCGGGTCGCGTTCGCCGCCGGGCCGCAGGACCACGAGCCTGCCGCCGCAGACCAGCGGCAGGAAGATCTCGTTGATGGAGATGTCGAAGGACAGCGGCGCCTTGAACAGCGACGCGTCGTCGTGGCCGAAGCCGAGGATCTCGCCCACCTGCCACAGCAGGCGCTCGCTGATGGCCTCGTGGCGGATCATCGCGCCCTTGGGGCGTCCGGTCGAGCCGGACGTGAAGATCACATAGGCCAGGGCGTCGCCGGGGACGGTGACGCCGGTGCCGTCGGTGGGGTGGGCGCCGTACGCCCAGTGGTCGAGGTCGACGGCCACGGCGTCCGGCTCGTCCTCGTCGTGCTCGCCGGAGCCGTTCAGCTGGAGGACGACGCGGGCGTCGTCGATGACGACGGCTCGGCGCGCGGCGGGCCACTGCGGGTCGAGCGGGACGAACGCGCAGCCCGCCTGGAGGACGCCGAGGAGGCCGATGACCATCTCGGCGGAGCGGCCGAGGGAGATGCCGACGACCTGTTCGGCGGTGAGGCCGCGGTCGAGGAGATGGTGGGCCAACTGGCTGGAGAGTTCGGCGGCTTGACGGTACGTCAGTGACCGGTGCTCGTCGACGACGGCGACGGCGGCCGGCCGGGTCCTGGCCTGCTCGCGGAACATCTCCACGATGGTCGGGCGGACCCGGTCGGCGTCGGTGTCGTTCCACTCGGCCAGGGTCGCGAGGCGGGCCGCGACACCGGAGGGTCCGACGGTGCCGAGCGGCCGGTCAGGGAAGTCGGCCAGGTCGTCGAGGGCGAGCTGTGCGTCGGCCAGGTCGACGCCTTCCGGGACGGCGATGGTCCAGCCGTCCGCGCCGTTCGCGCCGTCGGTCCCGCCTTCGGCGACCCGCCAGTCGTCCGGCCCCCTCCCGCCGTTGTCGATCCAGCCGAGGACGTCGGCGAAGAGGGTGCCGGGAGCGAGGTCGATGCCGTCGGGGCTCCGGCCCGTCACCCAGTACGAGAGGGCGAGGGCGCAGGCTTCGGTGATGGTCCTGTCGGAATAGTCGCCCGTGCGCCGGCGCGCGTCGGCCAGGCGGGCGGAGGAGAGGCGTACGAGACGCGCGCGCGATTCCATCATCGAAGCCCCAGCGTTCATCGAAGACTCAGCATTTCTTTCCGGGGGCCGAAAGGGAGCCCGACCTTACTAAGGTTTACCTAACTGCCTTCTCGCCAGGCCCGCCAGAGCCGTGCGTAGCGGCCGCCCAGTGCCACCAGCTCGTCGTGCGTGCCCTGCTCCACGACGCGCCCCGCGTCCAGGACGGCGATGCGGTCGGCCGCCATCGCCTGGGTCAGCCGGTGCGCCACGAACAGCGTGGTCCGGCCCGTGCACGCGGCGAGCACGGCCCGCTCGAGCTCGGCGGCGCCCTCGCTGCCCGCCTCCGCGGTGGACTCGTCGAGCACCACCACGGGGGTGCGGCCGAGCACGAGCCTGGCCAGGGCGATATGGGCGACCTTGGTGACGTCCAGGCGCTCGCCGCCCTCGCCGACCATGGTGTTCAGGCCCTCGGGCAGCGCCTCGACCCAGCCGTCGGCCCCGACCGTGCGCAGCGCGTCCATCAGCTCGGCGTCGGTCGCCTCCGGCGCGGCCAGGCGCAGGTCGTCGGCGAGCGGGCCGGAGAACACATGCGTCTCCTGCGTCAGGATGCTCACCAGGGCCCGCGCCCCGGCCTCGTCCAGACCGGCCAGGTCGGTCGACCCGATCCGCACCGAACCGGCCTGCGGGGTCCCGATGCCCGCGATCAGCGCGGCGAGCGTCGACTTGCCCGCGCCCGTCGCACCCACCAGGGCGAGCGAACCGCCCGCCGGGATCGTCAGGTCGACGTCCCTGAGGACCGGTTCCTCGGTGTCGGGGTAGCTGAAGGTGAGTCCTGCCACCGTCACCGGGTACGACAGGGCCTCGGCCGGGGCGACGGCGGTGTCGCCGACGAGCCGCTCCTCCGCCTCCTCCCCGAGGACCCCGACGAGTCGGGTCAGGCTCGCGCCGGACTTCTGCGCCTCGTCGAAGGTGAACATGATGGCGCCCAGCGGGGTGAAGAGCCGGTGGAACATCAGCGGGGCCGCCGACACCTGCCCGAGGGTCGCGGCGTCGGCCTCCAACAGGGCGTACCCCACCACGATGATGAGCACGAGACCGATGAACTCGGCGCGGTTCTCCCGGCCGACGAACCGGCCGAAGAACCGGAACACCTCGATGCCGTACTCGCGCACCCGCCAGGACTCGCTGGTGACCTTCTCGCGGAAGGTGTCCTCCAGGCGGTACGCCCGGACGGTGTCGATGCCGTTGAGTCCGCTGATCAGCGCCTGCGCGCGGTCGGCCTGGGCCACCCGCTGCTTGCGGTAGAGCGGGGCGGACCGGGGCAGGTACCAGCGCAGGGCCAGGGCGTACGCGGGCAGCGCGCCGGCGCCCGCGAGGCCGAGCCGCCAGTCGAGACCGAACATGCCGACCGTGGCGATGAAGACGAGGACGCCCGCGGAGAACACCGTGGGGATGGCCATGCGGATGCCCTTGGAGAGGACGGCCACGTCGTCACCGACCCGGGACAGCACATCCCCGCGGCCGACCTGTTCGATCCGGGCGCTCGGCATCCCGAGGACCGCGCGGACGGCGCTCTCGCGCAGCCGCGCGAGCAGATCCGCGCCGAGGCGCCCGATGAGATAGGTCGAGACCGCGGTGGCCACCGCGCCGAGCAGCGCGGCAGCCACCATCAGCACTCCGACCCTGAGGAGCATCGAGCGCGACTCGCCCTCGACCACCCCGTCGACCACCCGGCCGAGGAGGAGCACGGGGAGCACCTGGAGGGCCGCCCCGGCCACCGTGGTGAGCACGGTGGCGGCCGTCAGCCAGGGCACCTCACGGCAGTGCGCCGTGACCCATCGGGTGGCCTCGCGTCCGCTCGCCGTGCGCAGGGTCGCCGGGGCGACCCTCGTGTCGGTGGTGCTCACACCTAGTCGACCGACTTGACGAGTTCGTCGATCGCGTAGGGCAGGGACAGCAGGGTGGCCTGGGACATGGCCGCGCCGACCGCCGGGCCCTCGCTGTCGAGCAGGTAGGACACGTTGCCCTTCTTGACCGCGTCCAGGTTGGTGAAGAGCTTGAACTTCTTCAGCGCGGCCTGGTCGGCCTTGTCGTTGATGACGTAGATGTGGTCGACGTCGACCAGGTCGGTGCGCTCCGGGGAGAGCTGGGTGGAGAAGTTGCCGTCCGCGACCTTGTCGATCTCGGTCTGGTACTTGTAGCCGATGCCCGTCAGGAGGCGGCCGCGCACGTCGGTGGAGGTGAACGGCGCGAGGGACTTCTTGTACCAGGACAGCGCGACGGCGGTCTGGTTCGCGAGCTTCGGGTGGTCCTTCTTGGCCTTGTCGAGCTTGGCCTGGATGCCCGCGACCAGCTTCTTGCCCTTGGCCTCCTGGCCGAGGGCCTTGCCGATGTGCACGGCGTTGTCCTGCCAGGGAGCGCTGAAGAGCTCCTTCTCGCCCTTGGTGCGGCCCACCGTCGGGGCGATCTTGGAGAGCTTGTCGTAGGCGGCCTTGTCGACCTCGGAGTACACCGCGATGATCAGGTCCGGACGGAGCGCGGCGATCTTCTCGTAGTTGGGGCCGGAGTCACCGTTCTTCATGATGACCTCGGGCTTGGTGTCGCCCCACTCCTTCTTCACCCACGGCCACTGGGTGTTGATGTCGGGGGACTTGCCCGCCGGGTTCGGGTACTGGTCGGTCATGCCGACCGGCTTCACGCCGAACGCCAGGACGGCCTGGTCGTCGGTGTATCCGACGGTGACGACCCGCTTGGGGGCCTTCTTCACCTCGGTGGAACCGAACGCGTGCTCCACGGTGACGGGGAACTTGCCGGCGGCGGCCGGGGCGTTCTTGTCGCCGTTGTCCCCGTCGTCCTTCTTGTCCGAACCGCATCCCGCGAGGAGTCCGACACCGAGGGTCGCGGCGGACACTACGGCCGCCAGTCGCCGCCAGGACCGCCTCTTGAGCGTCGTTCCATGGAGATGCATCCGAGATCCCTTGCTTTCACGCTGACCAGTGCGCCCCTGCCTTAGGGCAGCCAAACTTTATCCTGCCAAAGTGAGGTTAGCCTAGCCTAACCTTCAACTTGTCGCGTCAAGAGTTCAGTCGAGCGATACATGCGTACGACCGATGGGCACGATCAACGGCCGATCCCCCACCGGGTCGTCAATCACCTTGGCGCGCAGCCCGAATGCCTCTTCCAGCAGTTCCGCGGTGATCACATCACGCGGATGCCCCTGCGCCAGGATCGACCCCTCGCGCATCACGATGAGGTTGTCGCTGTAGCGCGTCGCCAGATTCAGGTCGTGCAGCACCATGACCACGGCGCAGCCCGACTCGTGCAGATCGTCGACGAGGTCGAGTACGTCGACGGCGTGCGCCAGGTCCAGATACGTCGTCGGCTCGTCGAGGAGCAGCAGATCGGTGCCCTGGGCCAGGGTCATCGAGATCCAGACGCGCTGGCGCTGGCCGCCGGAGAGGGAGTCGACGGGCCGGTCGGCCAGGTCGGAGACGCCGGTCATGGCGAGGGCGCGCTCGACGACGGCGGCGTCGTCCGAGGACCACTGGCGCAGCCAGCTCTGGTGCGGATGGCGGCCCCGGGCGACCAGGTCGGACACGGTCAGGCCCTCCGGCGCGACCGGCGCCTGCGGCAGCAGCCCGAGCTTCTTCGCCACGTCCTTGGTCCTGAGCTTGACGATGTCCTCGCCGTCGAGCACGACCGACCCCTTGGTCGGCTTCAACAGGCGCGCCAGCGTCCGCAGGAGGGTCGACTTTCCGCAGCCGTTGGGGCCGATGATGGTGGTGATCACTCCTGGCGGTATCGCCACGTCGAGACCGTCGATGACGGTCCGCGCGCCGTATCCGACGCTGACGCCTTTCGCCGCGAGCCGCGAGGCGTCATCGACCCCGGACTCGATCTCGGTGATGTACTGAGCGACCACAAGCCCCCCTCATTTATTTAGGTTTGCCTCACCTTTGTACCAGTTATTTGAGGTTCGCCCGCACCAGCAGATAGACGAGGAAAGGACCGCCGATCACAGCGGTGACCACGCCTACCGGGACCGTGATCGGCAGCGCGGTGCGCGCGACCAGGTCCGAGCCGATGAGGAGCAGCGCCCCCACCATCCCCGAGGCCACCAACGGCGGTGTGGGGCAGCGCGCCAGACGCATCGCCACCTGCGGCGCCACCAGGGCGACGAACGGCACCGGGCCCGCGGCGCTCACCGCCACGGCGGCGAGCAGCACCGCACACAGGAGCAGGACCGCGCGCACCACCCCGAAGCGCACCCCGAGGCCCGCGGCGACCTCGTCGCCGAAGTGCAGCGGC
The DNA here is from genome assembly GCF_055594065.1 of Streptomyces sp. NPDC040610. Taxonomy (NCBI): domain Bacteria; kingdom Bacillati; phylum Actinomycetota; class Actinomycetes; order Kitasatosporales; family Streptomycetaceae; genus Streptomyces; species Streptomyces sp. NPDC040610. The sequence goes on along the minus strand of NZ_JBVIXA010000008.1, from coordinate 109,420 downwards.
TTGAACTGGAAGGCGACGCACGCCACGACGACCAGCAGGCCGAGCGTCCCCCACAGCGCGATCCAGACCTCGTCCCACGACCGGTTGTCCAGCGAGCCGACCAGCCACACCTGGGCGCGGGCCACGTCCTTGATGTCGGCCTTGACGAGCAGCCAGGTGGTGATGGCCTCCATCATGGCGCTCGCCGAGATGCCGATGAGGATGAGCCGGAAGCCGTCGATCCCCCGCCGCCACGCCAGGAAGTACACGAGCAGTCCGGTGCCGAGGCCGCCCGCGAGCGCCGCCGCGGACAGGCCGACGGAGCTGACGGCCGCCGCGGCGGCGCCGCCCGACACCGTGATCATGAACACCGCGACCGCGCTGGCGCCCTGTGTGATGCCCAGGATGTCGGGGCTGGCCAGCGGGTTGCGGGCGATGGACTGGGTGAGCGCGCCCGACACCCCGAGCGCGATGCCGACGACGAGCCCGGCGAGGGCGCGCGGCATCCGCAGATCCATGATCACGAACTCGTCGACCTGCTCGCCCCGGCCGAAGAGGGTGGCGACGACCTGGGACAGGCCGATGGGGAAGTCCCCGATGCTGATGGACAGGCAGAACAGCAGGAAGGTCGCCGCCGCGAGGACCAGCGTGACGCACGCGATCCACGGCCGCCACACGAACGACACGCTGCCGAGCCGCACGCCCGGCGCCACCGTTGCCTTCACCTCTGTCCCGCTCCCCCGTACCATTTCGCTGCGCTCTGTCCCGTTCATCCGCTTGTGAACTCTCCGCGTCGCCCTGTCCGGTTCATGCGCTCTTGAACTTTCCGCGCCACACCAGGACGGCGAAGAACGGGGCGCCGAGCAGCGCGACCACGACCCCCGCCTCCAGCTCGCCCGGGCGCACCACCAGACGCCCCACGATGTCGCAGAACAGCAGGACGACGGCGCCGAGCAGGCCCGCGTACGGCACCAGCCAGCGGTAGTCGGGCCCGGTCAGATAGCGGGCCAGGTGGGCCACCATCAGGCCGAGGAACGCGATGGGGCCGCACGCCGCCGTCGCCGCGCCCGCGAGCAGGGTGATGGCGGTGATGCCGATGGTGCGGCTCAGGGCGATGTTCACGCCGAGGCCGCGTGCCACGTCGTCGCCGAGGTTGAGCAGGTTGAGGGCGGGCAGCGTGATCAGCGCGAGGACCAGGCCGACGCCGACGAACGCGGTGATCGGCCAGATGACGTCGAAGTCGACTCCGGCCACGGAGCCCGCGTTCCAGAACCGCAGGGCGTTCAGGGACTCGCGGTCCGACAGCGCGACCGCGGTGGTCATGGCCGCGAGGAACACCGTGATCCCCTGTCCGGCGAGGGCCAGCGTCAACGGGTTGCCCGCTCCCCGGCCGATGCTCGCGAGCCCGAACACGACGACACCGGCGACCGCCGCGCCGAGGAAGCCGAACCAGACGTACTGGAACGGGCTGGAGAGCCCGAACACGGCGATCACCGAGACCACCGCGAACGAGGCGCCGGCGTTCACGCCCAACAGGCCCGTGTCGGCGATCGGGTTGCGCGTGTATCCCTGGATGAGCGCCCCGCCGACGCCGAGGGCGATACCCGCCACGATCGCGAGGGTCGTGCGGGGCACCCGCACGGTCTCCACGATGAGCCGGATCTCGTTGAGCCGCCGATCGGACTCCGGTCCCGCGAACAGTCCGTGCCACACCTCGGCGGGAGTCAACGCCCGCGCGCCGACGGCCAGAGACACCGCCGCCATGACCACGAGGAGCAGTACCAGGATGCCCAGACCCACGACCCGCCGTCGACGGGCGTCCACCACCCCGGCCACGGGGCGCTCAACTGCAGTCGTGCTCATGTCGAAGTACGTTATCCCTTTGATCATCCAGGGACGCGGCCACCCTGCGGGCATGCTGACGAACGGCGCGTCATGGAGCTTAGGTGAGCCTAAGCTGAATGCGCGCACGTGTCGACAGGGCAAATGGGAATACTCGGCACGGCGGCCCACCAACGGGGGTGGCGCGAGCGCACATTGAAAACTAAGGTAAGCCTTGCTTTACTGGCGCAGGTCATTCCCTGTCCTGAGGAGGAACCCCATGCGGGTCGTCATGTTCGGCTATCAGACCTGGGGGCACCGCACGCTCCAGGCCCTTCTCGATTCCGAGCACGACGTGGTCCTCGTGGTGACGCATCCCAAGAGCGAGCACGCGTACGAGAAGATCTGGAGCGACTCGGTCGCCGACCTCGCCGAGGAGCACGGCATCCCCGTCCTCCTGCGCAACCGCCCCGACGACGAGGAGCTGTTCGCGCGCCTGGAGGAGGCCGCGCCCGACATCATCGTCGCCAACAACTGGCGCACCTGGATCCCGCCGCGCATCTTCGGTCTGCCCCGCCACGGCACGCTGAACATCCACGACTCGCTCTTGCCGAAGTACGCCGGGTTCTCCCCGCTGATCTGGGCGCTCATCAACGGCGAGCCCGAAGTGGGCGTCACCGCGCACATGATGAACGACGAGCTGGACGCCGGTGACGTCGTCCGCCAGGAGGCCGTCCCGGTCGGCCCGACGGACACCGCCACCGACCTCTTCCACAAGACGGTCGACCTCATCGCCCCGGTCACGGTCGGCGCCCTCGACCTGATCGCCTCCGGCCAGACGGAGTTCACCCCGCAGGACCGCTCCCAGGCGAGCTTCTTCCACAAGCGCTCACTAGAGGACAGCCGGATCGACTGGACCTGGCCCGCGGCGGACCTCGAGCGCCTGGTCCGCGCCCAGTCCGAGCCGTACCCCAGCGCGTACACCTTCCACAAGGGCAAGCGCCTGGAGATCCTCGCGGCGGTCGTGTCCGAGGGCAAGTACGGCGGCACGCCCGGCCGCATCTTCTACCGCGAGGGCGAGGGCGTGGCGATCGTCGCCGGGGCCGACGCCCGCACCGGCCGCAACCACGGCCTGGCCATCACGCGCGTGCGCACCGAGGACGGCCGGGAGCTGTCGGCGGCGGACTACTTCACGTCGATGGGCGGCTATCTGACCACCCGCCCCTGAGGCGCCACGCCCGTCGTGGCCGGTGGGTGCGGCAGTCGCCCGGCACCGGCCACGACGGGCTGCTCCGTCAACTCCCTTGGCTTCCCGGGCTCCCCTGGATTCCCTTGGGTGTCCGTGCCCAGTGCCCCACCAGGGTCAGCAGGTGCTCGACGTCGATCGGCTTGGTCACATAGTCCGAGGCGCCCGCCATGATGGCCTTCTCGCGGTCGCCCTTCATCGCCTTGGCGGTGAGAGCGATGATCGGCAGCTGTGCGTGCTGCGGCATCTTGCGGATCATCGACATGGTCACGTACCCGTCCATCTCCGGGATCATGATCTCCATGAGGACGATCGCGACATCGGGGTGCCGACCGAGGGCGTCGACGCACTCCTGCCCGTTCTCGGCGTACAGCACCTGGAGGCCGTGCCGTTCCAGACTCGCCGTCAGCGCGAAGACGGTACGGATGTCGTCGACGATCAGCACCTTCTCGCCGCGGAACTCGGCCTCCGCGCCGGGGGCGACCGTCATGCCCTGCCGCGGTGCCGGGAGCCGGCTGATGACCTCCGCCGAAGCCTCGGGCTGCGAAAGGCGGTAGCGCGGGTCGCTCCCCGACGCCCCGTCCGTGAACGTGTGCAGCGGCAGGTACAGGGTGAAGGTGGAGCCGCGTCCCGGCTCGCTCACCGCGTGGATCTCGCCGCCGAGCAGCCGCGCGATCTCCCGGCTGATCGAAAGCCCGAGGCCCGTGCCGCCGTACTTGCGGCTGGTCGTGCCGTCGGCCTGCTTGAAGGCCTCGAAGATCACCCGCATGTTCCCGGGCGCGATGCCGATGCCGGTGTCGGTCACGGAGAAGGCGATCAGGTCGGCGTCGGCGTCCCGCAGCGACCCGGCTTCGAGCAGCTGCTTCCGGATCTCGTCGGGCACGTCCGCGGCGCCGGGCCGGATCACCAGCTTGACCTCGCCGGTGTCGGTGAACTTCACCGCGTTGGACAGGAGGTTGCGCAGGACCTGCAGCACCCGGCTCTCGTCGGTGCGCAGCGACGGCGGCAGCCCCGACGACACCTCCACGCCGAAGCGGAGGTTCTTGTCGGAGGCGAGCGGGCCGAAGACGGCGGCCACGTAGTCGACGAGCCGGTCGAGGAGGATCAGGGTCGGACTGACGCCCATCTTGCCCGCCTCGACCTTCGACAGGTCGAGGATGTCGTTGATCAGCTGGAGCAGGTCCGCGCCCGCGCCGTGAATGGTCTCGGCGAACTCCACCTGCCGGGGCGTGAGATTGCCCTCCGAGTTGTCGGCGAGCAGCTTGGCGAGGATCAGCAACGAGTTGAGCGGCGAGCGCAGTTCGTACGACATGTTCCCCAGGAACTCGGACTTGTAGCGCATCGACACCGCGAGCTGCTCGGCGCGCTCCTCAAGGACCTGCCGGGCCTCTTCGATCTCGGTGTTCTTGACCTCGATGTCGCGGTTCTGCCGGGCGAGCAGCTCGGCCTTGCGCTCCAGTTCGGTGTTGGACGCCTGGAGCGCCCGCTGCGAGGTCTCCAACTCGGCCGAGCGTTGCTGGAGTTGCACGGTCAGCAGCTGCGAGGCACTGAGCATCTGCTCCGTCCGCTGCTGCGCCGTGATCTCCTCGCGGCTGCGCTCGATGAGGCCGACGACCGCCTCGGGGATGTCCGCCGCGCGCTCCCCCAGCCAGCGGTCCGCCTCCGACAGGCGTGCCGCGGACAGCAGATCGGCCTCCGTGGCGCGCTCCTCGACCACGGCGAGCCACTGCTGAAAGTCGGCGTCCTCCTCCACCCAGGTGGCGAGCCGCGCCCACTCCCGGATCAGGGCCTCGTGCGCGATCTCCGCGGTGTCGGGTCCGCCGGTGCCGAGGACCACGAGGCGCTGCTCGGGGTCGGCGAGGAGCTGCGCGATGTACCAGTCCTTGGCGAGGTGGGTGCGGTGGGCGGTGACGCGGACGGCGCTGGTGGCGCCGCCGCGGGCGCGGACCATGGACAGCAGGACGCGGCGGATGCGGGGTTCGCCCAGTTGCTGGGCGAGGAGGCGGTAGACCTTCTCCGCGTGCTGGTTCAGGGCTCCGGAGACTCCGCCGAGGCCCTGGTAGCTGTCGAAGCTGAGCCGCCGGTCGTGCTGGAGCGACCACAGTTCGGTCAGCGTGAACTCCAGGAGCGGCAGGCTGCCCGCGGCCTTGCTCGCCTCGGCGGCGATGGCTTCGGCGAGGCCGGGGGTGAAGGTGACTCCCGCGACCTCGGCCGGTTCGACGATCACGCGGATGAGGGCCGCCTCGTCCAGCGGGGACACATTCAACTGCCGGTCCTGGAGGCGGGGTCCGATGTCCGGGAGCTCCAGCAGGTCGGGCAGGAAGTCGGCGCGCAGGGTCGCCACGAGCCGGACGTCGGGGTCCTGGGCGACGTCGGGCGGGGGCAGCAGCCGCTGGAGGAACTCCAGTTGTTCGGCCCGGTCGGCGCTGCCGCTCAGGACCTCCTCGAACTGGTCGGCGATCAGCGCGAGACGGCGGCCGGTGAGCACCCGCAGCCGTGAGGCGACCGTCCAGAACCCTTCCTCCCGCAGGGCGCGGGTCCTGTGCTCCAGCTCTTCGAGGCTGTGGGCCCGCTGCGGGTGCTCAAGCTCCAGCAGGGCGCGGGCCACGGCGTCGAAGGGGGACATCCCCGGGCGGAACGAGGCGATCGCCCAGCCCGCCGACGCCAGTTCGGGCTGGAGGCCCGCCGCCACCAGGGACGACTTGCCCACGCCCGACGGTCCCGTGACCATCACCAGGGGCTGGGCCTTCACCATGAGCCGGAGCCGTTCGACCTCGCGTTCCCGGCCGACGAACACGCCCGCCAGCGCGTCCTCGGCGCTGAACGCCTGCAGTCCGCGGTAGGGGCACGGGGGCAGCACGCTCCGGCCGAGGGCGTCGGGCCAGGCCGCGGAGACCTCTGCCAGGGGCACGGCGTAGGCGTCGGGGGCGGCGCCTTCGCGGCTCGCCACGGCCAGCATGCCGACGACGGCGTCGCCCCAGCGGTCGGTGACGATGACGGGCGACCCGCTGTATCCCGGCTGCGCCCGCAGCGCGGACTCGCTGGCCGTGTCGAGTTGTATGAGCCCGCCGCCGACCGCGCCCCGCAGCACGCAGGTGGACCAGGCGCCGTTGGCCTTGCGGGGCGGGTTGCCCGGGTAGCCGAAGGCCTTCACCTGGGCGTCGCCGAGCAGGCCCGTGCGGGCGTCGATGAGCCGGGCCGCGCCCGCGCTCACGGGCAGGGTGTCCCCGCCGACCAGGGCGAGCCCGGCGACGTCCCGGCCCGCGCGGCCGACGCCCGGCGGCGGGTCCCAGGAGCTGATCCGGCAGTGCCGCAGGGGCCCGCCCTCCGCGTCTCCGAGCAGCACGAACTCGACCTGCACCCGGGCATCGCCCGGGGGTCGCTCCGCGCACGCCTTGTCCCGCTCCAGCGCCACATTGACCACATGGGCGCACGTCACGATCTCCTTGTCGCCGACGACGAACCCGACGCCGATGGGCGTCCCCGTCGCCGCGGCGCGGATCTTGACGACGAATCCCTCGCGCTGCGCTCCCATGAAGTCAGGGGCGGTTCCACGTCAGCCGGACGGTGAAGTTCACTTCGGCGGTGCCCTTGGCGATGATCACGCCGGTCTCGCCGCCCATCTTCAGGCCGAACTCCAGCTCCGCCGCGTCCGGACCCAGCTCGCGCAGGGTGTCGGCGACGCGTGAGAGCGTCGGCTTGACCTGGTCCAAGGCCTCGTCGAGCGACACCCGCGCGCGTGCGACCACCCCGCCCCCGGCGGCCAGTTCGAGGTCCGTGGCGTCCGCGTCGACGTCGACCTCGAACACGGCGGCCCCCTCACCACCGTCGTCGAGCCTCATGGTCAACTGCTGTGGCACAGCACATCCCCCCACTCAGGGCCTCACACCCGACTGACGTCCGCCGACGCCTCCCATCCTGGGTGACCACGCCCGGTCCCGGAGGCGTATTCGGGGGATCCGGTCCGGGGACCCGGCGGACAGCCTCCTCGCGCACGGCCCGCGGTCACGCCCGTGCGCCGGTGGCCGTGCGGGCGGACCAGCCCGTTCCACAGCCTTCGCAATCTTGGCAATCGGCCGACCGAAGATTCGCAGCAATTGGCAGCCGTCCAGCATTGATGGCACTCAGTGCCAGTGCCAGAGTCTCCCTACGGCACACCGGAACTCGGCAGCGGGAACACTCACCCCGTACGACAGGACCAGAGGCCGCAGTACGAAGACACGCGATGCCACCTCGATCCGCGAGGGCACGGGGCCTTCGCAGAGAAGACAAACGACTCATGTTCTGCCGGAGGGAGTTCCGCCGGGGGGAGCGTCGTCGGCCACCGGGCCGGTGGGGCTGGTCACGCGGTTCCCCGCGCCCCTCCCGGGGCTCCCCCTCAAGCCCCGCTCCCCCTCTCCCCTCAGGAGGACCCGATGTCCACCAGCGCCCTGACGCACCGCGCCCACGTCCTCGCCCCGCCCGGGCACCGTCACGACGAGATCCTCACGCCCGCCGCCCTGGACTTCGTCGGTCACCTCGCCGCGGCCTTCGGCGGCCGCCGCAAGGAACTCCTCAAGGAGCGCCGACGCCAGGCGCTGCGGCTCGCGTCGGGCTCCCCGCTCGACTTCCCCGTGGCCACCTCCCCCGTGCGGGCCGACCCGGCCTGGCGCGTGGCCCCGTCGGCGCCGGGCCTGGCCGACCGCCGGGTGGAGATCACCGGTCCGCCCGACCGGCGCATGGCGGTCACCGCGCTCAACTCCGGGGCCCGGGTCTGGATGGCCGACTTCGAGGACGCCACCTCGCCCACCTGGCAGAACGTCGTCGGCGGTCAGCTCACCCTGCTCGACGCCATCGAGCGCCGCATCGACTTCACCGCCGACGACGGCAAGGAGTACCGGCTCGGCGACCACGACCGGCTCGCCACCATCATGGTCCGCCCGCGCGGCTGGCATCTGGTCGAGGAGCACCTGGAGTTCGACGGCGAGCCGGTGCCTGCCGCCCTCGTGGACTTCGGCCTGTACTTCTTCCACTGCGCGCGGCGGCAGATCGAGGCAGGTCACGGCCCGTACTTCTACCTGCCGAAGCTGGAGAACCGGTACGAGGCGCGGCTGTGGAACGACATCTTCGTCGTCGCCCAGGACCTGCTCGGCATCCCCCGCGGCACCGTGCGCGCCACCGTCCTCATCGAGACGGTCACCGCGGCCGTGGAGATGGAGGAGATCCTCCACGAGCTGCGCGAGCACAGCGCCGGTCTCAACGCCGGGCGCTGGGACTATCTGTTCAGCCTGATCAAGACCTTCGGGCACCGCACGGACTTCCTGCTGCCCGACCGTGTGAAGGTCACGATGACGGCACCCTTCATGCGCGCCTACACCGACCTGCTCGTGCGCACCTGCCACCGGCGCGGCGCCCACGCCATCGGCGGCATGTCCGCGCAGGTGCCCGGCAGGGACCCGGCGGCAGCCGAGGCCGCGCTCGCCACGGTCCGCCTGGACAAGGAGCGGGAGGCGGAGGACGGCTTCGACGGCTCCTGGGTCGCCCACCCCGGCCTGGTGGCGGTGTGCGGGGAGGCGTTCGACGCCGTGCTCGGCGACCGGCCGCACCAGCTCGACCGGACGCGGGACGACGTGGAGGTGACCGCGGCCGACCTGCTGTCCACGCGTCGCGTCGGCGGCCCGCCCACGCCCGAGGGGGTGCGCACGAACATCGCGGTGGCGGTGCGGTACTTCGCGGCCTGGCTGCGGGGGCAGGGGGCCGTCGCGCTGGACGGGCTGATGGAGGACGCGGCGACCGCCGAGATCGCGCGGGTGCAGATCTGGCAGTGGCTGCGGCACCGGGTGCTCGACCGCGAGACGGTGCTACGGCTGCTCGACGCCGAGATCGACGCGCTCGGCGCCGACTACCCGTGGGCGGACGTCGACGCGGTGCGCGCGCTCTTCGAACGGACCACGCTGTCCGTGGAGTTGCCGCAGTTCTTCACGCCGGAGGCTTACGCGCGGCACCTCGTCCGGCACGCCGAGGCGCCGCTCCAGGACGCCGGAGCGCGGTCATGACGGGGCTCGTCCAGCGCGTCGGCGTGGTCGGCGGCGGTCAGATGGGGGCGGGCATCGCCGAGGTGTGCGCGCGGGCCGGGCTCGACACGGTGGTGTGCGAGGTCGACGCGGTGGCGGCCCGGGCGGCACGGGACCGGGTGACGTCGTCGTTCGACCGCGCGGTGCGCCGCGGCAGGCTGACGGGGGCGGAAGCGGCGGACGCGCTCGCGCGGATGGTCTTCACCGGCAGCCTGGAGGACCTGGCCGACCGGCAGTTGGTCGTCGAGGCCGTCGTGGAGAACCCGGACGCGAAGACCGAGGTGTTCGCCCTCCTCGACAAGGTCGTCGAGGATCCCGGGGCGATCCTCGCCACCAACACCTCCTCCCTTCCCGTGATGCGCCTCGGCATGGCGACCGGCCGCGCCGACCGGGTCGTGGGTCTGCACTTCTTCAACCCCGTCCCGGTGCTCGCACTGGTGGAGGTCGTGACGTCCCTGCACACGTCGGCGGAGACGGTGCGGGCGGTCGAGTACTTCGCGACCCGTACCCTCGGCAAGACGGTGATCCGCTCCCAGGACCGGGCCGGTTTCGTCGTCAACGCCCTTCTGATCCCCTACCTGTTGTCGGCGATCCGGATGGCGGAGTCCGGCTTCGCCTCCCCGGCCGACGTCGACGCGGGCATGGAGCTGGGGTGCGCGCACCCCATGGGCCCGCTCAAGCTCGCGGACCTGATCGGCCTGGACACCGTCGCCTCGATCGCGGAGTCCCTGTACGACGAGTTCAAGGAGCCCTTGTACGCCCCTCCCCCGATGCTCCAGCGCATGGTGGAAGCCGGACTGCTCGGCCGCAAGGCGGGCCGGGGCTTCCACACCTACGACCAGGGCTGAGGGGCCCGGGATCGGGCGGCCCGGGCTGAGGGGCCCGGGCCGCCCGACAGTTGCGACGCCGCCCGCCTGTTACGACGCCGCTCGGCCCGCCGCCGCGATTCCGCCCCGTCCGCCCCGTTCACCGCGGAGGCGCGCGAGGTGGCCCTTGAGGGTGAATCCCGGTGCTGCCGCGTCCCCCGGGCTCAACTGGGCGCCGTGGTCGAGGAGTCGGCGGGCCGCGAGGTGGTCGGCGGGGCGGTTGACGGACTCGACCGCCCGCAGGTCCTCACCGCGGAAGAGAAGCACCGAGAAGGCGTCGGGGTCGTCGCCGAGCACCGTCTCGGTGTCGTGCCCGTCGTCGTGTCCCGCGATCTGCACGGTGGTGGTGAACTGGTCGCTCCAGAACCAGGGCAGTTCCTCGTAGTGGGCGCGGGGCGCCCCGGTCAGCCGCGCGGCGACGAGCTGGGCGTGGCCGACGGCGTTCTGGACGGATTCGAGCCGCAGCCGCTTCCCGGAGCGCACCTGCGGGAACGCCGCGCAGTCCCCGATGGCCGAGATGTGCGGATCGCTCGTCAGCAGGCGGGCGTCGACGGTGATGCCGTCGCCGACCGGCAGACCGGCCGCGGCGGCCAGTCCCGTGCGCGGGGTGACACCGACGCCGATCAGGACCAGGTCGGCGGGCAGACGGCGGCCGTCGGCCAGTTCCACGGCCGCGACGCTTCCGTTCCGGTCCCCGCGCAGCGCCACGACCCTCTGCCCGAAAAGGAGTGGGGTGCCCTTCCCGCGGTGCAGGCGCGTGAAGTGCTCCGCGGTCCGCGCCGAGACGGCCCGGGCGAGCGGCCGGTCGAGCGTTTCGACGACCGTCACCTCACAGCCCGACTCCCGTGCGACGGCGGCGAATTCGAGCCCGAGGAACCCGGCTCCGACCACCACCGCGTACTGGGCGGCGGCCAGCGAGGCCCGCAGCGCGGCGGCGTCCTTCGCGGTACGCAGGGTGTGCACGCCCCGCAGCGCGGCGCCCGGCACGTCGAGGGTGCGCGGGCGGGCCCCGGTGGCCAGGACGAGATGGCCGTAGTCGTACGTCGATCCGTCGCCGAGGCGGACCGTGCGGGCGGCCGGGTCGATGGCCGTGACGGTGCCGCCGACCAGGTCGATCGAGTGGCGTACGTAGTACGTCGCGGGCCGCAGCCACAGCTGTTCGTCGCCCTCGCCGTGCCCGGTGGCCTTGAGGTAGGTCTTGGAAAGGGGCGGGCGCTCGTACGGGAGGGCGTCCTCGGCGCTGATGAGGGTGACGCGCCCCTGGTAGCCGTGCTCGCGCAGGGACGCGGCTGTCTGGTATCCGCCCTGTCCGGCGCCGACGATGACGACGGACGCGGGCCGTGTGTCGGTCGTCATCACTTCTGCCGTTCGGGGAGGTGGACGATCAGGCCGTCCAGGGCGGCGGTCACCGTGAGCTGGCAGCTCAGTCGGCTGCCCGGTCGGCGCGGGCAGGCGGTGAAGTCGAGCAGGTCGTCCTCGTCGGGCCTGGCCGGCTCCAGGCGGTCCAGGGTGGCGTCGTCCACGTAGACGTGGCAGGTGGCGCACTGCGCGTTGCCCGCGCACTGGGCGACGATGCCGTCGATGTCGTTGAAGACGGCGCCGCGCATGACGGTCGTGCCGGAGGGGACGTCGATGGAACGTGCGGTGCCGTCGACGGCGACGTAGGTGATTTCGGGCATGGCGGAACTCCTCGGTGGCGTCCGGCGGCGCGCGAGGGCGCGCGGCGGCACGGGTGCCGGTCACGTGTGGGTGGGGTGCGCGCACAGGGCTGTACGCGGCACGGGAAGAGGTAGGCGTGGATGGCGCTGCCGGTGGCCGGTGGGGGACGCGTCACCCCTGCCGACTCGCCATCGCCCGCTGGCCGTGGGGACACGCGACGTCCTGGGCCAGGGCTGTGGCAGCGGCTGGACAGTATCAGAGGAGTGCGCGGCGGGCCAGGGCGGATCCTGTCCGCTCCCGCGACGGGAGCGGGACGGCGCCGACACCGGCCAGGCCCCCGGCAGACGCTAGGAGGGACCCGACCTGCGCCCGCGGCGCGGGTCGGGCAGGCGGTGGGTCATGAACGGCCTGCTGGTGACGAACTCCTGGAATTTCAGGGCGGCTTCGGACAGGTAGGCGTCGCGGTTGCGCACCAGGGTGAGCACTCGATGGCAGTCGGCCACGTCCATGTGCACCCAGGCGACCGGGACGTGCGAGTCCGTACCGGCCTGGCGGGAGATCGCCGGGATGAGGCCGATCCCGAGACCCGCGCTGATCATGTCCTGGCTGGCGCCCGGTTCGTCGCCCTCGCAGGACAGCGTCGGCGCGAGCCCTTCGGAGGCGAACAGCCGGTCGAGGAGGGCGCGTTGCCAGTGGCCGACGCGTGTGGTGACGAACGGCTCGTCGGCGATCTCGGGGATCGTCACGCTCTCCCGCCCGTCGAGCCAGTGCCCGCGCGGGACGGCGAGCAGCACCTCCTCGCGGGCGAGCTCGACCGACTCCAGGTTCGCGCCGGTCAGTGGCTGTGAGGCCACGCAGAAGTCGATCTCTCCGGCGCGCAGTTGGCGTTCCATCTCCTGGGCCGTCGACTGGAAGAGCCGGACGTCGGCACGCGGGTGCGCGGCCCGGAAGCTGCCGAGGACGTGCGTGATGGTCAGCAGGGTCTCGGAGGCGACGCCGACCCGGCCGAGCCCGGTGTCCCGGGCGTCGCGCAGGGCCCTGCGGCCGTCGTCGAGCTCCCTGAGGGCGCGGTCGACGTGGCGCAGGAACATCGCGCCGTACGGGTTGAGCCGGATGCGGCGGCCCTCCCGGTCGAAGAGCGGGCAGCCGAGGTCGGCCTCCAGGCGCGCGATGGTGCGGCTCAGCGAGGGCTGGGCGACGCGCAGCTCCTCGGCGGCGCGGCTGATGTGCTCGTACCGCGCGACGGTCTGGAAGTAGCGCAACTGCAGAAGATCCACGGTCCACCTTTACTTATGCCTCTGCGGTCATCTTCACATGGTGAAATCGGTCTTGGAAGGCATAAGCGATTTTCCCTACGGTCGCTCCTGGGGTCACCGCACGGGTGACGGGCAACGGCGCCCGGCATCCGCACACGCGAAGCGGCGGCCCCACCCATGTCAGCCCACCCCCCGGCCACCCGTCCACCCGTCCCATCGGCCACCCGTCCCCCAGGAAGGTCGCATCATGAGCGCTGCGGAGCTGGCGCGACTCCAGTTCGCGGCCACGACCGGCATCCACTGGCTGTTCGTGATCCTCACCATGGGGCTCGTCCCCCTCGTGGCGATCATGCACACCCGGGCCGCGTTCACCCGTGATCCCGCCAAGAGAGCAGTCCGGGAGCGCATGACGCGCTTCTGGGGTCAGCTCTACGTCATCAACTACGCGGTCGGCATCGTCACCGGCCTCGTCATGGAGTTCCAGTTCGGGCTCAGCTGGAGCGGACTCAGCAAGTTCGCGGGCAATGTCTTCGGTGCCCCGCTGGCCCTCGAAACCCTCATCGCCTTCTTCGCCGAGTCCACCTTCCTCGGCATGTGGATCTTCGGCTGGGGGCGGCTGCGCCGGGGCACGCACGTCACACTGATCTGGCTGGTCGCCCTCACCGCGTACGCCTCCGGATACTGGATCCTGATCGCCAACGGCTTCATGCAGCACCCGGTCGGCTACGAAGTGCGCGACGGCGCCGCCTACCTGACCGACTTCGGGGCGCTGCTCACCAACTCCAGCGCCCTGGTCGCGCTCGGTCACATCGCGCTCGCCGCGCTGACGACGGGCGGTGTCTTCGTCGCCGGGGTCAGCGCCTACCACTTCCTGCGGCGCACCGAGGAGACCGAACTGTTCCGCGGGTCCCTGCGGCTCGGCCTCTGGGTGGCCACGGTCGCCTCCTTCTTCGTTGTCGTCGTCGGCGAACTCCAGCGGCCCGTGATCGAGCGGACGCAGCCCATGAAGGACGCGGTCCTGCGGAACAGCGGCGTCGCCGAGGTGCAGGCGCGGCTCGTCGGGGAGTACGGCCCCGGCGACTACGTGCCCTGGCAGGACACCATCCGCATCTCGATGGACGTGATGACCGTCATCGGCAACACCGTCTCCACCCTCACCTTCATCGCCGTCATCCTGCTGTGGAAGGACCGGCTGCTGCGCTGGCGCCCCTGCCTGTGGGTACTTGTCGCGTCGGTCCCGTTCCCCTTCATCGCCTCCGCGGGCGGCTGGGTCGTCCGCGAGGTCGGCCGCCAACCCTGGCTGGTGTACGGCGAGTTGACGGTCGAGGACGCGCTCTCCCACGTCAGTACGGCCTCGCTGGCCGTGTCCTGTGCCGTGTTCATCGCCGTCTTCGGCGCGCTGGCCGTGACGAACTGGGCCCTCATCACCCGGTTCGCCCGCCGCGGCCCGGACGCCACTCAGCTCGGCGCCACCGAGCCGCTGGCGGCCGAGGCCGAGCCTGTGGCCGTCGCCGTGATCTGACTCCGCTCGCGTCCAGCACCTCCCCGCCCTGCCCACCCCTGCCCTTTCTGCCCTTCTGCCCTGTAAAGAGAGTTGAGCGAGATGAGTCTGGAGACCGCCTGGCTGGCCCTCCTCGGTCTGCTTCTCGCCGGGTACTTCGTACTCGGCGGATACGACTACGGCGTACAGATGCTGCATCCCTGGCTCGGCGGGAGAAAGGAGCGAGAGGCCGACCGGCACACCGCCCTCGATGCCATCGCCCCGTTCTTCCTCGGCAACGAGGTCTGGCTGGTCGCTTTCACAGGGGTGCTGTTCGGCGCCTTCCCGCATCTGGAGGGCACTCTGCTGTCCGGCCTGTATCCGCTGATCGTGGCGATCCTCGTCGGCCTGGTCCTCGGCAATGCCGCGATCCAGCTGCGCCGCCGTTCCCGCAGTGCCCGCGGGCGGCGCCGGTGGGACGTCCTGATCGTGTTCGGCGGCGGGCTTCCCGCCGTGTGCTGGGGACTTGTCGTGGGGCTGCTGCTGCACGGGGTGCCCCGGCGGGCCGACGGGAGTTTCCACATCGGGTTCGGTGATGTGTTCTCGCCGTTCGTGCTGGCCTGCGGCGTGACGACCGCGCTGCTCTTCGCGGCGCACGGGGCGGTCTTCGTCGCACTGCGCTCCGACCCCGTACTCGCCGGGAGAGCACGGCACTTGGGGCTCGCGCTGCTGCGGGCGGTCGGCCTGATGGGCGCCCTGCCCCTGCTGCTCACGCTCTTCGGCGCCGGTGCCTCGATGACGAACAGGGCGACCTCGGCGGCCATCGCCGCCCTCTTCGCGGCGGCGCTCTGCGGGGCCTGGTGGTCCCTCTCCGGCGGACATCACGTCCGGGCGTTCGCGGCCACCTGCTGCGCGACCGCGCTGCCCGTGCTGCTCGTGGGGGCCGGGCACTACCCGTACCTCCTGACCAGCTCGGCGGGCCGCGGCCTGACAATCAGTCACGCCGTCACGGACGACGCCACCTTGAAGATCCTGAGCGCGTTCGGGGTGCTGGTGATCCCGGTGATCCTCGCTTACCAGACGTGGAGTTGGTGGGTCTTCCGGGGGCGGACGGGCCTGCGCCACCCCAGCTACTTCTGAGCGCCCGGCGTCGAGGATCCAGACCCCAGCGGGTCCCCGTAGCCCCAGCGACCCCCGCACCCCCGCACAACCAGGAAAGGCACCCCCCACAATGAAGCCCGTCGAACGCCGTCTGCTGCGCGAACTCCCGCTGCTGCGCCGCCACATGATGTACGCGACGACGGCGTCCCTCCTCGGCGCCGGGCTCACCGTCGCCCAGGCGGTCCTCCTGGCGACGGTCCTCGCCGACGGTTTCGCCGGGCGCACGTTCCGCGCCGGGCCGCTGGCCGCGCTGGGCGCCGTCATGGCGCTGCGCGCGCTCCTGGCCTGGGCCCGCGGGGTGCTCGCCCAGCGTGCCGCCGCCGACGTCAAGCGCACGCTGCGGGACCGGATCACGGGCAGGCTGCGGCACACCGGCCCCCTGCGGCTCGCGGCCCACCGCCACGGTGAGACCGCCACACTCGTCACCCGCGGCCTCGACGCCCTCGACCCGTACGTCGTCGGCTACGTGCCCACGATGGCCGCCGCCGCGGTGGCGCCCCTCACCGTGGTCGGCTGGCTGGCGTGGACCGACTGGACGTCGGCGCTGATCGTCGTCGTGACGCTGCCGCTGATCCCCGTGTTCGGCGCGCTGGTCGGCCTGCACACCGCGCGCCGCACCGCACGGCAGTGGCGGCTGCTGGCGCGGCTCGGCGGGCACTTCCTCGACGTGGTGGCCGGGCTGCCGACGCTGCGCGCGTTCGGCCGGGAGCGGCATCAGGCGCGGGTGGTGGGCGAGATGGCGGACGCCCACCGGCGGGCCACCATGCGAACGCTGCGCGTGGCGTTCCTGTCGTCGTTCGTCCTGGAGACGGTCGCCACCCTCTCCGTGGCGCTGGTCGCCGTACCGGTCGGACTGCGGCTGCTGCACGGCGAGTTGGACCTGCGTTCGGCGTTGGTCGTGCTGTTCCTCGCGCCCGAGGCGTATCTGCCGCTGCGCGCCCTGGGCGCGGCCTTCCACGACAGCGCCGAAGGCATCGCGGTCGCCGAGCGGGTGTTCGGCGTCCTCGACGAGTCGGCCGACGCGCCCGAGACCCACACCGGGCACGGCCCGGCCCTCGACACGCCCGAGAGCCACCCCAGCCGTGGCCCGGCCCTCGACGCACCCGCGGATCACACCGGACCCGCCCCCGACGCCCGCACGGCCCACCTGCGCCTCGACGACGTCACCGTCCACTACCCCGACCGCGCCGCGCCCGCCCTGCGGCACGTCCACCTCTCCGTCCGCCCCGGCGAGCACGTGGCGCTGGTCGGCCCGAGCGGCGCGGGCAAGTCCACGCTCCTCGCGCTGCTCCTCGGCTTCGTGACGCCCGCGTCGGGGCGGGTCGAGGTCGGCGGCGCCGGTCTCGGCGACCTCGACGGGGACGCGTGGCGCGCGCAGGTGGCGTGGGTGCCGCAGCGCCCGCACCTGTTCGCGGCGTCCGTCGCGGACAACATCCGTCTCGGGCGCCCCGACGCGAGCGACGCGGAGGTGCGCGCCGCGGCCCGCGCCGCATCGGCCGACGTATTCATCGAGGAGCTGGCGGAGGCGTACGACACCGTCCTCGGCGAGCACGGCGCCGGGCTCTCGGCCGGTCAGCGCCAACGCGTCGCCCTGGCCCGGGCGTTCCTCAAGGGCGCTCCCGTCCTGCTCCTCGACGAGCCGACGGCCCACCTCGACCCGGAGAGCGAGGCCGCCGTCACGCGCGCGACGGTCGACCTGATGCGCGGCCGCACCGCGCTCGTGGTCGCCCACCGCACGAGCCTGCTGCCCCACGCGGACCGGATCGTCACGGTACGAGCGGGCAGCATCGCCCCGAGCCGACCGAGGCCCGCGCCCGCCCTCATGGACGGGTTGGTGGGCTCATGAGGGGGCAGAGAGCCCGGGCTCAGGAAGGGGCCGGCCCCTTCCCGGCACGCCCCCGAAGGTCGGCCTCGCCGCGGACGCGGAAGCAGAGACGCGGGCCGAGGCGGCGTCGGGCTCCTTCGCGGCCATACGCCCACTGCGCCGCGGACGCAGCACACGCGACCCCAGAAAGCGCCCCGCTCCGCCGCACCCCCGCACACGAACACCGACCTCACCGCAGGCGCAAAAGCAGACCAAGCAAGCCCAGGAAGCATCCGGCTCCGCCCCGCCCACACACCCCGAACACCAACCCCGCCGCAGGCGCTCCGAAGGCAGACGGCGCCCCCACACACGTACCCCTTCCCCTCCCTCAACTCCCACCCACAGAAAGGCCGATGGCCTCATGACCACCCCCACCGAGGCCACCACCCGCGCCCGCACACCCCACCCCACCCTCCGGCTCCTGCGCCACCTCCTCCCGCACTGGCGCAGGCTGCTCCCCGGCGCGCTCGCCGCCGCCGGGAGCGACCTCGCCGCCGCCGCGCTGATGGCCACCGCGGCCTGGCTGATCACCCGGGCCGCCGAGCAGCCGCCGCTCGCGTCGGTCGCCCTCGCGATCGTGGCCGTGCGGGCCCTGGCCCTGGGGCGCGGGGCGCTGCGCTACGCCGACCGGCTGCTCGGTCACGACGGTGCGCTGCGGGCCGTCGCGGGTTTCCGGACGCGGGTGTACGAGGCGCTGGTGCCGCTCGCGCCCGCGGGCACCCCGGCCTTTCGGGGCGGGGATCTGCTGACCCGACTCGTCGACGACGTCGGCGCCGCCCAGGATCTGCTGCTGCGGGCGCTGTTCCCTGCGGTTGCCGCGGGCGCGGTCGCGGCGGCCGCCACCGGCCTGGCCACGGTGTTGCTACCGCAGGCGGGTGTCCTGCTCGGACTGCTCCTCGCCGTGGCGGGGGTCGTCGTACCCACGCTGGTGCTGGCGCTCTCCCGCCGCGCGGGCCGCGCGGAGAAGCAGACGCGGGCCGAACTCGCCGCGCTCACTGTGGACTTGACGCGGGGCGCGGCGGACCTGGCCGCGTACGGAGCGCGGGGCCGCGCGGACGAGCGGGCCCGCAGCGCCTCCGCGCGGATCGCCGCGCTGGAGCGGCGCCAGGCGCTGACCACGTCGCTCGCCTCGGCCGTGGTCCTGCTGCTGCAGGGCGGAGCGACGGTCGGTGTCACCTGGCTCGCGGTGCGCGCGCACGCGGACGGCGCGCTGCCCGCCACGCACCTCACCGTCCTCGCGGTCCTCGCGCTGGTCTCCTTCGACGCCCTGGCGCCGCTGCCCGCGGCCGCCCGCCACCTCGCCGCGGTGCGGGTCTGCGCCCACCGCCTGTCCGACCTCTTCGACACGCCCCCGCCCGTCGTCGACCCGCCCGCCCCGGCCCCGCTCCCGACCGCCGAGCCGCTGGGCGTGGACATCACCGGCCTACGGGTGCGCCACCGCCCCGGCGGGCCCCTCGCCCTGGACGGGGTGGACCTGCGGCTGCCACCCGGCCGCCGGGTCGTGCTCCTCGGCGCCAGCGGGTCGGGGAAGTCGACGCTCATCGCGGCGCTCATGCGGTTCGTCCCGTACGAGGCGGGGTCCATCCGCGTCGGCGGGCGCGAACTGCGGGACTGTGCGGGCGCCGACGCGCGCGCCGTGATCACCGGCATGACGCAGGACGCCCACGTCTTCCACGCCACGCTCCGCGCCAATCTGGCCCTGGCCCGCCCGGATGCCACGGACGCCGACCTGCGCGACGCGGCCCGCAGGGCCCGGCTCCTGGACTGGGTCGAGTCGCTGCCCGACGGCTGGGACACCCTCGTCGGCGGGGACGGCGCCACGATGTCGGGCGGCCAGCGCAGCCGCCTGCTCCTGGCCCGCGCGCTGCTCGCCGACCCGCCCGTCCTCGTCCTCGACGAACCCACCGAGGGCCTCGACCCGGACACCGCGGCCGCCGTGCTCGCCGACATCCTCGACGCCACCCGGGGCCGCACCACGCTCCTGGTCACCCACGACCGGTCGGGCCTCGCGGCCGCCGACGAGGTCGTGACGCTCACCCGGGGGCGGATCCTGCCCGCCCGAGGGCCGGGCTCAGCATCCCGGCCGGAGTGGGCTATCCCATGACTTCGCGGGCCGCGTCGACAAACGCCGACCGGTTGCCCTCCAGGTGGTCCCGAACGCTCTCACCGCCGGGCAGGCCGTGCCACACCGTCCTGTTGAGGTCGAGGAAGTGCGCGTGTGCGGCGTCATGGACGGTCAGGGGGAACTGGATGCGGAGGAGCCGGTCCGCGACCCACAACCGGTACATGACGTCCCGGGTCGTGAGGTACCAGTATCGGTGTCCTCCCACTCGGACGGCCGGGTATAGGCGCAGCGTTCCGCCTCCGCGGAGACCTCGATGAACCGCTCCAGCAGCGCGAGCCGTTCCGCACACCGGGTCTCCGACAACGAGAGCCGCTGCCGTTCCTGTTCGGCACGTTCCGCCGATTGCTGAGTCCTGTGCTGGACGAGGTAGGACAACACACCGCCGAGGACGATGCCGCCCAACGATATGAGCGACACCCAGACCTGACCTGCCATGACAAACATCGCTCCCTAGCGTCGATCTTCGAGCCGACCTCGCTGCGGCTGGTGCGGTCACGGGCGCCCGAGGTGTCCTGGACAGCCCGGGCGAGCAAGCACCATGGCACACAGGGTGGGGGCTCCCGGGAACGGCACGACCTCGCCCATGGACTCATAGCCCCAACTCTCGTAGAGGGCGCGTACCTTCACGTGGTCCCGGTGCACGAGCAGCGTCACCCGGTCCTCTCCCCGCTCACTCAGCAACTCGTCGTGGAGCAGCCGCGATGCTCCCGTGCCGCGCCATGGCGCACGGACCATCAGTTCCGACAAGGCGAAGGTCCGCGCACCCGTCTCCGCCGTGAACTCCGCAGGCAGGGCGGGTACGACCCCCTTCCACCACGTCGTCGCAGAAGTGAGCGGAGCGCCGTAGGCATAGCCGACCGGCTGCCCCTGGTCATAGCCGACGACGCACGCGAAGTCCTCCTTGGCGCTCCAGCTGTCGGCAAACCGGGCGAACGCCTCCCGCGGGGCGAGGGGATCGTCAACTCCCTCGTACACCTCGTCGTGAACGTCCAGGAGGAGTTCGCGGATCGTGGCCGTATGCGCGTGCCCGTAGTGCCGCAGGTCAAGTCGAGCGCTGGGTCTCACGTACGTCCTCCCTGGCCGAGTGCGGCAACCCGGGTGAGACGAGCGCTGATACGGCTGCTGGCGATGTGACCCGACCGGACGGTCGCGGCGGTCGCAGCGGCACGCTCATGCTCCCCCTGCGCCAACTGGAGTTCGGCTAGCAACACGGCATAGAGGGTCCGGTTGCGGTTGAACCCGTCCTCAAGGAGATCGAGAGTTCGCAGGACATGCTGCTCGGCGCGAGCGAAGTCGCCTGCACTCTGGTGGGCGATGGCGCCGAGTCCGGACAGTTCCGCCGGGGTGAGGAACACAAGCCAGCTCGGGGCGGTGGTCATCCCAGCGCGGTCATAGGCGCGTTCGGCCGCGACCAGTTGTCGTCCCATGCCTCGCGGATCGTTGATCTGGGCAAGGCAATCGGCGAGCCGGGCGTGCAGGAGCGAGGTGATGAGCGGCTGATTCCGCAGATGCCGCTCGCCGAGGGCAGCCTTGTTGATGCGTGCTGCCTCGGCTGGACGGCCAGCATGTTCGGCCTGCGCGGCAAGGAGGTAGTCGGCGGCGACGTCGAATACGGCAGTGTCTGTCGTAGTGGACACGGCTGCCGGACGCGCCCGTGCGGGAGCGAGTGATGCCGCCCTCGGCATGAACCCCATCTCCTGGGGGCTGCGGCCGAAGATGCACTCAAGGGGCCGAAAGTGACGCGGCCACGACCAGCGGACGTGCCCGGAGATCCAGCGCCGCACATGGCGGTCCGTACAGTTCGCGGGTTCGCCGAACTCGTCAGCGGCGATGCGGTTGACCATGTCGGCCAACGCCTGGTGTGTGTACCCGAACTTCGTCAGGAGCGCCTCCAGCGAGGCGTTCCGCTGCGTGGGAATCGTGCCTCCCTGCTGCATGTGCCCCTTGACGGTAGTTGTACCGTCACCGCCCGCGTAGGAAAACTGTCCGGTACTTCGTCAGAAAGTGCCCTCGATCTGTCCTGATGCCAGACAGGGAACTTCCGGTTTCCTCGTAGCACCACGGCCCCCGGCGACCGTGCGAACAGCCCCGGGGCATGGCCGACTACGAGGGAGTCGAGATGGGCGAGGCTGAGGCCCCTGGGCCAGGCCCAGGAAGCAGCGCACGGGAAGAGGCCCCGGACCGGGGAGCCATCGCCGACTGGCTCGCCGGTGCGCACCCCGTCCCGCGCCAGGCCCAGGCCGAGTGGGCCCATCACGCCGTCGCGCTCCTCCCGCTCGGCGCACGCTTCGACGCGATCCGGGTCCCGGCACGGCGCATCCACGGCGCCCTCGGCAGCGACGACCCGCGCACCGTGGGCGCGGCCCTGCTCGACCGGCTGCACGGCCCGTTCGTCCGCGACGTCCGCACCGGCAGCGGTCTGTACTACGTACTCATCCACCCCGACGCGATGTGGGAGGGCCCGGAGCATCGCCTCGGCAAGGGCATCCACCTCCCCGTGCCACGGATCGGCCAACAGGTCTCCCCTGTCACGTACTGGGCCGTGGAGCCACAGCGCCGCGGGCACCTGTGCGACCCCGCACACCTGGCCGCACTGCTCTCCACCGGCGAGACGCTGAAGGCGATCGAGCGGTGAACGGGACCGAGAGTGCCGCCTCGCGCCCGGACGAGCTGTACCGGATCCACCTTCAGCACCTGGACGTCTGCCCCGTGTGCAGGAAGGGCGTCGAGTGCGGCAAGGACGTGAGCCTCACGGCAGTGCGCGCTCGGAGGTGCGCCCTCAGCAGGCGACTGCGTGGTCCCCGGCGTGCCGATCCACGTCGGCCCGCCGTGCCGTCGAGCCGCGTACCGCCCGCTATCCCGCTTCGCGCGGCGACAACCGTCGCGTGACCCGGTCGAACAGCTCCGTCAGTGGCTCGCCGACCTCCCGGCCGAACTCGGTGAGGCCGTAGGTGACTTGGGGCGGTGTCGTCGGTTCGACCTCGCGCCAGACCAGGCCGTCCTGGACCAGTGCGCGCAGGGTCTGGGCGAGCATCTTCTCGCTGATGCCCTGGATGCTCTCGCGCAGCTCATAGAAGCGGAGATCGGTATTCCGCAAGGAGATCAGCACCCAGACGCCCCAGCGGCTGGTGACGTGGTCGACCACGTCGCGCGCCGGGCAGTCGGTGTGAAACACCTCATACCGCTGGTCCGCCTCAGTCTGTGTGAGCTGCGCGCCTTCCGCCATGGGAGGAGCTTACTCCGAGGTACGTCCTTACCAAGAGTTAGTTCAGGCTCCTAGCGTCGCGGCCACAGAACGCATCTACAGAACGCATCTGGCGAGGAGTTGTTCATGATCGTGGTGACCGGGGCTACCGGGAATGTGGGCCGACCTTTGACGCAGGCGCTGGTCGAGGCGGGACAGCAGGTGACGGCCGTGTCGCGGCATGCGGCGGCCGTGCCGGACGGGGTCCGCCATGTGACGGCCGACCTGGCCGAACCGGCAAGTCTGGAGCCCGCCCTCGCCGGGGCGAAGGCGCTGTTCCTGCTGCTGTCCGGCGATCTGCACGCGGCCGGGGCAAGCCCGGCCGACGTCATCGGCCAGGCCGTGGCCGGCGGGGTCCGCCGGGTCGTCCTGCTCTCCTCGCTGGGCGTGGCGACGAGGCCCTTCGGGTCGACGCGGATCGCGCTGCGCGGGGTGGAGGACACGCTGCGGGAGTCCGGCCTGGAGTGGGCCATCCTGCGGCCGGGCGGCTTCGCGTCCAACGCCTTGTGGTGGGCCGATTCCGTCCGCACGCGGCAGGTCGTCGCCGCGCCCTACGGCGACGTCGGTGTGCCGATCATCGATCCGGCGGACATCGCCGAGGTCGCGGCGGCCTGCCTGCTGGATCAGCGGCACACCGGCGGTGTGTACGAACTGACCGGCCCGGAGGTGATCACACCCCGTCAGCAGGCGGAGGCCCTCGCCGCCGCACTCGGCTCACCCGTGCGCTTCCACGACCTCACCCGCGACGAGGCCAGGGCGGCCATGGCGCACAGCATGCCGGTGGAACTCGCCGACGACACCCTGGACATCCTCGGCTCCCCGAGTCCGGCGGAGGTGCGGGTCAGCCCGGACGTGCAGCGGATACTCGGCCGCGCCCCGCGCCCGTTCGCGGACTGGGCCGCCCGCCACATCGCCGCGTTCCGCTGAGACCGGTCGGCACCATCCCCCTCGGCGTGTCCGCTGCTCAGTGGGCAGCCGAGGCCCGGGGGCCGGCCAGCGCGCTGTGGGCCGCGTCGAGGATGTTGCCGAAGGTGCGGGTGATGATGGGGCGCGCGACGCGGCGGGTGAGGAAGCCGCCGATCAGCGGGACGGGAATCTCCGCGCGGGTGGTCCAGCGCACCAGGGTGCCGCCCTCGACCTCCTCGAACGTCATCCGGCCGACTTCGTGGCGGGCCGGCGGGAAGCTGCGGTCGACGACGTAGTCGGTGGCGTACGGCGGGTCGTAGTGGGTGATGCGCTCCCGGAACCAGCCGATCAGCCACAGGTGGTTGCGCACCGCGCCGACGCCGTAAGGCGCGGACTCGCCGGGCCGGGCCAGGCGGCAGCGCACCACCAGGGGTGAGCGCGTGTAGTTGGTGGTCGTGGTGAGCCAGGCGAAGACGTCCTCGATCGGAGCGGCGACGACGCGTTCAACGATCATGGTTTCCATGGCTGATTGCCTCCTCTGTCGAGCGGGAGCACCGCCTCTGCGCGGTGCAGCTTGTCCGGGTTGCGCATGCCGTAGAGGCCGGTGATCCGGCCGTCGTGGATCTCGAAGGCGACCAGCCAGTCGAGTTCCCCGTCGGTGACGAACCGCGCCGCGGGCATGCCGTTGTACGTGGCGTACTCGACCTGGGTCGCCGCGGTGACACCGCTGATCACGCCGAGGACGAAGCGGGCGACGTCGGCGCGTCCGACGATCGGGCGGCGGGCGGCGACGACCTTCCCGCCGCCGTCGGAGATCTGCACGACATCGGGCGCCAACAGGTCCATCAGCGCCTGCACTTCGCCGGTCGACGCCGCGAACAGGAACCGCTGGACGATCTCCCGGCCCGCGTCGGAGTCCGGCTCGAAGCGGCGGCGCCGCGCGTGCACGTGGCGGCGGGCGCGGTGGGCGATCTGCCGGACGGTCACCTCGGTCTTCCCGATCGAGGCGGCGACCTCGCCGTGGGTGTAGCCGAACACGTCGTGCAGCACGAACACGGCGCGCTCGGTGGGGTTGAGGGTCTCCAGGACGAGCATCATGGCCATCGACACCGACTCGGCGAGGATCGCGTCGTCGCTCACGCCGGGCGCGGTCCGGATCGGCTCGGGCAGCCAGGAACCGACGTACTCCTCGCGTCGCGCCTTGGCCGCGCGCAGGTGGTTGAGGGACTGCCGGGTCACGATGCGGACCAGGTAGGCGCGCGGGTGCTCGACCTCGTCCTGGTCGACCGCGCGCCACCGCAGATAGCTCTCCTGCAGCACGTCCTCGGCGTCGGTGGCGCTGCCCAGCATCTCGTAGGCGATGGTGAACAGCAGCGGCCGGTGCTCGGTGAAGGCGTCCTCAGTCACGGCTCACCCCCGCCACGCGTACGCGTCGGCACTTGCGCATCACACCCTGCTCCTCTCGTCGGACGCCCATCGAGACACCTCGCGCCGGGAAACCGTGACAGGTCTTCGATGTGATTCGTTTCACAGCACGCGACAGCGGCGGCGCATCCGCGACGCATCCCTCAAGACAAGGTGCGACTTCAACGAGTCACTGCGTCAACACGACAGACCGGGGCATAAGGATTGCGGCGCGGCATGGACGCCCCCGGCCGCGGCACCGGTGCCGGGCGCGCCCCGGGCGCCCCCCATCCCCCATCCGCCCCCACCCCGCACAGGAGACGCAGATGACCGACCACCGCGCCTTGGCTGCGGGCGCCGCGCTGTTCACCGTGAGCGCCGTGTACGCCGCACAGTCCCACGCCTGGCTCCCCGCCGCCGGCCTCGTGCACGGGGCCGGACTCCTTGCCGCGCGCGCCCGGCGCGAGCGCGCCGCCCTGCGCTGCGCCCGCGCCCTCGCCCAGCGCGCCGAACTCGCCGCGCGCCCCAGCCCGGAGCCCCCGTTCGGGCCGTCCTTGTTCAAGGAGGTCAACCGCGGCTGGACCGAACTGAACGCGGCGTGCTGTCTGCAGGCGTGGCTGTCACGGGGCGGCGAGCACGACCCCGCGCACTGCCCCGGGACGGCACCGGCGACCTGAGCCGCCCGCGGCACGTGGCCCCGGGCTCCCTCAGCCCAGGAACTCCGCGGCGGTCGCCACGAACCGGCCGGGGTCGTCGAGCCAGGGGAAGTGCGCCGCCCCGGGCTGCACGACGTAGGTGGCGTCGGGGAACAGCCCGGCGAACTCCGCCGTCGGCGCGGGCGGGCTGTTCAGGTCGAACTCCCCGGCGAGCAGCAGGACGGGCGCCGGGAGCGTGGCGAGCGCCGCACGGGTGGCTTCCGGGGTGAAGGCGCCATCGGCCCCGAAGAGGGCGGCGGCCTCGTCGTTGGCCGGCTGGCTGTCCGCGTGGTGCCGGGCGGTCGCCTCGTCCCACCGGCCGTAGAAGAAGGGCGCGAGCGCGTCCCAGTCGCTGCCCGCGCCCCGCGTGATCGCTTCCAGGGCGGCGTACGCGGCCGGGAACCACGGCTCGCCCTCGCGGCCCCGCGCCAGCGCACGGCGCTCCTCCCCCGTGACCACGATGCCGACGGCCCGGGCGCCGGGGGCGACGAGGGCGAGCTTGGCGACGCGGGCCGGATGGCGGGCCGCGTACTGCGTGACGACGTTCGCGCCCGCGGAGTGGCCGAGGAGGTCGATCTCGGGCAGGGCGAGGTGGGCGCGCAGCGCCTCGACGTCGTCCACGAGGCGGTCGCAGCGATAGGAGGACGTGTCCTCGGGCCGCTCGGAGCGTCCGGTGCCGCGCAGGTCCAGGAAGATCAGCTTGCGGTGCGCGGACAGGCCGCCGAGGTCGCCGAGGTAGGCGGAGTCCGCCGGGCCGCCGGGGACGCAGACGAGGGGGGCGCCGTGGCCGGTCTCGCGGTAGGCGAGCCGGGTTCCGTCGGTTGCGCAGAAGGTGGGCATGGCTCGGATACTGCCAGCCATAACCTGGTTATACAACCCGGTTATGACGACCTGCCCCGCCGGGTGTATAACCGGGTTGTGGCAGGCGAAGAGAGTGCGCGGCGACATCCCGGGCCGCCGACCGGGGCACTGACCGAGGAGCAGGCCGAGCGGATGCTCGCCTCCATGAACGAGGTCATCCGCGCGGGCGAGGAGATGCGCGCCCTGCGCGCCGAGATGATCAAGGTCTTCGTCCGCCTCGGCTGGACCCAGGACCGCATCGCCCGGCTCACCGGGATGAGTCAGCCCGCGGTGTCCAAGCAGGTGGCCAAGTACAAGCAGGACGAGGCGCCGCCCCCGCCGGACCTCTCCCTCGACCAGCACGACGTCCCGTGGCTCGAAGGGCGTCTGTGGGGTCTCGCGGAGGAGATCGTCGAGGTCTCCCCGGAGGTCGCCCACTGCGCCCGCTACGTCCACGCCATCGCCCGGGGCAAGAAGCGCTTCACGCCGCAGCACGTCGACGAGTTGCGGCGCCTCGTCGAGGAGGATCTGCGGCGACGCGATCCCGAACTGCCCCGCGGCTTCCGGGACGCCTACGACCGGATCAGCCGCGGCCTCGACGTCCCCGTGCGCACGGAGGCCGCCACCACCGCACCGGCCTCCGTGCGTCGCGCCCTCGCCTGCCAGGTCCAGCGCGACCGGCTGCGGCACGACTCCTGACGCGCGGGGCGGGATCCCGGCGGGGCGGCGGACGCTCCGGGATCCCAACGGGACAGGTGACATTCCGGGATCCCGACGGAGCGGCGAACGCCCCAGGTGTGCAAGTTGTGATGACACGTCAAGTGATCAACACACGCAGGCCACCTGGGCGTAACCGGCGCTGCCTTGGATGACGGCGCCGGTGTCGCCCTCGCGGCCCGGTCCCCCACCCCCACAGGGAGAACCCTCATGCCCCACTCCACGCCGCGTACGTACACGGTCGGCGCCACCGCCGTGGCACTGGCCGCGACGGCGACGCTGGTGGCCACCGCGCCCACCGCGTCGGCGGCGGAAACCCCGCAGCTGAAGGTGCTGACGTACAACGCCTTCCTGTTCAGCAAGACGCTGTACCCGAACTGGGGCCAGGACCACCGTGCCAAGGCGATCCCTGCCGCCGGGTTCTTCCGGGACAACGACGTCGTCGTCCTCCAGGAGGCCTTCGACAACTCCTCCTCCGACGCGCTCCAGGCGAACGCCAAGGCCGCATACCCGCACCAGACGCCGGTCATGGGCCGGTCCAAGAGCGGCTGGGACGCCACCGGCGGCGCCTACTCCGCGACGACGCCCGAAGACGGCGGGGTGACCGTCCTCAGCAAGTGGCCGATTCAGCGCAAGGAGCAGTACGTCTACAAGGACGCCTGCGGCGGGGACTACTTCTCCAACAAGGGCTTCGTCTACACCGTCCTGGACGTGAACGGCACCAAGGTCCACGTCGTGGGCACCCACACCCAGTCCACCGACCCCGGGTGCGCCGCGGGCCAGGCGGCGAAGACCCGCGCCGCGCAGTTCAAGGAGCTCGACGCCTTCCTCGACGCCAAGAAGATCCCGGCGGGCGAACAGGTCCTGGTGGCGGGCGACTTCAACGTGGACCGGCACAGCGACGAGTACGCCTCGATGCTCGGCGACGCCGGGCTCGCCCCCGCGGACGCCCGCACCGGCCACCCGTACTCCTTCGACACGAAGGACAACTCGATCGCCTCCGAGCGCTACCCGGACGACCCGCGCGAGGACCTCGACCACGTGCTGCACCGCACGGGCCACGCCCGTCCCGCGAACTGGCAGAACGACGTGGTGAAGGAGACCACCACGCCCTGGACGGTGTCGAGCTGGGGCAAGGAGTACACGTACGACAACCTGTCCGACCACTACCCGGTGATCGGCCGCTAGACGGAGCGGGGCAGGAACGACGACGGGGCGGGGGGGGGGGGGGGAGGGGGGGGGGGGGGGGACCCCCCCCCCCCCCTCGTGTCCGGGTCCCGCCCCCCCCCTCCCACCAACCCCCCCGACCCCCGGGACGAGACGTCTTC